>JADJNC010000015.1 GCA_016709335.1 Candidatus Propionivibrio dominans | reverse complement strand
TAGCCCCGCCCATTACCCAAGTATGTCAAACTTGTATCCGGCGGCCTGAGAGGGAGAAGCCCAGGCAGATCATTTGCAGGGACCGCGTAACCCCGCCACATGATCTGGTGCCCTGGGGCGGATCATTGTTGCGAGCCGAGATAGCCGCCCAAGCGGGCCACCAGCCGCACCGCATCGCGCGGTTGGCCGGCGACTTGATCTGTTTTGTCTAGCGAAGGCGTTCAGTACCGTGACTTCGATCTCCGTGAGCAGCACTCGGCGGGAAGTCCGGGCAGGCCGCCCCAGCAGCGTCATGAGTATGATGCGCCAGGTGATGACCAGGTTGATCGCACGGCGTGCTCGAGTCGCTCGGCGCGTGGTGCGCAGATCCTCGATGCGGCAACCGGTCTTGGAGCACCAGACTGCCAGTCTCGATGCGCCAGCGCAGGCAATACCAACCCAGACAGGTTGTGCGTCGTCAACCGAATGGCTGGCGCGGGTGGTCAGCAAAGAACCATTCAAGCGGCTTTGTATCCTCAGGCGCTGAAGGCTCCGGTTGGCGCACCGCCCACAGGGTGATCGGGCGCCTTTCCTCTGAGTTGCGGCGGGGGCAAGTGATGCTGAAGGTAGCGCAACTGCACCTCGGCCGTGTGCTGCTTGCGCGGCTGTGCGCGCCTTTGCTTGCCTTCTGGGTGCACTTTGTCGCGGCACCACGGACCTGAAGAGCACCTTGCACACGGGCTTTGGCGTACCGCCCTGAACTTAGGTGCGTGCCCCGGAGGCACTGCGCGGTCGTGTTTGGCTCGCACCAACAATTCCACCTTGGCGCTCTTGCGCTGCTCGTCAAAGAGTTCGAAGAAATCCGCTTCCCGGTCCATCACACAGACCTGGCGCGTGTGAGGAGCTCTTTGCTAGTGAGACGCACTCGCGCAATCCGGCGATCCAGGCAAAGCTCTTTTTTTCCTCGATTGGAATTTCGTGCGCGGGGCGCTTGTCCTGCTCTGACTTGGTCACCGGTGCCGTGAACTGTGCGTTCAACACGCCGAGGGGTACGCCCTCGGTGCTCACCACCAGCGTCGAGTGCAGGTGCAGCCCCAAACCCCGAGCGCCGGTCTGGTTGGCGCCCATCACGCCTAACCCATCGCACTGCGCCCGCCCCGGTGTAGTTCAGGTCCGTCCCGTCCTGGATGCACAGCACCGTCGGGTGCGCCTTCATCCGTTGAACCGTACGCGCACGATGGGGTGCCAGGATCGCCGGGGACGCTGACCTGCGCGTCATCAGGCTGGTCGATCAGCCAGTAGTAGCCTTGACCGCCGCCCAGTCGCCTCGCGCCACACCAGAGAACGCCTCCGGCCGGGCATCGTGGCCAGCGTACGCGCGCTTTTGTACGAGTCGCTCGCTCAAGCGCCGATCCCCAAGCGTTGCACCGCCAAACTCCTGCTGCGCCCAGCTATCGCCCCTCCAGGCCCTCGGCCATCCCCAGGGCACTCGCAACGACAGGTTCCACCCGCCCAGGCGTTGTCGGAAATCCGCTTGCAGTGGATACACATAGATGGCTTTGACGCTCTTGGCATGGTTGTGCTCACGGTCTTGGCGCCCGCGTCCCTTGGTCTGTCCGATCTCGATCCAGTTGGCCGCCTGATAGCTGGTGCCGGCAAACCGCTCGGTCTCCACGAAGCTCTCGATGAGCCAGGGACGATACCCGTACTGAGCTTCGAAATCCAGATCAATACGCCGCAGCACCATCCCCAGCACGCAGGAGGCCAGATTGTGACAGCGCACCGAGCGGCGGATCAGAAAGCGGCTCAGGCCCACGATACGGTGCAACTGCTCGCGCCGTGTCTTGACGTCCCAGCCGATCCAGTGGTCCCGATCGGCCAGTTGAATCGCTGCCGCGCTGAACCCCAGTCCGCCCAGCCAGCCGTGCTCGGATTCGGACCGGCGCCGCTCAGACGACGCGCACTCCGGGCCCCTCTGGCTCCCCGGGCGCTGGCCGCGGGCAGCAAGTGCCCCCGACGTTCCAACTCGCGCAGCGCCTTGGATGCAGCCGCTGGCTGTACCCGACCCCGTGCATCGAAATCCAACTTTGGCACACCGCATCGGCAAACGCCGACCGGCTCAGGCATCCCCATCAGCAGCCCACGCAACCTCTCGATCGAACTCTGCTCGGACAGGGCGCGCTTGATCTGATTTTGAACTTCCACGGCACCACGATAAACGCGGCACACAAAAATGTCCAGCGTTATTTGTGGGCAATGGAAAAGTTAGCTAGCCTGCTACCCTGCCGGGCATTCAGGATGGCGGGCGGGCGTGCTTGACCATCCGGCCCTTGATCTGAAGAAAGAGGTTTTCAGCTATCTTCTCATTTCCTTTGTCGCCAAAATGATAGGAATCCATAAATATCTCCTCCTGATCGTCCAGACCGTCAAACACTCCTGACAGATCGACAAACTGGAAATTCTCACCATGCAGGTTCTTCAGATCTTTTACGAACAGGCCGTAGCACGTCCGGAAATAATCCTCGCTTTTCAAACTGCTTTTTTCATGGCGGCTCAATTTCTTGTTGGTCACGGTCAGCGCCGGTTGCAACGCGAATACATAATCTATCTTCTTCTCTGACAGGACGAACTGACTGATCCTGACATTCTTGAGCAAGCGTTCTGCGACCAGGGCAGGAGCAATCGGATTTTCAATCCATGTATTTTCGGGCATCGGGGGCTGTCGGGTGATTATGAAAACACGCTTGATCAGCGACCAGTAGAATTCGTCGGCATAAGAGCGGAACCACAGGACATTTCGCCCACGCAGCCCCCAATGCACGTCGTTGACCCCGGAAAACGAGATGACCATATCCGGCTCCAGTTCGGAAAGGCGATTCTCGATCACTATGCGCTCCTGCGTCGAAGCCCATGCCCGATTGGCCATGGTAAAAACTTCATACTTCTGTTTGGTCATGGGTGTGAGCTGCCTGCTCAGGATTGTGTTCAGGTAACCGGCGATTGTCTGGTCATCGCCTGGCGCTCCGCTGCCAAAGGCTGTGGAGCCTCCGGTAATGAAAATTCTGTAGGTGTCCGCGGGCTTAGGCATTTCCAGCTCTTTGGCAGCCCGGAATTGCATCGAGTTTATATGGGCAGTACCATGCTGGCCGGGTGTGGGTGCGGTGCCGACGAATGGCGTCGGGATATTGGGAACAGCCCACGAAATGTCGTCGAACATCTGTAGCGCCTTGCCGGGATCATAGTAGGTGCTGGCCAGCGCACTTCGCTTCTCCGGAGTGTCTTTCAGCAGGCGGCCGAGAGTATACGCCTTGGCTTCTCCCTGGATTTCATTGTCGAATACCTTGCCGATCACGAAGTAGCAGGCCAGGAAACCCAGGCCAAACAACAGCAGAACAACGATCGTGGGGACGAGTGCAAGGAGCAGTTTTTTTATGGATTTCATGCTTTACGGATAGATTTCCGGGAGGTGGTTTAAGACGGGTCAAGGGGGCAAGGTAAATTGGTTCAGGCGCAAACTCATCGAAATACCGTGCCCCGAGGCCAAGCATCGCAAGAGCAAGAATACACGAGACTATTCAGCATATAAAAAGCATTTCATTGATCTGCACGCGGCGCATCAGGACTATAACCTGATCAGCGCCGGGGCTTAGCAGCACTTCCCTGGCCAGCATGCCCATCAACTGAATGATGTGCTGCACAAGCGGATCGTAGCCGACGCGGGCCGGCACGCCATTGCTAGCCGAACTGGAATCGCTGCACAGCCTTCCGAGGGACGCACCGACTAGCGAACCTTCACAGAACCGCAAGCATTGAGCAACACTTATTGATAACCCCGCTCCCTGTCACTTCACCCCGCCGGCCGCGTTCGGCTTGCCACGCAACCAGGCCAGATCGGCGCTCAGATAGCGCCCGAGTTCCCGGGCTCCGGTTATCGTCAGGTGATCGTCGTCGTGGTAGAGGATTTTTCCATCGCGAACGGCATGGCAGGTCTGTTCGTCACAGAAAAAATCCATCACCTGGACCAGGCGTGCATTCGGATGCCGACTCACCACTTCGGCAAGCGCGGCAGTCACATCGGTCAGCAAAGCATCGTTCAAGGAACGCGCAACATCGCAGCGTGATGTATCCAGCGACGCCAGGCAGGCCGGCGCGTGATAAATCAGTTGCGGGGTTGGCGCGAGTACCGCGACACGTAAGCCGCTACGTTCGAGAATACTCAACGTAAGATCGAGATCCGCCTGGATGTCGGCACGTACCTGCGCCAAAACTTTTTCGTCAGTCTGAACCAGGCCGCTTCGTGGGATGTCAGCAACCGAAAAGCTCTTGTGCGCAAAGTGGATTGGCCATCTTGCAGAAATAACCACACCCTCAAGTCCGCGGCCCTGCAACTCAAGAATTTCTCGCAACACACGTTGATTGAACTCCTGGCAGGATTTGGCCAGAACAGCCGCCCGCGATCCAATCTCTACCGTCCGTGATTCGTCAGTGATCAGCGGTGCGCAGGTGGGTCTGGTCAGTTCGTAAACGGCTACATCAGGAAATGCCTGCATCAGCATCGGTAACATGTGGCGTGCATGTGAATCGCCCCACAACAGCAGTCTGGGATGCTTTTTATCCGGGCCGTGACTGCACTTTTCCAGCGGCAAGTCACCTGCTGGCCGCACCGGCTCGGAACATTCCTTGGTCAATGGGGGATGGTCAGCATGTGCTGTGATGAGTTCCCGATACGCTTCGGCGGTCTTCTGATGGTGGCGCCACGCCCACAGGCCGCCGGCCAGTAACAGCGTAGCCAGGCACATTGCACCGCCGACAAACAGCGTCGATCTTGTTCCGCTGAACAGCCACGGCCGACGTAGCCGGATGGGGCGCTCGATCCAGAGATAGGTCAACCCGGCCAGTACCAGAGCGAGCGCGACAATCAGCGCATTGCCGGCAATGTCCAGTACGCCCAGCTTGTATGTTCGGTAAATGGAAAGCAGCGGCCAGTGCCATAGGTACCACGAATAGGACAACAAGCCGATCCATACCATGGGTCTGGAGGACAATACTCGGCGCACGACGCCCCGCTCGTTTGCCGTCATGCCGACAATCAGCAAAGTTGTACCAAAAACGGGCAGGATGGCCGCCCACCCTGGAAAAGGCGTGCCTTCATTGAGGGTAACAACCGAACATGCGATCATTGCCAGGCCGGCCACGGCCAGGCCCTCGGCGCACCAGCGCAGACGCACATAGAATGCCGACCCCGCCAATCCGGCCAGGCCGCCGATGGCAAACTCCCAGACGCGGGCAGGCAGCAGGTAAAAGGCAAAGTTCTGATAGCCGGGGGTTGTCACGATGCACACAACGAGCGATACCAGCAGCATCACACTCAAAGCCCACACGGCGCGTTTTCGCATGGGCCCTTCGGCATGCGACGCTCGGGAAACGTGAAAAACCAGAAGCATTAACAGGGGCCAGATCAGGTAGTACTGCTCCTCCAGGGCAAGCGACCAAGTATGCAGCAATGGCATGGTGAAGGACGGAGAATCGAAATAGCCGCTCGTCGTCGCAAAAAAGTAGAAGTTTGATGCGAAGACAGCCACCGTCATAGCCGAGCGCGCCAGTGAACGCTGATCATCTGAAACGGGAGCCATGAAAATCCCGCCTAGCAGCAGCGTTACTGCCACCACCAGCAGACCGGCGGGCATCAGTCGGCGCACGCGCCGTGCATAAAAGGCACTCAGACTGACTCGGCCGGTAGCCACCGCCTCGTTGAAGAGCAGAGAGGTAATCAGGAATCCGGAAATGACGAAAAAAACGTCAACGCCAACGAATCCGCCGGGGAAGCCGGGAAAGCCGGCATGGTAGAAAACTACCGAAATGATGGCGATGGCGCGCAGGCCGTCGATGTCCGGGCGGTATTTGGCTTGTGGTTTCAGCGTTGGAGAGTTCATGCCGGATCGATGCTGATTGAATTCATGACGGTGAGCTTCCCCGGGCGTTTCAACTTCCGGAGGGTCGTCATGCTACCAGATTTTATGCGGCTACTCTCAGATCATCCTTCCGAGGGAGGTGGCCAGGCCGCTGCAGTCCGGTGTTCGAATGGCGCCGCTTGCGGTGGCGTGAGCCCCCGATCGAAGCGGATTCCGGGTCAAGCATGAAATGAGTTGAAGCCTGGCCTGGGGCCACGGAATTGCCATGAGTTAGCGCCAGATGACCCGCAGACTCTGCCAGAAACACCGGAGCAGTCAGCTCGCCATTGCCTTTTTCAATCGCCGCATCAACCAGCCGATACCCGGCAACGTGGCGTAGAGTTCTTCGGCGGCATCCCAATAGTCGCGGTGCCAGACCACCAGGCCTGCGGCGTTGAATCGGAGGTGCGACACGCCATGAATGACCTGCGCTTTGTCGCGCCCCCACAGCCGCATGTGGAAATGAAAATCCCATACCAGCAGTGCGCCATTTTCATCGACAACGCGTTCGCTGATCACAAAGCGTGGCTCGGAGACCTGCACGAACATGTGCGTAAAGATGCGCTGGATCGGCGCCAGGCCGCGCACCTCGTTGAAGGGATCCTTGAAAAAGGCGTCATCGGCGTAGTAATCGGCAAAGTGCGCGATGCTGTCAGGGCCCAAGCTCTCGTAAAAAGCGATCAGCGCATCGAGGCTGGACTGTTTCACATCGACTCCATCAGGCGCCGGTCAGACGGCGTACCAGCGGAAAATACAAGCGGTACGGCAAGTGCGCGAGCAGCTTCATCGCCCGCGTGAAGCGCTTCGGATAATCGATCTCGAAAGCACTGCCGGCAAATCCGTCGAGCGTCGCCTGTGCAGCGGCTTCGGGCGTCAGCAAAGCCGGCATGGCAAAGTCGTTCTGTGCGGTCAGCGGGGTGGCGACAAAACCAGGATTGATGATTCGCACAGCGATCCCCTTGGGCTCAAGATCGATGTACAGCGCCTCGGCAAAGTTGATCAGCGCGGCCTTGGTCGGGCCATAGATCAGTGATTTCGGCAAGCCGCGATAACCGGCAACGCTGGCCACAAAAGCGATCTGCCCCGCGCCCTGAGCAAGCAGTTGCGGCACGACGCAGGCAGCAAAGCTGACGGCACCGACGAAGTTCACCTCGATCATTCGCCGGGCCTTGGTGCTGTCGAGTTCCCAGGCGCGCATCGGCAGGTAATCGCCAGCCAGATAGATCGCCACATCCACCCCGCCCCAGGCCGCCAGCAGGCCATCCCATGCCGCGCGCAGACTCGCTTCATCGGCGGCGTCGCAGGGCAGCAGTAGTGCCTCCCGCGAGCCTTCGGCGACCGCTTCAAGCTGCGGTACCTTGCGTGCGGAAAGCGCCACGCGTGCGCCACGTGCCAGCAGCAAGCGGCCCAAGGCCGCACCGATGCCGCTCGACGCGCCGAGCAACCAGACGCGTTTGCCATGCCAGTCGGTGATCTTCGGGTTCATGCCGGAAACTCAGTCATTTGGGTTTTCATCACTCCCCTGGAGGCTGGCTTATTCACACAGATCGAAGATATCGTCATCCCGGCGCATTCAATGGCCGTGGACCACGTCGAGGGTATTTGAGCCACAGGCCCTTTGATCTTCGCGGCAAAAGCCGGAATCCAGTAAATTTGCAGCCGTGACTTCTGGATTCCGGCTTGCGCCGGAATGACGATGAGGAAATGGGTAGCGTTTTGCCTGTGGTTGAGCAATGTTCATGGACATGATTTCAGCGCCGGGTGAAACTCAATGTGACTTCGCCGAGGCGGAAACCGAACTTGCTCATCACCGCGCGATTGAGCATGACCCGCTTGTCACCCTCATCGATCAGAAACATCCAGTCATCGAAGTCGACGTTCCAGACCTTGCCATCGACCGGCAACGCCAGCACATAGCGCCAGCGCAGGGCGTTGCCGGCGGCTTCGCCAAGCGCCTCGCCGACCACGTCATCGGCACGGCCGACATAGTGCCCGGCGTCGACGCGCGTGATGGTCCATACCCGGTGCGATGTGGTTCCATCCGACCAGGTGAAGTTTTCATCGAGCGTACCGACATCGACGCCGTCGCGCTTTTCCCACCTTGCATCGATCACCACATGAAAGCGCTTGATCACCTCGCCCGAACGATCCTGAAACATTCCCCAGCCGTCGATCGTTCCGTTGAAGTAGTCTGCCAGATCGAGCACTGGCCGTTGATCGCGGTAGCGTTCGAGCGAGGTTCCGGCACAGCCGCCCAACCCGAGAACACCACAGACGCAGAAAGCCAGCCACAGGTTTTTCATGATGATGGCTCCAGAATTTTCCGCCAGCGCCAGGCGAGCACGGCGGCAATGGTTTTGAAGAACAGCGGCAGCAGGCAATATACCGCCGACAGTCCTGCTGTCGCTGTAAAGTCGCCGGGCCGGTAGCCGGCCAGGTCAAGCAGCGGCAGCGAGAGGCCGGCAGCGAGCGCCAGATTGAGCTTGGCGACCAGATTCCACCAGCCGAAGTAGCCGCCGGCCTGCGCCGACTGGTTTTCCTCCTCATCGTCGCTTCCGGCAACACGCCCTTCGGCGATGTCGGCGAGCAGCGCGGCCGGCAGTGTGAGATCGGCGCCAAGCGCCGCGCCGGAGAGCAGGCAGATGATGGCGAACGCCCATACGTCGCCCGCCCCCAGCAGCCACGCCCACGAAAATGCCGCGATGGCGACGGCCATTGAAGCCACCCAGGCCGGCACCCGGCCAAAGCGCCTGGACAGGGAGACCCAGAGTGGCAGGAAGGCAATGCCGCTGACGAAGTAAAGTGCCAGGAAAGCACCGCCCCACGCTTCAGCCTGCAGTACGTCGGCGACAAAGAAAAGAACCAGTGTCGCCGGCAACGCAGCGGCGATCCCGTTCACCACGAAAACCGCCAGCAAACGCCGGAAGCGGAGGTTGCCGAGAACACGCCACAGATCGCCAAGCAGCTTTCCCCCGGCTGGAATGCGCTGCGCCGAGGCCGGGGCGCCGAGCAGGGTCACCAGCGCCATGATGAAGAGCAAGGGGACAAAGATCCAGGCCAGCCAGGACAGCCCCTGCGCCGGATGGCTTGAGATCAGCCCGGGCAAAGCCGCCGCCAGCACCACGCCGATCAGGCCGAAGCCCTCGCGGCTTGCCGTCAGGCGCGTACGCTCGCCGGAATCGCGCCCCAGCTCGGCGCCCCAGGCCTGATAAGCGACACTGGCCAGAGAAAACGCGAAGTAGGTGAGCAGCATCGATCCCATCAGCCACAGCGGCGCACCACTCAGCGGAGGGTGCAGCAAGGCGAGCATGCCGATCGCCAGCAAGGGCAGCGCCAGCATGATCAGGCGCTGACGTTTCGCTGTACGGTCGCTCCAGCCTCCGAGCAGTGGATCGATGCCGGCATCGGCCAGACGTGCCGCCAGCAATAGTCCACCCAGCAGACTCAGGCTCATTCCCGCCGTTTCAGCGTAAAGCCGCGGCACATGCACATAGACCGGCAGCGCCGCCATGGCCAGCGGCAGACCGAGCGCGCCGTAGGCCAAAACTTGTCGCCGGGGCAAGGGTGCTGCTAGCCGGGAAAGAACGCTCATCCTTCCGGTCGCTTGAGCAACGCCGCCCTTAACGAGGGGCTGCGAGTCTCGGGATCAAGCCAGATGGCAAAAAAACGTCGGGCAAATTCGGCATCGGCCACTTCACCGCTGGCCTGCCCGCGATGATAGAAACTCGCGCCACGACCCGGATAGTGCACGCCGACGATGCTCTCGCCCTCCTTCACATCGGGAAAGACGCGCCGCAGATCGCTCGCCCAGCGCGCCAGTTGCGCCTCGTCGGCGCCCAGCCGGCGCATTTCGTCGAGGCTGGACTGCACTAGGCGCTCGCGCGGAATGTCGCGCCGGTAGTCGAGCTGCAGGGCGATTGGCCCGCTTCCCGGCGAGTTTCCGGGATCGGCACCGCCCACCCACAGCGTGGCGCGATACAGCGCAATCCCGAACCACGTCATTTCGCCGCTGCCCCACTGGCGCCAGCCCGGCTCACCCGTACGAACGGCCTCCGGCAGCGCCTGGGCGCTGGCCGCAACGAACAAGGCCAGCAGGATCAGCCGTCTCATGATTGATGCGCCAGTTCGAACTGCATGACATCGGTACAGCCGCTGTTGAATCCGGCCTGGCAATAGGCGAGGTAGAAACGCCACAGCCGGTGGAAGCGCTCATCGAAGCCCTGCGCTGCGATGGCCGGCCACTGCTGCTCGAATCTGGCCGACCATTCGGCCAGCGTGCGCGCATAGTCGCCGCCGAAAGCAAAGACATCGCGTACTGACAGGCCGGCTTTAGTCGCCTGCTGTTGAAAGGCCGAAGGGCTGGGCAGCATGCCACCGGGGAAAACATGCTGCTGGATGAAGTCGGTGCCACGGCGATAACGCGGGAACAGCTTGTCCTGGATGGTGATGCTCTGCACCACGGCGCGGCCTTCCGGCGCCAGCATGCGCGCCAGCGTCTTGAAATAGCTCGGCCACCAGCGCTCACCGACGGCCTCGAACATCTCGATCGATACGATGTGGTCAAACTTTTCTCCGGCCAGGTCACGGTAGTCGCACAGCGATCTTCACCGGGCGTTCCAGCCCGGCGCGCGCCATGCGCTGGCTGGCAAATTCGAGTTGAGCACGCGACAGCGTCACGCCAACGACATCGACACAGGCTTCACGCGCGGCGACTTCGGCAAAACCACCCCAGCCGCAACCGATCTCCAGGATACGCTGACCCGGACGTGTATTGAGGCGGCGCAGGATGCGCCGATATTTGGCCAGTTGGGCAAACTCCATCGAGCGTTTCGCGTCGCCCGAGTACATGGCGCTGGAATAGCTCATCGTCGAATCGAGCCAGAGGCGGTAAAAGTCGTTGCCCAGATCGTAGTGCGCCATGATGTTGCGACGCGATCCGCGACGCGTATTGGCGTTGAATAAATGACGAAAGCGGGCCAGCAGCAGACTCGACCACTGCCCATAGACAGCGTGCGAAAGTGCATCGCGATTGTTGGCAAGCAAGGTCAGCAACCCGGCCAGATCGGGAGTTTCCCACTCACCTTCGAGCCAGGCCTCGGCGAAACCGACATCGCCACGCTCGAGAATGCGCTCGAAAACCGCCCAGTCGGAGATATGCAGCGTTACTGACGATCCGCCATTGCCGCAGCACAAATGGCCACCGTCCGGCAAGCGCACCTCCAGTGTTCCGTGACTGATTTTCTCCAGCAGCTTGAGTACCGCCCGTGCATTGCGCGGGAGGCGGGTTGCCGAGGCCGGGGCGGTCAGGGAAAGAGTATTTTGCATGACGTCCATCGCGTCGTCTCCTCAAGTGGAGGTTCGGGTTTGGTGAAGAAGGGCACGCGCTTGAGCCACAGCCTGAGCGCCTGCCAATGAATGCGCAGGACCACGCCAAAGGTCAGCAGTGGATAACTGAAAAACGCCTTGAGCAAAGTCCGGTTGACCAGCGGCATGGCCTCCCCGGAGAGTGCGGTATGCAGCAAATCGCCACCCGCATCGCCGTGATCGATGCACGCCAGCCGCCAGGTCGGTGCATGGCCCGGCTTTGCTCTGGCGTAAAAGCGGAAGCGATAATGTCCGGCGATGGCCATGAACGGTGAGACATGGAATACCTTGTTTCGTTCGATCACTTCGCCATTGCCGATCGCTCGCCCGTCGGCATGCGCCAGCAGGTAATTGTGATGCTCGCCGAAGGTGTTGCTGACCTCGGCGAGAACGGCCATCAGCTCGCCCGAGCGATTCTGGCAATACCAGAAACTGACCGGATTGAAGACAAAGCCAAGTACGCGCGGGAAGCACTGCAAGCTGATTTCGCCGTCAGCGACGATGCCGTTCTTGTCCAGCAGATCGCGTATCCACGGCAAGGGGTGCGAACCATCGCGCGCACCGTGATCGGCAAAACGAAAACTGAACAGGTTGAAGCGATTCACCGAAAACAGCGCGCTCCCGACCCGCTCGATGCCCGACAGGGGCAACACGCAGAAGTACACCGGGTAGACGAATTGATGCACCGCCGGCCTGAAGCGACGGTGCATGACCTGCCCGAAGAAAAACTGGGCGTCCGCAGTCATGCCGCCAGCTCGCTGAGCGATTCAGGTTGCGCAGTGAGCGGCCTGCCGCTCGCCGGATCCTCGACCTCGGCACCCTGCCAGGGGGCCTTGCAGCCGAGGGCGTTGGCCACTCTCAAACCGGATTTCAGCCCATCCTCATGAAAGCCGTAGCCCGTCCACGCACCACAGTACCAGATGCCGCGCTGGCCGGAAATTGAAGCCAACTGGCGCTGTGCGGCAATCGCCGGGCCATCGAAAAGCGGATGCGCATAATCGAACTCGGCGATCACTTTGTCGGCAGCCGGTGCACGCTGTGGATTCAGCGAAACCATCACCGGAGTCTTGAACGGCAAGGGCTGCAAACGGTTGATCAGGTAGGAAACGCTGACCGGACGCTGGTTCGGTTCATCCTTGCTGGACAGATAATTCCATGCCGACCACAGAGCCGGATCGCGTGGCAGCAGCGCCGCATCGGTATGCAGCACGGCCCGGTTCGCCTGGTAGCCGATGGCACCGAGCAGGCGGCGCTCCTGCGTCGATGCCGTATCGCCGAGAATCGTCCTCGCCTGATCGCTGTGGCACGCCAGCACGACCTGATCGTAATGTTCGAGCGCACCTGGCGTTGCCACCAACAGGCCATTGGCATCACGCTGCACGCCAAGCACCGGCGTGTTGAGGCGGATGTTGTCGATCTGTTCGGCCAGCTTTTTCACGTACTCGCGTCCGCCACCCTGCACCGTGCGCCACAGCGGACGATCGAAGACCTGCAACAGCCCGTGATTGCGGCAGAAATACACAAACGTGGCGAGCGGATAATCGAGCATCTGCCCGACCGGGCAGGACCAGATCGCCGCCCCCATCGGCAACAGATACCATTCGGCAAAGGGTCGCGAGTACGCTCCGGCGGCAAGAAAATCACCGAGGGTAAGCTGTTCGTCAGGGTGCGCCGCCAGCCAGGCCACGCTCTCGCGGTTGAAGCGCAGGATATCGGCCAGCATGCGCCAGAAATCGGGGCGCAGCAGATTGCGCTTCTGCCCGAAAACGGTGGCCAGGCTGCTGCCCGACCACTCCAGATTGGGCTGTTCAAGGCTGACGGCAAAGGACATCTCGGTTTCGACACTGGCTACGCCGAGATGGGCAAAAAGCGCCGTCAGATTGGGGTAGGTCGCGGTGTTGAAAACCAGAAAGCCGGTATCGACCGGATGCGTAAGGCCATCGACCGTGACATCGACGGTGTTGGTATGCCCGCCGAGGCTGCGGCCCGCCTCGTAGAGCGTCACCTCGTGCTTTTGCGAAAGCAGCCAGGCGCAGGCCAGACCCGATACGCCTGCGCCGACGACGGCAATACGTTGCGCTCCGTGCATCACTCTCTCCCGAAAAAACTGAAAACAGGGTCAGCTTTCGCCATGGCGTGGCTAAGGCTAATAAATGCCTCTGGCCAAGGCATGATCGGGCTGCACCGGTCTTCGACTGGCTCAGGCCGGACGCTGAAGCCTTGTAAGGTAAACGATAGATTATTCACCGAATGTCCTAGACAAATAAAAATTGTGAGATTAATATAGCTGCCAATAAGTCACTTGTCAACTATTTGTCCAGGACAATATGAATGATAAAAGCCTAATGAACATAGGATCGGTGGAGAGGGATACCGGCCTTGGCAAGGACACCTTGCGCGTCTGGGAACGCCGCTACGGATTCCCGCAACCGATCCGCGACGCCAACGGCGAACGCCTGTACACGGTCGAACAGGTACACCACCTGCGCCTGATCAAACGCCTGATGGATCACGGACACCGTCCCGGCCGGCTTTTTCCGCCAGCGAAAATGAGCTTCATCTGCTCGCCGGGACAATCCAGTCGGCAGCAGCCGCTGAGCCAGTCGGCGATCAGGGCGTCGTCGGACAAATCCTTACCCTGATCCAGGCGCACGACGCCCAAGGGCTTCGCCAGGCGCTCAACCAGGCGATGATGCGGCAGGGCCTGCACCACTTTGTTCTCGGCACCGTGGTACCGCTCAACCGGATGGTCGGCGAAGCCTGGATGCGCGGCGATCTTGAAATATTCGCCGAGCACCTGTATTCCGAACAGATAAAATCGCTGCTGCGACAGGCGATCGCCAGCCTGCCGGCCAGCAGCAGCGGACGGCCGCGCATTCTGCTTACCACTGTCCCGGAAGAACAGCATGTACTCGGATTGCTGATGGTCGAATGCCTGCTCAGCCTTGACGGCGCGACCTGCATCTCGTTGGGAACGCAGACACCGCTGTTTGACATCCGCCTCGCCGCCGCTGCCCACGACGCCGATATCGTCGCCCTGTCGTTCTCGTCGGCCTTTCCCTCACGACAGATTTCTCCGCTGCTCAGCCAGCTTCGCCAGATGCTGCCACCGACCGTTGCACTCTGGGCCGGCGGCGCCGGAACCGACAAACTCCCGGTCATCGAGGGCATCGTTGCGCTGCCGAGCCTTGAGGACGCTCTCAAGGCCTTGCGCGGCTGGCAGGACAGCGCGCCAGCACTGCGAGCCCCATAGGAACGACTACGAAATAACTTCCCGATTTTGTAAGGGCTAAATAATCTGGGACTCGCAATCCAGTAGGTCGGGTTAGCGCAGCTTAACCCGACGTAGTGTATGCAGCATCCGATGATGTTTGGGTTATGCCCCGTAGGAAATCCCCTTTTGGGACGCTGCGCTAACCCGACCTACGATGTGTCACCTGTACCTACCGAATTCAAATTTCATAGCCGTTCAATAGCCCCGGAATTGCCAGTTCATCCCCGAAGATCAAAGTACTGATCGCCTTTCCCTTGCCAATGCTAGAATCATCGCTCGCCGCACGTGGAGCCGCAGCACATGAATTTTCCGCCCCCCGCCTTTGAATCCAGGATTGTCGCGCCCGGCGACCTGGCCGCGCGTCTTGCGCAAATGCCGCGACCGCTGGTTTTTACCAATGGCTGTTTTGACATCCTGCACCGTGGCCACGTGACCCTGCTTGCTCAAGCGCGGGCGCTGGGCGAGTCGATGCTGGTGGCGCTCAACTCCGATGCGTCGGTCAGGCGGCTGGGCAAGGGCGACGAGCGACCGGTCAATACGCTGGCCGATCGTCTGGCGCTGATGGCGGCACTGGAATGCGTTTCGCTGGTCACCTGGTTCGACGAAGACACGCCCATCGCGCGCATTCTCGACTGCCGGCCGGATGTACTGGTCAAGGGCGGCGACTGGCCGGTGGAGAAAATCGTCGGCCACATTGAAGTCGCCGGCTGGGGCGGCCGGGTGGTGTCGATCCCCTTCATCCACCAGACATCGACGACGGCCTTGCTGGACAAAATCCGCAGGCTTTAAGCCAAGCGGATAGCCGCCTGTACGAATTACTACTGCTTGTCAGTCAAGTTGAAAGTGATGGAAAAGCTTTACCACCAAGTCACAAAGAACACAAAGATTCACCAAGATAAAGATCTCGCAATCCAGCCAGTAGGTCGGGTTAGCGTAGCGTAACCCGACAATCGTTGGATGATGAGGCAAACACTGGCGTCGGGTTATGCTTCTCAGCATAACCCGACCTACGATGTGTCACCTTTACCTACCCAATTCAAATTTCAAACGCAAGAAAAGTTGAAGTTGTTTCGTAGCTGTTCGTGATCGTGTTCCGCTTCGACTTGCGGGCGAGCCCGCAAATCCTCGCTCGCCGGCCAGGAATGCGTTCAGAGTGTTTGCGTGGCGGCCAGCCAGCTCGCCTGCAGGTCCTCGCTGGCCAAAGCCACCACCTCAGGATCAAGTGCCCCGTTGGCGACAAACAGGCCCAGGATGCGGGGAATATCTTCCGTGGGTTGGGGACCGCGGTAGGGGCGTGCCTGTGCCAGCGCCTGGAATACATCCGCTACGGCGACGATGCGGGCTTCAAGACTGAGACGTTCGGCCTTGTGACGGAAGGGATAACCACGACCGTTCAGCGTTTCATGGTGGAAGGCCGCCCATTCGGCAACCGTCTCCATTCCGGGGATATGGCGCAGGATCTGATAGGTCTCGAAACTGTGCCGCTCCATGACCGAGTATTCCACCGGGGTGAGGGGAAAAGGCTTGTCGACAATTTCGTCCGGTACGCACAGCTTGCCCACGTCATGCATCAGTCCGGCGATTTCCACCTGCACCAGCGCGTCGTCGTGCAATCCCATGTGTTCTCCCAGATGCCGGGAAAGCTGCGCCACGCCCAGCGAGTGCGACGCGGTGAAGTGGCTCTTGGCGTCGACGATGCTCGATACCAGGCGCGCCACATGGCGGAACTGGGGGAACTCGATGGTCACCCGCCAGTTGGCCAGCGGCAATTCGGACAGGTAAAACTGCACGTGGCGCGGCACCAGAGAAATCCAGAAAGCCTCGTTGGCGGCGGCCCCGATAAAGGCACTGACGACCTCGGGCGCGAGCAGGCGACCGGCCATGGCTTCGATTTCGGCGCAGATCGCTTCCCGGTGCAGCAACGGGTTTTCCAGCCCTTCCCGCAGCAGCACCGAGTCCACGCGGTCGGCAAGAAGAATCAGGTTGCTGTCCACCGCATCGGCCTCGCTCAGGCCGGGGGGCAGTTCAGCCCAGGGCGTATGGTGGTAGCGGATGGCATTGGCCAGCAGCGACAGGTGAGCAAAAGGCTGCAACAGCTCATGCCCGCGTTCGCAATGGGCATGCCGATCATTCCATTCCGAATCGTGCATCAGCCGCCGGTGCATGGCAGTGGATGAAACGCCGATGTCATGGAGCAGGCAGGCGCATACCAGGTTGTCGAGTTGCGCCTCAGGCAAGCCGAGCAGAACGGCGCTTTTTCGCGCGATCATTGCCACCCGCTTGCCGTGCTGAAAATCGTTCACCCCGACCAGGTCAAGGGCGTCCGACAAGGCCAGCACAGCGCTTTTAAGGTCGATTTGCAAAGTCATCTATCATTGGCTCCACGAAGGTTCGAACAGCATATCATTTCCTTGCGCACGGGAAGGCACTGTACGAACCTGCCGTTCAAGCAAAGCTCGGCACCTTACCCACGCTCACCTGGAGACTGAATGAGGGCACTGATCAGCATCTCTCGCATGCACCATGATTCGGCTCTTACGTCTGCTTTGCGGTAGCATGGCGCTATGAGTACTTTCGGCCATGACCCGCCACTCGGGATTTTTCTTCATTGCGGCCATTGACTGACCCTGGCGACTCGTAACCCGACATTCAATCCGCGCTGGCAATATTCGTGGCCTGAACTTCGGCTAGCCGACTATCACAATCGCCTCATGTATCAACGCGGCAATGCGAGGATCGACGGACACCCTTGCCTCATCGTTTCTGGAGCAGCGCGTGCTGTCGCCCGTATGTGCTCTGGCGCACAGAACATCGATTTAACTTCCCTTAGCATTTGCATGCGCATTTATTTGTGTCGCACTTTCTCTGTGAATGAACACAACTGGCATTAAGCCGACATGGCCAACGAGTCTCAGGCAACAGTTCGGCGAGTATTTGAACGCCTATATGGTTGAACAAGGTGTCCGCCGAAAATTGGTTTGAATACTTGATTGAAGCGTGCCAGAGAACTTCAGACTCAGTAATTTGGTTGAACGATTTTCGTTAAATTAGGAGAGTAAAAATGACCAAGAACACAGTAAAAATCGTACTTGCCGCAATCTCTTTGGGTTTGATGACTTCAGGCGCCATAGCTGCGGATGAACCCGTTTACGGCAGTCAGATGATGACGAATCAGGAGCGAATGGAGCAGCGCACGAAAATGAATGCCGCCAAAACGACTCAAGAGCGTGAGCAAGTTCGTTTGGATCATCATGAACAAATGCAGCTTCGAGCCAAGGAGCGTGGAGTTGCATTACCGGACACCCCGCCCGTACAAGGCGGGGGCATGCGTCAAGGCTCCGGCGCTGGCGGGGGGATGGGTGGCGGGATGGGGTCTGGTGGGGGAATGGGTGGTGGTAAAGGCCGCTAATCGCAAATGACATCGGGCGTCAGCTTACTGATCGGAAAGCTGCTTCTCATTTATGCAAACGCCCCTTTCCCGGGGCGTTTTTTCTGTTGCGGTGAGCGTTCAATCAATAGCGAGCATCGGACGGTTTCGGGTCCTTCGGCCAGTCCTTGACCTTGTCCGGGAAGTCCGGACGCGGCTGGTGGCTGAAGTACTCAGCTACGTCGACCGCTTCCTGGTCGGACAGTCCTCCCTGACCAAGCGGAAAATTGTCGTGGAAGCCAATCGGCATGTTGCGCTTGACGAAGGCGGCAGCGGTATAGGTCCGGGCCATGCCGGCGCCAATATTGAAGGACTCGTTACCCCATAGCGGGGGATAAACCATCTTGCCGGCGGCATTCTTCAGCCCCTCGCCGTTCTCGCCATGGCAGACCGCGCATTGTTCAGCGTAGATCTTCTTGCCATTCTCCGGATCAGGCTTGATCGAGCGGTCGATCTTGCCCAGGCCTCGCCCGGCGACCTTGTCTTCCGGTTTTGTTTCGCCCTTCATCCAGTCAAAGTAGGCCACCATCGCTTTCATGTCGTCGGAGTCCTTGGCGAGTGGCTTGCCATTCATCGAACGACGGAAGCAACCGTTGATGCGATCCTCCAGCGTGGTGATCCTGCCGGCCCGGGCGCCATAACTCGGGAAGAAGGCAGAAATCCCGACGAAAGGCGAGCCGTCGGCCACCGTCCCGGCGTTCAGATGGCAGCCCGTGCAATTTAGCTGGTTGCCGACATTGCCGGGCAGCAAGTCCCTGGTTTCGAGGTGCAGGCGCATGCCGCGTACCAGTTGCGGGGTATTCCCGGCCATCAACATGTTGGCCAGACGCGGCGTTTCGAACTTGCTCAAATCTGTTGTCCGGGGATCGAGTTCGGCTCGCATTTTGGCGACCATGCCGGTGCTGACCATGGGCGAGCCATTACCCCAGCTGGTCCTGACGAAACTGAGAATCTCGGCCAGCTCGGTATCTGTCAGGCGGGCAAAGGCCGGCATGGCGAACACGCGCGGATGGGTCGCCGTCGCAGCCGTCTTTCCACCGGTCAGGATGATATGTACCAGCGTCGAGGCATCCCTGGAGCTGACGGTCGGATTGCCCGCCAGCGGCGGGAAGACCTGGTAGACGCCACTGCCATCGGCACGGTGACAATCACCACAGAACTGGATGTAGCCCAAACCACCGCGCGTGCTGAAGAGATCATCCGGCACCTTGGCGACAGGAAGCTTCGGCGCCGGGTGGGCCGGCTTGTCGTGGGGTCCGGCGGGTAGCGATTTCAGATAGCTGGCAATGGCCAACAGATCGGCGTCGTTGATGTTCTGCGTGCTGTGCATGATGACATCTGCCATGTTGCCTGACGCAGTCGCATAGCGGTTCTGCCCTGTCTTGAGGAACAGTTTGGTGTCCTCGACCGTCCATAGGTCACGCAGACTCAAGGCGCGCCAGGATTCCACTGTCTCGCCGGACAGGAAGAGCGACCCATTGGAACCCGAATCGCTCATCGCCTTTTCCTGGAACAGCAGGCCGCGCGGGGTGTGGCAGGCGCCGCAATGACCCAGCCCCTGGACCAGATAGGCGCCCCGGTTCCAGTTTGCATCCTTGCCACTATCGGCCACGAAGGGCTTGTCATCGAGGAACAGCCAGTTCCAGATCGCCAGGCCCCAGCGCATGCTGAAAGGCCAGCTCATTTCGGACGGCTTGTTGGCCTGCTGGACGGGGGCCAGCCCCTGCATCAGATAGGCGTAGAGCGCCTGCATGTCATCAACCGCCATCTTGGCATAGGAGGGATAAGGCATGGCCGGATAGAGATTGTGACCATCCGCGGCTATCCCCTTCCGCATGGCGCGATCAAACTGTTCGAAGGTGTAATTGCCGATGCCGGTTGCCCTGTCCGGCGTAATGTTCGTTGAGTACAGCTTGCCGAACGGCGTATCCAGTGCCCGCCCGCCGGCCATCGACGTTCCCTTGACACTGGTATGGCAGGCAACGCAGTCGCCTAACTGGGCCAGATAGCGCCCCCGTTCCACTTGGTCATTGGCGGCCAACACCAGACTGCTTGCGGTGATAGCCAGTATGGCCATGATGCTGCGCAAATGTCGAGTTCTCATGTTGGGTTTCCTGTAATTCATCACTGCCTGAGTCTTGCGCGCGTTGGCTGACAAGGCTAAAAGTGACAAGACAAAGCATTGCCCATGACTATTGATAATTTTTCAAAATCAGCACTGCTCATTTAAAAGTGCAGATGAAAAGTGGAGGGTTATACGCCCCCTGCTAGTCATGTTGAGCAGAATGCATGAGGAGTTCTGTTCGCTAGCCCACATTGCTTGCAATCGAGTATCCAAAGTTGATAGGGCGACCAACATCGGGCTAGATTTTGATCAGTTCCCAGCCATTCTGGCTGAGTAATTCTGTTGATCGCAACGGCTGGACCAGGCTAGAAACCCGCCGCTCAGGCGAGAAACTTGATTCGGGATCGCCAAAGGCCGCTTTTGCTGTTCGTGACCAACCGACGACCGGCAGCTTCCAGTTATTGCCAATGACAGCAAAGGGTCGCTATGTAGAGGTTTACATAGTGCAGAGGGTTTTTAGGTTAGCGGGCGCGGCGCACTGCGGTTGAGGAGTGGCGCAGAGCGGCTACCGCGCCCGGTAGGCTAAAAATCCTGTTGTGCTAAACCAGCGCGAAGACGGTAGTGCTATGGGGATTGAATCAGAGCGGCCGCATCGAACTGCGAATTAGACCGAGGCCAGAAGGGCTAAATTGAAGCATGAGCCTTGAATTCCTGACAGTGTGTCCGGTGCCTGACGGTATAGCGGTGCCATTTGCTCGACAGTCCAGCGATGACCCGTGCGCAGGGTGATGGAATGACGAGTTCCAGACCAAAGGAAATCCGCCGTTCCGTGAGGCAAACCCGGAAAGGGACCATCGCGCGATGGGATGAGCCTTCATACGCGCTCCCCCGGTGGTCCGCGTGGCAGGGTGCCCGGCAAGAAGGTCTCGATGCAAACCATGTGGCCCTGGCCGCACTTCGGGCAGTCCCGCAACGATTTTCCGGTGAGCCACTGGTAGCGGTCGCGGTAGTCGAGAGGAGCGTCGGGAACAGGGATGATCGGAGCGGGTTCGGCCAGCAACTCCAGGCATCGTTCAAGTTTGACCGCACGGTAGCGGTTGGCCAGGAAGCCGTAATGCCGAATCCGTTGAAAACTGCTCGGCAACACATGAAGCAGAAAGCGGCGAATGAATTCGTCGGCCGCCAACTGCATGACCTTCGGGTGCGATTCATGGCGGTAATCCTTCCAGCGAAAGCAGACCTGATCATCAGCGAAGTTGATCAGCCGGTTATTGGAAATAGCGACGCGATGCGTGTAGCGACCGAGATACTCGAGGACCTGCTGGGGTCCGCCAAAGGGAGGTTTGGCGTAAACCACCCACTCGGTTTTCCGCACCGGTGCCAGATAGCGGGCGAAGGCCGCCGGTGCCTGAAGTTCTTCAAGCGCGAGATAAAGGTGCAGATCGCCGGCATCAAACGCACGCTGCAACTGTTCCAGAAACAGCCGGCGAAACAGTCGTGAAAGCACACGCACCGGCAGAAAGAACCCCGGACGACAGGAAATCCAGCGCTCGCCATCTGCACTCACACCACCACCCGGGACCAGGCAATGCAGATGCGGGTGGTGCAACAGATTCTGCCCCCAGGTGTGCAGGATGGCGATGAAGCCGATCTCGGCCCCCAGATGTTTCGGATCGGCGGCGATCGTGCGCAAGGTCTCGGCGGTGGCGCGAAACAGGAGACCGTAGACCACCGCCTTGTTCTGATACGCAATCGCCGCGACCGCCTCGGGTAGCGTAAAGACCACGTGGAAATACTCCACCGGAATGAGATCAGCCTGGCGATCTTCCAGCCATTGCGCACGCACCAGAGACTGACACTTCGGGCAGTGGCGATTTCTGCAACTGTTGAAGGCAATGCGCTGGTGACCGCAAGCATCACACTGCTCGACGTGTCCGCCCAGCGCAGCAGTTCGGCAGCGCTCAATGGCGTTCATGACGCCGCGTTGCCCACGGCTGAGTGCCGTAGCGTGCTGCTGACGGTAGAGGGGCCCGGCCTGGTGAAGATGTCCGCCACCTCGAGCCCGGTGGCACGCACGTCCGGTCTCAGAAATGAGCCGGGGGCGTCGGTATCGTCGGTGGCGGTTGAACCTGGGGCAACAGGTCGAAGGGGCTGGTCGTGGCGCACACGGTGGTGGTGGCGACTTTCAGGTAGCGCGAGGTGGTGGCCAGACTGCGATGACCGAGCAGCAACTGGATGGTGCGCACATCGGTGCCGGATTCGAGCAGGTGGGTGGCAAAAGCGTGGCGCAGCGAGTGCGGCGTGATCGGCTTGGTGACGCCCGAGGCGCGGTGCGCTTTCTGACAGGCCAGTTCGACGGCACTGCGGGTGATCGGCTGATCGGGCGGATCGCCCGGAAACAGCCACTGCGTCGGGTGGGCGGATCGCCAGTAGGTACGCAACGTCTCAAGCAGGCGCGGCGAGAGCATCACCAATCGATCCTTACCGCCTTTACCTTGGTCGACACGGAGCATCATGCGCTGGCTGTCGATGTCGGTCACCTTGAGATGGGTGGCTTCGGAAACACGCAAGCCGGCCGCGTAGGCGGTCATCAGAATCGCCCGGTGCTTGATGCTGTCGATTGACTCCAGGAAGTGCATCACTTCCTCGCGACTGAGAATCACCGGCAACGTGAAGGGGCGCTTGGGCATCGGTATCTCGTCAATGGCCCAAGGGCGTTTGAGCGTCACCTTGTAGAGAAAGCGCAACGCGCCGGTGGCCACACTGATACTGCTGGCCGAGAGCTTTCGAGTTTGCGTCAGATGGAGCTGATAGGCTCGAATCTCTTCCGGTCCCAGTTCTTCCGGGTCACGGTGAAAGTGTCCTGCTGGATGTAGACGATTGGGTGTTCTCGGCAAGATTGCGGATGGCCATATCTTCAAGCATCCGCTGGCGTAGTGAGGTCATGGTCAAGCTCCTTATAGGAATTGAGGGAAGTGCTGCACGCAGCCACTTCATCATTCTCCGATCGGGACTCTTTGTGAATTCGAGACTCCGCCTACGACTGGTAACCCACCATTACCGCGTCAGCGGTTTAGCATAACGACCCCTATGCACAGTTTGAAACTATGTGCAGGTAGGCGCTGAATCGCAGTATCTGAAGGCGTTTAGGCCGGCAATGCTGCACATAGTTTTTGGCATGCCGCGTTCCCAAAACATTTTTTCCTCGCAATCACCAAGAAACATTCGTCGGCGTCACTCGCATGGAATGTCTCCGTGTTCATTGCCGTCGCCGTCAATTCGGGGCATCTGGCGTAATGGGGTTCCCCCTTTACTTTTTCACAAACCGGATCGCGATGAGCCGGTCGCCGTATTGCACGAAATGAATTGCTGCGCTCCCCGACGCCGAAACTATGTACAGTTTTACGCTGATAAACTTCGCCCAATGCTAGGCACTACCGAATTTACGATCACTCTACCCAAGAGTGGTGCACATAGTTTCAAACTGTGCATAGGGGTCGAAAGTGTGAGTAGGCGTTTTTGACAAGCAGACGCACCGGCCCAAGGTTGCTGATTTTCTGCTGGCGCTGGTTGAGTGGCAGCAGACCGGCCCCTCAAGAAACGCTGGCCCAATCATGGTGGCCTCGAACAATTATTCCCCGATTATTGTTCCCGACCGTCGGCAATCGCTACGAAGTTGCCGTCCCTACATAAAACATGAATGGAAGGTCTGGCCGGGATCCTGACACCGACTTCGATTTTCCCCAAGGCTGCAATGTGCTGCGCTGCCGACGCTCAATCCGGGCAAATTCCCGGTTTCCGGATGACTCTTCCAACTCGTCAGCCCGTACGCAGCACAGGCAGATTTCAGGCATCGGGATTCCCATGAGCCTCCCCGTTGCCAGCGACAAGGTATCAGAACCGATCGCAACTGCAATGGTGAATGCCCAGAGAGGCTGTGAATTGAAGCTGTGAATTGAAACCGGAGAGATTAAAAGTCCCGCCGTTCCATCCCCACAGGGCACCCTGGGCGTCGGCGAACTCGATATAGACCCGCTCGGCGTTCACGCCGAGCGCCTTGTTCATGAGTTCGCACAGTGCCTTGGACAAAGCGCTCGTGCGGCCTTGCGGCAACCCGATGCTTTTCATTTCCAGATAGGCCAGCGAAGACGTGTCACCGCCGAAGGCCATCGTCGCGGCGGTTTCAAGCGAGACCATGACGTAACGCTCGGGTTTTCCGAGCAAGCCGGCAACGGCGCGCGACGCCTCGGCGACGAGCGCTTTTCCGGCATCGGCGTCAAGAGCCACGTTGGTTTGTATCTTCAGCAGAGGCATCGGGTTTCTCCGGTTCAGATTGTGGTAACTGAGGACATGGATTTAAACGCAGGCTGTAAAGTATCCCTGACCGCCACGCCCTGGTCAATGCCGGCGATTCAAGCCCGACGAGCTTGGTGGCGAGTTCCAGTGAGGGTTCAGGGTTTGCCTGAACGATGAAAACCTACAGCGATCGGCTACTGGCCCGAAAACTCGTAACCAACCGCTGCAATGCAATTGACATCAAACGTGCAAGCGTAATGCAAGTCCTGTCGATCAGTGATCCTGGAAACCTCAGTTGAGCGCGACAGCCGCAACACCCAGTTTGACCAGTGTTTGGCCCTCACCCCAACCCTCTCCCGCGGGGAGAGGGGGTTTGCACCCTTCGCCCCGCGGTACCCGCGGGAGAAGAGCCGGGGATCAGGGCTTACGATAATGGCATCACGCCAAACTGAGAATTCAAGCTTTATTTCGTACCCGCCTCAGCGCCCCTTGCCGCTCATTGAGCCACGGTTGTAATCCTTGTCGCCCGGCATGATCGTGCGGCCAATGCCAAACAGCCCGCCCTGCGCTTCAGCGGGTCGAGTCTTGTTTTCCGGATACTGTGCGGCCTGCTCGCTGGCTTTGGCGGCTTTAATGGCGTCGACAAACTCCCAACGTCCGTTGGGGTAGAGACGAACCTTGTCGCCCTCAACTGTGATGGCGTCGATCGGTTCGCGCTTCAATTCATCTGCCGCGTGCGCGCCAGTGCTCAACAGCACCGCCGCGCAGCACAGGGGCATTACGTATCGAGCAACAACAGTCAGTGCCGGCTTCATAGTTTCTGCTCCACCCATGTTTTGACCGAGGCCAGGGCTGCCGGCAGGTTTTCCGGCTGCGTGCCGCCCGCCTGCGCCATGTCCGGCCGACCGCCGCCCTTGCCGCCGACCTGTTGGGCGACCATGTTGACCAGTTCGCCGGCCTTGACTCTGGCCGTCAGGTCGGGCGTCACGCCGGCAATTAGCGTCACCTTGCCCGCCGCCGTCGAGGCCAGGACCACGGCAGCGCTCTTGAGCTTGTCGCGCAGCTTGTCCATCGTTTCGCGCAGTGCGTTGATGTCGGCACCCTCGATGCTCACCGCAAGCACCCGGGTGGTCAGGCTTGTGCCCTGTACCGCCAGCGCCTGGCTGGCCAGATCGTCGCCCTGCGAAGCGGCCAGCCGGCTTTTCAGCGCCGCCAGTTCGCGCTCGAGACGGCGAACCTGATCGAGTATGGCGTTGACGCGCTCGTGTACCTCGCCGGGTTGCACCTTGAGCGTACCGGCGACACCGCCGAGTGCGGTTTCCATTCCCTGCATGTAGGTCAGCGCGTTATCGCCGGTCACTGCTTCGACGCGGCGAACCCCGGCCGCCACGCCGCCCTCGGCGACGATGCTGAAGACGCCGATGTCGCCGGTGCGCTGCACGTGCGTTCCGCCGCACAGTTCGCGCGAGGAGCCGATGTCGATGACGCGCACCTCGTCGCCGTACTTCTCGCCGAAGAGCATCATGGCGCCGAGTTTCTGCGCTTCGGCTATCGGCAGCACGCGACACTGGCACTCGACATTGGCCAGGATTTCAGCGTTGACCAGGTTTTCGACGCGACGGATTTCCTGGTTGGACATCGGCTTGTTGTGTACGAAGTCAAAGCGGGTCTTGTCCGGATCGACCTGCGAACCCTTCTGCTGTACATGCTCGCCGAGTACTTCGCGCAGGGCCTTGTGCATCAGGTGCGTTGCCGAGTGGTTGCGCATGGTACGGCGGCGCGCCAGCAGATCGACTCTGGCATTGACCGCATCGCCGACCGTCAGGCACCCGGTCTTGAGCACGCCCTGATGGCCGAAAACCGTGGCCTGGATCTTCTGTGTGTCCTCGACGGCGAAAATGCCTTGCGCCGACTGGACGCTGCCGCGGTCGCCGACCTGGCCGCCGGATTCGGCGTAGAACGGTGTCTCGTCAAGGACGACGACACCCAGATCGCCTTCCTTCAGTTCATTGACCGGGCTGCCTTCCCGGTACAGCGCCAGCACCTGGCCCTTGAATTCGAGCGTCTCGTAACCGTGGAAAGCGGTCGCCGGGCCGCTGTACTCCAACGCCGTCGCCATCTTGAACTTGCCGGCGGCACGTGCCTGCTCCTTCTGCCGGTTCATCGCCACTTCGAAACCGGCACTATCGACGCTGACGCCGCGTTCGCGACAGATGTCGGCGGTCAGATCGAGCGGGAAACCGAAGGTGTCGTGCAGCTTGAACGCCGTTTCACCGTTGAAGGTGCCCTGGCCGCCCATGGCCGCGAGTTCGCCCTCAAGAATCGCCATGCCGTGTTCGATGGTGGTGAAGAAGCGCTCCTCTTCCTGGCGCAGAACGTCGATGATGCGCTTCTCGCTGGCTACCAGTTCGGGATACGCGCTGCCCATCTCGGCGACCAGATCGGGCACCATGCGGTGAAAGAAGGCCGCACGCGCACCGAGCTTGTAGCCGTGGCGGATGGCACGCCGGATGATGCGGCGCAGGACGTAGCCGCGCCCTTCGTTACCGGGAATGACGCCATCGGCAAGCAGGAAGGAGCAGGCACGGATGTGGTCGGCCAGCACGCGCAGCGAAGGGCTATCCAGGTTGGCATCGCTGGTCTCGCGTGCCGCCGCCCTGATCAGGCTCTGGAAAAGATCGATCTCGTAATTGCTGTGCACGTGCTGCAACACGGCAGCGACGCGCTCAAGCCCCATGCCGGTGTCGACCGAGGGCTTGGGCAGCGGGTGCATGACGCCGTTCTCGTCGCGATTGAACTGCATGAAAACGTTGTTCCAGATCTCGATGTAGCGGTCGCCGTCTTCATCGGGCGATCCCGGCGGGCCGCCCGGAATATGCTCGCCGTGATCGTAGAAAATCTCGGTGCACGGGCCGCAGGGGCCGGTGTCGCCCATCATCCAGAAATTGTCCGAGGCATAGCGTGCCCCCTTGTTGTCGCCGATGCGCACGATGCGCTCGGCCGGGATACCGATCACCTGGTTCCAGATGTCATAGGCCTCGTTGTCCTCGGCATAGACCGACACCCACAGGCGATCCTTCGGCAGTTTGTAGACCTCGGTGAGCAGTTCCCAGGCGTACTTGATCGCATCGAGCTTGAAGTAGTCGCCAAAAGAGAAATTGCCGAGCATCTCGAAGAAGGTGTGGTGGCGCGCGGTGTAGCCGACGTTCTCCAGATCGTTGTGCTTGCCGCCGGCACGCACGCACTTCTGCGAAGTGGTGGCGCGATCGTAGGGCCGCTTGTCAAAGCCGAGGAAGACATCCTTGAACTGGTTCATCCCGGCGTTGGTAAACAGCAGCGTCGGGTCGTCGTGCGGCACAAGCGAACTGGAGGCCACGATCTGGTGGCCCTTGGATTCAAAGAATCTGAGGAATTTCTCGCGGATTTCGGCGCTTTTCATCGGTAATCGTCCCTGAAGCAGCGTATGGCAAAGGGTGTTGATTTTAGCACCGAATCGGGTGCGGGCAGACGGCTCGCAAGCCCGTGACAAAGCCTGGCAAGCCAAACAGGCCGCGCCGCACATCCGCTTTCCGGAAAATCCGGCGCACTGCGCTTCGCGCGTTCGCTCCGCTTTCGGTGCACCGCTGTCGCTTACAGCCGAACGAGCAGTTACATGGCGTCACGCAATCGCCGCACAGGCACAACAGACGCACGAACCGCAAATCCATACCATGACTTCGTTGCTTCAGCTTCCCCGGCTGGCAATGTTTGACCCTCCCTGACCCATCGCCAATGATGGGCCTTTCAATCCCGCGCCGAACCGGTGCGGGATTTTTTTTCGCCTATCGGTCAATCACGCCGCTGCAGGGGCCTGGCCAATCATGCGTACCTCGCGCTGCGGGAAGGGAATCTCGATACCGTTCTGGCTGAAGGACTTCCAGATCGCCAGGTTGATTTCCGAGCGTACATTGCCCGTACCTTCTTCCGGATCGGCTAGCCAGAAACCGAGTTCCAGATTGATGCCGCTGTCGGCAAAATCGGTCAGCAGGACGCCGGGCGCCGGCTCGACCAGTACCCTGGGCTGCTGCCGTGCCGCCTCGACCATCAGGCGTATGGCCTTGTCAAGATCCGTGCTGTAGGCAACCTGGATGGGCACGGCAACCCGCGCGCGCGTATCGGTAAACGACTGGTTGCGCACGATATTGTTGACCAGATACTCGTTGGGAATGATCACCTCGGTACCGGTCAGGGTACGCAGGACGGTATAGCGCGTGGTGATCTGCGTGACCGTTCCCGAAGTCCTGTCATCGATGTTAACCAGATTACCCAAGCGGATCGAACGGTCGAGTAGAATGATGAAGCCGCTGACATAATTGCTGGCGATTTTCTGCAAGCCGAGGCCAAGACCCACGGCCAGAGCCCCACTGAATACCGAGAGCGTCGTCACGTCGATGCCAACCAGCGACAGACTGCTGAGCAGCGCGATCACCAGCAGTATCGCCTTGGCCAGCCGCCCGACGACGACGCGCACATTGGCATCCAGATGGTCAGCCGCCATCAGGCGGTTCTCGATCAGACTAGCGATCCACAGCGCGATCAGCAGCGTGATGCCAACCGTCACCGCGCCATGCATCAGCATCCACAGATTGATCGTCTGCTTGCCGAAGCTGAAGCTCACCTGTTCAAAAACTTCGATCAGCGGATCGTCAAGTCCGGTGATGGCAAGCACCATCCAGCCCCAGATGGCCGAGGTGATCACCCGCTCGAAAGTGATGAGCAAGCCGCCCTCGGAAAAGACGCAGCGCAGCAGGTAGACCAGGATTCTGACCAGCGCCCACGAGACAAGCAAAGGCCCGGCCAGATAGAGCAGGCTGAGGTGCTCCCAATGCAAGGCGACAAGAATCTTGCGCAGAATCAGCACGAAGATCAACGCCACCAGGGGAAAAGCAATTCGCTTCAGACTGCCGATACCAAAGGAGCGCAGCGCACTTTGTCCGGGTTGAAGGTACTTGCTCTCGTGAGCACGCAGACGGTAGGAAAACCACGCGGAAAAGGCCAGAATCAGCACCAGCGCCAGCGCCACCCAGAAAAACTCGGCGTGCTGCAAATCGCTCCAGATCTGGGTGAGCAGGGCAAACATCTGTTTCTCGGTCATCGACGCTCCATTACGGCAGCAAAAAAACCATCGGTACCGTGACGATGCGGCAACAGGCGCAAACGCTTGCCAACTTCCCCATCAGCTTCAGCTCCGGCCATTTCGATCCCCTGATCAAGCAGCAACTGGGCCGCGGACAACGAAACGAACTCCGGGTGGGTCGCCAGGAAAGCCGATACCACCGACTCGTTTTCCACATCGAGCAAACTGCACGTGGCATAAACCAGCCTGCCGCCCTGCTTCACCAGAGTCGACGCGGCATGAAGAATCGCTGCCTGCTTGACGATCAGCTCGGCGACACTTTCCGGCGTCTGCCGCCATTTCAGATCGGGGTTGCGGCGCAGTGTCCCCAGCCCGGAGCACGGCGCGTCAACCAGCACGCGATCGAGCTTGCCGGCCAGCCGCTTGATCTTGATGTCCTTCTCGGACTCGATGCGCGCCGGATGCACATTCGACAGCCCGGAACGCGCCAGACGCGGCTTCAGCTTGGCCAGCCGTTTTTCGGCGACATCGAAAGCGTAAAGCCGGCCTTGCGAGTGCATCAGGGCACCGAGCAGGAGCGTTTTGCCGCCGGCTCCGGCACAAAAGTCGGCGACCATCTCGCCACGTTTCGGCTGCACCAGGAAACCGAGCAACTGACTGCCCTCGTCCTGCACTTCAAAACTGCCGTCGAGAAACAGGGGGTGGCGCGAAATCGAGGGCTTGCCCGCCAGACGGATGCCGAGCGGCGAATATCGGCAAGGCTCTGCCGCCAGCCCGTCGGCGTTGAGCCGGATCAGCACCTCATCACGCCCAGCCTTGAGCGGATTGACGCGCAGATCGAGCGGTGCCGGCTGCTTGAGGCCGCCAGCCAGCGCCTCCAGTTCCGGCGCGGCGTAGTACGTGCTCAGCGCCTCATACAACCAGTCCGGCAGATCGAGGCGAACCGCCGGCGGTAGCTCGTCCAGCCTGACTGCCTTGGCCTGCGCCAGCCACTTGCCCTCGGTTTCGCTCAACACCGCATCCAGCTCGCGCCGGTTCAAGCCCTGCACGCAGGCCAGCGATGCGAGCAGCAGACGCCGCGACGTGACGTCCTCAAAGCAGCGTGCCGATAATGAGCGCTTGCGGCGCAGGACCGAGTAAACGCTTTCGGCAACAAAGCCGCGTTCGCTGTGACCGAGCTCGCGATGCTGGCGGAAGTAGCGCGAAACCACCAGATCGGCGGGGAAGGTCGAACGGAGCAGCTCGGCCAGCAGCGCTTCGGTATGCTTGAACAGGGTCGGCGTAAAGCGCATTAGGGTGGACTCACTTGAATTTGGGTGGCGACCTGGACCAGACTGTCGCCCTTGCTGTCAACGTGACGGATTTTAACCGGCAGCAGCAGATAATCGTAAGCCAGCCAGAGTTCGGTCGTATTCACTCCGGGAGCGCGCAGATGCAGCGTACGCATCACCCCGGCCGGCACCTCGATTTCCTCGTCGCCCAGCACCTCAATCTGATAAACCCCGTACTTCCTGCCGGTCGCGATGTACAAGCGGCTACCCGCTTCGGGATGCGCCAGATATCCTAGCTGAAAATTGAACGAGAGCAGATCCTGTGCGCCAGGGTTGAGTGCCTGCTCGGCATGATCGCCGACGCGCACTGTCATGTTTTCCCAGTCGAACGAAGCCTTCTCTCTGGCTTCCTTGCCATTGCGCCGGATGGCAAAGCTTTCCGGTCGCAAACCTTCGCTGGTCAGCCAGCCGCGACTTTCCATTTCGATACGGTAGGCTTTGATCAGCCACACCAGGCCGCTCGTTTCGACAATCGAAGTCAGGCGATAGCGGCCATCGACGATCTCCCATTCATGCCGGGAAACACCGATCTCGAAATTCGAATCGCCGAGGTCGACGCGGTAGCGGATGATCCCGTGGGGCGGCAGTCGCGCTTCAGGCGCTGTCGGCGGCGCGGACGCGACCGGCGGTGCCGCTCCGCTCGCCGGCGCGGCCGACGCGGACGCCCCAGCCGCTGCCGCCTCCCCAGGCGCCGACGCCTCGGGTATGCTCAGCACCGGCGAGGCACTGGCCACTTTTTCGACCTTGCGCGGAGGTTTTGGCGCTTTCGCCGTTACCGGCTTTTCAGGTTTGGTCATCACTTCGGACGGCGCTTTCGGCATCGGCATCGGCTTCAGCTCGGCCAGCAGCGGAACGCTTTCCGGTTCGGTCGACAGATCGATCTCCGGCCCGAAGAGCGCCGCAACGTGAATGCCGAGGGAAGCGGCAAGAGCCATCAGCAAGGCGAAGGGCATATTAGCCTAGAGTGAAAGTCGCGCCAGCGACTCACGAACCTCCCCTCGCCCTCTGGGAGAGGGGTCGGGGGGCGAGATTGGGAATTCGCGGAGCATGCTCCGTGCCAATCGAGCGATTCCGACTGCCAAGCCGGAATGCGCCCTGCAAGGGAGGGAAACGGGCAGGCCAAAAGCGTTCATGATGTGTCGTGGCGCCAAATCCATGCCCGTTAGCCTGTGACTCATGCCGGCGGCGAGATCAGCGCCGTGGCGCCGTCCTGCGGCAGCGCACACAGCACCCGCCCATCGACCACGTGCAGCCGCTCTTCGGCGAGCCAGCGCACGGCCAGCGGATAGACCCGATGCTCCTGCGCCAGCACCCGTGCCGCCAGGCTGGCCTCGTCGTCGCCGTCGAGCACCGGTACCGCCGCCTGCACGATGATCGGGCCATGATCGAGCGTCGGTGTCACAAAATGAACCGTGCAACCATGCACCCGCACGCCCTCGGCCAGCGCGCGGCGGTGGGTGTGCAGGCCGGGGAAGGACGGCAGTAATGAAGGATGGATATTGATCAGGCGCCCAGCGAAATGCTGCACGAAGCCGTCACTCAGAATCCTCATGAAACCCGCGAGCAGCACCAGATCCGGGACAAAGGAATCGATCACCCCGGCCAGGGCGGCATCGAAAGCCTCGCGACTGGCAAATGCGCGGTGATCGACAACGCGCGTGGCAACACCCCGTGCGGCGGCGGTTTCCAGCCCCGGCGCATCGCCACGATTGGAGAGCACCGCCGCCACGCGCACCGGCAGCGAACCTGCCGCGACGGCGTCGAGCAGCGAGTGCATGTTGCTGCCGCGACCGGAGATGAGGATGACGATCGATTTCATTTGATACCCAGCGCGCCGACCGGCAGGAAAATCGCCGTCGCCATGCTTTGCGTAAAACGCGTGATCGCCCGGCCCTGCTTGTCGGCGACCACCTTGGAGAGAAAATCCAGCAGGCCGATGACGCGACCGAACTCACGCTCGAAACTCAGATTGGGGTTATTCGGGTCCAGTTCATTGGTAATCAGCAGCGGCTCGCCGCTGGCAGTCTTCGTCGACGACATCTTCCAGATGGCGATCTCGATGTTGCGGGCGCAATTGTAGAGCTTCTGCTCGTTCAGGTCGTCAAGCACATAAAAATCGTCCTTGTGCTCGAAGGCGGCATAGACCATGCCGAGCAGCCCGGCCATCACGGCCAGCACGCGGTCACCCTGATAATTGGGGCTGAAGGCATAAAGCGCAGCCGCACCCTCGCGCCGGCCTTCCAGTTCGGGAAAATCCAGACTACCGGCAAACAGCCGATCGAGAGCGGCCTCCATACTCGGCTGCCCCGACTTCTTCCACTCCCTGGGGTTGCGCTTGTAGAGTTTCTCGGCGATGCGGTGCATGCCGACCATCACTTCGGCGCGGTCGGTATCGATCACCCGGTCGATTTCGGTCTTGGCCAGATAACGCGGATCGAAACGGTTTTCCTTCTTCCCGTCGGGACCGAAGCGGGTAGCGCAGGCCGAGAGAATAAGCAGTACCAGCAGCGAGGCGATGAGACGATTGAGCATGCGCAATGATAACGCACTGGCTCCTTCAAATTCGCAGGTGGAGTCAGTTCGTAGGTCGGGTTAGCCCAAAGGGCGTCCCGCAAGGGGATTTCCTTCGGGGCATAACCCGACGCCGGTGTTTACCGTCATTTCGGGCTTGACCCGGAATCCAGTTCGCTTATCAAGCTGTTCTTTTAACATCTTGATCAGATGGACGAATCTGGATTCCGGCGTGCGCCGGAATGACTGCGGACTTTTAGAACCAATTTACACTGCCCTGCCCCGACACGTTCGACATCAATCCCCTCCCCGATGGTATATTCATCGCTGTCTTCATCATGCACAGTGACTTTTCGCCATGGACATTCACAGCAAACCCATCGAACAACGCATCGACTGGCTGCTCGACCTCGCCCGCCGGCACGGCGAGTCGTTCAGGAGCCCCGAAGCCTGGCTCGCCCGCGAGCGCTATCTGGCCGAGCATCCGACGGCCATCGCGGTCCTCAAATGCATGGACGGGCGCATCAACATTCCGTTCGCCACCAACACCCCGACCGGTATCCTGATGCCCTTCCGCAACCTTGGCGGCATGTTCGATCTCGGCTGGCCGCACCTCGGCGAGGTACTCGCGCACCACGTCCAGCGCATGGTCAGCGAAGGCCGGCGCGTGCTGTTCCTGATTACCTACCACTGGTCGAAGGGCGATCCGGCGCGCGGCTGTGCCGGCTTCGCCTACAACACCCAGGCGGCAATCGAGCACACGCAGGAAATCCGCGGCCAGGTCGAACACATTTTCGGCAGCGGCCACGGCACTGTCTACCCGCTGGTCTGCGGCTTCGAAACCGACGAGGACGCCCTGGTCATCCATGGCGTCGACGGCCGCACGCTCGACCTCGCCACGCTCGGCGCGTGGGACGTCACCACGCTCGAACCGAGGCTGGCCGCCCTGCTGCCGGACATGTCGGCGCAGATGCGCGCCGACCTGCTGCCCCTGCTGGCCGGCAATCTGGAACATATCGCCCAGGTCCGCGAACAGGTGCGCCGCCACGAACGCACACTCGACATCGAGCATCGCGAGTGGATGATCTGTCTCGGCCGTGGCTTCGACTTCCTGCATACCCCCAACCTGGCGCTGATCATCGGCCCCTACAGCCCGGACCTCGCCGACCCGATCCGCAAGGCGGCCGGCATCATCGAAGACAACATGAAAACCGAGCGGATTCCGGCCGACGGCTTCCTGCTGCTGGCTTCGGTACCCTACGACGAGATCGGTGTCGACCGCGCCCGCGCCGAACTCAAGTCGCGCTTCCTTTCCGGCTTCGCCGCCAACGTCATCCGCGCCGAGTACCCGACGCTCGCCAGGCGCATGGCGATGCACACCGCGGTGCTCGACTGGCGCTCGCGCAACCTGGAATTGCTGGTGGAATGAAGAGCGAAAAATGCAGCACGAAACGATAAGTGCCGACGACGGCGAACAACTGCACATCCGCCTGTCCGGTAGCGGAACGCCGATCCTGCTGCTGCACGGCTGGACGTCCAGCCATGCCGCCTGGGCACCGCTGATCAAGCCGCTGGCCGGTCAGCATCGCCTCCTGCGCCCGGATGCGCGCGGCCACGGCGGCCATGCGCTGAGCGCCACGCTGGCGCCGGACATCAGGCGCCTGGCGCGCGACGTCATCAACCTGCTCGACCACTACGAAATCGAACGCGTCGTTGCCGTCGGCCACTCGATGGGCGCGCTGACGCTGTGGCAGTGCATCCGTGATTTCGGCTGCGAACGCTTCTCGCACCTGGCCTTCATCGACCAGTCGCCGAAGCTGCTCACCGACGACACCTGGAGCGGCGGCATCTACGGCGACTTCGATAGCGCGCACGCGCAGCGGTTACTGGAAGAATTTGAAAGCGCGGGCAATTTCGTCGAAGCCGTGCTGCGCCTGATCGCCCTCGGTCTCAACGACAAGGCGCGCGCCACCTACCTGCGCAACACCTCCGGCTGGCGCGTGACGCGCGAAGCCCTGCGGTGCATCGACCCGCCGCCGGCCATCGCCATCTGGAAATCGCTGGTCGCCGCCGATTACCGCAACGTGCTGCCGGCCATCACGGTGCCAACCCTGCTCGCCTACGGCAGCGAGAGCAATTTCTACACGCTAGCGACCGCCAATTATGTTGCGCAGCACACGCCGCAGGCGCGGCTCAGCCTCTACCAAGGCGCCGACCACTGCCCGCACCTGTGGCAGCCGGAACGCTTCGCCAGCGAACTTTCGGAGTTGATCGATGGCACCTGAACTTTCCGGCATCGAGTTTGGCCTTGCCATTCCGCTTGCTGGCCAACGCCCTGTAAGCAGCAGTAACCGGTACCTTCCCAATTCAAATTTCAAATGCAAGAAAAGTGGAAGTTATTTCGTAGCCGTTCCTTACCCTCTCATCCAATAGCAGGAACCCATGCTTCAGACCAATTGGCATACCTATGATCATTACGGCTACGCCTTCATTGCGCTAGTCGGCACCTTCGCCGCCGTGGCCGCCATTCAATGGTTCATCCAGCGATCGCGCTGGGCGCCCTGGGCCTGTTCGCTGCAAGGCGTTGCGCCGCCGTTCATCAACATCATTGGCGTGCTGTTCAGTCTGACGCTGGCGTTTCTGGCCAACGATACGTGGAGCGCCCATGACCGTTCGCTTAAGGCGGTGTACAAGGAAGCCGATTCGCTGCACAGCATTGCGGCACTGTCGGAGACACTCCCGCTCCCGCTCAAGGCTCGCCTTCGCGAAGCCCTGGTCGGCTACGCGCTGGCCAGCGCCGATGAGTGGCCCCTGCTGGCCCAGCGCGCCGAAAGCCGCGCCGTGGTGGAACGCGCCGATGCCTTGCTGATTTTGCTGGCCAGCAGTGAGGTCGGCAAGGCGGCGGGCGACAATGTGCAATCCCTGATGCTGCGGAAAGCCAGTGAAATCCGCGACGAGCGGGATCAGCGCGTGGCGCTGAGCCAGACCCACGTCAATCCGCTGAAATGGCTGGGAATGGCTTTTCTCGGACTGCTCACCCTGTTGTCGATCGCCGTGGTGCACGTCGAGCGACCGCGCGCCGCTTTCGTTTCGATCCTGCTCTTTGCCCTGGCCGCCGCGCCAACGGCCGCCATCGTGCTGATCCAGGGCAATCCCTTCCAGCAGCCGAGCGATGTCTCGCCGGCACCGATCAGGGCCGCTGTCGCCGGATTGCATCCAGGATAAACCTGCGGCGCCAGACCCAAGCGGGTATTGGCCGCCCGGGCCCGGCGCCCCCCCCCCGCCGGGCGGCCCGGCGGGGCGGCGAGAAGGCCCGGCGGGGCCCGCCCGGGGGGCGGGGCCAAAGGCGCCGGGGCGGCCGGGAGCAGCCGGGGCGGGGGCGAAGGAGGGCCGAACCGGCGGGCAGGGCCCCCCCCCGACAAAACGGCGCAGCCCAGGACAAAAAGGCCCCCGGCAAAGGGAAGACGGCCGCGCCCGCCAAGCGGCCACGGCCCGGGGCGCCCCCCCCGCCAGCGGGAAAAGACGGGGGGGGCCGAGAAACGGGGCCCAAGGGGGGGGGCGCCCGGGCGGGGAAGGGCACCCAAAAGACGCCGGGGCCGCCGGGCCCCCGCCCCCCGGGGCGAAAAAAACGCACCGAGGGCAAAAGCGGCCGGGCCGACAAGGCCCGGCCCCCCCGAAGCCCGGCGGGCCGGGGCCGCCGGCGGAGGCCCCCCCACGAGGGCCCGGAAGAACGGGCCCCGCCCGCAGCCGGGGCCGGCGGAAACGGGCAGACGGCCGGGCGCCGCCCCCCCGGGCCGGCCCGGGGAAAAAACGGGAGCGGCGCGCCCCCCGGAAGCCCCCGGGGGGGGGGCCGCGGCCCCGGGACAAACGGCGCCCGCGAAGACCGCCGGGCAGAAAGGCCGCCCCGCGCCCCCCCCCCCCCCCCGCGCACCCCCACGCGCCCGCCGCCGACGCCCGCCCGCGCCCGCCCCCCCGGGCCCCCGACCCCGGGGGCTATTCTTGGTGGGCTGCTTCCGGGTGCCGATATAATGGCAGGCTTGTTTTTGGCGCGAGCGCTTGCCTTTTCGGGTGCATCGGGATCTTCCCGCTTCAACTGATTCTCCCGCTAGAGCATCGGAAGGCGGCAGCCAGCGCTGGCGTCGCTCGTTCGCGCAGCGCCGCTTTACATGATTCCCGGAGTCTGTTTCTTATGCGTACGTGGCGACTGATTTTCGCTTTTTGTGTTGCGGCGACCCTCAGCCTTGCCCTGCCGGCGACTGCCGCAACGCAGATGGTCGCGCCAAAGCCGGTGCGCGATCTGCTGTTGCGCCATCTGTCACTGTCCGCGCCCGGGGGTGAGCCGGAGGACGCTACGGCGCGCGTCACACTTGAGCGTCGACTGCGCAGGGAGGCCGGCGAACTGCTCGCGACCGAAGGCTATTTTTCCCCGCAGGTCGAGTTGCTCGACAGCGACGAGGGCCTGGTCCTGCACGTCGAGCCGGGGCCGCAGGCGCATATTGGCAGTGTACTCATCGAGATTCGCGGTGCGCTGGTCAGCGAGCGCCGCCAGCAGTTGATCGACGCGTGGTCGCTGCCAGTTGCGGCGGTTTTCCGGCAGGCCGACTGGGATAACGCCAAGCAGGGTCTGCTGCGCGAGTTGATGGCGGTCGATCATGCCGGCGCACGCCTGCTGTCGAGCCAGGCCGAAGTGGATGTCGAGACGGCGCGGGTCGACCTGCATCTGGTCTATGATGCCGGCGCGCGCTACCGCTACGGCGAGATTCGCATCCTTGGCCTGCAACGCTATCCTGCAACGCTCGTCGAACGCTTCAACGAACACATTCGTCCAGGCCAGCCCTACCGGCACGAGGATATGCTGGCGGTGCAGGCGGCGCTGCAGAATACCCCCTTCTTTTCATCGGCCAGCGTCGAACTGGAGCTAAGTGCTGCGGCAGAAGATCTGGTGGGGGAAGAGGAGAATCTGAAGCCGGTGGAGGGGTTGGAAGTGGCGGAAGGAGTGCTCGAAAACCCGCAGGAAGAAGCACTGCAGGTGCCGGTCATCATCCGCTTGCGCGAACGCGCGCCTTTCAACATAGCTCTCGGTGCCGGCTACAGCACCAATACCGGTGCGCGTGTCGAGGGAAACTTTCGCAATGCCGATTTCCTCGGCCGGGCCTGGGAGCTCGATACCGGCGCGCGCATCGAGCAGTTGCGGCAGAGCGTCTATGCCGACATCTTCTTCCCGCCCGATGGCCAGCGCCACCGTGACAGCGTCGGTGCCGTTGCTCAGCATTCGGACATTCAGGGACTGGAGATTCAGCGGGTCGCCCTGGCCGCGTCACGGGTGCAGTTACGCGGCAGCATCGAGCAACGCCTTGGGATCAACTGGCGGTATGAGCGCCAGACACCGAATGGTCAGCCCACCAGCATCAACCAGGCGCTGACGGCGACGGTGGGCTGGACCTGGCGTCATGCCAACGACCCGCTCGATGCCAGCGAGGGTATCGTCGCCCATTTGCAATTGGCTGGAGCGACGAAAGCGCTACTCTCCGATCAGAATTTTGTGCCCACCTATTTCCGCTATAGCCAGGGGATCCCCCTCGGCAAGTCGGACGCCCTGCTGCTGCGCGGCGAACTCGGCGCTACCGCAGCGAAATCTTCGCAGGGCATCCCGCAGGACTATCTGTTCCGCGCCGGCGGAACGAATTCGGTGCGCGGCTATGCCTACCAGAGCCTCGGCATACAGGAGGGTTCGGCGACGCTGGGCGCCCAGTATCTGATTACCGTGAGCGCTGAATACACGCACTGGTTCGATTCCCGTTGGGGAATGGCCCTCTTTGCCGACGCCGGCCAGGCCGCCGACACTCGTGACGTTTTCAAGCTGGCCCCAGGCTACGGTGTCGGTGCGCGCTACAAGAGCCCGGTCGGCCCACTGGCCATCGATGTGGCCTGGGGCCAGCTCGATAATGCAGTACGCATGAGCTTCTCGCTGGCTGTGCCTTTCTGAAAAACCGAAGATGCAAGACGACGCCAAGAATCCTCGCAACTCCGCTGAGCAGGCTGAACCACAGCCCCATGCCGCACCCACTGAAGCACGCAGATTTCGGCGCACTTCGCGCTGGCGCTGGATGCTGGCTGTCGGCGGCGTGTTGCTCGCCGCGCTCGGCTGGCTGGGAGGCAGCGAAGGCGGGCTGCGCTTCCTGTGCGCGCAACTGGTGCAGCTCAGTGCCGGTCGCCTGCAGATCGAAGCCCCGGGCGGGCGCCTGCTCGGCGACTGGCACGCGCAGTCGGTGCGCTGGCTCGATGCCACTGAGGAGGTTGAGGTACAACACCTGACAGTACGCTGGTCGCCGCGCGAACTGCTGCGCGGCGAGTTGGTGTTTGAACGCATCGAAGCCGCCAGCCTGCACATTTTCCATACCGCCAGCGCCGGGCCGATGCCGCGTCCGGTCAGCCTGGAATTGCCGCTGGCCCTGCGTATCAACCAACTGCTGCTCGGTCGCGCAACCTTTGGCGAAGGCACCGAATACGGCAGAATTCCGCTACTGCTGGCCGCAGGAATCGACGCCGGCTTCGCCAGCGACGGGCGAACGCATCGTCTTGAACGCGTGCAGGCGCAGCTTGGTGAACTCGCGCTGACAGCCAGCGCCACGCTCGCCGGCGAGCCGCCGTTTGCGCTGACCGCGCAGGCCGTGCTGAACAGTGCCGCACTGGAGCAGCCCGTGCTGCTGAACCTGCTCGGCAGTGGCTCGCTGGAACACTTGCAGATCGATGGCCAGCTCTCCAGCGGAGCTACCGACGCCAAGCCGCCGGAATCCACGCTGACGCAAACAGCGATACCCGGCAAGCCGGCCTCCGACGCCGCAGCCCCTGCGGTGGCGGCCGGAGAACTGCATGCCTTGTTGACCCCTTTTGCCACGCAGGCACTGGCCTCCCTGCGCCTGCAGATGAGCAACCTCGATCCCTCCCTTTTCGCCGCAGGCGCACCGCAGGCACGGCTTGACGTGGAAGCCCGGCTCGACTCCCGGGCGACCGCACCGGGAACAGAGATCGCCAGCGGTCACCTGCGCATCGCCAATCGCCTCAGCGGAGCGCTCGATCGCAATCTGTTGCCGCTGACTTCGCTGCAAGCGCAAATCAACTGGCAGGGCGAACGCCTGGCCTTCGACGAGCTCATCCTGGAGCTGAGCGGCGGCGGCCGCCTCAAGGGACAGGGCCATTTTGCCGGGGGACGACTCGAGCTCGATCTTCTCGCCCACAACGTCGACGCGCACGCGCTGTATGCCCGCCTGCTGCCAACGCGGCTGGCCGGGCCCTTGCGCGCCCGTTTCGGCGGTGACAGCCAGAACCTCGAACTCGATTTGCGCGACGCGCAATTTGCCTTGAACGCACGCGCCAGCCTGACTCCGGAGGCGCTCGAAGTGAGCCACCTGCAATTGGCGAGAGGCGAGGCCCGCCTCGCCGCGCAGGGGCGGCTGGCGCTGGCCGGCGAGGGGCGCTTCACGGCGCAGGGCAGCGTGCAGAATTTCGATCCGGCGCGCTTCCTGCAACGCGATGCGGCCGTCCGCAGCATGCTCAACGCCGGTTTCGAGGCCAGCGGGGCCTTGCGTCCGGCGCTGGAACTCGGCCTGCACTTCGAGCTGCGCAACAGCCGCATCGGCACGCAACTACTGGCCGGGAAAGGCGACGTCGATTTGCTCGGCAGCCATCTGCGCAAGGTCGACATCGATCTCGAAGCCGCCGGCAATCGCCTGAGTGCCCTCGGGGCCTTCGGCAAGGCCGGCGATACGCTGCGGCTGACGGTGCGCGCACCGGGACTTGAGGCGCTCGGCTGGCCTGGCCTTGCCGGCGATGCCCGTGCTGATTTTGTGCTTGGCGGCAGCCTCGCCAGCCCGGTGTTTTCCGGCGAATTACAGGCGACACGGCTGCGTCTGGCCAGGCAGCTTGATGTGCAGGGGCTGTCCTTCAATGGGCAGCTTGGCGCCGGGGCACAAGGCGTGCTGAGCGGCCTGCTGCGCTGCACCGCCTGCGAGCTGCCGGCCTACGGCATTCCGGCACTGGCCCTCGAAGCAAGAGCCGAGGGGCTGCGCCAGCGGCATCGTCTGGAGCTGCGTGCCGGCTTGCCGGACAAACGCGAGATACGCGTGGCGCTCGACGGCGGTTTGCACGAGGAGGCCGCCCGCCGGCCAGGCGCGGCAAACTCTGGCGGCAATCCGCCCGCGCTATCCTGGAGCGGTACGCTGAGCGAGTTGCGGGTGGCTGCGCGAACCGTGGGAAAGGTCAACGCCGAAACGGCCAATGCAGCGCCCCTGCTCCGGCTTACGGCACCGGCGCCACTGCGCCTCAGCCGTACGGCACTGGCTTTCGGGCCGGCCTTGATCGACGGGCTGATCGGTAACTTGCGCATCGAGCGACTGGGCCATGAGCAGGGGCGCTGGCAGAGCGCCGGTCGCTGGCAGAATTTCCGCCCGCAGGCCGTGCTGGCCGAGTTCCCGGCGATCGAGGCGCAGCTTGAGGCCTTTGACCGGGCCAATCCGCAAGCGCTGGTACTCGGCGGTGAGTGGGATTTTGCGCTGAACAGCGCAGCGCGACCCGTCGGGCGTGCCGCCGTGTGGCGCGAGGGCGGCGATCTGGTACTCGGCAAGCTGCCGCTCGGCCTCGGCGAGGCCCGTCTGCAGGCGAGCCTGGACGCAGGGCGCCTGGCGGTGAAAGGACAGGTGCATGGCAGCCGGCTTGGCGACATCAGCTTGGAGTGGAATGCACAGAGCGCACTCGGGGCGGGCGGCGCGACGCAGTCGCTGATCGATCGGCAGGCACCGTGGCAGGGTCGTCTGCAGGCGAGGTTACCCGATCTGTCGTGGTTTGGCCCGCTGCTCGGCGAAGGCTGGAAGTTGGCCGGCCAGTTGGACGGCGAGCTGCTTCTGGCGGGAAGCGCCGCGCGACCCCGGTTGAGCGGCGATTGGCGCGGTTCGGAGCTGGCGCTGCGCACGCTGGATCGGGGTATGCGGCTGGAGCGCGGACAGGCGCTGCTCGAAATCACTCCCGAGCGCCTGATCCTGCATCGGCTGAGTTTCGAGAGTGATTTTCAGCCCTTGCCGCGTGCGTTGAAACTCGAGCCGAACGTCGACGCCGCGCTGCTGACCGGAACACCCGGAAGTTTTGAGGCGAGCGGCGAACTGCCGCTGACCGGCGTTACGCCGGGGAGCGCGGCGCGGCTGAAACTGCGCCTGGATCGTGTCGGTGTCATGCAGCGTCCCGATCAGTGGGTCGCCGTCTCCGGCGAGGGCGAGTTGCGCGTCGGCGAACGCGTGCTCGATGTCGTGGGCAAACTGCGTGTCGATGCCGGGTTCTGGTCGCTGGGCGAGGCCGGCCGGCCGCGACTGTCCGACGATGTGGTGATTCGCCAGGCGCAATCGGAGGGCGGTCGAAGCCGTGTTCGCCAGGTTCTGCGCCTCGACCTTGAGGCCGATCTCGGACGCAGTTTCCACTTCAGTGGCGCCGGCGTCGAAAGCCGCCTGGACGGACAACTGCGCATCCGTTCCAACGATGCCGGCCTGCCGCGGGCGAGCGGCAGCATCAGCACAGTGGATGGGCGTTTTGACGCCTACGGGCAGAAACTCGACATCGAACGCGGCATCATCAACTTCCAGGGCGCGATCGACAACCCTGGGCTGAACATTCTTGCCGTACGCAGAAACCTGGCCGTCGAAGCCGGCGTCGAGGTCACCGGCACGGCGCAGCGACCACTTGTCCGTTTGGTATCGACGCCCAATGTGCCGGATACCGAAAAGCTGTCCTGGCTGGTCCTTGGCCGCTCGCCCGATCAGCAGGGCGGCAGGGACAGCGCCTTGCTGCTGGCGGCGGCACAGACCATCCTGGGCGGGCAGGACGGCGGTGCGCTGCGCCAGTTGCAGCGGGGGCTGGGGATCGACGAGATCGGCGTGAGCAGAGGCCAGTTGGGCGGCGTTGAGCGTCTGCCAACCAGCCGCGTCGCCGGGTCCTCGGGTTTTGGCAACAGCCAGACGGTCAATGGTCAGATCGTCAGCGTCGGCAAGCGCCTCTCGGCGAACACCCTGCTCAGTTACGAGCAGTCTCTGGACACCATGGAGAGCATCGTCAAGCTGACCCATAACCTGAGCCGACGTGTTTCGCTGGTCGCTCGTGCCGGTTCGGATAATGCGCTTGATGTTTTCTGGAACTACAGCTTCGGGCGCTAGTGGAAGCCTGACGGACTTAATGCATCCGGCCACCGGGCTAATGCGGCGAGCATCAGGCAGCCGCCGGCAGCGAGCAGTGCGGGTGCCTGGCGGGCAATACGCTCGCAGATGCCGGCGCCACCGTCCCTATAGCGGTAGGTCGACGCAAGAGAGATGACATACGGAGCATTGGAGAAAATGACATCGAAGCGCCGAGCGTGCACGGGAGCGTACAGATCGCCAAGGGCATCTCGATTTGCGGGAAGACATTAAGTTCGGCATTGAAGCGGGTGAAAGCGAGCGCTCGCGGATTGATGTCGACCTCCATCACCTCAGCCGCCAGCGCTGCACTGAGCACCGCGAGTAAACCACAGCCGCAGCCGAGGTCGAGTACCGAACTACCCGGCCGTAGCGGTATCATTTCAGCGAAGTTTCGTGTGGACAACCCCACTCCGAGAACGAAGTCGGCATAACGTGCCTGATGCAACTCGGGGCGATCGCTGGCGAAGTAACAACCAGCGTAGTATTGCAGGCGGACCATCGCCGAAACCTGTTGACCATCGACCGCGACCAAGTTGGCGGCAATCAATGCGTTCAGCGTATCGCCGATGGACTCGCGCTCCGTTACGGTCGACAGCGCGAAGCCGTCCATGAAGAGCAGGTCCAAGGGCGAGCTTCGTCCGCTCTGACGTGCGGCCTCAAGCGCTACGATGACTATGTCGCGAGTCGAGCGATCCGGAAAGCTAGGTACCTGCGGCAAGTGGAAGTATGCTTCCCGCACTTGTCTTTACCACTTAAATAGCAATGTGCTTCCTGGCATTGAAAACGAAATCTGGGTCAGGGTAAATTTGTTCTAACGCTAACTTATTGAATTACCGTCATTCCGGGCTTGACCCGGAATCCAATTCGTTGATCAAAACAGTTTTACTATCATCTTGATCAGATGTACAAATCTGGGTTCCGGCTTTCGCCGGAATGACGATGGGTTTCTAGAACAAATTTACCGTGAAATTTGGGTATTGCCAGGTTCTAGTGTAATTCGGGATATGATAGGTTCTGGTCGAGATATGATAGGTTCTGGTCGCCCTTTAATTTGTAAAGGACCTATGATATCCATACCTCCCGCGACCAAGTCCAGTTCCTTTTCGGACAACTCGTTGCTAACGTCCTGCGCGTCGAAGTGGAAGCCATGCTGCGCGGCTACGGCGGCCAGCGCGTCGATCGTCATCCCGTCCGGATTGGCTTGCTTGAGCTCGTTGCGCAGCGTTTCTTCGGCATTGACTTTCGCCATGAAGGCGTTGAATGATTTCAGGCTCATGATTGGACTCCCTTAAAGTTGGGCTGGAGCACCCCACGCCAGCCATGGATGGAAAATTCAAGGGTGCAAATAACATATACCGCCAGTTTTTGGTGCGGGGCAATTGATTGTTTCGTGCTCATTGCGATGACCCCATTAATTGCCAGTCTGCACTTGCAGATGGGCATCAGCCAACGTATACATCGTCCTCTGTCTGCGTTCCCGGGCCGCTCACTTTTACCCCTCGCGCGGAGCTGCTAGTGGCTTTAAGTCCGCCCGACACCTGGTCAAGCGCGGCATCTGAAAGTTCGCTCTCCGGCGTTGTCTCAATTTCATGAATTTTTCCGGGTGTTCCCTGTGCCGATGGCTTGCTGGCATTCGTCATGATGATCTCCTTGGTCTGCCGCATCACGCTATGGAATCGTAGCTCTTGAGTTAACTATAGAAGAGTATTCAGAGAATAGCCATTGACTTGAAGCACAGTCGGGATGTGACTTATTCACCTCGGTTGGAAGGGGTTCTTGGCCGCTCACCGATCGGTCTTCAGCATTGGCCGCGAGAATACGCTGAGCGCCAGTCTCAATGCTCGGGGCGGGTCGTGAACCGAGAGACAGTCAGGTGATCCGGCTTAGCGCCAATCCCTTCTCTTTCGCGTTCTTCGCCAGCGTTTCGTCTGCCGTCGCCATCTCGCTGGCGCCTGCTTCAAGCGCCATCGCCAGGTGCAAGGCATCACCGGAGCGCAAGCCGCTTGCCGCATTCCGCACCATCGCGGCAGCCTCTGCAAAGGCTTTTCGACTCACAGGCAACAGGCGCAATCCAGACTTGCAGAACGCGTCGAAGTCCTTCCATGCCGCCTGCGCCTGCCTGGCGCTGATCTCGCCTTTACGGACCTTGATCGACAAGGCGCTCGAAAACTCCGTCATCATCCAGTCTGACGATACCAGGGGTTCGGCGCAGGACTTAAACCAGGCTTCGATTGCCGGGCTCGCCGGCTCGGGGACAAACATCGGTACCGCCGCGCTGGTGTCCAGATAGATCATCAATAACGATCCTCGTGGCGCATCATCTGGACGCTCGTCGTTGTCATCGGCATGCTTGCCCGCAGCTTGCGCAGACGCTTGATGAAAGCCGACTTGTCGAACGGCTGCGCCGGCGTCAGCTTGATCTCGCCGAGCGACGTCACCTCCGCCTCGACGGTATCGCCCTCGCTCAACCCGGCAGCGCGCGTGCATTCCACCGGCAGACGAACTGCCAGACTGTTGCCCCATTTCGCCAATTGCAGCTTCATGACTACCTCGCCTGTCGATACGTGTAGATACATGCTAGCACGGCGGCAGCCGTAGACCAAGTGGCGTTTCTCAGCGGCAGTGAAAATAACTTGGATCTCTGAGGCGGCACCAGTTATCACATCGTCATCATGACTCGGTGTCTGGAACGATCAGCCCAGCTTCGAGCAGTTTGCGCAGCAAAGCAGGCAGCGCACCAATGATTGTTTCGGGTGCAAGTCCGCGCGCCTGCGCGAACGCTGTAGCGGCCTCGCCTGCGCTGCGCGACCCGTCCATCCAGCCGAGCAAGTCGGCGGCGAGCGGATCGACCCGCATGGCGATCCGCAGGCCGTCGGCCGCTCGCAGATCGACACGCTCGACGCACCAGCCGTTCGCTCCGGGGCGGCGGTGTTCGATCGCTTCAAGCCTGGCAAGCGGGACCAGTCTCAGGTCGATCAGCGCTGCGTCGTCGCTGCGTGCAGCCAGGTCGCGTGCGGCGAGAATGCGATCAAGCGACTCGCCGCGTCGTCCACCGCCAGGCGGCAACTCGCGTATCTCGATCCACGGCTCGCGGCCTGGCGCGTGGCTGAGCAGCACGAAGCCGCAGTGCAGCATGGTGATGTCGGCGGCGATATATGCGGCAAGCCAGCTATTGATCGCCTCGGTCGGAACGATGTCGCCATATTCCTGCGCCAGCCACACGCGGGCGTAGTCATCGGGGAGCAGGTGATCGGAGGCCAGCACCCAGACATCGCAACCCGATGACTCGAACCATTGGGCAAGCTCGCCCTGCCAGGATCGTCCGCGATGTTCTGGCCAGTTTGCGGCAAGCATCAGGCAGCCGCCGGCAGCAAGCAATGCCGGTGCCTGGCGGGCAATACGCTCGCAGATGCCGGCACCGCCGTCCCGATAGCGGTGGTCGACGCCGGCGAGATGACATACGGAGCGTTGGAGACAATGACATCGAAACGCCGAGAAAGAACAGGAGCGAAAAGATCGCCAAGTGCCGTTTCGATTTGCGGGAAGCCGTTCAGCTCTGCGTTGAAACGGGTGAAAGCGAGCGCGCGCGGATTGATGTCGACAGCCATCACCGCAGACGCCAGCGGCGCACTGAGCACCGCGAGTACGCCACAGCCGCAGCCAAGGTCGAGTACCGAACTACCCGGTCGTAGCGGCATCATTTCGGCGAAGTTCCGAGTGGCAAACCCCACTCCGAGAACGAAGTCGGCAAAGCGGTCCCGATGCAACTCGGGGCGATCGCTGGTGAAGTAACAGCCAGCGTAGTATTGCAGTCGGACCGTCGCCGAAACCTGTTGGCCATCGACCGCGACCATGTTGGCGGCGATCAATGCGTTCAGTGCATCACCGATGGCCTCGCTCACCGTTACGGTCGACAGCGCGTAGCCGTCAGTGAAGAGCAGGCCCAGCGTCGAGCCTCGTCCGCTTTGCCGTGCTGCCTCAAGCGCTGCGAAGACCTTGTCGCGAGTCGAGCGATCCGGAAAGCTGGGAGCTGGGAGCGGGTGCCTCTGGGGCAGCGCGCTGTCCTCAGCGGTCACTAAAAAAACTTGACTACCAGTGCACCTGGCGAAACTTGGAAATCGCCTTTAATGGTAAACGCTGACCCGCCGGCTACGCCCAGTTTCTGTGTGCCAAGCCTGGTGGAACCGGGATCAAAGGAATAACCACCAGCGACCAAGTCCAGATCCTTTTCGGACAGCTCGTTGCTAACGTCCTGCGCGTCGAAGTGGAAGCCATGCTGCACGGCTACGGCGGCTAGCGCGTCGATCGTCATCCCGTCCGGATTGGCTTGCTTGAGCTCGTTACGCAGCGTTTCTTCGGCATTGATTTTTGCCATGAAGGCATTGAATGATTCCAGGCTCATGATTGGACTCCTCTATAGTTGGGCTGGGGCACCCCCACGCCAGCCATGGATAGAAAATTCAAGGGTGCAAATAACATATTCTGGCAGTTATTGGTGCGGGTCAATGAGCTGCTTCGAGTTCATTGCGAAGCGCTCTTTGATTGTCAGGCTGGGCTTGCAGGTGGGCATCAGCCGACGTAAACATCGTCCTCTGTCTGCGTTCCCGGACCCCTCGCCAATCGCTTAAGTCCGCCAGACACCTGGTCAAGCGCGTCATCGGAAAGTTCGCTCTCCGGCGTTGTCTCAATTTCCTGAGTTTTTTCAGGCGTTTCCTGTGCCGATGGCTTGCTGGTATTCGTCATGATGATCTCCTTGGTCTGCGGCATCGCGCTACGGAATCGCAACGCTTGAACAGACTATAGATGATTATTCAGAGCGTAGCCATTGACCTGCGGCACAGCCGGGATGTGACTTATTCACCCCGGTTGACAGGATTCATGTCCGTTCACAGACTGGTCTGCAGCATTGGCCGCGAGAATACGCTGAGCGCCACTCTCTTTCGATCGCGCGCTGGTTCAATTCACCAGGCGGTCGGCAGACGACGCCTGATCTCGATGCGCTGGCGTGTCACGGTCAGGTAACCGCCGGCCACCAGGTCCTTGAAGATGCGGCTGATCATTTCCCGCGACGAGCCGATGCGGCTGGCCATTTCCTGCTGTGTAAGTGTGCGGCTTCGACGTATAGGTTTGCTCATGAGAGGGAGTACGAAATCCGGGCAACCTTTCAGGAACTCGTGAAACTATTCGATCCGCACGTCGGCAAAGTGCGAGGCATCAGCGTCATCACCGACACGGAACGCGAGTCCGATCCAGGCAACAATAAACAACTATTTCATTGAAATCATCCCAAAATTCGCTTTTCCCCAATTCCATTCAACTTTCGCTTTAGCTCTTTCATTTTCATACCACGCCTGCACAGCTTTCTGCACCCGCCTGATTTCCATCTGCGATGACGTAGGGATATCGGCGGACCCTAGCACCTGCATGATTTCGATACCCGTGCCATTGTCAGCACTGACCAGTACTTTCCCTACTGGAAAATCAGATTTATCGGGGAAAAGGCTGACCAACTCGAAGTTCAACAATCGCACAAACTCAATTTTGAGCATTGCTTTGAAATCGCAAGCCTCTGCAATTTTTCGAGTAAGGGCAGGCAAGTCATCTCCAGGGTGCTTCCGCAAAATTTCAGTGGCGAGCTCGGTCAACTGGGCTGGCAGGCTGATTCGTGAAACCGGGATGGATCCGAGTGCATTCGGGGTGAAGTCAATGCTCGCCGCCTCAATGGATGAAGCGAGATGACGTTCTACAGCACGGCTTCGCATGCCATCTTCGATGAAAGTCCGGAAGCGCTCAATAGTCAGACCTCTTTGACCCAGCCATGCAGCGATCTCAACCCCGCCTGTAATACCTCTTGATGCAAAATAGCTGCTTGTCGCGGTGTCCAATTGCTCCTTGGAAACGGGCACATCGAAATGCTTTGCCTGCGCTGCCAACAAGCCGTAATCGACCAAGTCGGTGAACAGATTACCCTTGTTCAGGACAAGATCCACATAGGTAATTGCTTGCACAACGGTTAGTGGATTTTCATTCACCTTGACAAGGATATTGGAGTCAAGCCGAACCCCGCCCCTTAATGACCATGGCAAAACGCCGTTTTGCGTGGCACTGAGGGACAGCGTTCCACTACCGCTGGTAACCAACAGGCAGTAGCAATGTTGGCCTGACGCGCCATCGAGTTCCCACACCAGATCAAAAGCACAGTCCGGGAAATCGCTCTTCAAGTGCTTCAAGTTGTTTAATGCCTCTTCAGGCAGCAGGTTCTGGCGACTGAGGTCAGTAATAAAAGACAAGAGAATTTGTGATTGATCAGTTAATGCATTCATCGACAACCCTTTGCCTGTTTTTCCGATGCTTCTGGCTCTATTCCATATTGGTGCCTACACATGATCGACGAGCATTCTAACGATCCGCTGGCTGATCGGTAACCCGGTCATGCCTTCAATCCAGCCAAACTGGCCCGCAGGATTGATCTCAAGAAAATAATAATCTCCAGCGGGAGTCAAGATGAGGTCAATAGCCCCATAAAGCAGTCCCATAGCAACGACTAGCTTCCTGCATAACTCTTCAATCTTTTCAGGTAATTGATGAACGAAGTGTGGCGTATTGCCGTCGTCGTAATGACGCCAGTCAGTTTTCGTTCTGTTGGTTGACTGTGAATGAATCTCTGCTGCAAAAACATCAGGCCCGACTACAGTCACCCTGATCTCAACTTTCTTCTCAACATAGTGTTGTGCGATGAAAGGGCACAAGCGGACATCCTGAAAATGCAACAGATCACGAGGCTGTACAAGATTCGCATAACCAAATGCAACCTCACGAAAAATCGGATTGGGTAGTGCAACGGCAGGTTTGGTAATGACTCGGGTCTGCGCTGCGTTGAAAAAATCCAGGAATGCTTCTGGGTCATTCGTAACCAGCGTTTCAGGAATGTTAAATCCCAGTCTGGATGCCAGCGTCAATTGGGGTAGTTTCAACTTCGCGCGCCGCATCACATTACGAGAACATGGGAAATGCAGACAGTCGAGGTCATCAAAAATACCATAGACGACTTCCGCCGATGCTTCCTCGATATGCGTTACCAGTGCAGCATCCGTTAGATCCGGGTTGGCTTTTGGTAACTCTGGCCTCCACCAGAAAATGGATCTTATTTTTTCCAGAGAAATTTCACCGCCATTCGCCTGATTGTAGACAACTCTTGAACCCTGCTTGGCAGAAAGGTTAAACGCTAGTTTGTCCTGAGCGGGGAAACATTCAAAATCAACAATTACACACTTTTGTTTGTGGTGCTGAAGCAATTCGTGGATCAAAATCGCAGTGGGTTCATCATGCTTGGCTATGACCAGAATCATTTCGCAACAGCACCTTAAAACAGAGGGCGGGCAAAGGATTATGCTCCGCCCGCCCTCAAAAAATCACAGTGCTTGTTCGCACTGTGTTCTATTTATACAAGATTGAACCTGCTTGATTCAAAACCCAACATCCGTGTCATATTTTGGCCTACTGGTATCTAGTCCATTAATGGTCTTGGATTTTGCGCTGGACCCGCCGTCCGACATCATCATTCCCCCAGCAACCTTGGCGAGATCCTCTTCATTCAATTCCATATCGGTGTTCGTAACCACAACAACTTTATCGCCCTCGGGCTTATGGTTTGCATCTGACATGATAAATACCTCCAAATTAGACAACAAAGCCCGAAACATGCAGGACGCCCCCGGGCTTAAAGTTGGGCACCCATTCAGTCCAGCAACTATTTATGGTTGCGAAGTAAATTGATATTTCATTTGCAGATAAACAGAAATGCCTTGGCTTAAAATCACAATAAAAGCAACATGTATTTTACATACTTGAGCTAATTCAGATTGCCCGTACGCCGACATTGTCAAATCGAAATTCCTGAATCCATGCCTACAAGAGTAACCCGACCTTACAAGTCGGTAAAGCGAACTAATTAACAGCAAACAGTGTGACAAATTCACAAGTCAAAAAGGAATTATCACCAGTCTTCGCGGGTGCTGTTTGCAATAAATGCCAAGCTCGAGAAGATGGATAACTCAAATTCGCTCAGGCGTCCAGTTTTGCTGTCAGTGAGTGGCAGAAGCCCGCAACCAGTGCCCACAGCGAGTGAGCGCGTCACTTTTTTCCTTTCCCGGCCCGCAATTCCACATCAATTTTGCTGCTGGCGCGCTCACCATGCAGTTGGCAAACGACGCCTGATCTCGATGCGCTGGCGGGTTACGGTCAGGTAACCACCTGCCACCAGATCTTTGAAGATACGGCTGATCATCTCCCGCGACGAGCCGATGCGGCTGGCCATTTCCTGCTGGGTCAGGGGTTCGTCGATCAACCAGGTCTCTCCCTGCTGACGAGCCAGTTCGTGCAGAAGCTGGGCCAGGCGGCCATAGACGTCGAGCAGGGCCAGACTCTTGACATTGCGCGCCAGGGTGCGGCTTCGACGTATCAGTTTGCCCATCAGGGCGAGAACGAAATCCGGGTGACTTTTCAGGAACTCGCGAAACTCTTCGATCCGCACGACGGCAAAGCGCGAGGCATCCAGCGCCATCACCGACGCGGAACGCGAGCCGGGTTCGAGCAGCATTTCACCAAAATAGTCACCAGGCCCGAGCTGGCCGATGACGACCTCGCGCCCCTGGTCGTTCGACAGGAAAACCTTGACCTTGCCCCGGATGACGAAATAAACACTGTCACCTTCGTCGCCCTCGTTGATTATGACTGCATTTTTTGGATACGAGCGCATCACGGCACGCTCCAGAAGGGCAGCAAGCTCGGAGGGGGTGAGATCAGGGAATTCAGGAAGTGGATCCATCATGGGCCTGGAGAAACCGTCTGTGCATACCTTACAGCACCTTGGCCAAAGAGAAAAGCAGATTGCAGAGGATGGCGAAAGGGTTCTCACCAGGATTGCCAACGCACATCAATAGAGCTTTATGATCACTGGCCACCAGACGATTCTTCGCAAGCAATAGGGAATTGAGCTTGCACCGCCCTGAACGCCATTTCGAAGAAGCACAGAATGCATGTCACATTTTTGTGGTGTTCAGGGTCGGATCAGTTCCCGAATCATGGCAACTACAATCCCTGACAACTAATCTGGCGGTGAGAATCCGCTTGCTGTTATTATTTATAACGGCATGTTCGCTTCGCACGAGAAAAAAGGGTTCGCGAATTTGCGCAGTCACTCAATAACCACGGGAAGCGTCATCGGGAGGGGGTTATGCGCAAGGTTTTGTACATTCTCGGTCAATTGACGGATCAGGATACTGACTGGCTGGCGGTAGTCGGCAAGCGGGTGCATGTGAAATCCGGCGAACTGCTCGTTCGTCAGGGCGAACACCTTGATCAGTTGTTCATTGTTCTCGATGGCGAGCTAAAAGTCCTGGCCGCTCAAGGCCAGGAAATCGCCAGAGTGGGGGTGGGTGATATTCTGGGTGAAATGTCTTTTGTTGACGACAGTCCCACGTCGGCTTCCGTGCAGACCATCAGCGAGGTGCTGGTACTGGCGGTAGAACATCGTCTGATCAGCCAGAGAATGGCCGCCGATGCCGCTTTTGCGGCCCGCTTCTACAAGTCGATTGCGATCTTTCTCGCCGATCGCATGCGCAATGTTCTCGCCCGTTTCGGCTATGGCGAGTCGCCTGACGACCTCGATGAGATGCAGCATGGCGAACTTGACGGTCACGTGCTGGATACCTTGCATCTGGCAGGAAGTCGATTCGATCGCATGCTCAAGAAGCTCATCGGTTAAGACGAAACAGGACTGAGCCTACGGCGCGCGAATCCAGGCATGATTGACGACACAACGCTTATTGGTAACTGCCGACGTCATCCGAACAGCAGGCTTGCTGCACTGACGGTGGCAATGTGGATTGGCTGCACGGCTCCGGCGCTGGCCCAGACGGTCAGAGGCCTGTCGCTGAATGATGCCATCCTTGTGACCCTGCATGGCAATCGCGACGTGCAGATCAGCGAAGCCCAGGTGCAGATTGCAGATGCATTGGTGCAGCAAGCACTGGGGACCTTCGATCCCTTGCTGACACTCGAAGCGCGACGTAACGAGGATCGGCGCCCCCTGACCCAGGCAGAGCAATTTGTCACGCCGGTTCTTACCGACCTGAGCGGCAGCGGTTCCGGTCTTGATGCGAGTGTGGAGAAGCGCCTGCGCTCGGGGCCGACGCTCCTCGGCAGCGCTGCGTCCACCTACCTGCAGAACAGCACATCGAGGGTGTTGGGGCTTCCCTCCCAGACCACCCGGTCGATTGCTTTCGGGCTGCGTGTTCCCCTGGCCAGGGGTGCCGGCGAAGGCAATGCGGCAAACTCGGCGCTGAAGGCAGGCGAGCAGGATCTGGCAGCGGCAAGCGCAGAAAAGCGCTATGCAGTCTCGCTGGCCCTGCGCGATGCGGCGATTGCCTATTGGGAATACAGCAGCCGCTGGCGACAACTGGAAATCTCTCGCAGCAGCGAGGAGCGGACGCTTGGACTGCTCCAGGAACTGCGCAAGCTGGTTGCGGCGGATGAGGTTCCGGCGGCCGATATCGACCTGGCCCAGGCCAATCACCTGGAACGCATCAATAGCCGCATCATTGCCGAGCAGGCCTTGCTGGAAGCCCAGCAGGCGCTGGGCAGGAGCATGGGTCTGACCTCGCAGCTGCAGAAGGAAATCGGCCAGCCGCTTACCCCGCCGCCGGCGCCTGAGGCAGTCACCCACCTGCCCGCGGTGAACCTTTTGCTGGACCGGGCGCTGCTCAGGCGCGGTGACTGGCAGGCGATCGAGCGACGCGTCCTGGCACTGGGCGAACGTCTGGCCGGCAGCAGGGATCTGACCCGGCCGCAGGTCGATCTGACCCTGCTCGTAAGTTCCAACAGCCTGCAGGAAGGCGCCGGCATCTCCGGTGTGGTGAACCCCGTAGGCGGCAATGCTGCAGGGCCATCGGTCGCGGCCATTCTCAATTTTCAGCTTCCGGTCGGCAACAATACCGCCACCGGACAGATGCGGCAGGCCTCCGCCCTGCTCAGCGAAGCCGAGATTCGTCGTGAGGCTCTGCGCGCCGACATCGGTGCGGCCGTGGAAGCCTCGTCGGCGCTGGTCCGCCGCTCGGCCGATGCTTTGCGCGGTTCCACGCAGATCGTCGAGCGCTATGCCAAAACGCTTGAGCATGAACGCACCAGGCGCCGTCTAGGCGTGGCCACCCTGATCGACGTCATCAACGTTGAAGATCGCTATTTCCGTGCCCTGCTCGACGAAGTGCAACGGCGCAGCACTTATGCCATCAGCGTGGTCCGGCTCGGGCATGAAGTCGATGCCCTGGTGGGAACCGCGGGCGATCAGTTCGAAGTCAATCTCGCCAGCTTCATGCGCTTTGCCTTGCCCTGAGGACGGATACTCATGTCAGAACGAAAAAACATCTTCCGTCAGGTTTCGCTTGATCGGCTGTCCTCGCCGGAACAACTGGATCGACTGGTGCATGTCATCACTCCACGCGGATGGTTGCTGTGGGCACCGCTCGCCGGACTCGTATTCGGTGCGCTGGTCTGGGGCTTCCTCGGCTCGGTGCCGACGGTGGTCTCGGGCCGCGCCATTCTGCTCCAGCGGGGCGGACTGGCCGAGGTCAGTTCGGCGGCCCAGGGGCGGGTCATGGATCTGCTGGTCGGCATCGGCGGCCACGTGAATCGCGGCCAGACCATCGCGCGCATTTCCCAGCCGGAGCTGACTGAAAGGCAACGCCAGGCGGCAGATCGACTGGCCGAACTTCGGCGCCAGGAAGCGCGGATCAACGCGCTGCTCGAGCAAGGCGAAAACATCAGCGATGCATCGATCAAGCAACAGCAGACAATGTACAACCAGCAGCAAAAGGCCGCCGAGGAGCGTAGCCGCCTTCTGGGAGAACGAGTGGCTGCACAGACAATCCTGCTGGATCAGGGACTGATTACGCGCCAGACATTGCTCGCCACCCAGATGGAGTTGACCAACGCCCGGCTTGAGTCCGAGAACATTCGCGTGCAGACAAGGCAACTGGCCCTCAAGCAACTGGATACGAGAAAACAGGCCGAGGCAGAATTAAGCCAGATCAAGTCGCAGGTCGCCGAGGCGCAACGCGCGGTCGAAGGTCTGGCGCAGACCGAACGCCTGACGACCCTCGTCGAAAGCCCGTATGCCGGGCGGGTCGTCGAGGTACGCGTGGCGCCAGGGTCGCTGGTATCGCCCGGCACGCCCCTGGTTACGGTCGAGCCGGAAGGCGAAGTCGCCGACGGGCTGGAAGTGGCGATCTACCTTGCCGCCAGCGATGGCAAGAAGGTCAGCAAGGGAATGACGGTGCATGTGGTGCCGGCCAACGTGCGACGTGAGGAATATGGCTATCTGATCGGCGAGGTGATTTATGTCTCCGACTATCCGGCCACGCAGCAGAGCATGCGCAGCACATTGCAGAATGAAGAACTGGTCCGGGAACTGTCGGGCAGTCTGTCGCCGATCGAACTTCGCGCGAAACTGATCCGCGCTGATACCCTCAGCGGCTACCAGTGGTCTTCACAAAAGGGGCCTCCGGTGAAGATTTCCGCCGGTACTCCGGCACAGGCCGAGATCGTGGTGCGACGGCAGCCACCCATTTCCCTGCTCATCCCGGCGTTGCGCAATGCTCTGGGGGGGCTGTAGATGGATCAGGCGGCCACCTCGGCACCGGAGGGTTTTCGCCTGCGTCAGGTCAAGACGCCGGTCGTGCTGCAGATGGAGGCGGTGGAATGCGGCGCGGCGGCCCTGGCCAGCATTCTGGCCTATTACGGGTGCTGGGTACCGCTCAATGAGCTGCGTCTCGAGTGCGGTGTTTCGCGCGACGGCAGCAAGGCCAGCAACATCATCAAGGCGGCCAGAACCTACGGCCTGAGCGCCCGCGGTTTCCGCAAGGAGCTGGCCGCGCTGTCGGATTTACCCTTGCCGATGATCGTATTCTGGAACTTCAATCACTTCCTGGTCGTCGAGGGGTTCTCTGCCGAGGGGGTGTCCCTCAATGACCCTGCCGGCGGGCGCCGGATTGCCTCCTGGGAGGAGTTCGACCAGTCGTTCACCGGCGTTGCCCTGACCTTCGAGACGACCCCGGAGTTCCGTCCCCACGGCGAACCGCCCAGTGTCGTCAAGGCCTTGCTGGCCAGGGTCACCGGGTACAAGTCGGCATTTTCTTTCGTCTCCCTGGTCGGCCTGACCCTGGTCATTCCCGGACTGGCCATCCCGGCCTTCTTCAGAATCTTCGTTGACGATTTCATGATTGGCGGACAGCACTCGTGGCTGTGGCCCGTCGTTGTCGGCATGTTCATCACCGCCCTGCTGCGTGGCGGACTGCTGGCCATCGAGAAGCACTATCTGCTGCGCATGGAGTCATCAATCGCCGTAGCGACCGGAAGCAGGCTGTTCTGGCATATGCTGCACCTGCCGATCGAGTTTTATACCCAGCGCTACGCCGGTGAGATCGGATCGCGCCTGGCCATCAGCGATCGCGTCGCCCAGATGGTCTCCAGCGGACTTCCGGCCGCCGGCCTCAATCTGTTCACCGCCCTGTTCTTTCTGGCAGTCATGTTCAGCTATGACGTCGTGCTGTCGCTGGTCAGTTTATTCTTTGCCGTGGCCAACATCGGGCTGCTGCAATCGGTGGCCGGTCGGCGCAAGGCCGCGAATCAGCGGCTGGCGATCGATGGCGGGAAGGTCGTGGGGGCATCGATGAACGGCCTGATGTTGATGTAAACCATCAAGGCCTCGGGCGCAGAATCCGATTTCTTTGAAAAGTGGGCGGGTTACCAGGCGCGCTGGTTGATGTCGACCCAGGAACAGGCACGCTCATCCTTGCTGCTGAATACGCTGCCGATGACCCTGGCGGCGGTCGAAGCCTCGCTGATCGTCGGTCTCGGTGGTTTGCGGGTGATGGACGGGGCGATGAGCGTTGGCATGCTGGTGGCCTTTCAGAGCCTGGCCCAGAGTTTTTCCGGACCGGTACAGTCGCTGGTCAACCTGGGCGCACAGATCCAGCAGCTTCAGGGCGACATGGACCGCCTTGACGATGTCCAGCGCGTCACCCCGGAAACCGCCAGCGGCTTGCTGGCGCCCTCGGCAACGCCACAAGGCAACGCCAGGCTTCAGGGCCGCATCGAACTGCGCGGCGTGACTTTCGGTTATAACCGGACCGCTCCACCGCTGATCAGCGATTTTTCTCTCACCGTTGAGCCGGGGCAACGCATTGCCCTGGTCGGCCCTTCGGGGTGCGGGAAGTCGACCGTATCGCGGCTTTTGATGGGCATTTATCAACCCCTGGTCCGGCGAGGTGCTGCTCGATGACAGGCCCGGAAATCCTGGGACCGTGATCAGCTCGCTCTGTCCCTGGCGGTTGTTGACCAGGAGATCGTGCTGTTCGAGGGGAGCATTCGCGACAACCTCACCCTCTGGGACGGGACGGTCTCCGATTCGGCTTTGGTGCGGGCGGCTAGCGACGCCTGCATGCATGAAGCCATAATGAACCGGCCCGGAGGTTACGATGGGCCGGTCGACCAGGGGGGTCGAAATTTCAGTGGTGGACAGTGCCAACGACTGGAACTGGCGCGCGCTCTGGTCAATGACCCGCGCATGCTGGTGCTTGACGAAGCGACCAGCGCGCTCGACCCAGTGGTCGAGATGGAGATCGATCTGAATCTGCGACGACGCGGATGCACCTGTGTCATTGTTGCCCACCGCCTGAGTACCGTACGCGACTGCGACCGGATCTACGTTCTGCAGGAAGGCAGGATCGTCGAGGCCGGAACGCATGACGAACTGCTCGCCATTCCGGAGGGTAATTACCGGCGTCTGGCGGTGGCCGAATGACTCGGGACAGCAACTGGACGTCGTGGCTGGCGGCACAGGAATCGATGGCTGTGCCGGCAGCGGAGTTTTTTCGTGAAGGCTCGCCTCGTGCCGCCCTGGTTATCGAAGGGGCGGTTGATCTGTTCCTGACCGAGATCAAGCAGACGGGAAGCGCCCAGGCCTTGCGGGCGGTATACCGGATTAATGCGGGCAACTTCCTGGTCTGGAGCGAACTGCCGGAACAACTTGCGGCTTACCAGGTGCGCTTTGTAGCGCTGCCGGGAACCCGCTTGCTGCCGCTTGACTCGCTGATGGCCGGTGCCCCGCTGCCGCCTGCAGATGAACTGGAAGTGAGTGTCGCCGAATGGATCGGTGGCCTGGTACGCGCCGGACGATCCGGCCTGGTGCCTTCGCAGTACCTTGAACCCGACCCGACAGAGCCCTTCCCGCTCGGCAATGCCGAGGTGTGCGCGGTAGCGTCGGCAATGCGCTGGGTGGAAATCATTGAAGGCCAGGTCACCCTGATGGGCAACGAGGATCTGCTTTTCCCGGCAGGATCGGTGGTTTGCATGCATGCCGACGCCTGGATTGCCGGCTGCGCTGAAGCGCGGCTGCAGGTACTCGATTTCAGGCAACTCATCATCGACCGGCTTCTGCTGCCGACCCTGGCTATTATGCAAACGGTATTGCTGCAGGCGTTTATCGTGAAACTCGGCACTGACGACGTGGCCGATGCACAACGCCTGCAAGCCCGGCGTGAAGAGATGGGACGGCAGATGGAGGGCGGGTTGCGTCGGCTTGCCGGCCTCCTCGATCCCGGATTGCCCGAAACCACCTGGCAGGGTGGCATTGATCCCGTGCTGTCCGCCTGCCGGATCGTCGGCGCCCCACTGGACATCAGCTTCCCTGACCTGCCGTCGAACGCCTTGCACCTGCCCGCTGACGAGCGCCTGGCGGTCCTCGCGGATATGGCGCGCGTGCAGAAACGCCGGGTGGCCTTGCGTGGGCACTGGTGGGCGGAGGATGCCGGCCCGATGGTCGGCTTCACCATGGAAAGCGGAGAACCCGTCGCCCTGATGCCGGACCGGGCAGGCGGCTACAGCGCGGTCTCCCCGCACACCGGGGAGCAACAGAAAGTGGATTCGGTGCTGGCCACAACGCTTGCCCATTTTGCCTACAGTTTCTTCCGCAGTCTGCCGGCCAAGCCCATCGCCATTATCGACCTGGTTCGCCTTGGCCTCAGCGGTCGCCGTCGGGAATTGGGAATGGTTCTGTCCATGGCCATGCTTCTGGGAATCCTCGGCACCCTGGCCCCGCTGGCCATGGGCTATCTGTTCGACCATGTGATACCGGAGGCGAACCGCAATCAGCTTCTGCAAATGGTGATGGCCTTGCTTGGAGCGGCAGTAGCCGCCCTGCTCTTCTCATTGTTTCGATCCGAAGTCCTGCTACGCCTGGAGACCAGTACCGAGTCGGCGCTCCAGGCAGCGATCTGGGACCGGGTGTTGAAACTTCATGTCCGCTTTTTCCGGAACTACTCCGCGGGCGATCTCGAGCAGCGCATCAACGCCGTTAACCTCATCTACCAGCACCTCTCGGGAACAACGATCAGTGGTCTTCTCGGTGGCCTGTTCTCGTTCCTGAATCTCGCCCTGCTCTTCTATCTCTCGCCGATGCTCGCCCTGGTCGCCCTTGGCCTGGTGCTCGTCGCCATCGCCGGTAATGGAATTCTCGCTTACCTCATTCTGCGCAAGGAGCGTCAGAACGTCGCGCTCCAGGGCAAACTCAGCAGCCGCGTACTCGACTATCTCAATGGCATCGCCAAGCTGCGCGTCGCCGCCGCCGAGGGACGGGCATTCGCCCGCTGGGCGGAGACCTTTGCCCAGGAAAAGTCCTTGCACATTGACGCCCAGATATTGCGCAATGCCGCAGACGTTTTCGTCTCCACTTTTTCGGTCATGGCCAGTGCCGTCATTTTTTACCTGGTAGCACAGCCTTTTGCCGGAGGAAATTCAGCCATTACCCTGCTCAGTACCGGTACCTTTGTTGCCTTCACCGGAACCTTTGCCAATTTTTTTCTGCAATTCATCGGCTTCAGCAACACCCTGCTTTCGCTTCTGCACCTCCTGCCTCAACTGGAACGCGCCAAACCCATCCTGGAAGCCCAGCCGGAAGCCGATCCGGTGAGAACGCGGGTGCATGAACTGAGAGGACACATTTCTGCTTCCAACCTGGTCTTTCGCTACCGGCAGGACGGGCCACCCATTCTCGACAGCGTTTCGTTTTCCGCCAGGGAAGGCGAGTTCCTGGCGGTTGTCGGACCTTCGGGTTCCGGGAAGTCGACGCTGATGCGCCTGTTGCTGGGGTTTGAGCGCGCCGAGTCCGGCTCCATCTACTTCGATGGCAAGGATCTGGAAGACCTTGATTTGCAATCATTAAGGAAGCACATGGGGGTGGTGCTTCAATCCGGGCAACTGATGCCTGGCGACATCTACACCAATATTGTCGGCGCCCTCAACCTGACTGTCGATGACGCCTGGGTGGCTGCGCGCCTCTGCGGGCTGGACGCCGACATCGAAGCCATGCCGATGGGCATGCACACGATGCTCGCCGAGGGCGCCTCAACCCTCTCCGGCGGCCAGAAGCAGCGCATCATGATCGCCCGGGCCATCGTCAGGCGCCCCCGCGTGTTGCTGTTCGATGAAGCCACCAGTGCGCTCGACAACCGTACCCAGGCCCTGGTGAGTCATTCCGTTGAACGTTTGAAGGCGACCCGCATCGTTATCGCCCACCGCTTGAGCACGATCATCAATGCCGACCGAATACTTGTAATGGACCGCGGCCGGATTGTGCAGGCCGGAACCTACAGCGAGTTGATGGAACAGCCCGGGCTTTTCCGCGAACTGGCGGAACGGCAACTGGCATGATGACCGGGCGGGAATCGGGTTTTGTTAGTAACTGGGAGCCGTATGTCTTCATTGATAGGCAGCAGACTTTGCGCTTTGCAACATTCAGATGAGATTCATGATGAGTTATTGGTTTGTTGACTGTCTCATTTCGACCTATTCTGTTGAAAAACTCCTTGACATGCCATATGCATTACTAGTATGATTATGGCATTGTTAAGGAGGGTACATTGCCATGATGGGTCGCCAAACAACAGGCCGCGAGCAACTGTTCTACACCTTCAGCATGGAAGACCATGTGCCGGAGGATCACCTGCTCCGGGGCATTCACCAGTTTCTCGACTTGACTGCTTTCCGGCAGCATCTGGAACCATTCTATAGTCCCGTCGGACGCCCCTCGATTGATCCGGAACTGATGATCCGCATGCTCATCGTTGGCTACTGCTTCGGGATTCGTTCCGAGCGGCGCCTGTGCGAGGAAGTCCATCTCAATCTGGCCTACCGCTGGTTCTGCCGGCTGGGGCTGGAAGATTCGGTGCCGAATCACTCGACATTCTCCAAGAACCGGCACGGTCGCTTTCGTGACAGCGAAGCCTTTCGCCATTTGTTCGAAGGCGTCCTTCAGCGCTGCATGGCGGAAGGGCTGGTGCGCGGCGAAGGCTTTGCGACAGACGCCAGCATCGTCAAGGCCGATGCCCAGCGGCAGAGTGGCGTACCGGGGAATGAACCGATTGACTGGGGCAACCCCGACGAGGCAACGCGACCGGTACGCGAGTACCTTGCTGCACTGGAGGAAGCTAATGATCCGGAGGCGCCGCGCAAATCCATTTCGCTGACGGATCCCGCAGCCTCCTGGACCGCTGCTCCGGGTGGTCCGGCCTTCTTCGCTTATTCGACCAACTATCTGATCGATCTCAAGGCCGGCATCATCGTCGATGTCGAAGCGTCTGCCGTCAATAAGACAGCCGAGGTTGATGCCACCAAGACGATGATCGAGCGGGTCGAGGACAAGTTCGACCTGAAGCCAGAACGCCTGGTCGGCGATACCAACTATGGTTCAGCCGCCATGCTCGGCTGGCTGGTCGATGAGAAGCAAATCGAACCGCATGCGCCGGTTTGGGACAAGACCGAGCGTGAGGATGGAACATTCTCGTCCAGCGAGTTTGAGTGGAATGCGCAGGCCAACGAATACCGCTGCCCCGCAGGCAAGGTACTTCGCTCCAATTGGCGGCCCTTCAAGGCTACCCGCACGCATATTACGAAGGTGGACACCATCGTCTATAGGTCAAGCCAGATGGACTGCGCCAAATGCCCGATGAAAAATCAGTGCTGTCCGAACACGTCGATTCGAAAGATCGCCCGCAGTATCCATGAGGACGCGCGCGACGTGGCTCGCGCCATCGCCACAACGGATGCTTACGCGCAATCCCGCAAGGATCGAAAGAAGGTCGAAATGCTGTTCGCTCATCTGAAGCGCATCCTGAAGCTGGACAAGTTGCGATTGCGTGGCTTCAGCGGTGCGCATGATGAGTTCTTGCTGGCAGCAACCGCACAGAATTTACGACGAATGGCGATGTGGTTGATGCCAAAAGGACCAAATGCAAGTTTGGTAACCGCGTAACAGCGGGTTCACGGCATCTGATCTTCCGAAACTCACAACCAGTTCGATGAAAACTTCAAGTTCGGACCGACGGGCCTCGTTCAGAAAAAAATAAAACTGAGTTTTTCAACAGAATAGACCCAAAGCTGACGGTCAAGTCACCAATCAGCAATGGCCGGTGACAACAGAGAGCCGACGCAGGGCCAATGGCTCTGATTGACGGTCTACGACTTGCCCTGGAGGACATTAAACCTAACGAATGAAAGGGACTTCCCCGTCCCGAGGAAGCGAATACGAAACCGCACGGCAACGACGTGCCAAAATGGTGATTCTCAAGTCATCCATTTAACGAAACACGAAAGGGGAAATCCATGAGCATTGTCACCGTAGGAATCGATCTTGCCAAGAACATCTTTGCCGTCCATGGCGTCGATGAGAACGGCAAAGCCGTATTGATCAAGCCGAAGGTCACGCGGGATCAACTATTGCCACTGATCGTGCAGATGCCCCCGTGCCTGATCGGCATCGAAGCCTGCTCCGGCGCCCACCATTGGGCCCGGCTGTTCCGTAGCTACGGCCACACCGTCAAACTGATGGCGCCGAAGTTCGTCACCCCCTACCGCCTCTCCGGCAAACGCGGCAAGAACGATGCCGCCGATGCCGCGGCCATCTGCGAAGCCGTCACCCGCCCCCACATGCGCTTTGTTCCGATCAAGGAAGAACACCAGCAGATCATCCTCACCCTGCACCGCACCCGACAAGGCTTCGTCGAAGAGCGTACCGCCACGTACAACCGAATCCGCGGCCTGATCGCCGAATTCGGCATCGTCCTGCCGCAGAAAGTCGCCGGCCTGCGCCAGAACATCGGCGCCCATCTCGAAGATCTTCCGGGCTATGCCAACCAGTGCGTCGGCGACCTCCTGGCGCACGCCGACCAGCTCGATGTGCGGATAGAAGAGTACGACAAACTGATTGCCAAAGCGGCGCGCGAGGATGCGCGCAGCCGTCGCCTGATGCAACGGCCCGGCATCGGCCCGGTCACTGCCAGCGCCCTCCTGGCCAGTCTCGGCAACGGGCACGATTTCAGGAACGGTCGTCAGGTTGCGGCCTGGATCGGTCTCGTCCCGGGGCAATACAGCAGTGGGGGTAAATCCCGACTGGGGCGGATCACCAAGGCCGGCGACCGTTATCTGCGCAGTCTCCTGGTCATGGGCGCCCGCTCCATTCTGTCCGGGCTGGGGGAGAAGCAGGATGGCTTCAGCCGCTGGGCGCGCAGCCTGCAGGAGCGACGCGGGTACTGGAAAGCCGTGGTCGCCATTGCGGCGAAGAACGCCCGGCTGGCGTGGGCGGTGTTGAAATACGGCGAGGAGTTCCGGCTCAACAAGAGTGCGGCCTGACCCGCCGATCAATGTGTCGTATAGCAATAGAGATAGCCAACTGAAAGGAACACACGTGCCGCCGGACGGCGGCCAGGAATCACCGATGCACTGCATGCGTTGATGTGAAGCGGGTTGGACCCGCGCCGGGCGTGCCTGATTAGCTCCAGGGGAAGAGGTCATTCCCGGCTAACGATTGAGGTCCCGGCGCGCGTCTTTCATCAGGGTCCGGGCTCAGAGCCCAACATGACCGGTTGTAGTTTCGCAGTCCTTCACCTTCTTGCACGACGAGCGCAGTGGAACTGGAATCCGATGAGTGAGTAGCGATGAACTGAAATGAAGTCGGGATGAAACAGGTGTGGATGAGGGCGCTGGCAGTTTCTTGGGCGACCCGGCGCTGAATGTTTCGCAACCTCGCGTTTTGTCTGTAGGGCCGTAAGCGTTAAAGCGCCGCTTCCGGCCCTACAGAAAGCGTATCTTTTTGAGCGGCGTCAAGTGTGCGCTGCGCCGGACTTCGTCCGCACTTGACGAAATTAGGTCTGGAGATGTCGAAACGAGACAGAAAAAAACATCACGCGCACTTGCGAAATCGGGGAAGCCCTTGTAGGGGTTGGACCCGCGCCAGGCGTGCCTGATTAGCTCCAGGGGAAGAGGTCATCCCGGCTAACGATTGAGGTCCCGGCGCGCGTCTTTCATCAGGTCCGGCTCAGAGCCCAACATGACCGGTTGTAGTTTCGCAGTCCTTCACCTTCTTGCACGACGAGCGTAGTGGAACTGGAATCCGATGAGTGAGTAGCGATGAACTGAAATGAAGTCGGGATGAAACAGGTGATGAGGGCGCTGGCAGTTTCTTAGGGCGACCTGGCGTTGAATGTTTCGCAACCTCGCGTTTTGTCTGTAGGGCCGTAAGTGTTAAAGCGCCGCCTCCGGCCCCACAGAAAGCGTATCTTTGAGCGGCGTCAAGTGCGGGCTGAGCGGACTTCGTCCGCACTTGACGAAATTAGGTCTGGAGATGTCGAAACGAGACAGAAAAAACATCACGCGGCACTTGCGAAATCGGGGAAGCCTTGTAGTTGAGTACATCATCAGAACCCACAGTGTCCAGATCTACTGTACCAGCATTCATCATTCTGATTAAATTGCCAGCAGCACCTGCTCTGCGATCGCACGGACTTCCTTTTTACGACCATGCCCAGATAACGGAATATCTTGAACTTCAATGAGCCCCGCTTTTTCCAGATCATCAATATCTCTTTTTACCGCGCTGCGATCACGGTGCAAACGCTCTGCAAGCTCAGTGATCGAGCCTGCACTCCGACGTACCTCTCTGAATAGCGCTAACTTTGCGGTCGTGATCAGGCGAGCCATATCTTCCGGATCTTCAAACGAAATTATGTGCTCTCGTGAAATCGTCTTGCCCTGATCAGCAAGTTTGGCGACGAGTTTTCCACGCTTGAAAAAGTCTGCCGGACCCTCTATCTTGATCACAGTTCTCATTTATTGCCCTTTCTGAATACCAACCAGTCTGCTTCAAAACGGTCTTCAATGTCTTCAAAACTCAGGAATTCCACCTCATCCGCCTTGCCCATGTAATGACGGTGATGAACTCCGTGAGCATTGTCATATCCAATCACGCGACCGTTGTCGCCCTGAAAAATGTCATGGTTGATATATGCCAAGTTGTAACGGACTACCTTACCCTTGCCGTCCACCCAAACTTCTCGCCGAAGAATCCCATTCCCGCGCTTTTTTGCTAGCCGTGTTGAGACATCCACAGCTTTTTGGGACTTTTTATCAGCCATGACCAATCATATCACCCCTGTGGGTAAGCTAGAAGACTACATTACACGTACAGATTCTGACCCAACGATTCAAGACGAATGGCTGCAAGGATTCCGACAGCGGCCATCCAAAACCTTCAAATGGCGAAGCACCGAGGGTCTCTTCATGGCCGAAACGAGACAACATAATGAGTATCCCGAGATCATTGTGCATCGCACAGGCGCACATCAATCACCGGTTCGGATAGCCAATTAACCCCTACGCAAGTCATTGGATGTAAACAAGTTAGCGCACCAGATAGTCTTAAAGCATTTTTTCCGGCTGCGAAATTCATCAGTCCCAAGCCTCGCCTCCCGATTCAGACGACCGGAACCCGGCTTGTCTGTTCACCCCCAATCACGTCTTGCCGAGATTCTTGCCATGTACCCACAGTACATCGCCACGTCCACCGGCCTTGTTCAGGGCGCGACCGAGAACGAACAGCAGGTCGGACAGGCGATTGAGGTATTTACGGGCAAAGTCGGAAACGTTTTCATGGTTTGAGAGGTGTACGACGCGACGTTCGGCTCGGCGACAGATCGTTCGTGAAAGGTGGGCGAGAGCCGCCGCGGGGGTCCCGCCGGGCAGGATGAACTCCTTGAGGGGGGTGAGATTCTTGTTGAATTGCTTGACCAGTTCTTCAAGGCGAAGGATGTGCGCCGCTCCGATGATGTTCGAGTCGGGTATGCAGAGTTCGCCGCCGAGGTCGAACAGATCGTGCTGGACACCGAGCAGCGCGTCGCGGATGGTTTCCGGAAGATCTTCGGTGAGCAGGACGCCCAGGCTTGAGTTGAGTTCATCAACGTCGCCCATGGCCTCGATGCGCAGGCAGTCCTTGGCGACCCTTGACCCATCGCCAAGGCCTGTGGTGCCGGCATCGCCGGTACGGGTGACAATTTTGGAGAGGCGGTTGCCCATGACTGGATTCCTGTGGAGTATTTAAAGTTGAGCGCTTGATTATATCGGAAGACTTCTTCAAGCTCTGCTTTGCCGTAAAGCCGGTAAATAATGGTAGTCCACGTGCTGGGTGAGCCGTGACCTTTTCCAGGGCGCGATGGTTTTAAAACAACACGTTTATAGTGCAAGCGTCACACCGTAGCGGAGGGTCAAACGTGATATTCTCGATCCTCCGGGGAGATTCAGAATAATGCCTTTGATCATAGATGCCTGTGTTGCCCAGCATCAGGGTGACCGCAAGGAACAACAGGATCGTGTTGCCCTTTTTCCCCATCCCAAAGGGGGTGGGGTTGCGCTCGCCGTCGTTGCCGATGGCATGGGCGGACATACCGGCGGGGTGCTGGCGGCACAGCAGGTGATCCACACGGCCTGCAACAATCTTGAGCAGTTCTCTGCGCGCAGCGAGTCGCCGCAGATCATGCTTGAATCGAGCCTCCGCGAGGCGCACATGCTGATCAAGGCGTCGCGTTTCATCAACGAGAAGGATCCGCACAGTACGGCCGTGGTCCTGATCCTGCAGCCGGGCAAGGTGAGCTGGGCGCATTGCGGTGACAGCCGTCTCTACCAGTTCCGTGGCGACCAGCCTTTTTTTCGCACGACCGACCATTCTTACGTTGAACAACTGGTGGCCAAGGGGAAAATCACGCCCGAACAGGCGCTGGTTCATCCCAATCGCAACATCCTGATCACTTCACTCGGCGGCAACGAAGTACCCCGGATCGATTTTGGCGAAACGGTAGACCTGCAGGCCGGTGATTCTTTTCTTTTGTGCTCGGACGGTCTCTGGGGATACTTCAGCGATGCCGAACTGGCCGGCGTGGTTGCCGCCTATTCTGCACGTGAAGCCTCGGAACTGCTGATTTCCCGGGCGCGAACGCGAGCCCAGGGCGAGGGTGACAATGTTTCGCTGGCTATCCTGAAACTTGTCGAGGCGCCGACAAAAAAACCGGCAAACTGATCGCCGATGGCGGGCTAGTCCTTTTTTCGACCCAAACCGCCAAGTAGCGCCGCGACCAGCCGGCGTGGTTTGTGCGGATGCTCCATGTGGGCAACGATCTGCGCGGTTTCGGTGTCGGCGGGTGCGGCCAGGGGCTGTGGTTCGGCGCTCTCGTACGGCTTGCTGAAATCGAATCCGTCGGCGGCGATGTGCGTCCGGCGCCGGTTGCTGACCGGAGTGCTTGCCGAGGAATGCTCACGGCGCGGTCTGGCTACCGGGGCGGCGGCCGCCGACGGTGCCGGCGGGCGGCGTTGATGCGCTTTCCGGCCCGTGGGCGGATATTCGTAATCGTATTCCGGATCGAAACCGGGAACGATGACCTGCTCGACCTTTATCTTGATCAGTTTTTCAATGTCGACCAGATACTGGACTTCGTGTGCTGAAACCAGGGAAATCGCCGTGCCCTGCTTGCCGGCACGACCGGTACGACCAATGCGGTGGATGTAGTCCTCGGGCGTATGCGGCAGCTCGAAGTTGATGACGTGCGGCAGATCGTCAATATCCAGGCCGCGTGCCGCAACGTCGGTAGCGACCAGTACCAGCACCGTGCCATCCTTGAAGGCTTCGAGTGCTTTCAGCCGATCCTGCTGGCTCTTGTCGCCATGGATCGAATCGGCGGCAATTCCGGCACGCTGCAGTTCCCGGGCGAGCTTGTTGGTTTCGATCTTGGTGCGGGTGAATACCAGAACCTGGTTGAATTCCGATGACCTGAGCAGTTTGACCAGCAGTGCCCGCTTGGCGTCGGCCGCTACCGGGTGCACGCGGTGCGTGATGGTGTCCACTACCGTGTTGCGCTTGGCGACTTCGATCAGCACAGGCGACTTGAGCATTTTGTCGGCCAGCTTCTTGATTTCTTCCGAGAAGGTCGCCGAGAAGAGCAGGCTCTGGCGCTGTTGTGGCAGCAGGTTGATGATGCGCGTGACATCCGGAACAAAGCCCATGTCCAGCATGCGGTCGGCCTCATCGAGCACGAGCGCCTGCACACTGCCGAAGTTGAGACATTTCTGTTCAACGAGGTCAAGCAGATGTCCCGGCGTGGCCACCAGTACTTCGACACCGAGGCGAATTTCGGCGATCTGCGGTTTGATATCGACGCCGCCGTAAGTGCATAGGCTCCTGATCGGAATATATTTGCTGTAGGTCTTGACCGATTCGTAAACCTGGATCGCCAGTTCGCGTGTCGGCGCCAGCATCAGTACGCGTACCGGGTGGCGAGCGGGTGACGGGCTCGGACTGGCAAAAGGCAGGATGCGCTGGAGCAGCGGCAGGGTGAATGCAGCGGTTTTGCCGGTACCCGTCTGGGCACCGCCCATCAGGTCGTTACCGGCAAGAACAATCGGAATGGCTTGCGCCTGAATCGGCGTTGGATCCGTGTAACCCTGTTCGGAAATGGCTCTTAGCAGCTCGGGCGCGAGGCCGAGTTCGTCAAAACGCATCGGCAGCGCCTATAAATAAATTTTGAATCAATGGCATAGGGCTCGGATTATACACTCTTTGTGCGCTGTTCAGGCCGCCGCATAAGGGCTTGGATGGGTTTGGAATGGGCAATCGCTGCAAACTCCCCGGCACTTCTCACGCAAGGAGAAGGGTGCAAACCGCCTCTCCCTGTGGAAGAGGGTCGGGGTGAGGGCCAAACCCTCGCCAAACCTGGTGTTGCAGCGGTCGTGCTCGACTATGGTTTATAGGGTGATTGGCTTGAGTCAGCCCTTGAGTCAGTCCTTGAGCCAGGTCGCCGCGTCCAGGGCGAAGTAGGTCAGAATGCCATCCGCTCCCGCCCGCTTGAAGGCGAGCAGGCTCTCCAGCACGCAGGATTTTTCGTCCAGCCAGCCGTTCTGCGCGGCGGCCTTGAGCATGGCGTACTCGCCGCTGACCTGATAGACATAGGTCGGCACCTTGAACTCGTCCTTGACGCGGCGCACGATGTCCAGATAGGGCATGCCCGGCTTGACCATCACCATGTCGGCCCCCTCGGCAAGATCGAGCGCCACTTCGCGCAAGGCTTCGTCGCTGTTCGCCGGGTCCATCTGGTAAGTGGTTTTGTTGCCCTTGCCGAGACTGGCGGCCGAGCCGACGGCATCGCGAAACGGTCCGTAGAAGCTTGAGGCGTACTTGGCCGAATAGGCCAGAATACGCGTATGAATCTGATTAGCTGCATCCAGTTCGGCCCGGATACGCGCCACGCGACCGTCCATCATGTCCGACGGGGCGACCACATCGACACCAGCCAGTGAGTGGGTGAGCGCCTGCTTCGCCAGCACCTCAAGCGTCTCGTCGTTGAGCACGTAGCCGCGCGGGTCGTCGGCATCGATCAGGCCGTCCTGGCCGTGGCTGGTGTAGGGGTCGAGCGCCACGTCGGTAATGATTCCCAGTTCAGGAAACTCTTTCTTCAGTGCCGCCACCACGCGGGGCACGAGGCCATCCGGGTTCCAGGCCTCTTCAGCACCCGGCGTCTTCAACGCGACATCAATCACCGGAAACAGCGCCAGGGCAGGAACGCCCAGATCGAGCGCCCGCTCGGCAGTCTTCAGCAGACGGTCAAGGCTCTGTCGCTCGACGCCGGGCATCGAGGCAACTGCTTCGACACGCCTGCTGCCCTCAAGGACAAATACCGGGTAGATGAAGTTGTCAGCCGTCAACGCCGACTCGCGCATCAGGCGGCGGGAAAATTCGTCACGGCGCATGCGGCGCATGCGCACAGCAGGGAAACCGGCATTGAAATTCATGGCGCTCACGTCACTTTCGTATCCGAACTGAAAAAAATCCCGCAATCGGGAACTAATCGATACAAGCTTAACTCTCAATCAACAGATGGCTCACGCCGTCTCCCGCTTCATCTCCCTGAGCGGGTGCCTTGCATCTAGGTGAGGCATTTCGCCCCCGGTCATCCCTTTGCCGGGGGCTTTTTATTTTCTGCGCTTTTTACCCCGCCTTGCGCCGTTCTTGCACTCCAGCCAATGGCCTTGCGGTTCTTCGACCTTGCCACTTTCGCGGAACGCAAGCCGACTGGCGGCAATGCGAGCTGTTTTGACTCCATGCCAAGCCAGCCACCCAGAACCGCCTCGGCTTCGGCAACGCCTGTTTTTTTCAGGCTGGAGAACAGTTGCAGCGTACAGTGGTCGCCGATTCCAGTCAGTACCGTCCGTACCTCGCGTAGAGCCTGTGTCTGCTCCTGACGGCTCAGCTTGTCCGCCTTGGAGAGCAGGACATGAATTGGCTTGCCGGTCTGCGCGAACCACTGAAGCATCTGTAAATCGAGCTCGGTCACAAGATGCCGGCTATCGATGATCAGCACCAGACCAACCAGCGGCTGGCGATAGCGCAGGTAGGGCGCCAGCAAACCTTCCCACTGGGAGCGGATTTCCTCCGGTGCCTTGGCAAACCCATAACCCGGCAAATCAACCAGGTATCTGCCCTCTTCGAGTGCAAAAAAATTGAGGTGTTGCGTCCGCCCCGGTGTCTTGGAAACAAAGGCAAGGCGCGTGTGATTGGCCAGGGTATTGATGGCCGACGACTTTCCGGCATTCGAGCGTCCGGCAAAGCGATCTCACGCTGAGAATCGGCAGGCAGATCAGGCAAATTGGCGACGGTAGTGAAAAAAACCGCCTTCTGAAAAAGAGGCATTGGCAAACCGAAGAGGTTGGGAGCTAGGTAAACAAGCCCTGAATTGCTATAGAATATCAGGTTTGGAAATATGCCTCGCTGAACTCGGATTCATCAACAGGAGTTTGTACATGATTCGCACCACAGCACTTGCGGTTCTCATGACCGTCGGCCTCTCCGTAAATGCGGCAGAGGAAATGAAAATCAAACCTGATCTTGCAAAAGCCAAAAAGACCGCTGAAACGGTATGCATCGCCTGTCACGGCGCAGACGGCAACAGCCCGACGTCGGCCAACCCGATTCTGGCGGGTCAGGGCTCGGAGTATCTGTTCAAGCAACTGATGAACTTCAAGTCCGTCGATGGCAAACCGGCATTACGCAATAACGCCATCATGGGTGGAATGACTGCTGCTCTGAGCACCGAAGACATGCAGGGCCTCGCGCTTTATTTCTCTCAGCAGAAGCTGAAACCGTCGACCGCGACTGACGAAAAGCTGGTTGCGGCAGGCCAGAGCCTCTGGCGCAAGGGCGATTTCGAGCGCGGCATTCCAGCCTGTGCCGGTTGTCACGGGCCAGCAGGGGCCGGCGTTCCGGCGCAGTTCCCGAGCCTCGCCGGACAGTACGCAGATTATACTGAAGCCCAATTGAAGGGTTTCCGTAGCGAGGAACGCGCAAACGATCCGGAAAAAATGATGCGCAGCATTGCCGAAAAACTCTCGGACAAGCAAATCAAGGCACTTGCAGAGTATACTGCCGGCCTGCGCTGATATGAGAACCAAAAATAAAAATCCGTCACAGGATTGAACCTTGTCATCCCCACTTTACAAGGAGGCTACATGAAAACACTAAAACAGCTCGTTGAGGGCAAGGAACTCAACACAGTCTCTCCCAAACACTCGGTGCTTCATGCACTCAAAATCATGGCTGAATATGATGTCGGGGCACTGGTCGTCCTGGATGGACAGCGTCTGGCCGGCATGTTCTCGGAGCGCGACTATGCGCGCAAGGTGATTCTGCAGGGCAAGGTCTCGGTGTATACCAAAGTCAGCGAAGTCATGACCGACAAGGTGGTTTCGGTGACGATGGACCACACGATTGATCAATGCATGGCGATCATGTCGGAAAAAAACTTCCGTCATTTGCCGGTTCTCGACGAGAAAGGTCTTGCCGTGGGCATCATTTCGATTCGTGACATACTCAACGAAATGGTTGCCCAGCAGAAGTTCATCATCGGCCAACTGGAAAACTACATCGCCAGTTGATTGGCCATCGACGAAAAAAAAGAGCAGGTGTAAGCTGCTCTTTTTTTTATTTCATTCGCATAGATACAGCGGATTGGAGAAGGCCATTGGCTCCAGCTCCCCTGCGTACTTTTTTTCGATTACTTGATCAGCAACAGGCTCTCGTCCCATTTGTCATGCTTCTCCAGACCGAGAAGGTTGGCCGTGGTGGCTGCAAGGTTCGACAGACCGGCGGTCGGGGTCTGCTTGAGTCCGAGTTTGCCACCTGAAACGTTGTCGTAAAGGATCAGCGGAACCGGGTTCAGGGTGTGCGCGGTTTTGGCCTTGAACGAACCATCCTTGTTCTGCGCCGGCTGCTTGGTCTTTTTGTCCAGTTCGTACATCTCGTCGGCGTTGCCGTGGTCGGCGGTTATCAGCGCAACGCCGCCCATCGCGTCAATCACCGGCAGGATGCGCGCGAGTTGCAGATCGACGGCCTCGATCGACATCGTCGCCGCCCGGAAATTTCCGGTGTGTCCGACCATGTCGCCATTGGCGAAATTGCAGCGCAGTGTCCTGTACTTGCCGCTGTTCAGTGCCTCGATCATGGCATCGGCAATTTCAGCGGCCTTCATCCATGGGCGCTGTTCAAACGGAACCACGTCGCTCGGGACTTCCTGATAGGTTTCGCCTTCGAACTTGCCGGAACGGTTGCCGTTCCAGAAGTAGGTCACGTGACCGAATTTTTGCGTCTCGGAGCAGGCAAACTGGGTGATGCCACTCTTGGAGAACCATTCGCCCGAAGTATCCAGAATGGCCGGCGGGTTGACCAGAAACCGTTTGGGCAGCTTGAGGTCGCCGTCGTACTGCAACATGCCGGCGTAGGTCACCTTCGGCACGCGCACGCGATCGAATTTCCCGAAATTTTCTTCTTCGAAGGCGCGCGTTATTTCAATGGCACGGTCACCGCGGAAGTTGTAGAAGACGACTGAATCGCCGTCCTCGATGGTGCCTACCGGCTTGCCGTCCCTGGCGATCACGAATGGCGGCAGATCCTGGTCGATGGTTCCCGGAAACTTGATACGCAACGCCTTTACCGCCGCCGAGGCGCTGGCGAATTGCTCGCCTTCGCCCAGTACGTGGGTGTGCCAGCCTTTATCGACCATGTTCCAGTTGGCGTCATAGCGATCCATGGTGATGTTCATACGGCCACCACCCGAAGCAATCTGTGCATCGAAGCCGTCCGTATTCGCCTCGGCAAGGAAAGCTTCAAAGGGCTCGACGTAGTCCAGCGCACTGGTTTCCGGCACATCGCGACCGTCGAGCAGGGCATGAATACGCACCGCCTTGACGCCCTCTTCCCTGGCGCGCAGCACCATCGCTTTCAGGTGATCAATGTGGCTATGCACGTTGCCGTCGGAGAACAGGCCGATGAAATGTATGGCCCCCTGTTTTCCGTTGGCGCCTGCCTTGGCACCGGCAACGATCTGCTGCCAGGCCTCACCCTGCCAGATGGCACCTGAGGCTATCGCATCGGCAACCAGCGATGCGCCCTGGCTGTATACCTGGCCGGCGCCAATGGCGTTATGGCCAACCTCGGAGTTACCCATATCATCGTCAGACGGCATGCCGACCGCCGTGCCGTGTGCGCGCAGCGCGATGTTCGGATAGTTGGCAAACAGCCGGTCGAGAGTAGGCTTCCTCGCCGCAGCGATAGCGCTGCCGCCTTCGGACTTTGGAATACCGTAGCCGTCCATGATTATCGTGACCACCGGGCCTTTGATTCCGGCGAAAGAGGCAAGTTTTTTCAGCATGATATGTTCCTGCAAGGAAATGGAAAATCAGAAAAAAAGCGGGGATAACGGTTAATCATAGCAAATTCAACCTGCTAGCGAAGCCGTTGCTTGGGATCAAAGCGAACAATTGTGCTGCCGTCTGCGGTCTTCCTGGCCTGTGCTTTCCAGGCATGGCCGTAGACTATCTCGAAGGTTGCCGGCAAGCGTCCTTCGAACAGGTATTTCTCGTACTCGGTGCGCGCCGCGTGCCAGGCCGAGCGCCCCATCAGCCCGTGACGACGTGCCTGCATGGCACAGGCAGCGCCGCTTTGACGCAAGTCGCGGAACAGGTCGTCAATACTGGAATAGGTCATGGTCAGCACGTCCACATCCATCACCGGATCTGCGTAGCCGCATTCGAGCAACATGTCACCGTAATCGTGCATGTCGGCAAAGCGCTGGGTGTGCACATACCCATCTGAAAAACTGGCACGCAACTCCTTCAGGGTATCCGGACCAAAAGTTGAAAACATCAACAGCCCGCCGACATTCAGCACGCGATGCATCTCACGAAAAGCCGGTACGGGATCGTCCAGCCAGTGCAGCATCAGGTTAGACCAGATCAGGCCCACCGATCCTGAGGTAAAGGGCAAGGCCAGCGTATCGGCGGCAACCAGTGCGCTTGACCTCCTGCTCGCACGCAGAAAGGGAAGCAGCCAGCGCAAGCGTGAATTTTCCTTGCGCCCGGCTTGCAGCATGGCTTCGCTGAGATCGGTACCCAGCACCTGCGACTTCGCGTAGCGCTCGCTCAGGGCGCCAAGGCTGGCACCGGTTCCACAACCCAGATCCAGCACACGCCCGGGATCGATCTTCACATAATCGAGCCGTTCAAGCATGCGGCTGCCAACTTCACGCTGCAAGACAGCGACTGCATCGTAGCCGCTTGCTGCCGCACGCGCGAAGTTTCGCCGCACCTGGCGCGAATCAACGAACGGCGCCGGTGCGCTCATGGACTATCAGATAGGACGCAAACCGAGTTTATCGAACAAGGCCTGGTCACGATCGATCCCAGGATTGCTTGTGGTCAGCAGTTTGTCGCAGTAGAAAATCGAATTGGCACCGGCGAAGAAACACAGCGCCTGCATTTCCTCCGCCATCGCCTCGCGACCGGCAGAGAGCCGGACGAAACTGCCTGGCATGGTGATGCGTGCCGCGGCAATGGTCCTTACAAACTCGAAATTGTCGATCTGCTCGGTTTTTGCCAGCGGCGTACCCGGGATTGCGACCAGATTGTTGATCGGCACGGATTCCGGGGGTGGATTCAGGTTGGCCAGTTGGGCCACCATCGCCGCCCGGTTGCGGCGCGTTTCGCCCATGCCCAGAATGCCCCCTGAGCAAACCTTGATCCCGGCCTGGCGCACTTGCGAAATCGTATCGACGCGATCCGCGTGCTTGTGCGTGGTAATCACCTGATCGTAGAACTCGGAGTCGGTATCCAGATTGTGGTTGTAATAGTCCAGTCCGGCTTCCTTGAGCTGACTGGCCTGCCCGTCCTTGAGCATGCCCAGGGTGACGCAGGTTTCCAGTCCAAGCGCCTTGACCTCGCGGATCATCTGCGTGACGACCTCCAGCTCCTTTTCCTTGGGCCCGCGCCAGGCGGCCCCCATGCAGAAGCGTGATGCGCCCTTGGCCTTGGCATCGCGGGCCGCTGCCAGTACGTCCTCAACCTGCATCAGCGCTTCGCGCTCGGTTTCGGTCTTGTAGCGCGCCGACTGCGAGCAATAGCTGCAATCCTCGGAACAGCCGCCGGTCTTGATCGAAATCAGCGTCGAGCGCTGAACTTCGTTGGGATCAAAGTTTTCGCGGTGCACCTGCTGGGCGCGAAACAGCAAATCCATCAAGGGCATCTGGTAAAGCGCCTCGACCTGAGAGACAGTCCACTTGGCAGAACGGACTGGCGCAGAAGAATCGGGAGTCAGAGCAAGGACTGGAGCAATTGTATTCATGAGCAAAACCTACCAGAAAAAGGGAGACACGCAGGGGACATGCAGGCACAATCAGCGAACCGCGCAGGGACGGTTCTGAAATGTCGATTCTAACCCAAAACAAGGGCTTGAAAGCTGGCCCGACAGGTGAATTCGCTCGCACCATCGGCAGGCTGCTAACGCAGGACTGCCTGCTTTGCGCTGCCGCCAGCGAAGATAACATCGTGTGCGAAGCCTGTGCAGCCGATCTGCCACAACTTCAAAAACCTTGCTGCCCTCGATGTGCCCTGCCAACACCGAACGGCGAAATCTGCGGTCGTTGCCTGGTCAAACCGCCAAACTACGAAGCCACGTTTGCCGCATATCGCTATGACTTCCCGCTTGACAAACTGGTTCAATCTTTCAAATACGGACATCGTCTGGCACTCGGCGCCTACTTCGGCCGGCAACTGGTCCCAGTGGCCGCAAACCTTGTTGCCGATGTCATCATTCCCTTGCCGCTCCACCCCGAACGTCTGCGTGAAAGAGGCTTCAATCAGGCGCTTGAGCTAGCGCGCCCGGTCAGTACCGCGTTGCAGTTGCCGATCGATGCGACCCACTGCAGCCGCACGCGCAATACGCCAGCCCAGGCCAACCTGCCCTGGCGCGAAAGGGTAAAGAACATCCGTGGGGCATTTTTCTGCTCGACCGATTTCACCGGGAAACGGGTCATTCTCGTCGATGACGTGATGACCACGGGTGCTTCGCTTGACGAGTGTGCACGCACCCTCAAACTGCACGGCGCTGCAGAGATCACCTTGCTGGTCGTTGCCCGGGCATTGGCGAAGCCCTAGGGGGTGGTTAAACCGTTGAACCTGCCCCGCAACGTCAGCCGGCGAGTACTCGCCTGATTTCAGCGAGACCCGCAGAAAGCATGGCCAGATCCTGTGGAGCGTCGCGCTTCAGTTCGTCGACCACGCTGCTGGCCTCGATGACTTGAGCCTGGGACTCTCCGAGGCTGCGCTGCAGCAGCTTCTGCCGTAACTTGCGCAATTCTCTGGCGAGTTGCGCTCGGGCGCGGGCTTGCCAGCGGTTGCCGGCCGGCAGCCTGGCAATGGCACTTCCGAACCAGGCCAGATCAAGACTCGCGTCGAGACGTGAACAAGCGCTCATAACCTCGTCGATGGGCATGTCGCTGGCGCGCGCCAGATCGACGAGTTCAAAGACACCAACGATGGCGGCACGTGATTCGAGCAGCGCAGTGACGGCCAGGCCACCCGTCTCAGCCTGGCGGGCAATGGCGATGGCGTTGTTGACCGCAGCGCGGTAGATCTCCACGATTGCGGCGATATGCACACCGACCGGTTGCGCGGCAATCACCTGGCGGGTGGCGGCACCGACCATCTCGCGCAGCGCAGCCATCTGTGCCATCTGCCGGGTTGCCGGGATCTTCAAATCGAGCGCCTCGATCTCGCACCACGCGGCTTCGGCGCCAAGCAGATCACTCACCGCGATCCAGGCCGCCGCGACCTGCGCCGGACTGGCTCCGGTCTCGTCACCGATCTGCATGACGAAGCTGGTTCCCATCCGGTTAACCAGGCGATTCACCAGTTGCGTCGTCACGATCTCCCGCTTCAGCGGATGCGTCGCGAGCTGGCTGCGACAGTGGCGGAGGAGCGCCGCCGGAAAGTAGTCAGCCAGCAACTGCTCAAGCTCCACCGCATCAGGCAGCGGCGAGGCCAGTATCGACTCCTTCAGCGTAATCTTGGTATAGGCGAGGAGGACAGCAATCTCTGGCGAGGTCAGGCCGCGGCCCATCTGCGCCCGTTCGGCCAGTCCCTTGTCATTGGGCAGGAACTCGATGCGGCGATCGAGCGCGCCATTTGCCTCAAGGCTGCGGATCAGTTGCGCGTGCGCGTTGAGCAGTTCATGGCCAGCGGCGACCTCGATCGCTATCGCCTGGGTCTGCTGATAATTGTCGGCGAGCACGAGGGCTCCGACATCATCGGTCATCGACGCCAGCAGAGCATCGCGCTGCTTGCCGGTCATGTCGCCGCAGGCGACAAGGCCAGCGAGCAGGATTTTGATGTTGACCTCGTGGTCAGAGCAATCAACGCCGGCGGAGTTGTCGATGGCGTCGGTGAAAATGCGACCGCCAGCGAGCGCGAACTCGATCCGCGCCTGCTGCGTCAGGCCGAGGTTGCCGCCCTCGCCAACGACCCTGGCGCGCAGTTCGCTGGCGTCGACACGCAACGCATCATTGCCTCGGTCATTGGCGTCCTGGTGACTCTGGCTGCTGGCCTTGACATAGGTGCCGATACCGCCGTTGTAGAGAAGGTCGGTCGGCGCCTTGAGGATCTGGTTGATCAGCTCGGTCGGCGCCATCTGTTCGGCATCGATACCCAGCCATTCGCGTATTGGCGGCGAGAGCGGGATGCTTTTCGCGCTGCGCGGCCAGACTCCACCGCCGGCTGAAATCAGCGACTTGTCGTAATCGTCCCAGGACGAGCGCGGAAGCGCGAACATCCTTTGCCTTTCAGTAAAGCTGCGTGCGCTGTCAGGGTTCGGATCGAGGAAAATGTGCCGGTGGTCGAAAGCGGCAAGCAGACAGATCTGGTTGGACAGCAGCATGCCGTTGCCGAAGACGTCGCCGGTCATGTCGCCGATGCCGACGACGGTGAATGGCTCGCGTTGTGTATCGCGGCCCATCTCGCGGAAGTGACGTTTTACCGCCTCCCAGGCACCGCGTGCGGTGATGCCCATCTTCTTGTGGTCATAGCCGACCGAGCCGCCGGAAGCGAAGGCATCACCAAGCCAGAAGCCGTAGTCTATGGCAATGCCGTTGGCAATGTCCGAGAAGGTCGCCGTACCTTTGTCGGCCGCGACGACGAGGTAGGGATCGTCTCCGTCGCGGCGGCGGACATCCTGCGGCGGTACGATCTTGCCGTCGACGAGATTGTCGGTGAGGTCGAGGAGACCACGAATCAGAGTCGAGTAACAGGCGATGCCTTCGCTCTGGAAGGCCTCACGCTCGCTGGCCGACGACAGGCGCTTGCCGACGAAGCCGCCCTTCGAGCCGAGCGGGACGATGACAGCGTTCTTGACCATCTGGGCCTTGACCAGACCGAGCACCTCCGTACGAAAGTCCTCCATGCGATCCGACCAGCGCAGGCCGCCACGGGCGACGCGCGAACCGCGCAGGTGGATGCCTTCCATGCGCGGGCTGTACACGAAGATTTCGTAGAGTGGTACCGGCTTGGGCAAGAAGGGAATATGCTTCGACGATATCTTGAACGACAGGTACCCCTTCGGCTTGCCGTCTGCTCCGCACTGGTAGGCGTTGGTTCGCAGCGTCGCCTCGATGACGGTGCGAAAAGCGGAGAGGATGTGGTCGTCGTCGAGGCTGCTGACTTCGGACAGCGCGACACAAAGTTCTTTGGCCATGGCCTCGGCGCGCGCGTCGTCGCCCGGCGGCGAAAGTCGCGCTGCGAAGAAATCGACAAGAAGCCTGGCGATGTGCGGATAGGTGGCCAGGCAGCGTTCGATATAGACCTGGCTAAAGTGCAGTCCGGCCTGGCGCAGGTAGCGAGCGTAGGCACGCAGGATGGTGATGCGTGGGCCGTCGAGACCGGCGAGTAGTGCCAGCCGGTTGAAACCGTCGTTCTCGGCCTCGTCGCGCAGCAACTTTTCGAGCAGTTCGACAAAGGCGTGCCGTGTTGGCTCGGTGTCGAGCGCGTCAGCACGGGGTAGCTTTATTGAAAAATCGGCGATATGCAAATCGCTGCCGGTCAGATTGAAGGGCTGTTCGGAGAGCACGGTCAGTCCCATGTTTTCAAACACCGGCAGCACCACTGATAGTGGTCGCGGATAGCCTTTCAGGAACAGTTTGAGGTGCTGGTGCGAGCCGTCGTCGCCGTAGGGCGCATTTAACTTGACCTCAATTTTCCCGCTCTGCTCGGCGGCTTCAAGACGTTCGAGATCGGACACCGCCGAGCTTGGCGGCACCTGATCCTGATAGGCCAGCGGCAGTGCCAGCGCATAGCGGCGCAGCAAGGCATTGCCATGCTCCTCGCCGCAATGCTCGATCAGGTTCTGCTGCAATTCGTCGTGCCAGCCACGAACGATGCGCGCGACCTCGCGCTCGAAGGAGTCGGCATCATAGGCGCTGCGCGTACCGTCCGGCGTCCACGCAATCAATTGCAGGCGGGCCAGACGCGACTCACCGACCAGCAGGAAAAAATCGATGCTATTTGCATGAAGTGTGTCACTGAGCAGGGTACTTATGCGCCTGCGTATTGTCGTATCGAAGCGGTCGCGCGGCATGAAGATCATTGCCGAGACATAACGCCCCCAGGTGTCGTGGCGCAGGAATACGCGGACGCGCGGATGCTCTTGCAGCATCACGATGCCGCCGGCAATACGTTGCAGATCGTCATCAGCACTTTCGATCAGTTCGTCGCGCGGATAGGTTTCGAGGACATTGAGCAGCGTCTTGTCCTTGTGACTACCCGGTGCAAAACCGCAGTCGGCGCGAACCCTGGCCACCTTGCCGCGAATGACCGGGATCTCGGTCGTCGATACGTGATAGAAGTGACTGGAATAGAGGCCAACGAAGACATGCTCGCCGACGATATTGCCAATGGCATTGCGGTAAACTACGCCGATGAAGTCCAGATACGCCGGGCGGTGAACGGTCGAACGAACATCGGCCTTGACCAGCGTCAGTGCCGAAGGCATGCGCTCGATTTCGGCCAGTTGGCCGGGTATGCCGGCAAGACAACGAGCGAAGCGCGGGTGGTCAATCCGCCGCAGCAGGCCGAGGCCGCCGTCGGGCGCACGCTTCAATTCACTGTCGCCGGCAGCGACGTGGTAGTGCGTGTAGCCGAGAAAGACGAAATTGCCAGCCGTAATCCAGCGCAGATATTCCGCGATTTCTTCCGCTTCTGCGTTCGGCGTTCGGTCAAGGTCGGTGATCGCCGAGCTGATGCGTTGCCGCATCGCGGCTACATCCTCGACGGCGGCACGGACGTCAGCGAGAACCTCGACGATCTCGGTTCGTAATGCCTCGATCTGGCGAACATCGCTGACCCGGTCGATCTCCAGGTGAATCCATGACTCGGTTCAAGTACCGACGGAGCCGAGCCCGGCGCTGCGCAACAGCTTGCCGCTCGCATCACGCTCGACGCCGAGCAGCGGGTGCATCAGGCGGTGGATGGTGAGACCCTGATGATAGATGAGCATGGTGATCGAATCGATGAGGAAAGGCATGTCGTCGGTAACGATGTCGACGATGGTATGCGCCGAATGCCACCCGTGCCGGTCGAAATCCGGCGTGTAGAACGCGATCACGGCCTGGCCGGGAAGGCGTGACTGGCCGAGACGATGGTGCTGAACCGCCGCGCCATGCAGTTCTTCGGGACTCGCCTCGCCGATGCCGGCCACATCGGCATTGGCAAAATACTGCTCGAGATGGCCACTGAGGTCACTCGAGATTTTCTGGCGTGCGGAAATCTCGCGCAGGTTGCGCAGCAGGCTGTTGTCGGTGTCCACCATGATTGTCATGTCCATCACCTCCGTTTTGACATCAATCCGATTGATTCCAGTCTGCCATGTATACACGCATTCCGCCAAAGAAGCCGGGGAACACCATCAATTTGTGGATTCTGCCGCTCTGGTTTCTGAAAAAAACCTGGCGTACCCGGGAATGTCCCGGGTGAAAATGAATTAATCGCTAACGCAGCTTCTGCTCGACCAACGCGCTCAATTCAGCGCCGAGATTGCCGCTTTGTCGGGCCCGCAGGAACGCTTCCCTGGCTTCGCTGACACGCCCTTCCTCCTCCAGCGCCAAACCCAGCCCGAGCCACCAGCGGCCGTCGCCGGGCGACAGCCGGGTCGCCGCCTGGTAGTGTTCGGCTGCTTCCTTGTGGCGCCCGAGACGTTGCAGAACATGCGCCGTAAAGCCTTGATAATCGGCATTGCTGCCTGCTGCCGGCAACGAGTTATTAAGTGTCTGCCAGGCTCCCGTGAGGTCCTTGCGATCAACCTGCAAGCGGGCCAGGCTCATCGCCCAGCCAATCTGTGCCGGCTGCCCCTGCAGGCCGTCCTGCAAAACCTGGGCGGCTTCATCCGGCCGTTTGGCCTCAAGCAACAGCTTGACCAGCAACTGCCGGGAGGCAATATGCAAAGGGTCCTGGCGCAGCGCGTTACGCAAACCGTCCACGGCTTCGGCAATCCGCCCCTGATTGACGGCGGCAATGGCCTTGCGATACTCGGCCTCGGCACGCTCACGGGACGAACCCTGGGCATCGGTTCTCTCGATCGTCGGGTTCGTCGCGACGATCCCATCCCTTGAATTCCTGGCCGATTTTCCCGACCCCTGCGGCGTCGCACCCGACGCTGCGGGCATCGATGTTTCGCCGGCTTGCACCTGGCGCTCATCGTCAGTTCTTCTTTCGGCAACGACAGGCCTCCCGGAAACAGCAGATGTCGCATCAGGTTTTGCTGCTGCCAATTTTTCTGCCGGCGGCTTGATGAATTCAGCCATCCGCAGGCTGCCCCCGAGTTCCTGCAATGTCGAAGCGCTCGACACTGCCGACGCTGCGGTTGTCGGCTCGCTCGGGACGATTTTCTCCGGTTCCGGCGCGAGCACGGCAAGGGGCGCCGGCACAGCCTGCTGCCTTGTCTCCCACAGATACAGGGCAAGCCCGCCGGCCAGAACAAGCAGGACAAGGACGCCGATAATGATCGGAAGAGGCGATGCCTGCGGTTTCGGCAGAGGACGAACATCGTTGGGTAAACGGCTACCGACGCCATGCGCTGCCCGCCGCGCATCGAGATCCTGCAGCATCTGATTGATCAGGCTCATGGCTGTCCCATCGACACCATCATCACAACATCATCCCCAGAACCACCCGACATTACGCGCGCCCTCCGTATCCTTGCGCGCCAGTCTGACATGGCGCACCCTGGCCATCTGGCGACCTTCGCCAAAAACCGACAGCAATGACTTGTGCGCCAGAATGTTGATCAGGCGCGGCGTTCCGCCGCTGGCCCGATGCAGCGCACGCAGCACCGCCGGAGTGAACAGCCCATCTCCCCGGTAACCGGCAACGCGCAGGCGGTGCGCAATATAGTTTCCGGTCTCGCTCTTCCTCAAGCCGCCGAGGCGGTAATGAAAAGCTATGCGCTGCAACAACTGTCGCACTTCCGGACGGTGCAGCTTTTCATCGAGTTCAGGCTGACCGAAAAGGACAATCTGCAACAGTTTGCGTTTCTCGGTTTCCAGGTTGGACAACAGGCGCAAGGCCTCCAGCGTTTCGACCGGCATCGCCTGCGCTTCGTCGATACAGACGACCACCCGCCGCTTCGCCTGGGCATGCTCAAGCAGCACGCGATTGATACGCCGCACCAGATGGTACTGATCCAGACCGTTGGCATCGTCGATGCCCAACTCCTCGGCCAGGGCCAGAAAAAGCGTATCCGCGTTGAGGTTGGGATTGGGCAGATAGGCACTCACCCAGCCATCGTCCAGCGTTTGCAGCAGGCGGCGGCAGAGCAGTGTCTTTCCGGTACCGACTTCGCCGCTGATCTTGACGAAGCCCTCTCCTTCGTCGAGCGCCAGCAACAGGGTATTGAGCGCTTCCTGGTGATACTGGACGGAATAGGTAAAGCTGGTGTCCGGCGTGATGCCAAAGGGCAGTTCGGTGAGGCCGAAATGATTCAGATACAACGCAGACACCCCATCGGGAAAACCGTCACTGCCCGGCTTGCGGCCGTGCCTGGCGCGGATCGAGCTGCTGAACCCGTCCCTGGGTCTCGATCAGGTCATCCTTCCAGCTCGACTCGTTGCGGATGATTGTCGGTTTGATGAGGATGACGATTTCGCGCTTTCTCAGATAGCTGTTGCGCGTGCCAAACAACAACCCCCAGGCCGATGAAGTTGTCGTTCCCGGAAAACCGTTGGCATCCGACGACTGCTCCTGCTTCATCAGGCCGCCGATGGCGACGATGTTGCCGTCCTGAACACGCACCACGCTATCGGTTTCATTCACCGCACTGTTGGCCAGTGGCAGGGTAAACTGGCCGAGCGTTCCGAGATCGATGACCGTCTGTTTCGCCTTGACCAGGCTGATCGACGGGTGCACATGCAGAACGATATTGTTCTCGCCATCAATCTGCGGCGTCACATCGAGGGCAATGCCTGAAAAGAAGGGCTGCAGGGTAATCGACGGTGTTGTTACGTTATTGTTTCCGGACGAGGTCACCGTCGAACTCACGTTGGTCACAAAGAACTCGTCGACACCGACTTTGAGCACGGCCATCTGATTGTTGATGCTGGCAATTCGCGGGCTCGACAAGACCTGGACATTGCCCTGGGTTTCCAGGAAGTTCAGCAGTGCCGCGAAGTTGGCGCTCTGAAAGGCCAGCCCGAAAAACCCGCTGCCCAGCCTGGTCGCAGCGGCAATTCCGCCCGCCCCGGGCAATACGCCGACACCCGGCCCGAGTATCGCGCCGGCTCCGCTCTGCGCCACATTCGACGAATCGAATCCGGACCGGTTCGTCGTATTCAGCACCGTTCCCGGCTGAGCCGGACCATAAGCAAAGCGGTTGTTGGTTCCGCCAAAGTGGTTCCAGTTAACACCGGCCTGAAATTCTTCGTTCAGTTCCACCTCGATGATCTTGGCTTCCAGCATCACCTGCCGCTCGACGATCAACTGGGTGATGCGCAGGTAGTTCTCGACGGCGCGGATATCCGAGGGAAAAGCCTTGACCAGCACCACCCCGGGACCCGGATTGACAATCACCGCCCGCCCGTCCTGGGTGCCGACAATGCTCGTCAATGCGGTGGTCAGGTCGCGCCAGAAATCACTGGTTGAGGTGGTCGTCACCTGGCTGCTCGGCGGGCCTTGCGGTGTAACTCCACCTGTCGTGGTGGGCGCAAAAGGCCCTGAGGTTGACGAGCCTGGTGTTGCTGGCTGAGCCGAGTTATTGGTGTTCGATGTCACCCTCACCTCGGACTGCGCCTTGCGCTTCCCATCCAGGTAGTTGAGCTGGAAGATACGCGTCTGCATCGTATTCGGCTGAATGAAAATACGCGTTCCCTGGAACTTGAATTCGTAGCCATACAGTTCGCGCAGAGTCTCCAGCACCTCACGCACCGTCACGCTTTTCAGATTGACCGTCACGTTGCCCGAAACTTCAGGCGCCACCAGCATGCTGTAGCGTGTTCCGCTGACCAGCGCCATGAATACCTGGGTCGCCGGTGCATTGCTCACCGCCAGATCGAAGCGTGGCTCAACGCTTTTTGCCGAATCGGGCAGATCAAGTTGCAAGGGCGGCAACATGGCCTGGCTTAACGCCTCGTCCGCACCTTTCGATCGGGTGCCCACAGCCCCCTGCATTTCCTTTCCGATCAGATCGAAGGTGGATCCAGGTGCTTTTTGATTCATGGCGCAACCAGCGACAAAAAGCGGCATCAGCGTGATCAACAGAAGCAATCTGAACTTCATGGTTTACCCCCACTCTGCGCTCGTTTGGCCGCAGGCGATTTTGTTATGATGTTTGTCTTCTCGATACCCGGCGTCAGCATGAGACGTTCGGTCCCGGCCGGCCCCTGCAGAACGGCTTCACGCTCAGTCAGCCTGATCAGTCGACTATCTCCGTAAAGCTCACCCAGCCTGACCTGTTGCCCGCCGATTACGGCGACCGGTTTGCCCTTCTTCGGAATTTTGACCGACTGTAACACAGGGCCGGCAAGCTGCCCGGCATCCTGCGTTGGCGACGAAAAGGCCAGTGGTGGGCGGGTCGGATCCGTGAGCGCCGTTTGCGCGCGCACGCCTGGCATCAGCGTGGATAGCGCCAGCAAAAGTATCACCCGGAAAACCGGCATCAGACGATCAGCCATGCGCGATCCAGACTCAGGGTATAGACAATCAGCGTCAGCACCAGTTTGGGATGCTGCTCGGCAGCAAGGGAGACACTGCTCCACAGCAGTTTTGATTTCGCTTGCTCAAGGCGCTCAAGATAGGCAGTCAACTCCTGATAACTTCCTTCCAGCCTAATCTCGACACCATGCTTGAACAGTCCACCCGGGGTACTGGCCAGCTTATCCGCGGATTTTTCCGCCGCCGACGCTTCGGCTCCCGCTTTCTTCTCAAGCAGAGGTGCAAGCGGCAGTGTTTTCAGGCTGAGCAGGCGCAGACCGGACTTGCGTCCGATCATGTCCTCCAGCAAAGCGGTCATCCGTTGCGGGGGAACCAGCGAACTTTCCAGGACCGACAGGCGAGCGCTCAGCTCACCCAATTGTTTCTTCAGACCGTCCAGTTCGGCGCGTGCGGCAACATCGGGATCCTGCTCCGGCGACTGCAATGCAACACTCTGCGCCTGCAGGGCGGAAAGCTGCGCGCGTTGATCCATGAGACTGCGCTCCGCCAGTCTTGCTCGCTGCAGCGACGGCTCGACGAACAGGCTGTAGCCGATGAGGACGATCCCGCCAAGCAGCGCTGCCGCAATCAGCCAGCGCTCACGCAAGAGCAGCGCATCATAGCGCGCCGCCACTTTGAACCAGGATTCCTTCATCGTTTTACCCCGCTGCGCGTGGAGGTATCCGCAACTTCAACATTCTCCGAGCGAAGAACAAATTCAACAAAACGCGGCACGCCGGGCACGGACTGCGGCGGGACACCCGTAGCCGACACTTTTTCCGTTCCCGGCGGCGGCGTGTTCTGCTCGTCGGGATCGACGCCGCGCATTTCCAGCGCCGCAAAGCGACGCCCTTGAAATACCGGTTCGCTGCGCAGACGCTGAACATAAGCCGGGAGCCTTGACGGATCGAGCAAGCGGCCGCGTATTTCGATTTCCGAACCACCCGCCGTCATCAGAAACCCGGTCAGCCACAAATCATTTTGCGAGTGTCTGGCGAAACCGGACATCAACGCCGAGAAACCCGAGGTATTGCCCAGCTTGCCTGAATCGAGAACGGCGATGACATCGCTGCGCACTGCCAGCGTCGTTTTTGCATTGTCCAGTTCGCTCGCCAATGCCGGCGACACCTGGCGCTGCGCAACCATTTTGCTGAGTGCCGTCAAGCGCTCCTGTTCATCGGCTAATTGCTTCTGGGATACGGCAGCCGCTGCGCTCTTCCGCTGCGCATCAAAGCGCGCCCACAATGCCAGTGTCGTCATCAACAGCAGCAAGGCCAGGGCTGCAATCCCGAGATTGCGTGCCATCGCCAGTTCATGACGAGGCCGCAAGCGGAGTTCGTAGAGGTTGATCTGCTGGCTCACGCCGCCACCTCAGCGGCACCCTGCGTACGCAAAGCGGCACCAATCGCCAGAAGATTTTTCGCCTGATACTGGGCATCCCTCAATTCCGGCACTGCTGGAAAATCCATCGCCGACGAGAGGTCCATTTCCTGCACCGGCACGTAGGTATTTCTGGCCAATTCAGCCGCCAGATCCGCGACCTGCGGATAGCTCGCCAGAACCACCCTGGAAATGGGAATGTGACTGTACTGCCGATCAAAGTTGTCCAGGCTGCGCTGAAGATCAAGTTGCAAGCGCTCCCTTACTCGCGATCGCTGATCGGCGTCGCTCCCGTTCAACTGGAGCGTATTGATCTCGCCGCGCCGTACGGCAATCAACTCGCCATGAAAAGTCAGCGTCAGCATCATTCCCGCCTCGTCGATACGCAGAAAAGCCAGACCGCGGTTCTCATCTTCGAGCAAGGCCGCCACGTTGCGCTGGGCCAGTTCGGGTATGTCAAGTGCATCCAGAGCTATCTTTGCCTGCTCAAACACCGCGACACGCGAGCGCACCGCCGACTCGGCAGCAGAAACCACCAGAACGCCGACGGGCCGCCCCGCCGAAAGAACCGTATTGGGAATATCGAGTACCTCGACGCAGGCACTCTCGAGCGGATAGCCGACCATTTCCTTGAGCGCCCAGCGCAGCGCTTCCCTGCGCTCCTCTTTGGGAACCGGCGGTGCATCAAGTTGGTTAACGTTGTACTCGCCACTGCCCATCAGCGTCGTACAGGCATAGGATTTGAGCTGTCGGGTCACGCGCAGGCGCTGCAAGGCCTCAACTTCGTCCTTTTCCACCGCAAAATTGTCCAGAGCCCGGACTTCCGGCCGGGAATCCGGGTCTCGCACCACGTGCGCAAGCGTCACCCAACGATCCTGCGGAAGGATAGCCAGCCAACCGGGCTTGCGAGGTGTGGAGAAAAACATTCAGTTGCCCTATTTACACTTTTGTTTAAAGATACCTATTAACCCACTAAATAACAAGGAAAATATTGAAAATACCAGCATCAAAAACAAAACTGTAGCTATCGTTCCACCAGGGCCGTCAAACGTCTTTCCACATAACCAGGAACTCCTGCGTTGCCTGGGCACGCACCGGCAACGGGCTGGGTGCAGGCTATTGCAGTAATCGAATAAATACTGCCCAACCCCGCCTCGACCGCTCCGCCGTTAGCCAGCGTAGCGCACAGCACGGTGACCGAAACCCCGTTCACTGTTCCAATATTGCTGCTGGCAACGCAGGACGAGGCATTGATCGCCCGCGCAACGCCCCATTCGCTTCCCGCCCGAGCCGCCTGAAAGGCGCGTGCACCATTGAGATCCAGTGCGCTACCGGCATGTTGCGTGGTCGACACCGTGGCAATGAATCCGCCTAGCGCCGCCAGAACAACGATAATGAAAATCGCCGAGACGATGGCAAAACCCTTCTGGTGCTTGATTTCAGGGCACATTGTCGACATGCACCTCCTGGTAGAGCCGGATGGTTTCCGCTCCGTGTGCGCCCGGCTGGGTCAACACCAGCGTCATCGTCAATAAGCCATTGCGTTGCGAAGCCGCCGGAATGTAGATGAAGGAACTATTGGCACAATCGACGTTGCCAACCAGCACCGTTCCGCCTGCCGGGCATGCAGCGAGTTGTGCCGCTGTGATCGCCCGCGTCGAGCGCAGCAGTGCGCCCCCCGAACACGAGACGACAGAGAAATCGGGGATCACGTGAAAGCGCTTGTTCGGTGATTGAAAGGGAAACTGGTTCGCGGCGCTCAGCGTGATCGTTGCTGCCGTCGATGCGGGAGCAATTGCCGCACGATTGAGATCAGCCGCATTGTAGGCATTGGCCCCCGGAATTCCGAGGTTGTAGATAACCACATGGTAGCCTGTGGCATAGCCTCCAGCCGGCGGCAGACTGGTGCTGGCCAGCACATCGAACCTGTTGTCCGCCGCCGAGAAGTCAAGGATGTCACCTGCCGGGACACTGCTCTGCGCGATGCGATAGCGCCCGCCGCCGACCGTGGGCAGGAACTCGAAGCACGCGCTGCTGCCACCGCTCGTCGTACGCAACGAATTCGGCAGCGCGGAGCGCACATCGCGCGCCATGCGGCGCAGGGCCGTATCGCCGGCGTCGGTCAGTTCGGCGCGAGCGACCGTGTCGATATAGCCCTCAACCGGCGCACGGATGAAAACCGCCACCATAGTGCCCAGAATGCCGGTGATGACGATCACCATGATCGCCTCGATCAGGGTAAAGCCGCGCAGGCTGGAGTAATCAGGTTTCTCGCGCATGATCAGAAATTGGCACGGAATCCGGTGAGCGTAATGCTCTCCGGGCCGCCAGCGACGGTCACCGTCACCTGCTTGCCGGCGACACCGCTCAAGTTCAATGCCGCGACGCCCACCGTCACTGTATAGGTTCCAAGAATCGGCGCCAGAGTTCCATCCACTTGATAGACACCGGTCTGGTTCCAGCCGTTGAAATCGTCGACGTCGTTGTAGTTCTGCCGTTCCGCCACCGTATTCTGCGTACAGCGCGGCGCTGCGGTATTCGGTGTGCAGCCGAGGGTCGCGCTGATATTGGCCGCATCAGCCGGATCGTTCTGGAAATCCTTGCTCAACACTTCGTCCAGCATGGCCTCGGCAACGGCCAGTGCCTGCTTGCGAATCACCGGATTGGCGCTGGCACTCACCGTCACATTCATCACCGAAAGAATTCCAAGCAGACCGACGGAAACAATGACAATGAACATCAGCAACTCGATCAGCGACAGGCCGCCCTGCCGCCTTGAGGCGAAGACGGGGCTCATTGAACCCACCCCGTTTCCGGCTGAATGGTGATGTTTGGCGAATTGCTTACCGTGATGGCCAGCACGCCAGCAAGCGCCCTTGTCGCCGTCACCGAGCGTCCAAGCGGATCAAAAATGACGCTGTCACCTCCGAGCGCAACGCCAGCCGGCGCACAGACCTCGTTGCTTGCCGCACACCCTCGTCCAGGCGCTGCCAGGGGAACGCTCGTCGTACAACTCACGTTACCCGCGGCGCCTTCCGGGAGCGTCGTGTCCATGCTGATCGACACGACAGCAAACGCACCGGTACCCGCCGTAGTCGTTACGCAGACGAAGCGGCGACTGGCCACGGCCACCCGTCGTGCATGCTGAACTGCCGCCTTGACCGCATCGTGAAAACCGCGCTCGTCGAAGGTCCGGTCAAAAAAACGCGGGATGGCGGCGACCGCCAGGACACCGACCAGAATCATGACGATGATCAGTTCGATCAGGGTAAAGCCCGATTCCCGCCTCCGGCCAGCATGGAGATGATGATTCACCATTTCAACCTGGAAACCTCATTTGAACGTGCCGGCAGGTGACTCTGGCGGGGTGGGTGGCTAGGCGCGACGAAGCCGCATGGTCATCCCCTGCAACGAGGAGCAACAACGCCAGCCGCCCCGCCAGGGTCGCCTGCGGGTACGTAGCGGCCTCACCCTTCAGATGACTGGTCCGAACTCGACAAGCGTCAATATCCATGGGCATTTCCAGCAACAAATAAGCGGTCAACTGAGGTTTCTAGGTTCAATACATTTCCCTGCGGTGAATGATCGGACCCGACTTGTAAACCCCGAATGTCGCTCGCGCGGAAGGATTGCCGATACTGCCTTTCCAGTTGAAGCGAAGCCAGGGCGAATTGACCGTCGTCGCGGCCGATCCGGCAGGACCAAGCGTTGTACACCGGTTTCCCGATGCCACCGTATCGAGATTGAGGGTAATGTCCGTCCAGCCGGAATTTCCGACGCCGGGTCGGGTCAGCGTGGCCGTGTAATTAGGCACAGCCCCGCCGATCGTGATCGCCGTCTCGCAGGCCGCAAGAGTGTTGCCTGCTCCGGGAAAGGCAAAGGCAAAATCGGAGGCATTGATTAGCGTGCAGGTATCCTGGGCGTTGTTCTGCCACCCCAGCGCTGCACTGGCCCAGTATTGCAGGCGCAAATCAAGCGGCAGGTTGAGCAACTCGGAACCATTGGCATTGCCCAGTTGAACCCGCCCGCTGCGGATCTCCTCGCTCGCTTCGGCATATCCCGCAGAAGACACCTCGGCATCCGCAGCCCGCAGCTTGAGCGTCAGCGGAGCGCTGGTCGGGCTGGTAAAGCTGAAGACCGGCGAGGCCAGCGCACTGCCCGAGGTGAAACTTGCTGCCGGAATCACGTTTGCCGAGAAGGTGCCGGACGTCGAGCCGTTGCCATCGGTCACCGTCACCGTACGCGCGAAACTGCCCTTGTAATTGGGTGTCAGCGCCGACGTCGTTGCTCCATCCATGGCCCGAACCGTAAGCGCCGTAATCGGCTGCGCCGAGTAGGTGAAGTTGCCACAGCCGTGCGTGGTCAGCACGGTTTCCAGATGATGCGGAGAGAAGCGGGCCAGCACTGCACTCTGCCCGACGACGTTTTGCGCAAGGTAGATGCCGGAGGCATTGATGCGCAGCGCTCCCGATTGCGTCCATTGTTGAGCGGCGACGGCGCCCGTACCCGCAACGAGAGGGAGGTTCGTCGTGCCCAGGGTGCCGGCATTGCCACCGGCAGGCGCCACCAGAACGGGTGCCAGCGTGACCGCACCGGCATAGCTGGGCGCCACCGGATTATCGGAAAGTTCGGAATCGGCATCGCTGGTCCACAAGGCGGCGATCACCGTATTGCCAAACGAATCGCCGGCCGAAGCAAGACGCGCGGCGGCGCCTGCTGTCGCGTCACAGACCGCCGTCGGGCTACTCGCGCAATCGGTCTGCACGCCCGCCCCGGCGGTAACCGTCGCCGCCGCTACGCCAAAGCCGACCGGTACCACGATCACCGACGCTGAGCCCGGCAGCGACAACGCCGGATGGAGCGCCGTCGCCGATTTATCCAGTCTGGCAGAAAGGGTCCATTGACCTGTATCCATGTGTTTTATCCACAGCAAGGTACTCGCATTGGCATCAAAAGCCAGCCCGGCGATGTTGTTCGCTCCCGGAAGAACGCCCGGCAGGTCGACGTAGGCGCCGGCAGAGGCATTAGCCGCCTGCGGCGGCCCACCGACCGTCACGCCGGCCGACATTGAGGTTCCGGCGAAACTTGCCGGAACCACCGGCGTCGCAGAAACCTTGAGACCGGCACCGGCCAGCCCCTTGACCGGGACGCAGGCAGCGCCGGGGGTCGGACCGGACGCTTCGACCGCTTGAACTGAAACCGCTACCGGCTTGCCGCCGACAATCACTCCGGAATTAGGTACCGTCAGCACCAGCCCGCTGTTGGTTGCCGTCCAGTTACAGGCCACAGTGACCCCGCTACGCGAACAGGTGCTCGGACTTGCCGGGGTAACGGTTCCCGTAGCGCCGAAGCTGGCTACCCCTGCCGCAGTAAAAAAATTCTTGCTGGCACTGCTCTGTCCGTTGCCGATGACCAGCGCCGTCCCGCCGCTTGCCGCATCCCAGATCGTCGTGGCCCCTGCCGATGACAGGATGGCCACCACCCCGCTGCTGTACAGGGCGGAGCAACTAGGGTTTGCGCAGGCACGAACCGTCACCGTCCCCGGCGCGCAGGTCGGCCCAGTCCAGCTTGCATGCTGAATGTCGAAGTGATCGATGAACAGCACCGGGCAAGGGTGCGTGGCGTCCCTGGCGACAACGATCTGCGCCGCATTGAGCTCAGCGTTGTAGATTCTCAACTCATCGACGACGCCGGCAACGCCGTTGATCGACCCCTTGGGCGCCGTGAAACCCGAGGGGTTATCGCCCAGATACAGGTAATCCAGGGTAGTGGCCAGCGTACCGCTACTGGTGAACAGCGAGGAACTTGGCGCTCCGGCGTTGATATAGATTCGCAACGCATCCTGGTTGGCGGCTGGCAAGGCATTGAAGTTCCACGTAACGGCCACATGCACCCAGGTATCTGCCGCAAACACCTGCGCACCCGTCTCAACGCTGCGAACGATTCCGGTGCTGTCGGTGGCCGCAAAATAGAGCGTTCCGCCCGCCGTTCGGGTCAGCGAAAACCAGGTTCCGTTGACCAGCGTGGCATCCAGCAACTGTGCAGCCGGACCGCCAGCCCAGGCGCTTGCAGATTTGTACCAGAAGGCGATCGTTCCCTGCCCCAACAGGTTCACCGAAGCGTCGGAAAAGCGTATCCCCGTGCGGATCGCATCGACTGTCGCCGCACTGGCATTTCCCGGCATTCCCCCACCCCGGCAGACCTTTCCGCCCGCCAGTGTCTGCGCCAGACCAAGTGCCGTACCATGCCGCAAGCTGGCCGATGAATCGGCAACCTGACCCGCGGCCCCGGGGACCCACGCGCCTTCGTCGAGTCGATATTCGGCGATCGGCGGAACCGAAGGTTTGTAGAAAAGAATCGCCGTATTCGGCGAGGGTTCGAGCGCGGCCCCGAAAGTCAGAACGCTGAAGTCGCTGGTCGTCAGTTGCCAGCCGATCTGTGACTGCCCCGTCCCCCCGTGGATGATCGAGCCGTATTGATAAACGAAAGTCCCATCCTCGTTGAGGATGATCTGCAAGTCGAACGACCCACTGGTGTTGGTGAAGGACACCCATTCCGGAACATTTCTCCAGGTCACGACAAACTGGCGGTTGGGCGCCGTGCCGATGCTGGCGTAACTGACATAACAGTTCGCAAAACCGTTGCACGACGTTCTGCTCGCGGCAGCGGGATAGTTGGGCAGATTGGCCAGGTTGGTCGGGTCAAGGTCAACACCGAATATCTTCATGGTGTTGTTCATGCTGCCGTTCGGGTAGTTAAAGGTATAGGTCTGCGGTGGGCCTACGCTTTGCGTTCCTGCCGAGCAACTCGCGTTATTGAACTGCAGGCGCCCGTTGGTCTCGATCCGTACCTGGGAATAGCTGGTGGCACCATAAACGAAATTGAAGCCGATAGTGATCAGGTCGCTGATCGTGTCGTCAAGAACTGGCGGAGTTGTCCCGCAAGTGTTGAATTTGACGGGGACGGTGTGGAAGCCAACCTTGGTGTGGCTGCTGGCGTCGATCCAGTTGAAGGGTGTTGAAGCGTTGATGTAGGTCTGGGCAAACGAGGCCAGCGGCCACATCAGGAATGCCAGCAGCAGCCCGGTGCAGAAGCAGGCAAACGAGCGCAAGGAATTGACCCTCGATCTGGAACACTGGCGCATGGCAGGCCTCCTTTACGAAAACAGCATTGGCGGAAGGTGCGAAACAGTGAATTCGTTTAGCATGCTCCGTACCCGGCGAGCGAATCCGGCGAGCAAGCCGTAAAGCGCCCGGCATGGGAATGAAACGGGCAGGCTTGAAAAGCCGGGTCAAACCACGATTTCCTGGTGTGCCAGAAAAAAAATTTCATTGCTCGCTTCTCGCTTCAGGAAACCGCCAACTCGGCCACGACGAGCGCAGACAGGAGGTTTTCCACTTTGCGGCCACCTTGCCTGGCGAGCGCAGGGTTTTGCAGCCACATGGCGATAAAGAATTCGCGCATCTGTTCGGATCGCGCCAGGCGACTTAGCATCAGGTGCTCGGAAATCGAGGCGCGCGCCAGGATTTGGATTTCACACATTGGGGTCTTCTCCTCGCCCGATTTTTGCAGTGCCACGACATCGAGTCGATCCTTTGGGCGATTCGCAATGCGCTTCATGGTGATCAAGTCGTCAATGGAAGCGATGGGCACCCGACGGCCATACAGTTCGCCAGCGTCTGCGTTGAGCCAAAGCTGGTCGAATGGCACATCTGCTCGTACCAGGACATCGAGCACGCTACCTCCGATCTGAGGCTCCCTCAGAGAAAAGGCCAGCATGCCTTTTTCACGATACCACGCTTCGATCAGGTCGGCGTTTCTGAGCGAGTCGATCGACACTGGAATTGCAGGAACCAAACCGTATTGTTTGGCGACGTCGATAAACCGTACAAGATTCTCGTCGTTCATTGCCAGAACCAGATCGATATCGAAGGTGGATCGCAGAAAACCGTGCAACTGAACCGCCAACCCGCCGACCAGTACATAGTCGACTTGTGCATCGCAAAGCGATTGGAGGAGTTCAGCGATCTTCATGACAAATCAAATCCCGCCGGCAACGCCGAAAATGGTGGAAAGGGAACAGGCTAGCGTCCCTGAAACTAGCAGGACGATCACGCAAGCAATCATGGCTTCCCCATTATTGCAGCTTCTCGGCTACCTGTCGCAGCAGCGGGCAGCAGCGCTTCCATGGTCAGGCGATCCTCACCCGGCTAATGCGCGCAAGAAAATCAACCTGCTCGGGCGAGAGGTGAGCAGGATCGAGAACGAGGACATCAATCTTTTCCTCGCAACGGGTAAAAAAACGCGTGGCGATGGCCCGCGATGTTTCGAAGGCCGGTTGATCCGTGAGTACCAGAATATCGATGTCGCCGCCGCGGCGGGACAGGTCGGTTCGGGAACCGAACAACCAGATCTCGCCCGGAATATCCCTCACGGCTTCGCTCAGCGCTGCGGCTTCTTCGGAATCCAGTCTGACCGACGCATTGAACCCGGGCGCAACCTGCATTGTGATGCCAGCGCCTTGCAGATCGGTTTTCATCGTCAATCTCTTTCCGCTGGCATATAACTGTTCTTTCAGACGCATTCCGGATCTGGATACCGCCTTCCAGAGACGACATGTTCATGCTGATGCCGTACTCACCGCGCTTCAGAAGGGGCAACATGCACCGCCAAAAGGGTCTGGCTCATTTGATTGGAACGTCTCCAATTATCAACACCCTCAACAGCCTTGTGAATAAACGATCTTCAAAGCACCGACCTTAACACCGGCCATTCCGGACAAGCTTCAAAGATAGCCGTTCCAGGCGGTTCTCAGGCCTGCACTTGAAATCAGGACGGCCACGTATTCAATCGTGGTCTGTCCCCGTTATTGCTGTTCAATCGTGCTTTGTCGCCGTTATTGTGTCCAGTTATTGCGTTATTGCCGCCCTCAACGTGCGCAAGTCACCGTTGCATTGGCCACAGTTATACCGGTTCCACTCGGCGTCACGGTACAGGTCACCGTAGTGTTACCCGTCGCCGCCAGACAATCACCAGTACCACCGATTTGAAACTGTTGATTACCCACAGGCGCACCGGCCTGCAAGGTCACCCCGCTGACAAAGGGTGTCAGCAGCGCAGCAGTACAAACGTTCGCCACATTGAGCGGGTTGCACGGCGCACCACTACCAATCCCGCGTGCCAGGCAAACGCCATTGTTGATTGCCGTACCCGAGGCAATTGCACCGGCAACGCCCTGCGCCGCCGAATTGTGCGCATCAACCGACAGATCGACGAATCTAGGAAGCGCAACTGCCGCCAGAATGCCGAGAATCACGATGACGACGATGAGTTCGATCAGGGTAAAACCTTTTTGCATTTTCATTTCCCTATCTCCAAAAAATCAACATCCTGCGGTCAGCGGCACGGCGATCACCGGGGCATTGCCGATTGCAGTAGCAGAGGTATAACTGATACGACAGGTCGCCGGCACAGTCGCTCCGACAAGGTCAACCGTGATGGCTACACCAGCCCCGGCACCGCCGGCAGAAATTGTCAGCGCATCGGTAACTGCGTTCAACTGGGCAGCTGCAATTATTCCGCCAGCGTTGGCCTGCGGATAACCGTTGATCATGGGAATGGCCAGCCCCTCCATGTTGGCAGTACCGCCTGCCGCAGTGCACGGCCCGACAGGATTTGCCGCCTGGTCGAGCAGGCATCGCGCATGCGCCAGCGCCGATGCAGCACGAATACTGCCATTGAGCGCCTGCAGTTTGGCTATCCGCGCATCTCTCTGGGCATTAATGAAGCGTGGCAAGGCAACCGCCGCCAGAATGCCAATAATGGTAATCACGACAATCAGTTCAATCAGGGTAAAACCTTGTGTGGATCGTTTCATTGCTAATTCTCCTAAAAAAGACCTGTCGGCCTAAAGATACGCCTCATGGCACATAACGGCAAAACTCGTTGCTTCTTGAATTACCTTTTAATCACCCTTCCATAACCCATTGGCAGGGTGCAGCGTTTTCGAGGCGCAATCCGACGAAACCACCGCTGGTCACGCTTTCCGGCGCCCGCGCCACGCGCCAGCTCAGGTGACTGCACTGTCGCTCACTGCCTGCGGGCAACGGGTGCAGATGATCGGGGTGGTGCGGCCGGTAAACCAGTTCGCGGCGGCCACCTTCAAAGCACCACTCGCCGCCGGACAAATTCCGGCTTTCCTCGGCCGAACACTCACCGCGATACCCTCCCGGCGGCGACCCCAGCCAGCGCACCGGGTTGCTACCGACCCACGCGGCCATTTCGCCTTCTCGCTGCTGCATCATCACTTCGCCCATGGCCAGTTTCAATCCCGTTCGAATATGACGTATCGTCAGTTCAACACCCTGCTTTTCTGCACGCTCACCGGCGTCACTGAGCGCCGACAAGAGCCCGCCAACGATCAAAGCCAGTACCGCCAGCAAAACGGCCCCTGAAACCAGTTCGAAGCCGCGTAATAGCCCAGACTGCGGGGCTGAGACTGCATCATCGCTTGATCGCCACCTTGCCCAGATCCCACATCGGCAGGAAGATGCCCAGCGCCAGGATCAGCACCATGATGCCGAGCATGACGATGAGGATCGGTTCGATCTGCTGCCCGAGCGTCTTCAGTTCGTATTCGACTTCCTGGCGGTACATGTCGCCGATCTCATTCATCATGTCGTCGACGGCACCCGATTCTTCGCCGACGGCGACCATCTGCAATACCACCGGCGTAAAAATTCCTGTGCCGATCGCCGAACGTAGCAGGCTTTCGCCGCGCTCGACGCTCTCGCGCATGCTCTCGACTCGACGTGAAATAAAGCTGTTATCGACTGTTTGCGCCGAATTGGACAAAGCCTGCATGACCGGAATGCCGCTTTTCAACCCCAGGGAAAAACTGCGGGAAAAGCGGGAAAGCGCCGCCTTGTGCAGAATCTTTCCGGCAATCGGGAATTTCAGCGAAGTTCGATCCCAGATATAACGCCCCTTGACCGTCCCCACCCAGGTGCGAAAGGCCGCTACACCGAGCACCACGCCGGCAAGCATGACTGGCCAGTAAGCCACCATGAAGTCGGAAAAGCCGAGCAGAATCCGTGTCATCAGCGGCAACTCGGCACCAAAGCCGGCAAACACCTTGGCAAAGGCCGGGATGACGAAAATATTGACGATCACGATCGCTATCGCCATGGCTACCACGACGAAGCCAGGGTAACGCAGTGCCGTCTTCACCTGCTCACGCATGTAGCGCTCGAACTCAAGGTGCTCGAAGAGCCGGAAAAAGATGTCTTCGAGCATGCCGGTTGCTTCACCGACGCGAACCATCGACAGGTAAAACGGCGTAAAAACGCGTGGATGCCTGGCCATTGCCTGCGACAGTTCGCGGCCGCCCTCAAGGCTTTCGCGCACTTCGCCGATGACGCGCTTCATCTCCGGATTGATGGCCGCGTCCTGCAGGCTGCTCAGGGCGCGCATGATCGGCACGCCGGACTTGAGCAGGGTATGCATCTGCCGGCTGAACAGCAGCAGGTCGATATGGGATATTTTTTGTCTGAACAGCGTGATATTCAGGCTGGCGGCACTGGTTGACGTGCCCGATTGTGCTTCCTTGATGTCGACCGGCGTCAGCCCCTGCACGCGCAGAAGATCGACAATGGCGCCCGGACTGGCGCCCTCAAGAACGCCCTCGACGAGTTGTCCGCCGGTATTACGTCCCTTGTAGGCGAAGGTGGGCATGGTCAGGGGGCTATTGTTTTAACCACAACGAACACAAAGGGCACGACGCAAAGTCATTTTAAAGGGCAACACGCTTTATTCCTTCTTTCATCAGCCGTTTATTGAAGTTCAGGAGCAAACCTCTTTTCAGCTTTAACAAGCGGAGATACGTCATGGTCTGTGCCAAATGGTATGGAGAAAGAGCGTCTACTGCTTTCAGTTCAACCAGCAAGCGCCCATCAACAACGATGTCGGCACGAGATCCGAGACCCAAAGACCGTCCTTTATAGACCACGTCAATCGCAACCTGCCGCTCGAAAGCGATGTGTTTTTCAGCCAACTCAACAGCCATTGCATACTCATAAACCGACTCGAGCAAACCCGGCCCGAGTTCCCGGTGCACCTCAAAAGCACAGTCCAATACGGAAGCAATCAGGTCTTCCGAACAATCAAGCATTTTGTTTTCGTTGTGCCCGTTGTGCCCGTCGTGGTTAAACAAAGCATTTAATCCTCAAACTGATTGCTGATGCGCATGGCTTCCTCGATCGTCGTGCGCCCGTCCACGGCCAGCCGTACGGCATCGCGGCGCAGGGTCTCGCCGGCCATCTGCTGGCGCGCCGCCTGGACGAAGGTCCCCGCGTCGTCGCTGTTGATGGCTTCGACGATATCGTTGGTCATTTCAAGCATCTCGTAAACGCCGGTACGCCCCGCATAACCGGTTCCGCCGCAATGCACGCACCCCTTCCCCTAGACAGATTTGCGCTGGCCGACCGTGTCGCCCAGCTCGTAGCGCAACCATTCGTGCTCATGCGGGGCGGGCGTATGGGGCTCAGCACAGTTTTCACAGACCAGGCGCACCAGCCGCTGGGCGAGCACGAGTTGTAGCGACAGCGCGACCATGTAGCGCGGCACGCCCATGTCGAGCAGTCGGATGGGGGTCGACACAACATCGTTGGTGTGCAGCGTCGACAGCACCATGTGGCCGGTAATCGCTGCCCGCATGCCGATCTCGGCGGTTGTCTGGTCGCGCATTTCGCCGACCAGGACAATGTCCGGATCCTGGCGCAGGGCGGAGCGCAGGACGCGTTCAAAGGAGAGGTCGATCTTCTCGTGTACCTGCACCTGATTGATTCCGGGCAGCCGGTATTCAACCGGGTCTTCGACGGTGATGATCTTCTTTTCGGTGGTATTGAGTTCGGACAGCGCGGCATAGAGTGTCGTCGTCTTGCCGCTTCCGGTCGGGCCGGTGACCAGCACCATGCCGCTCGGACGTCGTACCGCATGGCGCAGCCGCTCAAGTGTGCGCGGCGGAATATTGAGTCGATCCAGCCCGAGCAGGCCGGTGTTCTGGTTGAGCAGGCGCATGACGACCGATTCGCCATACTGTGTCGGCATCGTCGAGATCCGTACATCAATCATGTTGTTGCGTACCTTGATCGCGAAACGACCGTCCTGCGGCAAGCGCTTTTCGGAAATATCCAGCCCGGACATCAGTTTCAGGCGCAAGGCCAGCGCCGAGGCAATCTTGGCATCGGCTTCCATCTGCACGTGCAAAACGCCGTCGATGCGGAAACGGACGCGCAACGAGTGATCCTGCGGCTCGATGTGGATATCCGATGCGCGCGAACGCATGGCTTCTTCGAACACCGTCTGCAGCAGCTTGACGACCGGTGCTTCCTCGGCGCCGGTGGCGGTTCCGAGCAAATCGCCAAACTCGACCGGCACATCGCCGAGATCGGCAGTCAGTTCTCTGGCCAGACCGGAGATTTCTTCGGTGCGCCGATAGACGCGATCAATCAGCGCCAGGAGCTGGCTCTCTGAAACGACCGCCAGCTCGATTTCACGATGCAGCAGACGGAAAATATCGTCATAGGCCTGCAAGTCCGTAGGATCGACGAATCCGATCCGCAGTTTGCCAGCCTCCTCGTCGAGTACCACCGCACGAAAACGTCTGGCCTGCGCCTCGGGCAGCAGGTTGATCAGCTCCGGCCGGGGATTGAAGTGTTTGAGATCGACGTAGGGAACCTGCAATTGCCTGGCCAGCGCCTGCGAAATCGCCTCTTCCGTAACAAAGGAGCTATCGACGACAATACGACCCAGCTTGCGACCGCTGCGCTTTTGCTCGTCGAGTGCGAACTTGAGCTGCTCATCGGTGAGCAGACCTTGTTGAATGAGCAGATCACCGAGGCGAATCTTTTCCGGCCGAGCCATTGCAAGCTCCAGTAACTGTAGAGGTAATTACGCTAATCCACTGATTCTAGCTGATTTTAAAAATAACAAAAGCATTATTTGGAGCACGCTTTGACTGCTGTTGTTTTGTTCCAACCCGAGATCCCGCCGAACACCGGCAACGTCATCCGTCTGTGCGCGAATACCGGCGCCGAACTGCACCTGGTCGAACCGCTTGGTTTTCGCTGGGAAGACCGTTCGCTGAAGCGCGCCGGCCTCGATTATCACGAGTTTGCCCGCGTCCTCCGGCACCCGCACTGGGAAGCCTGCAAAGCGGCATTGGCCGGGCGTCGCCGCTTTGCCATTACGACGCGTGGTGGATCGCGTTACGACACACCCGTTTTCCGCATCGACGATGTGTTTGTCTTCGGGAGTGAAACGAGCGGACTGCCGGCAGAGGTGATGGCCGAATTTCCTGAAGCGCAGCGCCTGCGCCTGCCGATGCTGCCGGGACAACGCAGTCTGAATCTTTCAAACGCGGTAGCGGTAACGGTGTTCGAAGCGTGGCGACAAATGGGGTTCGCGCAGGGGGTTTAGAACAAAGTTAACCACGGAGAGCACGGAGAACACGGAGAAAATCTAAAAAACGAAATGCTTTTCTCTGTGCTCTCTGTGCTCTGTGTTGTCGTAAAGGGGAGGTAGAACAAAAAACACAAGGCACGAAGAACACGACGAAAATAAAAAAAACGAAAAGCCTTTCTCTGTGCTCTCCGTGCTCTCCGTGGTAAATCGCATTTGCCTCTACTGCATTTCCGGCTTCGGATCCCGGTTAAGCAGGGCTTCAACCGCCTCTGCGGCAGGAACGTCGTGGTACAGAATCGCATTCACCGCCTGCGTGATCGGCATTTCGATTGCCAGGTGCCCGGCTAGACGCGCCACTTCGCGCGCTGTGCTGACGCCTTCTGCGACGTGTCCGAGATCGGCGAGAATCTGCGGCAGCCGCTTGCCGGCTGCCAGCGCCAGCCCCACCTGCCGGTTGCGCGACAGGTCACCGGTGCAGGTCAGAATGAGGTCGCCCATTCCGGCCAGCCCCATGAAGGTATTCGGGTGGCCGCCCAGCGCAACGCCGAGGCGGGCGATTTCGGCCAGTCCGCGCGTCATCAGCGCGGCCCGCGCGTTGAGACCCAGACCGAGTCCGTCGCAGATGCCGGTGGCGATGGCCATCACGTTCTTGACGGCACCGCCGACTTCAACGCCAGGCAGGTCGTCATTGGCGTAAATGCGCAGACAATGACTGTGCAATTCGATCGCCGTCTGCCGGGCAAAAGCAGGGTCATTGGCCGCCAGGGTGATCGCCGTCGGCAGCCCCCTGCCTACTTCCTCGGCAAAACTGGGGCCGCTCAGCGCGCCACACAGGGCGTCCTCGCCAAGCTCTTCGGCAACGATCCGATGCGGGAGCTTTGCCGTTTCCGCTTCCATCCCCTTGCATACCCAGATCAATGGCCGCGCCAGACGGGCTTCATGCAGGCGGCGCAGGGTCGGGCGGAAACCGATCAGCGGTGTAGCCAGCAGCAGCAGGTCGGCGTCGGCTACCGAAGCATCAAAGACCGTTCCGATACGCAAGGCCTCGGGCAGGCGATGACCGGGAAAAAAGCGCCGGTTCTCACGCTCGGCGAGCATGGTTTGCGTAACGTCATCCTCACGGGTCCACAGCGTAACGCGGTGCCGGGCGCTGAAAGCGATGGCCAGCGCCGTTCCCCAGGCACCCGCGGCAATGACCGTGAGATTCACGCTCACAATCCCCAGATTTGATTGGCCCGCACAAAGCCGGACTGGCCGTCGCGATGACGTACCCGGATCCAGCCACCGGGAACCGTTTCGAGATACTCGAGCGCGACGTTCTTTTCAGCCTCGAATACCAGCGGCGAGCTCTCTTCCGCTTTCTGCCGCACCTCGGCCCGATCGACGGTGACGATCAGCGAACGCTTCTCGGACAGGTATTTTTTTTCGATCCAGGCCAGGCCACCCTCGGCATCGCGCACCTTGGACCAGCCTTCGAGGCTGACCACCACTTCAACCGGTGTGTCACGCCTGATCACGAAGAGTTTGCTGCCGCGCTGGGAAGGCGCATCGTAGAGCACCGCGACGGCATCCACGGTGCGGTATTCGATGGCGATCGCCGGCATCGTAAAACCTGCAGCGGCGAGCAACAGGGGCAGCAGACGCTTCATTGCAGACACTCCGTTACTGAATCGTGGGCGTACCCTCGGCAACTGACTCGGTCGCCAGTGCCGCCGCTTGCTGCTGCTGGGCGCGTGCGGCGTACAAGGCTTCAAAATTGACCGGCTGCAACAGAACCGGCGCGAAACCGGCGCGCGTAATCGAATCGGAAACCAATTCACGGGCATACGGGAAAAGGATGTTCGGGCAGGCAATCGAGAGTATGGGCTCAAGGTTGTCTTCAGGCACATTCTTGATGCGGAAGATGCCGGCCTGACCGACTTCGACGAGGAAAACGGTTTTTTCGGCCAGCTTGGCGGTGACCGTGACCGTCAGGGTAACTTCAAAGGCGCCGTCGCCAAGACCCTTCATCGCGGTCTGCAACTGGATGTTCACTTCGGGGCTTTCACGCTCCAGATAGATTTCCGGAGCCGACGGGACCTCAAGCGAAAGATCCTTGACGTAGAGTTTTTCAATGGCAAATGAGGGGGCTTCTTGTTGAGTCATGATGAGTCTCTTGGTTGGTAAAATTTGAATATCGAAGAAACAGTCCGCCGCACGCTCAGCCGGTCAGAGCGTATCGCCGGACAGCAGGGGAAGAAGTTTGCCGGCGTGATCGAGAGCGAACAGTTCATCGCAACCGCCGACATGGGTATCGCCAATGTAGATTTGTGGAACGGTACGGCGCGCCGTCTTTTCCATCATCTCGGCACGACGTTCCGGATCGAGATCGACACGCACTTTTTCGATTTCGGCGACACCGCGCGCGCGCAACAGTTGCTCGGCCCGCACGCAGAAGGGGCAAACCGCCGTCGAGTACATCAGCACGCGCGGCACCGCACTCATTTTTTCGACCCTTTCTTGAGCGGCAGACCGGCTGCGCGCCAGGCATTGATTCCGCCATCAAGATTGTGCACTTTGCTGAAACCGAGTTTGGCCAGTTGCTTGCAGGCGCCTGTTGAACGCGCTCCGGTCTGACAAATCAGGATCAGTGGGGTGTCCTTGAGCTTGTCGAGTTCGCCGGCACGTTCTTCAAGCCGGCCAGCAGGAATATGGCGCGATTCGGGCAGATGTCCGGCCACGTACTCATCATGCTCGCGCACGTCGACGATCTGGGCATTCTCGCGATTGATCAACAGGGTGGCCTGGGTCGCCGTCAACGCATTGCTGTCGCCAGGCCGGCGAAACGACAAGACCGCCAGCATGGTGCCGCTGATGACGGCAATGGCTACCAGATAAATATTTTGCTGAATGAATTCCAAGCCAGGCTCCAGAGACTGCAATGAAAGTAAAAGACATGCGCCGGGGAATCAGATCACGACACGCAGATCACGACACGCGGACAAGACCGGCCAGACTAGCCACCGCAGAAAACCTCGCGCATCATGCCGATCAACTGCAAGGTACGCGCATCACCCACCCGATAGTAGACACGGTTGGCTTCCTTGCGCGTAAGCAGCACGCCCTTGTCACGCAAGATGGCCAGATGCTGGGAGATATTGCTTTGCGAAGTACCGACGGCCTCGACGATCTCCTGGACACAAGCCTCCTGATCGCCGACCACGCAAAGTATCTTGAGTCGCAGCGGATGCGAAATTGACTTGAGCGCGCGCGCTGCCTGTTCGATGTGCTCCTGCTTGTCGATGAGACTGACCTGTATTGCCACGATGCCTGATACTCGTTAAGTTCGAGGAATCATTATAGAATAATTAACGATCCGGGGGGCGTCCCCAAGGCAATACCCCTCGACACTCGCATGCAACCCTTCAGCAAAGCAAGAATACAAGCCCCTCGGAAAGACAGTCAAAGGCCGCCTGCCAGGGGCAAGCGAGGGCCTGTTTTCTCCAATCGGGCGCTGCTTCTCCTGGGCCTGACTGGCTCGCTCTGGCTGCTCTGCGCACCGACGCTGGCCAGGGAAAAGCAAGGCACCCCGCCAACGAAAGCCGAAGTCGCCGAGAAAAAAGGCGACCTGAAAGAGCTGCGCGGACAGATCGAAGTGCTGCGCAAGGGAATGGCCGCCGCCGAAGGCAAGCGCGCCGACAGTGCCGACCAGTTGAAGGAGATCGAGCAGGAAATCTCGCACACCCAGCGCGATTTGCAACAACTGGCGACTCAGCGCAGCAAACTTCAGGCCTCACTGAAAGATCTGGACAGCCAGTCGAAAGAACTGGAAAACCGGCTGCACAAGCAGCAGGCCCAACTGGAAAAGCTGGTCTATCGTCAATACCTGCAGGGCAACCCCGATGCGCTGCGGCTGTTGCTCAACGGTGACGACCCGAACCAGGTGGCTCGCGATCTGTATTACCTGGCCGCCGTCGGCCGTGCGCGCAGCCAGCTCCTGCACGAAATCGAAAGCACATTGCAGCGTCAACAGGCGCTCGCCTCGGATACCCGGGAGCGTGCCGAGGAAATGGCCACCATCGAGTCCAGGCAGAAGGAGCAACACGGCAAACTTGTTGCCCAGCGCGAGCAGCGCAAGGCGGTGCTGGAGAAGATCTCGGCACAGATTGCGGAGCAGCGGCGTACCATCGGTAATCTGCAACGCGACGAGAAGCAGCTTTCGCAACTGATCGAACGGCTGGCCAGGATCATTGCCACGAAGCCCGCCCCGCGTCGTGAAGTACCACGTAAAACGCCGCCGCAAACGAGCAAGCGTTCACCGTCGGAACCACCGTCGGGCGCGGAGATCAGAAACGAAAGCACGCCGGAAGCGGCGCCGGCCGGAAGCTTTGCGCGCCTGAAAGGCGAGTTGCGCTTGCCGGCGCGGGGGCTGGTCAGCAACCGTTTTGGTGGCGCCAGGCAGGAAGGCGGCACCTGGAAAGGACTGTTTATCCGTGCCACCCCGGGTAGCGAAGTCAAGGCTATTGCCGCTGGACGTGTCGTATTTGCCGAGTGGATGCGCGGTTTCGGCAATCTCATGATCGTCGACCACGGCAGCAGTTATCTGTCGATCTATGGCAATAACGATGCCCTGCTGAAACAGGTCGGCGACACCCTGCGCGGGGGCGAAACGATCGCCGCCGTGGGGAACAGCGGTGGAAATCCGGAATCAGGTTTATACTTTGAACTGCGTCATCAGGGGCAGCCGCTCGACCCGCTGAAATGGGTCAATCTGAAATGATATTGTCTTGGAGTCAACTCGATGGGTAAGTTGAAGCAAACCGGGCTGATTTGCGCCGGATTGGTGGGCGGCATTCTGATCAGCCTGCAGTTTTCGGCAATCGCCGAAAAGGAAACGCGCGTCAGTCTTCCGATCGAGGAGCTGCGTACCTTTGCCGAGGTATTCAACGCCATCAAACAGGGCTATGTCGAGCCGGTCGACGACAAGAAAATGATTACCAATGCCATCAGCGGCATGCTCTCCAATCTGGATCCGCACTCGTCGTATCTGGACGCCGACGCCTACAAGGATCTGCAGGTGGGAACCCAGGGTGAATTTGGCGGACTCGGTATTGAAGTCGGCATGGAAGACGGACTGGTCAAGGTCGTTTCGCCGATCGAGGACTCCCCCGCCGATCGCGGCGGTGTCAAATCCGGCGACCTGATTTTCAAGCTCGACGACACGCTGGTCAAAGGGATGACGCTCTCCGAGGCCGTCAAACGCATGCGCGGCAAACCCAAGACCCAGATCAGGCTTTCCATCCTGCGCAAGGGTGAAAGCAAACCGATCGAGATCACGCTGACACGCGAAGTCATCAAGGTACAGAGTGTCAAATCCAAGCTTGTCGAAGACGGCTATGGCTATCTGCGCGTAACCTCGTTCCAGGAAAACACGGCGGCGGCGCTGGTCAAACACCTGAACGATCTCTACAAACAAGGTCCGCTCAAGGGCCTGGTGCTCGACCTGCGCAACGATCCGGGCGGTCTGCTGAACATGGCCGTTGGCGTATCGGCTGCCTTCCTGCCGCCAAACACGCTGGTCACTTCAACCGATGGCCGCACGCCGGATGCCAAGCACCGCTTCTACACATTGCCCGAGGATTACCTGCGCGGCAGCAAGGAAGACTACATCAAGAATCTGCCGGCCGAAGTACGCAAGGTACCGATGGTCGTGCTGATCAACGGTGGTTCGGCTTCGGCCTCCGAAATCGTTGCCGGTGCGCTGCAGGATCATAAGCGGGCGGTCGTCATGGGCACCACAAGCTTTGGCAAAGGCTCGGTACAAACCGTTCTGCCGCTGCCCGGAAAAACGGCCATCAAGCTGACGACAGCGCGCTACTTCACTCCATCCGGTCGTTCAATTCAGGCCAAAGGCATCGTTCCCGACATCGTCGTCGAGGAAAGCGCCAACGGCAGTTCTTCAACGCGCCTGCGCGAAGCCGACCTTGAGAAGCATCTGGAAAACAACAATGAAAAGGATGCAGCGACACCGGCCAAGCCGCAAAGCAAGGCGCCAGCCAAGCCGAAGAGCAGTCCGGGCAAGGATGAGGGCGATGAGCCGTCTGAACCGCCGAGCCGCGAACTGGCTTCGAAGAAGGACTACCAACTCAACCAGGCGTTCAACCTGCTCAAGGGTCTGCAGATCATGCAGAACAAGCCGTAGGCGATCCCCCGCGGAAGCGAAACATGAAACGAGCAAAGGCCACGCCGCACAAATCGGCACCGATCCGCAAGGAACGCAATGTTCTGTTTTCCAAGTTCCCGCCCGGACAGGTGCCCGAAGCGTCCGACTTCCTCGGCAAACTGGAGCATCTGGAAGTTCAGGCTCACGTCGAGCGCCGGGCGGTCGGCGTGGCTTACGATCTGCATGAGCATTCGCTGGAGGAGATCGAAGGAACGCTCGAAGACAAGGGTTACCACCTCGACAACACGCTGATGAGCAAGATGATGCGCGCACTGATCTACTACGTCGAGGAAACCCAGTTGCACAACCTCGACGCACCGCACCGACTGCTCAAGAAGTCGCAGCACGAGGCCTACACCCACGCCTGGGAACGCCACCCGCACGGCGACCACGACGACACGCCGCCGGAATGGCGCGAATACAAGTAATGTCGTGGCATGTTAAAAGCAAGAGCTTCACCACCAAGGCACAAAGGACACCAAGTTCCACCAAGAAAAACAAGAGCTTAACCAAGTGACTTCATCTTAAGCAGGATAAATTCGTTCTAACGCTAACTCATTCAATTATCGTCATTCCGGGCTTGACCCGGAATCCAGTTCGTTAATCAAAACAGTTTTACAAACATCTTGATCCGTTGTACACATCTGGATTCCGGCCTTCGCCGGAATGACGATGGGTTTCTAGAGCAAATTTACCCTGTCCTCGTAACCCATTGGTCTTGACTTTTAATCCCTTTTTGGCTACGCGCGATGACTGACGAGCAGCTTCTCCGCTACAGCCGGCACATTCTGCTTGACGAAATCGGTATCGAAGGCCAGACCAGAATCATCGGTGCGCATGCACTGATCATCGGTGCCGGCGGACTGGGTTCGCCCGCTGCGCTCTATCTCGCTTCTGCCGGCGTTGGCCGCATCACGCTGGCCGATGGCGACACCGTTGATCTGACCAATCTGCAACGCCAGATTCTGCACACGCAGGAACGCATCGGCCAGTTGAAGGCCGTCTCCGGACAAACCGCGCTGACCCGGATCAATCCGCAAGTCGTCGTCGAAGCGATTGGCGAACGCCTTGCCGGAGAACGGCTGGAAGCACGGGTTGCCGATGCCGATGTCGTAGTCGACTGTTGCGACAACTTCGCCACCCGTTACGCCGTCAATCGCGCCTGCGTCAGACAGCGCACCCCGCTGGTTTCAGGAGCGGCGATCCGTTTCAGCGGGCAACTCTCGATATTCGACTCCCGGCGCGAAGACTCGCCCTGCTACCACTGCCTGTTTCCGGAAGGCGACGATGCCGAGGAAACACGCTGCGCGGTGATGGGCATCTTTGCCCCACTAACCGGCATCATCGGCGCCATGCAGGCCGCCGAAGCGCTGAAAATAATCAGTGGCGCCGGCCAGGCGGCGATTGGCCGCCTCCTGCTGCTTGACGGTCTGACCATGGAATGGCGCAGCGTGAAATTCGGCAAGGACCCGCGGTGCGCAGTCTGCGGAAGCTAGTGGCTCAGATGCGAGAGGCGTGCATGGAAATCCACCCCGACCAGGCACCCATAACACTCAAACCCCGCCACTCACGGGTTGTTGCTTTCAGCATTTGCGGCAGTTCGCTACCGACCCAAAACGGCCGGTGAGCTTTCTCCAGAGCGGTCGTTCCGCTAAACCCAATTTTCGCGAAATTGAACACTCCGAAGCGGCTATTGGCGGCCTCACCCTACTGGCCACAAGCGGGGCCACGGCTGTATTCCATTCGGAAAACTGGAGGCACCTCCACTCCTGCATGTCGCGGCCAATCTGAATCTGGTCGCGGCTAGCCGACGCGAAACTGGATTTTCTTGGTTTGGGTTTTCTTCCTTGACCTGATATGAAGCTTGAGTTTTCTTCGCTGCTTTAGTTTTCTTCGGTTTTCTTCCGGGATCGTGTAGTAACCCCTCTCGTGATGAGGCGGGAGGCGACACGAGATGGTGCGAGAGAAACAGCCCCGATGCATCCATTGCGGGCAGGGATTTACGCCGGATGAGCGCAACGTAAGGCATCAGCGTTACTGTGGGGCGGCGCCGTGCAAAGCGGCGAGCAAGAAGGCCAGCCAAACCAAATGGCTGGCGAAGCCGGAGAACAAGGATTACCACAACGGACCGGAAGCACTGGCCCGAGTCCGGGCATGGCGCGCCGCCCATCCTGGCTATAGCCGACGCAAGCCGGGCTCTTCTGACGTGTCGGTACAAGACGACTTGCCGTTTGAGCCAAGCCCATCGCGTCCCACGCTGGTCGAGGTAATGGCCTCGGCGAAGATCTCTTGTATCGCTTCGGAGGCGACGGCGAGGCCACCGTTACAAGATTTCTTGAATGCGCAACCCATTGTTCTGGTGGGATTAATCGCCCATATCTGGGGCAGTGCGTTACAAGAGGCTATGCCGTATTCGGCATAGCCTCTTCTATGCCGCACGGGAAACTATGCCGCACCGGTCCTCGGGGACCGTGGCTCCGTCGGGTGCTTGCGACATTCGGTACGGCATAGTTCCGAGCGCTACAGGTTCTTAAGGAATTGAAGCAAATCGTCGGCAGGCTTGTATCGGCCCGGGATAGCATCGATGGGCAGCATCTTGGCCAAGGCCGCTTCCTTGAGTGCAAGGTCGGCGTCCAAGTAGATTTGCGTGGTCTTGGTCGATTCATGCCCAAGCCAAAGAGCAATCAATGTGGGCTCGACGCCGCTCTGAAGCAATTCCATCGCGGCGGTGTGTCGCATGACGTGTGGCGTAACCCTCTTATCTTTCAAGGTCGGGCATCGCAGACACGCCGCGGTGGTGTGTTTGGCAACAAGGTACTGCACCGCGTCTGCACTCATGGGTCCGCCATGGACATTGGGGAACAAGAGTTCGAGGTTGCCACGCACGGGCTCCTTCAGCCAGACGTTCAACACGTTGACCGTTTCGGGAGTGAACGGAGTGCAGCGTTCCTTGCGGCCCTTGCCCAGGCAACGGACATGCGGGCCAATACCTAACTCGATGTCGCGTCGTCTGATTCCGGTCATCTCGGAGAGGCGCAGGCCGGTTTGAATCGCTGTCATGAGGAATGCGCGATCGCGACGCCCGTCCCACCGCAGAAGATTGGGCGCGGCGAGCAACGCATCAATCTCCACCCGCGTGAGAAAGCTGACCAATCTGCGATCATATCGTTTGCTGGGAATCGACAAGACCTGCTGAATCTGTGCTGAGTTTGCTGGCTCCTGATAGGCCGCAAAGCGGAAGAACGACCGGATCGCTGTGAGACGCAGATTGCGAGTGCGAACGATGACGCTGCGGCTCTGCTCGAGGTCGTCAAGAAATGCGCTGACCAGCGGTTCATCAAGGTCCGCCAGAGCCAAGGTGGACGGAGGTTTACGCAGGCGACTCTGCGCAAACTCAAGCAGGAGGCGGAACGTATCACGATATGCAGCGATGGTGTTCGGACTGACTTGTCCTTGAGCCATCAGTCGCTGGGTGAAGAATCGCTGGAGCAGCCCGGAGAAGCTTGGTTTGGGCTTCATGTCCGCTTCTCCCATCGATGCTCAAGTCGACGTGCTGCCTCTCCCATAAGTTCCGGGCAAGCTGAGATGTACCAGTAGGTGTCGCTTGTTCGCGAATGCCCCAGAAACGTGGACAGTGCAGGAAGACGCCGCTCGATGTCCTCACCGGACCGATACCATCTCAGCAGCGTCTCTGTTGCGAATCGATGCCTCTAATTCCGCATGCGGAATTAGAGGCATAATTCCGAGTCCCGGATTATTCCGCATACTGATCTCCGGGGGCTGAAATCCCCGGAGAATACGCAGTCAAGGCCACCACCAATGCGGGAATAATCAGAGGTCCAAAAGAAACGCCAGCAGGCGATCATTGGGACGGAAACGCGGTTCGCGCACATCGCTGGTCGCAACCCTGGCCAGCGCCTTTTCTTTGAGTTGCATGTCCGCCTGGAAATAAATGGCAGTCGTTTCTACCGATTCGTGACCGAGCCAGAGGGCGATCACGTCGCGATCTGCGCCATGGTGCAGCAAGTTCATCGCCAGCGAATGTCTCAAACTGTGCGGCGTTACTTTCTTACCGATGAGTGAGGGGCAGTGAAGGCGCGCTACGGCGAGATGCTTGTTCAGCAGATATTCCAGACTGTCATGGCTCAACGCCGTACCACGCAGTGATTGAAAGACCGGGTTGGACGGTGGGTAGTGGCATTCGCGCAGCCAATTGCGTAGCACCGCCACGGTATTTTTGCGCAGCGGCGTACAGCGCTCCTTTCGCCCCTTTCCCATACAGCGTACATGCGCACCGGCGCCCAGTACAAAGTCTTGACCGCGCAGGCCGAGGAGTTCCGATGCGCGCAGCCCTGTTCGCAAGGCCAATAGTAGGAGGGCTCTATCCCGCCGCCCGAGCCAGGTCGTGAGGTCAGGCGCGGCGAGTAGCGCATCCGCCTCATCCGGTGTCAGGTAAGCAATCGGTCGGCGCACATAGCGTTTGCTCGGCATGGCGAGGACGCATTGCGCCACGGCGCTGTACTCCGGTGCGTGCAGGGCGACATAGCGGAAGAAGGAATGAATGGCGGCGAGGCGTACATTACGGCTGCGGGCGCTATTGTCGCGGTCCTGCTCGAGATGATCGAGGAACACACCGATAAACGCCGCATCCAGATCGGGCAGCGACAGCGCTGAAGGTGATTTGTGCAGGCGCTGCTGCGCAAACTGCAGGAGCAAGCGAAAGGTATCACGGTAACTGGCGACGGTGTAGTAACTGACCTGCCGCTGGCGCAGGAGTCGATCCAGGAAGAACGACTCCAGAAGCGCCGAGAAAGTGCTGACACTATTTTGAGTTGTGTTCATGGCCGCGTTTCTCGCTCAGAGCGTGCTACCCGGCGCATTACGTAGTGCATCAGCTGCGGCGTTGCGGTGAGATACCAAAAAGTATCGGTAATGTGGGCATGACCGAGATAGGTGGAAAGTTCCGGGAGGTGCCGTTCGACATCGACGCCGCGGCGGTGCCACTCGGTCAGTGTGTTGATGGCTAGTCGATGCCGAAAGTCCAGCAGGCGAGGTCCGCGTGAATCATCCGGGCCGCGCAGGCCGATCTGGCGAGACAATTTGACGAAAGTCCACCGCACCGCCCATTCCGTCAGGCGAGTGCCACGGTCAGAGAGGAAGAAGCTTGGACTAGCAGGGTAACGGCACAAACGATCCCGGCGCTTGGCATAGCGTTGCAACGCCGATTGCGTGGTGGGATGCACCGGCACATAGCGCGACTTACCGAATTTGCTCTCGCGAATCGTCAACACGCCATTGACGAGATCGACATCGTCGCGATCCAGATGCAAGGCTTCATTGGTTCGCAGACCGGTGGCAACATATAAGCCGAATAACGTTGCATAGGTATGCGGTCGCAGACCGGTCGCCGATGGCAGTTGCCGTGCCTGCTCAAGCAAGCGGCCAATGTCTTCGTCACGATAAATGTAGGGCTCCGGACGCTGTAGCTGATACGGCAGCAAATCCGGTGATGGCACGATAGTGCGTGGATCGCTCGCGCTGCAGTACTGCGCAAACCGACGCACCATCCCTAAGCGGTTCGCCCATTGCGCCGGCTGCACATTGGCAGGCTGGGTCGCCCACGCCAGAGCGAGATCGGTGGTGATGGCCGTTACGCCCGCGGCATCGGCGAAGTCGACGAAGCGTTGCAGCAAGCGTCCGGGCAACCGCAGCTTGACGCCGAGGGCACGGCGGAGCGCCAGATATTGATCGAGCGAAGCTTGTAACGACGTAGTAGGGGTTGATTTCCTCATGATGTACTACCCAGCCACGGCAGAGCAATGCGGCGCAGCGCAGCAATATCCACTTTGGCGTAAATCTGCGTTGTCGTCGGTTGTTGATGTCTGAGCAATTGACCGATCTCATCTAGGGACGCCCCCCTGCGCAGCAGTTCTGTGGCGAGCGAATGCCTCAACAGGTGAGCTCCTTTGAACTCGGGGTTCAACCCGACGCGTTGCAGTGCGCGACGCACAACATCGCAAACGGCGACAGAGCTGGCGAAGCCGCGCCGTGGCGCTTTGAGCGGATAAATACGCGACGCGTCGAACACGCGGGACGAACGTGACGCAGATAGTTCGCCAAGGCGGCGCCGACATCCTTGGGCAGTGGCAATCGTGCCAGCCGTTGGCCCTTGTTGTGTACGACAATCTCGCCAGTCTCCCAGTCCAGATCCTCCAAGGTCATCGCAACGACTTCCCCGGCGCGCAACCCCAGACGCGCCAGGAACAACAAGATTGCATAATCGCGTTGGCCTGCCGGTGTATTGCGATCACAAGATTCGAGCAGTCGCTCCACTTGTTCGGGTGGGAGCGACTTGGGCAGTTGTGATAAGCGCCAGAGCGCAACGCCCGGTACGGCCGCAGCCAGATCCGTCTTGATCGCTCCGCGCTGGAGTAGAAAACGCAGGAACGAGCGCAGCGCCGTGACCGTCAGTTTGGCGTGGAGTACGGCTGACCCGCTGGACTTCGGCTAAGAATGAAGTGATGGAGATCTTGCGGGCAAAGTTCCGCAATACGCAGCGCCTTGCCGGCGAACCGTTCAGTCAAAAAACTCCGCACGATAGGCACATAGCTGATCAACGTCGACGGCGAGAGGCCACGTTCCGACTTGAGGAATCGCTCAAAATCTCGTGTGAGCTTGCCCACCGCGCTCCGATCGATCCGTGGTGACGCTACCCGAGCGCAGCCGATGCCGTAAGAACGTGAGCAGTTGTTTGCGTCGTCGCGACGTCTCCGCGTTGCCTGGCAACACCGCGATGGCGGCGACCCGCGTGAAATTGCTGGAGCCCCTGCTCATCCAGCTTTGCCAGTGGAAGATTGCGCCGCTTGAGCCAGCAGCTGAGTTCTGCCACCAGCGTGCATTTCACCTGAATAGTCGTCGCGGCGTAACCCTCGCTGGCGAGGAGCGCGTTGCAAACTATCGAGTGGGATACCAGCGGGCCACCGCCGGAGCAACTGGGTAGTGCCGTGACGGCATCGTTGCAAGTGATCTTCATCGTCAGTCTCCTTAAATCGGGGAAAATCCCAAGAAGACGACACGCCAATAACGTCGGAAACGCAAGCGCCTACCGTGGCGCAGATCACTCCTACACAATCTGTATTGATTTCATCGCGTCGTAACTGGCGTTGGTCAAGGCCACCACCAATTCGAGAACCGCGTTTCCGTCCCAGTGATCGCCTGCTGGCGCTCTCTTGAAGGCCTCTGATTATTCCGCATTGGTCGTGGCATTGACTGCGTATTCTCCGGGGATTTCAGCGCCCGGAGATCAGTATGCGGAATAATCCGGGACTCGGAATTATGGCGAAGATCATGTAGTCGGGGTCCAGTGCGATCCTCAGGCGCACGAAGTCCGATCTGTACGGAGAGTTGCCGGAATGTCTCTCGGACGGTTGATCCCGATAGGGACTTCCCCTGCTCGGAGACTAAGAAGTTGGCTGCGACAGCCTGTTTGAAGTGCTCATCTCGAGCCTTTGCATACTGCTCCAGTACAACTCGCGTGGATGGATGAATGGCGATTAGTCTGGACTTGCCAAACTTGGCTCCCCGAACCGTAAGCCATCCTTGTTGCAGATCGACGTCCTGACGTTCAAGGCCGATCGCTTCGCTGATGCGCAGGCCCGTTACGGCAAGCAATCCGAACAAGCAATAGTGAGTCTGCGCGCGTAGGCCGCTGTCGGACTTCAACGCACTGGCCGCAGCCAGAAGATTCGCAATCTCGTCTTCGGTATACAGGTGTGGTTTGGCTCGCTGTGGGCGATTCGGAAGGAGACCCTGATCGGGGATCTCGGTCCGAGCATCTGTCGCACTTCGATAGCGTGCGAAGACGCGTACGGCGCTGAGCCGCTTGGCCCAGAAGGCGGGCTGTCCGCCGGTAGGCTGTAGCGCCCACTGCAGAGTCAATTCAGTGGTCACCCACGACTGCCCCTGAGTGTCCATGAACGTGGCGAAGCTCTTCAGCAGGCCTTCTACCTGCACAAGTTTGAACCCCAAACCCTGCCGCATTTCCACGTAATCGTTGATTGCCGCTGTGAGCGTATTCATTGCTCACCTCTCGGCCACGGCAGTGCCAAGGACTCCAGAGATGGAAGATCGACCTTCGCATAAAGCTGAGTGGTATCGGGGCTTCGGTGCCGCAAGACTTCACCAATCTCGCGCAGTGATGCACCCTTACGCAGCATGTCGGTTGCCAGACTGTGACGGAACAGATGGGCCCCTTTGCGTGCAGACTCGATTCCTGACCGAAGCAAGGCGGATCGAACCAACGCCGAGACACACGTCGAAGCGGACAGCCCACGGAGGGGAGCGTGTTGACAGATAAAAACGTGACGTTCCTTACACGACGGTCGCCCGTTTGCAAGATAGTCGGACATGGCCTTGCCCACATCGTTGGGAATCGGCAACCGGGTCCACCGTCCGCCTTTGCTGCGTACCGTCAGATAGCCTTCTTCCCAGTTGATGTCATCGAGTGTTAGCGCGACGACTTCTCCGGCGCGTAGTCCGAGCCGCGCCAGCAGTAGGA
>JADJNC010000014.1 GCA_016709335.1 Candidatus Propionivibrio dominans | reverse complement strand
TCGCCGCCAGTGTGCCGCCGGTGTTGTTGAGCGTCACATTGGCGACTGCTGCGCCGGCCGACTGGCTGTCGATGCTGCCGGTGTTGTTGAAGGTGCCGGCACCCGAATTGCGGTTGATGGCGTCGTTGCTGCCACTCTGGAACTGGTAGAGCCCGCTGTTGTTGATCACTGCGCCGTTATTGACGTACAGGTTGCGCGAGCCCATGGCCGAGCTGATGGTGCCGGCGTTGTTGAGCGTTGCGTTGTCCAGTACGCGGTCGGCGGTGGTGGTCAGCGCCAGCGTCTGGCCCGTCGGGATCGACAGCGTTCCCGGCCCGCTGATGGCGTTGCCAGTGGCCCAGTTGAGCCCGCCATTTGCCGTCAGGGTATCGCCATTGGTGATGCCGAGCGTTCCGCCGGTGTAGTTGATCAGGCCGTTGACCATGGTGCTGCCAAACGTGGCAGTGGCGCCGGACAGGTTCAGCAGGCCACTGACGCTGCTGCCGTCGGCGAAGGCTTGTGCGCCGCCCGACAGAAACACGTTGTTGCCGCTGATCGTTAGTGCGCCGGAATGAGTGGTGGCCGTGCCGATGGACAGGTTGGCACTGGTGCCGTTCGACAGGGTACCGCCGGTGTTGTTGAGCGTCACACCGACCACCGCTGCGCCGGCCGACTGGCTGTCGATGCTGCCGGTGTTGTTGAAGGTGCCGGCACCCGAATTGCGGTTGATGGCGTCGTTGCTGCCACTCTGGAACTGGTAGAGCCCGCTGTTGTTGATCACTGCGCCGTTGTTGACGAACAGGTTGCGCGACCCCATCGCCGAGCTGATGATGCCGGCGTTGTCGAGTCTCACGTTGTCCAGCACGCGGTCGGCGGTGGTGGTCAGCGCCAGCGTCTGGCCCGTGGGGATCGCCAGCGTGCCTGGCCCGCTGATGGCGTTGCCGGTGGCCCAGTTGAGTCCGCCGGCCGCCGTCAGGGTATCGCCGGCGCCGATGCCCAGGCTGCCGGCGGTGTAGTTGATCAGGCCGTTCACCGTGGTGCTGCCAAACGTGGCGGCGGCGCCGGACAGGTTCAGCAGACCGCTGATTACGCTGCCGTCGGCAAAGTTCTGCGCACCACCGGCGAGGAAGACGTTGTTGCCGCTCAGGGTCAAGGCGCCGCTGAAGTTGCTGGGCGCATTGATCGTCAGATTGTTCGCCCCGCTCGCCGCCAGAGTGCCGCCGGTATTGTTGAAGGCGACGCTGATGAGGTTGGCGTTGGCGCTCAGGCTCTCGAGCGTGCCGGTGTTGTTGAAGGTGCCGACGCCCGAATTGCGATTGATGGCGTCGTTGCTGCCGGACTGGAACTGGTAAAGCCCGCTGTTGTTGATCACCGCGCCGTTGTTGACGAACAGGTTGCGCGACCCCATCGCCGAGCTGATGGTGCCGGCGTTGTCGAGTCTCGCGTTGTCCAGCACGCGGTCGCTTACGGTGGTCAGCGCCAGCGTCTGGCCCGTCGGGATCGACAGCGTTCCCGGCCCGCTGATGGCGTTGCCAGTGGCCCAGTTGAGTCCGCCGGCCGCCGTCAGGGTATCGCCGGCGCCGATGCCCAGGCTGCCGGCGGTGTAGTTGATCAGGCCGTTCACCGTGGTGCTGCCAAACGTGGCAGTGGCGCCGGACAGGTTCAGCCGGCCACTGACGCTGCTACCGTCGGCGAAGGCTTGTGCGCCGCCCGAGAGGAACACGTTGTTGCCGCTCAGGGTCAAGGCGCCGCTGAAGTTGCTGGGCGCATTGATCGTCAGATTGTTCGCCCCGCTCGCCGCCAGAGTGCCGCCGGTATTGTTGAAGGCGACGCTGATGAGGTTGGCGTTGGCGCTCAGGCTCTCGATCGTGCCGGTGTTGTTGAAGGTGCCGGCGCCCGAATTGCGGTTGATGGCGTCGTTACTGCCGGACTGGAACTGGAAGAGCCCGCTGTTGTTAATCACCGCGCCGTTGTTGACGAACAGGTTGCGCGTCCCCATCGCCGAGCTGATGGTGCCGGCGTTGTCGAGTCTCACGTTGTCCAGCACACGGTCGCTTATGGTAGTCAGCGCCAGCGTCTGGCCCGTCGGGATCGACAGCGTTCCCGGCCCGCTGATGGCGTTGCCGGTGGCCCAGTTGAGTCCGCCGGTTGCCGTCAGGGTATCGCCATCGGTGATGCCGAGCGTGCCGGCGGTGTAGTTGATCATGCCGTTGACCGTGGTGCTGCCAAACGTGGCGGCGGCGCCGGACAGGTTCAGACGCCCGCTGATTACGCTGCCGTCGGCAAAGTTCTGCGCACCACCGGAGAGGAAGACGTTGTTGCCGCTCAGGGTCAAGGCGCCGCTGAAGTTGCTGGGCGCATTGATCGTCAGATTGTTCGCCCCGCTCGCCGCCAGAGTGCCGCCGGTATTGTTGAAGGCGACGCTGATGAGGTTGGCGTTGGCGCTCAGGGCTCTCGAGCGTGCCGGTGTTGTTGAAGGTGCCGACGCCCGAATTGCGATTGATGGCGTCGTTGCTGCCGGACTGGAACTGGTAAAGCCCGCTGTTGTTGATCACCGCGCCGTTGTTGACGAACAGGTTGCGTGTCCCCATCGCCGAGCTGATGGTGCCGGCGTTGTCGAGTCTCGCGTTGTCCAGCACACGGTCGCTTATGGTAGTCAGCGCCAGCGTCTGGCCCGTCGGGATCGACAGCGTTCCTGGCCCGCTGATGGCGTTGCCGGTGGCCCAGTTGAGTCCGCCAGCCGCCGTCAGGGTATCGCCGGAACCGATGCCCAGGCTGCCGGCGGTGTAGTTGATCAGGCCGTTCACCGTGGTGCTGCCAAACGTGGCGGCGGCGCCGGACAGGTTCAGCCGGCCACTGACGCTGCTGCCGTCGGCGAAGGCTTGTGCGCCGCCCGAGAGGAACACGTTGTTGCCGCTGATCGTTAGCGCACCGCTATGACTGGTCGGCGCATTGATCGTCAGATTGTTCGCCCCGCTCGCCTCCAGCGTGCCGCCGGTATTGTTGAAGGCGACGCTGATGAGGTTGGCGTTGGCGCTCAGGCTCTCGAGCGTGCCGGTGTTGTTGAAGGTGCCGGCGCCCGAATTGCGATTGATTGCGTCGTTGCTGCCGGACTGGAACTGGTAGGTGCCGCTGTTGTTGATCACCGCACCGCCGTTGACGTACAGGTTGCGGGTACCCATCGCCGAGGTGATGAGGCCGGCGTTGTTGAGTGTCGCACCGTTCAACACGCGGTCGGCGATGGTGGTCAGCGCCAGCGTGCCGGTGCCGCTGATGGCCAGCGTTCCCGGCCCGCTGATGGCGCTGCCGGTGGCCCAGGTCGATGCGCCGCTCAGCGTCATCGTCGCGCCGGACCCGATGTTGAAAGCACCGCCTGTAAAGTTGAGGTTTTTGAGGGCCAGGTTGCCGTTGGCATTGAGTGTACCGCCCGACAGATTGAGTGCTGCATTGGTCATCGACGAGGCATTGCTGAAAGTCAGCGAACCGGCAGAAATCGATAGTGCATCGTTACCCAGGAAAGTCAGGCTCTTGACGGTTTCATTTGATAAAGCAGAAAAAAGAATCGTGGCACCGCCGAGGTCCTTAATCTCGACATCGAAAGGGGACGTGGGCACAACGTCGGTGGTCCAGTTGAGAGCGTCCATCCAGTTCAGTGTGCCGGCGCCGCCGTCCCAGCAGATGCCGCTGCAAAGAACGCCGCTGTAGTTCAGACGATAGACACTGCCAACGATCGCGCCATTGATTCCCGAATAGACGTTGAGGGTAGCAAAACTGCCGCTAGCGGTGCCGCCGGCAGTGATGATATCGAAGTTCGGGCCCGCGGTCGGCACATAGCTGTTGATCAATGTGCTGTTCAAGGTGCCGCCCAGGGTGACGTTGCCGGAGACTGCCAAAACGTCATATTGGGTCCCGGCGGTGGTGCCGCCCAGTTCCGCTTCGATGGTACCGCTACCGCTATTAACGAGATTGCCAGTAATCGACAAGGTTCCCGCAGCTCCGGTGCCGCCGGGTTTGATGGTGCCGCTGTTGGTGAGCGTTGCGCCACCCAGGTTGAGTGTGCCACTACCGCTGATAACGCCGGAGTTGGTATTCAACGCAAAGTTATTGACCTGAAGCGTGCCACCATTGACATTGAGCGATCCGGTTGAGGCATTGGTCAAAGTCACACTGCCGTCGAACGTTGCGGAATTCGCGACCGTCTTGGTGATCGTGCCCGTGTTGGTCAAAGCCAATGTGCCCGGTCCGGCGAAAACATTGCCCAGCGTTCGGCTGCCCGCCAGCGCAATGTTGAATGCACCACTGTTATTCAGTATCGCAGCGCCTTCCAGGTCGATGTCGCCGTCATTCCAGGAAATCGTGCCCTGATTGACAAACGTGGCGTTGGTTATCTGCTTCAAGGCAGGGGTATTGATGGTGAGATTGGCGCCGGGGGCGATGGTCACATTGATACCGCCGGCAAAGCCTCCTGTATTCCAGAGATGTGTGCCGCCCGCGGCCAACACCACGTTGCCGGGGCCGACCAGACCCCCTGTAAAACCGAGAATGCTCAGGTTGCCGATGGTCACGTCGCTGCCAAACGCAATCGCGCCGCCGTTATTGGTGGTTACATTGGGTACCGTGATCGCGCCATTGGGCGCGGTAAAGTTGAGGTGTGCCGTATCGTAGCTGCTGCTGCCGACCACCGTAATGCTCGACGGCGTGAGCGTGCCGGAGGTTGGCGCGATGGTTGCAATGCCGCCGATGCCAACATTGATCGCACCGGCAATCGTGGCATTCATACCCAGGTTCACGCTGATGGCGGAAACTCCCAGCGTCGCACCTGACTGGATATTGACCACGGAACCTGGGTTGAATGTCGCCGAGCCGCCCATCATGCCCAGCGTCCCGCCTGCGCCGACCGTGATGTTGCCCGAGGCACTAATATTCGCCCCGGCGATATTGAGCGTGGTGCCAACATCCTGAACGGTGATTCCACTTCCGGCCCCGGTAAAGGTACCCGCACCTGAAGTAAGATTCAGCGTCCCGCCGCCCTGTACGACGGTACCGTTGTCGAATTGCCAGGGATTGACACCCTTTGACCAGTTCAGTGTGTGGCCGGAGGCGATGTTGATAACGCCACCGCTGTAGCCTCCCTGTGTGAAACTCAACGTTCCGCTTTGTACGTCCACAGTGCCGGTATTGTTTAACGCCGTATTGATGCCAACACTTGCCGCATTATTGTAGGTGAAGATGCCGGCGTTGTTCACCACGCCACCGCCGAAGGTGTAGATCGGCGTCGCATCGGCGGAGGCGATGTTGATGCTGCCGCCCGCCAGGTTATTGATCGTGGCGCTGTTCAATTCCAGCCCGCCGCTGCCAAGCGGAATATTGATGGTACCTGTGTTGTTCCAGGTCTTGCCACTCAGAATCCCCACCACGGGCGCGGTGACATTGACCGTGCCATTGGTGTTCAGCACGCCGGTGCCGGAGATGGTGCCGCCGTTCCAGTTAAATACACTATTGATGGTGAGCGCGCCAGCACCGTTGATCGCCCCGCCACCAGACCAGTTCAAGCCGCCATTTACGGTGAGCGTGTTGCCTGCATTGACGGTGAGCGTGCCACTACCCGTGAAATCGATCAGTCCGTTGGCGGTGGTGTTGTTGAATGTCGCTGTGGCAGCGCCTAATGTAAATGGGCCGTTGAGGACGGAACCGACGGCAAAAGCATGCGTACCGGTGCTGAGGGTGACTCCGCTTCCGGTGAACGTGGTGGTTCCGCTGTAGGCGTTGCTGACGCCGCTTCCCAGGTTCATCACCCCGCTACCGCTGTTGGCATAACTGCCACCGGTGCTAGCAAAAGTGGTCGATGTTCCGCCGAAGCTTGCTGTACCGGCGCCTGTGTTCTGCACCACACCTGTATTGGTGATGGTACTGGCGCCAGAGTTGGTGACAACGCCATTGGCACCCGCTGCGGCAAACGTCCAGGTCCCGCTATTGGTGATGGCGGCATTGGTACTGAGATACAGAACATTACCTGCTGTCAGGTTAAGCGACGTGGTGCCCTGATTGGTGATCGTGGCGTTGGTCAGAAATTTTGACCCGCCTGTCAGCGCCAGGGTTTGCCCGGTCGGGATCAGTAGGGTTCCGCCGCCACTGACGGTGGAGCCGGTGCCCCAATTCATGCCACCGTTGGCCGTCAGGGTCGACCCCGCACCGATGGAAAGCGCGGAGCCGGAGGTGTAGTCGATCAAGCCGCTGGACACCACATTGGCGTTGATGCCAAACACCCCCGCTGCATCCAGACCGCCAATGGTGATGGCACTGTTGAAATTGGTGGTGGCGGTGCCGCCAAAGCGCAATGTGTTGTTGCCCATGCCGTTGATGTTGAGCGTGCCACTCTGGTTGCTGATGCGGCCGCTACCCGTGGCCAGGAAACCGGCGCCCAGGGTGCGGGTACCGCTGTGGTTGAGGTTTAGTATTGCAGTCGAGGCAATATCCCAGGCCCCGTTGTAATCGGCATCGCCATCGGCGCCGTTCAGGCGCAAGGTGCCGGCCTGCACATTGACCGTACTGCCGCCGGCACGGGTGATGTTGGCCACGTTGGTCGTCACGATGGCCGACGGGGCATTCACGTTCACGTTGAACGCGCCGTTGAGTATCCAGGGCCGGGTGCTATCCCAGAAACTTCCGCCGCCGCCGACACCGCCAAACCCCGTCATTTTGACCGTCACATCTTTGTCCAGGATCAGGGTGGGCGAGCCAACAGGGGTCACGAAATGCTGGTAGCCGTCGCCAACAAACTCTATGCTGCCGGTGCTGCCGGCAGTGACGCCGATGGTCTGCGCGCTGCTACCCTTGATGTAGAGATAGGAGGAACTGGCCTTGCTGTTAAGGCTGATTTTCTTGTTGGTACCCAAAAAGTCAGGTTGTTTAGCAAAGTCAAGGAACCGCCGTCTTCCACAATCATGTCGGTGGCCAGGGTCACGCCGTCGAGCGTACCGGCGGTAGAACTCAGCGTCACACCGCCACTGGTGGCAACGGTACCGCCATTGATACGCCCAAGGCTGCCCAGGCGCAAACTGCCGCTGGTGCCCGCGAGTGTGAGAGTTAGTGCGGTGTTGGCTAAAATACTATTGAGAACTGCTGTGCCGCCCTGGAACAATAGGTTGGAAAACTGTGCATTGGTGATACCCGACTGCAGGTTCACCGTGGCGCCGCTGACGATGGGCAAGCCGCCGGTGATGGTGTAAACACCGTTGAGGTTGAAGGTGCCGCCCGATTGCAGGTCAATGCCGCTGCCCGCGCTGGTCCAGGTGGTGCCGCTAGCCAGGGCCATTGTTGCTCCTGACAACACGAGCAGCGTTCCGGTGTTGGTAAGAGTCGTTGGACTGATGTTGAAGGTCTGGCTCGCTGTGCTGGCGACCAGGGTGCCGGCATTGACAATGGTGGCCACGGAGCTATCGCCGATATACCCATAGCCCTGCAGCGTGATGCCGCTGCCGATGGTGACCGTCTGGCCGGTGCCGCCGTAGCCGGCATAGATGGGGTAGCCTCCGGCCGCGTTGATGGTGGCGTTGCCCGATACGGTCTTGAGTTCTTGCGTGGGGTTCAGGGTGTTCCAGTAAAAGCTGTGGTTGCCCAGATTGACGGTGATGCCGTTGGCCAGCAGCAGGCTGTTTTTGATCAGTGTGTAGCTGCCGCCAGTAAAGTTGAGGTTGCTGCCCAAGGTCACGCCGTCGAGCGTGCTGCCACCGAGGGCATTGAAGTTCGGTGTGCTATTGGTGTTGATGAGGGTGCCGTTCTTGATCGTGCCAGAGAGGGAGCTCAGGCCTCCGCTGCCAAAGATACCGGCACTACCGATGTCCAGGGTGCCGCTGCTCAGGTCCAGTATGCCGGTGAGGTTGACGGTGCTGCCCGCCGTGCGGCTGAACGTCCCCAGATTGGCCGCCGTGAGCGAACCACCCAGATTGAGTATGCTGCCAGCGCCTACGCTCAGCGTGCCCGTGTTGCTCAGATTGGTTCCGGTAATGGTGAGCGTGCCACCCGTACTCTCGATGGCGCCAATGTTGCTCCAGTTCGTGGGCGTGACGGCAAGCGTTCCGGCAGTGGCACGCAAGGTGCCCGCGATGTTCACTCCCGGACCAGGGTCCAGATCGACCCCGTTGGTGAATGTGGTGGGATTGATGGTGAAGGTCTGGCCCGCTGTATTGGCCACCAGGGTACCGGCGTTGACGATGGTGGCGACCGGAGCTGTCGCCTATCGTCCCATAACCCTGCAGCGTGATGCCGCTGCCGATGGTGACCGTCTGGCCGGTGCCGCCGTAGCCGGCATAGATGGGGTAGCCTCCGGCCGCGTTGATGGTGGCGTTGCCCGATACGGTCTTGAGTTCCTGCGTGGGGTTCAGGGTGTTCCAGTAAAAGCTGTGGTTGCCCAGATTGACGGTGATGCCGTTGGCCAGCAGCAGGCTGTTTTGATCAGTGTGTAGCTGCCGCCAGTAAAGTTGAGGTTGCTGCCCAAGGTCACGCCGTCGAGCGTGCTGCCACCGAGGGCATTGAAGTTCGGTGTGCTATTGGTGTTGATGAGGGTGCCGTTCTTGATCGTGCCAGAGAGGGAGCTCAGGCCTCCGCTGCCAAAGATACCGGCACTACCGATGTCCAGGTGCCGCTGCTCAGGTCCAGTATGCCGGTGAGGTTGACGGTGCTGCCCGCCGTGCGGCTGAACGTCCCCAGATTGGCCGCCGTGAGCGAACCACCCAGATTGAGTATGCTGCCAGCGCCTACGCTCAGCGTGCCCGTGTTGCTCAGATTGGTTCCGGTAATGGTGAGCGTGCCACCCGTACTCTCGATGGCGCCAATGTTGCTCCAGTTCGTGGGCGTGACGGCAAGCGTTCCGGCAGTGGCACGCAAGGTGCCCGCGATGTTCACTCCCGGACCAGGGTCCAGATCGACCCCGTTGGTGAATGTGGTGGGATTGATGGTGAAGGTCTGGCCCGCTGTATTGGCCACCAGGGTACCGGCGTTGACGATGGTGGCGACCGAGCTGTCACCTATCGTCCCATAGCCCTGTAGAGTGATGCCGCTGCCGATGGTGACCGTCTGGCCGGTGCCGCCGTAGCCGGCATAGATGGGGTAGCCTCCGGCCGCGTTGATGGTGGCGTTGCCCGATACGGTCTTGAGTTCTTGCGTGGGGTTCAGGGTGTTCCAGTAAAAGCTGTGGTTGCCCAGATTGACGGTGATGCCGTTGGCCAGCAGCAGGCTGTTTTTGATCAGTGTGTAGCTGCCGCCAGTAAAGTTGAGGTTGCTGCCCAAGGTCACGCCGTCGAGCGTGCTGCCACCGAGGGCATTGAAGTTCGGTGTGCTATTGGTGTTGATGAGGGTGCCGTTCTTGATCGTGCCAGAGAGGGAGCTCAGGCCTCCGCTGCCAAAGATACCGGCACTACCGATGTCCAGTGCGCCGCTGCTCAGGTCCAGTATGCCGGTGAGGTTGACGGTGCTGCCCGCCGTGCGGCTGAACGTCCCCAGATTGGCCGCCGTGAGCGAACCACCCAGATTGAGTATGCTGCCAGCGCCTACGCTCAGCGTGCCCGTGTTGCTCAGATTGGTTCCGGTAATGGTGAGCGTGCCACCCGTACTCGATGGCGCCAATGTTGCTCCAGTTCGTGGGCGTGACGGCAAGCGTTCCGGCAGTGGCACGCAAGGTGCCCGCGATGTTCATCCCGGACCAGGGTCCAGATCGACCCCTGGTTGGTGAATGTGGTGGGATTGATGGTGAAGGTCTGGCCCGCTGTATTGGCCACCAGGGTGCCAGCGTTGACAATGGTGGCCACCGAGCTATCGCCGATATACCCATAGCCCTGCAGCGTGATGCCGCTGCCGATGGTGACCGTCTGGCCGGTGCCGCCGTAGCCGGCAGGATGGGGTAGCCTCCGGCCGCGTTGATGGTGGCGTTGCCCGATACGGTCTTGAGTTCTTGCGTGGGGTTCAGGGTGTTCCAGTAAAAGCTGTGGTTGCCCAGATTGACGGTGATGCCGTTGGCCAGCAGCAGGCTGTTTTTGATCAGTGTGTAGCTGCCGCCAGTAAAGTTGAGGTTGCTGCCCCAAGGTCACGCTGTCGAGCGTGCTGCCACCGAGGGCATTGAAGTTCGGTGTGCTATTGGTGTTGATGAGGGTGCCGTTCCTTGATCGTGCCAGAGAGGGAGCTCAGGCCTCCGCTGCCAAAGATACCGGCACTACCGATGTCCAGGGTGCCGCTGCTCAGGTCCAGTATGCCGGTGACGCTCACCGTACCGCTGCCGCTTTGTGTGATGTTGCCCAAATCGCTGGCATTGAAACTGTCGTCCAGCACGAGTGCCCCGCCACTGATGGCGATCCCCTTGAGTGCCGGTGCTGGTGTTGCTCCGGTTGCCGGTGCCCGAGTACGTATCCATGCGCCAGCGTGCCGGCGCCGGCAATGATTTTGCCGGTGTTGTTGAAGGCGCCCAGGTACCAGATCTTGCCGGTTCGCCGGATGTGAGCGTGCCCTGGAAGTTGATGGCCACCGGGTCGTTGTAGCTGCCAAAGGTGGCAGTGCCGGGCCGTGCCACTGCCACTGTGAGTGATGGGCCGACGGTGAGGGTGGCGGCCGCACCATAGCCGGTAGAGCCAGCTGTTGGAGGCCCCGGCGAACGCCAGGTTGCCGGTGCCGCAGGGTCTGCGTGCCGCTGTAGGGTCAGGCACGGCTCCCGAATTGTTGGTGACGGTGCTGCCGCCGGAAAGCGTCAACCCACGGCAATAGTGGTGTTGCCGCGAGCGAGAGGTTGGTGCCCAGCGTTACGTTGTTCGAGGCCTGCGCTGGACGTCATGAAGACGGCGTCGGCGGTAAAGGGTGTTGCCGCCGCCGGTGATGATGGCGCCGCTGCCCAAGATACCGGCACCTGCGCTGCTCAGGTTGGTGCTGGCCTGGTCGAGGATCAGGGTGCCGCCCAGGCTCACCGTGCCGCTGCCGCTTTGCGTGATGTTGCCCAGCACGCTGGCGTTGAAGCTGTCGTCCAGTACCAGTACCCCGCCGCTGAGGGCGATACCCTTGAGTGCGGTGCTGGTGTTGCTCCAGTTGCCCGTTCCCGAGTAGGTGTCCATGCGCACCGTGCCGGCGCTGACGTTGATTTTGCCGGTGTTGTTGAAGCCGCCCAGGTACCAGATCTTGCCGGTTACGCCGGCATTGAGCGTGCCCTGGAAGTTGATGACCTCGTCGTTGTAGTAGCCAAAGGTGGCAGTGCCGGTGCCGGTGCCACTGACTGTGACGTTGGGACCGACGGTGAGGGTGGCGGCCGCACCACTGCGGTAGAGCCAACTGTTGGAGGCCCCGGCGAACACCAGGTTGCCGGTGCCGCCCAGCGTCTGCGTGCCGCTGTAGAGCAGCACGGCTCCCGAATTGATGGTGACGGTGCTGCCGGAAAGCGTCACCCCACCGGCAATAGTGGTGTTGCCCGTGAGCGAGAGGTTGGTGCCCAGCGTTACGTTATTCAAAGTGCCGGCGCTGGCCGTCAAGGCAAAGCCGGCATTGGCGGTGAGGGTGTTGCCCCCGCCGGTGATAATGGCGCCGCTGCCCAGATCCAGCGCCGTCAGCCCTGCGCTGCTCAGGTTGGTGCTGGCCTGGTCGAGGATCAGGGTGCCGCCCAGGCTCACTGTGCCGCTGCCACTTTGTGTGATGTTGCCCAGCGCGCTGGCGTTGAAACTGTCGTCCAGTACCAGTGCCCCGCCACTGATGGCGATCCCCTTGAGTGCTGTACTGGTGTTGCTCCAGTTGCCGGTGCCCGAGTACGTATCCATGCGCACCGTGCCGGCGCTGACATTGATTTTGCCGGTGTTGTTGAAGCCGCCCAGGTACCAGATCTTGCCGGTTACGCCGGCATTGAGCGTGCCCTGGAAGTTGATGACCTCGTCGTTGTAGTAGCCAAAGGTGGCAGTGCCGGTGCCGGTGCCACTGACTGTGACGTTGGGACCGACGGTGAGGGTGGCGGCCGCACCACTGCGGTAGAGCCAACTGTTGGAGGCCCCGGCGAACACCAGGTTGCCGGTGCCGCCCAGGGTCTGCGTGCCGCTGTAGAGCAGCACGGCTCCCGAATTGATGGTGACGGTGCTGCCGCCGGAAAGCGTCAACCCACCGGCAATAGTGGTGTTGCCCGTGAGCGAGAGGTTGGTGCCCAGCGTTACGTTGTTCAAGGTGCCTGCGCTGGACGTCAAGGCAAAGACGGCGTCGGCGGTAAGGGTGTTGCCGCCGCCGGTGATAATGGCGCCGCTGCCCAGATCCAGCGCCGTCAGCCCTGCGCTGCTCAGGTTGGTGCTGGCCTGGTCGAGGATCAGGGTGCCGCCCAGGCTCACTGTGCCGCTGCCACTTTGTGTGATGTTGCCCAGCGCGCTGGCGTTGAAACTGTCGTCCAGTACCAGTGCCCCGCCACTGATGGCGATCCCCTTGAGTGCTGTACTGGTGTTGCTCCAGTTGCCGGTGCCCGAGTACGTATCCATACGCACCGTGCCAGCGCTGACGTTGATCTTGCCGGTGTTGTTGAAGCCGCCCAGGTACCAGGTCTTGCCGGTTACGTTGGCATTGAGCGTGCCCTGGAAGTTGATGGCCTCGTCGCTGTAGTAGCCAAAGATCGCGGTGCCAGTGCCGCTACCACTCACCGTGACGTTGGGGCCGACGGTGAGGGTGGCGGCCGCACCACTGCGGTAGAGCCAACTGTTGGAGGCCCCGGCGAACACCAGGTTGCCGGTGCCGCCCAGGGTCTGCGTGCCGGAGTAGAGCAGCACGGCTCCCGAATTGATCGTGACGGTGCTGCCGGAGAGCGTCAGCCCACCGGTGATCGTGGTATTGCCGGTGAGCGAGAGGTTGGTGCCCAGTGTTACGTTGTTCAATGTGCCTGCGCTGGCCGTCAAGGTAGCAGTACCGGCAAGCGTGCCGCCGGCCAGGCTAATGGTACTGGCCAGGTTGGCCGTTCCCGCAGCGTTGAGGATCAGACCACCGCCCACGTTGCTACTGGTGATGGCACTGTTTATGGCGATGTTGTTGCCGGCCGTGAGGGTCAGGGTATTTGCCGCAGACCAGGTGATCGCTGCGCCGACGGTGATGTCCTGAGTAGCTCCGTTTGTGCTCAGGCTGGCATCGGTAGTGGCAAGAATCAGGCTGGACAGTCCCAACTGCGTATTGATCCAGCCGTTGTTGACCATCCCAGTTGAGGCATCGCTGCTGCTGGTTGTAATAGTAATGGATCCCGGGTCAAGGAGCAGTGTCCCGGCTTTACCCTGTGGTGCGGAAAGATCGGCGTGCCCATCGGCCTGGACTTTGACTTTGCCTGAAATTTCAGCGAAGCCACCGTTGCCGCCTAGCACACCGCCCTTTGCCGTAATCTGGCCATCCATGTGGGTGGTGTCGTCGGCCCACACCACGACCTTGCCGCCCTTGCCGAATTCGCTGGCGCTGGCGTCGAGACGTGCAGTGGCGGCAACGAAAGTGGCCTGGGCATTCTGCACCTCGGGGTTGTGGCCCTGCCAGTCGCCGCCGACGAGGATTTCGCCGCCACCTTTGGCCCCCGTGGTGTCTATCGTCGCCCCGTCGAGTACGCCGACGCGACGCCCGAGGATTCGCACCGAGCCACCGACGCCGACTTGCCGGGTAGGCAACATGGGGTTTTGCGGATTGATCGGGCTGGAGTCGAGGGGGATCAGCGGGCCGGACGCTGGTGTGGCTTGCGCGATGCTGTTGTCGGTAAAGGCGACTGCGCCAGCGGCCTTGACCCAGACGCTGTCGGGCGCCGGGCTGGCGGTGCTCGCAGGGCTGAGCGTCTCGGCTTGCAGCCTGATGATCGTATCGCTTGAGCTGTCGGCCAATGCCGCTGGCGTCTCGACCGCTGGCGTTTCGACCACCACCGTGATCAGCGGCTGGCTCGCCGTGCGTACCTTTTGCTCGATGCTCTGCTGATGCGCGACGATTTGTTCGTGCTTCAGTGCTTTGGCTTCAACGATGCCCTGCACTTTGGCCATGCCCTGATCGGCCTGGATGACGATGTCGCCGCCCTGGGCGCCATTGGCCTGCAGGGTGCCGGTGTTTTCGACTTCGTATCTGGCACGCAGGCTGATCTTGCCGTTTTGCCCGACAACGGCGGTGGTGGCCTGGATGGTGCCACTGTTCCTGACGATGCCGCCGTAGAGGCTGATTTCCTTGCCGATCAGCGTGCCGATGTTGACCGCCTGCTGTTCGCTGTTGGTGATCTCGATCTGGATGGCGGGTTTGTCGGGGTCGGCGATGGTGACGCTCTTGCCAGCCAGCAGCATGATCTGGCCTTCGGGTGTGTGAATGAGGCCGGAGTTTTCAATCTGCGGGGCAATCAGGATGACCTGGCCACCACTGGCGGTCTTGATGGTGCCTTCATTTTTGATGCTGCCGGCACCGGGGGTATCGTTGAATTTGAGCTTGCCGGCGAGGAAGTCGGCATCCTTGAGTTGCAGGGTGGAGACGAGCAGGCCGGCGACATCGACCTGCGCGCCTTTGCCGAAGGCGACACCGTTGGGGTTGATCAGGATGACGCGGCCGTTGGATTGCAGGCTGCCAAGGATCTTGCTGGGGTCGCCGCCGGTGACGCGGTTGAGCACCTGGCTGGTGGCGCTTTGCTGGATGAAGCGGGTGAGTTCGCCGCGGTCGATGTTGAAGCTCTGCCAGTTGATGATGGCGCTTGGGGTGTTGGTGACCGTGAGTGTTTTGCCGTTTTGCTGAAAAACGGCCTGGCCGGAGGCGACAACAGGGTTGACCGGGTTGGCCAATGCACCACCGGCGAAGGCGGCGGCCAGCGCAGCAGTCATTACCTTGATTTTGAAGACGCCAGTTCGGGGCATTCTCTACCTCATGTTGCTATAGCACAGGAAAAGGCAACAGTTCGCCACAGGAAACATCGGGCAAATCATAGGACTGCTAGAGTAGCGCAAAAATTCCCTGAAAAAAGTGCGTAAGTCACAAATTAATCATGAGCTTATTACTTTTCTTGTGTCGCTGAGGGCATGCGCGATGCCGTGTCGCTCATGAGCACGCTGGCGAAGGTCGCAGATTGCCGGAAAACGGCAAGCTCAGAACAGTTGACGCCAGCCGAAACCGTTCTCCTGGCCAGCCACGCCAATCCAGTCTTCGGCGCAGTTCAACGCTGAGGCCAAAGCCTTCACCACCAGTTGCGGGCGGTTATTTTGCTCGCTGAGATGCGCCGCGACAACATGCTGCAGTTGCTGCGTCTCGATCTGGCGCAACAGGGAAGCGGCCTGTCGGTTATCGAGATGGCCGAAATTTCCCGCGATTCGGTGCTTCAAATGGAGCGGATAGCCGGATGCCGCGAGCAAATCCTGGTCGTGATTGCATTCAAGCACCAGGGCATCGCAGACACGCAGCACATCGACGATATGCTGCGTAATCGACCCGCTATCGGTGAGCACCCCAAGGCGGTGCTGGCCGTTGGAGAAGGCATACTGCACCGGTTCACGCGCGTCGTGCGGAACCGGAAAGGGATGAATCTCCAGGCTGCCGATGGCAAAGCTGGCATGGCTGTCAATCAGGCGACATTCGGGTAACGGCGTCTTGCCACGCGGAGCGGCGGAGTAAGTGCCATGCGTAAGATGAACCGGAATCCCGAAACGGCAGGCGAATTTGAAAACCCCGGCGATATGGTCACTGTGCTCATGCGTGACCAGCACGCCGTCTATTTCTTCGGGAGAGATACCGAGATGCGCCAGTTTTTCAAGCGTGGCGCGGGTGGAAAAGCCGCAGTCGAGGAGAAGCCTGGTGTCGCCGGCATCGACAATCAGGGAATTACCCTGACTGCCGCTGCCGAGCGAGGCAAATCTCATCACGGCGTGTCACTTCAACTGTTCGTAGAGCAGGCTCAGGATTTTCTTTGACGTTTCGGACTGGTCAACTCCGCCCTCGAAGGACAGGACCTGCACCGTCGTCAAAGCACCATTATCCTTTACGAAGATACGGTAGCGCGACTGGGAAACGGGTGCAGAACCCTTCCAGAACGCCAGCTTGGAGAGGAAACCATCGTCTTTCTTCTGTCCGTCGGTTTCCGGATCGACATAGCGAACGAAGTACAGCCCCTTCGAACGATCACGGTCTTCAACCGTGAAACCGACGCGATCCAGCGCCAGTCCGACCCGGCGCCAGGCACGATCAAAGGTCTCCTGCACTTCAAGCGTACCGGCTCCGTCATTGCCGCGCGTCAGTTTGGCGCGGTCAACCTGTTTTACCCTGGCGGCGGCAATTTCAGTATCGGCACGTTTCTGATCGCTGCCCAGGCGAACCATCAGGCGACGCAGCATTTCGGCCTCGAGTTCAGGATCCGGCTCGCGCGGCTGCCATTTCGTCTGATCCTTGCCTTCCGTGACGAAGATTTCATACATGCCGCGATGGCTGATGAAAATATCGGTCGTTCCCGGCTGTATACCGGGCTCCAGGCGGGTGCGGAATTTGTCGCGTTCGGCCGTTGAGTAGAGCGAGTCAAGGACCTTGCCGAGAAGGTTGCGCAAGACGTCATCCTTGATCTTGGCGCGGTTTTCTGCCCAGTCGGTTTCCATCACGCCTGCCTCCGGCAGATCAAGCTTGATCAGGAATCCGGTCTCCTGCCAGAAATCCTTGACCTGACCCCAGAGTTTGTCGGGGGTACCGTTCACCACCAGCCAGCGCTGATTTCCAGAGCGCTCGATATGCGCGATATCGACCTGCGGCAGCACATCACTCTTTTGCTGGGCGAGGGCCTGCGGGGAACGTTCCCCGGCATAAGCCGAGAAGGTTGCCGTTCCCTTGCCGGCGGTATCGGGCACGGCGAAACGGTCATCTCGCCCAGGCGAGGTCAGGTCAGGCGGGATTTCAAGCGTCGGCACCTTGACGGCAGAAGACGACTTGTAGTCAATTTTCTTCGGCTCGAGACCGATCGTACTGCAACCCGCCAGCAACAGCAGCATCGAACAAAACGTCAGACGCAAAACAGCAAATTTCATCGGGTAGCCCTTGAATACTTCGGATCAAGCCAACACACCCGCCTGACGCAGGGCCAGGCGAACCCGTTCATGGCACTCCGGCGACAAGGGAGTCAATGGCAGGCGAATGCCTTCCTTGATCAGGCCGAGTTCCTGACACGCCCACTTGACGGGGATCGGGTTGGCTTCGCAGAACAACTGGCGATGCAGCCCGAGCAGACGGAAATGCAATTCACGCGCCTTGATCAGATCGCCTTTCACCGCCGCAACACACATTTCGTGCATCAGGCGCGGCGCCACATTGGCGACGACCGAAATATTGCCCTGGGCACCGAGCAACATCAAGGCACAGGCGCTGGGATCGTCACCGCTATAGACAGCAAAGCCATCCGGCGCACGGGCAATCAGTTCGCAGCCGCGATCAATGCTGCCGGTCGCATCCTTGACGCCGACAACATTCGGGATCTGCGCCAGACGCAGGGTCGTGTCATTACTCATGTCGGCCACGGTACGGCCGGGAACATTGTAGAGAATGAGCGGAATATCGACCGCCTCGGCAATGGCCCGGAAGTGCCGGTAGAGACCTTCCTGGGTCGGCTTGTTGTAGTAAGGCACGACGGACAACGCGGCGCTGGCACCGGCCTGCCGGGCAAACAGCGTCATCTCGATGGCTTCCGCCGTTGAATTGGCCCCGGTACCGGCGATGACCGGAATCCTGCCGGCGGCATGCTCGACAACCAGCCGGATCAACTCGTGATGTTCCTCGACATTGACCGTCGGCGATTCGCCGGTGGTACCGACCACCACGATGGCGTCGGTCCCTTCCTGCACATGAAAGTCGACCAGACGGCGCATGCCGGGCAGATCGAGGCTTCCGTCCTCGTGCATCGGGGTAACAATCGCAACAATGGATCCAGTAATCGTGTTCATGAGGAAAGCACCAGAAAATCAAGCCTGTGATTCTAACCGAAGGCGCGCTGTCCGGCCATGAAAAACACTTTTAAACGAATACGTCTGACACGAAGGTACGAGGAAAGGCATTCAGATACTCGCCAGAACCTTGATGTGCGCGGAAACGCTGCGCGCCAGCGCCGAAAGAACATAGCCACCTTCAAGTATCGAGACGATCCGACCCTGGGCTGTCTCGTCGGCAATCTGCTTGATCTGCTCGGTGACCCAGGCGAAATCCTTTTCAAGCAGCTTCAGTCCGCCCAGATCGTCTTCGTAGTGCGCGTCAAAACCTGCCGAGATGAATATCATCTCGGGCTTGAATTCGCGCAGGCGGGGCAGCCAGATATCAGTGACCACCTGGCAGAACTCGTCGCCGCCGGTCCCGCCGGGAAGCGGAATATTGACCATGTTGGGCGCCGGATGCTCGGTGCCGCTGTAGGGATAGAACGGGTGCTGGAAGGTGCTGACCATCAGCACCTGCATGTCGTTCCTGAAGCACTCCTCGGTTCCATTACCGTGATGCACATCAAAATCGACGATCGCCACGCGCGTCAGCCCATGCACCTTGAGGGCGTGCTTTGCCGCAACGGCGATGTTGTTGAAGAAACAGAAGCCCATAGCATTCGAGCGTTCGGCATGGTGACCGGGCGGGCGGACGGCACAGAAGGCATTCTGAACTTCGCCGGCCATCACCAGGTCAACCGCCATCACTCCGGCGCCCGCCGCCCTTAATGCGGCGTGCCAGGTGTGCGGATTCATTGCCGTATCCGGATCGATGTGCACCACACCCAGATCGGGAGAACTACGCTTCAGATGTTCCAGATGCGCGGCCGAGTGCACGCGCATCAGTTGCTCAAAAGTGGCTAGCGGAGCCTCGTAATGAACAAAATAGTGGTCGATCCCCTGGGCAATCAGATGATCGCTGATCGCGCTCAACCGTTCCGGACTCTCCGGATGATAGGAACCTACGTCATGCAGATGACAATCGCGATGAGTAATGAATGCGGTGCTGGTCAATGTTTCCTCCCTGCCTTCTGGCGAAACAGGATCGAACCGCCGGTCGGGCCTGACCCCGTCAGCGGCAAAAATCGGTTATAAACCCACTTCCCTGCCTGATGCAACATTATCTGCCAAATCGCGTCATTACTACAAAATTACTACAAACAATGCAAGCCGCCATGCCACTCGCCGAAAAGCAATCGACCCTGGCCGAAGTCATCGCCGCCGCCAACCAGATCATTCTCGGCAAGGAGCAGCAGATCCGGCTGGCGCTGGCTTGCCTGCTGGCACGCGGCCACCTGCTGATCGAAGACCTGCCCGGCGTCGGCAAGACCACCCTGGCGCATACCCTGGCTCGCCTGCTTGGCCTGCAGTTCTCGCGCATCCAGTTTACCAGCGACATGCTGCCGGCCGACGTCATCGGCATCTCGATTTTCGACCGCGAACGCAGTGAATTCAGGTTTCTCCCCGGTGCCTTGTTCTCGCAGGTGCTGCTCGCCGACGAAATCAACCGCGCCACCCCGAAAACTCAAAGCGCCCTGCTTGAAGCCATGGAGGAAAGGCAGGTCACCCTCGACGGCGAAACGCGCCCGCTGCCCGAACCCTTCTTTGTCATCGCTACGCAGAACCCCTCCAGCCAGATCGGCACCTTCCCCTTGCCCGAATCGCAACTGGATCGATTCCTGCTGCGCATCGAGCTGGGTTACCCGGATCGCAAAGCGGAACGCGAATTGCTCGAAGGCGGCGGGCGTCGGGACCAACTGCCGGCACTGGCCGCCTGCTTTACTCCCGATCAACTCGCCCCGCTGCAAAGTCAGGCCGCTGCCGTCCATGTCTCGCCAGCCCTGCTCGACTACCTGCAAACGCTGATCGAAGCCACGCGCAACAGCCCGCTGTTCATCCACGGCCTGAGTCCGCGCGCGGCGCTTGCCCTGCTTGCCGTCGCCCGCGCCTGGGCTTTCATCGACGGGCGGAGCATGGTGCTGCCGGAAGATGTGCAGGCCGTCATGCCCGGCGTGGCCTGCCACCGGCTGCGCCTGGTGAATAGCGCCGGCCATGCCCGCCCCGAGGATATCGCCCGGCTGATCCACGCCACGCCAGTAGACTGATGCCCATCTTCACCCGGCTTCGGCAATGGCTGTTCCGCTTTGGTCATGACGAGCAGTTACCGATTGTCCTGACGCAGCGCCGGATTTTCATCCTGCCGACGCGCACCGGCCTGCTGTTCGGTGCCGTACTTTGCGTGATGCTGATAGGCGCCATCAATTACAACCTGAGTCTTGGCCACGCGCTGGTTTTCCTGCTCGCCAGTCTGGGCCTGGTGAACATGGTGCATACCTTCCGCAATCTGGTGGCCCTGCGTCTCGCGCCGGGCCGCGTCGAGTCAGTCTTTGCCGGTGACATCGCGCGCTTCCCGATGCTTCTGGAAAACGTGCGGCGGCAGGCTCGCCGTTCGCTCGATCTGGCCTTCGGCGCGCATGAAAGCGTAAGGCTCGACATTCCGCCTGGCGAGCAGGCGATGATTGCCATCCCCTGCCCGGCCCCGACGCGCGGTCGCCTTGACCCCGGACGCATCACGTTGTCGACACGCTATCCGCTCGGCCTCTTTCACGCCTGGAGCTACCCGCACCCGCGACTATCCTGCCTGGTCTATCCGCGACCGATCGAAACGCCACTACCACCCCCGGCGGCCATCGCGCAAAGCGGACAGCGGCATGGCGACACGGGTCAGGAAGACTTTACCGGCCTGCGCCTGCGCCAGCCGAACGACTCGCCGCGCCACATCGCCTGGAAAGCGGTGGCCCGCGATATCGATAACCGCCCACTGCTGATCAAGCAGTTCGCCGGTGGCGCAGCGGAAGAACTGTGGCTCGACTGGTCATTGACACCCGCCGAGAACGGGCTGGAAACACGTCTTTCCCTGCTTGCCGGCTGGGTGATCGCCGCCGAGCGAACGCAATCCCGCTACGGTCTTCGCCTGCCCGGCCGTGAGCTGGCCCCGGATCAGGGTAGCGCCCACCGTGACGCCTGCCTGGAAGCCCTGGCCCTGTATGGCGAAACAGGCGCTTGAAGAAAAATAGTTCGGTGCGGAAAAAATGCTTGAACGTACACCGCTGAGGCGCGGCAAAGGTGACGCAAAGAATTCTTTTGCAAATCCTGGGTTGTCTCTGCGTTTTCTTTGCATCTTTGCGTCTTTGCGGTGGATTATTTATTTTTCACAGCCTCTGACTGCCGGCTATTTATTTGCCCCAGGCGTAAGCCGAATACCACGAGCCGCGTTATTCCGACGATAATTAGCCCCTCATTCAAATCACCGGCACGCGTCCCCAGTGGGCCGACACTGACACCATGACAACGAAAGACATCAAGTTTCTTGAAATCCGCTACCTGCGCGGGCCGAACATCTGGACCTACCGCCCGGTGATTGAAGCCATCGTCGATATCGGGGATCTGGAGGATTTTCCCTCGAACACCCTGCCCGGCTTTGTTGATCGCCTGAAAGGCTTTCTGCCCTCGCTGATCGAGCATCGATGCAGTTATGGCGAGCGTGGCGGCTTTCTGCGCCGGCTCGAAGAAGGCACCTGGCCGGGGCACATCCTTGAGCACGTCTCGCTCGAACTGCAAAACCTGGCCGGCATGCCGGGCGGTTTCGGCAAGGCGCGCCAGACTTCGCTGCGCGGCGTCTATAAGGTGGTCATCCGCGCCTGGCATGAGGAGGTGACCCGCGCCTGTCTGGAAGCCGGTCGGGAACTGGTCATGGCCGCCATCGAGGACACCCCTTTCGCCGTAGCGGCCACCGTCGAGCGTCTGCGCGACATGGCCGAACGCAAACTGCTCGGACCGAGCACCGGCTGCATCGTCGAAGCGGCCACTTCCAAGGCACGGCGCATTCCGGCGATTCGCATGCTGGCCGACGGCAACCTCGTGCAACTGGGTTACGGCGCCCGCAGCCGGCGCATCTGGACGGCTGAAACCGACCGCACCAGCGCCATCGCCGAAACCATCTCGCGCGACAAGGATCTGACCAAGACGCTGCTGCAGGCCTGCGGTGTCCCGGTCCCCGAAGGACGCCTGGTCGATGGACCGGCCGACGCCTGGGAGGCCGCCAATGACATTGGCTTTCCTGTTGTCGTCAAACCTTACGATGGCAATCATGGGCGCGGGGTATTTACCAACCTGATGACGCGCGACGAAGTCGAAGCGGCCTATGCAGCGGCCATTGAAGAGGGCAGCGGCGTCATTGTCGAGCGCTTCGTGCGCGGCTCCGAGCATCGTCTGCTGGTCGTCGGCGGCAAACTGATTGCTGCGGCACGCGGCGAAACGGCTGCCGTCATCGGCGACGGACAATCCACCATCAACGAACTGATCGATCGCCAGATCAACTCCGACCCGCGACGTGGCGCGGCTGAAGAATTCCCGCTCGACGTTATCATCCTCGGCGAAAACGCGGTCGCCCTGCACGAAGTCGCACGTCAGGGCTTTACCCCGGAATCAGTACCCGCTGACGGCCGCGAAGTGCTGGTAATACGCACCGGCAACCACACCTGCGACATCACCGATGTGGTTCATCCGGAGACCGCAGACACGGTATCGCTCGCCGCACGCATTGTCGGTCTCGACATTGCCGGTGTCGATCTGGTCTGTGAAGACATTTCGCGCCCGCTCGACAAACAGCGCGGGGCCATCGTTGAGGTCAATGCCGGCCCGGGCCTGCTGATGCACCTGAAGCCGGCCAACGGCGAAGCGCGCCCGGTCGGTCGCGCCATTGTCGAGCACCTGTTCCCGGAAGGCGACGATGGCCGCGTCCCGGTGGTTGGCGTTACCGGCAGTTTCGGCAAAACACGGGTTTGTCATCTCATCGCCCGACTACTGTCCCTTTCCGGAAAATATACCGGAATGGCGTGTAGCGACGGTCTCTATCTTGACCGCCGGCAAGCCGAGAAGGGTGATTGCGCCACCTGGGAAGCCGCCAACCGCATTCTGCTCAACCGTGCCATTGAGGCGGCCGTCTTCGAGAACGGCAGCGATGCCATCCTCGGCGAAGGGCTGGCCTACGACCGCTGCCAGGTCGGCGTCGTCACCAATGTGGCCATCGAACGTCACACCGGGCGCTTTTACATTGAAACGCCGGAGCAGGTTTTCAATGTTCTGCGCACGCAGATCGACCTGGTGCTGCCCAGGGGGGTAGCGGTACTCAATGCCGGAGAACCGATGCTGGTCGAGATGGCTGCGCTGTGCGATGGTGAAGTCATTTACTTCGCGCTCGACCCGGAGTTGCCGGTCATCGTCGAACATCGCGAGCAGGGCAAGCGGGCGGTGATTGTTCGCCATGAGCAGATCATGCTGGCCCGTGGCAACGACGAAGTGCCGCTGGCCAGCCTGATAGACATCCCGCTGAGCGAGGGCGGCCGGGTAAAAGCGCAGGTTGAGAATGTTCTCGCGGCAATCGGCGCCGCCTGGGCGCTCGGCATTTCTCCCGATGTCATGCGCACCGGTATTGAAACCTTTTTCGTCGAATAATGTTGAGCGACAATGGCAAAAGCTTCATCACAAAATTTCCCCGAATAAAATCTTGCTAAGGGACACCTGGGAGCACCCGGTCATCTCCTTGTTTTTCTTGGTGTGACTTTGTGCTCTTGGTGACTTGGTGGTTTGCAGTTTTGCTTGACTGCTACAAAACGCATAGGAAACCGTTTATGGACGTATCACGCATCAGGGCATTGCGCGGACCCAATCTGTGGAGCCGGCATACTGCGATTGAGGCCATCATCTCGTGCTCTGAAACCGAGCGCGTCATTAACAACCTGCCCGGCTTCGAGGCCCGTTTGCGCGAACGCTTCCCGGAGATTGCGCTGCTCCAGCCGACCGTCAGCGATGACATCGTCTCCATGGCCCACGCCCTTGAGTTTGCCACCCTCGGACTGCAAGCGCAGGCGGGTTGTCCGGTGACATTCAGCCGCACCGCACAAACGCTGGAACCCGGCGTCTATCAGGTGGTCGTCGAATACAGCGAGGAAGCGGTTGGCCGACTGGCCTTTGAACTGGCCCAGGCCCTTTGTCAGGCGGCCATCGCAGACCAGCCCTTCGATCTCGCCGATGCCCTGCGGCGCCTGCGCGAACTCGACGAAGAGGTCCGCCTTGGGCCAAGCACCGGTTCAATAGTCTACGCGGCCGTCGCACGCAGAATTCCCTATCGCCGACTGACCGAGGGCAGCATGGTGCAGTTTGGCTGGGGCAGCAAACAGCGCCGTATTCAGGCCGCCGAAACCGACCGTACCAGTGCCGTTGCCGAATCCATCGCTCAGGACAAGGAACTGACCAAGCGATTGTTGCACGCGGCGGGTGTTCCGGTACCGAGCGGTCGCCCGGTAAACAGCTCGGCAGACGCCTGGGCCGCCGCACAGGAAATAGGCAGTTCGGTTGTCGTCAAGCCACAGGATGGAAACCAGGGCAAAGGTGTTGCGGTCAATCTGACGACCAGGGAACAGGTCGAAGCCGCCTATGAAGTCGCTTCCAGGATCAGTGACGAAGTTCTGGTCGAGCGTTACCTTCCAGGCTACGACTATCGCATGCTGGTGGTTGGCAACAAGCTGGTTGCCGCCGCCCGGCGTGAACCGCCGCTGGTTATCGGCGACGGCGTGCATAGCGTTCGCCAACTCGTCGAGCAGGTCAACAGCGACCCCCGGCGCGGCGTCGGCCATGCCAATTCGCTGACCAGGATCAGCTTCGACGATATCGCCCTCGCCCGTCTGGCCGAAGACGGATTGACCGCCGATTCGATTCCGGCCAGGGGGATGCGCGTCGTTCTGCGCAACAACGCCAACCTGTCGACCGGCGGCACCGCTACCGACGTGACCGACGACGTACATCCCGAGTTTGCCGCACGTGCCATTGCCGCCGCGCAGATGGTCGGGCTGGACATCGCCGGCGTCGACATTGTTTGCAAAAACGTCCTGCGTCCGCTCGAAGAACAAGGCGGCGGTGTCGTCGAGCTCAATGCCGCACCCGGCCTGCGCATGCACCTGCAACCCTCGTTCGGCAAGGGACGCGCCGTCGGCGAAGCGATTATTGCCAACATGTTTGCTGCCGGCGACGATGCCCGCATCCCGCTCGTTGCCGTCGCCGGCACCAACGGCAAGACGACGAGCGTACGCCTGATCGCCAGCATTCTTGCCAGCAACGGGCTGCGCGTCGGCATGACCACCACCGACGGGGTGTATATCGGGAACAGGCGCATCGATACCGGCGATTGCAGTGGTCCGAAAAGCGCAAAAAATGTGCTCTTCCACCCGGACGTTGACGCGGCGGTTCTGGAAACGGCACGCGGCGGCGTACTGCGCGAGGGGCTTGGCTTCGATCGCTGCGATGTCGCGGTCGTCACCAACATCGGCAGCGGCGATCATCTCGGTCTTTCGTACATCAGCACCGTCGAAGATCTCTCGGTGGTCAAGCGGGTGATCGTGCAGAACGTCAAACCGGATACCGGCGTCGCCGTACTCAATGCGGCCGATCCGATGGTCGCCCGGATGGCCGATGCGTGCCCGGGGAGCGTCACCTTCTTTGCCCGCGACCGCAATCATCCGGTGATGGCCATGCACCGTGCGCGTGGCAGACGCATCATCCATCTCGACGGCGATTCGATCGTCGCATCCGAAGGCGGCTTCGAGCAGCGCATTCTGCTGGCCGAGATCCCGGTCACCGCCAATGGCGCCATCGGTTTCCAGATCGAGAATGCGATGGCCGCCACCGGCGCCGGCTGGGCGCTTGGTCTGGATTGGGATGTCATCCGTCGCGGCCTGGCCGGCTTTGTAAATGATGCCCAATCGGCACCCGGACGATTCAACCTTTTCAACTATCGTGGCGCGACGCTGATTGCCGACTACGGCCACAATCCGGACGCCATTCAGGCGCTGGTCAACGCCATCGACAACATGCCATCGACAGCGAACAGCCGCCGTTCGGTGGTCATCAGCGGTGCTGGCGACCGGCGCGACGAGGACATCCGCCAGCAAACCGAAATTCTCGGCGACGCCTTTGACCAGGTCGTTCTCTATCAGGATCAGTGCCAGCGCGGACGCGCCGATGGCGAAGTGCTGGCGCTGCTGCAACTGGGTCTGAAAAACGCCAGGCGCACCAGCAACATCAAGGAAATACATGGCGAATTCCTGGCCATAGATACCGCTCTGGCCGACCTGAAACCCGGTGATCTGTGCCTGATTCTTATCGATCAGATCGAAGAGGCGCTTGAGCACATTGCCAGGCGCGTTGCTGAAGCGTGATGTGAATTCGCGTCAGAAAATACCCGATCTTCCCTCGCCCTCCGGAGTCGGGATCGAGGGAAACGTGCAGGCCAGCAACTTCAATAATGTGCAGTGGCGGCAAATCCATGCCCGTTAGCGGGCAAACGAAAACAGAACATCATGTGGGTAGTCGTCGAAGTTGAGCCGCGTACGCAACTCGGCAATTTTTTTCTCGACTTCGTCGCGCGCCTGACCGTGGATCATGCAGAAAAGGTTGTACGGCCAGTCCGGCAGCACTCGCTGACGCTGATAGCACAAGGTCACACCGGGTTCGCGCGCCAGCCTTGCACCGAACTCGCCGACCCTTGCATCCGGAATATCCTGTACCAGCATTGCGTTGGCCTGATAACCGGGTTCGTGGTGTCGGACGACCACGCCAAAGCGCTTGATGATGCCCTCTTCGCACCAACGGCCGATGCGTTCGAGGATTTCGATTTCGTCGCAGCCGACACGGCTGGCCAGCACCTGAAACGGTCGTATGAAGAGCGGCAAGCCTTCCTGGAGCGCCATTAACAGCCGGCGCTCAAGCTCGCCGAGAGGCGTCGGTGGCGAAAAGGGGTAGGCCTGCAACTGCGCCTCATCTCCCATGCGCTCAAGTGAACTTTCCGGATCGGCAGGGTATTCCTGCTCCATCGGCAACTTCAGAAGCGGATAACCGCTCGCTTGCTCAATGGCACCCAGAGCGGCCTGCAGGCGGCCTTCCGAACCGGCGATAACAACAAACCACAGGTTGTAGCGATGCGCTCGCTCACAGTTGTGGTTGACCTCGGGAAAGCGGTTGATTGCCTCGGCAACCCTGACCAGATTCTCGGGCGGTACGGCCATTGCAGCCAATGTGCTGGCGCCAATGCGTTTCGGGGCGAACACGGCGCCGACGCGTGATATTTTTCCCTCGCGGCGCAATTGCTCGAGCATGCGGAGTACGGAACCCTCGGCTACGCCGAGCCTGGCCGCCAGCTCTGCAAAGGGGGCCGGACACAAGGGAAAGTTCCGTTGAAAGTCGTTGAGCAGACGATAATCGAGGGATTCTTCCAGCATGTCCATCATTCGAGTAATTATTCAAACACCGGGTGGTCTCAGATGCAGTCCGACAAAATACAGCGTAAGCATACGCCGCCTGTTATCGGATTACTCCGGTTTTGTGAAATTTTTTTTTTGCTGCAAAAAGCCAAGTGCAGCCATGTGCGGAGAAACCTCATGGCGGGCCGGACAGCATGAACACCGTTTGTGCCAATTGCATTTTCAGAAAAAAGAGCCAATCGATTTCTCGATAGCAACGGTATACGATATGCGATAGGTGTTATTCTGACGTGCATTGGCAGCCACGCTTCACATCCAGGGAATTTCCGGCAATTTGAGGCGACGATCGAAGAACACGACAATGCAACAGGCGGGAAGTTATCCACCTTTTCATTGACCAGAGGAGACCGCCAGCAGGCCGCGCGCAGGCGATGCATGCTCAAGCCCGGTCAGGACTGGCTTTATTCTGGAGAGGCTAAATGGCTTTGCACGTATTTGTGGCCATGCCTTACGGCCACCAGCAGGACATTGATTTCGACGCGGTCTACGCCGAGGTTCTGAAACCGGCACTGGAGGCTGCGGGGTTCGAGGTGTTCCGCGCCTACGAGGAGCGGCGTGCCGGCGACATTCGCACCGACATGTTCCAGGAGCTGCTGCTGGCCGACCTGGTCGTTGTCGATCTGACCCTGGACAATCCCAATGTCTGGTACGAACTCGGCGTACGCCATGCTCTGCGCGCACGCGGCGTGCTGCTGATCCAGAGCGAACTGGACTTCCAGCCGTTCGACATCTACACCGAGCGCAAGCTGCACTATCACCTCAAGGACGGGCGTCCCGACCCGCATCATCTGCAGGCCGATCGACAATCTCTCGCCAGCATGGCCTTGGCCACCATGGAATCCTGGCTCGGGCAAGCGATCAGCCCGGTATTCCAGTTGCTCGACGGCCTCGGCGAGCCGGCCTGGCGCAGCTTGCTGCTGACGGGTAACAACGAGTTTCGCGCGGTATACGAGTCCTGGAGACATCGCATCGAGCTCGCCCGCAAACGTCAGCGTCCAGGGGACATCATGGTGCTGGCCGAGGAGACTCCGACCCGGGCTTTACGTAGCGAAGCGCGACGCATGGCCGGCAAGGCCCTGATGCAGCTCCGGCAGTATCAACTGGCCCTCGAACAGTTCGATGCGGCACTGGAACTTGATCCCGCCGACCCCGGCAACCAGCGCGATAAAGGCCTCGTGCTTGCTCTTCTGGGTCGCCATGACGAGGCACGCGAATGGACCGACGCCCTCCTCAGCGAACGTGGCGACGACCCGCAAAACTGGTGCCTGCTCGGCCGACTGGAACTGGAAGACTGGGTACGCCACTGGCGCGAAGTCAACACCAACGACCCCAACGCCAACTCCGCCCCCCCTGCCGGCAGCAACACCGACGCAATGCGCGAGAAGGCAGGACGCGAGTTGTCGCGGCTCATTCAGGCCATCGAAGCGTACATGAAGGCTTTCGTTAGCGATCCGGCCAGTTTTCATGCCGGCCTCAAGGCCTGCACCTTGCGCCATCTGCAGATCCACCTCGGACACCCGCTCGGCAACCCGGCCAGTCTGCCCAACCTGGAAGGCGGCGTGATCTGGGCCTGTCTGGCCGCCCTCGAACGCCAGCCGGACGACTACGCGACCCGTGCCTGCTGGGCCGAACTGACGGTCCTGTTCAACCCGCCCGGCCAGGTCGGGAAGGCCTGGCGCGAGGCCGTCGCGGTGGCCAACAAGGACAGGTTTGCGCTCGACGCCAGCCGGCAGCAACTGCTCATCCTGCGCGCTCTCGGTTTTCGTGCGGAGGGCGTGGAGACGGCTCTGGCTGTGCTTGACGAGGAGATGGCCTGCCTTGAAGAACCCTGGCAGGCACGCCGACTCTTCCTGTTCAGCGGCCACATGATTGACAGCGCTGAGCGCACCACGCCGCGCTTCCCTGCCGACAGGGAGCCCATCGCTGCCGATGCCATCGCCGCCAAACTCGACGAGCTGGGCTGCAACGGGCAAGACCTCGCCATTTGCGGCGGCGCCTGCGGTGGCGACCTCCTCTTTGCCGAAGCCGCCCTGCGCCGCGGCTGCCGGGTACACCTGCACCTGCAGTACGTTGAAACAGACTTCCTGCAGGCCTCGGTCGCCTTCGCCGGCGCGTCCTGGGTCGATCGCTACTACGCCGTCAAGGAGAATGCGCTGACCCGGATACTCATTCAGCCAGACGAACTGGGTCCGCTGCCGAAGGGAATCAACGCCTACGTGCGCAACAACCTGTGGCAGCTCTACACGGCACTGGCCAACGGCGTCGACAGGGTACGCTGCATTGCCCTGTGGAATGGCGAAGGTGGCGCCGGCCCCGGCGGTACCGAGAACATGGTGGACTCGGTCAGGCAGCATTCCGGACGCGTCAGCATACTCGATATCCGACAGTTGTTCGGGCTTTGAAAATTCAGGCAAAGGAGGAACATCATGAACCCGAGTGCGGAACTGCAATACGAACTGGGTCGCGCCGTCAATACCGTGCGCCGACGTCACGCCAGTACGGGCGATACCAGCGAACAGAAGGCCCTGACCCGGGTCATCCAGCGCCTCAACAAGCAAGTGGCCGCGCTCGACCAGGCCGATCTGTTGAGCGCCGCCAACACCCTGGCGGACGGCGTTGAGGCGCTGGAAGCTGCCGTTACAGCGGCCAGACACGGGCCGTTCGATGGCTACCTGGCGGCCCTCGAAGGCCACCTCGACAACCTGTCGAACCTTTCCGCTGCCATGCATGGCGTCGATGCGCTGGCGTCCGCTCCGGCCAGCGACGACAGCGCACCGGCACCCGTTGCGCCGAGGTCAGGAAGCCGGGGGGCGAAGGCACGCGGAGATATGCCACCGGGAGAAACGGCAGGCGCCGCATTGCCCACAGGCCTGCTGCCACCCGCCACCGCCACCGATTTCGCTAAACTGCAAAGTGAATACGCCGCCTGGTACGCCGCCTGTCAGTTGCGAGCGGAACGCAAGGGCGAACTGGCCTACTACCTCAAGCGCCTGACCCAGGGCCAGGCCATCTACCAGCAGGTGGGTACAGAACTCAACATCCCGTGGGTCTTCATCGGCATCACCCACGGCATGGAGTGCGGCTTCAATTTCAAGGCGCACCTGCATAACGGCGACCCGCTCAGCGCACGCACGGTGCAAGTGCCCAAAGGGCGGCCGGCGACCGGCAATCCGCCCTTCACGTGGAGCCAGAGCGCCCGCGACGCGCTGATCTACAAGGGTTACCATCAGGTCGCCGACTGGTCGGTGCCGCACATGCTGCACCTGTTCGAGCGCTACAACGGCATGGGCTATCGGCGCCGGGGAGTACCCACGCCTTATCTGTGGAGCTATTCCAACCTGTACGAGAAAGGCAAGTTCGTCGCCGACGGCCATTTCGACCCGGAAGCCGTCAGCAAGCAATGCGGTGCGGCTCTGATGCTGAAAGCCGTTCTGGCTTGATGATTCAGCGCTGACCAGCAGCCTCTTTTCCTCACAACAACTCAGGAGATCGAATCATGAGCAAGAAAGCACTCTGTATCGGCATCAACGACTATCCCGGAACCCAGAACGACCTGTCCGGCTGCATCAACGACGCCAACGACTGGGCAGCCGAACTGGCAGGACGCGGCTACGCCGTGAGCAAAATGCTCGACAGCCAGGCCACCCACGCCGCCATGACAACGGGCATCACCAGCCTGATCCACGGCGCCGTCAAGGGTGACACGCTGGTCATCACCTATTCCGGCCATGGCACCTGGGTACCGGACAGTTCCGGCGATGAGCCGGATGGACGCGATGAAGGGCTGTGCCCGTGGGACATCGGCAGCGCCGGGCCCTTGCTCGACGACCAGATCCGCCAGTTGTTCGATTCCCGGACGGCTGGCGTGCGCATCCTGCTGCTCTCCGACAGTTGCCATTCCGGTTCCGTCACCCGCGGCATTGAAGACGATCTCGATCCTGGCCACCCGCGCGCGCGCTTCATGCCGCTGGAGGCCTGGATGCCGGCCAACGAGCTGCCGGCGGCCAGCGCCAGGCCGGCGCATCTGGTTGGCGGCCTCAAGCGCAGCGGCGGCGACCTGCTGCTCGCCGGCTGCCTCGATACCCAGTATTCGTGGGACACCAGCTTCAAGGGGCGGCCGAATGGCGCCTTCACCTATTACGCCCTGAAGACCTTACGCGAGGGCAACCCGGCCACCTACGAGGCGTGGTTCAAGGCCATCCGCGCCTACCTCCCATCGACCAAGCTGCCGCAGGATCCGCAGATCCTCGGTTCCGCAGCGGCGAGGCGCTTCAAGGTCTTTGCCTGAGCGGCATTGGTGTCGAACGGCATTCTCGATGAAGGCTGGTGGCGCAAACCAGGCAACCCCTCCCGGCCTCCCCTTGTCCCTCTTCAGGGAGGCTTCGCGCTCAGGGGAGGAGGCCAGCACCCCTCCCCCCGCTCCCTACTCCCCTGACAAGGGGGGATGGGGGGGTTGGGGGGTTGGGGGGTTGGGGTTTTAGGTGCTCCTGCTTCACCGCCACACGATCATCTTTACCAAAACAAGACCATGATCATCATCGGCCACCACCGATCCGATTCTGGCAACCACTTTAGCCGCCTGTTCGACCTGCAGCGCCAATGGAAAGTCATCTGCCGCCAAAATGAACCGGGAGTAAGACCATGAACGCCAACCCGCCCAAATCCCTCAAGCTGACCAGCAACGCAGTCAGGACCGGCGCCGATCTGCCGCTGCCGGGCATCCTGCGCGCGACGACGCGTTCGGGCGTGAGCGAAGTCGATCCCTTGCTGGCCGGACTGGTGGTGGAGAAGGTCTACACCCTGGGTACGCCGACCCGAGGCGAAGCAGCGGGCAAGGCCGAAACGCTGGACACTGGGAAACCGCAACTGCTGGCGGTGGAAACCGAGGACGGCACCACCCTGTTCATCCGTTCCGACACGCTGGCCGAAGCCGTCGCGCGCGTACAGCCGGAGGCGGTGGTCGATGGCGAAGTGGATTTCGCCCGCTTCCACGACCCCAATGCCCGGGCGCGCGGGATCGGCGACGTGCTGTGGAAGGCGGTTTCGGTACTGCGCCTGCCTGCCGACGGCCTGGTGGACGAAGCCAAGGATCTGGCCCTGGAATGGGCAAAGGAAAAGCTCGGCGAGCACGTAGAGGACAAGGCCTACGCAATGGGTTCGGTGCTCGGCGCCAAGGCACTGATGTGGAAGATCGAGTCACGGCTGGCCGGGCGACCGGGGCTCTACCTCTGGCATGACAAGCTGCTCGCTGCCGCCGACCGCTGCGAGCCGGGCGACCCGCGCCTGGCCGACGCTGCGCAGGGCAAGCCGATGCTGGTGCTGATCCATGGCACCGCGTCCTATACCGTGGGGGCCTATTCAGACCTGCGCGAGGACGAGACCACCTGGAGCCAGCTCAGGCAGCGTTTCCCCGGCGGCATCTTCGGTTTCGAGCACCGCACCTTCTCCGAGAGCCCAGTTGAAAACGCCCTGGCGCTGCTGCTGGCGCTGCCCAGCGGCGCCCAGGTCTCGCTGCTCACCCATTCGCGCGGTGGCCTGGTCGGCGACCTGCTGTGCCTGGGTCAGGTGCCCGACACGGTCATCGACAGCTATCACATTGATACCCTTGACGCCGAGGACCCGGCCGGACTCGAACGCGAGGCGCAGGAAGAGCGCGAGCGCCTGCACGCGATCCGCGACACACTGCTGGCCGGCAAGATCACCGTGCAGCGTTATGTGCGCGTCGCCTCACCGGCGCGTGGAACGCGCTTCCTGTCGGAGAACCTCGACGCAGCGCTGTCCGACTTCCTCAGCCTTTTGCAATGGGGCGGTGGCGCGCTGGTTGGCGCGGCAGCGACGGCTTTGGGCGGGCCAGTGGCCGGCGAAGCCTTCGGCAAGGGCGCGTCCAGTTGCCTCGGTGTCGTCAAGCGCCTGGCGCTGGAAATCGCCGGCCGGCGCATCGATCCGCGCCTGATTCCCGGCATCGCCGCGATGCGCGTTGACTCGCCGCTGGCCGCTTTCCTGGCGCACCCCGAGACGCTGAGGCACGATGGCGTTGCCATGGCCGTCATCGCCGGCGATACCGAATTCGATGGCTTCGGCCTCTCCAACCTGCGTCGCCGCGTGGCCAACCTGTTCTGCGACTGGCGGCTGTTCGACCGCAACGACAACGATCTCGTGGTGGACACCGACTCGATGTACGCCGGCCTGGGCTTCCGCCCCGGTGCCAGTTATCTTTACGACCAGGACGCCTCGGTCACCCACTTCCGCTACTTTCGCAACCCGCCGACGCGCGACGCGCTGCTTGCCTGGCTGGCGGATGACGAACCCGCCCAGTTGGCCCAGTTCCTGCCGCTCACCGGCGGATCGAAGACGCCCTGGCGCGAGCGGGACGCCCGTCTGGCGCAACGCGGCGGCCCGTCAGGCCCGCGCCCGGTGGCGATCATCATCCCCGGCATCATGGGCACCCATATCGAGATCAGGCGCAAGAAGCCGGATGTGGCCGGCAGCGGCCAGCGCATCTGGTTCAGCGCCCCCCGCCTTCTGCTTGGCGAACTGGAGCGAATTGGCGATCCGGAAGCGAAGGACGCGGCGGCCGAGGATCTGTTCGAGATGGTCTATGGCGACCTGGCCGATCATCTGGCCGCCACCCACGCCGTCATCCGCTGCCCCTACGACTGGCGGCAGTCGCCGGCCAGATGCGCCGAAGCGCTGAAAGCCCGGATCGAACAGGCGGCCAAGGAAAATCCCGGCCAGCCGATCCGTCTGCTGGCCCACAGCATGGGCGGCCTGGTCGCCCGCACGCTAATGAAGAATCACGCCGAAATCTGGCAGAAAGTCGTGGATTCCGGCGGTCGCCTGATCATGCTGGGCACGCCGAACAATGGCGCACACCTGATGGTGCACACTCTGCTCGGCAAGAGCGACTCGATGCGCATGCTGGAAAAACTGGATCAGGAACATGGCCTGCAGGGCCTGCTCGACATCATCGGCGGCTTCCCCGGCGCGCTGTCGCTATTGCCGCGACCGGGCTTCGCCGACACCGGCAGCGAACCGCGCATCGCCAGCAACGAGTATTACGCGGTCAATACGTGGAAAGCACTCAGGAAGCAGATCACCGATCGCTGGTATGGCGACGGCATCTGTGGCATCCCCGCCGAGAAGCTGCTGTCCGGCGCGGAAGGCTTCTGGAAGGACGTTCTGCCGGGCAACGATATCGCCAACCCCGAGCGCGTCATCTATGTTTTCGGCCAGAGCGACAAGACGCCCTGCGGCGTCCAGCTTAGCCCCGGCGGCAAGCTCAAGCTGCTGTTCACTGCGGATGGCGACGGCTCGGTGACCTGGGCTTCCGGCATGTTGAAGAATCTCGATGTAGACACCCGCTGCTGGTACATGCCCGTCGAGCATGGCGATCTGAGCAACGAAGAGGAATATTTCCCGGCCATCGTCGACCTGCTCGAAAAGGGCAGCACCGACAAGCTGAGCCGTTTGCCGCGCCGACGCGGCGATGAGGCGGTCAATTTCGTTCTGGAAGCCCCCCCGCCGGTGCTGGGCAGCGAAGAGGAAGTGCTGCGCGCCTGCATGGGCAGCGGGCCGCGCCGGCGCAAGAGTTCGCGCGCCAAATCGACGCTCAGGGTCTCGGTACGCGCCGGCGACCTGCGCTTCCTTGACCAGCCTGTCCTCTGCGGCCACTACATCGGCGATGCCATTTCCGGCGCCGAGGCCTCGCTCGACGAGATGCTTGGCGGCGCCCTGACCGAGCGCGAGCGCCTTGGTGTCTACGCTTCCGATATCGGTACCTCGTCGATCACGCTGCGTCCGCCGAGCCGCGAGGAAGGCGCCCGCGGCAGCCGGCCAGGGGCGGTGGTCGTCGGTCTGGGCAAGTTCGACGGCCAGTTGAGCGCGCGCCAGGTCTCCGAGACCGTGCGCGCCAGCGTCGTGCGTTTCCTGCTGCAACTGCGCGATACCCTGCAGGTCAGGCCGGATGAGGAGGTTCAGCTCTTCAGCCTGCTCATCGGCTGGAATTCGACGGCCAGCATCAGCGTCGCCGAATCGGTGGCGGCCATTACGCGCGGCGTTCTTGAGGCCAACCATCAGTTCAGTGACGCGCTGAGCAAATCGCGCGAAAACGGCGCCACGGTTTCCCAGCTCTGTTTCATCGAGTTGTACCGCAATGCTGCCATTTCCGCCGCGCATGCCGTGCTCGACCTGCCCGGGAATCTGGCCGGCGAACTCAAGAGCATGGGCGCGCGCATCAATCCGGCGGCAACGCTGATTATCGGCGAAGGCATCCAGGATCGACTGAACGTCGACGGCGATCTGGGCCATTGGTCGCGACTCATCGTCACCGATGCCGATGCCGAGGAAACGGAATGCCCTCCTGCTGAAAAAGCAGAGCAAGACAAGTCCGCACTCTCTGACAAAACCGTTGGCGCCCTATCGAACCAGCCAGCCGATGCCTCGCCGGTCGAAGCGCGCCATTTCCCCGAACGGCTCAAGTACGTGCTCCTGTCCCAGCGCGCGCGGGCGGAAACCATGGTGCAACAGCGCCAGCCCGGACTGATCGAAACCATCATCCGCGACCAGCGGCGCAACCCCGCTTACGATCCGAAGCTGGGGCACATCCTGTTCCAGTTGATGGTGCCGCTGGATTACAAGGCCGTGGCGCGCGAACAGTCACGCCTGCTCATGGTGCTCGACGGCTATACCGCCAATCTGCCATGGGAACTGTTGCAGAGCGACGGCGAACCGCTGGTGCTGAGAATGCCCATGATCCGCCAGTTGACCACCCTGCACTACCGGCCCACGGTGCGCACGGCCAACGCCAACAGCGCCTGCATCATCGCCGCTCCCGGTACCGAGGGCTTCGACAAGCACTTTGGCGGCAACATCAAGGAACTCGCCAGATTGCCGGAGGCCACACACGAAGCGCAGGCCGTCTGCGCAAGCCTGCGCCGTGCGGGCTGGAACGAAAATGACATCGTCGTCAGCCCGGAGGGCAAGGAAGCGCTCGACATATTCGCCACGCTCTATGACCGCCCTTACCGCATCCTGATGATTGCCGCGCACGGGATCTTCGAGGCCGAGGGGCTGGACGGACGCCTCTACTCCGGCGTCGTGCTCTCGGACGGACTGCTGCTCACCGCCGTCGAGATCGACCTGATGGAAGTCGTACCGGAGCTCGTGTTCCTCAATTGCTGCCACCTGGGCAGCGTAAATAATCCTCACAGCCAGCCCAACAAGCTGGCCTACAGCCTGTCGCGCAAACTGATCGAGATGGGCGTGCGCTGCGTCGTGGCCGCCGGCTGGGCGGTCAACGATGCCGCCGCCAGCACCTTCGCCAGCACCTTCTTCGATGAAATCACCCAGGGCGAAACCTTCGCCGAGGCCATCTTCAGGGCACGCAAGGCGGCCTTCCAGTTGCATCCGGGAAGTAACACCTGGGGCGCTTACCAGGCTTACGGCGACCCCGGTTATCGCCTGCAAACCAGCAGCGAATCCGCAACCCGGCAGAAATCCAGACCCTACGTCGCGGTGGATGAACTGCTGGCGAGCATCGAGGGGCAACGGGTAAGGAACAAGCGCCGCAAGAGCGACGCCAAAGCGCCCACCTTTGCTCAACACCGGCAATGGATCCAGCGGCAACTCGCCAAGGCCCCACCGGAGTGGGCGGATTGCCCCGAGGTATTGCAGGCCATCGCCGGGTTTTATTCCGAGCTGGGAGACGCCGGGTTTGACGCCGCCCGCGATGCCTACCAGCGCGCCGTTCAGCTAAAGGACGAGTATGGTCATGTCGCCATCAAGGCCATCGAGCAACTCGCCAACATGGAAGCGCGCCACGGAGGGAAACTGGCCGACACGCATCAATTTGACCAGGCCATGCCATTGATCGACAGTGCTATCCGGCGCCTGAATTCCCTGGCCGATGCCGTGCGCGGCGCTGGCGACCCGGCAAGCAACGCCGAACGCGCGGGCATGCTGGGCAGTGCCTTGAAGTTGAAGGCCGCCGCCCTGCTCAACATGGGGAAAAAATGGACTGAGCTTGTACCTTGTCTGAAACAATCCGCCAGGGCCTATATGAGCGGCATGGCGGGCGACCCGGCCCTGACCCCGTACAACACGCTCAACGCCCTGGCACTGGACTGGCTGGCCGGCAAACCAGTGCACACACCGCAGGAGGCAGCCGCCATCGCCCGCCGGTGCGGCGAGCAGGCGCTCAGGCAATTCGCCACCAGCAAGGATTTCTGGGATGCCGTGATGAGCGCTGATGCGCCAATGATCGCCTGGCTGGTGGACGACAATCGCCAGCCGTCGCCGCCCGATAAAGCGCCGGCGATGATGCACGCGTTGACAGCACCGGATTTCCACCGGCTTTACGAACAGTCTGTCCAGTCACTTCCCCAGTCCGCCCGCCAGTGGGATTCTGTCGTCAAACAATGGCGCTTGCTGGCCCGCTTCCTTCGCCTGCGCGTAGCCGGTGAAGACCGTATTCGGGCCGAGGTTCTTGACCAGTTGGCTGATTACTTTGGGCCACGGCCGGCCGCCGACGAGGCGACGAACGAGGCCGTTGCCGCCAGCCCTGGCAGAGCCAGCTCACGGAAATCGCCCGCAGCCAGGCCAGGAAAGGCACGTAGGAAGAAGCAAAGCTGACCCATGAGTGATCGCATGACCCGCTACGGCGAGCAAGGCAGCCACTCCGTTTATCACGGAACTGAATCGGCAATACCCTAGTCTGCTGAATACAAGCTCGCAGCGCTGAAAGCGGCCAGGGAAGGAGAAAGCAAGGTGCGCAACGATCAAAAGGGCCCTGGCCGTCAGCCAGCCGACTTGAATGACCCAACGCCAACACCAAGGAGGTAATTCATCATGCCAATCAACCAGAACACGCACGATCAACTCGAACGCCGCCTGCAGGACATCGACTGGGACGCCCTGCGCCGACCCGGCTACACGCCTTCTCCGGCCGCCTGGGAAGACCAGGTGCTTTACTTCCTGATGCTCGATCGCTTCTCCGACGGGCGCGAGAAGGGCTTCCGCGATAACTCGGGAAATCTCGATAGCAGCGGCAGCACACCGCCGTTTCGCTTCCCTGACGACGCCTACACGGCCGACCGGGCAGCCTGGGCCGACGCCGGTGACGAGTGGCTCGGCGGCACGCTGAAGGGACTGGAGAACAAGATCGGCTACCTCAAGCGCCTGGGGGTGACGGCCGTCTGGGTCAGCCCGATGTTCAAGCAGGTGGCCTCGGACACCCACTCCTACCATGGCTACGGTATCCAGAATTTCCTCGATGTCGACCCGCACTTCGGCACCCGCCAGGACCTCATCGACCTGGTGAACACCGCGCATGCGAACGGCATCCGCGTCATCCTGGATATCATCCTCAATCACAGCGGCAACGTATTCGGCTATGAGTTCAACCCGAATCGCTATCCCGCCCAGGACGAACACGGCAACATCACCATGGACGCGCGCTGGGACGGCGGAACCTACCCGGTGGCCGGCTGGCGCAACGCCTTCGGCGAGACCAACATCCCCTTCGGCCCGATCGACCCGACCACGCACGGCTTCGCCTGGCCGAACGATGCGGTGTGGCCGTCGGAAATGCAGCAGGCGACCAACTTCACCCGCAAGGGGCGGATCAACAGTTGGGACCATGACCCCGAGTATTTCGAGGGCGATTTCGTCACCCTGAAAGACATCAACCACGGCGAGCATGAGCGCGATGCGTACAACAATCGCATAGTCGATGCCTTCAACGTCAGTCCGGCCCTGACCCTGCTGTGCGATGTATACAAGTTCTGGATCGGTCTCGCCGACATCGACGGCTTCCGCATCGACACCGTCAAGCACATGGAACCCGGCGCCACGCGCTACTTCGCGGCGGTCATCAAGGAATACGCCCAGACCCTGGGCAAGGAAAACTTCTTCCTGGTCGGCGAGATCACCGGCGGACGCTACAACGCCTACAACACGCTGGAACTGACCGGGCTCGACGCGGCGCTGGGCATCGACGACATCCCCGACCGCATGGACTATCTGGCCAAGGGCTGGCGCGAGCCGGTTGATTTCTTCAACCTGTTCCGCAACTCGGCGCTGGTCAACAAGTCCTCGCACGTGTGGTTCGGCAAGCACGTCGTCACCCTCTTCGACGATCACGACCAGGTGCGCAAGGGCAACGACAAGGGGCGCTTCTGCGGCGACCGGGTCAACAATGGCTATGCTCACCTCAAGGCGGTGCTCGGGCTTAACCTCTGTGCCATGGGCATCCCCTGCGTTTACTACGGGACCGAGCAGGCCTTCGACGGCGCCGGCAACAACGACCGCTACCTGCGCGAATGCATGTTCGGCGGCGTTTTCGGTTCGCTGCAAAGCACGGGTCGGCATTTCTTCGACGAGAACCACGAGATCTACCGCTTCATCGCCGATGTCACGGCGCTGCGCAACACGCATCTGGCATTGCGCCGGGGGCGGCAGTACCTGCGCGAGATCTCCGATTCCGGCGATTTCGGCACCTTCGGCCTGCCGCGCATGATCGGCGGGCAGATCCGTTCCGTGGTGCCGTGGTCGCGCCTGTTCGACAACCAGGAGATCGTGGTGGCGATCAATACCGACGCCGACAACGCCCGTGCGGCCTGGGTGACCATCGACGCCACGCTGCACAGCGCGCCTGGGGTGCTGACCTGCCTGTATTCGACCGATGCAATGCAAGCCGGCACCACCACGCCGATTGAAGCGCGCAATGGCCGGGCGGTGAGAATCAACGTGCCGGCCGGAGGATTCGTGGTTTATGCTTGACGATCATTTCCACTGGCTTGATCGCAACCCGGGCGCTTGATCTTTTCAACCACTGACAGGAAAAAAACACCATGGGCTTCAAACTCGGCAGCAAGTCAATGAATGAACTGGTCGGCGTCCATCCCGACCTGGTAGCGGTAACCCGGCGCGCGATCGAACTGACCGTGCAGGATTTCGCCGTCCACGATGGCATTCGCACTCTGGCGGAGCAGAAACGCCTGGTCGCCAGCGGGGCTTCGCAGACCTTGGACTCCCGCCACATCACCGGCCACGCGGTGGACCTGGTCCCGGTGGTCAATGGCAAGTTGCGCTGGGAGTGGGATCCGATTTACATGATCGCCGATGCCGTGCGTATCGCCGCCAAGGAACTCGGCATTCCCCTGCGCTGGGGCGGTGCCTGGGACGTGAAGTTTACGGATAGCGAGGATTCGCCTGAAGACCTGGTGCAGGACTATGGCGCACGCCGTCGTCAGGCCGGCAAGAAGGCATTCATCGACGGCCCGCATTTTGAATTGCCCAAGGAAAAGTACCCAGCCTAGCTTGACAACCCGCTCCGATCGATGGGATGAAGCCTGTGCCATTTGCTGCGCCGACCCGACCCACGAAAGAGCCGCCGCTATCCCTGGACCACTCAGCATGCCTGGCCGGTCTGTTGTTCCCGTTTCACCCGACAGCAAAGGATTCGAACCATGTCCAGCAAACTCATCGCGCGAATCGATTCGCCCGTACCCAAAAAGATTCTGACCTGTGACGGAGGCGGCATTCTTGGCCTGATCAGCGTCGAGATTCTGGCCCGCATCGAAGCCGATCTGCGCACCCGGCTCAACAAACCCGACCTGGTGCTCGCCGACTGGTTCGACTTCGTCTGCGGCACCAGTACCGGGGCCATCATCGCGGCCTGCATCGCCGCCGGGATGTCGATGGACAGGATTCGCGAGTTCTATGTCGGCAGCGGCGAGCAGATGTTCGACAAGGCGTCGGTATTCAAGCGCTTGCGCTACAGCTACAACGACGAACCGCTGGCGGAAAAACTGCGCAGCGAACTCAACCATGCCCTCGGCTATGCGGAGGGCGCGCCACCCGCCACCCTCGGCGATGAGGGACTGCGTACGCTGCTGATGATGGTGCTGCGCAATCACACCACCGACTCGCCCTGGCCGGTGAGCAACAATCCCGGCGCCAAATACAACCAGCGCATCAAGACCGATGGCACCCCGCGCAAGGACTGCAATCTCGATCTGCCGCTGTGGCAACTGGTACGCGCCAGCACCGCCGCGCCGACTTTCTTCCCGCCCGAGGTGGTGACATTCGCACCGGGTACGCCGGACGAATACCAGTTCATCTTTGTCGATGGCGGCGTCACCACCTACAACAACTCGGCATTCCTCGCCTTCCAGATGGCAACCGCAGCACCCTACAGGATCAACTGGCCGACCGGAACGGACAGGCTGCTGATCGTCTCGGTGGGCACCGGCAGCGCGGCCAGGGCGCGACCCGAACTCAAGGAAGACGACCTGTGGCTGCTCGACCATGCAAAGAGCATTCCGTCGGCCTTGATGAATGCCGCCTCGGCTGGCTGGGACATGGCATGCCGCCTGCTCGGCGAGTGTCGCCACGGTGGCCAGATCGATCGCGAAGTGTGGGACATGCTGGCCACGCCGGACACCCCCAACTCGACCGTCAGCAAGCAGTTTGCCTATGTGCGCTATGACCCGGACGTGACGCGCGAGGGGCTGGATGCTCTGGGCCTCAAGGCTATTGACCCGGCCAGGGTGCAACTCATGGATTCGGTCAAATTCATCCCGGATATTCAGCGCGTCGGCACGACCTACGCCGCCGCCCATTTCACCATCGAGCATTTCAGGGGGTTTGTCTGATGGCTAGCTGTTTCGTTGTCCAGGGCTTCGGCAAGAAGACCGATTTCACCGACGGGCGCGTGCTTGATCTGGACGCCTCCTATGCCATCATCAAGGAAGCGGTGGAAGGAGCAGGCCTCGAATGCATCCGTGCCGACGAGATCGTTCATTCCGGCACTATCGACGTTCCCATGTACAAGCAGTTGCTGCAGGCCGACCTGGTGATCGCCGATCTGTCCACCTACAACGTCAATGCCGCTTTCGAACTGGGCGTGCGCTATGGATTGCGTCCACGTGCGACCATCATCGTCGCCGAAGAAGGCTTCAAGAACCCCTTCGATGTCGGACACATCGTGATCCGGCGTTACAAACACCTCGGCGAGGACATCGGTGCCAAGGAGGCGAAACGCTTCCGTGATGACCTGAAGCAGGCCATCACCGACATCCTGGCCAAGAGCGATATCGACAGCCCGGTCTACACCTTCCTGCCAGAGCTGACCCCGCCCCAGGCGGAAACCACGAGTGCCAGGACGGCAGCGCGCGGCAGCGCTCCTTTCAGCCTTGACAGTACGACGGCTGGCCTCATGCTCAAGGCCAGGCAACTTGGCGCCACAGTAGCAGACGTCCCGGCAGCAGAGGACGAACCGGTCGCGCCAACGGCCAAGGCCAATCTGGATCAGGCGCAGGCGAAACTGATGGCCGGTGACTTCAGCGCGGCCTGCAGCTTTTTGCAGGAAGTTCGCAAACAGCGACCGAACGACAGTTTCGTGATCCAGCAACTCGCCCTGGCCACCTACAAATCCAAGTTGCCCACCCCCGAGGCGGCGCTTAACGAGGCCCGAAAAATCCTTCTCGGATTGAATCCGGCAAGCACCAACGATCCGGAAACCCTTGGCCTGTGGGGCGCGGTCTACAAGCGCCTGTGGGAGATCACGCATCTGGAAAGTGACTTGAACGAGAGCATCGACGCTTACGCTCGCGGCTTTCATCTCAAGCAGGATTATTACAACGGGATCAACCTGGCTTTCCTGCTGGAACTGCGTTCCCTGGCCGCACTGAAGGCTGGCGAACGGGACGAAGGCATCACCGATTCAATCCTGGCCCGGCGTACCCGGCAGGAGGTCATCAAGTACGCCGAGCCGCTGGTCGACAAGGATTACGGAAACGAAAGGCGCTACTGGATACTGGCCACCCTTTGGGAGGCGACAGCCGGTCTGGGCGATACGCTGGCCGCAGAGAAATGGGCCGCCCAGGCGCGGGCCTTGAAGATGGCGGACTGGATGACCGAGTCGACGCAAAACCAGATCCAGAACATCCTTGCCCTGCAGGCGGAGATTGCCCGGCTTGGCCAGAAGGCCTGAAACTGTGGTCAAAACACCTGGCAGTACCAGGCACGGTGCAGAACTGCCAGAGCGACCTGCGTCGAAAGTTTATTCTTGAGAGTTTCTGGCTCTTTTTCTCCATTGAGTTCATCCATTTCGTTCACTGCTCCAAAGCGGACATTGAGCAGTCGGCACTTTGATTTTCGCTCGAAGCGGACGACGAACTGCCTTCACTTTGAACTACAAGGGCATTGAGACGTTATCACTGCTTTCTACAATCATCGCGCCGATGATGGTTTTCGGAGCAACAGACAATCGATGTATAGTTCCCGATATTGACCGAGGTCTGAGCAATGATCCCTTCCGGTGCCGTCTTCTTCATCCTGATCACCGCCGTGCTGCTGGCGGCGGCGCTGGCGTGGGTGCTTGCCGCCTTGTACCAGCGCCGCATGCTGGCGCTGATGAGCGGGGGTACGGCACCTGAGCCGACAGCCAGCGTAATCGAGCCTCCCCTGCTCCAGGTCGAGCGTGCCGGGACCTGGGGTGCGGGGGTGGATTTCACTGCCAACCGGCGCGCCACGATCCGGCTGATGCTCAGCCTGGGATCGATTTCGCTGCTCATCGCGCTGACCCAGTCCTGGCTGGCGCTGCTCTTTGTCTATGATGACATAGAAATAAGCCTGAACCGCCTGCTGGTGCTCGGGGCGATCTATGCCTGGCCGATGGTGCTGGCCTGGGGACTGGCGCGGCGCTGGCCGTGGCTGCGCATCCTCGGCGGTATTGCCTTGTATATGCTGGCGATGCTGGTGCTGGTGATGTTCCGTTCGACCGAGGCGCAAACCCTGTCATCGGTGAGCGGCTGGCTTTTCAGCCAGGTCGCCATCCCGATGACGATAACGCTGTTGATCGGCGCCAGCGGCCGCATTCGGGCGGTGGCACCGTATCTGCTGCCGCCGACGCTGCTGCTCACCTTTTCGTCGGTGCTGACCTTGCAGGTCCTGACGCAGTCGGTTAACAATCCGGCACCCTGGGTCATCCGACTGGTGGAAACTCTGGGTGCCTATCCCACGCTAATGTTGTTTGCTTTCGCTCCCTGGCTGGTCATGGCCTGGCCGGTCTTCAAACTTGGCAAATGGCTGGCCGGCGCTTATCGGGCCAAGTTTTTTTCCGATCTGAGCTACCTGATTGGCATTTACTGGTTCCTGATCCTGTTTGCCAGCGCGCTGCCGGGAATGGAAAGTGTCGGCTGGGTGGCCTTCGTCCAGGTTCTGGCCTGGCTCTGGTTACCCGTGCTTCTGTACGGGCTGCGTGGCCCCCTGACACCACCGCCGGGACCGCCGACGCTGCTCGTGCTGCGTGTATTCCAGCGTGACGCCAATGTCCAGGATCTCTTCGACCACGTCATCGAACGCTGGCGGCTGACCGGCAACACCGTGCTGATCGCCGGCACCGACCTGCTCACCCGGACTCTCGATGCGGACGATCTGTTCGTCTATCTCAACGGCGCTCTGGCCGAGCGCTTTATCGCCAGCCCGGCGCAGGTCGCAGAGCGCATCGAGGGCTTCGACTGGCTGGCCGACCCGGATGGCCGCTACCGGATCAACGAGTGCTATTGCTTCGACAGCACCTGGCAGACGGCTTTGCGCGCGCTGGTGGTGCGCGCCGATGTGGTGCTCATGGACTTGCGCGGATTCCGCGCGGAAAACAGGGGTTGCCGGCACGAACTCGGCGTGCTGGCCGGCGCCGCTCACCTGCGCCGGGTGCTCGTGCTGCACGACCGTGAGACGGCGCGCGACGTTGCCGAGTCGGATATCGACCCGGCGGCTGGCGGACGCTTCCAGTGGTTGCCCGCTGATCGCCTGGATGGCGCGATGGCTGCTCGCGTGCTGGCCGCCCTGTTCGACAAGGCGAGGTGAACCATGCCAGGACTGTTCATCAGTTACCGTCGCGACGACCAGGCCGGCTTTGCCGGACGGCTCGCCGATGCCCTGGGCACAGCTTTCGGCGCGGACAATGTCTTTCGCGACATTGAAGACATTCGCCCCGGTGATGATTTTGTCGTCACTCTTAAGAAGCAACTCCATGGCGTCGACGTGATGCTGGTCATGATCGGTCCGGCCTGGCTGACAACAAGCAGGAACGGCATTCGCCGCCTTGACGACCCGGGCGATTTCGTCCGGCTGGAGATTCAGGCCGGGCTGGAATCAGGCAAGCCGGTCATCCCGGTGCTGGTCGGCGGCGCCCTCATGCCGGCCGAAGCCGATCTGCCGCCGACCCTGGCCGGCCTGGCACGGCGCCAGGCTGTGGTGTTGTCCGATGCCGGCTGGCGGAGCGACGTGGAACGTCTGGTCACCAGTTTGCGCGATCTGTTGCCGGGTTTGGGCAACAGGAAAACTGTAACCCGGACTGGCGGGTTGATCCTGGCCGGGGTGACTGTTCTTGTCTTGCTGGCCTTGTTTGCCGCGATGCGCTACCTGCCGGAGAAAGCGGGCAGCTCGCAGCCAATGGCCGTCATTACCCAACAATCCGCCGCGGAAATCGCCGGACGGTGGACAGCTCGGGTCAAATACGCCTGGGGCGACGAATACCAGGAGGTCTTTGAATTCAAAATGCTCGGCAAGCAACTGCATGGCAGCGCCTCTTATCTGAGCAGTCGGCTGACCATCGAGCAGGCGAGCCTTGAGGACGGCTGGTTGCGCTTCATCACCCGCAGCCGTGAGATGCTGGGAAGCGACAGCCCCTGGAAAGACGTTACCCATCGCTATACCGGTCAGGTCACGCCCGAGGGCATCCGTTTCACGCTGGAAAGCAGCGGCGGTTATACGCTTAACCCTGCGCTTGAATTCGTTGCCACACGCGCCAGCCCATGAGCCTGACTGACCTTTAAACATCCTGAATCCATTCTGACTATCGAGGAGTGCAGACATGCAAGGTATCTTCATCAGCTATCGACGTCTGGACAGTCAAAGTGCCGCCGGGCGTCTGGCCGATCATCTCAAGGAAAACATGCACGGCGTGCCTCTTTTCCGGGATGTCGAGACCATCGAACCGGGTGTCGATTTCGTCGAGGCCATCGGCCACGCCCTGCAATCCTGCGGCATCCTGCTGGCGGTCATCGGGCCGCGCTGGGTGAGTCTGCAGGATGCCGCCGGCCGCCGGCGTCTGGATGACCCCAACGACTATACCCGCCTGGAGATAAGCACCGCGCTGCAACGCAACGATGTGCGGGTGATTCCGGTGCTGGTCGAAGGTGCCCAGATGCCCGGCAGCGACGATCTGCCCGATGACCTCAAGCCGCTGGCCCGGCGCAACGCCATCGAGTTGACCGACAAACGCTGGGAATACGACGTCTCGCAACTGGTGGACACGCTCGGCAAGGCACTGCATGTCCCCCTCGCCCCGAAACCACCGCGCCCCGAGCCGAAACCTCCCCAGCCCAGTCCGGAGAAATCGTCATCACGCTCCTGGACCAAGTGGGCCTGGGGCATCGGTGCTCTGATTGTCATCATCGCCGCCTACAACGCAAATGAAGATTCATATGACCCGACCGGTCGTGTACCTGGAGGTGATACAGGCCAGCGCCCGCCGGTCGCAGAAGTCATCCTGAGCGGTAACTGGCAGGACGCCGAGGGAGGGAGTTATCGGCTGGTTCAGCAAGGCGTCCAGGTGGCCTTCCAGGGTCGTAGCCCGCATGGGCCGGTAGCCGGCAGGGGCATGCTGCAGGGCAACCAGTTGACCCTGGACTACACGCTCAATGGCTACCCCTATCAGGCGGTTCTGCTGGCCAGTCCGGATGGACTGAACCTGCTTGGCCAATATCGCGGCGCCAACACTGGCGACAGCGGTCCGGTCCACCTGCAGCGCGCCCGGTAAAACCCTGCTCAAAAAACGCTTTCAGTGCATGCTGCGATGTCATCTAGCCGACAGTGATGAAGCCGCGTCACTAACGAAGAGCCGGGTGCGCAGCAAGGCGTCGACATCCTGTTCATCGACGATCGCCGTGCTGCCTGATTCCGCAAAGTAGTAAACACGCCCGCTTCGGGGCCCGGTCAACCAGATCGTCGTTGCGCCGAGATAGCGAACGCGACAATCCACCGGACCGGGGCTGATACTCCGAGCGGCGACTGGGGCCGCCCTCGGGGCGGGCAATGGATTACCCGCTCGTGGCCAGTGAATGGACATTGAGGAAGCTGCTGCACGCTTTTGTCCGCAACATGACATGGTGATTCTCCTTTTTCCGTCTGTTTCAGTTAGGGCGATCAGACCAGGGGGTGTGGACATTCATTTCATGGGCGCGAAAGGAATGTCCACACCCCCTAGCGCTCGAGCAGGTTTTCGATGAACGAAGCGCCGCCCGAGATGGCTAGCCACGCCGCTACCCACGCTGCGGCTGTATCGGCCAGCACGCAGGCGAAAGGCGCCGCGAGCCACAGGCTGAGGCAATAGGGGCAATCCATGAGTTGTCCGACAAACCCGTCTGCCGCGCGCATGCGCAACTTGACGATAATCTCGAACGGCCCGTCTTCCCTGGCCACCAGACGCGCCAGGCGCCACGTCGCGAAGACCGCGACAAGGAAGCGAAACCACGGAGACCAGTCTGTCACTTTTTATCCTGACGCACGGGAAGAAAGCCGCCTTCCCGGTGCGAACTCCTTTCATCCTGTTGCAGCTCAGTCGGCGTTGATCACCGAAAACAAAAAGCTCGGCGTGACGTGGATATCCGCTGGATCGTACTCATACATCGGCGTCTGGAGATGGCCGCTGTCGCCACCCGCCGGATTGAAGGCGCGACTGGCGGCCCAGGCACTGAATGAATAGGTGCCCTGAAGTGCGCCGGCATCGAGACTGAAGAAGGCGGTAATGACCACCGAATTGTCGCCGGGTGTTTCGTGCCAGTGGGCGACACCGGTGGGGTTGAGCGCCGGTGCCGGAAACCAGTCGGCAGGCGCGCCCGAAACGTAGTTGATCTCCCCGCCACCACAGCCGCCGCCGCCCATCGACACATCGCGCAGATGGTTTGCCGATGCCGTAAAACTGACCCTGAACTCGAGGTTCTGCGCCAGCGTGCCGCGCCTGACGACCGGGCAGGGAAAGACCAGCGGCTGGAAGGGGCCCACGCCATTTTTTCGGTATTCGACCTGGAAGCTCGTCGCCGGATAGGAATTGTCCACATGGAACGCCACCGTATCCGTGGCCGGCTGTGGCGTCAGCGGTGCGCCACCCGAGCCCAGTTCGATCCTGAGCACATGCTTGCCATTGCCGGTCTGGTAGGTGTTCCAGTCAAGCACCAGTTTGGGGGGCTCCCAGTCATTCGGGTTGCTGCCTTTCGGAATCACTATGTCATACCAGCCGTTGGCGGCGGGCAACACATGGTGATACTGCGTCACCATTCCCGCCGCATCGAGCCGCGTCACCCACCAGGACTGATCAAGCACGGGCAGGAATGGGCCGCCATTGTAGCTGTCGAGCACTCGATACTGGGTCGCCGAGGTACCCACGTCCACACAGCCGTAGATCGGCACCACGCCATAGAACGGCGAGCGGGCATCCGGATTCGGCAAGGGGTCGACGGGGTTGCCGGCCGGGTGCGGGCGATTGGGGCGCAGGGCATAGCCAGCCACCGGGTCGTACATAGTCGGGTCGCCGCGCACCGGCATCCGTCCGGCACGGTAGATGGCGGGGACGTTGCCGCAAGGGATATCGATGATCTCGCCGCACTCCGGAATCGAGATGGCCATCGGCGAGGCAATCAGTTTGACAGGGGGCAGATTGTTGGCGTCCCAGCGAACCCTGAAAAAACCTTCGGAATAAATCGTTTCTTCGACACCGTCGCCGTTGACGTCCTGGGTGACGCGGAAGGTGATGTCCGGAATGTCGATGATCGGTACCCACTCGGGGACAAAAATATCGACACAGCGACGGAACGGTCCGATGAACTGGCGCAAGTCGAACTTGCTCAAGGCCTCGGCATTCATCTTCAGGCGGGCACCGATGCTGGCGCGCACCCCCTCCATCGACAGACGCTGCACTGCGCTATTGGCGCCCTTGCGCTGTTCGATGCCGTGCTCGACCATGCGGAACTCGCTGGGCAGGGGCGGTGCGAGAGGCATTTCAAAGGCATCGTCCTGCAACAGATCGATCACGTCGAGCGTGCTCGCGCCGAACGACAGGCGGCTCAATGCGACACCCAGCCGCCGTGCCGTATCGCGCCCCAGGCGCTGTTCGACGGTGGCTAGCAGTTGTCCGCGATCATGGCGCAGGAAAGGTGCCGGGTCGGGACCCGGGCCGGGCCGGGGGAACGGGAAGGGGATCACCTCGCGCGGAATCAGGTCTTCGAGAATATCGACCAGTGTAGGCCTTTCGAAAATGACCGGGAAGCACAGGCGTTCCTTGCGCCATTTGAGAATCCAGTCGATATCCCAGCGTGGAACGTACACACAGAAATTCCCGCACTTGTCGGTCTTGACGGTACCGATGACTTCGCGCCGGCACTTGAGGGGGAAATACCACGAGTATTTCCCGGCTACCGGGAAATAGCCCAGGAATGAACAATCCGTATCCTCGACATGGACTGTCGCATAGGCCACCGGGTACTCGATGCCGGTGACCGGATCCTTCTTGACAACCTTGCCGCAGATCCGGCGGAAGAACAGCAGCATCGGGTCGATCCTGAAACGGAACTTCTCGCTGATCTGCGCCACGCTCAGACCGATCAGTTCCCCGGCGTCAACGTCATTCAAGGCACCCAGGCGTTCGGCCTGAAGGGCGGTGAGTTTGATCTGGTCGGGATGAACACCCAACAGGCTGGGTTCAGCGGTTTTCATGCGAATCTCCTTGGCGGGTCGCGAATTATTCATTGTCCGGAATGAAAAGCCCTGGCTGGCGTAGTTACGCTGTGGCGCCTGGGATGCCAGACCTCCAGAGCAAAGAACAGGCCTATTCGTTTTTTACAAATAAAATCATGAAGTTAGGACATATTGCGCGAAGCAATCCAAACACTGGCTGTCGTCAGATGGCGACATTAAATCAGGGCCGTGAAATCAAGCTCATGATTTACATAGGTTTTATTTGTCGCCTGGAACAGACATCGGCGATGACCATCAACGCGCCTGAAGTGCATCTCGATGCCGGAGCACGGTAAATATGTTCTGGCGCTAACTCATTGAAATTCGGTCACGTCATTCCGGGCTTGACCCGGAATCCAGTTCGTTTATCAAAAAATTCTTTTAACGTCTTGATCAGATAGACGATTCTGGATTCCGGCTTGCTCCGGAATGAGCGTGAAGCCTGGCCTAGGGCCACGTTGGTCTCCTGGAACAACTTTACCCTGGATACCGGAGAATAAGGACTTGCCCCCAGGGCATGGCCAGGACAGGCAGCCAGCGGACGAGTTCAGATTCGAGAGTCGCTGTTTTGCTTTCCCGTACAAGCAGGAAAGTTGAACATTCCGGGCATGAATATCGGACCACGTATGACCCGGCTTTACCTGGAAAATGTCGTCTGCCAACAAGGACTTGAACGAATCCCGGGATGTAGGAATTGCGCGAAGGTCGACGACACGCCATAATGCCGCCTGATTTGAAATCTCCCATGCCCTGCGTACAGCGTCGTTGTTGGCGCTTTCCTGCCGATCTTCCTATGCAATTAACCCACTTGATGCAATTTCATGAAGACTCGCGGGTCATTGCCTGGTGGCAGACAAACCTGGGGGGGATGTTGAGATGGCTCACTCCATTCAGGCGCAGGGCAATTCTGGCGGTTGCCGGCGTCTGGGTATGCATCAGGGAATCACTGGACAGTTTCAAGCCCGCCGATGTGCCTGTTCCTTCCGATCGCCTGGGTCCGCTGCTGGTGGTGCTTGCCCTGCTCGGAATGAGCTGGCTGTTCTACCGGGCGGCTACTGAATTCTCCCGCTTGCCACTGTTTGTCAGAAAGCATCCGCAACTTTCCTTGCACGCGGTTTACTGGGGTTTGCTCGTGGTGATCTGGACAAGCACTGCCGACAGCGGGCTTTGGCGGCAGGTGCTGGTCGGAGTCGTGGCGATGTTTCCCTTCCTGCTCTGGCGATTCGGATACCTTCTGCTTTCAGGACAGCACGGTCGAATGAAAGGAACACGATTCTCCGACCATTTCCTGACAATATGGCCAATCTACGGTGGATCCAATACGCCCTACGGCAAAGGCTTCGGCTACCTGTCCCGATTCGAAGCAAAAAACGAAGAGGAACTTGCCCGTTCACAACTGGCAGGAATCAAGCTGTTCATCCTGTCCAATGTGTGGCTGGTCTCCATGAAGGTATTGGAAGGGGTCTTTTATGGCCCTGGAAATGAGCTGACCCGATTGATCGGTGGATACACCCTGGCAATCCCCAGGCTCTCTTACCTGGTTGCACTGGAGGGAAAGAATACCGCAGTCTGGATATCGTGGATAAGCATTTACTGCGAGCTTGTTTATCAGGTGCTTCGCCATGCTGTTCGCGGACACATGATCATTGCCATCCTGCGGCTATTTGGCTTCAACGTATTTCGTAATACCTACAAGCCGCTTCTGGCAGAATCGATCGTGGAGTTCTGGAACCGGTACTATTACTATTTCAAGGAGATCATGTCCAATTTCTTTTTCCTTCCCACCTTCACCCAGTTGGGAAAGAAATTGCGCAATTGGCCTACTTTACGTTTGTTTGCTGCGGTTTTCGCAGCGGCCTTTGTCGGCAACGCCTATTACCACCTCATCAAGTTTGGCGATGTGATGGTGCAAGGTCAGGTTTTCGAGGGCTTGTATGCGCTTCGTTCGCGAGTTTTCTATTGTTTGGTGCTGGCTTTGGGTATTTTTGTCTCCATGCTGCGTGAGCAACGCCGGGGAGGACGCCCGCCGGCACCGGGTCAAGCCAGGCGCTTGTTGCGGATAGCCGGGGTATGGACTTTTTTCGGCCTGATTTACATCTGGAATGTCGGTGTCGGCGCGCCCTTTACCCACCGTGTGAGTTTCTTTTTGAGTCTGTTCGGAATTTCATGAGTATTTTAAGGAGTGAGTTCACATGTATTTTGATCTGAATGTCGGAAACCTTGCCGAACCGATCAGCGGGCGCTCATGGACGCGCCAGGAGATACAGGGCCAGGTCGCACGGCGGGTCGCCCGCTTCCAGCGCCATGGGTTGTTGCGCGGAGACCGCGTCTTCCTGCCCTTCGGCAACAGCCTGGAATTCTTTGCCGAACTTCTGGCCATCTGGAAACTCGGCGCCTGCGCCGTACCGATCGACGCCCGCCTGACCGCCTTTGAAATCAAGACACTGGTCGCTGCGGCGCAGCCCAGACTGGCGGTCCTTGACCATCTGACCGAAGCGATGATCCGGCAGGCGCTGGCCGACGCCGGTGTACCGGCCTTTGAAACCACGGAAACCGGTGACGAAGAAGCGACGGCAGGGCTCAGCCAGCTCGACGATGACGCCCTGATCCTGTTCACCTCCGGATCGACCGGAGCGCCCAAAGGCGTGGTGCATACCCACCGCTCGCTGCGCGCGCGCTGGATGGGAATCCATGACCAGTTGGGTCTGGTTCCCTTTGCCCGCTCGCTGTGCCTGCTCCCGACACACTTCGGCCATGGACTGATCTGCAACTGCCTGTACCCCTGGCTGGCCGGACAGGACCTGTTCATCACCCCGCCCTTCCGCCCGGAAATCATCATGCGCCTGGGACGGTTGATCGACGATAACCGGATCACCTTCATGTCCTCGGTACCCGCCATCTGGAAACTCGCGACCAAACTCGGCAAACCGCCGCAGGCCGGCACGCTGCAGCGGGTGCATTGCGGTTCGGCGCCGCTCTCGGCGCACGCCTGGGAAGAAATCCGCACCTGGACCGGCACCCGCAACGTCTGCAACGCCTACGGCATCACCGAGACCGGCAGTTGGGTCGCCGGCCTGAGCGAAGACGCCGACTGTGCCGCAGAAGACGGTCTGATCGGCGTCGGCTGGGGCGCCGTGATCAAGGTCTTGCGCACCTCCGATACCGAGCGGCCGCTGCGTCCCGATGACGAATGCGCCACGGGCGAATCCGGCTTCGTCTGGCTCAACACACCGGCCCTGATGAAAGGCTACTTCCAGCGCGACGACCTGACCGCGCTGGCCGTCAGTGAAGGCTGGTTCCTGACCGGCGATATCGGCTTCATCGACGAGCGCGGCCGGCTGGTGCTGCGCGGCCGCGAGCGCGACGAAATCAACAAGGGCGGCATGAAGATCTACCCGGCCGATATCGATACCGTCGTCGAACGCTTCGCCGGGGCCAGCGACGTCTGTACCTTTGCCCTCGACGACGAGATCTACGGCCAGGCGGTGGGCCTGGCGGTGGTGCTCGGCAATCCCGAGGACGCAACGATCCGCGCCCTGTACGAGTGGATGAAGTCGCAACTGGCGGAACACAAGATGCCGGTGCGCTGGTGGGTGATCGACGAAATTCCCAGAACCTCGCGCGGCAAGATCAACCGGGATGCGGTCAAGGCCTTCTGCGTCACTCGCGACGCGCTCGACCTGTCGCGGATTCTTGACGGGGAAAAGCCACGATGAGCGCTGACCGCCCGCAACGCCTGCAGGACCTGATTGCCTTTCTGCGCACCATCCAGAAACCCACCAAGCGTATCGAAAGCGTTGGCGTCGATGACAGCCTGTTCGCCTCCGGGCTGGTGGACTCGCTGGCCATCATCCAGATTGTCCTGTACCTTGAAACCACCTACGGGATTGATTTCGCCGCCAGCGGAATGGACCCGGAGCGGCTGGGCACGATGACCAGCATTCTTGACCTTATTGAGGAAACCCGCCAATGAATTCGACCACGTCGCGCACGCGCTTGTCGCCAGGCCATCGTCTCCGGGAGTCGATGGCCCACAGTGATCTGATCCCGTTCATCGGGGTTTATGACGTCTTCTCGGCGACGCTCGCGGGTCGTCATTTCGACAGCCTGTTTGTCAGCGGTTTTGGTTTTGCCGCCAGCCATTACGGTTTGCCCGATATCGGGTTCATCACATGGACGGATATCGTGGACTATGTGCAGCGTTTGCGCACCGTGCTGCCGTTCCATAATCTGCTGGTCGATATCGATGATGGCTACTGTGACCCCGAAGTGGCTTGCCATGTAGTGTCGGTGCTTGAGGCCGCCGGGGCGTCCGGGGTGGTGCTCGAGGATCAGAAGCGGCCGCGCCGCTGTGGTCACTTCGAAGGCAAGCAGATCATGGATCTGGATGAATATCTGGCCAAGCTGCACGCCGTTCTGGCGACCCGGCGCGATATGGTGGTGATTGCGCGTACCGATTCCTCGGATCTTGATGATATCGCGCGTCGCGTTGAGGCGTTTGCTGCGGCCGGGGCGGATGCGGTGCTGGTCGATGGACTGACCAGTCTGGATGTGGTACGCGCCTTGTCAAAGCGGGTTGATCGCCCGTTCTGTTTCAATCAGATTGCCGGCGGCAAGTCGCCGGTATGCACTCAGAGCGAGTTGAAGGACGCCGGTGTTTCTCTGGTGATCTACAGTACGCCGTGCCTGTTCGCCGCCCAGGCGGCGATCGACGATGCCATGACGGACCTCAAGGCGCGTGACGGGAGTCTCGTCGGCAGCCGCGTCGGCGTCAAGGACTGCACGCTGCTGTTGGCCGAGAATCAGGTTCGGCGCGATACGCGGGACTAGTTTTACTGCGTTAAGTAATTCGCGTTCGTGCCGTTAAGCCCTTTATTGTAGCCACGATGAAGGAGCGCGAGATGGAACTGACTGAGGAATTTGAACGATATCTCGATCATGTCAGCGAGGGCCTTGGTCGATCGGAGCGAAAGGCTGGCCTGAAGAGCTATTGCGGAGGACTGATGTTGCCCTTGAAGCGCAAGAGCATGGAGCCACTGGCGGCAGCGATCGATCCGCATCGCGTGCAAGCGCGCCACGAATCGCTGCAACATTTCGTGTCGGACTCGCCGTGGTCGGACGAGCGTGTGCTCGGTCGAGTGCAAAGCTGGGTGTTGCCGAAGATGCGAACCGAGCGGTCGGGGTGGGTGTTTCTGATCGCTGACGATACCGGCCTGCCCAAGGCCGGGACGCACTCGGTCGGCGTGGCGCGGCAGTATTGCGGCCAACTGGGCAAGACCGACAACTGCCAAGTTGCGGTCAGCCTGTCGATTGCGACAGCGGAAGCCAGCCTGCCGATCAAATATCGGCTGTATCTGCCGGATACCTGGACCGACGACCCGACCCGGTGCGAGGCGGCCGGCGTGCCAGAGGACGTCGTATTCATGACCAAGCCGCAGATCTCTTTGGCGCAGATTAGAGAAGCCAAAGCCGCCGGTCTTCCCGGTGATATCGTGGCGGCCGATGCAGGCTACGGGGATGACACGGAGTATCGTGACGGTATTAGCGGATTGGGGCTGCTCTACGTGCTGGGCATCAAGCCGGGAACAACGGTCTGGGCGCCGGGTACCGGACCGCTGCCGCCGAAGCCCTGGGTCGGTCGAGGCAAGAAGCCCACCCGTCTGCGCCGAGATGAGGCGCACTCGCCGGCCTCGGTCAAGGCCGTGGCGATGTCGTTGCCGGCATCGGCCTATCGAAAACTCACCTGGCGTGAGGGAACGAACACGAAATTGTCGTCCCGCTTTGCCGCCGTCCGCGTTAGAGCGGCGCATCGGGACTACCAACTCGATAGTCCGCGCGACGAGGAGTGGTTGCTGATCGAGTGGCCCACAGGCGAGCCCGAACCGACGAAATACTTCCTCTCGACGCTGCCTGGGGACATCTCCCGCAAGGCACTGGTTAGCGCCGTCAAGAGTCGCTGGCGCATTGAGCGTGATTATCAGGAGCTCAAACAGGAGTTCGGCCTGGACAACTTCGAGGGGCGAAACTGGCGTGGCTTCCATCACCACGCGACTCTGTGCATTGCCGCGTATGCCTTTCTGATTGGAGAACGTCTGGCCCAGGGCCAGAACACTAAAAAAAACGCCGTCTTCCGCACGCCACCTGCCCTACCCGAAGGTTACACCCGGCGGCGCGCCGGTTCGACCTCAGCGCCATGTCTCTGACTCGATTCCGACTCTCCGCTGGTACATCGCCGCTGCACTGGCTCAACGTCTGGTGTGCTGCCCCTGCTGCGGATGCCACCTAGAAGCCAAACGTCGTAGGTAACACAGTATCACTAGCAGCCTGTCGGACTTGACCAAGTCGGCTGCAAAAAGTGGGAAGACGGCTCATTTTTCCCTGTATTTCTACGCGAATAGAACAACTATTCGCTTGAAATCCATGAAAAACTGCGCTCGTTTCCCACTTTTTTCGCTTCGACCCATCAAGTCCGACAGGCTGCTAGCAACGTCCTCCCGGCTCCGTATTGCCTTCGGTTGCTGGAGAATGCGCGACCGCGCGCCAAGGGCAGGAAAGGGTTCTTTTCAAGCCGATCTCGTCGCTTCATTGAGGCCGGGTGCGATTCTCAAAACCATTTTCCCGTTTCCTGACGACGGCTATGCGCAACTCATCCTGCAACAGCCGCTTGCCCTCCGTGCCGACAAACTCGACCTCGAAGTCATAGTCGCCTGGAGGCAGATCGAGAATGGTTTCCGTCGCACCGTTTTTCAGTGAAACACTGCTGACCGGAACTTTCTTTTTTGTAACCTTCAAAACGAAATAACCGGCATCGTTGACGGGGCTGCCGGCTGGAGCAACCCCGAATCCGACGACCCCGAATTTCACCAGCAGCGGGGAGTCCACTGGCTCACCGCTGCGTATGTTCTTCACATAAACCGCCTTGCCGGTGCTTATCGGTGTAGTCAGTTCGTCCTGATACCATGCCCTGCAGGTGGCGTCGAACTGCTCGGAGTTGATTTGCGGTGCCGGTGCTTCAGCACGTTTTCCGACAACGGTTATCTTGATTTCCGGACTGAAAACAAAATAGGGACGGTGCGCGTGATCGGCAAACAGGAGACGCAGCGTGTGTTGGCCGGCTGGCAAATCAAGCACCGTGCCGGTCTGTCCCTTGCCGAAATGACGGTAAGTATCCGAGAAAGGAATCGGATCAAAAACACCCGGCGGTAAAGGCGTATCGATCAGCAGGTGGTGATGCCCGGTCTTGTCCATCTTGTTGCCGGCGGGCATGACTCCCATTCCCCGGATGCCGAACTCGACCCAGAACGGGCTGCGTACCGTATAGCCGTTGCCCAGGTTCGAAAATGTCACTGGGGTCGGGTCAAGCATCCGACCAAGCTCGGTTCTCTCGGCGGTGTGCTGCAACCAGCATTGCCGTTGCAATGGGTCGTCGGGAAGTGGTTTCGCCCCTACACTGAGCGAGAACCCTATCAGCCACAAACCAGCGCAGCGAAAAAGCCACTTCCGGTGAAGAGTCATCGACATCATCATCTCGCTCCTTCAATGATTGAAACTCAAGTGCAGCAAAAGTATCCCTGGCGTCACATTCCCAACCAATGCCGTATTTGAGCAATAAAACCCCGAAAAAATCCGCTGGATTGTTCAGTGAAGCAATGTCCTCTCGGGCATGACCCGAAGATTGAGATTGATTACCAGGACGCGGCTACCGAGCATGACAATGCTCCCTGAACTGCGGTCATTGCCCGTATCGCTGTACTCGAAGGCGTAAATGCGACGGATGCGCAGGACGCCTTCGCCGTCCCGCCCCAGGCTGATGCGCTGGATGGCTACGGTGTCATCGAGCAGCAGCAGATTCTCCGAACTGCAGGCGGCCTTCGCCGAAGACACCGCCATTTCGCGCGCTTTGAGGCTGTCGTACCAGAGCCAGCCGCTTGCGGCCAGCAGCAGAAGTCCGAGAAGATCGAGCAAATCCATGCGCTCAGCTTAACTGAAATCCTGTTCCTGCATCCGGTCAATCAACCGTTAACGACCCGCAGGATTTCTCGCCCGTAGGCCTCCAGCTTCTTCGACCCGACGCCACTGATCTGCGCCAGCGCAGCGAGCGATTCGGGTGCGAGCTGCGCCATCTCGGCCAGCGTTGCATCGTGAAAAACGATATACGCAGGCAGGTTGTGTTCGCGTGCGACTTCGGCACGCCACGCCTTCAGTGCTTCAAAGCGCTTGAGGCCCTGCGCATCGAGCGGCAAGGGCGGCGGCTTGCCCTTGCCGCCAGAGGTGGAACTGGTCTTGCCGCCGTGCCCGCCCTTCGTCCGTTTAGGGCTGCTACTGGGCTGCCGCAGCAACATCGGCCCTTCGCCGCGCAGCACCTGGCGCGCCGTCGGTGTGAGTTCCAGCGTGTTGTACTCGCCTTCGCTGCGCAGGTAGCCCAGGGCAATCAACTGGCGCAGCACGGCGCGCCATTGCGCTTCGCTGACATCGGCGCCAACGCCAAACGTTGACAGACTCGCATGCCCGTATTGCGCGACCTTGTCGGTGGTCTTGCCGCGCAACACGTCGATAAGGTGCACGGCGCCGAAACGCTGGCCGCGGTTCTGCTGGAAGCGGTAGACGCACGACAGCGCCTTGCGCGCGGCCTCGGTCGCATCCCAGGTGGCCGGCGGATGCAGGCAGTTGTCGCAGGCATTCTGCTGCGCGCCGCACGCCGTGCTGGCCTCGCCGAAGTAGTCGAGCAGGCGCACGCGCCGGCAATCGTGCGCTTCGGCCAGCGCCAGCAGCGCGTCGAGCTTGCCGCGCTGCCCGCGCTTGAACTCCTCGGCGGCCGGGCTGTCGTCGATCATGCGCCGCTGGTTGACCACATCGGCCAGGCCGTAGGCCATCCAGGCGTCGGCGGGCTGGCCATCGCGGCCGGCGCGGCCGGTCTCCTGATAATAGCTTTCGATGTTCTTCGGCAAATCGAGGTGGGCGACGAAGCGCACGTCGGGCTTGTCGATGCCCATGCCGAAGGCAATGGTGGCGACCATGACGATGCCTTCTTCGCGCAGGAAGCGATTCTGGTGGCGTCGGCGCATGCCGGCGTCGAGCCCGGCGTGGTAAGGCAGCGCGCAGACGCCCTCGCCACTCAGCCAGAGGGCCGTCTCCTCGACCTTCTTGCGCGACTGGCAATACACGATGCCGGCGTCACCCTTGTGTTCATCCTGGATGAAACGCAGCAACTGCTTGCGCGCGTCGTCCTTCTCGACCACCGCGTAGCGAATGTTCGGCCGGTCGAAGCTGCTGATGAAGACGCGTGCCTCGGCCAGCGCCAGGCGTTCGATGATGTCGGCGCGCGTCAGTTCGTCGGCTGTTGCCGTGAGCGCGATGCGCGGCACGTCGGGGTAGCGCTCGTGCAGCAGGTTCAGCGCCAGGTAGTCGGCGCGGAAATCGTGCCCCCACTGACTGACGCAATGCGCCTCGTCGATGGCGACCAGGCTGAGCAAGCCGCGCTCGTGCAGCGAATCGAGCTGCCCGAGCATGCGCTCGGTGGTCAGGCGCTCGGGAGCCACGTAGAGCAGCACCAGCCGACCGCTCATCATCTCGCGCTCGATCTGCTGCGATTCGGGAAGCAGCAGCGAGGAATTGAGGAAGGCGGCATGCACGCCGGCTTCTTCAAGCGCGCCGACCTGGTCGTGCATCAGCGCGATCAGCGGGCTGACCACCAGCGTCACGCCGCAACCAGCACGATGGCGGGCGATCGCCGGCACTTGGTAACACAGGCTCTTGCCGCCACCGGTGGGCATCAGCACCAGCGCATCGCCACCGGCGATCATATGCCCGATAATGTCGGCCTGCGCACCGCGATAGGCGCTGTAGCCGAACACCTCGTGCAGGATAGGGTCGGGGGACGACGAAGCGGGGTGGGTCACAGGTCAGGCCAGCGGAAAAAGAAGCGATGTTACCCGATTGCACAATCGGTGCGAGCTACGGATCGATGGCGGGGACGAAGTGCATGATTGATCAAGGCACCCGGATCACTGTCGATCAGTGTGGCTGGATTATGTGCAGATGCGCAACATGATCTTCAGCCGCACATGATCTTCGGCCGCTAACCTGGCTTCGACGAGATCATGGAGACGTTGCGGACGCTGGAGTGGGAGATCAATGATCCAAAACGCGGATAATCTAGTCTGCCGGTCGCGAGCTGGGCATCAGAGAAATTGAAGTTGCTAACCGAACGGATTGTTTATTCTGGTACCCGTTCCGCGAAAATCATCGACGTTGCGGGTTACCACTGTCAAGTCATGAATCAGTGCAATCGCCGCAATCTGTTTGTCTATTGGATGTTCATGATGTGGTGACATCAGCCGGCCCCACACTTGAGCGCATTCCTGATCGAAGCTCAATATCCTGTTGTCGTAGTCCGTTACCAGCAAATCAAGCCATTTTTCGAGCTTCCTGGCCTGGGGGAGATCGCCGCGATGCCGAATGTTCTCCAGTCCTCTTCGAATTTCACCTATTGTTTGCACGGACAAATAGAGGTCTTCAGCTTCGATCGTCCGGAAAAACCTTTGAACACCAGGGTTCGCTTTTTTCCCTTTTCTGGCTTCGCTGATAACATTGGTGTCAACCAGATACATGTCGACTCCTACCCGTTTCGGCAATCAAAGTCGGAGTCTTCTCCCACATTGGGCATGCTCGAGAGAATCTCGGCAACAGACCGACGCTTCGGCTGCTGCAGAACTGTTCTTAAGATCTCGCGATGCTCTGCTTCCGCGCTTCTGCCATGAGCTGCTGCCAGTCGCTTCAGTGCCAAGGCAACGTCCTCGTCAACATTTCGAACCACTAGATTGGTAGCCATGGTCGCCTCCTAAATTGGAATCAACGATAGCAGCCTATCAAAGTATTGATTGCATTGCAATCACTATTCCCGACTATTTCCTGCTTGGCATCGACGTCCGGAGATGGTCGTTCTGGAAAGCCTTTTATATTGGCCGAACCGAGACAGGTGAACGAGTGTCCCTTCAGCACTATTCATAGCACCAGCGCAAATCAGTCACCGATTACGAATGGCTGCTTGATGTTGACACTCAGAGCGTGCCGCAACTTCCAGGTCGCCGGCAGTACCTGAGGTGCAATTCGGATGGCATTTTTGCAAATCGTGTTGAATGCAGGCGTGAATTCGGAAATGAATCCGGCAATTGACTGCGGCACCCGGCGTCAGCGATACTCCGCGTCAGAGCGTTGGATGACCTGTCCTTCGATGCCGTACAAGCCCAGTGAGTTTTATCAACCGCAGCAAGCACGCTGAAGGAGAGATCACCATGGCCTACGACGTAAGCCAGTTGCTGGCAATGTCCCGGACGCAGCTCCTCGAGCTGTTTCGCGCCAGCCCTGCAGGCGAGATCCCCGATGGCCCGGCCGAAGGCACGGCGATCATCGCCCCCGGCACCCGCTACAATGCAAACATCGCGAAACTCATCAACTTCTTCAGTTGGCAGGGCAAAGTGTTCGACGCCAGGAAGGGCGTGCTCAAGAACAAAATTCTGGCCTTCGGTCTGGAAGCCATTCTGGCCAGGGTTTATATCGCACCGAGCTGGCTCGACGACAAGGATTGCATCGTGCTCGACTACTCCGAGACCTCGATACTCGCGCATTACGTGCGCGACGAGATTCGCCTGATCGGCCCGGGTTTCTACCTCGGCAAGGTGTACCTGGGCAAAGAGCGCCTGATCGACTTCTGCCTGAAGTTCTGACGCCGTGACTCCACAGGCTCACTTCATGCTGGTGGCACCGCTCGAGGCCGGTCGCGAGGCCAGCCTGCGAGCGCTGCTGGCGACCATGAATTCCACGCCCGGCACCGCCGACCCGCACAATGCCGTGCTGCCGTTTGCCGCCATCGAGCGGCTGCACTTCGCGCGCCTGGTGGTGCTCGACGATGCCTTGCAAGTCGACCTCCATACGCTGGGCGTACCGCGGCCACGGCTGCCCACGGTTCTGAGTTTCATGGGCGACTGCGACGGCCCGGCGCACGAGGTGCTGGCCGAGCTGGTACAGCGTGCCGGCGAAGGCTTGCGCCTCATCTTTGCGCACTGCGAGGGCTTTGGCGCCGACACCGATGTGCTGGCCTGGATGCAGGCGCACGACCGACCGATCGCCGCCAGCTATGTCAACTGGGTGGGCCGCACGGTGCGGCAAATCAAGGAAGAGAGTGCCTTGCAGCGCGTGCTCTCGGCCAGCGTGTCGCGTGCGCCGGTCAACTCGGTCGAGCAGGCACGCGCCCTGCATTCCGGGTTGCGCGACTTGGTCAATGGCGAAGTGCGCGCCGGCCGCCTGAATCTCACGCCACCGGCACCGACGCCGCTGGCATGGCAGGTCGCCAAGATCGCGCACTTGCTGGCGGTGCCGCTCGTCGGGCTGCTTGTTTTACCGCTCCTGATCGTTCTCTCACCGCTGCTCGTTTATCTGCTGCGCTCGCGGGAAAGCACCGACCCCGAAATCTGCCCGCGTCCGCTAGCCGGGGCGCTGAACGAACTGCAGGTGCTTGAAGACATCGACGTGAGCAACCAGTACACGGCGATTGGCGCGGTCAAACCCGGGCTGTTTCGCCGCTGGCTGGTAAGCGCGCTGCTGGTGTTGATCGACTACGCCTGCCGCCACGTTTTCACCTGCGGCTTTCTGGCCCGCGTGCAAACCATTCACTTCGCGCGCTGGGTATTCATCGACGACAAGACGCGCGTCGTGTTCACCAGCAACTACGACGGCAGCCACCAGGGCTACATGGACGATTTCATCAACAAGGTCGCCTGGGGCCTGAACCTGGTGTTCAGCAACGGCGTCGGCTGGCCGCGCACGCGCTGGCTGATCCTCGGCGGTGCGCGCATCGAACAGGACTTCAAGCGCTACCAGCGGCGGCATCAGGTGCCGACCCAGGTCTGGTACAAGGCCTATCCCGGCCTGAGCCTGCACGACCTGACGCGCAACCAGCGCATTCGGGAAGGACTGGAGAACACGCAGATGAGCGATGCGCAAACACTGGCCTGGCTGAGGTTGCTATGAGTACGCGCACGGTCGAATTCGACGACATCCAGGGCCTGCTGCGCTTCGGCTACAAGCATCAAACGCAGGCCAGCTTCCTGCTGCTTCAGGTCAAGGACCGGGAGGCGGCGCGCGTCTGGCTGGCCAGCGTACCGGTAAGCAGTGCCATCACCGCCGAGCCGCCGCCCGACACCGCGCTGCAATTGGCCTTGAGCCGCGAAGGCCTGCAAGCGCTGGGCGTGGCCGACGACATCGTCAATGCATTTTCACCCGAGTTCGTCTCGGGGCTGGGCCGTGACGCCAGCCAGTCGCGCCGCCTCGGCGATGTGGGGGCCAACGCGCCCGAGTACTGGCAGTGGGGCGCAGGACAGCGCGTTCCGCATGTGCTGGTGTTGCTTTATGCGCGGCCGGGTCGGCTGGCGGCTTTTCAGCAAGCCGTCGAGGCGCAGGTCGCCAGCGGCTTCGACATCCTGGTCAGACTGGCGACCAGCGACCTGGACGGCATCGAGCCCTTTGGCTTTGTCGACGGCATCTCGCAACCCAGACTCGACTGGGACCGCACCCGGGCCGCGCGCGACCAGGAGCAACTGGCTTACAACAACCTCAGTTGCCTTGGCGAATACCTGCTCGGCTACCCCAACGAGTATGGAGGCTACACCGACCGCCCCTTGCTCGACCCGCAGCGCGACCCGCAGGCCCTGCTGCCGCGCGCCGAAGATGTCCCAACCCAGGCCGACCTCGGCCGCAATGGCAGCTACCCTCGTTCTGCGCCAACTGCGGCAGGACGTGCACGGCTTCTGGCAGTTCGTCAACGAACAGGTCGGCGGCGACGCAGCCGAGCGCGAGCGCCTGGCCGCCGTAATGGTCGGTCGCACGCGCCAGGGCCAGCCGGTCGTCAAATCTGCCGGTGATGCCCATGCCGGCAACGATGTCAACGCCTTCGACTATCAGGCCGACCCGCAGGGCGTGCGCTGCCCGCTGGGCGCCCACGTGCGCCGCGCCAACCCGCGCAATGCCGATCTGCCCAGCGGCGGGCCGGCCCTGTTCTCGTGGCTCAAGCGCACGCTGGGCTTCGATGCGCAGGCGCGTGAGCGAGACCGCGTGGCCTCGACGCGCTTTCACCGCATGCTGCGGCGCGGGCGCGAGTACGGAGCGCCAGTGTCCATCGATCAGGCGCTGAGCGGCGCGGCGAGCCCTTCCGACACCGGCCTGCACTTCCTCTGCCTGGGTGCCAGCCTGGCGCGCCAGTTCGAGTTCGTGCAAAGCGCCTGGATGGCCAGCACGCGCTTCGACGGCCTGCGCAACGAGAGCGACCCGCTGCTCGGCACGCGCGAGCCGGCCGCCGACGGCTCGCCCACAAATGAATTCTCGATGCCCCAACCCGGCGGGCCCGACCGTCGCGTGTGCGGTCTGCCGCAGTTTGTCACCGTACTGGGCGGGGCCTATTTCTTCCTGCCCGGAATTCGGGCCTTGCGCTACCTCGCCAGCACGCGCTCACAAGGATCGCCATGAACTCGAACGCCAGCCGCCCCGTACCTCCCGCCGACACCGGCTCGGCCCTGCGCAACTGGGTCTCCGATACGCTGCTCAGGCTGATACAGGCCGAGCGCCGCATCGACCCCTTCATCCGCCCCGCCTTCGACGCCGTGTTGCGCGACCCGCTGGCGCGGCTGACCACGGCCCTGATCAACGCCCAGCGCCGCAACGAGGGACTGAAGATCGCCGAGGAGAGATTGCTGCCCGGCGAAGAAGAGTTCGTCGACTCGATCATCGAGAGCTTTCGCCAGCAAGGCGCCAAGCTGTGGAAGCCCGGCGGCGTCGAGCGTGGCGGCAACACCAAGACGCAGGGCATCGTGCGCGCCGAGTTCATCGTGCATGAAGGCCTGCCCGCAGAATTGCGCCACGGTATTTTTGCCCAGCCCAGAACCTACAAAGCCTGGGTGCGCTTCTCGGGCCCCGGCCCCTATGTCACGCCCGACATCGACGACGTCGGCTTCATGAGCATCAGCGTCAAGCTGATGGGCGTGCCCGGCCCCAAGCTGATGGAAGAAGAGAAGTTCACGCAGGACATGTTTGGCGTCTCCCCGCCGACCTTCGTGACGCCCGACGTGCGCGCCAACGCGCAGTTGCAGATCGAGAGCGTGAAGAACGCTCAGATCTTCTACTTTTTCAACCTGCGCCGCCCGCATGTGCTTGACGCGATCATGCAAGGCTTGTGGACCAAGACGCAGAGCAGCCCGTTAGAGGCACCGTACTTCAGTTGCGTGCCCTACCTGCTCGGCGAAGGCCAGGCCATGCAGTATTCGTTCTGGCCCAAGAGACAATAAACGCACGCCGATTCCGCGCCTGCCGTTGCGCCCGCCCGACGACTACCTGCGCAACGCAATGGTCGCCTCGCTGCAGGCCGGCGATGTCGATCTTGACGTGCGCGTGCAGTTGCAGACCGACCCGCACCTGATGCCAATTGAGAACGCCGCTGTGCTGTGGCCCGAGCGGCTCTCACCGCGTGTGTCGGTGGCCACGCTGCGCATCCTGCGTCAAAGCTTTGATTCCCCCGCGCAAATGGACTTTGCCAAGCGCCTCTCCTACAACCCCTGGCACAGCATCGCCGAGCACCGCCCTCTCGGCAACCAGAGCCGCGCGCGCCGCCGCATGTACTTCACGCTGTCGCAGTTGCGGCACCAGTTGAATGCCGTTCCGCACTACGAGCCGACGGGCGACGAGACCTTTTCTTAGGGGCTCTGGCTTAACCAAGCCGATGCATGCCGGAATCCCGACGGTGACGATGAAGCGGATCGGCAGGCGCGGCTTCCGTGGTTGGTCGCTGTTCGGGAGTGGTGCTGATCGTGCCGAACCCAGTTTTGTTGGAAGTGACAGAAAAGCTTCTCCACCAAGACAGGTTCGGCAAGTCGCCGACATTCGCAGTTCGCTGAAATTACCAAAATGTACGGCAGCAGCCCCCAGACTGCGGACTCTCACAATAACGCCATCAATGAGTGCTCATGGGTCACTCCGGTCATTGGGGCTCTGTGGCACCAACGGCCGCAATGAATCGGTCAGCGGCCTTGGGCCAGGGAAGAGGCCAGAATGACCGCTCCTTACTTCAGCCTGTAGACACACACGAACTGTTCCGGTATTTGTACCTCGCGAGCGTCGGATGGCCGGCGCTGCTCGTGCTGCAGAAATTCACTTTGCATGAACGTGCTCAAGTTCAAAGCTCCAAGCCACAGCAAGACGAGTTGCCATTGCCCGTCGTGAGAGGACTCACGCCACAAGCACTTAGCGGGGCGGGATTTGAGGGAACTTTTCAGAAGCTCTTGGGTCATGTTTCATGTTAAGGTGCAAACTCAAGATTACCGCTGTAAGATGGTTTTTTACTCTCTTCGGTGCGGTTGAATTTCCTGTCCTTCCTTCAAGGTTGAGATCAAAGGGTTGCCTCAGGCGTACGCATATTGGTTTTGTTGCATTGCATCACCTTAGAGTTTTTTCTATTACTGTCCGGTTTCAACTACACCACACCCTCAAGTCATCTGGTCGATGATGACCCCTGGTGAAGCTGCTCATTGAGCGTGGCGGTGCTTTAGATGTTTGACATGGCGTTCCTGCCAATTTCAGAAGACCTTGCGGCGGAATCGTTTGACAGTAAAGCTTTTAGCAAAACCAGGAGACGCTTGATGAACCCTTATGGATTGACTGACCGCAGCTATCCGTCAAAACCGACTGATGTCTACCTCTTTGCAACTTGCCTGATTGACCAATTCACACCGCAAGCGGGTCTTGATACTGTCAAACTGTTGGAGCGCGAGGGCATCCGGGTCCACTATCCAGTACAACAGACCTGTTGTGGTCAGCCCGCGCACAGCAGCGGTTACCCGGACGAAGCCCGCTCAGTAGCCTTGGCACAGCTCAACTTGTTCATTGAACCCTGGCCCGTGGTGGTGCCGTCAGGCTCGTGTGGCGGCATGATGCGCACCCACTACCCGCACCTGTTTGCTGATGATCCGGAATTGCATGCCAAGGCAATGGCCCTGGCGGAGCGGATTTATGAGTTGAGCGAGTTTCTGGTTCATGTGGTCAATTTCAACCACGAAGACATCGGTGAGGCTTGCACCATTGCACTACATACCTCATGTCACGCCCGTCGTCAGATGGGGGTGCATGAAACCAGCGCTGCCTTGCTTGACAGCCTGGACAAGGTGCAAGTCAAAGAGCAGGCCCGGATTGAAGAATGTTGCGGATTTGGCGGTACTTTTGCCTTGTTGTATCCGGACATCTCGGAAGCCATTGCTACCGACAAAGTGGCCAGCATCAAAAATACCGGTGCCTCCTGCGTGGTCAGTGCAGATTGCGGTTGTTTGCTCAACATCTCGGGGCGGGCCGCCAAGCAGGATGAATTGTCGGGTTGCAAACAACCCAGCTTGCCCGGTGAACATCTGGCCAGTTTTTTGTGGCGGCGTACCAATGGGGGTGCAGCATGAGCGCCCGTGAAGAAATTCTGAATCGTTTGCGCAACACCCATGTGGCTGAACAGCAGGCCATGCCAGATATCGCCGGGTGGTTTGGAGCTCATCGCCGCTCGGAAGATGTCGTTCAACGTACCGCACGCTTGCGAGCTGCCTTGGAGGCGGTGCACACTGAAATTCATGATGTGACGCATGACAACTGGTCTTCAGTCTTGTTGCAGGTGGCTATTGGCAAAGGCTTGCGCCACATATTGATTGGTGCCACCACGCCGCATGGTGAGCAACTGCAAGCCTGCCAAACGAAAGCCCTGCAGTTGATACCTTACGAACAGCCCATCGATACCTGGCAGGATTTACTGTTTGACGGTGTGGATGCCTCACTGACACTGGCACGAGGTGCGGTGGCTGAAACGGGCAGCTTGATTCTGTGGCCCACGCCGAGCGAACCGCGCTTGATGTCGCTGGTGCCGTCGATTCATTTTGTGCTGCTGGATGCGGACACCATCCACGAAGACTTTTATGCCGCCATGACCGCCGAATCCTGGTCAGAGGGCATGCCAACCAATGCGTTGCTGATTTGTGGTCCGTCCAAGACGGCAGACATTCAGCAAACGCTGGCCTACGGTGCGCATGGCCCCAAGGAACTGGTGGTTTTAATTCGTCACGCTGATGGGAGACAGGCATGAACAAAGTCGTTCACCTTCACCCTATGGATGATTTCAAAGCCCGCAGCAAAGCGGTGCTGGACAACGCCGGGCAACGTAAAAATTTTCGTGGTGCCATGGATTTTTTACAGACCAAACGGCGAGCGCAGTTTCCAGATCAAGAGGAGCTGCAGGGGCTGCGCGAACTGGGGTCCTCGATTCGACGCTACAGCCTGGCCCATTTGCCGCGATTGCTGGAACAGCTTGAGGCCAATCTCACGGCCAACGGCGTGCAGGTACATTGGGCTCAAAACGGCCCGGAAGCCAATGCCATTGCCTTGAAAATTGCACAGCGTGTGCATGCCAAACGCATCATAAAAGGCAAATCCATGGTCAGCGAAGAGGTGGGGTTCAATCACTTCATGGAGGCCGCGGGTATTGAGGCTTTTGAGTCAGACATGGGTGAATACATTGTGCAACTGGCGGGCGAGGCCCCGTCACACATCATCATGCCGGCCATTCATAAAACCAAGCAGGAAATCGCCCAACTGTTTGCCGATGAGGTGCCTGGTGTGACCTACACCGAGGATGTGGATGCACTGATCCAGATTGGTCGGCGCGTGCTGCGGCGCAAGTTTGCCGAGGCGGATATCGGTCTGTCGGGCGTCAATTTTATGGTGGCCGAAACCGGCACCTTGTGTCTGGTGGAAAACGAAGGTAATGGCCGCATGTGCACCACGGTGCCCAAGGTGCACATTGCCATCACCGGTATTGAAAAAGTGGTCGAAAAACTCGAGCACGTGCCGCCGTTGTTGAGCTTGTTGTCACGTTCTGCTACCGGACAAGCGGTCACCACCTACGTTAACATGATCAGCGGGCCGCGCCAGCCTGATGAAAAAGACGGCCCGCAGGAAGTGCATCTGATTTTGTTGGACAACGGGCGCACGCAGGCCTATGCCGACGATGAATTGCGTGCCACCCTGCAGTGCATCCGTTGCGGTGCCTGCATGAACCATTGTCCGGTGTATGCACGCATTGGCGGGCATGCTTATGGCACGACCTATCCCGGCCCGATTGGAAGCATCATTTCACCGCACATGCTGGGCCTGGATACAACCTATCCACTGGCCTTCGCGTCAACCCTGTGTGGTGCTTGCAGCGAGGTGTGTCCCGTGAAAATTCCGATCACGGACATTTTGGTGCGCCTGCGCAATGAGGCGCAAGCCAGGCCTGAAACCGAAGAGGCCACGTTGCGTGGCAGCGGGGCAGCGCGAACCCTGGTGGCATCCACCGTGTGGGGCATGTGGTCACAGGTCTACAGCAAGTCAGGGTTGTACAAACTGGCATCCTGGTTCATGAGCCGTGGACGTGCCCTTTCGCCGTCGGAGCAAGGTGCCTGGACGCGCAGTCGAACGCCTCTGGTTCCTGCCCCCAAACGTTTGCGGGATTTGATGAAAGATCATAAGTCTTGATGGGTTTTCGGTGGCTGACCGGCACTGGAAAAAGGCGCATCCATGAGCCCTTCAGCATTTTTACCACCGTTTTCATCAGCCACCGATAAACCGCAACCCGAGCCGCGCAGTGCGTACTGATGTCCGTGCGGAACTCGATGGCACATGGAACGGGGGCATGCCAATGCTCAATCGCCTGCTGTAGGCCTGGATCAATTCACTGCCTCCCAACCTGTTAAAAAAGTTAACCCGGTTTGTTACCCCTTGCTTTTGTGCGTTACGGCTGCGGCAGGCAGGGGCGCAAAGCCTCGTAGCCGTCGGCGAGCAGTTGCTTGAGGTTGGGTTGGTGGCCACTTTCGCTGCGTAGCCAGTCGCCGACCTGGGCGAGCAGTGCGGCACGAACCGGGCTGGCGCGCCAGCCGGCGATGTCGGTGGCGAAGGCCGGCAGCAGGCTTTCCGGCGGCATCGGCGTCTTGTCCCGCAGTTCCGGCGTCAGGTCGGCCATGGCCAGCCGGACATACAGGCGTGGCGCGCACTGGCGCAGACTGGCCTTGACTTGGGCGCTGCTGCCGGACAGGAAATTGGGTGGGAAGGTTTCGGCGCTCTGGTGACAGGTCGCGCAGTAGGGGTAAAAACCCTGTACGGCCGGTTCCATCGGAGCGCTTGCCGGGCGGCCCGGAAGCGCGGCGGGAACTTCAAGCCGTGGCGCCGGGAGCCTGTCTGCCGCCTGGCAACAGGGAGCCACACCCGGCGCGCCAAGTTGCGAAAACAGCGCCGCAAAGAGCTGTTCGCGGGGGAAAAGCCGGGGGCCGAAAAGCGCCGGGCCGTCCGGGCCTGCGGCCAGGGCAGCGACGGCCTGCTCGACGGCGGTGAATTCCTCGCGCAATTCGACAAGCACACTGCCCTCACCCAATTCCCCCAGTCCCCCCACTTCGCCCGGCAATACCCGGAAGGCGATGCGCGTCAGCGGGTTGCCATCGGCACCTCTGGGCAGAGGACGGCTGGCGGGTACCAGCGCAGTGAGTTCACCCGGTGCAGGCGTGGAGCCGGTCAGTTCGAGGACATTGAAGGTACCGCTGCCCGGCAGCGTCAGTCGCTGCAGTTGAGCACCGAGTACCAGCAGCGACCGACCCTGCGTCTTGACCTGCGTTCGCCCCGGTGGGCGCCCTCCTCTCATTTCCAGGCTAGCGGTCAGTTGCAGTGCAGACTCACCACTGGCCGCCTGGCAGCGTACCGACCAGCGGGAAGCGCCAGGCTCGAGGCGGCAGGGCGCACGATGCTGAACAAGGCGTGCCGGTCGGGTGGATAAAGTAGCTTCAAGGCGCTGGCGATCGGTGGCGGCAACGAACTCGGCCAATCCGCTCACCAGTTGGTCAATGGCGTCAGTGGCATCGGCCCGCCAGACCGCCTGGGCCGGTCGCGGAACCAGGGGTTCAAAGCGGGCGGGAACATGAGAATGGGCCACTCGCCGGGTGGGCTCGTCGGGCCAGGTGGCAAGGCCTTGCAGGGGATTGCGGTTGGGAATGTCCGGGGTACCGATGGCGAGACCGCCAGGCCAGCGCCGGGCGGCTTCGGTACGCAAAGGCACTTCGACCTCGTGCTTGAACGCGGCATCGCTCGCACGCACACGGCCATTGGACAAGACATGGCGCAGGGCGGCGATGAACAGGCCGGCACGACAGCGGATGGCCGCCGGGTCGGCATCGCCACAGCCCTCGCGCCACAAACGCTGGGTCAGGGCAAAGCCGTTGGCGCGTCGGGTTGCGATGTCGATGGCGTAAGGTACATCGACGCCACGCTCCGGCGGGATACCATAAAAATGCTTGCCGCGGGCCAGCAGCAGCGCGGCGACCTGCGGGTTGGCGTTGGTCTCGTCCCACAGGGCACGCGAAAAGATGGGGGCACCGTTCTGGTGGCAGGCAAAGCAGAGACTACGGTTGGCGTACACCACATGCGGCGTGGCGCCAGCCCGGTAGTTCTTGACCAACTGGAATTCGAAACGGCCAGCGTCTTCGTTGTAGCTGATCACTTCCAGCACGTCCGATTTTTCCTGGTAACCGATGTACAGGCGATCCTTCAATAACGGTGCCGAGGGCGAGGCGGGCGGAGAATCGGCCACCACCACCACGCGCGGGAAGGCGAAGTAATCGGGTGCAGCGGCGGTGCGTTGCAGCGAGCGCCCCAAAGGAATCAGCACCCGCTTGGCCGGTGGCAAGGAACTGGCAGGGTCACGGCCGAACTGGGAATCGATCCGGGCGAGCAGCGCGGCAAAGGGGAATGGCAACTCGTAGTCGACTTTGCCCCTGTGCTCCGTGGCAAACAGCCGGTCGAACTGCGAGCGACCGGATTCAGGAAGATTCTCCCCGGGGACAGCAGGATCGACTACCCAGGCGGGGGCTTCAGCTTGGCTGGCGGCATTGACCGTGGCGCTAACGAAGCTCAGCCCGCAGAGGAGGCCACCGGCAAGCGAAAGAGGTCGAACAAGTGACCGAAGCGACGGGGCAAACCACTTCATGGCGAATCGTCATGCTCGCGTTCCCGGCCCCGCTCAGGGTTTTGCGGCGGCAACAAGGGCGCGTGTCTGGGTTCCGGGCCAGCAGTCTTCCTGGACCTTGCCGGTCTTCACGAAGTCTTCCCGCGCCCTGTCGTCGGTGGCTTTGTCGTACAGGGTGAAATTGAGGGCGAAGACTTTATCCAGGTAGGCCCGACCGAGATAGAGACCGGGGCGGATCATGCGGATCTCGTCGCGCACCTTGAGGCCGCGGCGACCGGCGAGGTAGTCGGGGTTTTCCTGGTAGCCGGGAATTTCGTCGGTGAAGAAATAGTCGATGATGATCGATTCCCTGCGCGCATCGAGCAGGCTCTGACCGCAGTACAGCTTGGCCGGGAAGAGCAGCCAGGTTTCCTTGCCTGCATAGCTCATCTTCTTCGGATCGCCCTCGACCAGGCCGGCTTTTTTGAGCAGCGTCAGGTCTTCGATGCGGTTGCGCAATACCCGTTCTTCGCGGAAAAAGACCTTGCCACGCCACAGCGTCTCGCCGATGTCCTCGACGACCAGTCCCTTCAGATGCAGCGCCGTGCCGGCAAAACCACCGACGATTTCGGTAAGCCGGAACTTGCCGCTGCTGCCTCGGGGCAGCAGGATGCGGCCGTCGAAAGCCCCATCGGGGATGGGGCCGGCGGCAAGACGGGCGTAGAGCTGGTCAAGCTGTTCCTGCTCCAGCGTGGCGAGGTAGTCCGGCGTGATCTTCGCCAGTTCAGCCGGGGCGATCGGGTACTTGTAGTCGACCTGCGCCAGATCCATCTTCGACTGGTAGCCCTTCTCGTAGGGGGCAAAGGCAATGCTCGGTGGTTCCGGCTTGCTGCAGGCGGCCAGGGTAATGGCGGCCAGGGTAAGCAGAGCGAAGGGTGTCGGTAGTCTCATGGTGTAACCTCTCGGTGCCTAAGAGAAAAACAGAAACTTCACCACCAGGTCACCAAGGACACCAAGTTGCACCAAGAAAAACACGGCGATAACTTGGTGTTTCTTGGTGAACTTGGTGACTTGGTGGTTGGCATTTGCAGTTAAAGCGTCGCCAGGAAGGCCGTCAGCGCCTTCTTGTCGGCTTCGGAAAGGTCCTCGCCGAAGCGGTGACCCTCGTTTTCGATCTCCTGGGTGCAGGTCTGATAATTGGCGCTGAGGAAATCGCGCTTCTCGCGCAGGATCTCGACGAAGCGTGAAGGCTGCTTCATCACGTCGTCGGCCATGGCCTGCAGGGTCGGCACCAGATCCTTCTTGCCCACCGCTTCGAGCCGGGCCGGGTCGCGTTTGGCGAGGAAAAGATCGCCTACCAGTTGCTTGTGCTGCAGGCCGTTGAGGAAGCCGGCGCTGGTGCCTGCCGGAATCTTCACTTGCCCGAAGCCGAGCAGAGGCTTTTCGACCTTTCCTTCGAGGGGACGGATGCCGACGTCGATAAGCAGGTCGGCGTTGGTCAGGGTGCGCTTGCTGCCACGCTCCTTCGGGTTCAACAGCTCGTTCATCGAACGCTTGTAAAGATCGAAACGGCCTTCCACGCTGGGGTCATAACGCAGGCACTCGCGCTGGCTGGCGAGCAGCTTGCCCTCCGGGTCTACATAGCGGGCACGGTGGAAATCGTTGTCCTTGTTGGCCGGATTGCCGCAAATCTCCGGGCCGATGGCGTTGTTATGCATGAACGGCGCCGTGGCCCAGACATTGACCAGCGAGATGTTGCGCAGATAGCCGCGACCGCCATCCTTGAGTTCGTTGCGCTCGGGGATGTCGGCGACCACGGGCCGCTTGTGCATCGTATTCGAACCATACTCCATGTACAGGTGACCCACCTTGTGGTTGGAGTGCAGGGCACGACAGCGGAAGGTGCCCACCTCGGTGACCGGCGTCGATTGCTCGTTACTGAGAAAATCGGCACGGATTTTGCGCGGATGCGCTTCGTTGGGAGCAGCGAAATCACGATTCCTGAATGAGCCGCCCGCGCTTTCCGGAACGCTGGAATGACAGCGTGCGCAGTTGTCGGCAAACACCGTCTGTCCACGACCGACAGCGCCCTTGCCGAATTCCTTCTCCATTTCCAGTTCGGCCACAAGATCGGCCCGAGTGTAGTTCACGCCCGGGTTGCTTGCCTTGCGCACATTGGCGCGAGCAGCTTGCAGGTTGGTTTCGTCAGACTCGGCCGAAGCGAAGAAATCGAGAATGTTCTGCAGACGATCCTCGACCGCCCGGAAGTTCGGACAATCGCGCCGACACTGGCCAACGTTGAACGGCGTCTGGCCGAAACCACGCGCTTCCGGGTCAACCTGACGCATGTCGGAAAAGTGATTGACCCAGCACTGCTCGGAGCACGAGCCGATATTGAAATAAACGCGCTGGATGGCTTCCAGAGAGCCGGTTGAATCCTCGCCGCCCTTGAGGATGTGATGAACGCCGGGCAGCACGACCTTCTGGCTGCCCAGATTCACCGGTGTCGTATCGTCATCGCGCGTGCTCATTTCCCAGCACTTGCCACTACGTCCCGGTTCGCACCAGCACTTGCCTTCGTCCTTCTCGGTGCCGCAGGTGGACGCCTTGCGCCACTTGGTGATCGTCTCACCCTTGAACACCGGGCGCTGGGCGACGTTAATCAGGGCATTGATGGTGCCGGGGTTGTTGATCTGGTCGTGTGAAATCGCCGACGTATCCGTTACCCCCGGCCGGGCGTGGGCGAACATCTGGTATTCCAGGCTGCTCTTGGGCATCCCGGAACCGAGCAGTTCGGACATGCGTGTGTACTGGTTGCCGATCAGGCCCTTGATGTTCTCCCACTTCGGGTGCGACGGGTCAGCCGGCGGGTTCAGCGGGTCGAAGGCGATATGGCAGGAACCGCAGGAGGTGCCGATTAGGAACGGCGGTTCCACCGAGGCATCGGCCAGCTTGCTCACACGCTGGTCGGATTCGATGCCGGTGGCGGCGGCCATGGTGGTGGCAAAGCCGGACCAGGTCGCCAGGCTGCCGTTCAACTGTTTCCATTTGGCGGCGTCGAAGCGCGGATTGGGGAATTTGCGGAGGCCAAGAGCGCCGGTCGAGGTGCCGAACTTGAGGTCGCAGGCCGAGTGGCGCTGGTCGGCCTTGCCGCCCTGACTGTGCGGATCGTCGGCGTCGAGCGCCGCATCCTTGAGGCCGCAGGCCGGGTCGACATAGCCGGGCTTGCCGACATACTTCAGGAGCACGTCATCGCCGGGGCACCAGTCCAGACCGTAGGTTTCTTCGGCCGACTTGGCCGGGCAATCCGGATCGCCGGGCTTGCAGCAGGACGGGTCGTTGATGATGCCCCAGGCCCAGAAGCGGTCGTCGCGCTGATCGGCACGCAGCACGCGATACCAGTCCACCAGGACACCGATGCGCTGCTGGAAGGTGTAGGTATGGAAGCGGTCATTGCCGGCGGTGGCCTTGAACCAGATCAGCCGTCCGACGCATTCGGACTCGTTCAAGCCTTCCCTGGCACAAGCCTCGAAATAGGGCGCGTCCTGGTCGACGCTGGACGCTTCGGGGATCGGTTTTCCCGGCACCGCTACGACAGTGACCGGAGCATTTTCAGCATGGGCGTTGCCGATGTTCTGAAAGCGGGTGTGGTAAATACCGATGCCGGCGGCAAGGGTCAAGATGGCCGCGACAGAAGCGAGCAGTGTACGTTTCATGAGTTTTCTCCTGATCAACACCGTCAAATCCCGGCTTGCCGGAATTCAGTTCAATTGCCTAGACTTCGACGACGCAGAGTAGTTCAGCAACAGTCAAAACGCAAGGGCACTTTTAGTGGCTGCGCAAGCAGGAAATACCACTCCAAGAAAAAGGACATTTCTGGATTACAATGCTCTTGTCATTCGCCTTACAGTGTAAGGACTCTGCGCCCTTCTGCTTCAGAGCTTGCTCAGGTCAAGGCGCGACGCCATTGTACGTCGATCTTCCAGACACCGGCAAGCAAGCTCGTGATCGCCAGGAGAACGCTGAAGAGCTTGTAATTTGCCACCCGCTTGACTGAACTGGCGCATTCGCTTTTCGATTCTCGCCGAGCAGGCGAATGGCATATCAGGCTTCCCTGAAGTTCATTGATCAGGAATGATTTTTCGTCAACCTTGTGACAAATCGTTGGTATGATCGGAACACTGCTCGATACAGCCAAAGCAGATCAGTCTTTACGTACGAAACCACGATCAATCCTTTGCCAGGGAGATTTCATGCACCGCTCGATTTTCCGCTTTGCCTTGCTGCTCAGTGCAGCTATCCCGTTCTCCTCGTTTGCCATGGAAACAAAACTGACGGTCAACGATCCCTATGTCAGCCTGGTACCACCCAACTCCCAGGTTAGTGCAGCCTTCATGGTCATCAGGAATGCCGGAAGTACTGATCGCAAACTGGTCAAGGCAGAAAGCCCGGTCGCTAAAACTGTTGAACTGCACTCACACACCAATGAAAACGGCGTGATGAAGATGCGAGAAGTCAAAAGTATCGACATCAAGGCCAATGGTCAGGCTGAACTCAAGCCGGGCGGCTACCACATCATGTTGATCAATATCAGGCAAGCGCTCAAGGAAGGTGAAGCGATCCCGATCGCGCTCAGTTTCGACGATGGCAGCAAACAGCAGATCGAAGCCCCGGTGCGCAAAGTGCCGACCACCCCGTCCGCCGAAAAGGGCATGGATCACAGTGGAATGAAGCATTAAGGGCAAAAGTTGTCTCCGCTGTTGATCCAGCAGGCTATTTTGCCGTAGCCAGTGCCTTGTTGATCGTCGCCGTGATGCTTTCCGGCGGGCTGCCGTGCTGCAGCATGTCGGCAAGCTTGCCGTCCGGGGCAATGATGTAGGTAACCGACGAGTGATCGACGGTATAGTGACCTTCCGGCCCCTTCGGCTGCCTGCGGTAGCTGGATCCGTACATGCGGGCGAGCGTAGCAATCTGCTCCGGCGTTCCGGTAACGCCGATCAGGCTGGGGTGGAAGAAGGGGACGTATTCCGCCAGGCGCTGCGGCGTATCGCGCTCCGGATCGACCGAGACGAATATCCCCTGCACCTTTTGCAGTGCGGCGGCGTCCAGCCCGGATAGCCCCTGGGCGATCAGCGCCAGCGACATCGGGCAAACGTCCGGACAGTAGGTGTAACCGAAATACAGCACCACCACCTTGCCACGAAAATCCGCCAGCGAAACTGCACCCCTTGCTGCCGGTGAGCGTGAAGTCGCCGCCGGTAGGCGTGCTGGCCAGCGCCAGCGGCTGGCCCGGCTGCAGTATCGCCTGGTTACCCGGTTCCCAGAAAAACAGCATCCAGACGAGCATGCCAGCGAGCAAGAGAACGGCCGCCGGGAGAAGCGTGTTTCTGTTCATATTTTTCGGTTCCTTTTCACCGCCTGTTCAGTCCAAAGTTGGCAACGGTGTCTACCATGATCATATGCGACATAATGGCGAAGTGGCATTTTGTCGCATGGGCGATTGGAGTTCAAAAAAATCTAACAAGGAGCGCCATCATGAAACAACGCATTAAGCAAACAGCTTCCATGCTGCTGTCAGCAGACCTTGTCCTGGAGACGATCTCCCCGAGCTACGATGCCGAACAACAATTCTAGCCAGAGCAGCTTCGGCAAGTTGACGCTCAGTGAAAAAACCAATGGGAAACCGCCCACCGGCTGGTACCTCTGGTGGATAGCGGTTCGTCCACGCACCCTGAGCATTTCCGCTACACCGGTCCTGGTCGGCACGGCACTGGCCGTCGCCGAAGGCGCGACAGCCAACAGGTTGGCCATGCTGGCGGCGCTTTGCTGTGCCGTGTTGATTCAAGCAGGAACCAATCTGCATAACGACGCCGCCGACTTTGAAAGTGGCAACGATCAACCTGACCGCGTCGGACCACGTCGGGTGACAGCCGAGGGCTGGGCCAATGCGGCCAGCGTGCGCCGTGCGGCCACCCTGAGTTTTGCTCTGGCTTTCATTCTGGGAATCTATCTGGTCGCCGTGGGCGGATGGCCGATTCTCGTTGCCGGACTGGCCTCACTGATTGCCGGCTGGGCCTATTCCGGAGGTCCGCGGCCAATTTCCCATTCATCGCTGGGCGAATTTTTTGTTCTGTTCTTCTTCGGGCTGGTTGCGGTCGCCGGCAGCCACTGGTTGCAACTCGGCGCCTGGTCGCCCGATGCCCTGCTCGCCGGTCTGGTGGTCGGCCTGCCGGCGGCAGCCGTCCTGCTGATCAACAACTACCGCGACCTTGAGACTGACCTGCGCGGCGGTCGCCGAACGCTGGCATCAGTACTGGGGCGCAAGCACTCGCGACTGCTTTACGTGGCACTGATGCTGCTCCCGTTTGCCGTACTGCCGCTGTTCTCATTGCACGGACTTCAAGGCGCCTGGCTCGGATTTCTGGCCCTGCCGCTCAGTCTGTCGCTCATTCGCCGACTGTTGCGCGACCCGTCTGGCTTGGAGCTGAATTCATTGCTGGCTGGAACAGCCCAGACGGGATTTGCGCTCGGGCTGGCGTTGTCGATCGGAGTTCTGTTGTGAATCTGGCAGTCGATCTGCCGCTGGCCCCGGCACTCGGAATGCCTGACTTCATCGAGCGTCTGGCACCTGCTGCTTGACTTTACGTTTCCACCCCCATAGATTCCATGTATTGCATGAAATCCGTTTTACAACTGGAGCAGATATGACAATGATCAGCATGCTCAAGCGGACAGCCCTCATCCTTGCCGCACTCATTGTTGCCGGAAACGCACTCGCCGATATCGTCATCGGGCAGGTCACCGCCTTGTCCGGCCCACTTGCACCGACCGGCAGCCACATTCGTGCCGGCGCTCAGCTCTATTTCGACGCCGTCAATGCCAGCGGCGGTGTACATGGCCAGAAAATCCGTCTGATCACCAAGGATGATGCCTACAATGCCAGCGAGACCGTTCGCCTGGCCAGGGAGTTGATTAACGAGGCGCAGCCTCTGGCCCTTTTCGGGTTCGTCGGCACCGGCAATATTGAAGCGCTGCTCAAGGACAAGGTACTCACCGACGCCGGTATTCCACTGGTCATGGTGCGCACTGGCGCATCAAGCGTTCTCAAGAGCGGCAACCCATGGCTGTTCTTTACCCGAGCCAGCTATGAGGCGGAAATAAAAAAGATCTTCCAGCAATACAGTTCCACGGGTTACCGAAATTATGCGATTTTTTACCAGAACGATCCTTTTGGTCTCGACGGGCTGGCCAGCGCCGAAGCGCTGATCGGCAAATATGACAGCAAGATCATCGCCAAAGCCAGTTACGAAAAGAACACCACGGAAGTTTCTGCAGCCGTCAAGTCGATTGCTGCTGCCGCACCGCAGGCGGTGATCATGATTGCCAACACTGCGGCAAGCGCCGAATTCATCAAGCAGTCAAAGGATGCGGGCAACACGGCCCAATTCATTACAATCTCCGTCACCGATGCGGCGCAGATCGTCAAGCGCATTGGCAAACAGGCGGCGGCCGGCCTCGTCATCACCCAGGTGGTTCCAAACCCGGAAGCCCGTGCGACGCCATTAACGCGGGAAGTCATGGACAACTTTGCCCGCTTCAAGCCAGTTGATGTCACACCCAACCACACCCTGCTGGAAGGCTACCTCGGCGCCAAAGTGCTCGTTGAAGGCTTGCGCCGCGCCGGCCCGAATCCGACCCGCAAGAAACTGCGCGATGCCCTTGAGCAGCTCCGGGACTACGATGCCGGCGACCTCTTTGTCAGCTATTCAGCGAACAACCATGGCGGTGTTAACTTCGTCGATATCAATATCATCAATCGCGATGGCAAGCTGCTGAAATAGAAGTCAGGGTCAGAGGACAGGGTGCCGATTCGTGCCCAGGTCTGGCACTTCCGCTGTTGTCAGACTGAAGTTCTGCTTGATGCGAAGCCATTGGCCGGTAGCGGGTTGTGGCACCGCCCTCAGCATCAGACCGGGATCGACCACTGATGTGCCCCAAGCGGGGTGACGGGATCCGCATCATCACCCTCATATCCGAGGCAACATTCGCACGCTAATCCTCGCGTGCCTGGGTAATCCTGTCTCGCCACCGCGCATGGCGCCTTCTTGTCGACTACCGCGCTGGAACAGTGCGCTTGCCGGTCAGGGTCAAACCGATCCGCAGGCGAAACTGGTACCCGACTACGAATTCGATCAGCACATCGCCTGGTATGCCCCTTGGACGAACACCGGCAATCGTCATCGGCTGGCTCACGCCTGTGTGCAGAAACTGGTATACCGAAGTCGATCTCCAGCCTGCGGCGAATTTGCGCGGCTCAATTCAAGCCGTTTTTCGGAAACTCTCGGCACAAAATCCTCTGTTGACCTCAACCGCCACCACCGGAGATACTCCCTGAGTTGCCACTGAATTTCCTGTCCTTCATCCTCTACTCTCCGCAACTTCGCCTTCGGCTCTCCGTCACTTTGCGCATCCTGCTCGTCTCTGACCTTCACTACACCCTGCGCCAACTGGACTGGGTGGTGCATGTGGCGCCGTCCTACGATCTCGTGGTGCTGGCCGGCGATCACCTGGACATCAGTTCGCCGGTGTCGCTTGACGCTCAGTCCGTGGTGATCCTGCGCTACCTTTCGCTGCTGAAGGCCAGCGGACGGGTGGCGGTAAGTTCGGGTAATCACGACCTCACCGGCCCGGATGCGCAGGGCGAACAATCGGCCTTGTGGCTGAACGAAGCACGCGCTGCCGGGGTGCCGACCGACGGCGAATCGATCCTGATCGGTGACACGCTGGTCACCATTTGCCCCTGGTGGGACGGCCCGCTGGGCCGTGCCGCCCTCGAAGAACAACTGGCGGCAGATGCGCTGTGCCGACCCGCGCGCTGGGTGTGGGTGTACCATTGGCCGCCGCTGGGGTCGCCGACCTGCTGGACCGGTCGGCGCCATTACGGCGATGCCGATATCGGTGGCTGGATCGACCGCTACCGGCCCGAAATGGTTCTCACCGGACATGTGCACGAACCGCCCTTCAAGCCTGACGGCGCATGGGCAGATCGCATTGGCGACACCTGGGTTTTCAACGCCGGTCGCCAGATCGGGCCGGTACCGGCACACATCGAGATCGATCTTGGCGCCGGCTCGGCCGCGTGGAAATCGATGATGGGTATGGAAGAGTTGCGCCTGACCGATACGGCCAGACCGGAACGCACGGTATTCTGAATCAGTGGGCGGGGTCGGGGTCGCGTGCAGAACCGGGCCGCGCCAGCGCCTTCTGGCGATGTGCCAGTTCGTTCAACACATCGGACACCATGGCCAGCCCGGGGGCATCGCCATACTGGTGCTTGAGGTCAGCAAGGTAAGTGGTGACAAAGTTGAGCCGCTCAGCGAGCCCCATCGCCACCAGCCGGCTGATGTCCGGATCACTTGCCAGCAGAGCCTCGCCATCAGCCGCGAAGCGCAACAGGCTGGAGGCCGTGGCCTCGACCGTCGCGCCATAGTTGGTGCCCAGCAGTACCGAGATTTCTCCGACCAGTGCACCCGGACGATTGATGGCGTTCACCACCACATCACCCTTGCGTACCTGGAGTGCACCGCTGACCAGAATCCAGATTCCGCCAGCCGAACCACCTTCACGCACGACAACTTCGCCGGGCGCAAAAGTGAACTCTGGGAGATGGGCGGAAAGTGCAAGCATGTTCTTCATGCAACGCATCGTACGCGAATCGCGGTGGATAGTCATTCCCCCGGGGAATATCCCCAGGGTAAATTTGTTCTAACGCTATCTCATTGAATTACCGTCATTCCGGGCTTGACCCGGAATCCAGTTCGTTCATCAAAACAGTTTTACTAACATCTTGATCAGATGTACAAATCTGGATTCCGGCTTTCGCCGGAATGACGATGGGTTACTAGAACAAATTTACCGTGGGAACATCCCCCGGGGAATGTAACGCTGTCCAGCACTGAAGGCATTACAAGGGCACTACCCATTCTTCAGTTTTCTTGAAAGGGCGTGTAAAGTGAATGACGACTTTGGTCTGGACCTGCCCCTGGTACAGTAAATCGTTTGACATCATCGTCACGGTAAGCCTGAAACTCGAAGCGTCCGCTCTGGATGTGTAATTCACGGACCGCTAGTCGACCAATGCCAGGCCCTTGTTGATCATGGGTATTTTTCGCTTAACGGATCGGGCATGAATCGAAATATCGCCATTGACAGTTCAGGAAATGACATCCGGAAAAATCATCGGGCGAGATGGCGGATATGCCGGGCGACGACCAGTAGCTGCGCATCGTCCATGCGGACGATGAATTTCCGGCTGACCGAACTGATCAGTTTCACCGCACCCGACATGGCCAGACGCGCCGACTGCTCAACGACAAAACCCACCTGGGCATCCTTGAGTGCGCGCAGGTAATAGAAATTCATTCCGGCCTCGGTCAGTTCGGCCACCAGGTCCGCCAGGGCATCGCCATGGCCGGCAAGCGCTGGTGATGCTTCAAGCGCCGTCAACACGGCATCTGTTCTGGCCTGCAGTTCCGGTGAGTGGCGGAAGCGTAGAAAGGGCTCGACCGCTACATGGACTGAAGCGCCACTGGTGCTTGTGGCTGGTTTGGCGCGTATTGTCGAAGCGGCTTTGACCACCGGCTTGGCGCCTGATTTCGCAGTGGATTTTGTTGCCGGTTTTGCTGGGGTAGCCATTGTTTTCCGTTCGTTGTCAAAGAGACACCTTGCTGACCTCAGGTATTCTGGAGGACAACATGAACGTCGATCTTACACCTCTGTCCGGAACCTGCCTGTCGGCTTTGCAGAACGGCCTGCAAGGCCGGTTGGCAGCCTGGTTCCGATAGCCGGCCTAACTTGTAAATCACGAAAGCCGTTTTCATTGGGGCCGCGAATCGCCTTTTCCAGCAACAATGCGCATTCGCACCTTGATCGCATCCTGGACCTGCAGGCCTCCGCCGAGAACACTCATCGGAGTGATGCCGAAGTCGGTCTGGTTTATTGAAAAAAATGCTGTCACCACAAGCTTGCCGTTACTGCTTTCAACTGCGCTTGGCACGACAATTTCACGCTCCACACCATGCATTTTTATTCTCATCGTGATGTCCATTCCCCAGGCCGGACCAGTCAAGGCCAGCGACTTGATCTCGATCTTCGGGTATCTGGCGGCATCCAGCACTTTCTCACCGAGCATATTCCTTGTTGTACCGGCGATGGCGTCTTCATCGGGTAGGGGGAAAAATACTTCCCCTTCGTCCAATCGTGCATTCTCTGCATCAACCTGAAAATCCTTTACCGGAATCTCGATGAAAAAGCTGGATTGGTGGATATCCGGAGCCAGGTAAATTTCTCCCCGGATGTTTTTCGCCTGAACGACATGATTGTGCCCAAATCTTGCAAGGGGGCCTGCCCGATAAACCAGGAATCGGATATCCGAGAGATCGGGAAGGATTTCATAGCGGACCGCATTTTCCGGGCGTGCTTCGCGTAATGGAGCCCAGCTTGTCTGAAGCGGGGTGGATGGGTATTCAGGCGATGTCTGACAGCCCGCCAGACACCACAGGCCCAAGCCCAGGCTGACTGAGGCCAGGCACCGCAGGATGCCTGGCCTGGTTTCAATTCTAGAAAGACCCAGCATTGTTACACCTCCATGGCTCTCGGATACGCAGGAATCACTCGGCTGACTCGCGCTTATTCAATGTCAGTGCATGACCGCTTATGGCTGTAGTAGTTCGCCTGATGGGCTGGCATATCTTAAAGGGCCTATCCGTCTGCACGGATTACCCGGCGGGCTTCGGCATCACGGCGAAGAATTTCATCAACCATTTCGCGGAAATTCCTTAACAGGATGAAGCGCGCGATGCTCAGGCCAAACAGCGGCGGCAGACTGAATTTCGGCACAAGACGTCCTGAATACGACAAACGAGTACTGTTTCCAAGTTGGCGGAGTTCGTAGCGTCCATTCATGACTTCAAAATCACCTTCGATCGCACGCGTTACGATAAGGTCTGGAGGAAACTCGGAAACCACTAAACGGGCCTCGATTCCCCGTGAGAAAAACATGAAGCTAAAATGGCCTTTCTGTTCGACGACCGACCCTTCGGGACTACGCGAGATGACCTTCGATTCGTGCATGCTGGAAATAAAACGTGGATAGCCCTCGTAATCAGTAATAACCGCCCACACCAGGGCCGACGAAACCGGCAAATCGGCGCGGGCATCAGTCAGGACAAATTCGCCTTCACGTGTTACCAGGAAGCTGATTTCCGGGGTGTGACTCTGAGCATGCGCCAGGTTTGCCAACAACACCATGACGGCGATCATCCGACTGATCATGTTGTGGATGATGTTTCTCCTCGGTTGAGCGTAGCAAAAGCCCAATCAGGCACCGACCCGAACAGAGTGGTAACTCAATCGCTTGCTCAAACAGGGGTGGCGAAGCGGGCATGACTGACTGTCTGCGCGATTCAGCCATTGGGGCAGCGATCCCGCCTCACAGCAAGCTTTGCGTTCAACGTGAATTTGGCAAACGCAGTTACTAAAGCTGAAAAAGTGCCTTGATCATGCGCAAAATGGCCTCGAAATCCAGATTGGAAAGACCGGCAAAGTCCTCGCGGGTAGGCGCACGGTCGTCGACTTTCAGGCGCGCTGACATCTCTTCTGCTGGGGCAGCAACCGGCATTCGCTCAACGCCGTCGCCCAAACATCATTGATTCCCAAGAGCCTTGTCTCGCAACCCAGGATTACGCCCGCGATCATCAGCTTGGCGAATACTCTTCGTATCAAAACTTGAAGCTTAGGCCGGCATAAATCGAACGGCCCATGCCGGGAACGGCGGTACCCCACGCGGGGTTGCCACTTGCCGGGTTGATCGCCATGGTTGTTCCCTGACCGACGTAGGCGCCACCGAGCGGCAAGGAATAGAACCTGTCGAATAGATTCTCGACACCGAGGTCGAACTGTACCTGCTTCCGAGCATAGCTGCCGCGCAGGTTGATCAGTCCGTAGCCGGCGGTCTTGATTTCGTTGCGCACGTCGGACACATCGTCTTTTGCCGCCACCGCGACAAACTCGATGCCGCTGCTCCAGCCACCTAGCGTGTGTGTAAGCGTCAGCTTGCCATTGAGCGGCATGATGTTGTAGAGGCTGTCGCCAGTGTCGCGATTCTCGCCGTGGGTGTAGGTGAGCACGCCGACGAGGCCGAAGTCGCCGAAACCTGTCGAGGCGAGCGGCATGCGCCCAGAAACGTCCAGACCGTAAAGCTCGGCCGACTGGTTGGCGTACTGGAGCACGACGAACTGGTTGGACGTCGTCCGGTTGGCCGGCGTGCAGGATGCGCCCGCAGGGCAGCGAATGGCATCGATATAGTCGGTAACGCGCGTGTAGTAGGGCGTGATGCGGAGTTCCGAGCGCCGGTCGGCGGTATGCAGGTCCAAGGTAGCGGAAACCGTGTGCGCCTGTTCCGGCTTGAGATTGATATTGCCGAAATAACCGTTGCCGTCACCGACGAGGTTGTTCATGACGGCAGCCATCGACCAGGTCGACCAGGTGTAGCGTTCATACAGGTTGGGGGAGCGCACCTTGCGCGCGACACCGAACTCGATGTCGCTGTTGGCATCCGGCGTATAGCGGGCGAGCGCCGTCAGGTCCCAGTTGTTGTCGGTACGTTCGCGGTCTTGCGCGTTGAAAGCGGCGGCATCCTTCTTCTGGTTGTTCACCATCATTCCCATGCCATTCGTGTTCGGGTCGTAGCCCCGAACAGTGCCGGCGTCCGTCTTGACCCGTTCATAGCGCGCACCGAGCAGGGTCAGCCATTGCGCGTTGGGGCGCGACTCCCACTCGCCGAATAGCCCTAGGCGGTCGCGCGTGCCATCGTTGATGTTGTCGAAGGTGCCGGGCCACATCATCGCACCTGACGGTGGCCACCAGTCGTCGAGCTTGTAGTGCTGATAGAGGCCGCCGGCGCGGAGCAGGTTCTGTTCGTCGAGATTGACATCCGCCTTGACGTTTACGCCGGTGTTGCTGCTCTTGGTATACATCGGCATGCCGGCCGCGCATCCGACCATCGCCCCCCCTACCATACGAGTTCCGGAAATCGGGGAACATGGAGAACCGTTGACCGCGTTGTCACCTCCGGAACCTGCCGGTGGCGCGCCAGGGCCGTACCAGAACCGCTTGTCGGGTCCGAAGTCCATGAAATGCGGGTCGACTTTCTCGTAATAGGCCCGCGCCTCGAACTGTCCCCAGTCGTATTGGCCGAGATAGCGCAGGTTGATGGTCTTCTGATCATTGTCGAGCATGTCCATGCGCTGGTTCGGATACAGTTGTTCGGGGACGTGCTGGAAGCCAAACTTGGCCTCGACGAGATGGTTTCCGCCTTTCAGCGCGACGCTCAGCATCTGGTTCAGGCTCTCGTAGGCTGTCGAGCCGACCTCGTCGAGCGGCAGCGTATGGCCGGCACGGCCCGTGGCCGTAGTCGTCTTGAAGTTGCCGCCAGCCTTATAGTTGTCGGCCTGGGCACTCGAACCGGTATAGGTCAGGCTGATGTTTTCGGTGGCGGCAGTAGCCCTTATGTTGGCGCCCCAGGCGTTGCCGTTGCTGCGGTAGAAGCCGCCGACCTGGCCCGTAGCCAGAAAGTCCTGGCCCGGCGCAGCGAACACCGGCGCCAGCGTCTCGGCTATGATCGTGCCGGCAATGCTGTCACCACCGACGCTGACCGGAGTGATCCCGGAGTAGACCCTGAGAGTGCCGACATTGGTCGGGTCGATATAGGACAGCGGCGGGTTCATGTGGTTGGGGCAAGAGGCAATCAGATCCATGCCATCGACCTTGATGCGGATACGGTCGTCAGCCAGGCCGCGGATGACCGGCAGGCTTGAAACCCCGCCCGCACCATAGGTGCTGACGCCGGGTAGGTTCCTGAGCAGGCTGGCGGTATCGCTGGTCGCCGCTCGCATCTGCTCGATGCTGCTCGGGCTGACCGTGCTCGAGACTGGAACCGGCTGGAGTTTTCTTGCACTGACGACGACATCATCGAGAATCGGCACGGCCCCGACCGGGTCGGCTTGTCCGATGGCCGACGACGAAAAGGCAAAGGCTAATGCGCTAGCCAGCGGATGGATGCGATACCCCATGAAATTCCCCTCTAAATTATGAAGTCGAAGCAGAGCAGGATTTTCATGCTTTTGGCTGTAGCAAGGGAATGTGGCAAATTGCCGCACACGCTTTGTCTATAATAAAGTCGGTTTTTGAAAAGAAAGGCACCAGGAAGCCAAACGTTGCAGGTTACAAGTTGATTAACGAACTCAACGACACATTCACCATGCCGGTGCAAAATAAGGTTCTTTCAAACGTCGGCAACAAGCCCGTGAGCTAACGCCAGTGATCACCAGAATTCAGTACTCTCCATTCAATGCTGCATCGTCCCCCTGCCGGATCCACCCGGGGTGAGCCGCCGATATGTTCTATCGTGTTCTGGCCGACGTGATACTGCTGTTTCACCTGGCCTTCATCCTCTTCGTTGTGCTGGGGAGCCTGCTGGTCTGGCGATTCCCGCGCCTGGCCTGGTTGCACCTGCCGGCCGTAATGTGGGCCGGGCTGATCGAAATCAGCGGCCGCGTCTGTCCGCTCACGCCACTGGAAAACTACCTGCGCAGGCTAAGCGGCGAAGCCGGCTACCACGGCGGTTTTGTCGAGCACTACCTGCTGCCCATCATCTATCCGCATGCGCTATCGCGCGAGTTGCAGCTTGGATTGGGCATCGCGGCTATCGCCATCAACGTCGTTGCCTACAGCGTTTTGCATCACCGGACGAAACGGCATGAAGGCTAGCGCAGGCAGGTTAATTATGTCTTTGGTCTTCGTTGTATCTCTGTTCCTGGGGAGTATCGCCATGTTTCAGAACAGTCTGATCTACTTTCCCGAAAACCCGCCGCTCGCCAGCGTGCTCTCCGATGCCCGTGGCCATGGCTTGAAAGCATGGCCAAGTGAGGGCGACTACCGGGGTCTGCTGCGCGAACCCGCAGGGCCGGCCCGCGGCACGGTGGTCCTGTTTCACGGGAATGCCGGGCATGCCGGACACCGCGACTGGTATGCCGACGAGTTCACCCGCCTCGGCCTGCGCGTTATTCTGGCTGAATATCCGGCTTACGGTTCGCGCACAGGCAAGCTGGGCGAAGAGGCGCTGGTTGCCGATGCGGTCGAAACCCTCGCGCTGGCGCGGCGAACGTTTTCGGGGCCACTGCTGCTTGCTGGAGAATCTTTAGGCGCGGGCGTCGCCGCGGCCGTCGCAAACAACGTCGACGTTGCCGCCGTTCTGCTGATCACACCGTGGGACAGGATCGAGAGCATTGCGCAGCACCACTACCCCTGGCTACCGGTCGGCTCCTTGCTGAGCGACCGCTATGACAGCGTCGAGAATCTCGCCGGATACCACGGTCGTGTCGCCGTCGTCATTGCCGGGAACGATAGCATTGTGCCGGCGAAATTCGGTCAGCGCCTGTTCGAGCGCCTGTCCGATCCCAAGCGACTATGGATCGTCCCCGGCGCCGATCACAACGACTGGATGAGCCGCGTCGACGGAGTATGGTGGCAGTCAGTCATCGACTTCCTGATTGATGGGTAGAAAAAGTTGGGCGAGCGGGGTGTCTGCCCGGTTTGGATGCGAGCGACTGGCGTCGATTCGGATAGAATCTTTGGTGGAAACGCTGAATAAACCGTCACACCGGCGGAAGCCGGTGTCCAGAGCCCTAGAATTTTCTGGATTCCGGCTTTTGCCCCGAAGGAAATACCCCTGGGGTGCGCCGGAATGACGTTTTGATACTTGATCAGCGGCTCCTGAGCTGACCTGCTGGCTGGTTTTGAGACACCCCTTGCCGAAGCCGGAAAAAACCGAGAAATTATTTGTCATGCGCAGTCCATTTTCCCTTGTCGACCTGTCGATCATCCTGGCCCTGGCCATTGTCGCCGTGTTCGGCTACAAGTACTCGCCGCTGCTCTTGCCCAAGGCCGATCTGACCATCGAACCGGTGGCCGGATGCGATCTGCACAAGCAGGCCTGCCATGCCGACGTTCCCGGTGGCGGGCGAATCGAACTGAGCATCACGCCGCATCCAATCCCCGTCGTCACGCCACTGCAGGTCAGCGTCAGCCTCTCCGGTGTCGAGGCGAGCAAGGTTGAAATCGATTTTGCCGGCGTCACCATGAACATGGGGTATAACCGGAAGACGCTCGATGCGCGCGGTGACGGGAATTTTTCCGGCGACGCGATGCTTCCGGTGTGCATCACCGGCAGCATGCTCTGGCATGTAACGCTGCTCGTCGAAACCAGGCACCAGCGCATTGCCGTACCCTTCGAGTTTGAAGCACCGGTTGATAAAACCTGAAGCCTGAGCCTTATTTCAATGCTCGTCACCCCGGCGTAAGCCGGGGTCCAGTTCGTTTATCTGAATGTAATAACGAATATCAGACGAAGGTTCTGGATTCCGGCTTGTGCCGGAATGACGGCTTGGGCCGCTGAGCTATGACCTGGCTGGGCGCTTGGCCAGCTTGCGTTGCAGCGTGCGCCGGTGCATCCTGAGCACCCTGGCGGTGGCAGAGATGTTGCCATCATGCTCGTGCAGCACGCGCTGGATGTGCTCCCATTCGAGACGGTTGACGGTGAACGGTTCGGCCGCAGGCGCTTCTTCCGTATTGGGTCGAGCGCCGGCATCGAAAGCGGCAAGAAGTGTATCGACATCGACCGGTTTGGCCAGATACTGCACCGCGCCAAGCTTGATCGCATCGACCGCTGTGGCAATGCTGGCATAGCCGGTCAGCACGACGATGCGGCAATCGGCATTGATCGCCAGCAGAGGCTCGATCAGCGCCAGGCCTGAATTTCCAGCGAGGTTGAGATCGAGCACGACGCGACCCGGTGGCCTGTGCTGCGCCATGGTTAGGGCGGCCTCCGCATTGCATGCGCCCTCGGCATCAAAACCGCGCCGGCTCAGCGCACGCGTAAGTACGGTGTTCAGGGTTTCGTCATCGTCGATGACCAATATTTTTTCCATCTTGGGCTTTCAGGTACTTGCTTTTGCCGGCAGGCGAATGCGTGCAACTCCGCCACCTTCGTTATGCAGGGTAAGTTGGCCGCCCAAGCGGGTGATCGCGGCATGAGCGAGGAACAGGCCGATTCCGCTGCCCCCTTCATGCACCGGGAATGATACCCGCCCGGCTTGTTCCAGAACAGACGGGGCAAAACCCGGACCGCTGTCGCGCACATCAATCGTCAGCCACTGCTCATCCCATGCCGCCAGCACATTGACGTCCGACCCGGTGTCGGCGGCATTGTTGAACAGATTCAGCAGGCCCTGTTCGAGCGTCGTATCTGTGATGATCATCGGTGCCGGTTCCCGACTGGGGAGTTGCAGGTCACTGAGCACGTGCGGTCGCAGTTCGAGCCAGCGCCGATGTACCCCGGCCAGCCAGCGATCGGCCTGAACCGCTGCGGCGCTGTCGAGGCGCTCGGCACCTGCCTGCCTGGCCAGGCCGCTGATGATTGCCTTGCAGGCCCCGATCTGCTTGAGCAGCAGGGTGATATCGGCACGCGCCGCCTCACCGAGCTTGGCATCGTGCTCCAGTTCACCGGCAACGATGGCCATGGTCGCCAGCGGAGTCGAGAGTTCATGCGCAGCACCGGCGGCCACCGCACCCAGGGCGATGACGCGCTCGTCACGCAGTGCCTGCTCGCGCACGGCGGCAAGCTCGACATCGCGTTGCCGGATCGAGGCCGTCATGCGCACGACAAACCAGGCCAGCATGGTGACCGACACAACAAAAGTGAACCACATGCCGGTCAGGTGCAGGCGGGCAGCGCGTTCGACGTCGGCAATCGGCAGCGGTAGATAGAAAAGGTTAAGAAGGGAATAAGCCAGCACCGCCAGACCGGCAATGATCGCCACGAGGCGTGCGGGCAAGGCCAGCGCGGCGATAGCCACCGGCGGCAGCAGCAGTGAAATGAGCGGATTGGCTGCACCGCCGCTCAGAAACATCAGTACCGAGAGGGCAACAATATCGAGCACCAGTTGCACGAAAAGCTCACCCTCGCTAAAAGCGTTCCGATGGCTGAGTCGTCGCGCCACCAGCAGGTTGGCCAGTGCCTGAAGGCTGACCACCACCAGCATCGGCAACCCTGGCAGCGGCACATCGAGCAGCGGCGGAACGAGCAGAATCGCCGTCACTTCGCCGGCAAGCAACCACCAGCGCAGGATAACCAGCCGGCGCAGGGTAACCGAAGATTCCGTACTCTTGATCGTCATAAAGGGGCAAGCATAAGGTCAAGTATGCTAAGACGTAGCGCATGGCATGGCAAGCGTATTACACGCCAGCGGAGCACCACCGGGGATTCGCAAGGACGAAACAAACCAGACAGGCAAAGCACCCATGCAAGCCGCTGCGACAAATTGTCGCGCGACAATTTGCCTAATCGCAAAAACCGCCCGGTCCCGGTAGAGTGGCTGCGCCACGGGCACAGTTGAACTGGAACCCACCTCGTTCGACTCTCCCAAACCTTTGCCCGTGGCGTCTCTCAAGCTGCCCGACCATGCCGGTATGCCTCCAGCGGGTACTGAACTGACGGATCGCCCAGTGTTGACTCTGCCGACCCTTTGGCACCCCGCCGGCAGGCTCAGTTGAATACTCCCTTGTCCAGCTTGATGGCCCTATCCGGTGTCACCTGCTCGAAGGTGAGGATGCGTTTGCCTTTATGTTCCTTGAGGAAATCCTCGGCATCGCTGAGGCTTTCGAGCGGGACGAATTCATGCCCCATCGGGCCGAGTACGTCGGAACCCGTGACGTAGTAAGCTTTACGCGCATCGATCCGGGTCAGCCCGTAAAACTCGGTGACCCAGAGGCCAGCCATGTCAGCGGCCTTGTGCCCTGGTGCATATTTGGGAAGATCGCCGAGATACTTGAACAGGTCCTTCGCACCATCGAAGAAATGGGCGTGACCGTCCCTGTACATGACAATGGCGATCCAGTTCGGATACTTGGAAACGAGCATCCCGCACACCGGGCACAGATCCCTGTTGCCCGGTTTGGGTAAATCCGGCACTTCGGCAAGCAGCGTACTGGAAAGCATCATGGCCACAGCGCCAAGCGCCGCCATGAAGAGGCGTCGCCGTATGATCACCCCTTGTTCTGCTTCATCCCGTGCTGGCGCCGCTCTTCACGGTTCTTGCGCACCATCGAGGCGTCCTGCGACATGTCGGTGTAGGCCGCCAGCAGCGCTTTGTCGAAATTGCCGAGTTCGCCGCCATTGGCCGCCATTGCCGCTTTGGCGGCTTCTTCATTGCCAAAGGCAACCTTGCTGCGTTTGGTCATGACGCCCTTGATCTGGCTGCCGATCAGGAAGCTCGCCTGGCCGACCTCGACCAGCGGCTTGATTTCAGCGGCCGAGGCATTGTCGGCGACCCAGATGGCCTTGGGGTCGCGGTCGATGTTCACGGCTAGACTGATCGCGGCGCAGTGCAGCGAGCAAACGCCATCCGGCAGATCGTCGCTGTATTGAATCAGCATGCGCGAGTGGTGGTACTGCTTGCGATCCATGCCGCAGTAGGGACACTTGGGAAACTTCTCGATGTCGTTGACCTGCGGATTGGCATCGGCCGCCTTTTTTGGCGTGAATTGTGCCGGTGTGCCATCGGTGGAACAGGTTTCAGCGGCTTGGGCCGGGCTGGCGACGAGGGTACTTGCGCTGGCCGCCAGGGAGAGTTTGAGCAGGTCACGGCGATTCATTCTGTTGCTCCTTCAAGTAAAAAAATCGGGCCGGAATGCGCTTCGGCGATTGTTCAGAATATTAGGCTTATCGAATACTTTCGTCGTGCGGCAAATTGTCGCAGGGGTTCGCCATCAACCAAGCAGGCGCTGGCCTCTCAGCCTGCAAGCAGAACAAGGCGGGAATTGACGATCATGAACGAAGCGACGGCAGCGAACAATAACCACATCACACCGGCGAGTGTGGCGAGTTTGCGGGCGACCGCCGGGACGATGCTCGTCAGGCTGGCAATGCGGGCAAACGGCTGAATCGCACCGACGCCGAGACCGGCTGCGGTGCCAATGAACAGCGGCAGGTACAGCCAGTAGCCCTGGTAATCGTATTCGGGTTTGAGCACGCAGAAAGGGCAATGGTGATGCGGGTGCTCATAGATGTAGAGCGAGACGAAGGAGAGGATGCCAGCCATGGCCACGATAAAGGCCAGCATCGAAAACAGGGCGACGAAGTAGGCACCGCGCTGACGCAGGCGATAAAAAAACCCGGCGCCGGCGGCCAGTGCAAGAGTGGCGTAAAAAGCGATCATCGTCGGCAACAGCGGCGCAGCGGCGGCGTCGCCGGAGAGACCTTTCGCATCTTCCGAAAACAGGCTGCCGCAACAGGAAGTGATGACATCCGCCTTGAGGCCGAGAAAGTAGCGCCACTGGAGTGCGGCAGCGACCAGCAACAGAGGGAGCAGTGCCAGCAACAGAATGTATTTTATTCGTACCAGCGGATAATCGCAGGCGCGCGTGTCGACGTGGTTTATGACCAGCCAGCTTGCCGCCAGAAAGAAGACGACGATTTGTGCGAACAGTGCAGGGAAACCAAAGGCATTGACATTGAGCGTGCCGACCGCGCACATGGCACCGACGAACATCGAAGACATTTTATCGGCGTTGAAAACAAAGAGCAGTAGCGCCACAAGCTGGGTTGCAAAAACGAAGCCGAGCAGCGTCGATAACAGATAAGTACGCCGTTCGAGCAGCAGTTGCTTCTCGCTGCCGCTGTTGATATTCCAGTGGCGGATGATGTCAACGGCGTATGGCGCCGAACCGATCAGCAGGCCAACGCAGACCAGCGAGGCGAGCAGCAGTGCGATGATCGCCGACTGGAATATCATGCGCTCGCTTCGGCCATGGCGAGGTGCCGCACAACGCGTCCGTCTCGCATATCGACGACCTGATGCACGATGGCCGAATCGACGACCAGCGGGTCGTGGCTGGTCAGGATGATGGTCTTGCCGCCAGCGGAAAGCTTTTCCAGAATGTCCATGAATTCCATCGCCAGCGCGCTATCCAGATTGGCTGTCGGCTCGTCGGCGATGATCACTTCCGGGTCGTTGATCAGCGCGCGAGCGATGGCCACGCGCTGCTGCTCACCGCCCGAGAGCCACTCGACGCGAGCCTGACGGCGGTGCGACAGGCGCAGGTCGCCGAGCAGGCGTTCGGCGCTCTCACGCAGCTCGTGCCAGTCGCCGCCCAGCGGGTAGGCCGGCAGCATCACGTTTTCCAGTGCCGACAAGCCCTTGATCAGGTTGAACTGTTGGAAAACGAAGCCGAAGGTCTGGCGACGGATGTCAGTGAGAAAACGCTCGGGCAGCCCGGAGATGTCGCGCTCCTTTAGCCGCACACGGCCACTAGTTGGCCGCGACAGGCAACCGATGATCGACAGCAGAGTGGTCTTGCCGGAGCCGCTCGGGCCGCGAAAAGCCGTCACACGCTGCGCTGGAAGATGCAGGTCGATACCGTTGAGCGCATGGAATTCGTTGTCGCGGCCCTGGTTGAAGGCTTTGCGGATGTCTTTGAGTTCGATCATGATGGCGCTCGTATCAACCAGTTCGTTATTCAACGTTGAAAATTTTCACCACCAAGTCACCAAGCGCACCAGGTTTCACAAAGAAGAACAAGACATTAACTTGGTGATTCTTGGTGTTCTTGGTGTCTTGGTGGTGAGATTCTTGTCCTTGTCTTAAAACATTCTCATCAACGCATCACCGAATCGGGATCGGTGATCGCCGCACGCCAGATCGGTACCAGGGTCGCGGCGGCGTAGGGGAATACGGTGAAGAAGAACAGCGTCGCGACCTGGAAACCGTCGATCACCGGCGTCAGTTCGAAGCGCGGATAAAGTACCGCCCAGCCTTTCAGCACCGGTGTAAATAGCGCCGAAGAGAAGCGGAAAACATGCAGATAGGCGGCGACGTAGCCGATCAGAAATGCCGCCAGCGAAACCAGCGCGCCTTCCCAGAACTTCATCTTGATCACGTCACCGGTTTCCCAGCCGATGGCCTTGAGAATGCCGATCTCGCGCTTTTCCTCGGCCGAGAGGCCGGAGGCTTTTTCCCAGGCGAAGATGGCAAAGGCGAGGATGGCCAGCGATGCCAGCGCCAGCACGATGCCTTCGCGCCAGTTGAAGATCGACTCGTAGGTACGCAGAATCTCTTCACGCAGGATCGGGCGTGAATCGGGGAATTGCTGCGCGAGCTTGGTGGCGACATTGCGTACTTCGAGCGGGTTGGCCACCGAGAGCGCGATGTCGGTGAAGTAGCCGGGAGCGATATCGAAGAAGCGGCGAAAATCGCCTTCGCTCATCAGCACCAGGTCGGCACTGACCAGTTCGGAATCCTGCGGCAGGATGCGCGCAACGCTAAAGGGGAATAGATTACCAGCATACGAGCGGAAGGAAATCACGTTGCCGACCGCCAGCCCGCGCGCTCTGGCCAGCCCGGCGCCGACTACCAGCGTGCCGGTCGCGATGTTCTCCTTGCCTGGCACCATGAAGGTGTAATTGGCCTTGACCACCGGGTCGTAGTAGTAACCCCACAAGCGGCCTTCCTTGTGCTGCACGCCACGGATGCGCCCCAGACGTTCGAGATAGCCGGGCGGGATCAGGTCGTGACGACCGGCGACCATGCGCTGCAAGACGACTTCCGGCGCGCCCTCGAGCAGATGCGCGGCTTCGTGGCGCAGGGCGTGGGTGAACAGCATCACCGAGGCTAGCAGGAAAACGATCAGCGTGTAGACGAGCAGTAGCCCGAAGTTTTTCGCCTTGCGCCGTGCCAGCGACGAGAGCGTGAAATCAATCAGGTACTGCTGTTTGGCTATCCAGGCGTGCATGTGTGGCAGTCAGGTGGGCAGGCGGTGGAACGAGCGAACCCGTCGGAAAGTGTTCGAGGCCATGCGGGTGATCCTGGAAGGCCGAATGCAGGTCGGCCTGCGACAGGTGGCGGGTGTAGCGGGCTTCGGTGAACAGACAGAGATCGGTCAGTTGCAGTTGAGTCACCATCTCGCGCATCTGCCCGAGTGCAGCGTCGCGCCGGCTGCGCAAGAACAAGGCATCGCCAAAAGTGGCGATAAAAACTGCCGAAGCGCAGGTCAAAACAATGATAACGAAATAGCTGGGGCGAGTGCTGGTGGTCATCGGGTTGGTTGAGCAGACAATGGCAGACATTATGCCGAATTGACTGGAGCAAATCAGCAAATAATGATATTTACCGCCGCAGGAAATCCGGAATTGGGCTGTTTGTTACAGACTGGAAAGCTTGGTGAAGTGTCAGACGCGGTTTGAGGCGCGCATCAAGGCACCGCGTAGCGCTATGGTCAGACTGGCACCAATGCCGACGCGCTGTGCGAGTGCCGGCAAAATGATCAGCGAAGCCAGTGCAAAACCCTCACCGAGCAGCAAGGAAGGCAATTCGCTGCCTTCTTCAATAAGGTTCTGATTTTATCCTGCATGATCGACTCTCCCAAGTGCGATTGATGCGTTTCTCTTCAGGCAGAATCTTAGTTTGCTTCTCGGCTTTCCTGTATGCGGCATATTGTCGCACCCGCCTGACCGGCCTCTATGCGCTTGGCACTGGGTTTTGAAGGACCGGGCTGGGGTGCCGAGCGTTAGCGGTAAGACGCCGGGAGATCGCCCGGCTCCCAGACGGGCACCAGCCCCGCTTCACCCGGAGTACAGGCGAACCCCGCGTCGACACCGATACCGCCAACCCAGGCCAGTCGTTCGCCACACCACAGCAAGGGCAGGCGCACCCGCTCCCACGGGGGTACGCCGGCCTCCTGCAGCAAGTTACGCAAACTTCTGCGCGGACGCCGGGCATCGGGCTGCAAACGTTCGCCGCCCTGCCGGGAGCAAATACAAACTTTTCCCGCAACGAGCAGGTCTCGGCGGATACCTGACCCCGTTATCGGCAGCAACAGAATCCGCCCACCAGCCCAGGGCAGCTCAAGCTCACCGGCCCAAAGTCTGGGTTCGACGGGCGTCTCAGGATCGTGTCCAACGATATGCAGTTCGCCGCGATAAACGTGAAGCTCGCCGTCGGATGTCGACAGGCAGGTCTCCGAAAGCGCCCCGGCCGTTGCCAATTGGCGCATCGCTTCATCGATCCAGCGCGCATCCGGCGCCCGAAAACCCGCTGCGAGCCAGGCAAAGCGCAACAGGTTGCGCGCTCGCGCCGGCGCGAGTGCGTTGAAACCGGCCAGGCCAATCCGCCCGGCCGCTGTGGCCAGCGCGGCGCGATCAATCGTCGCCAGCTCGTCGAGCAGCAGGGTTCCTTCGGTAAAGTGGCCGGCGGCACGCGCCAGAGCCTGTTGCGCGCCAGGAAATTTCTCCTCGAGTTGCGGCATCACCTCAAGCCGCAGATAGTTGCGGCGGTAGTGCACATCGTCATTGCTTTCGTCTTCGATCCAGCGCAGTGCCTGCTCGGCGGCGTAGGCCTCGATCAGCGCCCGGGGCACATCGAGCAAAGGCCGTATCAGAGCTGGCCCTTGAGCTTGCGGACGCTCGGCCAGCATTCCCGCTGCCCCCGCAATACCGGCGCCACGCAGCATATTGAGCAGAACCGTTTCCGCTTGGTCGTCGCGATGATGCGCCAGCGCCAGCAAGTCCGCAGCGCATCCGGCAAACACGGAATGGCGCATCCGGCGCGCGGCGGCCTCAAGCCCCTCGCCGCTGTCGCGTGGTACCTCAACGCGAACAATGTCCAGTGGCACAGCACAACGCTGGCAGAACTCGGCACAGAACACGGCCCAGGCATCGGCATTGGGGCTGATCCCGTGGTGAACATGCACGGCGGAGAGGATGACGGGAAGGTCGGCAGACGACATCAGGCCGCTCAGTGCATGCAACAGAACGAGCGAGTCACGACCTCCAGAAAGGGCAACGCACAGGCGCGAACCGGTCACCATTCCTGGCACCAGTGCTGTTACCACTGCTGGCACCATCGTCGGCATCAGACGTTCGGCAAGAAATGCTGAAAGGATTGTAGCGAGCTGGCTCGTGGCGCCTGCCGGTGAACGCTCAGTGGAGCGGCTGCTCTTTGGTGCGGCCATAGGCCATCAAACGTGCAAAGCGGGCTTCGAGCAGTTCGCTGGTTGACAGCGCATTGACCTGCTTCAAGGCGTCGAGCAGCGCTTTTTTCAGGTTCTGCCCCATCGCCACGGGATCGCGATGCGCGCCGCCGAGCGGTTCATGAACAATCTTGTCGATCAAGCCGAGTGTTTTCAGACGGGAGGCCGTGATACCCATGATTTCGGCCGCTTCACTGGCTTTCTCGGCGCTCTTCCAGAGAATCGACGCGCAGCCCTCAGGCGAAATTACGGAATAGGTCGAGTATTGCAGCATCTGCACCACATCACCGACACCAATCGCCAGCGCACCGCCCGACCCGCCCTCTCCGATGACGGTGACAATGATCGGCACGCGCAATTCAGCCATGACATAAAGATTGCGTCCGATGGCCTCGGACTGACCGCGCTCTTCGGCGTCGATACCGGGATAGGCACCCGGTGTGTCGATGAAGGTCAGCACCGGAATACCGAACTTCTCGGCCAGTCGCATCAGGCGCAGGGCTTTGCGATAACCCTCCGGGCGTGGCATGCCGAAGTTGCGGTAAACCTTCTCCTTGGTGTCGCTCCCCTTCTGGTGGCCAATGACCATCACCGACTGGCCGTTGAATCGTGCCAGGCCACCAACAATGGCGTGATCATCAGCAAAGGCGCGATCGCCGTGCAGCTCTTCAAAATCGGAAAAAATGAGACCGAGGTAATCGAGGGTGAAGGGGCGCTGTGGATGACGTGCCACCTGCGAGATTTGCGATGGGGCAAGCTTGGAGTAAATCTCCCTGGTCAGCATCTGGCTTTTTTTCTCAAGCCGGGCAATCTCTTCGGAGATATCGACAGCCGAATCATCCTGGGCGAAGCGCAGGTTTTCGATCTTGCCATCGAGGTCAGCAATCTGCTGTTCAAAGTCGAGGAAACTTATTTTCATCAAGCTCAAGCCGGTTCTCAAACGGCGTCCATTTTAACCCAAAGCCGGGGAATCGGCTTGGTTCGGCAGCGAAGGCATGGAAAACCAGCCGCATAAAGCTCGGAGCAAATACCGCGCAGCCGTCTGAACAGACTTGGCGTTCGAGTTATTCATTGATCAGCTCCAGAGGTCTAAGGCAAAATCGACACCATCATTGTCGAGCGGTGGCAGAGAGCGCTTGCGGTTTTTTCAGGGCGTAAACGACTGCGATCAGGCCGGAACTCAACAGCAGGGCTACCGGCAAGGTGAACTGCATGTCCTGCAAGAGCGGATGATGCGGCAGCAACTGGCTGACAAAACCGATGCGGGCAAAGCTGGTCACCGCCAGCAACGAGAAAAAACTGCCCATGAACATGCCTTCCGCACCGCGTGTACCAAACATCGAAGCCTGTTCCATCAACCCGGAAAATGCTGCGGCCCAACCGACCCCGACCAGCACTTGCGTCAAAATTAGCATTTCCAGGTTACTGACGGTCGCTGCCGCATAACTGCCGAACGCCATCAGTACAATGCCGCCTGCGGCGACGGACAGCGCCCCAAAGCGCTTGATGGGCACCGCGACACCGAGCAGCGCAGCAAAAAATCCAACCCACAGCAATGGCATCAGCCAGGGCAGATTTTCCTTCGGTGCAAGAGCCAGATACTGGGGTGCTGAATTGACGAAGGCATGCAACTGAAAACCGCCCGAAGCCAGCGCCAGAACGAGCAGCAGGGGTATATAGGCCGGGAAAGCGATGGGTTGCGGCTCATCCGCCCGTGGCTCCGGGGCTTGAGTGCCGGTAACACGCTGCAGCACGACGACCGCGACCAGCAAGGTCAATGCCGAAATCACGAAGGGCAGACGTGGGTCGGTGCCTTTCAGGATCATGCCGAGATAAGGCGACAGCACCGAGGCCAGTGCCATCCCGGCCGCATACCAGATCACCAGACGGCCGTGTTGCGCCGCCCTGGCGCGCTTGGTAAGCAGCACCAGCGTCGGCACCCGTACCACCGAAGCACTGACTACCCAGATGGCCAGAACGACGATAAGCATGGACGGCGAAACACCGGGCAGCATCGGCAACAGCAAAAAGGCTACAGCGGAAACCGTCGTCAACAAGATGAGCAATCGCGCCAGCTTGCGATAACCCTCGGTCATCCGGTCAGCAAACATGCCGAAGGCAACGTCCATCACGGCAAAAACCAGTTGGTCGGCCATCAGCAGCACCGGGACCCACGTCGCCGCAAGCCCCGCCGACTTAAGCAACTCCGGCAGATAAATCACATACACCGTCCAGCCCAGCGTGAAGAAAAACTGCACGCTGCCCAGCGCCAGCCCAGCAGCGGTTTTTGGCTCGTTTGCTGCATCAACCATGGCGACCCTCGTTTTTGTGAAATTCCGGGATTATCATAATCCAGCCTCCAACTCAGAGGCTGTGAATAAATGGATAAATACCTCCCAATCCGTCATTCCGGCGCAAGCCGGAATCCAGTACCTTCCTCTGACATCCATTGAAACAATCAGATAAACGAGCTAGACCCCGGCTTTCGCCGGGGTGACGAGCGTGGAAATCAGGCAGCCAAGATATCAAGCAAGCCAGTGGCGCTGGAAGCCGCAACTAGCTTTGCCTGATCAGCCGGGGTTCCTCAAACAGCGAGATGATTTCGACGCGGTGGATGTCCGGGTTGTCCGGCACCACATAGAGGACGGGCGTCATCAGTTCCTCGAATATTCCGCGCAGGCTGCGGGCGCCGGTTTTGTATTCGATGGCGATTTCCGAAATCTGCTCGAATACTCTCGGGCTGATGCTCAATTCGACGCCTTCGGCCCTGAATATCTCGATGTACTGCCGATAGATCGAGTTCTTCGGCACACTCATGATTCTGACCAGCATTTCCTTGTTCAGATTCTGGAAGTTGGCGATGATCGGCAGTCGACCGGTAAATTCCGGGATCAGACCGAACTCGAAAAGATCGGTCGGTTTCACCCGCTTGTTGAGCCTGTCAAGAATGTTCTGGTTGTCGTCCCCCGACGTCGAGATAAACCCGAAGCCGTGAGTCTTGGACATGATGTTCTCCAGTCCGACAAAGGCACCGCCGCAAATGAACAGGATGTTGCTGGTGTCAATGTACTGATTGCTCTTCAGCTTGACCGGCGCGCCTTCCATGATCTTCAGCAAAGCGTGTTGAACGCTCTCGCCGGAAATCACCCGCGCCTCGGCCTTCGTTGCCTTCAGCTTGTCGATCTCGTCGATGAACACGATTCCGAGCTGTGCCTTTTCGACCTCCCCGTCCGCCTTGTCGACCAGGCGCTGCAAGACAGCTTCGATCTCCTCATTGACATACTTGGTCTGGGCCAGCGAGGTGGCATCGGCAGTAACGAAGGGAACACCGAGCATCCTTGACAGGGTGTCACAGACCAGGGTTTTCCCTGTTCCGGACGAACCGATCATCAGGACATTGCTCTTGGCAATCGCTCCGTTGTTTTGCTGAGAGGTGGATATTTTCCTGTAGTGTGAATAGACGGCAACCGCCAGAACCTTCTTGGCCTCTTCCTGACCGATCACATACTGGTCGAGATACCTGACGATCGAGCTGGGTGTGGTTTCTTTCGCTAGCAAGTTTTTCTCCTCCGTCGACAAAACATGATTTCCAGCACAAGTGCCATGTTATTCCGAATCAGCAGGTCATGGCGCATGCAGCTTGTCTGACGATGCGCTATGCTTGTCGTCTTTGACTGTAATCCGGGAAGGGCTTGGAGGACTGAATGATACTTGAATGGTGGCACTGGATGATTCTCGGACTCTGTCTGGCGATGGCCGAACTGGCTGTTCCTGCCTTTTTCATCGTGTGGTTCGGAATCGGTGCAGTCGGCGTCGCAATTGTCCTGCTGCTGGTACCCGATCTTGCTGTGGCAACGCAAATGCTGCTTTGGGCAGGTCTGTCCACCTTGCTTGTCTTCATCTGGTTCCGCCATCTCCGGCCGCGCACAGTAACGAGGGTCGGTACTTCAGCCGCTTCGGTGGCTGGCGAAGTCGGCGTTCTGGTTACCGACATCAACCCTGAAATACGCGGCCAGGTTCGCTTTCAGAAACCGGTGCTGGGCTCCGATGTCTGGGAGTGTTACGCCGACGTTAGCATCAAGGCGGGTGAGCGCGTTCGCATCCTCGTTGTCGAGGGTAATTTCATTAAAGTGGAGGCAGCAAAATGATCGAGATGACCATCACCTCAGTCGTCTTCCTGGCTTTCGTCCTTGTTACGATTGCCAAAGGTGTGCGCATTATCCCCCAGGGTGAAGAATGGATCGTGCAGCGACTGGGAAAATACCGGGAGACACTGATTCCGGGACTGCGTTTCATCATCCCTTATATCGATACCATAGCCTACAAGCTCACGACCAAGGACATCATCCTTGATGTGCAGGAGCAGGAGGTCATTACCCGTGACAACGCGGTCATCGTGGTCAACGCCATCGCCTTCATCAAGATCACCGATCCGGTAAAAGCGGTGTATGGTGTTCAGAACTACTCCGAAGCCATCCGCAACATGATCATGACCACACTGCGCTCGATTGTCGGCGAAATGGAGCTTGACCATGCCCTCTCGCAACGCGACATGATCAAGGCGCGCCTGAAAGCGGGCGTCGCCGACGAAGCGATGGACTGGGGGCTCACCGTAAAATCGGTTGAAATCCAGGACATCAAGCCCTCGCAATCGATGCAACGCGCGATGGAACTGCAGGCTGCGGCCGAACGCGAACGCAAGGCCATGGTGACGCGTGCAGAGGGTGAAAAACAGTCGATGATCCTGAGTGCCGAAGCCCGTCTGGAATCAGCCAGGCGTGACGCCGAAGCGCAGATCATGCTGGCCGATGCGTCCTCGCAGGCGATCAGCAAAGTGACTGGCGCCTTCGGTGAAAACGAACTTCCGATGCTCTATCTGCTGGGCGAGAAATACATCAACAGCATGATCAGTATGGCTGAGTCGCAAAACGCCAAAATGATTCTGCTGCCGGCCGATCTGCAAAGCACGCTGCGCGGACTGTTCCAGAAGTTGCCGAAACCCTGAGTCACTATCCACGCCACCCGTTTCGGACACGCGCTTGCCTGCAACTCATCGACTGTTTCCAGGATATCTCGCCGCAGCGGCCACGCTGCTCATGTGGACCGGGTTCAACCTCGTTTCGCGCCTGGGCGGAAAAAGCGTCCTGACGCCTTACGATATCTTCGCCCTGCGCCTGATTACCGCCTCACTTGTACTTCTACCCTTTGCCACGAGCATGCCGCCCGGCGTCTGGCGCGATGGCCGGCTGTGGCTACTGGCCATTCTGGGAAACCTGCTCTACTGCCTGCTCGTCTATCAGGGGTTCAGATACGCCCCCGCCGCACACGGTGGCATCCTGCTCGCCGGCTTGCAGCCCTTCCTGATCAGCGCGCTGGTCTGGCTGATTGCAGGCACCCGCCCGAGCCGAATGCGCAACTTCGGGCTCATGTTGATTGCCATCGGCATCGTTTGTGCTGCCATGCCTTACTTCACCGACTGGTCTGCCGATTCCTTCTTTGGCGACGTGCTGATTATGATGTCATCAATCTCCTGGGCTTTCTACAGCGTACTTGCTGCGCGCTGGGGGTATTCCGCATGGACGCTGACCCGTGCCGTGGTGCTCGGCTCGGCCTTGCTTTATCTGCCGGTTTACCTGCTCTGGCTACCCAAGCAACTGGCGGCTGCGCCACTCTCGATGATAATCATTCAGAGCCTGTTTCAAGGTATCGTTGCTTCAATTCTGGCCATGCTGGCCTACCTGAAGGCCGTCTCGATCCTTGGCACGGAGCGCGCTGCCGCCTTTCTGGCGCTGGTACCCATCGTGACTGGTCTGCTTGCCGTACCATTGCTTGATGAAGCGCTCACCGCCTGGCTATTGAGCGGCCTGATTTTTGTATCGCTGGGGTCCTATATCTCATCGCGCTACGGCACTACTCTCATAAGGAATCCAGATGAACCATGAACCTGGCATGCACCTGGCCGGTCCTTGATGAGGTGCGCCTGGTCAGCACAATAATTTATTGGAACAGGGAACCAGCCACAGTAGCACACACCACAGCAACACTATTGTCATGATGCCATGGACAATACCTTATCCGCTTTAGCTAGCCCATTCAGCAGCACCTTGCAGGACTCAGCCGTGCCAGACGAACACTTCATAGCAGGCAAAGACGCGTCTCTCGAATCATCGATCAGCCGCATGCAGGAAAAACTGACCCATATCGGTTTTCACGTCGAGGAGCGCTCCTGGCTCAATCCGGTGGATGGCATCTGGTCCGTGCATGTCAGTGAGCGTGACTGCCCGCTGCTGTTTACCAACGGCAAGGGGGCATCGAAACTAGCTGCGCTGGCCAGTGCGCTTGGTGAGTTTTTCGAGCGTCTTTCCTGCAACTACTTCTGGACACACTATTACCTGGGCGAGAATTTTGCCACGCACCGTTTCACCCACTATCCACAGGAACACTGGTTCAAACCGGGAGAAGACAGTGCATGGCCGCAAGAATTGCTGACGCTTGAGTTGCAGGAATTCTACAACCCGGAAAACAGCATCCCCGCCCACATGCTGATCGAGCACAACTCCGGCAATGTCGAACGCGGGATCTGTTCCCTGCCCTTCATCCGCCAGAACGACGGCATGCACATCTGGTTTCCGGTCAATATCATCGGCAACCTGTATGTCAGTAACGGCATGTCGGCGGGTAACACCCGTGCCGAAGCCCGTACCCAGGCACTCGCCGAAATCGTCGAACGCCACATCAAGTTCCGCATCATCAGCGACGGGCTTTGTCTGCCGGAAGTTCCGGATGAAGTCATCGCCCGCTACCCGCGCATCGAAGCCGGAATCGGCGCACTGCGTGCTGCTGGCTTTGGCATTCTGGTCAAGGACGCCTCTCTCGGCGGGCAGTATCCGGTAATGAATATCACTTTGCTCAATCCCGAAGATCAGGGTTGCTTCTCCAGTTTTGGCGCTCATCCGCGCTTTGAGATCGCGCTTGAGCGCGCACTCACCGAACTGTTGCAAGGCCGTGCGCTCGATGCGCTGGGCGGTTTCCCCGAGCCGGGTTTTGATCTGGACGAAGTTGCCAGCTCACCAAACATCGAAATCCATTTCGTTGATTCGAGCGGAATCATCAGTTGGAATTTCCTCGGTGACTCGCCGGATTTTGACTTCTGCGACTGGAATTTCAGCACGACAACGGCTGAAGATTACGCCTGGCTGGTCGACATGATCCATGCCGAAGACCACGATATTTACATCGCCGATTACACCCATCTTGGCGTTTATGCCTGCCGGATCATTGTTCCGGAATGTCCGAGATTTATCCGGTCGACGATCTGGAGTTCGAAAACAACAGCCTCGGCAATGAGATTCGCCATGCCATCCTCCACCTGCCGGAACTTGACGATGACGCATGTGAAGAACTGCTCGATACGCTCAATGAATCCGGTCTGGTCGACCAGCGTCCGGTCGCTGCCCTGGTCGGTCTGACTCCTGATGCAGGTTCATTCTGGGAAGACCTGCGTGTCGGTGAACTGAAAACCCTGCTCGCACTGGCCATCGGCAATGATGAAGGAATACGTGAAGGCTGTGACTGGATACACCACTTTGCACAGATCAACACCGAGCGCCGCCGCATCTACCGCTGTATTGAAAGCCTTCTCAGGCTCGCTGAGACGGGTGACCTTGAAGCTTGTCGCGACTCGCTCGAAAACCTTTATGGCAAGAGTGCATTGGGCATGGCCGAAGCACTGCTGGCCGGCAAGGAACGCTTCTTCGGGATAACAGCACCTGGCCCGGAATTGAAGGGATTCGAGATGCATCATCGACTGCTTGAGGCTTACGACAAGGTGCATCGCCAAAAGGCGAAAGAAACCTGAATCGTCATTCCGGAGAGTAGCCGGAATCCAGAAAGCACGAAGCCCTCAACGCTGTATGGCGTTGAGGGCTTGTGTTTTTGGGGAGCCTGGCGGTGACCTACTTTCGCACACGTAGTATGCACTATCATCGGCGCGACTTCGTTTCACGGTCCTGTTCGAGATGGGAAGGGGTGGGTCCAAAGTGCTATGGCCGCCAAGCATAACGGGGATCACGCCGTGCCGTTGGACACGTCGTGCAAAATGGAGAAGGTGGGAGAAGGTGGATGACCGAAGGGGAAGAATCAGGTTTTAATCTGTCTTCTGTCCTCTGTCCTCTGTCTTCTGATTGGGTTGTGATTGTTTATAACGGTGAGTTGCTGCTTAAGGTTATAGGATCAAGCCGCACGGGCAATTAGTACTGGTTAGCTTAACGCATTACTGCGCTTCCACACCCAGCCTATCAACGTCGTGGTCTTCGACGACCCTTCAGGGGATCGAGTCCCCAGGAAATCTTATCTTAAGGCGAGTTTCACGCTTAGATGCTTTCAGCGTTTATCTCTTCCGAACTTAGCTACCCGGCGATACGACTGGCGTCATAACCGGTATACCAGAGGTTCGTCCACTCCGGTCCTCTTGTACTAGGAGCAGGTCCTTCAAATTTCCAGCGCCCACGGCAGATAGGGACCAAACTGTCTCACGACGTTTTAAACCCAGCTCACGTACCACTTTAAATGGCGAACAGCCATACCCTTGGGACCGGCTACAGCCCCAGGATGTGATGAGCCGACATCGAGGTGCCAAACACCGCCGTCGATATGAACTCTTGGGCGGTATAAGCCTGTTATCCCCAGAGTACCTTTATCCGTTGAGCGATGGCCCTTCCATACAGAACCACCGGATCACTATGACCTACTTTCGTACCTGCTCGACGTGTGAGTCTCGCAGTCAAGCACGCTTATGCCATTGCACTATTAGCACGATGTCCGACCGTACCTAGCGTACCTTCGTACTCCTCCGTTACGCTTTGGGAGGAGACCGCCCCAGTCAAACTGCCTACCATGCACGGTCCCAGACCCGGATTCACGGGCCATGGTTAGAACCTCAAACAAACCAGGGTGGTATTTCAAGGTTGGCTCCACGCGAACTAGCGTCCACGCTTCAAAGCCTCCCACCTATCCTACACAGACCGGTTCAAAGTCCAATGCAAAGCTACAGTAAAGGTTCATGGGGTCTTTCCGTCTTGCCGCGGGGAGATTGCATCTTCACAAACATTTCAACTTCGCTGAGTCTCAGGAGGAGACAGTGTGGCCATCGTTACGCCATTCGTGCAGGTCGGAACTTACCCGACAAGGAATTTCGCTACCTTAGGACCGTTATAGTTACGGCCGCCGTTTACCGGGGCTTCGATCAAGAGCTTGCACCCCATCACTTAACCTTCCGGCACCGGGCAGGCGTCACACCCTATGCGTCCACTTTCGTGTTTGCAGAGTGCTGTGTTTTTATTAAACAGTCGCAGCCACCATTTCACTGCAACCCTTTCGACCTCCAGCCGCGAGGGCCTTCAATCTACCAGGGCGCACCTTATCCCGAAGTTACGGTGCTAATTTGCCGAGTTCCTTCTCCTGAGTTCTCTCAAGCGCCTTAGAATTCTCATCCTGCCCACCTGTGTCGGTTTGCGGTACGGTCTCTTCATAACTGAAGCTTAGAGGCTTTTCTTGGAAGCAGGGTATCAATCACTTCGCGGTACAAGACCACTCGTTATCACGCCTCATCTAAGCCCGGCGGATTTGCCTACCAGGCACGACTACACGCTTGAACCGGGACGTCCAACACCCGGCTGACCTAACCTTCTCCGTCCCCCCATCGCATTACAAAGAGGTACAGGACTATTAACCTGTTTCCCATCGACTACGCATTTCTGCCTCGCCTTAGGGGCCGACTCACCCTGCGCCGATGAACGTTGCGCAGGAAACCTTCAGGCTTTCGGCGAGGGCGCTTTCACGCCCTTTATCGCTACTTATGTCAGCATTCGCACTTCTGATACCTCCAGCATCCGTTACCAGACACCTTCAACGGCCTACAGAACGCTCTCCTACCGTCAGAGGACAGAAGACAGAGGACTGAGGACAGTTCAGAGGACAGAGGACGGAAGACAGAGGACAGATAAAAACAAACTACCGTGCAGTGCATGAATTTCGGTTATCCCCATTTGGCATGCAGGCCATTGAGCATTTTCGCGATGGTCTGGTATTCATTACGCCAAACATCGGCTTGTTTGCCCGAGATGTAACCTAAATCCTGACTGTATCTTACCCATACGCGCATTTCATCGGCCGAACCCATCGCCATCAGTACATAGCGCTTGAATTCCGGTTTTGAGATGCTTTGTTTGCCAAAGCCTTCCGCCAAATTCGCACATACGCTCTTGCTGGCTCGACGCATTTGGTCAGCCAACGCATATTGTTCAATTTTGGGGAACGCCAAACTGGCACGATGTATTTCCAATGAAACGGCATACGCTTTTCCATAGACCGTCAAATCTTCTACATCCCGTATGGTGGGTTCGTTCATATCTGTCCTCTGTCTTCCGTCTTCTGTCGTCTGAAATCTGTCTTCTGTCATCTGTCTTCTGTCCTCTGACCCGCGATTTCGGTGCATAGTTTGAGCCCCGTTACATCTTCCGCGCAGGACGACTCGACCAGTGAGCTATTACGCTTTCTTTAAAGGATGGCTGCTTCTAAGCCAACCTCCTGGCTGTCTGAGCCTTCCCACCTCGTTTCCCACTTAACTATGTCTTGGGGACCTTAATCGGCGGTCTGGGTTGTTTCCCTCTCGACACCGGACGTTAGCACCCGATGTCTGTCTCCCACGCTCGCACTCTTCGGTATTCGGAGTTTGCAATGGTTTGGTAAGTCGCGATGACCCCCTAGCCATAACAGTGCTCTACCCCCGAAGGTGATACGTGAGGCACTACCTAAATAGTTTTCGGAGAGAACCAGCTATTTCCAAGTTTGTTTAGCCTTTCACCCCTATCCACAGCTCATCCCCTAATTTTTCAACATTAGTGGGTTTCGGACCTCCAGTGCGTGTTACCGCACCTTCATCCTGGCCATGGATAGATCACTTGGTTTCGGGTCACGTCCAGCAACTAGGCGCCCTTATCAGACTCGGTTTCCCTACGCCTCCCCTATTCGGTTAAGCTCGCTACTGAACGTAAGTCGCTGACCCATTATACAAAAGGTACGCAGTCACCCCACGAAGGGGCTCCCACTGTTTGTATGCATGCGGTTTCAGGATCTATTTCCTCCCCTCCCGGGGTTCTTTTCGCCTTTCCCTCACGGTACTGGTTCACTATCGGTCGATTACGAGTATTTAGCCTTGGAGGATGGTCCCCCCATGTTCAGACAAGGTTTCTCGTGCCCCGCCCTACTTGTCGCAAGCTTAGTACCACCAATCCGTTTTCGCGTACGGGGCTTTCACCCACTACGGCGCCACTTTCCAGAGGCTTCCGCTAACAGTTTGATTATTACTTGCAGGCTGTTCCCATTTCGCTCGCCACTACTTTGGGAATCTCGGTTGATTTCTTTTCCTCCGGCTACTTAGATGTTTCAGTTCACCGGGTTCGCTTCCTCATCCCTATGTATTCAGGATGGGATACTCCTTGCGGAGTGGGTTTCCCCATTCGGATATCTCTGGATCAAAGCTTCATTGCCAGCTCCCCAGAGCTTTTCGCAGGCTTGCACGTCCTTCTTCGCCTGTAATCGCCAAGGCATCCACCACATGCACTTATTCGCTTGATCCTATAACCTTAAGCTCTCGTTAGAGACTGAGGACAGAAGACAGAAGACAGAAGACAGCCAATATCCGCGCCCTTCGGGCGCGCAAAATAGACCGTTCTCAGTTCTCAGTTTTCAGTCCCCTGGTTACAGGCAACTCATTCGTGCGACCGCCTGTGGTTAACAAGCAGTCGATGCAATCACAACCGTATCACGGGCCTCTCCACGCTTCGTACAGACAACGTTTAACCCGTGATACTTACTTTACCTTCTTCCATTTTGTTAAAGAGCGCACTACAACTCCGTCAGGAGTTAGGGGTGAGGAGTGAGGAGCAAACCCCCGGGGGGTACTCTTCACTCCTCACTCCTGACACCTCACAGCTTTCGGTGGTGGAGGATGACGGGATCGAACCGACGACCCCCTGCTTGCAAAGCAGGTGCTCTCCCAACTGAGCTAATCCCCGTTCGGAAGACAGAGGACAGAAGACAGATGACAATTCTTGCACCCTGCAGGCCGGATACTGTTCTGTCCTCTGTGCTCTGTCTTCTGTCCTCTGGTGGTGGGTCTGGTTGGAATCGAACCAACGACCCCCGCCTTATCAAGACGATGCTCTAACCAACTGAGCTACAGACCCGCCGTCTGTGTAGCCGGTGACAATCGATAGGTTGTGAGTTCTTGATCCGGTCTTACTCTAGAAAGGAGGTGATCCAGCCGCAGGTTCCCCTACGGCTACCTTGTTACGACTTCACCCCAGTCACGAACCCTGCCGTGGTAATCGCCCTCCTTGCGGTTAGGCTAACTACTTCTGGCAGAACCCGCTCCCATGGTGTGACGGGCGGTGTGGTACAAGACCCGGGAACGTATTCACCGCGACATGCTGATCCGCGATTACTAGCGATTCCGACTTCATGGAGTCGAGTTGCAGACTCCAATCCGGACTACGATCGGCTTTCTGAGATTGGCTCCCCCTCGCGGGTTGGCAACCCTCTGAACCGACCATTGTATGACGTGTGAAGCCCTACCCATAAGGGCCATGAGGACTTGACGTCATCCCCACCTTCCTCCGGTTTGTCACCGGCAGTCTCATTAAAGTGCCCAACTCAATGATGGCAATTAATGACAAGGGTTGCGCTCGTTGCGGGACTTAACCCAACATCTCACGACACGAGCTGACGACAGCCATGCAGCACCTGTGTTCAGGTTCTCTTTCGAGCACTCCCAAATCTCTCCGGGATTCCTGACATGTCAAGGGTAGGTAAGGTTTTTCGCGTTGCATCGAATTAATCCACATCATCCACCGCTTGTGCGGGTCCCCGTCAATTCCTTTGAGTTTTAGCCTTGCGGCCGTACTCCCAGGCGGTCAACTTCACGCGTTAGCTACGGCACTAAAAGGTTTAACCCTTCCAACACCTAGTTGACATCGTTTAGGGCGTGGACTACCAGGGTATCTAATCCTGTTTGCTCCCCACGCTTTCGTGCATGAGCGTCAGTATTGGCCCAGGGGGCTGCCTTCGCCATCGGTGTTCCTCCACATCTCTACGCATTTCACTGCTACACGTGGAATTCCACCCCCCTCTGCCAAACTCTAGCCGTACAGTCTCAAATGCAGTTCCCAGGTTGAGCCCGGGGATTTCACATCTGACTTATACAACCGCCTGCGCACGCTTTACGCCCAGTAATTCCGATTAACGCTCGCACCCTACGTATTACCGCGGCTGCTGGCACGTAGTTAGCCGGTGCTTCTTATGCGGGTACCGTCATCTACACAAGGTATTATCCTGTGCAATTTCTTCCCCACCGAAAGAGCTTTACAACCCGAAGGCCTTCTTCACTCACGCGGCATGGCTGGATCAGGCTTGCGCCCATTGTCCAAAATTCCCCACTGCTGCCTCCCGTAGGAGTCTGGGCCGTGTCTCAGTCCCAGTGTGGCGGATCATCCTCTCAGACCCGCTACGGATCGTCGCCTTGGTGAGCCTTTACCTCACCAACTAGCTAATCAGACATCGGCCGCTCCTAAAGCAAGAGGTCTTGCGATCCCCCTCTTTCCTGCTCACAGAATATGCGGTATTAGCGTAACTTTCGCTACGTTATCCCCCACTACACGGTACGTTCCGATGTATTACTCACCCGTTCGCCACTCGCCACCAGGAGCAAGCTCCCGTGCTGCCGTTCGACTTGCATGTGTAAGGCATGCCGCCAGCGTTCAATCTGAGCCAGGATCAAACTCTTCAGTTCAATGCCTGTATTTCTCTCGCTTGACGTCCTGCAGCTCCAGATCCCTCCAGAACCACAGTCTTTTAATTCATCGTGCGAGTTCTTCCATCTCGTTGCAATTTGCAAAAGCAAATCCAACCAGACCAAAAACCCACACCTATCGATTGTCCGATTTTTAAAGAGCGTACTGCTTGGTTGCGGGGACAGGATTTGAACCTGTGACCTTCGGGTTATGAGCCCGACGAGCTGCCAGACTGCTCCACCCCGCGTCCGATTTTGTGAAGAGGAAGATTATAACCTTTTATTCTTCACCTCATCAACACATGCTTGATTAAAAACTGCTTGTCGCGCTGTTTCCAACGAAACCGCCGTGCTGAGAGGGGGCGAACTATAGCCTAGTCTTTTAGCCATTGCAAGAGCGGTTCCCACTGTTCGACATCGCGGTGATGACGAGAACGTGGCGGATCGAACACGGTAAGACCTCTGGCGGCAGCGTTCACATAGTTCTGGGTATTGCGGATATAGCTGAGAATCGGAATATCAAAATGCTTAAGAAACTCCTCCAGCATCGCCGCCGCTCTTGTGCGTGGATCGACGCGCATGGCCACAATTCCGATGACATTACGCCGCCCGCGCATATCCTGGCGGATGGAAGCAAGGAAATCTTCGGTAGCCGCCATGTCAAAAACGGAGGGCACGACGGGAATAATCACCTTGTTTGCCAGACGCAGGTAGTCAGTCAGTTTGTAGCCCTGAAAACCGGCCGGCGCATCAAGCACGACCCAGTCCGGTTCCTTGGGCAGACTGATCAACATCTGGTTACCGGCAAAATAGCCATTCACCGGTGGCATTGCCGCATCGCGGAAGGCCATCCAGCGTAGCGAAGACTGTTGACGGTCGAGGTCGCACAAAGTGACCTTGTGCCCGGCATTGGCAAAGTGACCCGTAAGATTGGTGGCCAGTGTGGTTTTACCCGAACCTCCTTTGGGGTTGGCAATGAGGACTGAACGCATATTCTCTCCCTGATATCCAGCAAGTTAGGCGCCAAATGGCACAATCATTACAATCTGCAATTATAGGCAGGTCAAAGCGAGATTGCTGATTCATCAGGCGCTGAACATAAAATACGCCAAATCGCTACAATGCACGACGGTCAAGAAAAAACAACAGGCAAAACATGACAACAGAACCAAGCAAACAACGCCAGGGGATCCAATCCATTGAGGTCGGCTCCCGCCTTTTGCGTGCTCTGGCTGCCAATGGCCGATCAATGATGCTGCGCGATCTGGCCAAAAACGCCGGCATGCCCGCGGCAAAGGCGCACCGCTATCTGGTGAGCTTCATGCGCATGGGCCTCGTCGAACAGGACGCCAATACAGGGCGCTATGACCTTGGAGGGTTCGCGCTGGAGCTTGGTCTGGCCAGCCTTGCCCGGATCGATCCCGTGCGTCTGGCCGCACCTGTTCTTGATGACCTGTGCGAACTGATTGGCGAAACTGTTGCTCTGGCCATGTGGGGTAATCATGGAGCCACCTGCGTTCGCTGGGTAGAATCCGGCGGACCGATCACCATCACGCTGCGGCCAGGTGTCGTTCTTCCCCTGACAACTTCAGCCACAGGCCTGGCGTTTGCTGCGTTCTACCGCTCATCCTACTTGAAGAAAAAACTCGATGACGAATTGCGCGCCACATCTGAAGCCACACATACATCGCTGGCGGCCTTGAGTCGATCTCTCGAAAATCAGCTCGAAGAAATTCGCCGCCACGGCATATCACGAGCCAGCGGCAGTATGACTCCAGGGATCAACGGCTTCAGTGCTCCGGTCTTCGATCACTCCGACCGCATGATCGCTGCAATCACCTCACTCGGAACCGTCGGCAACTTCGACGTGGAATGGGACAGCCCGCTGGCCACTAACATCAAGGAAGCCGCAGCAACCCTGTCCAGACGATTGGGTCATGGAGAAACTGGAAAAACGCCTCAATCGCAGACAGAAATTGCCAGTCCACGAAAATCGAGAAAACTCTGAAATGACTTGAGGTAAGTACATCAGCTCTGTATAATCCACGGCTTCAAAAACGCAATGCGCCCGTAGCTCAGCTGGATAGAGTACTTGGCTACGAACCAAGGGGTCGGGCGTTCGAATCGCTCCGGGCGCACCAGAATCCAAGCAAAACAGCCAATCTTCGGATTGGCTGTTTTCATTTTTTACATCTCCGTCTCCGCCAGGTGGCCGAAAAATCGGCAACTCAGGAAGTCAGTGGCGCTCGCTTGGCTATAATGTACTCGGCAATCCAGCGTTTGAAGTCGATGATTTTCGGATCGTAACGGTCATAAGCCATCAGACTCTGCCCGAAAACATAAGCGTAGAGCAACAGACTGCGGCTTTTCGCTTCAATGTCGGAAAGACCGTTGGCGACAAAGAGCTTGCGCGTGCTTTCAAGCCGGTACGTATCGACCTCTTCAACGACGGCGCTGGCCTGCGCGTCGCGCCTTGCCCAGTCGCGTACTGCAAGTTCAATCGAGATGCCCTTGCGGTTGCGATTGGCGCTATAGGTATCAATGATCCGGAGCAGTTGATCACATTCCTTGCCCGGCGCCGCGCGGCTCTGTTTGTCGATGTCGCGAATGCGCCCTTCTTTCCATGTTTGCAGTACCGCACTGAACAGATCCTGCCGATCCTTGAAGTGCCAGTAGAAGCTGCCTTTGGTGACGCCAAAGCGCTTGGCCAGGGCCTCGACACGCATTCCCGCCAGACCCTCGTCGGCCAGGGCCTCGATGGCGCTGTCGATCCATTCGTTGCGGTCGAGTTGCGTACGGATTTTTTCTGGCTTCATCGCTCCGCAGTCCTTCCAGTTCACTCAATGCTGAGGTATTATTTCAAACGATCGTTTTACATTGATCAACGACAATCATACTGTTCATTGACAACCGTTATACTGTCCTTTATGCTACTCCATACTCTACGGTATGGAGTAGGGTACGTTCAGACATCGGCGATGTCAAATCAGGCGGTTTTTGCCTTGCCACACAAAGGAGAGAGGTTTTGAAAATTCTTGTTCCAGTCAAGCGGGTGGTCGATTACAACGTCAAGGTGCGCGTCAAGGCGGATGGTACGGGCGTTGATATTGCCAATGTAAAGATGTCCATGAATCCGTTCGACGAAATCGCTATTGAAGAAGCCGTGCGCCTGAAGGAAGCCGGTATTGCGACTGAAGTGGTCGCTGTTTCGGCCGGTCTGGCCAATTGCCAGGAAACCCTGCGTACGGCGATGGCACTCGGCGCCGACCGCTCCATCCTCATTGAGACCGACGCTGAATTGCAGCCCCTGGCCGTCGCCAAGCTGCTCAAGGCGGTATGCGTCAAGGAGCAACCGCAGGTCGTTCTGTGCGGCAAGCAGGCCATTGACGACGACGCCAACCAGACCGGCCAGATGCTTGCCGCGCTGATGAACTGGCCGCAGGCCACTTTTGCCTCAAAGGTGATGGTGGCGGGCGGCAAGGCGACGGTAACACGCGAAATCGACGGCGGTCTTGAAACCATCGAGATCGGGCTGCCGGCGGTTGTGACGACGGATCTGCGCCTCAACGAGCCGCGTTATGCGACGCTGCCCAACATCATGAAGGCCAAGAAGAAGCCGCTCGAAACCCTCACGCCGGCTGCGCTGGGCGTCGATGTTGCGCCCCGTCTCAAAGCCTTGAAGATGGCCGAGCCGCCCAAGCGCGCTGGCGGTGTCCTGGTGAAGGATGTGGCCGAGCTGATCGCCAAACTGAAGAACGAAGCGAAGGTAATCTGACATGTCAATTCTTGTTATTGCTGAGCACAACAACTCCTCAATCAAAGCGGCAACGCTCAACACCGTGACCGCCGCCGCAAAGATCGGCGGCGAGATTCATCTTCTGGTAGCGGGTAGCGGCTGCGCTGTCGTTGCTGACAGCGCGACGAAGATTGCTGGCGTCTCCAGGGTCTTGCTTGCCGATGCGGCACACTATGCTGACCAATCCCCGGAAAACATTGCGGCACTTGTCGTCGCCCATGCGCCGGCTTACAGCCATGTTCTTGCTGCGGCCACGACGATAGGCAAGAACCTGATGCCGCGTATTGCGGCGCTGCTCGACGTGGCACAAATCTCCGAGATCGTCGCCGTCGAGTCGCCCGATACCTTCGTTCGCCCGATCTATGCCGGCAATGTCCTGGCGACGGTGCAATCGTCAGATCCGGTGAAGGCGATTACGGTACGCACGACGGCATTTGAAGCCGCCGGCGATGGTGGATCGGCAACGCTCGAAACCCTGGCGGCCTCCGCCGATCAAGGCCAGAGCAAACTGATCTCGAGCGAGCTGACCCAATCAGCACGGCCCGAACTGTCGGCAGCTAAAACGATAGTTTCCGGTGGTCGCGGCATGGGCAGCGGAGAGAACTACCACAAGCTGCTTGAACCGCTGGCCGACAAGCTCGGCGCGGCGCTGGGCGCTTCCCGTGCAGCGGTCGATGCCGGCTTCGTACCGAACGACTTTCAGGTCGGGCAGACCGGCAAGATCGTCGCGCCGCAGCTTTATATCGCCATCGGAATTTCCGGTGCCATCCAGCATCTGGCCGGGATGAAGGATAGCCGCTACATCGTGGCAATCAACAAGGATGCCGAGTCGCCGATCTTCCAGGTTGCCGATTACGGCCTGGTCGGCGATCTCTTCGAACTGGTACCAGCCCTGACGGCTGCACTTGACTGAGTTGGCGTAACAGATAAACCACTTTAAACGTCCCCATGGGGTACTCAATTCGCAAAGGCCGGGAGATCGCAGAGGAAATCTGCCTGGTGCCCCTTGGTCTATTGTTGCGGCCCGATGAAGTATGAAACTGCCGTCATACCGGCGAAAGCCGGTATCCAGTGCTGGAGTGAATTCTCCTCCTGGACCCTGGCCTTCTCCAGGGTGACCTTTTAAATGTTTTTCTTCGTATTTTTCGAAGTGAATAAAGAATTAATGACATGAGCGAATACCGTGCCCCGATCCGTGACATGCAGTTCGTGCTGAAAGAATTGGCCGGGCTGGATGAGGTTGTGCAGTTGCCCGGCTGTGAAGAAGCCTCAGCCGATGTTGTCGACGCCGTTCTTGAAGAAGCGGCCAAGTTTGCCGAAGGCGTGCTGTCGCCGCTGAACATGGGGGGTGACCAGGAAGGTGCATTGTTCAAGGACGGTCAGGTGACGATGCCCAGGGGCTTCAAGGAGGCCTACAGGCAGTTTGCCGAAAGCGGCTGGACGGCGCTTGGCTGTGAGCCTGAATGGGGTGGGCAGGGCTTGCCCAAACTCCTTGCAGCGCCGGTGAGCGAGATGTGGAAGTCGGCCAACCATGCCTTTTCGCTATGCCCGCTGCTGACCAGCGGTGCCATCGAGGCGCTGGTTCTTTCGGGTACCGACACGCTCAAGCAGACCTTCCTCGAGAAGATGGTCAGCGGCGAGTGGACCGGAACGATGAACATCACTGAACCGGGTGCCGGCTCCGATCTCGCCGCCATTCGTACGCGCGCCGAGCCACAGGCCGACAACACCTACAAGGTATTCGGCCAGAAGATCTTCATCACCTACGGTGAGCACGATCTGGCGGAGAACATCATCCATCTTGTACTGGCGCGGACTCCGACGGCACCGGAAGGCATCAAGGGCATTTCGCTCTTCATCGTGCCCAAATTCATGGTCAATGACGATGGCAGTCCAGGTGCGCGTAACGACGCCTGGTGTGTTTCGATCGAGCACAAGCTGGGCATCCACGCCAGCCCGACGGCGGTGATGGCCTTTGGCGACAAGGGCGGTGCAACGGGTTATCTGGTCGGCGAGGAAAACCGCGGCATCGAATACATGTTCATCATGATGAACGCCGCACGCTTCGGAGTCGGCATGGAAGGCGTGGCCGTCTGTGAGCGCGCTTACCAACGGGCGCGCGACTATGCCAGGGATCGTGTTCAGGGTACCGACATCGGCGTGCGCGGTGGTGCGAAAGTGCCGATCATCGCGCATCCCGACGTGCGGCGCATGCTCATGAGCATGAGGGCACAGGCCGAGGCCAGCCGTGCCCTGGCTTACGTGGTGGCTGGCGCACACGACAAGGCACTGCACCATCCGGATACCGAGCTGCGCAAGCAGAACCAGGCCTTTGCCGACCTGATGATTCCGGTAGTCAAGGGCTGGAGTACCGAAATCGGCATCAAGGTGGCGTCGACCGGTATACAGGTGCATGGCGGAATGGGCTACATGGAAGAAACCGGTGCTTCACAGCATCTGCGTGATGCCCGCATTTCGACGATTTATGAAGGCACGACCGGCATTCAGGCCAACGATCTGATCGGTCGCAAGATGGCGCGTGATGGCGGCGCAACGCTCAGATCCGTAATCGGCATGATGCGCGCTCTCGATGCCGATCTGGCCAGGCAGGGCAACGAGCACCTGAGCGCCATTCGCACCCGCTTCCAGGCCGCAGTTGATGAGCTGGCCAGGGCCGGCGAGTGGCTTGTCGCCAATTATGCCAAAGACGTTCGCGCCGCATCGGCAGGCGCTGTCCCATTCCTGACATTGTTCGGCATCGTTGCCGGTGGCTGGCAGATGACGCGCGCAGCGCTTGTCGCGCAGGCAAAGATCGATGGCGGCGACAGCGATCCCTTCTATCCGGCCAAGGTCATTACTGCCCGTTTCTTTGCCGACCATCTGCTGTCGCAAGCGGAGGGCCTGGCCAGTACTGTCATTGAAGGCGCGACTGGCGTGATGGTGCTGGCTGAAGAGCAGTTTTAAGCGCTTTCAACTTTCCCCGCAGGGGCCGCAAAGCGGATCCTCTTTCTGGCCCCCCGGGACAGGGATTGCAAATACACCAAGGGTGCAGGGAAGTTTATATTATTGGCAAGCAGGATGCTTTTCCGTTTGCCCCAAGTTTTCGATGTGGTTCTTTGCATGATCCTGCTCCCTTGTTCTCCGTGGGCTCTGTGGTTATATGCTTTTTCATGGCTCAAAACTCCCGCCATGAGTTTAGAATGCAGCTTGAGTTTTGATTGAGAAGGAGCAGCGCGTGAGTCAGACGATACATGAAGCCGCTGAAGCATTCCGCCAGGCTGTCAGTGGTTCGACCATCGGCGAACTTAATTTCCCGACCAGTCTGGATGCCAGTCGGCGAGTGCTGAAGGCCGTAGAAAACCCCGATCTTGGCATGGCTGCACTGGCCAAGATTGTTGTCGCCGAACCCTTGTTGTCGGCCAAGGTGATCCGCCTCGCCAATTCGGTTGCGCTCAATCCGGCCAATCAAACGGTGCGCGACGTCAGGCAGGCGGTATTGCGCGTCGGGATGGATCCGATCAAGGCTCTGGCCATGGTGCTGATCATGGATCAGTTGCGGCAGACGCAGCGCCACATGGGCTGCCGCGATCTCTCCAATCGTTTGTGGGAGCGTAGTGTTCATATTGCCGCACTGTCTTATGTTCTTGCCCGGAAACTGACTCGCCTCAATGCCGACGAAGTCATGTTTGCCGGGATCGTGCATGATCTGGGTCGTTTTTACCTGCTTTCGCGGGTGGCTGATTTTCCGGTTCTGCTTGAAGATACGGTCGTACTGGCTGAAACGATCAACGACCTTGCCAACCACGCAAGCGATCTGGTTCTCGGCCAACTGAATCTGCCGGCATCGGTGGTCGACGCGGTAATCGCCTCACGGCAGTTCAGCGGAGCCATGCCACCCGCCTCGCTGGGTGATATCCTGTTCATTGCCAGTGCTCTCTCGCCGCGCCGTGATCCGTTTGACGAACTTGATGCACGGGTGATTCCTGTGGCCAACAGTGCGGTCACCCTTGGACTTGATCAGGGCATGGTGTCTGAGGTCATTGCCGCTTCCGGTGACGAGATTTACTCGATTGTTGTCGCGCTGGAAAGCTGATGGCGCCCTGAAGCGGCTGGCCTACATATTCGGGTAAATCGGCCCTTCCCCTCCCTGTGGTACAACCCAGACGATGTTCTGCGTCGGATCCTTGATATCACAGGTCTTGCAATGAACACAGTTCTGCGCGTTGATCTGCAAGCGAGGATTGGCGCCCGCCTCGTCACGCACGATCTCGTATACCCCGGCCGGGCAGTAACGCTGTTCAGGCGCATCGTAGAGCGCCAGATTGACACTGATCGGAACTGACGCATCCTTGAGCGTCAGGTGGCAGGGCTGGTCTTCCTCGTGGTTGGTGTTGGAGAGAAAAACCGAAGACAGGCGGTCGAAGGTAATCAGGCCATCGGGTTTGGGGTAAGCAATTGGCTCACAATCGGCCGCCTTCTTGAGCTTGGTGTGATCGGCACCGCTGTGATGGAGTGTCCATGGTGCTTTGCCACGGAACAGGATCTGGTCGATACCGAACATCAGGCTGCCCAGGGCGAGCCCCTTGGCCATCCACGGCTTGAAGTTGCGCGCCTTGTGCAGTTCCGCAAACAGCCAGCTCTTGCGGAAGGCTTCCGGGTAGGTCGACAGCTCATCACCGCTCCGCCCTTCAGCAACGGCGTCGAAGCAAGCCTCCGCTGCCAGCGTGCCGGTTTTGATTGCGCAGTGTGAGCCCTTGATGCGCGAGGCATTGAGGAAACCGGCATCGTCACCGATCAGTGCGCCACCGGGAAATACCAGTTTGGGCAAGGACTGAAGGCCACCGGCGGTGATCGCGCGAGCACCGTAGGAGATACGCTTGCCACCTTCAAGATAAACGCGCAGGTCCGGATGCGTCTTGAGGCGCTGAAATTCCTCGTAGGGCGACAGATAGGGGTTGCTGTAGCCGAGTCCGGTGACGAAGCCGACGGCCACCAGATTGTCTTCCATGTGGTACATGAAGCCACCACCATAGGTATGATTATCGAGTGGCCAGCCACCGGTATGAATAACGAGCCCGGTTTGGTGTTTTTCCGGCTTGATTTCCCATAGTTCCTTGAGGCCGATGCCGTAAACCTGCGGGTCGGCGCCATCGCGCAGTTTGAATTTTTCTTCGAGTTGCTTGCCGAGCTGGCCGCGACAGCCCTCGGCAAACAGGGTGTATCTGGCGTGCAGTTCCATTCCGGGCTGGTAGGCCGGACCCTGGCTGCCGTCTTTTAGCACACCCATATCACCGGTGGCCACGCCTTTGACCGAACCGTCCTCGTTGTAGAGCACTTCGGCTCCGGCAAATCCGGGGTAGATTTCGATGCCCAGCGCTTCAGCCTGCTGGCCGAGCCAGCGGCAAAGGCTGGCCAGACTGATGACGTAGTTGCCTTCGTTGTGGAAACAGCCTGGCAGCATCCAGTTCGGTATTTGCGAGCTACCGCCTTCCTTGAGCATGAGGAACCGGTCTTCGCTGACCGGCGCCTTGAGTGGTGCGCCCAGCGCCTGCCAGTCGGGAAAGAGTTCGGTCAGCGCACGCGGATCCATCACCGCTCCGGAAAGAATGTGACCACCGATTTCGGCCCCTTTCTCAATCAGGCAAACGTTGATCTCGCCACCCTTCCCGGCCGCAATTTGCTTCAGGCGGATCGCAGCAGACAACCCGGCCGGGCCACCACCAACGATCACGACATCGTATTCCATGGATTCTCTTTGCATAATTTCCTCGCGTCCGTAGTCGGTTGCCATCAATTGCCGTGCTGTTCGGAGTTCATTCCAATCCAGGCATGAGCGTGAAACGGTGATGGAGTGGGTGGCTTGCTTTTGTGGGGTGGTTAACTGGTGATTTTAAGGTATTACGCCCAAAGCAGGAAGACAGCCGACGCGCTTTCTTCGATCCTGTCATCAAGCGCCAGCATTTTCGGTTCCGGATCAGCGCCCGCCTGGCTTCCGGCAGGCAGATTGACCAGGCTCAGGGGTGCATATTGGAGAAAGCTCAGGACAAGGCTCCGGCTTGCGGGTGGCAGAAGCTGCAGGTACCATGCGCCTAAAATCGGAGCGCTGATCACGAGCAGGTCATCAGCGTGTTTTTCGTGCTAATTTTGAAGTTGGGGCTCATGCTCAATCAGCCGCTGCAAGACCTTGAAGCCTGGGTAACTTTCTTCAGCAATGCAGAAATGCCGATTTTGCGGCAGACAGTGCGCCGGCTCGAAGACGCCCGCCAGAACATTGAACGGATCAGCGGCCGCGATATCGCCGCTATCGTGCTGCAGGATCCGCTCATGGCCATACGTGTGCTGGGCTGCATTCAGCCCTTCCGTGGCAAGCATCTGCGCTCCGATATCACAACCATCGCCAATGCCGTCATGATGCTCGGCATCGAGCCCTTCTTCAGCCGATTCGAAACACCGCTGACCATCGAAGCCATGCTCAAAAGCGAACCCCAAGCCTTGCTCGGCGTATTGCAGGTCATTCGCCGTGTGCAACGAGCCTCGCATTACGCCCATGACTGGGCTTTCGACCGGCACGACATGAACGTCGAGGAAGTCGCCCTGGCTGCGCTACTCCATGATCTTGCTGAGATTCTGCTATGGTGTTTTGCACCTGTACTGGCCATCGAGATTCGCGACCGACAACAGGCCGACAAAACACTGCGCAGTGTGAGCGCGCAGGAACAGGTTCTCGGCATCCGCCTGGTTGATCTTCAGTTGGCACTGTGCGCGGCCTGGCATCTGCCCGAATTGCTCAACACGCTGATGGACGACGCCAATGCCCACCTGCCCCGCGTGCAAAACGTCACCCTGGCAGTCAACCTTGCCCGCCACTCGACCAGCAACTGGCGCGATGCCGCGCTACCGGACGACCTCGCCGCCATCGAAAAGCTGCTGCACATCAAACGTGAAACGCTACTTTCACGCCTGAATATTCCGGAAGAATTTGCCACACAGTATCTGGCGGACGAATCGAAAGAAACGCAAGGCGGCACCCCGACCAACCATCGTGCGTAGTAGCACGACCTTGGTGAGGTCACACGTCAAAAAATCGCCAGGATCAAAGACAACAATGTGTTGGCTGGCCTGGAATTGGAATTACAATCCCGGCTCACCCAATGAGACAAGCATGCGCCACTACCATTTTCCGACCCTGATCGCCACCCTTGCCGCCCTGGTTATTTCGGGCTGCGCATCAAAACCACCCGCCCCCCTTCCGGTCACGCCAAAGCCGGTCAAAATAGGCCTCGCGCTGGGCGGTGGTGCGGCGCGAGGATTTGCCCATATCGGCGTCATCAAAGTCCTCGAAGCCCAGGGCATCGTTCCCGACATCATCGTTGGCACCAGTGCCGGTGCTGTCGTTGGCGCGCTCTATGCGTCAGGAAACACCGGTTTCGAGTTGCAGAAACTGGCGCACAGGCTCGACGAATCAAAGCTCAGCGACTGGTCGGTACCGGATCGCGGCGTCCTCAAGGGCGAGGGGCTTCAGCAGTTCGTCAATGACGCCGTTGCGCAGCGCCCGATCGAAGGCCTGAAAAAAACACTGGGTGTGGTGGCCACCGATCTGAACAGTGGTGAGAGCATTCTCTTCCGAACCGGCAACACCGGCATGGCGGTACGCGCCTCGGCAACCGTACCCGGCGTCTTCAGGCCGGTCAGCATCAATGGCCATGAATACGTCGATGGCGGCCTGTCGAGCCTGATCCCGGTCCGCAGCGCACGGCAAATGGGAGCCAACATGGTGATTGCCGTCGACATCTCGGCGCGCCCTGTCAACCAGCCTGTGCGTGGCACGCTCGACATCCTTCTGCAAACCTTCACCATCATGGGCCAGAACCTCGCCCGCTACGAACTCAAGGAAGCCGACGTCGTCATCCGCCCGCAGGTCGGCAACATCGGATCAACCGATTTTGTGGCTCGCCACGACTCGATTCTTGAAGGAGAAAAAGCCGCTCAGGCCGCGCTGCCGCAAATTCGCGAAGCGATCCGGAAAGCCTCGGGCATCTGAAATTTCGTCTTTAAATATCACCAAGTTACTTCGTGATAATGACGACTTTACCGGTTGATTTGCGGGTCACAACCTGGTTAAGCGCCTCGACCGCCTGTTCCAGCGGATAGGTCGCCGAGACATGCGGCCTGATCGCGCCGTCCAGATACCAATGAATCAGCGTCTGGAAACTCTCGGTCATCACTTGAGGATTCAATTCCGCATAGGCCGGCCAGTTAAGACCGATCACGTCCACATTTTTGACCAGCAGATGATTGGCGGGAATCTGCGGCACGTTGCCGCCCGCAAAACCAATGATCAGGATACGCCCTTCAAAGGCGATGCTGCGCAGTGAAGCGGTGAACAACTCACCGCCCACCGGATCGTAGATCACGTCCGCTCCGCGCCCATCGCTTAATTCCTTGATCCGTGCCCGCACGTCCTCCTGGCCGGAATCAATCAGATGGTCGGCGCCGTGTGCGCGGGCTACCTCCAGCTTTCCCGCACCGTTGGCCGTGGCGATGACCGTCGCCCCCAATTGCTTGCCAATGGCGACTGCGGTCAATCCGACGCCGCCGGATGCACCATGCACCACCAGCGTTTCCCCAGCCCGCAGGCGTGCCCGATGCCACAAGGCGACATGCGAAGTACCGAACACCACGGGGAAAGCGGCACCGTGCTCCCACGACATCGCCGCCGGCATGGGCACACAGCGATTCATGTCAGCGATGACCTGTTCGGCATAGCCACCGTGTGGCGTCATGGCGATCACCCGATCTCCGATGGCAATCCCCTGCACGCCGGCGCCCAGTTCCAGTACCTCGCCGGAAACTTCAAAGCCGGGACTGAAGGGCGGTTGCGGCTGCTTTTGATACTGGCCACGGGTAATCAGGCTATCGGCGAAATTGACCCCGCAGGCCCGCACCCGGATACGCACCTGGCCGGGCCCGGGGCGAGGATCGGCAATCTCCTCCAGCCGCAACGCTGAGGGGCCGGTGAGTTCATGGCAGACGATGGCTAGCATGGTATGAAATTCTCCATCGTTTAAAAAAAACCCATCTTTGTCCTGAAGGACGAGGAGGGAGTTTCGCATAGCCCCCATCCTTGACAAGGAGAGGTGGCGTGTAGCGTCGGGGGAGTCTGGTTGAGCCCCTTAGCGGTGAACGGTACTGGGTTCAATGGTCAGCATAGCGCAAGCGCGACGACGCCACGGCTTGGGCAATCACCGTGTCGAGTTCGGAACCTGATTTCAGAGAGGTTTGCAAGTCGCGCAGGTGACCGTCTTCCAGACCGTAAATCCAGCCATGCAGCACTAGTGCTTGACCTCTCTTCCAGGCATCGCCCACCAAAGTGGTGCGGGCTACATTGCGCACCTGCTCGATGACATTGAGTTCGCACAAAGCGCGCCAGCGGGTGGCGTCGTCCGGCAACGCCTTCAGGAAATCGTTATGCCAGTCACGGATATCCTCAATGTGACGCAGCCAGTTGTCAATCAGGCCATGCGACGGCCCTTCCAATGCAGCGCGGACGCCACCGCAGCCGTAGTGACCGCAAACGATGATGTGCTGGACCTTGAGAACTTCGATGGCGTATTGCATCACCGACAGGCAGTTGAGATCGGTATGCACCACCACATTGGCGACGTTGCGGTGAACGAATACTTCGCCTGGTTTCAGGCCGGTGATCTGATTGGCCGGAACCCGGCTATCTGAACAGCCGATCCACAGATAGGCCGGACTTTGCAGGGCGGCCAGTCCGGCGAAGAAACCAGGATCAGCAACTCGCATCTCCTCGGCCCAGCGGGCGTTGGCGTCAAACAGTTCGGGCATGTATTTCATGCTGGAATTATTCCTTGAAGCAGGGGCACGCGGACGATGATCTGCTGGACCCTGGAACAGAATTGTTTTCTGAGTTGTGCCAACGTTAAACGGGCTTTCAGTCCACATCAAACTGGGGACTGGAAGCCCGTGTTACGCCCATCAGCCGACTTCCCAGAAGCCCAATTCAGGAAACCTGAATCGGGTTGTGGGAGAGTGTTGAGATACGGTATTACTCGCCGATGATCTTGCGCACCACGTCAGTCATGGAGATCACGCCGACCGGCTGATCCTTCTCGGTCACCACCAGGCGATGCATACGCCGGCCCGTCATCAGGCTGACCGCATCGCTCAACAGCATATCCGCATCGCAGGTCGCGCAACCGGGGGTCATGATCTCGCTGGCCCGCATCGAGCGCGCCTGATCCGGTGTCCGGCCCTGCCGCGCCAGTACCATGTCGGTCTGCGACACGACGCCGGTGGCCTTGCCTTGCTCCATGACCACCACCGCATGAATCTCCTTGTCCACCATGATCTTGGCCACTGTTCCAACCGTATCGTCCGGCGTACAGGAGATGATTCCGGCATGCATCAGATCACGTACCTTGCTGCCATCGTCGGCGATGGTGAGCGCCTCGGCCTGTTCGATACTGGGTAAGGGTTCGGACATCGGGTACGGATGCGGCGTGGTATGCACATCGCCCTTGGGCAGCGTCGGATGCACCATGGCTACGGCCGGCTGGCCGCTGACGCCCAGGCCGAACTGAGTGGCACCGATCAGCACCGACATGTTGCCGTGCGGGTGTTTGTTGTCGGCCATCAACTGATGCGCATCCGGCAGCTCTTCGTAGGTGAACGCCCGCGACATGCAGGGATCAAGCTGGCCACGCAGTGCCAATTGGTTCATCTCGTTACATTGCACGGTATTGGCGAAATGCGAGCCTTGCAGGCGCTTCTGCCGCATCCACAGGTAACGCAGATCGACGGTCGCATTGTAGCCGGTAGTGCCGGCGCAGACGACGACCATGCCGCCGGTTTCGCAAACAAAAATCGAACTCGGGATGGTGGTTTCGCCCGGATGCTCGAAGACAATGTTCGGGGCGCGCTTCTCGCCCAGCACTTCCCAGATCTTCGAGCCGAAGGAGCGCACGCCCTTCAACCACTTGGCATAGCCGGCGTTGTCCTTCCAGTGTGGCAACATGCCCCAGTGATCGAACTCATTGCGATTGATGCACCCTTTGGCTCCCAGCTTCATGCAGTAATCAAACTTGTCCTCGCCTGAAACCATGGCCACGGAGGTCGCGCCAGCCGCCTTGGCAATCTGGATCGCCATCGAGCCGAGGCCGCCCGCGCCACCCCAGATCAAGGCCACGTCGCCCTTCTTGATGGAACTGCTTTCCCAGCCATGCAGCATGCGCCAGGCAGTCGCCGCAACCAGCGTATAGGCCGCCGCCTCTTCCCAGTTCATGTGCTTGGGCTTGGGCATGCACTGCTGGGCCTGGACGCGGGTGAATTGGGCAAAACTGCCGAAATTGGTTTCGTAACCCCAGATCTTGTACGTCGGAGAATACATCGGATCGCCGCCGCCCTTGACCCACTCGCAATTGCGGCTGTAAGTGCCGCAATGCATCACCACTTCGTCACCCACTTTGACGTTGGTAACGTCCTTGCCGACCTTGTAGACGATGCCTGAGGCATCGCTGCCGCCGATATGGAAGTCTTCGGGTTCGCCGGCCTTGTTGCGGGCGCCGATGACATTGACGGGAATGCCCATTCCGGCCCAGACGTTGTTGTAGTTGATGCCCGCCGCCATCACATATACCAGCACTTCGTCATCGGCGATGGAAGGCGTAGTCACTACTTCCTTCTGAAACGCGTCCATCGGCTTGCCAAAGCGGTCCGCGCGAATCAGCCAGGCGTGCATTTTTTCCGGAACTTCGCCCAACGGGGGCTGATCGCCTAGGTTATATAACTGCTTGCTCATGATGATGCTCCTTTATGGTTATGTTGCTGGATGAATTGTCCGAATTGAATCTGGAGAGAATATGTTGTCGCATACGCTCGTATTCTGCAAACTGACTGGACCGATTTGCGCTCAGGCGCTCGCCAATAGTAGCGAGACCACCGGCCAGTTCCAGCCCAAAGGTTCCGAATTCCTCTTTCAACAAGCGCATTACCCAGGCGTTGTGATGGCGGGTACGTTGTTTGCCCAGCAAGCCGGCATTGACCAGAAAGCCGCGGTGCCTGTCGATATGATCCTGTGATTGCTTGATCCCTGTATTCATTGACGCACTCACCAGACACACCGGGTAATCCCAATCCTCCCGACGATCCTGCCGAGGTGCGCTACGACCGATTTCTGCGGCCGTCTTGCGTGCCGGGGCTCCCAGGTCGGACTTGTTAACCGCGAAAACGTCCGGGATTTCGATAATACCAGACTTCAGATACTGGATTGCGTCACCCGAAGCCGGTTGCGCCACATAACAGACCGTGTCGGCGATTTCGGCAATATCGATTTCGGTCTGCCCGACGCCGACCGTCTCGATCACCACGATGTCGAAGCAGGCGAGCATCAGCCCGCTCATCGGCCAAACTTCGCTCGCCACCCCGCCCAACTGATTGCGATTGGCCAGCGAGCGGATGAACAGACCCTCATCATGAGACGAGTTCTTGATGCGGATGCGATCTCCCAGCAGAGCGCCACCGCCCAGCTCGGGGCGACTGGACGGATCCACCGCAAGCACCCCGACCGTCCTTCCCGAGAGGCGCCACTCCCTGATCATCGCGCAAACCAGCGATGATTTCCCGGCGCCGGGAGGGCCGGTTACCCCGATGAGGTGGCCGTCATTCAGCCAGCGCTCGCCGGAGAGGGCCGCCAGCAACCGTGCCGAGCGGGAACGCGCGTCGGCCAGTTTGTTGTCCAGCAGATTCAAACCGCTGGCAACTGCTGCCCGCTCGCCGCGCTGTATCCGCAAAGCCAGCTGCTCCGGATCGGGAAGGTTTGCCTGAGTCATTTCTCCATCACTGCAGCAATCCAAGCCGTTCGAGCCCGTTGCATTCACGGATGACATCCACCATGTCCGCCATGATGGTATTCAGGCTGAAATCCTTGGGCGTATAAATGGCGCGCACTCCTTGCGAAAGCAGCTTTTCAGCATCCTCCTGGGGAATGATTCCACCGGCAATCACCGGCACTGTTGCCAGATCGCGCGCGCGCATTTCCTGCAGAACCGCTTCGACCAGTTCCATGTGGCTTCCCGAAAGGATCGACAGTCCCACCATATGCACCCCTTCCTCCTGAGCCGCCTGGGCAATCTGTTGCGGGGTCAGGCGGATACCGTCGTAGACGACCTCGAAGCCGACATCCCTGGCCTTGACGGCAACCTGTTCCGCACCGTTGGAGTGCCCGTCCAGCCCCGGTTTGCCGACCAACAGCTTGAGCGGACGTCCCAAGGCGGTGCCGGTGTTGGCGACTCGTGTCCTGAGCTCGGTGACCTGATCCTTCTTGCCGAGTACTTCGCGGCTGTCGATTGAAATGTCGATACCCGTCGGTGGCCTGAACTCGCCGAAAACCGCACGCAGGGAATCTCCCCATTCGCCGGTAGTGACTCCCGCCATCGCACAGCGAATCGAACTGGGCATGATGTTCTCGTCGCTTTTGGCGGCATCGGTGAGTCCCTGCAAGGCGGCCCGAACGTCGGCATCGTTGCGGCTCTTTCGATGCGCCTGCAGACGTTCGATCTGCTCACGCTCGGCTGCCGGATTGGTTTTCATGATACCGCCATCACTGCCCAGGGTCAGCGGCGATTCGGCCGTTTCCTGGAAGCAGTTAACGCCGATGATTTTCAGATCGCCTGATTCGATGGCGCGCAGGCGGTTCATGTGGCTGCCGACGAGTTCGCGCTTGATGTAGCCGGATTCGATTGCCGCAACGATCCCGCCCTGGGCTTCGACATTGGCGATTTCCGTCCTGGCACCCTCGATCAGCTCGCTGACCTTGGCGGCAATCACCGGCGAGCCATCAAGAATATCCGCGTACTCCAGAAGATCGGTTTCAAACGCCATCACCTGCTGTATGCGCAAAGCCCATTGCTGATCCCAGGGGCGCGGCAAGCCCATGGCCTCGTTCCAGGCCGGGAGCTGGATGGCGCGCGCTCGGGCACCTTTGGAGAGCACCACCGCCAGCATTTCCAGGACGATTCGCTGCACATTGTTTTCCGGCTGCGGCTCGGTCAGCCCCAGGGAGTTGACCTGCACGCCATAACGGAACCGGCGCAGCTTTGGATCAGCAACCTGATAGCGGTTCAAGGTCATTTCGTCCCACATTTCGCCGAACGCCCGCAACTTGCAGCACTCTTCAACGAAGCGTATGCCGGCATTGACAAAGAACGAGATGCGCTCGACGACCTGCGGAAATTGATCCGGAGTGATCACGCCGGTAGCCTTGACCCGGTCGAGAACCGCCATCGCGGTGCACAGGGCATAGGCCAGTTCCTGAACCGGTGTAGCGCCCGCTTCCTGCAAATGGTAACTGCAGATATTGGTCGGATTCCACTTCGGAACATGGGTGATGGTGTAGTTGATCGTATCGGCGATCAGGCGCATCGAGGGACCTGGCGGATAGATGTAGGTGCCGCGCGAGAGATATTCCTTGATGATGTCGTTCTGCGTGGTGCCACTCAGTTTTTTGGGATCAATGCCCCGCCGCTGCGCCAGGCCGATGTACAGCGACAGCAACCATGGCGCCGTGGCGTTGATCGTCATCGCCGTGTTCATCTGATCGAGCGGGATCTGGTCGAACAACTGATCCATGTCCTCGATATGCGATATCGGCACGCCGACCTTGCCGACCTCGCCCCTGGCCAGGACATTGTCGGCGTCGTAGCCGGTCTGCGTCGGCAGGTCGAAGGCCACCGATAATCCGGTCTGGCCTTTGGCCAGATTGGTTCGATAAAGCGTATTGGATGCCTTGGCCGAGCTGTGACCACTATAGGTCCGCATCAACCAGGGCTTATCCCGTTTTTTCTGACCGGCAACCATGACTATCCCCTTTTTCTCTGATCAATCTTGTTCTTGCCCATGTCTTTCTTGTCGTTCTCCCTGGAACCACTTGCGACATGAATCTTCCCTTGGCGTTACTCTGTATCGGGACCTACACGGCGTCTATCAGGGAGCGTGCGATAACCTTCAGGGCCAGGGTTTCTTCGGCCCCCTCGAATATCGAAAGCACACGTGCATCGACGAAATAACGGCTGACCGGCGACTCCTCGGCATAGCCCATGCCGCCGTGAATCTGCAAGGCTTCGCGGGTGAGCCACTCGGCCGTCCGGCAGGTGAATAGTTTCACCATGCTGGCTTCCATCTGCCCTGCTCCCTGATCCATCAAACGACCGACGGCGTAGGTGAATTGCCGGGAAACGGTGAGCAACGTTGCCATGCGCGCCAGCTTGACGAGCGTCAGTTGATATTCCCCTATGGGTTTGCCGAATACCTTGCGCTCCTGGGAATAGGAAACCGCTCTTTCAAAGGCGGCTTGCATGACACCGATGGCACGAGCGGCCGTTTGAATGCGTCCGCCGGCAAATCCGGCCATGATGAAGTAAAAACCCTTCCCTTCGCCCCCAGGCCCGCCGACCAGGTTTTCGTCAGGAACGAAGACATGGTCGAAGAAAAGCTCGTAGGAATGCATTCCGCGATAACCAATGGTGGCAATCGCCCGCCCGGTGAGCAAGCCGCCTTGTGGCTGTCGATATTCGAAATCGTGACCCTCATAGACGTCCTTCTCGACCAGGAACATGCTCAATCCTTTGTGGCCGAGCGAGCGGTCGGGATTGGAGCGGGCCAGAACCAGTATCAGACCGGCTTTACCGGCCATGGTGCACCAGGTCTTGGCGCCGTCGAGTATCCAGCCGCCATCGCACTTGGTCGCCTTGAGTCGCATCGCGGCGACATCGGAGCCGGTATCCGGTTCGGTGACGGCAATGGCACACAGGGGGTCGCCCATGGCCACCAGGGGCAACCACTTTTGTCTCTGCTCTTCCGTCCCCCCCTTGAGCAGGGACCGACTGAGGATTTCCGGACGCGTGATCAGGCTGCCCGCCCCGCCGAGCGAGCCGCGCGACAGTTCCTCGGTGACCACGATCATTCCCATGTTGTCTTCATGGTCGTCACTCTGGATGCCGCCGTAGCGCTCGGGAATCGACAGGGCAAAGCAGCCCATTTCAGTCAGCGGTTCGAGGATTTCCTTCGGGATGATCCGGTCTTGCCGATGAATCTCCTCGGCCAATGGCATCACCACGTTGGTGGCCAGTTTGCGGAACGAGTCCTGCATCATCGTCGCATCATGGCCGAGCATGTAGGAGCCGCTTGCGCCATTCAAGGCAATGATTTGTCTGCCCAGCGCTTCCAGATTGCCTGCATCCAGTTGCGACTGGCAGAAATGACGGAGGGCGGATGCATCCAGAGTCGCCAGGTCATCTTCGTTCAGACCAAAAGTTTTCGGGCGGGCAAACAAACGATTGCGAATGTTCTGCAAAGCCTCGGCGCAAAAAGCCAGAGTCATCCGCTCTTCCAGGCTGACGCCATGACCTGCCTCATTGGCAGCGACTACCTTGTAGACATAGTCCACTGCAAAATGCGCCGTGCTCGATTCGGCAGCGCACCAGGCCAGATCGAAACAGGCCATCTGATGCTCGTCAAGCTTGTCGCCCGAAACCCCTTGTCGCCGACGCATTGCTGCTTGATCCAGACTAACGATTGCTTGATCAGCGCATCGGCTACGGCAAGATACTGCGACGCTTCCTGCATCCTGTTGTTGACATCACTCATGGTTGATTACCTTATTGATGGCCGATCGGCCGTTAATTACCGGAACGGTTACTGACAATGCGAACGAACGAGAGCGCAATAGGCGCCCGTTTCGTCATCGGTCAGTGTGAGCTTCATTTATTTTCTCCCTAAAGAATTGCAAAAATCACATCCCTCATTGCTCGCAAATACGCCCTCGGTACAGGCGAGGGTTCCACTGTCCGCCATAATGCGCTGCAACATGTGCGCAAGCCCATGTTTCGGAAGGAAAAAAGTCACTGAAGGACCTCCCTCCGGTCAAAGAAAGCAGTCGTTCGTAGCAAGAAAAGAACTGATTCCGGAGGGGGCGTCATCAATATCGCCGCAACCCAGCCGAACCCAAATAAGATATTCCATTCTAACGCCTGATGATGATGCTCTACAACATCAATTGAGAAAATCTCATCGATTGAGCTCTACCCATAAAATCTCAACGATTGAACATTATCCATCGCATTCAAGTCCTGGCGATGGTGCACGAAATTGTGCGGCCGACTCGCCAGCCGCTCTCCCCGGAGTCGCGTCCAGAAGCGGTTTCCACGATAATTGCAGGATTCGCCCCGGCCAGGGAGACGTCGTTGCCACAGCGGCGCTCAGCATCCTGCTTGTGCGCGAATGACACTTCCGTCAAATGTATCCCTTAGCATTCATGAAAGAACGCCAACCGATGACCATTGCCACCGTACATTGTGATCGTAAAGACCCTGTCGCTACGCTCACACTCTCCAATCCGGGCAAGCTCAATGCCCTGAACGCCGTGATGTGGCAGGAATTGCGGCAGAGCGTGCTGCGACTTGCGGGAGACGCCGACATCCGTTGTGTGATCCTGCGCGGTGCAGGCGAGGTTTTCGCTGCGGGTGGTGATCTCGAGGAACTGCGCGAAGCCCGTGCCACGGTGGACAGCGCACTGGCCTACCACGAGTCGGTCGGGCAGGTATTGCAGGCCATCGAGCAGCTTCCCCAGCCGACCGTAGCGGCGATTCAGGGGCCTTGTGTCGGAGCCGGGCTGGAGATCGCCAGCGCCTGCGATCTGCGGATTGCAGGGCAATCCGCCCGTTTCGGCGCACCGGTCATGAAGCTCGGGTTTTCCATGTACCCTGGCGAACTGGCTGGTTTGCTGGCGCTCGCCGGTCCGGCGCTGACCAGGGAGATCCTGCTCGAAGGTCGCTTGCTGACGGCCGCCGAGGCACTGAGCAAGGGGCTGCTGACGCGCGTGGTGCCGGACGCCGACGTGCTCAGCGAAGCCATGGCAACGGCGCAACGCATAGCCGCTGGCGCGCCGTTGGTCGCTCGCTGGCACAAGCAGTGGATTTCCCGGCTGATGGACCCCACGCCGCTCAGCGAAGCCGAAAAGCGTGCGTCATTTGCGTTTATCGAAAGCACCGACTATGCCGAGGGTCTGGCGGCTTTTCTCGAAAAGCGCCCGCCGCGTTTCACCGGGCACTGATCCTTGGGGGCGTTAACGCCCCTGCGCGCTCGTCGGTCGACGATCGCTGGCAAATTGTCGAGTAACGGAGTCCGGGAGAACGAGCGGCCAAGCCGGCCGCTCGCCACGACGACCTACTTGCCGGCTGCTTCGCGTTTGCGGCGAGAGGTTGGCATCATGGTTGCCTCACCATCGATGACCACCGTTTCTCCCACGGTACAAACGGTATCGAGGACTACCCGACCCTTTTCGGCGATAACTTCCTTGACCGTCACCTTGGCATGAACGGTGTCGCCGGGACGAACCGGAGCGCGGAAGCGCAAGGACTGGTTCATGTAAATGCAGCCCGGCCCGGGCAAACGATTGCCCAGCACCGCTGAAATGAGGCTGGCGGACAACATGCCGTGCGCGATGCGGCCACCAAACATCGTCGTCTTGGCAAAGTCCTCATCCATATGAACCGCATTGACGTCGGTGGACACGCCGGCAAACAGGACAAGGTCCGCATCAGTAATGGTCTTGGCAATTTCTGCGCTCATTCCGACAGTCATGTCTTCAACGTCGTAACCGTTTTGGGGATTCATGAAAGGCCTCTCTAGGTAGTTATGTAATTTTCAGCGCGGGATAGCCGCGCCGGGGGTAAATGACGCGTGCTATCGCCAGCGCCAACGGATTTTCTTGACCGTTCCGGAAAGCTTGAACCTGGTACGCCGCAAGGACAAGTATTTTTTATTTTAATGAGATGAGTATCCTTGATATGGACATCCAGGTCAAACGCCAATTCTCGCCATTTCACGCATTCCCCGTCAGGAGGAATCACCAAATATGACCGCAGCGTGTCAACCCTGGGTGCAGATGGCCTGTTCATGCGCTGTGCAGGAAACTCACAGCGCGAAGCCCAGTTCCAGCATTTTCCTTCTGCTTCCACTCTGTGCGCGATTTACTTGCTGAAGGCGCTAAAGCCTCACCCCTCCAGCGCTTCCCAGCGCTCCAGCAGCAGCAGCAACTCTTCATCGATTTTCGTCAGACGCAGCGAAATTCGCCGAGCTTCCTGCGGCTCGGCCTGATAGAACGCCGGATCTTCCAGGCGCTGGCTGATCGCCTTCTGCTCCTGTTCAAGTGCCGCAATCCGTTCGGGCAGTTCGGCGAGCTCGCGCGAGTCCTTGTAGCTCAGCTTGCGGCTACTGTCGACCTTGACCCTGGGTGCCTGCACCGATGCCATAACAGCCGACGCAACACGCTTCGCCGCCGACTGCGCAGCATCCCCGGCACGCTGCTTGACCTGATAATCCGCCCAGTCCTGATAGCCGCCGGCATACTCGCGCCAGACACCGTCGCCCTCGAAGGCGATGGTCTGCGTCACCACGTTGTCAATAAAAACCCGGTCATGACTGACCAGAAACAGCGTGCCCCTGTACTCCTGCAACAACTGTTCGAGCAGTTCGAGCGTTTCGATGTCAAGGTCGTTGGTCGGCTCGTCGAGCACCAGCACGTTGGCCGGGCGCGCAAACAGGCGCGCCAGCAGCAGGCGGTTGCGTTCTCCGCCGGAGAGCGATTTTACCGGCGAGCGGGCACGCTGCGGAGCAAAGAGAAAATCGCCGAGATAGCCGATCACATGCTTTTTCTCGTTACCGATCTCGACATAATCCGAGCCCGGTGAAATCACATCGATCAGCGCCGCCTCTTCGTCGAGCTGCGTTCTGAACTGGTCGAAGTAAGCTACCTGTATTTTGCTACCGAGACGAACCCGGCCCGAATCCGGTGCCAGTTCGCCGAGGATCAGGCGCAGCAGGGTCGTCTTGCCGGCGCCGTTGGGCCCGATCAAGCCGATCTTGTCGCCACGCTGCAAACGGCAGGAAAAGTCGCGTACGACCGCCAGTTGCTGCGCGCCCTCGCCAAAACTCTTGCTTACGTGTTCCAGTTCGGCCACCAGCTTGCCACTCCGGTCGCCCGAATCAAGCGCCAGTTCAACCTTGCCCTGCCGCTCGCGGCGTGCGGCACGCTCGCGCCGCAGTTGTTCAAGACGCAGCACCCGGCCTTCGTTGCGCGTGCGCCGCGCTTCGACTCCCTTGCGAATCCACACTTCCTCCTGTGCCAGAAACTTGTCGAATTTGGCACTCTGGATCGCCTCGTCGTGCAGAATCATTTCCTTTTTGGCCTGATAGGCACTGAAATTTCCGGGACAGGAGAGCAGACGCCCGCGATCCAGTTCGACGATGCGCGTCGAAACGCGATCGAGAAAGCGCCGGTCATGGGTGATGAACACCATCGACACGCCCGACGCCATCAGCAGGTCTTCGAGCCACTCGATGGCGCCGATATCCAGATGGTTGGTCGGCTCGTCGAGGAGCAGCAGTTCGGGCGAAATGGCCAGCGCCTGCGCCAGCGCCAGGCGCTTCTTCTGCCCACCGGAGAGCGTGCCGACGCGCGCGTCGGCGTCGAGCGAAAAGCGCTGGATTACCCGTTCGGCCTGCGCCTCGAACGACCACGCCTGGCGTGACTCCAGCTCGCCCTGCAGGTGATGCATGCGTTCGAGCAGCGCCTCATGCTCGGCCTCCGGCTCACCCATGGCATGCGCGACGGCGTGATACTCAGCAAGCAGCGCAGAGATTTCGCCCATTCCCGCCACGACCGCCTCGAACACTGTCAGTTCTGGAGCAAAGGGCGGCTCCTGTGGCACATAGCCCATGCGCAAGCCCGGCTGCCGCCACACCGTTCCGTCATCAAGCGACCCTTGCCCGGCCAGTGCACGCAACAGCGAGGACTTGCCTGTGCCGTTGCGCCCGATCAACGCAACACGTTCGCCCTGATCGAGCTGGAAATCGGCATGGTCAAGCAGCGGCACATGGCCATAGGCGAGCGATGCAGCAGACAGAATCAGGTGCGGCATGAAATCAGCTTACTTTCCGGAGGATGAAGAGAAATGCTTGAGGTCGGCTATGATCTCGGCAGAATGCTTCGAGGTATCGACCTTGAGATAGGTTTTCGCGATTTTACCCTGGGCGTCGATCAGGAAGGTGTAACGACGGGCAAAACGCACGAGCTTCCAGTCCGCGTAAGCCCCATAGCGTTTGGCTACTTCGCCGTCCTTGTCGGCCAGCAGCGGGAAAGGCAGATGATACTTTTCCGCAAACTCGGCATTCGAAGCCGTACTGTCAATGCTCACGCCGACAATCTGCGCCCCCAGCCTGGTCAACTGCGCCATATCGTCGCGAAAACTGCAAGCCTCTTCCGTGCACCCCGGCGTATCGTTCCTGGGATAGAAGTAAAGCACCAGCCACTTGCCGCGCAGACTGTCGAGCGAAACCTCCCGCCCGCCCTGGTCGAGCAGCGTAAAAGCCGGCGCCATGCTGCCGACCACCGGCACTTCATCAGCCCAGGCCAGATTGGTCAGTACGATCAACAGAAACAAGGAAATACAGACCCGCTTGAGCATCTTCATTCTCCATAATCAAGGGAAATTGGCAGCCGAGCGCCCCGGCGCGCTAGAATACGCCCCGACCTCCTCGTAGCATAATGGATAGTGCACGCGCCTCCTAAGCGTGAGATATGGGTTCGATTCCCGTCGAGGAGGCCAAACCGACCCGGAACTTTCCCCCGGCACAACGCTGCAACGCCGGTCAAATCGCGATCCTGACACGTTATGACCTGGCAAGAGCATGGATAGTGATTTTCATGGCCGCGGACTTGAAGATGCCCTTGTTGATTGTCCTTCCGCGCCGAAAAATACCGAGGCCCTTACATCCCAGGCTGTGACAGGGAATCAGCACTGCTCATCAGACCCAGGATGCAGACAATACCCGGCGCATCCGGGGGCGCCGTATAAGCCACCTCCAGAGAATTGACGTAATCCAGGAGGAAAATTAGCCCGTGGTAGAAGATCGACGCCACATCCAGGAAAAACGGATCAAGCGGCTTCAAGTAACTGCGGGTTATTTCCAATATGCCGCTCTGCTTAAAACGCATCTGTTCTGGAACAGGATGCTAAATGCGTCATGGCGATCGTCAGGCCGCCAGGCACCAGCGGCACCTGCAGCGTTTCGTGCGCCTGGATTTCGTAACCTTTCGCCCAGCGGAATCTGTCCAACTCAGCGCAGAACCATAGATCTGCCGGAAGCGGCGGTGCACGGCACAGCAATGCACCGCCTTGTCCGTTACGCGGCAGGCTGCTAGGTCTGCATCTTCTCGATCGCCTCGGCCATCGTGACTACCCGCTTTGCGCTTTCCACGTGCAGGTTCTCGATCAGCTTGCCGTCGACGACCACAACGCCCTCGCCGCGTGCGCTTGCCGCTGAATGCGCTTCGATGATCTTGCGCGACCATTCGACGTCGGCGGTGTTCGGCGTGAATACCTTGTTGCAGGCCCCCACCTGCTTCGGATGGATCAGCGTCTTGCCGTCGAAACCGAGTTCCGATCCCTGCTGGCAGGCAAACTCGAAACCGGAATCGTCGTTGAGGTCGAGGTAAACGCCGTCGAGGATGGCTAGTCCGGCCGCGCGCGCAGCGAGCAGACAAAGTCCGAGAGAGGTAATGAACGGCAGCCGCTCGTGGGTATGCGCGCAGTCAAGTTCCTTGGCCAGATCCGAAGTGCCCATCACCAGACAGGCCATGCGCGGCGTGGACTCGGCGATCCGCTGGGATTCCAGGACACTGCGCGGCGTCTCCATCATCGCCCAGATCGCCATGGTCTCCGGTGCGCCGTTCGCTCGCATGATCGCCTCCATGTGGCGGATGGCGTCGGCGCTTTCCACCTTCGGCAACAGCAGCGCGTCGGCGCCGGATTTCGACGCCAGGGCCACATCGTCGAAGCCCCATCGCGTCGAAAGAGAATTGACGCGAATGATCAGTTCGCGCATCCCGTAGCCGCCCGCCTTCACGGACTCGCAGACCTGTTTGCGGGCAACTTCCTTGGCGTCGGGGGCGACCGCGTCTTCAAGATCGAGGATCAGGCCATCCGCCGGCAAGGTTTTCGCCTTGTCGAGGGCGCGGGCGTTCGAGCCCGGCATGTAAAGGATGCTGCGACGCGGACGTGCTGTTTGTTGCATGGTTCTCCCCTTTGCTAATCGATGGATGACGGTGTTGAGCTGACGAAAAAGGTACTCCCTTGCTTTAACGATGTAAAGCTCTTGACGGTGCATCAAGCATTGTCAGGCATGGGCAGAGGTATCGGCGACGACTTCCATCCATGGCCTGATCATGGCCAGTTGGATAAATCAAGGGATAAGGGTAACGGGCAGTCGGACAGCCCGTTACCTGGTGAGCATTTTTGCTTAGCGCGGAACGACCCGTGCGCCGTCACCGTTGCCCTGAACGTACACCCGCTGGCCATTGAAAAGATTCGGATTCGTCGGTTGTGTTATCGAAATCAGTACCCCGTTGCTGGTGCGGACGACGATTTGCTGTCCCGCTACGGGCTGATCGTACTTCTTCTGCACTTCATTGCCGGCAAATGCGCCGCCAACGGCTCCCAGCACCATGGCGACATCGCGCCCGGTGCCGGCACCGATCAGACTGCCGATTCCGAGTCCGGCCAGGCCGCCGACCACGGCGCCGACGCCTGCATGCTGATTGCTTTGCAACTGAACGAGGGTGATCTGTTCGATAACCCCGGCGCGCAGGTCAATTTCATCCGGTTGCGTTCCAGGTGTGGCGCAGGCGCCGAGGATTGCGGCCAGTACCAGGGCCGAGAGCCAGCTTGCAATTTTTTTGGTCATAGTTTCTCCTTTGAGCTTGCAGGTAGTGTTCATTTGCGGGCTGTCGCCAGCAAGTCGGCGACAGCCATACGGGATATTGCGTTGCTTGTTCGTGGCGATTCGAATAACTAACCAGCCTACTGCGCAAAGGCCTGGTTTCTCCCGGAAACGGCAACGCAACTGACCGATCCGATCTGGCAAACCACCAGGTAAGTCACTTTCTGTCCGCAACCCTGAACGCCAACTGTATATTCGGCGCGTTCGATCCCGTTCCAGAGTGCTGGCTGGAGCAGAGTGTTGGAGAGAATCGTTCCGGTGGCACTGGGGCAGGAAAGATCAAACTGCCCCCGGCGTACCGCGCTCTGCAGGGCGTTGCCCTGATCGCCGGCAAGCAACTGCTGGTCGCTGGCGCAGCCCGCCAGAACGAGCCCCAGGGCGGACAGTGCAAGTAATGTGTTTCTGGTCATGATGATTACCTCCGGTGGTGAATGAATGATATTCAGGAAACTCAAGGTGCATGGAAGAGTATCTCCGTCTACGGCCACCGCCGTCAATAGGCACCTTGCCAGCGAGGAGTTCCAGCAAAGCAGACTGACCAGTTCTCCTGCCTGTGTCTGATTTCGCCTGCATCGGCGCGCCGGAACTTCGATCGAGTTCAAGCTTGCAAACTCTGTGAACGTCATTGTTGCTATGCTAGCCCCTTTACTTTTTGATAGATACAGAGAAAGCCATGGCCCGTATCCAGATCGAACTCCCCGAGCAGTTTCCCTTTGCCACTGAAATCACCCTCTACCTCAGCCACATGAACTACGGCGGACATCTCGACAATGCGCTTCTGCTGACAGTGGTTTCGGAGGCGCGTGCGCGATTCTTCCAGTCGCTCGGTTACCGCGAACTGGATATCGAAGGGGTGGGTATTGTTATTTCGGATGCGGCGCTGCAATACCGCTCGGAGGCCTTTCACGGCGAAGTTATGCTGGTACGAATGGGTGCTGCTGACTTCAGCAGCAAAGGCTGCGATCTGCTGTGGTGCATGAACGAGCGATCAAGCCTTCGTGAAGTGGCGCGCGGCAAAACCGGGATAGTTTTCTTCGACTATGCAACGCGCAAAGCCACCCAAGTGCCGGAAAACTTCCGCGCACGGCTTGGGTACTGAACCAGCGGGCCGCAAGCCGCTAAGACGTCAATGCGTAATCCATTGCCAGTCGCTGCTGCAGGCTGCGTGCCTGTTTCAGCGACTCCTTGAGGATGAGTCGATCAAGGGCATGCAGCAGATCGGGATTGACACGGTTGGGATCCTCGTTCGCACTGCCGGTGACCTGATGTTCAAGCCGCAGACGCTGGATATGATAGAAGGCGTCGACCAGCGCGGCAGTTTCATGAGGCGGTATGCCGATCACGCTGCCGGCTGCGCGCAGGCGCTCGACGGTGTTGGTATCCGGTACGCCCCTGGCCAGCGCCTGGATGCGTGCAGCATCGACAAAGGGCCGCGCGCCGTGTTTCTTGAGATCGATGGTGTGCGGAAAATCCTTGTGGCCGTCATAACGAAAACCTTGCCACCAGTTGAGTGGCGACTCCCAGTTCATGGTGCTTGCAGCCAGCGCACGCAGAAAAATCGGGTACGATGATGCTCTGGCCAGCAGCCATTCGCGCAGTTCGCCGGCCAGTGAATCCTGCCCGTAGAGTGCGCGAAAATCAAAGAAGATGGTCGAGTTGAGTACAGCCTCCGGTTGCGCGTTGGACATCCACTCTCCGAAAGCCGACTTCCACTCATCAAGAGATAGGCACCAGGCCGGATTGCTGGCCATGATGTTGCCTTGGCACAAGGGGAAGCCGCAGGCATCGAGTGCCTCATTGACGGCACGGGCAAAGGGCAAAAAGGCCTGGCGCAGGCTGGCAGTTTCTTCTTCCGAGGCCGCGACAAAGATCAGGCCGTTGTCCTGGTCGGAAGCCAGCGTCTGCTCGAGTCGGCCTTCGGAACCGAAAACCAGCCAGCACCAGGGAACGTAGGGCAGCTCGAATCGTCCGGCGGTCAGTTCGATGACCTGCAAGGTGAGCAGATCGTTGAGCGCCGAAATACGCTGGCAGATGGCTTCGGCACCCACCCGCTCGGCCAGCAGGCGGGCAGCAAGGCGGCGCACGCCGACGGCCAGGGTGGCCAGGGTAGCGGTGTCCGTGGCCGCCAGAATGGCGATGACCAACTCCTCGGCGCGGGCGCCAGGCTGGGCGTAAAGATCGGCCTGAGAGACGACATTGAAATAGCTGCCGTCAACTTCGGTCAGCACCAGATGGCGGACCCCGCGGCGTACCATGATGACGCTCGCCTGATGCGCGGTGGCGTCGGCCGGCAGGGTGATCAAGCCACCGGTCATGATCACGGCGATTGGTGCTTCGAGATCACCGGCTTCGATGGCGATGCGACGCATTACATCGCGTAGCGTCACGATGCCGAGCGCTACACGGCTCGCCTCATCGACTACGACTATGGCATCGGTATGGGCGATATCCAGTTTGAGCAAGGTCTCGCGCACGCTGGCCGACGGTGGTACGGTAAGCGGAGCAGCACGCACCAGTTGGCGCAGGGTGGAGAAGGACGAAAGCGGCGCAACGCGGGCGCCAGCCACACTGATACCAGGGCTGACCAGCGTATCGGGATGCGGGTGGGTGGCATCAATACTTGAGTCGGGCATGGTAGGTCCTCTCGCTCGCTTCACGTGCCTGGCGCAGGGTATGGATGCCCATTGCGGCGAGCAGCGGCAGCATTTTCAGAAAAACTTCAGCCGTCACCATGGCATCGCCCAGAGCCGTATGACGACCAAAAACCGAGACACCCAGCCGTTCGGCGATGGCTTCGAGACGATGCATTTCCTGATTGGGATGGAGCACCGCCGAGAGCAGCAGTGTGTCGAGTACCGGTTGCTCGAAGCGCACACCGAGACGCGCCTCCTTCAGTTGCAGAAAGCGCATGTCAAAAGCGGCGTTGTGCGCAACCAGCACCGTGTCGGCACAATAAGACAGGAAGGCAGGCAACACGGTGGCAATCGTTGGCTGCCCGACGAGCAGATCGGGCGTGATGCCATGAATGAGGATCGACTCCTTCGACAATACCCGCTGCGGATCGACCAACTGGTCAAAACACTCATGGCCAAGCAAACGGCGATTGACGATACGAGTCGCGCCGATCTGGATGATCTCGTCGCCACCCGAAGGATCGAGCCCGGTGGTTTCCGTATCGAAAACCGTATAGGTCAGTTCGGCCAGCGGGCACTCGTCAAGCTGATGACTGACTGCCGAGTAATTGAAAAGATCAAAGTCGTAGAACTCCGGCCGGCTGCCCTGGAGCGCCGGCTCCCTGCTGCGGGCAGCATCCTTCGGCATCTCGGCAATCGGCAGCATGATGCGGAAGAAGGCACGATGTGAGACGCGTTCGCGCTGAAACCAGATCTCACCGTTGCAGCGATCAACCACATCGCGCACGGAAAGCGGCGTCGCTTCGCCGGCCGTGTTCATCGAATCCATTTCCCAGGTCATCGCCGTTTCGTTATTCATGAAACTGCCGGCCCAGATCAGATCGAGTTGCGCCAAACGCCCGTCGAGCACCAAGGCCAGGCGCACCTCACGGATCTGGTATTCGTCGTGCAGGCGTGTAGACAGGAAGGACAGCACCTGCAGCAAGCCGAAACTGTCGATACGCAACCAGATACTGTCATCGATTCTGTCGACCTTGACGGCCAGCCCGGCGTGCTCGGCGATGCGGCGAGCGGCGGCGCTGACCAGATCGGCGCCGAGCATTTCCTCGAGCGGCCAGCGCACGCGCAGATCGTTCGAGAAGGCCATGGCTGCGTTCTCCAGATGCAAGGACAGCGCCCGGGCCTCGTCGCGGATGACACCGAGGAATCGCACGCGTTGCTCCGGCAGCATGTCGGCAAAATCGGTGAGTGTCTCGGCCGCTGCGCGGATATTGCCCAGTGGGCCGCGCCCGCCTTCAGTCAGCGACTGGATCAAGCCATCGCGACGGGCATCGCGCTCGTGGTCGGCAGTGATGTCGTCGAGGATCAGTACGAAACCGGTGAGCGTGGTCACGGACGCCTGATCGCCGTCCGCCGCCAGCACCGGCGTCATCAACGCGCGTAACAGCCGGCCGCTGCGCGTGGCGGTGACAAACTGCGCACCGCGCGACCCGGCCATCTCTGCAGGCCTCTGCTGCAGGCGTTCAAGCGCGTGGGCAATCAGGCTGCGATCAAGAACCGTATAGATCGAGCGACCGAGCCCGAGCAACTCGACACCGCCGGTTTCTTCCAGCCCGCCCAATTCTTCGCGTGCCCGCTGGTTATAGAGCAGCACGCGGCCATCAAGATTGCAGACGACGACACTCTGATTGAGTTCAGCCATCAATGCGGCAAGGCGACTGCGTTCTTCTTCGAGCGAGGCGCGGGCTTCACGAACACGCCCGACTACATCGTTTTCCAGTGCGTCGCGAACGCTTGCCAGTTGATTGACGGCTTGCCCGACAGCGTGCAATTCGGGAGCCACATAGTCGCTAACCCGCACGCCACAATGCGCCACCAGCGCCCCGGCCTCTTCGGCGAGACGCAGGCTGGCCCGCACATAACGCTGATAGACCTCGCGCAGCGCCGCACAGGCCAGTGCACAGGCCAGTACGGTGACCATGAGAATCGAGACAACACGATCACTGAAGCTCAGTACCGCTTCGCCATTGTCAGCCGCACCGAGTTGCATCAGCGTAGCCTCCACCGCGACCAGAACCAGCAGGAAGAGGCAAACAGTCGCTGCGGCAAACACCAGCTTGCGCGAGGAATTCACCTAGCCTCCCAGCAGCACGCGCACCTGCGCCACCAGATCCTTGGTTGAAAATGGCTTGGTCATGTAGCCATCGGCGCCCAGCCCCAGACCTTTGCTGACCTCTGTTTCGCGGCCCTTGGCGGTGAGCATCAGTACGCGCATCGACGCCAGTTCCGGGATCGGCGCGCAAGGCCTGACAGACATCAAGCCATTCATCTTTGGCATCATCACGTCGAGCAGTACCAGATCGGGCCGCTCGGCACGCGCCTTGGCCAGCGCTTCTTCGCCATCGACGGCAACCAGCACTTCAAAACCTTCACGTCGCAGCAAAAATTCGAGGGAAATGACGATATTCGGTTCATCGTCGGCAATCAGTACTTTTTTGCTCATGTCTCCTCCATTACCAACCCGCTCGGAACGCCCTACACTGGAGCGTTCTCCGTTAATACAGCGGCCTGCACGTAAGGCAGGTAAAAATGAAAGGTGGCGCCTTCTCCCGCAATGCTATCGACCCACAGGCGCCCACGAAATGCTCGATGATACGCCGGCTGATCGGCAAACCGAGGCCGGTTCCAGTCGGCTTGTCGGTCATCGAGTCGCCGACCTGCCGGAATTTTTCAAAAATGATCTGCTGATCCTGAGCGCGGATGCCTGGTCCGTTGTCGGCAACGCTCACCTCAAGCCCATTCGCCCCGGCACGCAAGCTCACACGCACCAATCCCGACCCGGCAGGTAGGAACTTTACTGCATTTGACAACAGATTGAGCATGACCTGAATCAAACGGTCGCGGTCAGACAGGATAAACGGCAATCCATCCGGCAGATCCAGTGCGATGCGCGCCCCGCGCTCGCGGAAAAGCTGGCTGGTGGCCGCCAGCGACTGTTCGATGAGATCCTTCAGATCGACCTCTGTGGCGTGCCAGTCGGCTTTACCCGACTCGATCTTGGCCAGATCGAGCGTCTGGTTGATCAGTCGGGTCAGCCGCTCGGTTTCGCTGACCACCAGCCCGAGAAAGCGCTCGCGGTCGGCCAGGTGCATCTTCGGATCGTCGCGCAGGATTTCGGAAAAGGCACGGATCGAAGTCAGCGGCGTGCGCAGCTCGTGGGTCACCGACGACATGATGTCGTCCTTGACACGATCAAGCTCCTGCAGGCGAACGTTGGCCGCCTTGAGATCACGGGTGGCGTCCTCCAGCTCGCGCGATTTGCGCTCCAGTTCCTGGCTATAGCTGCGCAACTGCGAGGATTCATCGAGGATGTCCATGACCTCGGACAGACTGAGCGGCTCCTCCTTGGCCACCGAAGCGACCAGCACCCGCGCCGAAGCACTGCCGATGGCACCGGCGAGCAGGGATTCGGCAAAGTGCACCAGCTCGGCATCGGCTTCCAGCTCATCGGCCGCCACGCCACCGAGGTTCTGGGCATAGGCAAACGCCGATTCGGCACGCTGCGGGCCGAGAAAACGTCCGACCAGCGCCTGCAGATCGCTAATTTTGGCACGCCCGCGCCACATCGCGGCACCGACCGGGCGCGTGTGCTTCAGGGCATCGACGAACAGCGTGGCCTGACTGGCCTCGGCCGCCGTCGGCGGTCGCACCATGGAAACGGCAACATAGGCACCGATGTTGACGAAAAACTCCCAGAACAGGCAGTGCGATATTTCATCCAGCCCGGTCAGACCAAGCAGTTGCTGCGGCCGCAGCAGGCTGAAGCCGAACGGCCCCTGCGTCAGGAAATCGGCAACCAGCCAGCCCGATTTGGCAAATGACGGCAGCAGCAAGGTATAGCCCCAGACCAGGAAACCGGCGCTGAGGCCGGCCAGTGCACCGCCACGCGTTCCGCCACGCCAGTACATTCCGCCGATCATGGCCGGGGCGAACTGGGCCACCGCCGAGAAACTGATCAGCCCGATGGAAACCAGCGCGTAGGCGTTGCCGGCCAGCCGGAAGTAGAGATAACCGAGCAGCAAAATGGCGACGATCGCCCCACGGCGGATGCCGAGCAGCAGACGGGTCAGATCCTTGGCTTCGGCCAGAGCCAGCCCACGCAAACGGAGCAGGATCGGCATTATCAGGTCGTTGCAGACCATCGTCGACAGCGCGATGGTCTCGACGATGACCATGCCGGTGGCTGCTGAAAGGCCACCGATGAACACCAGCAGCGCCAGCCCCTCCTGGCGCTCTGCCATGGGCAGTGTCAGCACGAAGGTATCGGCATCGATGCCCTGCCCGTTAAAATGCAGCAGGCCACCAAAAGCAATCGGCAATACGAACAGGTTGATCAGCAGCATGTAGAGCGGGAACAGCCATGTTGCACGTTTCAGATGCGACTCGTTGACGTTTTCAACGACGGCAACCTGGAACTGGCGCGGCAGGAAGAGTATGGCCAGGCCGGCCAGCACGGTCAGCGAGAACCAGCCGGTAAAATCCTGACCGGAGGGAATGGCGGTGGTCAGCCGGCGCAGTTTTTCATCGTCCGCGACGTGCTCGAAGATGTCGGCAAAGCTATCGTAGAGCCCGTAGGTCACGAACAGCCCGACTGCCAGAAAGGCCACGAGCTTTACTACGGACTCCAGTGCAATCGCCGCGACCATCCCTTCGTGGCGCTCGGTAGCATCGAGATGGCGGGTACCGAAAACGATGGTGAAGGCGGCCAGGATCAGCGCAATGTAGAAACTCATGTCGGACAGCACCGGCAGCGTTGTGCTGCGGCTGGGCATGACGATGTCCGGGTATTCCAGAAGCAAATTGACACTGCCCGAAACCGCCTTGAGCTGCAGGGCGATGTAGGGAACGATGCCGACCACGGCAATCACCGTCACCAGCCCCCCAAGCAGGTGGCTCTTGCCGTAGCGCGAGGAGATGAAGTCGGCAATCGACGTGATGCGGTTGGACTTGGCGATGCGGATCATCTTGAGCAGCAGGAACCCGCTGAGTGCCATCACCAGCGTCGGGCCGAGATAGATCGGCAGGAAGCCGATGCCCGATACGGCGGCGCGACCGACGCTGCCGTAGAAGGTCCAGGTCGTGGTGTAGACGGCCATCGACAGCGCGTATATGGTCGGGCTGGAGATGATCGAACGCCCCTGGTCAGCACGCTTGTCACCCCACCAGGCGACTGCAAAAAGCAACGCGAGGTAGAAAAAGGAAGCCGTTACGATGACCGGGCCGTTGAGCATTGGCGCCGCTTACTCGCTCTGGCCTTCGATGATCCAGGCCATCATGGCGATCAGGCCGGCCCAGGCAACAAAAACATAGGCATAGAGCAGAGGAATGCCGAACAGCGTGCCGCCGCTATCAAACAGCGACAACAGCGGATAGTTGAAAAGCAGGCAGCCGCAGAGAAAGGCTGCCACCAGTCGTTCGCCGGCGAGTATTCTGCGATGCATAGTCTCCCCTGCCCTGAAGGTCGTTGACGCTGGTTTGCATCACTCTGCCCCAATTGTGCCACTCTCATCAATAATCTGCTGCGGCTTGATTCACTTGTTTTTCAATTCAGCAACGCAATGACGCTGAAAGCGATCAAACGGATTCCCACCAATAAGGACGCCTGGAAAGTACAATGTGCGAATTGAAATTCACAGCAGAAAACCTGCCAAAGAACTTTCGCCAACCTCGACAGCAGCAGCAGACAATTAATGATAATGATGTTTTAACCGGACATGAGGATATGAAATCTCGAACAAGAAAAGTGCTGCACTACCTTTTTGCCGCCGCATTCGGTTTTTTCAGTGTGGCGACGCTTGCCACGCCAAAAGCAGCCGAGCATGAAGATGCACCGGTAACCAGCGGAGCCAATGTGGCCAGACCAAAACATTCCACAACACCGGCCAAACAGCAGGTTACCGGAAAACACAAGAATGCCGCCAAAGGGAAGGCTGCAAAATCGGCCGGGTCGACCAAAAAAACCGGTGCACTCTCCGCGAAGAAATAGTACGTAATCATTCACCTCACTTTATGCTAGAGTCACACGCCGCAGAGGAGGCGTGCAGGCTTCCGGGGTAAACGTCTTGCCACCGCCTTTCTGCTTTCTGTATTCGCTCACTACGGAGTTCGCGATGCATCGATATCTATCCCTGTTAAGCACCAGCCTGCTGCTGCTTGTTTCAGCACAGGCACGGGCAGAAATGCCACGCCTGGAGCTGACCGCCGGTTTCCACCGCATTGAAGCCGAAGTCGCTGCCGATCAGGCCAACCGGATGCAGGGCCTGATGCATCGCCGCAGCATGCCGGCCAATCAGGGAATGCTTTTCGTATTCACCCAGGCCGACCGGCATTGCATGTGGATGCGCAATACCCCGTTGCCGCTTTCCGTCGCCTTTCTTGACGAGCAGGGTCGCATTCTGAACATCGAGGACATGAAGCCTGAGACTGAAACCAATCACTGTGCCGCCGGCCCCGCACGCTTTGCACTGGAAATGAACCTTGGCTGGTTCTCCAGCAAGGGACTCAAACCGGGACTGCGTATTGGCGGCATCGAGAAATCGCCACGGCCACAGTAGCCATCGCTGACCCGCCATGAGCCTCAGGAACAGCTTGGCATGGCGCGCGAAACTGCTGCGCAGCGCAGAAAACACACCTTTCAGGCCCTGGTTGCGCGACCGGGGCTCGTTGACAGCGGCCCTTCAGGCCAGGGGCCAGTTCGTCGTTTGGGTGCTGCGGCAGGGACTGGCCATGCCCACAAGCGACGAAGCCATTGCCCTTGGCATCAAGCGTGACCAATTGGCCTGGGTTCGCGAGGTGGCGCTGCTCTGCGATGGCGAACCGCTTGTTTTTGCCCACTCGGTGCTGCCCCGTCGGCCGCGCGGATCGATGACCCGCTGGCTTGCACGCCTGGGCAAACGTTCGCTCGGTGCGCTGCTCTTCGCGCATCCCGGATTCGAACGTGGCGCTATCCACAGCAAACGACTCGACCATCGGCATCCACTTTTTCTCCCGGCTCTAGCCGCCATGGGCATTTCCGCCTCACCTCCAAAGCACTTGTGGGCGCGGCGCTCGCGCTTTGCGTTTGGCGCACAATCGGTACTCGTGACCGAGGTCTTTGCTCCGGCCCTGATCTGCGCTTGAAAGTACGCCTGCTCACCCAGGCACGGATGGCAACGCAGAATTAGTCGAATTTTTCGAATTAGCTCGACGTCGGGTGTTCGTGCCGCTATAATGCGCGGCGTTTATTGCAGCATTCAAATCTGCGATTCACAGGTTACACAAGTTACACAATTTACATTACGCGCTTCGCGAACCTGGCCGCATTTCTAAGCCCTCCTGCCTTCTGGTGTCGATTCATTGAACACCGCCCTGGCACAAAGCTTTTTGTGCCGAAAAGTACCGAATTCTCTCGCTCTGGCAGAGTCTTTCTCGACTATTTCGTTGGTTGGCGTTGCATTTTATTGCGCCCGTGCGCCGATTCTTTTCGGCAGCGCGACGCTGTTCCATTCGAAAGAGAAACATGACTTTTGCAGAAATCGGGCTTCACGAAGTCCTTCTTAAAGCCCTTGCCGATTCGGGTTACACCGAACCTACCCCAGTCCAGGCGCAAGCCATTCCCGCCGCCCTCGAAGGTCGCGATCTGATGGTGTCCTCGCAGACCGGATCCGGCAAAACAGCCGCTTTCATGCTACCGGCATTGCACCGCTTTGCCGCAGAGGAACGTCCGGCCTTCGCGTCAGCGCCAGGCCGTACCGCCAATCAGGAACGTCAGTCGGCGCGTTCGCGCGGCAATGATCGTCCGCGCTTCCGGGCAGCGCAACCAAAGATGCTGGTGCTCACCCCGACCCGCGAACTCGCCCTGCAGGTCACGGCAGCCACCGATAAATATGCCGGCACCTTGCGTCGCCTGAAAGCGGTTGCCATTCTTGGCGGCATGCCGTATCCGAAACAGATGGAACTGCTGTCACGCAACCCGGAAATTCTGGTGGCCACACCAGGTCGTCTGATCGATCACATGGAATCGGGCAAGATCGATTTCTCGCACTTGCAGATTCTCGTCCTTGACGAGGCCGATCGCATGCTCGACATGGGCTTTATCGAGGATATTGAAAAGATTATCTCGGCTACCCCGGCGGCGCGCCAGACCATGCTGTTCTCGGCCACGCTGGACGGCAGCGTTGGCCAGATGGCGCGCAAGGTAACGCGTGACGCGCTGATCATTCAGGTCGACGCCGCGCACACCAGGCATGAAAACATCGAACAGCGCATGCACTTCGTCGATGACCTGTCGCACAAGAATCGCCTGCTCGACCACCTGCTGCGCGATGTCACCATCGATCAGGCCGTTGTCTTCACGGCGACCAAACGTGACGCCGATACCATCTCAGACCGCTTGAATATCGCCGGTTTCAACGCGGCGGCACTGCATGGCGACATGCATCAGGGCGCGCGCAACCGGACGCTCAGCGCGATGCGACGCGGGCAGGTGCAGATTCTCGTCGCCACCGATGTGGCCGCACGCGGGATTGACGTTCCGAGCATCACCCACGTTTTCAACTACGATCTGCCCAAGTTTGCCGAAGACTATGTGCACCGGATCGGCCGCACCGGCCGTGCTGGCCGCAATGGCCTGGCGATTTCGCTGGTCAATCATGCCGAACACTTCAATGTGCGCAAGATCGAGCGCTTTACCCAACAGCCAATTCCGGTTGAAATCGTTGTCGGCCACGAACCGACACGCCGCGCACCGACAGGCAATGGCCGTCCAGGCGGCAAACCGAATAGCCGCCCGGCCTGGAAAGCCGCTGACAGTCGTGGTTATGGCAAGCCTGCCGGACGCAGCGATACGCGCAACAGCAAGCCCGGCGCACCGAAACACGAGGGCTTTGAGCGCGCCGCGCAACGTGACGGCGCCAAAAACGGGCGCACTGGTCCGGCCGCAGGAAACCACAGAACCTACGGCGATCGGTAATTTGATGTGCTCGAAAAAACCCGCGAAGTGCGGGTTTTTTTTCGCCTGGCTTGCATTTCTCGGGGGTATTCAGTGACAATTTGCCAGCCGCTTCATTCTCCATCCGGCACGAAAACAGGCGAGGTAAAGAAATGAACTCCGAACTGATCACAAGCTGGTCCGAGCACGACAGTTCGCTCCTGAAGATTCTGGAGCTGGCGTCACAAACACTCAGTATCTTCGATGCCGACCTGACGAAACTCAGGCTCGAACGCCCCGCTAACGCCGAGCTACTGCGCCGTTTTCTCAGCAGTGACAGGCAAAACCGTTTGCGCATCGCCGTTAAAAATGCCGAGCCATTCCGGCGCGACAGCCCGCGTCTGATGAAGCTGCTGGCCACCTATACGCAAAACATGACGATGATCGAATGCCCGCCGCATCTCGCTTCACTCAACGACTCCATATGCATCGCTGACGACCGGCATGCGCTGATCCGCTTTCATACCGACAGCGCGCGCGCCAAGTCAATCATCGACAATATCGAAGAATGCGCGCCGTATGTGCAGCGGTTTGAGGATATTCTGAAGGAAGGAGGCGAACAGGTCTGCGCAAGCACGCTTGGGCTGTGAAATGCAGGACGAATAGCATTGCACACGATTTCATGTCGCCAAGGTCTTCTCTTGATATAATCCCGAACTGATTGACGTGCACGTCGGTCAACCCGATTGACTTTGGATCGTTACTGTATTTTTCTTATCGATAAGGATTTTTAAATGAAAAACTCTCTCCTCGTTGCCGCTCTGCTCGCCCTGGCTCTATCCGCTTGTGGCAAGAAAGAAGCTCCTCCTGCACAGACGGCCGCTCCTGCACCGGCAGCCGCTCCGGCCGCTGCCGCTGCCGCTCCTGCCGCGGCGGCTGCCGCTGCTCCCGCTGCTGCTGCGGCGGCTGCTCCTGCCGCTGCCGCTGCCGCTGCTCCTGCTGCCGCTGCGGCGGCTGCTCCTGCCGCTGCGGCCGATGCGGCCAAAGCGGCTGCTCCGGCGGCTGCGGCTGATGCGGCCAAGGCTGCTGCTGTCGATGCGGCCAAGGCTGCGGCGCCGGCGGCGGCTGATGCGGCCAAGGCTGCTGCTACTGATGCGGCCAAGGATGCCATGAAGAAGTAATTCTTCCTGGACGAAAAAAGCCGGTGCAAGCCGGCTTTTTTTCGTCTGATGAAACACCGAAGCGCAGTTGAACTGGTAACCACCTGCTCATACTGACTCACATGATCGGGTTAGCGAGACATCACCCAAACAAATAATCCTCCGCTCGGCCTGAGATCAGGCCGACCACAGCGGCGGCTCGTCCATCAGCGCGATTTGCTCGCGCAACTCGAGAATCCGGTCCTGCCAGTAACGCTGTGTGTTGAACCAGGGGAAAGCCGCCGGAAAGGCCGGATCGTCCCAGCGCCGCGCCAGCCAGCCGGCGTAATGAATCAGGCGCAAGGTGCGTAGGGCCTCGATGAGATACAACTCACGCGAATCGAACGCGAAGAAGTCCTCGTAGCCGGCAAGCACGTCGGCCAGTTGGCGCACCTGATCCGCGCGCTCGCCGGAAAGCAGCATCCACAGATCCTGGATGGCCGGCCCCATGCGGGAATCGTCAAAGTCGACAAAGAAGGGACCGCCACCCTCGCCTTCGACCCACAGCACATTTCCGGCATGGCAGTCGCCGTGCAGCCGCAGGGTTGCGACCCGGCCTGCACGCTCGAAGCAGCGACGAACACCGTCAAGCGCCTGATCGACAACGCCGAAATAAACGTTAGCCAGGTCCGGCGGCAAGAATCCGCTTCGCTGCAGAAAATCACGTGGCGCCTCACCGAAGCTGTGGATGTTGATTTCCGGGCGCTCAGCAAAGGGCTTGAGCGCACCCACGGCATGGATGCGGCCGATGAAGCGCCCCATCCATTCGAGGGTTTGTCTGCTATCGAATTCCGGTGCCCTGCCGCGCTGCCGGGGAAACACCGCAAAGCGTAGGTCGCCATGCCGGTGCAAGGTCTGCCCGGCGATGGCCATCGCGGCAACGACCGGCAACTCGCGCACGGCCAGTTCACGCGAAAAGTCATGTTCCTCAAGAATTGCCGCATCCGACCAGCGGCCGGCACGGTAGAACTTGACGACCAGCGGCGCGCCCTCCTCCATGAATACCTGATAGACGCGGTTCTCGTAACTGTTGAGCGCCAGCAGACGGCCATCCGGGCGCAAACCAATGCTTTCGAGCGCATCGAGCAGGGAATCGGGGGTCAGCGAGGCAAACGGAGTCATGCTCGAGTCGGCGCTCTTCATACGCACACCCCGGCCGGCAAAATGCGGTACTGAAATTCTCTCGTATCCATTGAATCAGGATACACCGGAACAAGTCGCCAGAACTATTGAGCTATCTCAGGCAGCGACGAACCGCTAAAATTCGCCACTGTACTTGCCAACGCTTCTGCCCACACGCTCTGAATCGCCTATGGCTCAAAACTCGATCGAAATCAGTGAAGCCGCCGGCGTGCGATTTCTGCATTTCAGCGAGGAGTGGGTGCAGGGCGCCATGCGTATCCAGCGCCCCAATGCGCTGGAACTCCCCTACACCCGGGAGATGATGGCCGGTCTGTTGCTGCGTGAGGCGCCGTGGCCAAAAAATGCACTGCTGATCGGCCTTGGCGCCGGCTCGCTGGTCAAATACATCTACCACAGGCTGCCCGGGACACGGATCATCGTTGTCGAAATCGATCCGCAGGTCGAAATCATTGCCCGCCTGCATTTCAGGCTGCCCGACGATCCGATGCGTCTGCGCGTCATCATTGGCGATGGCGCAGACTACATACTGGAAGACAGCACGACGTTCGACTATATCCTGGTCGACGGTTTCGACAAGAGCGGTCGCGCCGGTGTGCTCGATACGCTGCCCTTTTATCAGGCCTGCCGTGCGCGGCTGACGGAGAACGGCCTGATGGTGGTCAATCTGCTTGGTCGCAGCCGGGGGTTTCAAGCCAGCACGCAGCGCATTGCCAAGGCCTTCGATGGCCGCTCGCTGGTATTTCCTTCCTGCGACAGCGGCAACATCATCGCCTTTGCCACCGACGGCGAAGCGGTCGATGTTTCGCTTGATGAACTGATCGCCCGCGCCAGGCATCTCCATAAGGAAACCGGCCTCAACCTGACATCAACGATCCCTCGCCTGCAAATGGCCGGTTCGCTGGTGCAGGATCGGCTGATCATCTGATCAGGCGCTTGACTCCATATCCACCTCCACCTGCAACTAACCGGCCAGCGCCAGCACATGCGCGGCCATGGCCTGTACGACAGCCTCCGCCTCGCCGACCGCGCTGGCCAGTTCGAAGCGGGTCTGCGGATGTAGTTGGCGCAGCTCTTCGAGCAGCAGCGGTACATCGCGTTTCAGATGACCGCCCTGGGCAATGAACATCGGCAACACGACGATGCGCTCAAACCCATCGCCAACCAGTGATTCAACACTGTCGCGCAGAGTGGGCACCATGAATTCAAGGAAGGCGAGCTCGACGCGCAGATCGGGCGCCTGGGCGCGTACCGCCGCACAAACCCGCCGCATCGGCGACGCCCACTCGGGATCGCGCGCACCATGCGCAAAGAGGACAAGGGCTGTTTTTGACATGGGCTCCACTGTACAGCATCGACAACAAAAGTACCCCAGGCACCAACTACTCGGACTTCGGACTGATCAGGTTCTCGAAAGAAAACACCTCATCCCATTGCGCCTGGGTCATCAGTTTCCGCTCGCTGACCACAATGTCATGCAAAGACTTGCCGCTTTCGTAGCCCTCGCGCGCAATCTCGGCGCATTGCCTGTAACCCAGCATCGGCTTGAGCACAGTGATGATTCCCAGCGAGTTGAGCACCATGTCGCGTAAATGTTCGACATTGGCGCTAATGCCCTCGACACAGTTCACGCGCAGGCTGTTGACGGCATTCTCCATGGTGTAGATCGACGTGAACAAGGCGAAAGTGATTACCGGTTCCATCACGTTGAGTTGCAACTGCCCGGCCGACGCGGCGAGCGTGACGGTCAGGTCGAGGCCGATCACCAGGAAACTGGTCTGGTTGACGGCTTCGGGAATCACCGGATTGACCTTGCCCGGCATGATCGACGAACCGGGCTGCATCTGCGGCAGTCTGATCTCGTTCAGCCCGCAGCGCGGGCCCGAGGCGAGCAGCCGGATGTCGTTGCAGATCTTGGTCAGCTTCGCCGAGGTCCGCTTGAGCACACCCGACAACTGGACGTAAGTGCCGGTGTCCGAGGTCGCTTCGACGAGGTCACCGGCAAGAATGAAGCGATTGTCAGTCAGCTCGGACAAATAGCGGGTGGCCAGTTCGGGATAACCCGGGGCGGCCGTCACCGAGGTGCCGATCGCCGTCGCACCGAGATTGATTTCGTGCAGCAACTGGCAAACCTCGGCGATGCGGCTGACCTCCTCGCCGATGGTCGTTCCCCAGCCGTGAAACTCCTGGCCGAGCGACATCGGCACCGCGTCCTGGAGATGCGTACGACCCATCTTGAGCACCCGTTCGAACTCCTGGCCCTTGGCGAAGAAGGCCTCCTGCAGAAGGCACAGCGCCTCCATGTAGCTGGCCAGACGCAGGATCAGCGCCAGCCGGAACGCGGTCGGGTAGATGTCGTTGGTCGATTGACCATAATTGACATGATCGTTCGGGTTGACATGCTGGTATTCGCCTTTCCGGTAGCCCAGGCTCTCCAGCGCCAGGTTGGCAATCACCTCGTTGGCATTCATGTTGGTCGAGGTACCGGCCCCGCCCTGGATGAAATCGGTGACGAACTGATCGCACATCTCGCCGGCAATCAGGCGCTCACAGGCACCGACGATCGCATCGGCGACCCTTGCATCGAGCACGCCGAGATCGCGGTTGGCCAGCGCAGCCGCCTTCTTGACATAGCCGAAGGCCTTGACGAAATAGGGCTCTGCCGACATCGGGATGCCGGTAATATGGAAATTCTCCTTGCCGCGCAAGGTCTGTACGCCGTAATAGGCGCTGTCCGGCAATTCCCTCTCGCCGAGGAAATCCTTCTCGATTCGTGACATGTCTACTCCTTGGTCTGAAAATGGCGCTAGGCGATGCCCGAACCCTTGCTTGGGATTCGACCGTGTTCCTGAATTCGTAGGTGCGTTATCAGGAGCGCCTGAGCGAAGCGTTGAGCGCTTCCAGGACTTTGCTGCCGGGGCAAAGATAGGCGTCACCGAGCTGGTTCAGGGGTTTCTCCACCGTGTTCAGATGGCGATGCAGATCCTCGGCGCTGCTATCGACGTAGAGCAGGCCGGTGACAATCTCGCCCAGGGCATGCCGTTCCTGCAGATGGTTCATGGCGCCAATGCGATCCGATGGATCGTAATCGCTGTCTAGCTTGCGCAGATGCAGGATGGATCCGTCATGCTGAACAATGCGGCGCAGCGAGCCGGGCGGGTAGGAGGCGTTGATCCGGTCGCGCGGCAGGATGAAATCCAGGCGGTTGACGGCGTCGTTGTGCTCGCGCACGTAGTCGTAACTCTTGGTCGAGCCGGCATGGTTGTTGAACGTCACGCAGGGACTGATGACATCGATGAAGGACGGACCCAGGTGACGCAGAGCACCCTTGATCAGCGGGATCAACTGCTCCTTGTCACCCGAAAAACTGCGCGCCACATAGCTGGCGCCGAGTTGCAGCGCGAGTGCGACCAGATCAATCGGCGTCTCGTTATTGACCACCCCGCGCTTGCTCTTTGAGCCCTTGTCGGCGGTAGCCGAGAACTGTCCCTTGGTCAGGCCATAGACACCGTTGTTTTCAACGAGGTAGGTCATGTTTACGCCGCGTCGCATGGCGTGCGCAAACTGGCCGATGCCGATCGAGGCCGAATCGCCGTCACCGGATACGCCCAGGTAAATAAGGTCGCGATTGGCCAGCGCCGCGCCGGTCAGCACCGAGGGCATGCGGCCATGCGTGGTATTGAAACCGTGGGAGTTGCCGAGAAAGTAATCCGGTGTCTTTGACGAACAGCCAATGCCCGAGAGCTTGGCGACCCGATGCGGCTCGATATCGAGATCGTAGCAAGCCTGTACCACGGCGGCACTGATCGAGTCGTGGCCGCATCCGGCACACAGGGTCGAAATGGCGCCTTCATAATCGCGCCGGGTATAGCCGAGCGTATTCCTGGGTGTGTCGGGGCGCAGCAGTCTGGGTTTGGCGAGATAGGTCATGAAGCCACCTTTTTGCGAGTCGGGGTCGTCAGCGAAGCCACTTTCACCTTGCGCAGCGCGAGGGCTTCGGCAATCTTGCCGGAAATGAAACTGGCGGTGATTGGCGTGCCATCGTAGTGCAGCACGCGCAGCAGACGCTTCGGATCGACCTCGCCTTCGTTGATCAGCAACATGCGTAACTGGCCGCTCTCGTTCTGCTCGACGACAAAGACGCCATCATGCGCGTAGATGAAATCGATCACCTCGTCGGCAAACGGGAAACTGCGCACGCGCAGGGTATCGACATGGAACCCCTGTAGTGCAAGCAGCACCGATGCTTCGGCCATGGCCGGGCTGGTCGATCCGTAGTAGATGGCACCATAGCGGGCAGGCTGCGCTGCGCGCTGAAGCACAGGCGCCGGCAGCAGTTTCTTGGCCGTTTCGAATTTGCGGCGAAGACGCTCCATGTTGTAGATATAGTCGGTTCCGGCCTCGCTGTACTTGGCGTAGGCGTTGCGCGTGGTGCCACGGCTGAAGAAGGCGCCTTTGCTCGGGTGCGTTCCGGGAATCGTGCGCCAGGCAATGCCGTCGCCATCGACGTCGAGATAGCGGCCGAAATTCTTGCCGGCTTCGAGTTCTTCGGCGCTCATCACCTTGCCGCGATCATAGCGGCGCTGGTCGTCCCAGTCGAAAGGCTGGCACAGGCGATCGTTCATCCCGATGTCAAGATCGAGCAGGACGAATACCGGCGTCTGCAGGCGATCCGCCAGATCGAACGCCTGCGCACCGAAGGTGAAGCATTCGTAAGGGTCCTGCGGAAACAGCAGCACATGACGGGTGTCGCCGTGCGAAGCGTAGGCGCAGGCGATCAGGTCGGATTGCTGGGTGCGCGTCGGCATGCCGGTCGACGGCCCGCCGCGCTGGACATTGAAAACCACCACCGGAACTTCGGCAAAATAGGCCAGCCCGAAGAATTCCTGCATCAGTGAAATGCCGGGGCCGGAGGTGGCGGTGAAAGCGCGCGCGCCGTTCCAGGCGGCGCCGATCACCATGCCGATCGAAGCCAGCTCGTCTTCGGCCTGAACCACGGCATAGCGCGCCTTGCCGTTGTCGGGGTCGGTGCGGAACTTGCGGCAGTAGCCACTGAAGGCCTCGATCACCGAGGTGGACGGGGTAATCGGGTACCACGCGGCGACCGTTGCACCGCCATAAACGGCGCCCAGGCCGCAGGCGTCATTGCCGTTGATGAATATCCGGTCGCCGACGCCATCGCAGCGTTCGATGCGCAGGCCGATCGGGCAGGAATGGCTGGCTTTGGCGTACTCGTAGCCGAGCTTGAGGGCATTGACGTTGGCATCGATCAGCTTGTCCTTGCCACGGTACTGATCGGCAATCAACTTGTCGACGACGGTTAAATCCATGTCGAGCAGCGCGGTCAGCGCCCCGACGTACATGATGTTCTTGAACAACTGCCGCTGACGCGGATCGGTGTATTCACGATTGCAGATTTCGGTGAGGGGAACGCCCAGTACCGTGATGTCTTCGCGGAATCTTGATCGGGGCAAGGTCTTGGTCGAGTCATAGACCAGATAACCGCCGGAGGACAGCTCGGCAATGTCACGATCCCAGGTCTGCGGATTCATCGCCACCATCAGGTCGCAACCGCCTCGGCGACCGAGCCAGCCGGCGGCCGAGACGCGCATTTCATACCAGGTCGGCATGCCCTGGATGTTCGAGGGAAAGATATTGCGCGGCGCCACCGGGACACCCATGTTCATGATGGCGCGCGCAAACAACTCGTTGGCCGACGCCGATCCGGAGCCGTTGACATTGGCGAACTTGATGACGAAATCGTTGCTCGCGCGAATGGTTTTAATGGCACTCATGTCTTTCGCACCTCCATCCCGGCTTCAGCCGTTTGCAGGAAAAATTTCTGCATGTCCCAGGCGCCGGTCGGACAGCGCTCGGCGCACATGCCGCAATGCAGGCAGATGTTTTCATCCTTGACCATGACCCGTCCCGTCTTCAGTACGTCCGAGACATAGAGCGCCTGCTCCAGGTTATCTGCTGGCGCTTTCAGGCGGGCACGCAAGTCATTTTCTTCGCCGTTGGCGGTAAAGGTGATGCATTCCGTCGGGCAGATATCGACGCAGGCATCGCACTCGATGCAGGTCTTGCCGGTGAATACGGTCTCGATGTCGCAATTGAGGCAACGCTCGGCCTCGGAGCAGGCCATGTACGGATCGAAACCCATTTCGAGTTCAAGCCTGATGTCCTTGAGGGTTTTTTCCAGCGCCTTCACCGGAACCTTCTTGCGCTCCTCTTCGGACACCTGGTTGTCATAGCTCCACTCGTGAATGCCCATCTTCTGGCTGACCAGGTTGGTCAGCGGCGGCAGCCGATCCTCCAGGCTCCTGCCCTTGCAGAACAGATCGATCGAAATTGCCGCCTCATGACCCTGCGCCACGGCCGTAATGATGTTCTTCGGTCCGAGCGCCGCATCACCGCCGAAAAACACCTTCGGCAAGGTCGATTGCAGCGTCGCGGGGTTCAACACCGGCATATTCCATTGGTCAAACTCCAGCCCGATGTCCTTCTCGATCCAGGGGAAGGCGTTTTCCTGGCCGATGGCCACCAGCACTTCGTCGCATTCCATGAACACATCCGGATCGCCGGTGGGAATCAGGCTGCGTTTGCCCGTGGCGTCGTACTCGGCGCGCACCAGTTCGAAGAGGACGCCGTTCAGTTTCCCCTTGTCATGAACAAACTCCTTCGGCACGTGCATGTTGATGATCGGAATGTCTTCATGAATGGCGTCCTCCTTTTCCCACGGCGAGGCCTTCATTTCCTCGAAGCCGCTGCGCACGACGACCTTGACATCCTCTCCACCGAGCCGGCGAGCCGAACGGCAACAGTCCATCGCCGTGTTGCCGCCGCCGAGAACGATAACCCGCGGAGAGATGCGGCTGGTATGTCCGAAGGCGACATTGGCCAGCCAGTCGATACCGATATGAATGTGTGCTGCGGCTTCCTGGCGACCTGGAAGCTCGGCGTCGCGCCCACGGGGTGCGCCAGTGCCCACGAAAACGGCGTCCCAGCCCTCGGCAAGCAAGTCGCGCAGGCTATTGACCCAATGGTTATAGCGGGCTTCGACGCCAAGATTCAGGATATAGCCGCACTCTTCATCGATGACGTTGTCGGGCAGACGGAATTTCGGAATCTGGCTGCGCATCATGCCGCCGGGAAATGCGCCACTGTCAAATACGGTCATCCGGTAGCCGATCACCGCCAGATCGCGGGCCACGGTCAGCGAGGCCGGACCGGCACCGACGCAGGCGATGCGCTTGCCGTTCATTTTGCCAGGCTGCTTTGGCAGGCGATCATTGATGTCGTCCTTGAGATCGGCAGCGACCCGCTTCAGCCGGCAGATGGCCACCGGTTCCTGGTCCAGCCGGCCACGGCGACAGGCCGGTTCACAGGGGCGATCGCAGACGCGACCGAGAATTCCCGGAAAAACATTGGAGCGCCAGTTGATCATGTAGGCATCCGAGTAGCGGCCGCCTGCAATCAGGCGGATGTACTCGGGAACGGGGGTATGCGCCGGACACGCCCACTGACAATCCACGACCTTGTGAAAATAGTCATGGGCGCCGATATTCGTCGGTATCATGTGCGTTCAGCCTCCAGTCACTGTGGCTAAATGATAGTCGGCCGCTTGCCGCCAGCCCCACCAAGGTTTGCACTGTAGCACCGTCTCACGCCAAGCAGAACCCGTGTTGCACTTCTGTGAAAAATAATCCGCCGAGAGTCTGTGAAAAAATCATTATTGGCTGATGTTTACGTTCGCCACCCCGGCGCAAGCCGGGGTCCAGCTCGTTTATCTGATTGTTTTAATGGATATCAGATGAAGGTACTGGATTCCGGCTTTCGCCGGAATGAGCGCGAAGCCTGGCCTCGGGCCACGACCCGGGAGGTGTTTTCCCATTGATTCACAGCCTCTGAGTTTTCCCACAAGCCCAAAAATCGGCTAGTCTTGCTAGACTTTGTTCTTGTTGTCAGGTGGTGACTGATCATGGCCCTGCGCGCAATCATTTTTGACGTCGATGGCACCCTTGCCAATACCGAGCGTGACGGCCATCGCCCGGCGTTCAATGCCGCTTTTGCCGAGGTGGGGCTGTCCTGGCACTGGGACGAGGCTTTCTACGGCACCTTGCTGGTCACCGGCGGTGGCATGGAAAGGCTGCGCCATTACGCCGAACATTTCGACCCGGCGATTCTGGCGCGACCCGATTTTGAAGAACTGATGCTCCGCGTACATGAAATTTCGGCGCGCAATTACCAGCGGCTACTGGCCGCCGGAGCCATCCCCTTGCGTGCCGACATCGGCCAACTGATCTGCGATGCGCGCACCGAGGGGGTACGGCTGGCCATCGCCTCCAGCTCGAAGCTGGATAACGTCGTCGCCCTGTTGCGCGCCAATCTCGGCCCGAATGTCGATACCTGGTTCGATGTCATCGCCTCAGGCAATGTGGCGACGGCCAAAAAGCCCTCGCCGGAAATTTACCAGTGGGCATTGAAGCAACTCGATCTGCCGCCGCGCGATTGCCTGGCCGTGGAAGATTCCCAGTATGGGCTGGCCGCCAGCCTGGCGGCAGGCATCCCGACCGTAATCACGGTCAGCGATTACACCAGCAACGAGAACTTCGATGGCGCGCGCATGGTGCTGGCCGAAGCGGACCGGGTTTCACTGGAAAAACTGCGACTGTGGCACGCAACGGCGAGTACCTCATAACCGTAATTAACAATATGCAAAACGAACCAGCACCAGAGCACAGCACCATGAAATTCAAGGTATCAGTTCTGTTTTTCTTGGTGTAACTTGGTGTCTTGGTGTCTTGGTGGTTCGCCGTTGACCTTGCCTGCTTTTACCCAAATGCGCGAAAAGCCTCGTCCAAACGATCTGGTTGCGAAGCAACCTTTAGGCGAAGCCGTGAGTTTGGTCGATGGATAGCGCGGACGCCGTAGGCGTCCTTGCCCTGGTTGTTAATCGGGTGTTGCCTGCTGCTCAATGTATTGCCGGATGATGCTAATCGGTGCGCCGCCACAGGAGGCGGCAAAATAGCTTGGCGACCACAATCCACCTTTGAGATAGTAGCGTTGGGCAATATCCGGTCTTCCTTGCGCAGAACCCGGCTAGAAGCCCCTTTGAGACTGTTCATCAAGGCCGATACGGCAACCTTGGGCGGATAGTTCACCAGCAAATGCACGGGTCACGCTCGCCGTCCATTTCCACCAGTTCTGCCTCAAGCCGGTACATGTTTTAGCGAACAGTTCTTTGAGCCGGGAAATTGCATCGCTATCGAAGACCTTGCGGCGATATTTCGCCACAAAAATCAGAGGACATGCATGTTAAAAACACAGTGCCGCCCGTGTCGAATATCATTGTTTGTTGGCATAGACCAAACCGTGCTTATCCGGTTAGCTCCCAAGCCGACTACCTGTAGTGGGTCGTGATTGTTTTGCATAAAGTTCGGCATAGGTCGGCGCAGTGACGTCGCCAGCAATGCCAAGCAGGGAGCGGAAGGCGTTGAATGGGTAGAAGCGGCGATTGAAGCGGAACGTGAATTCGTTGAGATAGGCTTGCAAGTGTTGCGGGCTGACGCCGTGGTGAATGCCACGTAGCCATGTTTTGAGATTGGAGAACGCGAGGTGAATGATGGGAAGGAAGGTCTCGGCAACTTGCACGTCGCCACGTTCCGCAACGGCAGTATGAAGATACCCCAGCTTTCCAAGCGTCGCGTAGCCGTTCCAGTCATCGGTAACAATGGTGGTGCCTGGCGCAACGACGCGCTCGATGAAGCCACCCAACGATTTGGCACTTCGGTCTGGCACCACCGCGAGCCGAACACGTCCGGCGTACCGTCCAGTCCTGCGCTTGTTGAGGCTGCCACCGTGCTTGCGTTGTTTAACCTCGACGGCACCGGCGACGAGAACCATGCCAGAACGCCTCGGCCCTTGCCGCGAGTACGGCCGCCGACATAGGTTTCATCGGCTTCGACGTGTTCTCCGGAGTTGCCACCAATTGGATCCTGGTCGGGCCGAACCATGCCGGCCCGCAGTTTGTGAAGAATCTGGAAAGCAGTCTCGTAGCGTGGCAGTCCGAGTTGCCGTTGGAACTGGACGGCCGACATGCCGGGCGTCTGACTGGCGACCAAGTAGGCTGCCCAGAACCACACCGAGAGCGATGTGTGCGTGCGCTCCATGACGGTGCCCGCGGTGAGGCTCGTGTCGCGGTTGCAATGACGACACCGACAAACGCCGGGGCGATTGGCGAAGCGATAAGGCTCTCCGGGCGAGCCGCAGTGGTCACAAACAAACCCTGCGTCCCATCGGGCGCGCTCAAGGTAGGCCGCGCACGCCGCTTCGTCCGGGAACAGTCGCTGAAACTCAGGAAGCGAGCGGGGAAACGGCAAATCGTCTCGTTCAAGCACGTCGATAACCATCGCCATCCCAAGTTGGCGCAGATGCTCAACATACTACCGATAGTGGGTTTGGGAGACAACCGGATAAGCACGGACCAAACTATAATTGACCCATGAACCGCTTGCAAGCCTGGTGAACGACAGCCCAACTGCGAACAGCAGCGCAATATGCGCCGCTTCGCAGGGGCATGTCGCTTCGTCTTTAACAAAGGCGCTGGCGATGCAGAAAGCCGATACGAGCAGGGCGAGAAGAAGCTAGCTACGCCGGTCTGTGCAAGTCGCTAACCGAATGGAAAGTGCAAACTGAGACGATTTGGCTGACCGAAACACCCTCTCAGGCATTGCAGCAAACCCTCAAGGATTTGGAACGGAGTCTACACCAACTTTTGCCAAACGCGCCGACTTCCCGCGCTTCAAGAAAAAGGCCAATCGGACAGCTTCCGCTACCCGCAGGGCTACAAGCTCGATCAGGGCACCCCGAATCTTCCTGCCCAAGCTGGGCTGGATTCGCTAGTCGCAACAGCCGGGTATGCTCGGCACAGCGAAGAACATCACCGTATCGAGCAACGGCGGCAATGGTTTAGGTCTATCCGGACCGAGCGCGAAGTCGAGCAACCCGGTTCACCCGGCCACGGCTACCGTTGGCATCGATGTCGGAATCACCCGATTCGCCAATCTGAGCGACGGTAGCCGCATCGAGCCGCTCAACACCCTCAGGAAACACCGCCACACGACACCAAGCCCGGCTACCAGCGGGCCATCGTCTCGCAAAGCGAAGTTCAGCAACAACTGGAAAGGCCAAGGCCAAAGTCCAGAAGATCCGTACCCGAACCGCCAACGTTCGCCGCGATTTCCTTTACAAAGACCACGACCGCGATCAGCCAAAACCACGCACCGTGTGTATCGAGGACTTGCAGATACGGAATAAGCCAGCGCCGGTGGGCAGGCAGCAGCGAAGCGCCCGGCAGAAATGTGCGCCAGAGTCGGGCCCGGCAACAACCTTTCCCGATCGGATGGGCCGAGTCCAGGCGGCAACTGGAGTGCAAGCAGGTCTGGCGAGGCGGTGGGGTGATCGCGGTTCCCGCGAGGAACACCAGTCGGACTTGTCCAGCCTGCGGCGTAGTTCCCGGCAGAGAACTGCCAGACGCAAGCCAAGCCCGCCAATGTCGATTGCGGCTACGTAGCCACGCCGATCTTTTCGGCGCGATCAACGCTTTAGAGCGGGGGCAACGCTTGTTAGCCCGTGGAGAGTCGGCGCGGTTAGGCCACTCTGTGTAAGCAGTGGTACCCGCTAAGCGACTAAACGTGAGCTTGCTCATGCATAGCGCCGAGGGAATCTCCCGGCCTTCAGGCCGGGAGGACGTCAA
>JADJNC010000013.1 GCA_016709335.1 Candidatus Propionivibrio dominans | reverse complement strand
GGTGGCGTTGGTCTCGCGGGAGATGTTGCAATATGCGGCGTCCCGTGAACCGATGCACTGCGGGATCTGGTAGACCATCGACGGGATAGGACCAAGAACAAGAACACGCAACCCCAGTTTCTCCAGCGCAGTCAGCGTGGCTTCAAAATGAAGCTGCATTTGGGCGTGCAGTTGTGCACGTTTGTCTTCGTCAGCCTGAGAGTCGCCAAGTCGCTGGCTGGCCAGGCCAATGTTCGGATAGCCCAGGTAAAGAGGCCAGCGTGCAGAAAGGATGACTGTTTCAAGCCCCTTGCCTTGCAATTCGGTAATTTTCTGGAGGACGCGCTGATTGAAATCAGCGCAGTAAGGCAGAGGCGTCGGTAACTGTGACTCGAAGCCAAGGATCGGAACGCATCCACCCATGGCGATTTGATAAATGCTCAAGCGGGGGAAGGCTTCAATGAGCATCGGCATCATGTGGTCGGCGTGTGAATCGCCCCAAAGCAGCAGCTTGGGATGTGCTTTATCCAGGCCGTGGACACAATCCTCTTCCGGTAATTTGGTGAGCGGGCGATACTGATTTAGCAGGCAGTTGAGGGGCAGGTGATCCTCGCGTGCTGCCTGTATCCGGCGAAATTCGGGCGTTGACATTTGTCGCTTGTTCCAGGCCAGCAGTGCGACGGCGAGCAGTAGGGTGCAGAAGATGATTCCCAGCCCGGCAAACAGTGTCGAACGATTGCGTCCAAACAGCCACGGGCGATGCAGGCGGATCGGGCGTTCGATCCAGATAAAACTCAGCCAGGCCAGGCCGAGTGCCAGCGCCACGATCAGCGCGTTATGCAGCAGATTCTGGGCGCCAAGATTGTAGATCCGGTAAATGGAGAGAAGCGGCCAGTGCCACAGATACCAGGAGTAGGACAGGATTCCAATAAAGACCATTGGACGGGCGCAGAGCAGGCGACGGACAAGACCGTGTTCATTGGCGCTCAGGCCAAAAATCAGTGCCGCGCTGCCGAACACAGGAAGCATCGCCGCCCAGCCCGGAAAGGGGGTGCTGTGGGTAAAAACGGTGACCGAGTAGATAATCAGGCCGAGACCGATCAGCGCAAGCGTTTCGGCATGGCGATAAAGTCGCGCATGGAAGGCGCTACCCGCCAGCCCGACGATCCCGCCGATGGCGAATTCCCATACCCGTGCCGGGAGGAGGTAAAAAGCCATATTTTGCTGTTTCGGTGTGCTGATGATGCACCAGGCAAGAGAAACCACCAGCATGGCACTCAAGGCCAGGATGACGCGCAAGCGCATCTTGTGCTCGGTGTTCGGCGTCCGGTAAAAACGGAAAAACAGCAGTAACAGCAGCGGCCAGATCAGGTAGTACTGCTCCTCGATGGACAGTGACCAGGTGTGCAGCAGGGGCAGGCTGTAAGACGGGTCATCGAAATAGCCGCCGGTTTTGTAGGCAAAAAAGAAGTTTGAGCCGAACACAGCCACGGCCAGTGCAGATCGCGCCAGTATGCGTTGATCACTCGATCCCGGCAGCATGAACAGGCCGCCCAGCAAGAGGGTGACCGCGAGGACCAGCAGCCCGGCCGGCATCAGCCGGCGCACCCGCCGCGCATAAAAGCCGCTCAGGCTGATACGGCCGCTGGCCATGGCCTCGTTGAAAAGCAGTCCGGTGATCAGGTAGCCTGAGATGACGAAAAAAACGTCAACGCCAACGAATCCGCCGGGGAAGCCGGGAAAGCCGGCATGGTAAAAAACGACCGAAATGATGGCGATGGCGCGCAGGCCGTCGATGTCCGGGCGGTATTTACTGGCGGTATTCAACTGTGAAGAGGGCATGGATGGCGCTCGGTTTATTTCTGCTCAGACGGGCGGGCGCGGTTTAGAGTGTCCCGGAATTGATTGGCGCTTTATAAACCATTCTGTCGTTTTCGGGTACCCTCCTGACGCTGGCATGACACCCTGGCTGACGAAAGGCCCCCCGAAATCAAGGCTACCCGGATTCGTCATTGATAAGCTTGACGCGATACGGCGCACAAGAGGAAGCGCGTCAATGAGATATTTACCGGAATAACTGCGGAGCCGGTTTTGACCGTTATGGAAAGCTTTAAAAATCGCTGTTTTCGGAAGTACTCCTCCCCACCGGGAGGGCGCAATATCCACACCACGTGGGCCAAATTCAAGTTGATGGTAGCGGCTTGATCGGGCTACTTCCCGTAAAACACTGAATAAGCCGTCACACCGGCGCACCCCAGTAGTGTTTGAGCCTAGGCCCTGTCACCTTCGGGGCAGAAGCCGGTGTCCAGTACCCTGGCTTTTCTGGCTCTGCATTCCCTACGGTCAGATTCCGGTTTTGCCGGAATGACGTTTTGATACTTGTTCAGCGGCTCCCCTGAGTGCCGATGACAGCCGGGTCACGAGTCTTTGCCTCAGAAGGGCTGAGCCTTCTTCAGCCCGGGTTTGGCGGCAAGCACGGCATTGCCGCGAGCAACGGCGGTATCCAGCGCGGCCTTGGCCGGTTTCCTGTTGGCCCAGACGGCTTCCATTTCCTCGTCGGCGATGATTCGAACCGGATCGATGTTGGCGACGCGAACACCCGGCTGGTCACCCTTGCCACCGATCGATTCATAGGCCAGTTGCAAGGTCTGATCCTCGTTCTTCAGCAGCTTGCTGTGTGCAGCGGCCCGCGCCGCAGCGGTGAGCGGCAGGGAGCCGAAGCTGCGAACCAGTTCGGTCTGCATTTCGGGCGTCAGCAGCCAGGCAACTAAACCGGCCGCCTGCCTGTAGTGTGCCGAAGGATGCCCGGCGCCGGCCCACAGCGAAGCGCCATCGGCCAGCGTGTGCTGGCGGCCACCATAAACATCGTCATGGAATGGCAGCACCGCGACTCCGAGCTCGACGCCCCTGGCGTCGCGGAAATTCACGGCTTCACGCGAATCGGTGGTGAGCATCGCGCACTCGCCATTGCGGAACCTGACGCTGGCCTCGTCACGCCGTCCGAAGTTCTGGAAGTAACCGGCCTTGGCCCAGGTGGCCATCATTGCGACGTGCTTGACCTGCGGCAGTGCGTTGAAGCCCAGTTGACCCTTGGCGTTCATCACCGGCACGCCGGATAGCGAGCTGACGTTGTCGATGTGCACCCATACCGGCCAGGACGACGTGTAGGGGCAGGCATAGCCGGCAGTCTGGAGCTTGTCGAGCATGCCCTGCATCTCGAACCAGGTTTTGGGTGGCTGCTCGGGATCGAGTTTGGCCTTGCGCAGGGCATTCTTGTCAAAGAACAGTACCGGCGTCGAATAGACCAGGGGCAAGGCGACCAGCCGGCCTTTGGCATCGAGCACGCCGGCCTTGAGATCGGCCGACAGTTCGCCGACATTGAGGGCTTGCCCGGCCTTGGCCATCATGTCATGGAGCGGCATGAATTTTTTCGGCTGGATCAGAACGTCGGCCATGTCATAGCGGCTGACCAGGTTCAGTGCCGCCGGTTTCTGGCCCTTTTCGAAGCGCACCAGCTTCATCGAACCGCCATTTTCCTTGTTGTAACGATCAACCAGGGCCTGCAGGCGCTCTTCGCCAAGCTCGCCGAGGTTGTGAGCCAGTTCGGGATCGCTCGCGGCAATCGGTGCCGCTGCCGGTTTGGCAGGTTTGGACGGTTTGGCCGCGTGCGCGGAGAGGCACAGCGCAAGGCCGGCGGCGATGACTAACGGACGGATGAAAAAAGACATATACGCTCCTTTACGATGGCAATAACATCGCGCACACGCCTGGTACGCACGGGTGATCCCCTTACCCTTGATAGTGAGGAAAACCAAGGCAATTATGCCATCGGCTGGCAGGGAGACTTCAGAATTGAGGGCGAGCTATTGGAGTACGAAGACAACGACGCTCTGGATAAAGTTACAATCCACGGTTACGCAACATCGTTACTGCGGCGCATGATGGAAAAACTGGGTCACCTGAAGCCGTAATGGTGACGTTCAAGTTTCAAATTCTTTTGTCTGGCATTGGTTTTCGACGGTGCACGGATTTTACTTTTAAGGTTGTAGATGCGACGCCAAAGCTTTGCTGACACGATTCATCTGTCCACCCGCAAGACGGGCAGAATTCCTTTATAAATTTTCGACTTGCGATGAACGAGCTTCCGATTACTGTGGTGTGCCCCGGCGAACCCGGCCCCCTCGGCGCAACCTGGGACGGAGAGGGGGTCAATTTTGCCCTGTTCTCGGCCAATGCCGAAAAGGTGGAGCTGTGCGTCTTCGATTCCAGCGGCAGGAATGAACTGCAACGCGTCGAGTTGAAGGCGCGCACCAACGATATCTGGCACGGCTATCTGCCGCAGGCTCGCCCTGGCATGCTATACGGGTATCGCGTACATGGCCGCTACCGGCCGCAGGACGGTCATCGCTTCAATGCCAACAAACTGCTGGTCGATCCCTATGCCAGGTCGCTCGCCGGCGAGATCGAGTGGAGCGATGCCCACTTCGGATATCGCATCGGCCACGAGCACGAGGACCTATCCTTCGACCGTCACGACAGTGCGAAAGGCATGCCGAAGTGCCGCGTTATCGATCCGGTCTACAACTGGCAGGACGACCGGTCGCCTCGTATATCCTGGCACGACACGGTGATCTACGAGCTGCATGTGAAGGGTTTTACGATGGCTCATCCGGGGGTGCCGCCCGAACTGCGCGGCACTTACGCCGGGCTGGCGAGCGCACCAGCGATAGAGCATTTCAAGCGGCTCGGCGTCACCGCCGTGGAACTCCTGCCGGTCCATGCCTTTGCCCACGACCGCCATCTGGTGGAAAAGGGTCTATGCAATTTCTGGGGCTACAACTCGCTTGCCTTCCTCGCGCCCGATCTTCGCTATGCGGCCACTGGCCGCATCTCGGAATTCAAGACCATGGTCAAGGCGCTACATGCCGCTGGCATCGAGGTCATTCTCGATGTGGTCTATAACCATACGGCGGAAGGCAATCAAATGGGCCCGACCCTGAGCCTGCGCGGCATCGACAACGCCAGCTACTACCGGCTGGTGCCTGGCAACGCTCGCTACTACATGGATCATACCGGTTGCGGCAACACGCTCGATACGGCCAACCCGCGCGTTCTCGATCTCGTTCGTGACAGCCTGCGTTACTGGGTCGAGGACATGCATGTCGACGGTTTTCGCTTCGATCTCGCCGTCGCATTGACACGCGGCATGACCGGTGTCGAAATGGGCAACGCCTTTCTCGAGGAGATTTCGCGAGACCCGGTGCTGTCCCAGGTCAAACTGATCGCCGAGCCCTGGGATCTCGGCCTCGGCGGCTACCAGTTGGGCGGCTTCCCGCAGGGCTGGTCGGAATGGAACGACCGCTACCGCGACACCCTGCGCGCCTTCGGCAAGGCCGACGCCGAGACACTCGGCGAGTTTGCCACCCGCTTTACCGGCTCCAGTGATCTCTTCAAGCGGAGCGGGCGCACGCCGCAGGCCAGCATAAACTTCGTTACTGCCCACGACGGCTTCACCCTGCACGATCTGGTCAGCTACAACCACAAGCACAACGAAGCCAATATGGAGGGCAATCGGGATGGCACCGACACAAACCTGAGCTGGAACTGTGGTGTCGAGGGCCGCACCGATGATGACGCCATCAACACCCTGCGCCGGCGCCAGAAGCGCAACTTCCTGACCCTGCTCCTGCTCTCTCAGGGCGTACCGATGCTGCTCGCCGGCGACGAGATGGGGCGCTCGCAGGGCGGCAACAACAACGCCTACTGCCAGGACAGTGAGATCTCCTGGTTGGACTGGAGCTTTGGAACCGAAGAGCGCCAGCTCTTCGGTTTCGTTCGGCGCCTGATCCGGCTGCGTCGCGCGCGCCCGATCCTGCGCCGGGGCGAGTTCTTCCAGGGGCATCCCGTTGCTGCCGGTGGGGTCAAGGACATCATGTGGATCCGCCCTGACGGGCACGAGATGGACGAGCAGGGCTGGAGTCAGTCGCATGCGCGCTGCCTCGGCATTTTTCTTGCGGCGGAGCCGTGGGCCACAACGCCACGCGGCAAAAGCAGCATGCGCATTCAAGCACAGTCTGGGGCTGGCTGTCGTCACTGCTGCGCGGCCTGTTCAAGTCTGGCACAGGGACTGAAAACCACCCCGATGCACACGAATCCCTGCTACACCGGTTGTTGGGCAGGATTCGATCCCCGGACCTTGCGGCCGGCGACGGCAGTCTCCTGATTCTGGTCAATGCCCACCACGATACGATACCGTTCGTGATCCCCCGGATCGATGAACGTCTGCTCTGGTCTACGCTTATTGACACGTACTTCGAGGACGGGCGCAAAGCGAACGGGCGCTTCCAGCCGGGCGAGTCCTATGAGTTATACGGACGTTCGATCGCGATACTGCAGGCAAAGAGCGAACGGCGGGCACCGCCGAGTGTTTCTTAGAAATCGGGGCGCTGGTTGTCAGGCCAGACTACGAATCCGTGACCAGGATTCACGCCGGATCGAGTCACCGACCGGTGGGCGCTTTCACGACGCTTGTTGTAAAGGGCCCTTTGCGAGGGCACCGAATTTTATTCGTCAGCGCAAGCGTGAGCTGCGCTTATTGGCAGACGTCCGTGGTCGGCATGCCGGTCGGCACACCAGGGTACGGCTTCACCGGCTTCCCCAGCAACATCGAGAAGTAGGGATTGCATGCGGGCGGCTTGCGCGCGGTAGTGACGCTGACCTCGTTGGAGCCCGCCACTTCGCTGCCGCCGATGACCGGGCGCACCGTGTAGGTGTAGAGGGTCGAAGGGGAAAGGCCGGCATCCACCAGGAAAGGCTGGTTGCGGGCTTTGCCCAGGGCAACCGGAGTCTTGCCAGCACTGGCACGGTAAACGCGATAGCCGGAAGCGCCCTCCACCGCTTGCCAGCGCAATACGGCCTGCCTGTCGCTTTGGTCCACCACCATCAGGCGGGTGGTCGGGCCGGAGATGCTGGCCGATGCTGCAGCCGAGCCCTTGCTAGTCAGCTTCTCCACCATGCGCCAGACCGCAGCGATTTGTACCCCATCCTTGGTGGCGAAAGTGCCTGCCTTGGCGCCCAGGGTGCTCATGTCCTGCGTGTCGTTATAGCCCCACCAGTCCCAGCAACCGTTGGGGTTGAGGGGCAGCCGCATTCCCATGGTGGGCATCGCTTGCGGATAGAGCACGACGATATTGTTGGCATCGGCCCATTCATTCACGCCGGCGTTATCAACGAAGTCGGTGCCGAGTGTGGTGGCGCTTTGCAGGCAGCCATGGAAGGCGATGTGCAGGCGGCAGGGCTGGCCGACCTGGCGGCACGACTCGGGAACATAGACATAGCCGGTTTTGCCCATGGCGATGTCGTCCGGTTTGTCGACCGGCGTCGTACCATCGCGCTGCTTGAGGTAGGGCGCCTGGCTGAAGGCCTGCGGCCTGGCGTTCAGCTTGCCGCTCTCGGTGCGGGCAAGCGGGCCATAGAACAATTGCAGGGCGGCGCCGGCGGCGTCGTACAGTTGGCCGCTGACGGGCGGTTGGTCGCCGCAGCTGTTGATGAACTTGCCGCCGGTGGCTGGGCAAAGGTTGCACGAGGACGTGCCCGAGTCGCCGCAAGCCGCGGAAATCTGTGCATGGGCGGCGTTCAGGCTGTCCTTGTGGAAGATCTGGCTCTTCGGTGTGAAGCGACCGTACCAGTCCACCAGCGCCTGCGAGACGGGCAGCTTGACGACGCCGTCGTTATAGCCGTGAAACACCCACACGGCCTGGTTTGCCAGGTTGCTGACCGGGTCGATCTTGCCCTTCTCTGACCAGTCGCGGGCCGCACCTTCCATTTGCTTGAGGTCATCGGAGGTAATCGGCCGCGTCGGAAACATGGGGTCGCCCTGCATGCAGCGGCCAATGGCGATGGTCGAACCGGCTCCGCCAAAGGATGATTGGAGGGCACAGAAGTAGGGGCCGCCGGCGGTGATCGCCACGCCTTTAACCGACGACGATTTGGCGACGCCGACTTGCACCGCCATGAAAGCACCGGATGAAATGCCGGAGACAGTGGTCTGCTTGATATCGATATTCAGTTCCGGCAGGTCCTCCGCTAGATCGGCCCCATGGCCAGGGTTCATGGTCAGGGCGATTGCCAGACCGGCTAACGTTTTCAGCATCTTGTGGCGCATGATGTTCCATTCAGATAGTGGTTAAAATTCGCTGAATAGCATAACGCGGCATTGTGTGTTGCACAATTGAAAAGGATAGGGAATCGAACCGGCCAGCGGTGCGAATGGCGACGCCGGGTGCACAAGTCAATCGCCGATTTTGGGCCGGAATACATCACGATTTTCAGAATATCTCTCGGGATAGCACACCAGGCACTGCCCGCGACCCAGAGATTGGCAACATGCCATTCGGTTACCGATTGTTTTTTCCGCTTGTTGCCCGGCGTTGCAGATCTCCTCATCGTTGGGACAAAGGTGAAATCACACTCGAGTTCCAAACGCGGTTGATGTTGCGCTCAAATAGCGGCCTTTCGATTATTCCACTTGTCGGAATAGTAAGTTACATGAAATGGGTATTCAGTTTGCTTTAGTTAAGGTTGATGATGCAGGCCTGTTGTCGCCTTTTTCGTCATACGACAGAACGGGTTTCAGGCAACTCAAGCACAAGCACTTTATTAACGACACTCCTGGAGAATCAAAAATGACTACCAAACCAAGCAATCCGATCAAACTCTACCGTCACCCGCTGTCCGGTCACTCGCATCGCGTGCAACTGATGCTTTCCTTGCTGAATCTGCCCACTGAACTGATCGATGTGGACTTGATGAAGGGCGCCCACAAGCAGCCCGGGTTTCTGGCGATGAATGCGTTCGGTCAGGTTCCGGTGCTTGATGACAACGGTACCATCCTGGCCGATTCGAACGGCATTCTGGTGTATCTGGCGCGCCGCTATGGTGACGATAGCTGGCTGCCAAAAGATGCCCTGGGCGAAGCCGCGGTGCAGCGCTGGCTATCCGTTGCCGCCGGGCAAATTGCATTTGGTCCGGCGGCAGCGCGATTGGTCACGGTATTCGGCGCCAAGCTGAACGCGGACGACCTGATTGCGCGAGCGCATGCACTTCTGAAGGTGATGGAAGTCGAACTGTCGAAGCAGGCTTTCCTGGCCGGGAACCATATCACCATCGCCGACGTCGCGGCTTACACTTACATCGCACACGCACCGGAAGGCAATGTGTCGTTAAGCGAGTATCCGAAGGTGCGCGGCTGGCTGAGCGCGATTGAATCAGTGCCGGGTTTCGTTGGCATGAAAAAAACGGCAGCCGGATTGGCGGCCTGAATTTGAATCGACGGAGGCAGGGCATGGCAATTGAAGCGACGGGACCCTGGCACAGGGGCGAGCGCGAAAATGCAGGAACGCCTCGGTGTGGCCTGGCGCATGCAAAGCGTCGGCAGCCGGGTCATCCGCGACTATATGCCGGATGAGCATCGCACCTTCTTTGCGCAAGTGCCATTTCTCGTGCTGGCCGCCGTCGATGCAGCGGGCGATCCGTGGGTCACTCTGGTTGAAGGCGGGCGACCTATTGCGCGCTCGCCCGATCCGAAGCATCTGGAGATCAACGCACTGCCGGCAATCGGTGATCCGGTGCGCAATGGATTGCAGGTCGGTGATTCAATCGGCATACTCGGAATTGAGCTGCCGACGCGCCGACGCAATCGGGTGAATGGGAAAATCTTGCAGCGCGGTCCGAACCGGCTCGGTCTGGTCGTCGAACACTCCTACGGCAATTGTCCGCAATATATACAGACGCGACATGCATCTTCATCTGGAGAATCAATGGCCGCGGGCGATGCCGCTGAACCCTTGTACGGGTCCGTAGAACTCCTGCCCGGACTCGATGATGAGGCACGAGCCATGATTCTCGCGGCCGATACGTTCTTTGTCGCGAGTTACGTTGATGTCAACGGCAGCAAAGAGACTCGACAAGTCGATGCTTCGCATCGCGGCGGCAGACAAGGCTTTGTTCGCGTCGACCATAATGTCCTGACCATCCCTGATTTTGCCGGCAATCTCTTTTTCAATACACTGGGCAACCTGCATAGCAACCCTAGAGCAGGTCTGGTATTCGTCGACTTTGCCAGCGGCGACCTGCTGCAACTCACCGGGCGCACCGAACTGGTGCTCGATGGCGACGAGGTGACCAGCTTCCAGGGCGCTGAACGCCTTTGGCGACTGCAGGTCACCCGGCTCGTGCGTCGTCGTGCCGTACTCAAGCTGCGCTGGACCCTGGACAATTTTTCGCCCAATTCCTTGATGACGGGTTCGTGGCAGGAGGCACTGGCGAGGCAAAAGGCAATGGTGCTGCGCAATGACTGGCGGCCCTTTCGCGTCATGCGCATTGTCGATGAGAGCACTTCGATCAAGTCGATCTATCTCGAACCAGCCGACAGCGCAGGTCTGCCCGTGTTCAAAGCCGGGCAGCATTTGCCGATCCGGCTGGTTACCACAGCGGGCAGCACGCCGGTCATTCGCACCTATACCTTGTCGCTTGCGCCATCGGACGGCGTCTACCGCATCAGCGTCAAACGCGAAGGCGGGGTGTCAACCTATATCCATGAGCAACTGAGCGTCGGAAGTGAGTTGGAAGCCCGCGCGCCCCTGGGTGATTTTGTGGTCGATGCCGCAGAGCACCGGCCCCTGGTATTGCTTTCGGCTGGCGTCGGTATCACGCCACTGTTGGCGATGTTGCGCCATGTCGTGTACGAGGGTCTGCGCAACCGGCGAGTGCGTCCCAGCTATTTTTTGCACTCGGCGCGAACCAGGGCCGAGCGTGCGTTTGATCGCGAGCTGCGTGAGCTGCGTGTTCGCGGCGGGGAGGCCGTTCAGGTCATTCGATTGCTCAGTCAGCCGGAAGCCGATGCGCGTGAAGGTGTCGACTATGAAGTTCGTGGTCGAATCGACATGGAGCTGCTCAAGGCCTTGCTGCCATTCGATGACTTTGATTTTTATCTGTGTGGCCCAGGCAAATTCATCCAGGACCTCTATGACGGCCTGCGTGCGCTGCGCATTCCCGATGATCGAATCCACACCGAACAGTTCGGCCCCGCGAGCTTGCGCCGCCGCGTCGACGGCGGATCGGAAGCGAGCGCAGGCACGAACCGGCCAGCGGCCGATAACGATGTGCCCATCGTCTTCTCGAAATCCGCCAGGGAAGCCACATGGTCGCCAGACAGCGGGAGTCTTCTCGATCTTGCCGAGACGCACGGCCTGTCACCCGAGTTCAGTTGCCGGGGCGGGTCTTGCGGAACCTGCAAGACCCGGATTCTCGCTGGCCATGTCAGCCATGCTTCGCTGCCCGGAGTTCATCTGGAGACCGACGAAGTGCTGATCTGCTGCGCCGTGCCAGCCGCCACCGGCGACCACGCGGCAACCCTGGTGCTGGATTTGTAGCGCAAAGTTACCGAACGCGCTGCGCGCCGCAAACCGGGCGCTGTCTGGACTGCGGCCCCGGTGGATAAAGCATCGCAAACCGGTGGCTCCAGTTCAGTTGATTGCAGGGTTGGCGCGTAGGTGATCAATTGCCAGGTCGAGAAAGGACCGCACGCGGTGTGCGGCATGGCGACCTTCACGGTGAAGCACATGCACCGGCAGTGTCGCTGGTTCGTAATCACTGAGCACGATCTTCAACTCGCCAGAGCGCACCCGGTCGGCAACCTGGTAGGACATCAGGCGGGAAAGACCCAGGCCACCGAGCGTTGCCGCAATCGCCGAGTCATTGGTCGACGTCGTCAGGCGGGGCGCCAGCTTGATGCCGTACGCTCTACCCTGGTCGACGAATTTCCATTCAGATGACGGTGTCACTGCGCTGGCAACGATTACATCGTGTCCGACCAGATCTCCCGGCGATTCCGGTACCCCGCGTCGCTCAAGATACGCAGGCGCAGCACAGATCACCCTTCGTACCTGCCCAACCCGAATCGCCTGCATCGACGAATCAGGGAGGTCGCCAATGCGCACCGCGACATCCATCCCCTCGTCCATCATGTTGACCAAGCGGTCAAGGAACAAGCAACTGGCACTGACCTCGGGGTAACGCTGTAGATATTCGGCGACGATGGGGGTAACGAAGAGGGCGCCGAACAGCACCGGCGCAGTCAATGAAAGGCGTCCGCTCGGTGCACCGTGCATGCCGCTCACCGACTCGTCGGCTTCGCTCAGCTCGGCCAGAATCCGTCGGCAATCCTCAACGTAGCGGGCACCCGGCTCAGTGACCAGGACAACCCGCGTTGTCCTGGTGAGCAAGCGGACATCGAGCTCATTCTCCAGTTCGTTGATGGCCCTCGTCACCACCGGCGGAGAAATCCTGAGCTTGCGCGCCGCGCCGGCAAATCCATTGCAATCGACCACCGCAACGAAGATCCTGATCTGTTGGAGCTTGTCCATACGGTTCCTTCTTCTACCAATAACTCACTTGTTTTCTGCTGATTCTATTTAACAGCCAAAATTAATTTATTCACTGCATCCACGCGTTCAGCATATTACTCCCCGGCGTAATTGATCCCATAACAGCCTCGATCCCGCGCACGATCAGCGCTCCACGTTCTGATCGGCAGCCTGGGCACGCTGCCACGGCCAGCGCCCGCTCACCTCCAGTTCCAGTGCGAAGCTCAGGATAGTCCGGATCGCCACGATCACGGCGAGCACGCCGAGGTTCTGCAAGGTGGGCTCGATGGCTACAGTACCGATGATGTCGGCAATGACCAATAACTCGAGCCCGAGCAGGATCGCCCGGCCGAGGTCGGCCCGCAAGGCATGGTAAGCGTCCTGGAAAGCGGCGTGGCTCAGCAGTCGCTTGGCAAAGGCTCCCGCAGCAAGGAGCGCGCCGAGCAAAAGCACGGCGACACCGACGTATTCGACGACGCGCGCTGCCGCAACGACAAAATGTTCATAGTCCATGATGCCTCGACCTGTCATTTAAAAAAAGTTGAACATAACACGGACTGGCTCGCTTCGATGCGTCAGGCCTGCGCCGAATCTGCCCCGTTTAAATGTGCATTCGATGAACCGTAAGTCAAAATGAATGTCCGAGAACGGGCGCCTGATCGTCCCTGGGGCTTACCTTTCGACATGGCCTCATTTTCCAGGAGACTTTCATCACACCTTATTTTTTCGGCGCGGCTCTTGCCAGCGCGGATGCATTGTTTTAGCCTGTCGCACCCAGTAGTCACTGCACAACTATTTACCCAATCATATCTTTAAAGGACCCCTCATCATGGACATGCAATCAATACAGACCTTCCTCAGCACAACTGCCACCGAGCTGGCGATCAAGATTCTGGCCGCCATTGCTTTCTGGATCGTCGGTCGCTGGATGATCGGCCGGGTGATCAGCCTGATGCAGGCGGCGATGAGCCGCAACCACGTTGATCCGACGCTGACCAAATACCTTGGCTCGATCATCGCCATCGCGTTGAACATCGCTCTGGTTCTCGGCATCATGGGCTACTTCGGCATCCAGACCACTTCCTTCGCAGCGATGCTGGCCGGCGCCGGCCTGGCGATTGGCGCGGCGTGGAGCGGGCTGCTCGGCAACTTCGCCGCCGGTGCGTTCATGCTGGTGTTGCGCCCCTTCAAGGTGGGTGACTTCGTCAGCATCGGTGGCGTGGTCGGTACGGTTCACGAACTGGGATTGTTCGGTACCGTCATCGTGACACCGGACAACGTGAACACCATCATCGGCAACGGCAAAATCTTCGGCGACACGATCCAGAATTTTTCGGTGCTGCCGGTGCGCCGCGTCGAGCGCGTGGCGCAGTTGGCCAATGGCGTCGACGCTCTGGATGCGATCAAACGCTTCAAGGCCGCCGTGGCGCTGATCCCCAATGTCTCCAAGGACATGCCGCCGGAGGTCAACCTGCTCGACATCAAACTCGAAGGCCCGCAGATCTCGGTACGTCCCTACACCCACACCGACAACTACTGGCAGGTGTACTTTGACACCAACGAGGCCATCGTCAGGGTGTGCAAGGAAGCCGGCTGGCCGGCGCCCTCGGCGCTGCACCAGTTCAAGCAAGTTTCATAAGGGGGGGCGCCCCCACCCCCCCCCCCGCCCCCCGGCGGCGGCTCCTGGCCCCCCCCCCCCCCCCGCCGCCGCCGGCGGCCCCCCCCCCCGCCGCGCGGGGCCCGCCCGCCCCCCCGGCCCCCGGCCGCCCGCCCCGCCCGCCCCGCCCCGCCCGGCCGCGGGCCCGGCCCCGCGCCGCCCCCCCCCCCCCCCCCCCCCCGCCCCGCGCCCCTCCCCCCCGGCGCCGCCCCCCCGCGGGGCGGGGCCCCGCGCCCCCCCTTTCTGACCCTGAAACGGCTGTTTCTTGTACTGCTGCTGCTGGCTATGCTGGCGGCAGCGTACTTCGCCGTGGTGCTCAACTGGAGCTATTCGTCGGGCGAACGTGCCGGCTGGATCCAGAAGCTGTCCGAAAAGGGCTGGATCTGCAAAACATGGGAGGGCGAACTGGCACTGGTTTCGTTGCCGGGCAGTTCCACGGTCGAGAAGTTTCAATTCACGGTACGCGATGACCGGGTCGCCGCCGAAATTGCCAAGGTCATGGGCCGGCGGGTGACCCTGCATTACGAAGAGAAAGTCGGCTTGCCGACCTCCTGTTTCGGCGACACCCGGCATTTCGTGACCAAAGTGACGCTCACCGAAGAAATCTCGCTGTCACCGGGTGTGGTCGTCAGGCCAGCTCCCGCCGAAGCAGCGGCACCGGCGCCGGTTCGTTAGGGGCTAACCCCGCTAACGCCGGGCTGCGCATTTGCCCAACGCTACCCCAGGCCATCAAAGCCCTGGATCGCTGACCCGGACTGAAACCATCAGCGCTGGAAGAAGTCCGGCCGGCCCGATGAAACTTCCGGATACCGGCGGAACCGCTTCGGGATGCCGGGCCACGGCCACCGGGATGTGCTGATTGCCGGTGATCAGGCCGCTGGTCGGGTCGAATCCCTTCCATCCCGGGCCCGGCAGATAGACTTCGGCCCAGGCATGGGTGGAGGCATTCCCCGCTTCGTTGTCGGGCATATGCAGATAGCCACTGACAAAGCGGCTGGCGAGGCCGATCGAGCGGCAGGCCTCGATGAACAATGCGGCAAAATCGCGGCATGAGCCGCTGTTCAGTCGCAGTGTCTGCGCCGGCGACTGGACGCCTTCTTCCTCGCGAATCTGGTAGGTGAACTTGTTGGCGATTGCACAGTTCAGGCGCGATAGCAGCGAGAAGGTCTCGATCGGCCACTGCAGCAGACCCAGATCTTCAAGCCAGTCGTGCAGTAGCGCCTGATCCTCCGGATACACACTCTGCAGGAAGGGCGCCAGATCGGGCAGTTCATCGATGGCGTAGGCGAAGGGGCAGTCGACTGCGTAATCCTCCATCAGGAAATCCAGCGGCGTATCGTCATAAACGGCGATGACCACCTCGCTGAGTACATGCAGGGTGTTTGATATATCGCCAAAGCTCACCGTGGCGACGGAATTCCCGAGCACATCCTTGAACCAGCGGATGCTGTGCGCCGGAGAGATGTCGAGCGTTGAGGATTCGATCCTCAGGCTGTGGCTTTCCAGGGGGCGCAGCCGCAGGCGGTGCGGCAACAGTGATACCGGGGTCGAGAACCGGTACTCGGTTACGTGAGCGATATTGAGGCGTCGCATGCTTTTTACCACCATTCTTTCTTTATGGTCTGGGTGCAGCCTGAAGTATAAGAGTTTGTTCCGAAGACGGCTGACTGTTGCCGGATTTTTGCATTATTTTGCCATCGGCAGTTGGCCTGACCGGGCATCACAACCTTCCTTTGTATTTCCTTGGTGCATAATGGCCAGAGCACGCACCGCTGTGGTGCGCCGGAAGCGGGTATTCAGTGAATCGGAGGTCCACGCCATGGCGCGGCTCTTGCTAATGGTATTTCGAACCCTTTGTCCCGGAGCTTGCCGTGTCGATTCATGTTGCCCTCAATCACGTTACCCATTATCGCTATGACCGTCTGGTCGCTCTTTCGCCACAGGTGATCCGCCTGCGACCGGCGCCGCACTCGCGCACGCCTATTCTCGCCTATTCGCTGAAAGTCACCCCCGGCGAGCACTTCATCAACTGGCAGCAGGATCCGCAGGGCAACTATCTGGCCCGCCTGGTCTTTCCCGAGAAAACGCGCGAGTTCCGGGTCGAAGTCGATCTGGTCGCCGGGATGTCGGTGATCAATCCTTTCGACTTTTTCCCCGAGTCTTACGCCGAGAAGTTTCCGTTCAAATACGAAGCCGGATTGCGCGAAGAGTTGCTCCCGTTTCTGCAAGCGCAGCCAGCCACACCCCGGTTGCGCAAGTTTCTCGACACGATCCCGCTCACACCAACACCCAGCGTCGATTTCCTGGTCGACATCAACCGGCGCGTGCAAAGCGTCGTTGGCTACGTCATCCGCCTGGAACCCGGCGTGCAAAGCCCGGAGGAGACGCTGACGCTGGCCAGCGGTTCGTGCCGCGATTCGGCCTGGCTGCTGGTTGAGGTGCTGCGACATCTCGGTCTGGCTGCCCGCTTTGTCTCGGGTTATCTGATCCAGCTGGTTCCGGATGTGAAGTCCCTCGACGGGCCGTCCGGAACCGACGTCGACTTCACCGATCTGCACGCCTGGTGCGAGGTCTATCTGCCCGGTGCCGGCTGGATCGGCCTCGATCCGACGTCCGGCCTCTTTGCCGGCGAGGGGCATATTCCGGTCGCCTGTTCGCCGCAACCGTCATCCGCTTCGCCGATCACCGGTTTCACCGAAGAATGCGAGTGCGAGTTCGAGCACAGCATGAGCATTGAACGCGTCTGGGAAGCGCCGCGCGTCACCAAACCCTATAGCGACGAGCAATGGGCGCTGATTGAAACGCTCGGCCATCATATCGACGCCGATCTGACCCGCGCTGACGTACGGCTGACCATGGGCGGCGAACCGACCTTCGTGGCGATTGACGACCCGGACGGTGCCGAATGGAGCATCGACGCGATGGGGCCGACCAAACGCATCCGCGCCGCCGATCTGTTCCATCGCTTGCGCGACAAGTATGCGCCGCAGGGTCTGGTGCACTTCGGGCAGGGCAAGTGGTATCCCGGCGAGCAACTGCCGCGCTGGTCGCTCAACTGCTACTGGCGGCGCGACGGGCAGCCGGTGTGGAAGAATCCGGCGCTGTGCGCCGACGAAAAGAAGAACTATGGCGCCGACGAGGCGCTGGCCGGGCGCTTCCTGCGCAACCTCGCCGAGCGTCTGGGGCTGGCCGCGAAATACGTTTTTCCTGCTTACGAGGACGCCTTTTACTACCTGTGGCGCGAGCACCGCTTGCCGATCAATGTCGACCCGCACGACGCGCGGCTTGACGATCCGCTCGAACGCTCGCGTCTGGCAACGATTTTCGGGCAGGGGCTGGATAAGGTCATCGGCTACGTTCTGCCGGTCATGCGTCATCCGAAAAAAGCCGATCTCTGGCAAACCAGCCCGTGGTTCCTGCGCGGCGAACGCTGTTTTCTGGTGCCCGGCGATTCGCCGGTCGGCTACCGCCTGCCGCTCGATTCGCAGCCCTGGGTGGCCAAGAGCGATTACCCCTACACCCATGCCCCCGATCCGACGCAGACCTTCGAGCCGCTGCCGGCGCATGACGAACTGCATGAAAAGCTCGCGACCGGCGCTGGCGGAATCAATGCTGCTGCGGCATCCGCCGGCGTGGTCAGCGATCGCCCGCCGCAGAGCAAGGAGTCGGCGTCCGATGTCACGCGCACGGCCATATCGGTGCAGGCACGCAAGGGCGTGCTCTACGTTTTCATGCCGCCGACCGATGCCCTTGATGACTATCTCGAGCTCGTTGCCGCCGTTGAGGCGAGCGCCGAAGCGCTGAAAACGCCGGTTCTCCTCGAAGGTTACGAGCCGCCCTCCGACCCGCGGCTGACCAATTTCCGCGTCACCCCCGACCCCGGCGTCATCGAGGTCAATATCCAGCCTTGTGCCAACTGGGATGAGATGGTCGAGCGCACGACGCATCTTTACGAGGCGGCGCATCTGTCACGGCTGACCAGCGAAAAGTTCATGCTCGACGGCCGCCATACCGGCACCGGCGGCGGCAACCACTTTGTTTTCGGTGCGCTCACTACGCTCGATTCGCCCTTCCTGCGCCGGCCCGATCTGCTGCGCAGCCTGATCAGCTACTGGCACAACCATCCTTCGCTGTCCTACCTTTTCTCCGGCCTGTTCATCGGCCCGACCAGCCAGGCGCCGCGCGTCGACGAAGCGCGCAACGATTCGGTGTATGAGCTGGAAATCGCTTTCAGCCAGTTTCCAAAACCGGACGAGGAAGTCGCCCCGTGGCTGATCGACCGCCTGCTGCGCAACCTGCTGATCGATGCTACCGGGAACACCCACCGCGCCGAATTTTGCATCGACAAGCTCTATTCGCCCGACGGCCCGACCGGTCGCCTCGGTCTGCTGGAGATGCGTGCCTTCGAGATGCCGCCGCATGCGCGCATGTCGCTTGCCCAGCAATTGCTGCTGCGGGCGCTGATCGCCCGCTTCTGGAAGCAGCCTTACGCCCCCGAGCGTTTGCTGCGCTGGGGCACTGAACTGCATGATCGCTTCATGCTGCCGCATTTCGTCAAGCAGGATTTCGACGATGTGATCGACGATTTGCGCAGCGCCGGCTATGCGCTTGAAAGCGAGTGGTTTGCGCCGCATTTCGAGTTCCGCTTCCCGCTACACGGCAGCTTTGTTGCCGAGGGCATCAAATTTGAACTGCGCCATGCCCTGGAGCCCTGGCACGTCATGGGCGAGGAGGGCTCGGTCGGCGGCACCGTGCGTTTTGTCGATGCCTCGTGCGAACGTGTCCAGGCCAGGGTGACCGGCATGGCCGGCGACCGTTACGTGCTGACATGCAACGGCCAGGCCGTACCGCTGCAGCCGACCGGCAAGGTCGGCGAGTTTGTCGCCGGCGTGCGCTACCGGGCGTGGCTGCCGGAATCCTCGCTGCATCCGACGATCGGTATCGATGCGCCGCTCGTCTTCGACCTCGTCGATACCTGGATGAAACGCTCGCTGGGTGGCTGCCAGTACCATGTCGAGCATCCCGGCGGGCGCAATCCCGAGCGCTATCCGGTCAATGCCAACGAGGCCGAAGGCCGGCGTCTGGCGCGCTTTCTCGCCTTTGGCCACACGCCGGGAAAGATCGAAATACCGTTCGCGCCACGCAACACGAGCTTTCCGTTTACGCTAGACTTGCGGCAATTCTGAAACCTTGGTGTGGGTGGTGAGTAGCCAGTTAACTTCAAATGCTTTACCACCAAGTCACAAAGGACACAAAGTTACACCAGGAAAATCGGATGTTTTTCCTGGTTTAGCTGGGAGGCCTGGTGTTTTGGCGGTGAGGTTTTATCCCTGTCTTTCAACATGACTGGCTGCGAGTAAACAGCAACCCATTATTTTCATGCCGCGTACGCTACTTTCGATTTACCCGAAAAAAACCGACCGCTTTGACGAGATGCTCGCTGAGGGCGGCGCGGTACGTCCTCATGGCAGGCGTTTTTGACCATCTCGTCGCGGCAACGCCCGAACAGATGCGCCACCGGCTCGATTACGTGCGCCGCCGCATCCAGGAAAATGGCGTCACCTACAATGTTTACGCCGACCCCCAAGGGTACCGACCGGCCATGGGAACTCGATCCGCTGCCGCTGATCCTCTCTGCCGGCGAGTGGCAGGAGATTTCCAGCGCGATCACACAGCGCGCGCGCCTGCTCAACGCCGTGCTCGGCGATCTCTACGGCGAGCAGACGCTGCTCAAGGACGGCACCCTGCCGTCGGCACTGATCTATGGGCACAACAATTTTCTCTGGCCGTGCCAGGGGGTCAAACCGCCCGGCGATATCTGGCTGCATCTTTACGCCGCCGACCTTGCACGCTCGCCGGACGGCCGCTGGTGGGTCATTGGCGACCGCACGCAGTCGCCCTCCGGTGCGGGTTACGCGCTGGAAAACCGGATCATCGTTTCGCGCGTTTTCCCGGAACAGTTCCGCGATCTTGGCGTTCAGCATCTGGCTACATTTTTCAGTAACTTACGCAACAGCCTGGCGCACTGGGCTCCACATAACGGCAAAGGTGGGCGGGACGGGGCAAGAGATGCGCCGCTGATCGTGCTGCTGACGCCGGGTCCGTATAACGAAACCTACTTCGAGCATGCCTATCTGGCGCGCTATCTCGGCTTCCCGCTGGTCGAAGGGCAGGACCTGACGGTGCGCGGCGAGTGCGTCTATCTCAAGACACTGACCGGCTTGTGCCGCGTACACACCATCCTGCGCCGACTTGACGATGATTACTGCGATCCGCTCGAACTTCGTGGCGATTCGGCGCTGGGCGTTCCCGGCCTGTTGCAGGCCGTACGCGCCGGTAAGGTGCTGGTCGCGAATGCGCTGGGCAGCGGTCTGCTCGAATCTGCCGCGCTGCCGGGTTTCCTGCCCGGTGCCTGCCAGAAATTGCTCGGCGAAACCCTGGCCATGCCCTCAGTCGGCACCTGGTGGTGCGGTGAGCCGACCGCACTTGAGTTCACCATCGAAAATCTCGACAAGCTGGTCATCAAGGGGACTTTCCCCTCGCAACGCATGGACCCGGTGTTCGGCAACCAGTTGGACACAGCGCAGCGCGAGGACATGATCAAGCGCCTGCGTTCCCGGCCGCTGGCCTATGTGGCGCAGGAACTGGTCAATTTTTCGCAGGCGCCGGTATGGAGCACGATGCATGATCGTCGCCTGCTGCCACGCGGTGTTGGCTTGCGCGTTTATGTTGCCGCCACCCCCGAGGGCTACGTGGTGATGCCGGGCGGGCTGACGCGTGTTTCGTCAGCCGCCAACGCGCGTCTCATCGCCATGCAGCGCGGTGGCTCGAGCAAGGATACCTGGGTGCTCACCGAGGAAGCAGTGAGTACCTTCAGCCTGCTTAAACATTCCGTCGGCATCAATGATCTGGTGCGTAGCGGCAGCAATCTATCTTCGCGCGTGGTTGAAAATCTCTACTGGTTCGGCCGTTACACCGAACGTTGCGACGATGAGGCGCGCCTGTTGCGCGTCGGCCTCTCGCGGCTGCTCGACACCAGTGCCGACGCGATGCCGGCGTTGTTGTCGACGTTCGACCTCTGCCGTTCGCTCAAGCTGTTGCCCGTGGCTGACGAGGAGGAGGATGACCTTGTGCCTGAGGTTGAGGCTGGCAGCGTTGTGGTTGATCCAGCTGACGACAGCAAAATGCAGCACACCAGTGTCGTCGCAGGAGTTAATGCTGGATCAGCCCATGGCAGCGTCGATCGCCTGGAACTTGAAGCGCAAATGCTCGCCGCCATCTGCGACAAGGAGCTCGATGACGCTCTGGCCGGCAACATCCGTCGCCTGCTGTGGGTTGGCGCGCAAGTGCGCGAGCGCTTCTCGGTTGACAACTGGCACGCGCTCAACCGCATACAGCATCAGTTGCAGCGTTATAGCGAAGTGCAACCCGACATCAGCGACGCACTGGCCTTCCTCGATCAGGTTCTGCTCACCTCATCCTCGCTGGCCGGTTTTGCCATGGACAACATGACGCGCGACGATGGCTGGCGTTTCCTGATCATCGGCCGACGCATCGAACGCCTTATTTTCCTGTCCAATGCCATCAGCCAGTTCCTGCGTCTGGCATCGACCCGTGCCGCCGGCAGCATCGAGTGTCTGCTCGAACTGACCGACAGCATCATTACCTACCGCTCGCGTTACATGACCCAGCCCGAACTCCTGCCGACGCTAGATCTGGTCGTTTTCAACGAGACCAATCCACACGGGGTGTGCTTCCAGTTGCAGGACCTGATGCAGTACCTCGATGGTCTGGCCACCGAGCTGGGCGATCCGAACGATGACTCGCTGCGCATGGCCTTCGTGCGCCTGCAGTCCTTTGCGCTGAGTCGCTTCGAGGGGCTTGATTTCAGCCAGTGCCGCAACTGCAACCCGTGTCTCGATCTGGCCGATCTGCTCGGCGATGTGTCGTTCGCCGCCGCGACGCTTTCGGACCGTCTGGCGATGCGCTATTTGACCCATGTCGGCGATGTCGGCCGGCAAACGCTGGCGGCATGAGTTAGCAATGAATGCTTCTTCCGTCCTTTACCACGTCGTACACGAAACGAGCTACAGCTACGAAAGCCCGGTCTCCTTGTCGCGCCAGCATCTGCACCTGACGCCGCGCGATTGCCCCTGGCAAAGCAGCATCGCGCACCAGATCCTTATCGACCCCGAGCCAGGCTTCTCACGCTTGCGCTGCGACCCTTTTGGCAATCCGGTCCGGCAGTTCGCCATCGAGGCACCACACAGCCACCTGACCGTGCATGCCGAGAGCACCATCGAAGTACGAGCGCACTGGCCGGTCGGGGGGCTGGCCGGTTCACCGGAAAATTCGCTGGCTGATTCGCTGGCAAGTTCTCCGCCCTGGGAACAGGTACGTGACGCTCTGGCTTATGGCGCCACGCCGGTATTGCTGGACGTCAATTGCTTCCAGTTTGAATCGCCTTACGTCCGCGTCAAACACGATTTTTCCGCTTACGCCAGGCCCTGCTTTACGCCGTCGCGCCCGCTGCTCGAAGCCGTCCAGGCGCTGATGAACCGCATCTATAACGAATTCGAGTTCGATCCCGAGGCGACGACGGTGGCCACGCCGGTGCTCAAGATACTGGAAGACAAGCGCGGCGTTTGTCAGGATTTCGCGCACCTGATGCTGTCCTGCCTGCGCTCGGTTGGCTTGTCTGCACGTTATGTCAGTGGCTACCTGCTGACCAAGCCACCCCCAGGGCAGGCACGCCTGATTGGCGCCGATGCCTCGCACGCCTGGGTTTCGGTCTATTGCCCAAGTGAAGTGGGCGGCACCTGGGTCGATTTTGACCCGACCAACAACCTGCTGCCCGACACGCAACACATCACGCTGGCCTGGGGGCGCGATTTCGGCGATGTGTCGCCGCTACGCGGTGTGATCCTTGGCGGCGACGAGCATGAACTCGAAGTCGCAGTGACTGTGACACCATGCGAAAGTGAAATCTTGACGAGTCCTGGCCAATAGCGGGCAAACGCGGTCAGGTGCCGGGTTGCATGATCCGTGGCGGTGCTTGTGACTGAACCCCGTGGCGACGTCCAGAAATTTCGGTTTGCCATTGACGTGAGGAAATCCGATGACGCAGTTCAGCCGTGAATCGATTCGGCCAATTGCAATAATTCCGGCAGAAGCGGCGCTGGGCGCCGAGGTGCGATGCGGCAGGCTTCAGAGCATCGACGATACGATTTTTGGCGAGATCCGGCAGGCGTGGCTGGATAATCTTGTCCTGCTGTTTCGTGATCAAACTCTGAGTGACGCCCAGTTCCTGGAGTTCGGCAGGCGATTCGGGCCGCTCAAGTCGGCAGCAGCGGCCGACAGCCACAACGAGCTTCACGTCGTTTCGAACGTCCATGTCGATGGCTTGCCGATTGGCATCCAGGGCCATGGCGAGATCGTCTGGCATTCGGACATGGTCAGCTTTTCAAAGCCGCCGGCAGCAAGTCTGCTCCATGCAATTGTAATCCCCCCCAGCGGCGGCGATACCTCTTTCAGCAACATGTATGTTGCTTACGACACGCTTCCCAAAGCGCTGAAGCGCAAGCTGGCTGGCCTGACGCTGAAGCATGAGGTAAGTCCGGACAGTGCGGAGTCGGGGACCGGCGCCAGTCATCCGCTCGTTTGTACCCATCCGGATACCGGCTGCAACGCGCTCTTTCTCGGTTCCCGATTCAACACCTGCATCAATGAATTGCCGCGGCACGAGTCCGATATCCTGCTTGAGTTCCTTTGGCTGCATGCCACCCAGCCGGAGTTCGTCTGGCGCCACCGGTGGCGGGTCGGTGATCTGGTGGTGTGGGACAACCGCTGCCTTCTGCATCGTCGCGAGGCCTTTGCATCGAATGCGCGGAGGATTCTGCTGCGTACGCAAGTCGAGGCTGGGGAGCCGCCACGGATCGCTGCGGATGCGCTGGAGCGGCCAGTTCATCGGCGCGGGCTGGCGTTGATCGGGCGCTAGCGACCCTCAGGGTTCGCTGGCGTATCCCCAGGACAGCACCTGCAGAATGTCGTCATCGTTGAATCCGGCCTGCTGACGGCCGAGCCGATTCAGTGGCCGATCGGGGAGTTTGCCGCCACGACGACGTTTGCCCTCTTCGATCATCATCAGTTCGGCCATCGCCTCTTCGACGTGAGTCTCGACGAAGCTTGCTCGCCAGGCTTCCGCCTTGGTGGTATAGAAGGTGAGCGATTCGTAGCGCTCCTGCAGTACTGCGCGGCGGTCGCCGTCGAGCAGATACGCCGACCAGCGCAGGCCCGATCCGGCATGAAAGACCTCATCGCGCAGGATGTAATCGAGTGCCCGGGCAATGTCGTGGTGACCGGCTTCGGTGCGACGCCTGATGTCGCGGGCGAGGCTGTCGAGCGCGAGTCCTTCCATGAAGGTCTGGCGGATGAGCATTCGCCAGAGCAGTTCCTTGCGACTTCCGGGCGGGCAAGGTTCGAACTGATACAAGCCATCGTAGGTGCCCGTGCTGATCGGGAAATCGCCGTAGCCAAAGCCGCGCGCCTCGAGGAGTTGCAGCATCAACTGGGCATGCCTGGCTTCATCAGCCACCTGCCGTGCCATATCGAGGTGAAACTGCCAGGGCATATCGGGGTGTTCATAGCTGTTACGCCCCATCAGCTCGAGTGTCGTGAACTCTTCGTCGAGATCCGAATGCAGGAAAATGCCAACGTCTCGCGCTTCCCTGATGCTGTCGACCGCGAGCAGGCCGAGCGATCCGCGCTTGCAATGCTCAAGGCCCGCCGGACGTGCCGCCAGGGGAACTCGATCGAGTGGGCTCCACAGCCAGTCGGCAGGCGCAAGATCCGCGCCCGAGTCGCGGGCTGTCCACAAGGCCTCAAGCTGTTCCAGAAATGCATAGGATTTCTCTCTCGACGGCGTGGCCCGCAGCGCCGATTGACCCCAGCTCAACTGCGTTTCGACTTCGCTGGCGAGGCCGGTCACGAGTCGAAGCGAGGGTTGATCGCCGACGGGATCTGCAGAGGCAAGATAGCGCTGAACGAGTTCGAGCAAGCGCGGCCAGAGAAAGCCGTAAAGGCCGGCAAACAGAGCACCCGGATCGGGACTGGCATCGAGATGTTTGACCAGCTCACGCCATCCACACTTGATCGGAAGTTCGATCCCTTCCGCCCGCAATAATCCCGAAAGGCGGGAGCGCAACTGCGTGGCACGGTCAAGCATCTCGTACTGTTGCTGTCCCAATGCCAACTTGACGGTCATTTCCGGAAGTTTTGGCAGCCAGCCCGCCAGCACATGGGCCACAGCGCGCTCAAGGTAGGTGATCTCGTTGAGTGCACTTGATGCCTGGCGAACCGTCCACGTAATGCTGCTGCTCAATTTACGCCCCGCTAAATCACGTTCGCCAGGCTGATGCAGGGCGCAAACACCTCTAAAAGCCCGGGCCCGGATTGCTAACCATGCCACCGGCGCTGATAGCGCCTTTCCAGGCGCAGCATTCGCAACCGGCTGCTGTCAGCGTACTGAACGAGGCGCCGGTTGCACCCGAGATGCTGCGACCGAGGATCATGTTCGTGCTCACTCGTTGCGGTGCAACCGCGATGATGCCACCCGTCACTGCCGTCAGATCGGCTTCGGAGAGTTCGCCGGTAATGCTCGCGGCGTCGATCCGCGCCTTGGAGAATTGCTCGCGGTTCATCTGCTTCACAACCAGTTCCTCATCGGCCGACAGGCCGTTCTCCCGGGCGATCGCCGCCGGGTCGGTGAAAAGTCTTTCGGCATAATCGGCATCGTCCAGCGCCCTGTCGATTACCGCGCGCAGCTTTTCCGCAGATAGTGCAGCCGTATTGGCAAGTTTGTCAGTAGCCATGATTCATCCTCCAAAGATGATAGAAAAACGCAATTATGCTCGCCGTCGAGCGCAGGAAGCAGAGCCTTGGGGTTACCCGACATGATCAAAAGGCAAGCTTGCACGTAGTTGCCCTCAGCGATTTCCGGTCAAGCAACCCGGTTTGAGGGTTTTACAGCGTGGCTCCCCATGTCAAGCAATAAAAGGAGTAATTCCTTTACAAGCGACAGGTTATTTGCAGATTAGTTCCGTTTGCTCAGGTGACTTGATCAGCAAGTCGGTGGAACCGACGGGTTCGCAGCGTCGACCACGAACACGTACCCTCCGCCCGTTGGCAAGCTGCACCCCATCAAGACTGACAGGCTGCTATAACTTCGCTCTTGTTGCAGCGGTCGATGAGTAAAGGCCCTCGATGACGCTTGTGCCAAGCGCAATTTCTCTCAGGAAGCAGGCCAACCCGGCGATCAGGCAGAACATGGCGGCGACGAAGAACGCGGCGATCGTGCTCGATAGGTCGATGCGCAGTTCCGATCCGATGAAAAGTGAAGCGACGACCAGGCAAACCAGCAGGTTGCAGATCGTGCACAGTGTGATTGACCAGTGGATGAGTTTCGCCCGCCTCGATAGCGAGATCCTGTTTGCCAGATCCTTTGCTCGTTCGGCGGGCGATGCCCCCTCCAGGGAAACCGTCTCCAGGAAATGGAAGCGGTCGATGATTCGGGCCAGGCGGTTGGTAAGCACCGCCAGCGTGGAGCCCACGCCGGCGAGCAGGAACACCGGCGCCACGGCAAGCTGAATGACTTGTGCTACTGAAGTGATCTGGGTCTGAAGCTCGATCATGAGAGTACCTCGTGCGGTGGTCGGAGGACGGAGGACAGAGGACAGAGGACGGTTTAGCCTCATTGTCCTGTGGTCGCCGGGAGAGCGGTCTTTTGACGTGCACTCTGTTTGGCGGCGACATAGTCTGCATGACCGACATACAGCAGGTCGGCGATCTTGCGCATCAGATGCAGTTCGTGTGCATCAAGATGCCCGTCGGCCATTGCCACCTGCCACATGTTTTCGATGATGCGGATTTTCTGATCGGCGGTGCAGGTCTTGTTGATCAGGGAAGTGAACTGGTAGTAGCCCGAGGCTTGACGAGCCTCCTGTTCAGCAAGATCGAGCAATGTGGCCAATTGTTCGGAATCGAGGCTGAACTGCTGACCCAAGGTCGCGACGATCGAGTTGCGCTCTTCAATAGCAATGCGCTCGTCCATGCGCATCATTTCCAGCAGCAGGGCGGCCGTCGCGATCTGTAGCGCTTTTCCCCTGTCAGACTCGCTTTGTCTTGCTCCAGGTTCGATGAGCTGCGTGAAGAATTCTTTGATGCCGGCAATCATGGCTATTCCTTGGCGTCGTGGGTAGTGCGATGAACACGATAGTCATCGCTTCGATGCCCGAATTGTATAGCGTCATTCCATTCCTGTATCCGGGCATGAAGTGCAGATCGTGGCCCAGCATCGGTTCGCCATTCTGGACACCGGGCCAAGCATTTCCTTCGCTCGCTTTCGCTGGTGTGAAGTGCTCTGCTGAACGGTGGCGATAAGGCTACCGATGTCATTGGCTTTAAGCCGTACCATTTGAGCCTGGATCATTCACATTGAATGTACATCCGTGTATTTGCGTTTTTTAAGCCGCTCGGCTAAAGTACATCCAATGTACATCCTTTATTGGAGCAAGTAATGCACACCACCAGAGCTTTTAAAAATGGCAATTCGCAGGCCGTCCGTATCCCTGTTGATCTGGCTTTCGAACGCACCGACATCGATCTGGAAATCGAGCGCGTGGGCAACGAACTGCGCATTCGACCGGCTCGCCGCTCCTTGTCTGGCGTCTTGACCAAGTTTGCCCGGTTCTCCCCTGATTTCATGGCGGATGGGCGTGGTGACCAGGCGCAGGCCGATAGGGATGCGCTGTAACCATGTCGCGTTACATGCTCGACACCAACATGTGCATCTATCTGATGAAGAACCAGCCTGAGGCGGTAGCTCGTCGCTTTGCGCAATGCTACGTCGGCGATGTGCTGATCTCGGCGATCACGTACGCCGAACTGGAATTCGGCGTTGCCGTGTCAGCCAATCCTGAACGTGAGCGGATAAATTTGTCCCGGCTGATCGAAGACATCCCGGTTGCCCCGTTCGATCAGGCGGCTGGCGTTTCCTATGGCCCGATCAGACTGGCGACTCTCAAGCGCAAGAAAGACCATCTCGATAAACTGATTGCCGCACATGCAGTGTCGCTCAACGTAACGCTGGTTACCAATAACATCAGGGACTTTGCCAAATACCCTGGTCTGATTAGTGAAAATTGGTGCGTATGATTCTCCAAATGGTTTGCCACAGGAGTTATTGACCCTCATGACGCTGAACACCATTCCCGTCTTCCAGCCCCTGACCGGTCTCTATGAGCCCTCGGCCATCCAGCAGCTTGCCGACGGGCGCTTTCTGGTCGTCGAAGATGAAAAGCAGCGTCCGTTAAGCCTGGTTTCGATCCACCCCGACGGGAGCGTCAGCAGCACGGCGCTGACACCGGACTTGCTCGAAGGCGGCGATTCGTTCGGGAAGCTGGACGATCTTGAGGGGATGGCGGCTGATCGGACGGGGAATATCTACGCCATCACCTCGCATTCGCGCGCGGGCGACGGTGAGCAGAAGAAATCCCGGGACAAGCTGGTTCGTTTCCGCATCGAAGGTGAGCGCGTGCAGGCAGCCAAAGTGGTTACCGGGCTGAAGCAGGCTTTGCTGGCGATGCACCCGGTTCTGGCCGCCGCTGCCGAAATACGGGAGGTCAAGACCGGTGGCGGGCTGAATATCGAGGCGCTGGAAATCAGCCCCGACCCGCAGCGTCTGCTGATCGGCTTGCGCAGTCCGCTGCTCGACCATCGGGCGATCATCGCTTGCGTTGAGAACCTCGCTGAAATGTTCGACGCTGACCAGCCGCCGCGAATTTCCGGTACGCTGCTCACGCTCGATCTTGGCGGCAACGGGATACGCGGCATGGCCTGGTTCGCCTGTCTCGACGGCTACCTGGTCATCGCTGGCCCGGTCGCGCGCGAGGCGGTTCAATTCCATCTCTGGTTCTGGAGCGGGCAACCCGGTGCGCCGGCACGGGCGGTCAGCGTTCCCGGACTGCCGGGTTTCGCCCGCGCCGAAGGCATCAGTCCGGCCTTGATAGACGGGCGGCAGCGCATCGTCATGGTCAATGACGATGGCAGCCGGGAAGAAGCCCGTTTTGCCCGCTTCCTGCTGCTTGACCCTGAGCAGCTTCAGATCGCGCCCTGAACTGGCACAAAGGGTGCGGATGAGGCCTTGATCGCGGAGCAGGCGCTGGCGATCAATCGAATTCTCCTTTGCTGAATTCAGTCTCGTTTGGTGCGCTTCTGCACTGATGTGGTGCGTGACGCGTTGTCAATGGCCGGAAAATCCTTCCTTTCCGGTGTTTCCCGATTGGCACGCTTTCTGCTGATAGCTACACAAACCCACAGTACCGGCGAAAACCATGAGCACAACTTTTTTTAACGAAATGTACGATTCGGCGGGCGCCCTGCGGCCGCATTACTGTGCCTATGCAGACTGGCTGGCCGCCACTCCATCCGAGCGCATCGCAAGCAAACGCGCCGAAGCGGATATCGCCTTTCACCGCGTCGGTATCACCTTTGCGGTTTATGGCGACGAATCATCGAAGGATCAGGGCAAGGAACGACTGATTCCCTTTGACATCATCCCGCGCATCATCCCGGCGGCCGACTGGCTGGCGCTGCATTCTGGCCTGCGCCAGCGCGTCAAGGCGCTCAATGCCTTCCTGCACGACATCTACCACGGGCAGGACATACTTCGCGCCGGCCTCATCCCGCGCGAACAGGTGCTGAACAACGCGCAGTTCCGCCCGGAGATGATGGGGGTCGATGTGCCGTCCGGAATCTACGCGCACATTGCCGGCGTCGATCTGGTGCGGGCCGGCGAGGGCGAATTCTACGTGCTGGAAGACAACCTGCGCGTGCCCTCGGGCGTGTCCTACATGATCGAGGACCGCAAGATGATGATGCGGCTCTTCCCCGAACTCTTTTCGCGGCACAAGGTGGCGCCGGTGCAGCATTATCCGGACATGCTTCTGGAAAACCTGCGTACCGTCGCACCGCAGGGCGTTGCCGATCCGACCGTCGTTCTGCTGACGCCCGGTGCCTACAACAGCGCCTATTTCGAGCATACCTTCCTGGCGCAGCAGATGGGTATCGAACTGGTCGAGGGACGCGACCTGTTTGTCAAGCATGAGACGGTTTACATGCGCACCACGCAAGGTCCGCAGCGTGTCGATGTGATCTACCGGCGGCTCGACGATGACTTTCTCGACCCGCTCGCCTTCCGCAAGGACTCGATGCTCGGTGTTCCCGGCCTGCTCTCGGCCTACCGCGCCGGGCGGGTGACGCTGGCCAACGCCATCGGCACCGGCGTCGCCGACGACAAGTCGATTTACCCCTACGTGCCGGAGATGGTGCGCTTCTACCTTGGTGAGGAGTCGCTGCTCAACAACGTGAAGACCTATATGCTGCGCAAGCCGGACGACCTGAAGTACGTGCTTGAGCATCTGCCTGAACTGGTGGTCAAGGAAGTGCACGGTGCCGGTGGCTACGGGATGCTGGTCGGTCCGGCGTCGACCAGGCAGGAGATCGAGGACTTCCGCGCGCGCATCATTGCCGACCCGGAGAAATACATCGCGCAACCGACGCTGGCACTATCGCACTGCCCGACCTTTGTCGATGGTGAAAAGCTCGGTGGCATCGCCCCGCGCCACCTCGACCTGCGCCCCTTCGTGCTCTCCGGCAAGAACATCGACATGGTACCCGGCGGCCTGACGCGCGTCGCACTGCTCGAAGGTTCGCTGGTGGTCAACTCGTCGCAGGGCGGTGGCACCAAAGACACCTGGGTATTGGAAAACTGAGGGAAAACTGAAGCAGGGAGAACTGAAATGCTTAGCCGCACCGCCGATCACCTGTACTGGATGGCGCGCTTTACCGAGCGCGCCGAGAATCTCGCCCGTCTGCTCGACGTCACGCACCAGATGTCGCTGGTTCCGCAATCCGTCGCTACCGAGAATCAGAACTGGGGTGCCATTCTTGCGTTGAACAGTCTGGAGACGGCTTTCAACGATTCCTATGATGAGGTTAACGCCGAGAACGTGCTGCGCTTCATGGTTTCCGATGCCGGCAATCCGACGTCGATCACCAGTTGCCTGCGTTCGGCGCGCGAGAACGCCCACGCCGTGCGCGGCACGCTGACCGCCGAGACCTGGGAGAGTTGCAATGCCACCTGGATCGAGATGCGCGACCAGAGCTTCGAGCGGATTCTCTCGGCCGGCGTCGGCGAGTTCTTTGACTGGGTCAAGCTGCGTTCCGCCGTGACACGCGGTGTCACCTTCGGCACCATGTTGCAGGACGAGGCGCTGCACTTCATTCGCCTCGGCGGATTGCTCGAGCGCGGCGACAACACGGCGCGCATTCTTGACGTGAAGTATCACGTGTTGCGCATCAATGGCGACGAAGGCACGACCGACTTCTACCAGTGGGGTGCGCTGTTACGTTCGCTGTCAGCCTTCGAGGTTTACCGCAAGGTCTATCGGGATGTGATCACCCCGGCGCGCGTCGCCGAGTTGCTGATGTTGCGCATGGATATGCCACGCTCGCTGCACGCCTGCGTCGACGGCATCGTGCGCGTGCTCAAGCGGATCGCCAACAGCAGTTCGGCGGAGACCGCGCGACGTGCCGGCATGTTGCACGCCCAGTTGCACTTCGCCCGCATCGACGACGTACTGGCGCACGGTTTGCATGAATATCTCACCGACTTCATGGATCGCATCTACGATCTTGGCGACGGCATCGGTCGCGACTTCCTCGTGCCGGCAACCTGAATGAGGTAATATCAAGCCCTGTCTTTCATCAGGGGGTGACGCCATGTCAATCAAGGTTTCCGTTATCACCACGGCCAACCGCACACGCTGCTTTACACTGGATAACTCCGACAGCATCAGTCATCTGCTCGACAGCCTGAAACGCAGCACTCATATGTTCTCGGGCAAGCCCTTGATCGTTGGCTCGGCAGCACAGACCGAGATATTTGCCGCCAGTTCGATCGCCTGCATCGAGCTGGAAACCGACAGCAAGCTCGATGGCTACCTGCCGGGCGGCCAGAATCTGCTGATCACTGCACTATCCACAGAAGAGGCCATGGCTCCCTTTGCGGGAGGGCTTGCAGGAGAGAACTTCAAGGCGCGGATCGATTTCTACTTTCAGGGTGGCCATGTCCTCCATACCCGTGTCGAGGGAGAGCGCATGGCCGCACTCGCCGAGCGCCTGATGAATCTGACCAGTATTTTTGAACATCCGCTACTGACCTACCGGTTGCCGCAAGGCGGCATCGGCCTGATGAACCCGCAAGCCATGACCCGCTCGCTCGTTACCCCCGCCGTTCCCGACCTGCCGCGCGATGCGTGGGTCGCCGAGCCGGTCTGAGCCAGGCGCTCAGCGGCCGAGCAGCACCATGACGGTGACAAACCAGCAGGCAAAGGCGCCGAGCAGGTGAACATCCTGGAGCAGAGCGGTAGCCGGATCGCCGCCCCCGCCGCGTTGATGCAACAAAAACAGATAACAGAATATCCCGTAGATGACAAAAGGCACGGTGTAGATCAGGTTGGCCGTGCCATGCATGGCGACGGTATCGGCACTTACCGTGTACAGGCTGTAACTGACGATGGCGCCAGCCGCGCAAATTCCGATCAGCTTGTCGAGCAACACCGGATCGTAATCGTCAAGCACCTTGCGGTGGCTGCCGCCGCGACCGCTCATCACATTCAGCTCGGCGCGCCTCTTGGCAAAGCCGAGAAAAAGCGTAAGCAGCAGGCCGCAAAGCAGCAGCCACTGTGACGGCGCAATACCGACACCGAGCGTACCCGCCAGAATACGCAGCATGAAGCCCGCTGCTATGATGAACACATCGAGCAGCACGACGTGCTTCAGCCCCATTGAATAGGCCACATTGATCCCGGCATAAACCAGCACGATCAGCAGTACCCTATTCGAGGCGGCGTGCGCCAGCATCAGCGCCGACAACAGGCATGCGCCAGCGAGCAGCAGCGCTTTGGTCACACTCACCGTCCCGGCCGCCAGCGGCCGGTGTCGTTTCTCGGGATGCTCGCGGTCGCGCTCGCGGTCGGCCAGATCGTTGATCACATAGATCGCCGAAGCGGCCAGTGCAAAGGCGGCAGCGGCAAAAAGTACGCTGTGCACCAGCAGCGGATCGCGCCAGGCGTGACCGAACAGCAGTCCGACGAAGACGAAACCGCTTTTCACCCACTGGTGCGGGCGCAGAAGTTTCAGGTAGGGCTTCAGTCCGTTCATTTCATTTCAGGAAAATAGCGTTCGGTAAACTCACAGCCACGTTGTGGTAGCCACGTCGGGATGCGGTAAAAGCGCTGGCGAATGCGGGTCAGCACATTTTCATGATACACGGCGTAATTGAATCCCTGGCCGATGATCAGATGGAAGCGTGTCCCGTCAATCACGATTTCCCGGAATTCGACCTGCCTGAAATAGGGCAGATAGTCCTGCGCCCTGGGTGGAAAGGTCCGAAGAATAAGCACATTGCGCCCACTTTGCGCACGCCAGTCGGTCGCAAAATCATCCTGCCGGGCAAAATAGGAGCCACTGCCGAACACGGCAAACGGTCGGCCGGACTGGTAGGCCATGAAAGCCGCTGCCGAAAAACTCTCCATGGCCAGGAGGTGGTCCGGCGCATAAGGCGCAATGTGCGTGAGTAGCTCTCTGGCATGCAGACGCAGGGCTACGCTTCTGCTGAAAGACGTGTCTTTCCATGCCTGCGCCGGCAAGGATACAAGGATGGCCATCGCCAGCACATGCAGTACGCCAAACACTGCCGACCATCTGACCAGTTTGGCAAGAACGGTCGGCGAGAGGACAATGGCCGCCAGCACACCAAGCAGCGGAATGAAGGAAAACAGCCAGTGCAGCCCGATCGAACGCCAAAACGACATCAACGCAAACAGGGCCAGCGGAACCAGCATGAGCCAGAAGGCGGCGCTGGCTTCACAGTTCGTTCGGACGCTTTCAAGCATCTTCTGCCGCTGTCTCCAGAGTTCAAACAACACCCAGGGTGTTGCCAGATAGACGAGCGATGCCAGATAGAGCAGGGGGTTCTGCCACGAGAAGCCGGCCTCCGCATTGCGATTCATGAAGTTGAAGAGGATATTCACCCAGCAGTGGCTGCTGTTCCACCACAGGTTGTAGAGTGGCGCCGGCAGCGCGGCAACAAGCAACAGTGCAAAACCCGGCCAGCGAACGGCATCGCGCCGGATGAAAAGAACATGCACCAGATAGGCCATGCCGAGCAGTGCGGCGAAATACTTGCCGAGGAAAGCCAGGCCAAGCAATGCGCCGGCCAGCGCGTGCCAGAGCAGCGCAAGGCGGGGTTGCTGTGCGCTGCGCAAGGCAGCCACATAAGCCAGGATTGAAAGAAATGAAAACAGGATGACCGGCGTATCGGTGGTAATCAGCACGTTCAACACATTGGCCGGCTGCAGCAGAATGAGCAGAGCGGCCAGCCTTGCCCGCTCTGCACCGTACGTGCGCACCAGCCACCAGACACCCCAGGCCAGAATCAGCGGCAACACCAGTGCCGGCAGGCGCAGGAACCATTCGGCACGGGAAATTGTCAGCAGCGCGCTCAGCCACCAGCCGACCATCGGCGGATGATCGTAATAACCGCCGGCCGGATGTTCGCCCCAGAATACGAAATAAGCCTCGTCGCCGGTCATCGGCAAAACGGCAGCAAACCACAGGCGGAAGGCGAGCAGCGCCAGCAAGCCGAGCCAGTACAGGCGCATCGGGGAAGAGGCCAGCGCTTTCAACGCAGAGCCCGCAGAGGCGCAGAGAACGCGGAGAAAGGCCGATTGCTGTTCAGGCCATGCATTCGTATTGGAACTTGACCCGCCGGTGTTGAAAGCATTTTGAACATCGACGATTACTGGCTGGCCTTGACCAGACGGCGGGCGCGCACGCTCTGCGCCAGTGTTTCCAGTACCGAAACCGAATCTTCCCAGCCGATGCAGGCATCGGTGATGCTTTTACCGTATTCGAGCGGCTTGTCCGGTACCAGATTCTGACGCCCTTCGACGAGATGCGACTCGACCATGACACCGACGATGCGATCCTCGCCGGTCGCGATTTGCGCCGCGACATCGCTGGCCACATCGAGTTGCTTCTTGAAATCCTTGACCGAGTTGGCGTGCGAGAAGTCGATCATCAGGCGGGCGGCCAGCGCGGCGGAGGCGATCTCCCTGGCAGCCGCATCGACGTGGGCGGCGTCGTAGTTGGGCTCCTTGCCGCCACGCAGAATGACATGACAGTCCTCGTTGCCCGAGGTCGACACGATTGCCGAGTGCCCGGCTTTCGTAACCGATAGAAAGTGGTGAGGCGACTGCGCGGCGCGAATGGCATCGATGGCGATGCGGACGTTGCCGTCCGTTCCGTTCTTGAACCCGACCGGGCAGGAAAGTCCCGAGGCCAGTTCGCGGTGTACCTGCGACTCGGTGGTGCGCGCACCGATCGCACCCCACGAGATCAGATCGGCGGTGTATTGCGGAATGATCGTATCGAGGAACTCGGTAGCGCACGGCAGCCCCATTTCGTTGATGACGAGCAGCAGGCGACGCGCCAGACGTACTCCCTCATTGATGCGAAAACTGTTATCCAGACGCGGGTCATTGATCAGCCCCTTCCAGCCTACGGTAGTGCGTGGCTTTTCGAAGTACACACGCATCACGATCAGCAGATCCTTGGCAAAACGCGGTGCCTCGTTCTGCAAGCGTGCGGCGTAATCGATGGCCACCTCGACATCGTGAATCGAGCACGGGCCAATCACCACCAGCAGGCGATCGTCCGCACCATGCAGAATGCGATGAATCGCCTGACGGGCGTTGTAGGTCGTCTGTGCGGCTTGAACACCGAGCGGAAATTCGCGGAAAACGTGTGCCGGTGACATCATCTCCTTGATTTCCTTGATCCGCAGGTCGTCGGTATTCGGCTTGCTCTGCAAGTTCATGAAACATCCTTTGCCGGGCTGAAAGTTTTGAAGGGGGCTGAGTCTACTCGAAGTGCCGGGCACTCGCCGTGTCATCAATCCGGAAGCGCGCGCTGCGAACAGCGTATCTATTGTTTTGGCTCAGCCGGAGTCGCGTACCAGTTCTCTGCCGGCACCACCACGTTATTGCGCGGTTGCAAAACGAAATGTGGCGACATGATCTGTACGCCGTGCGTATTGAACTCATCCTGAATATGGCCATGCAGCGCCGAGAGAACCGCCACGCGCTCGAGCGGCTTGTCCATGTGCGCAAAAAGTTCATATTCAACGTAAAAATCCGCCAGGGCGCGCTGGAAAACGAAAGGCTTGGGCAGATTGCGCAAGCCCGGTGTATGCTCGGCTGCGGCGATCAGCATGGCGTGCACCTGACGCCATGGCGTGTCGTAGCCGATCGTCACCTTGGTCGACACCAGCGTTCCGCGCTCGCCGGCCAGCCGCGAGTAGTTCTTGATCGGGTTGCCGACCAGCACCGCATTCGGGATGGTCACTTCTTCGTTGCGCATGTTGATGATCTTGGTCGACAGCACGCCGACCTCGCTGACCACGCCAACGGTATCGCCCAGATCAACGAAATCACCCTTAGACAAGGCGCGCGAATAAACCAGTACCAAGCCGCTCATCAATTGGTTGACGATGCCGGCCGAACCCAGCGTGAGCATGAAACCGAACATCACCGACAGCCCCCTGAAGACATCGCTGCTGGATGAGGGAATGAACGGATAGGCGATCGCAATACCGAAACCCCAGACCACAACGCTGACGATCCGGTGGGTCGCACTGACCGTCTCCTTGTGCAGACCGGCGACCTGGGCTCGACCTTCCTTGACCGCATTGAAGAAGCTGCTGATGGCGTCGTTGAAAGCCTTGGTCAGGAACAGGATGACCAGTGCCGTGGTTAGTCCCGGCAGGGCTCCCAGCAATCCGGATCCCAGGTCGTACAACAACCCGAACAGAAAAGTGCCGAGTTTGTTACCCAGCGGATCCGTCAGCGGGAAGCTGTCGAGAACGAAGGTCAGCCAAAGATAGGCGATACTCAGCCACAGGAAACCCATCACCAGTTGCGCCAGACGCTTGACCAGGGACCAGCCGTGGCGTGCCCAGCTCATTTGGGCCGAGGCATCTTCACGTCCGATGACATCCTGCAAGCGGTCGACCATATAGCGCGTCGCGCGAAGAACCAGCCACAGCAGAACAAAAGCCAGTGCGCTGGCAATCAGAGAACGTACCAGCCCCTTGATTAAAAGCGCGGGTTGCCGTTGCTCGGCTTCCGAACGCAAGGCTTCGGCGAGTGCTACTTCAGCACGTTGGGCGGCTTCTTCCAGCGAGAGCTTTTCCTCCGCGTCGAGATCGCCGGCCAGTACGCTGAACAGAATGGCGTCGCCAATTCGCAGGCCGATGCCTTTCATTTCGTTAAGCTCAAAGTGCGTCTGCTCGATCGGCTGCTCCATCTGGCTGGGCGTCAATTTGTTCAACCGGGCCAGTGCCCGCTCGACGCGAACTTCCGGCGTGGCACCGGCAAACAGGGCGCGAAAAGTCATGATCGGACGGAAGTTGAATTCGAGCGTTGCTTCCTTCACCGGCGCATCGGCGGCCATCACCCCAGCGCAGGAGAAGAAGAAAAGCCAGAGAAACTGAACAATTCGAAAACACCGGCAGGTGAATAATTTTGTCATGATAATACCCGATCGGAATGATATTGAAGCGTATTCCGCATTATAGCGCCGAACCCACAAACGACGCGTTGCCGCAGCCCTACAGTTCATCTGTTCAAGCCGTACCGCCCACCGTCAGGCCCTCGATGCGCAGCGTCGGCTGCCCGACGCCGACCGGAACACTCTGACCGTCCTTGCCGCAGGTTCCGACCCCCGGATCGAGGCGCATGTCGTTGCCGATCATCGATACCTGGGTCATGGCCTCCGGACCGCTGCCGATCAGCGTTGCGCCCTTGACCGGACTGGTTACTTTACCGTCTTCAATCAGATAAGCCTCGGACATCGAGAAGACGAATTTGCCGTTGGTGATGTCAACCTGACCGCCACCGAAATTGACCGCGTAAATACCCTTCTTCACCGATTTGATGATTTCTTCGGGACTCCTGTCGCCGGCCAGCATGGTGGTGTTGGTCATGCGCGGCAGCGGCAGATGCGCGAAGGACTCACGCCGGCCGTTGCCGGTCGGCGCCACACCCATCAGGCGGGCGTTGTGGCTGTCCTGCATATAGCCCTTGAGAATACCGTCCTCGATCAGCACCGTGCGTTGTGTCGGGTTGCCCTCGTCGTCGATATTGAGTGATCCGCGGCGACCGGGAAGCGTTCCGTCATCAACCACGGTCACGCCTTTCGACGCTACCCGGCTGCCGATGCGGCCGGCAAAGGTCGAACTGCCCTTGCGGTTGAAATCGCCTTCCAGTCCATGCCCGACGGCCTCGTGCAGGAGGATGCCGGGCCAGCCGGAACCGAGCACGACGGTCATCGTTCCGGCCGGCGCCGGCCGCGCCGCGAGGTTGGTCACGGCCTGATGTACCGCCTCGCGCGCATAGCCGTGCAGTACGGCATCGCTGAAAAAACTGTAATCGGTACGTCCGCCGCCGCCGGCCGAACCCTGTTCGCGCTGGCCATCCTTGCCCTCGACGATGACGGTAATCGACACCCGTACCAGTGGCCGGATATCGGCAGCCAGCCGACCGTCGCTGCCGGCGACAAGTATGACCTCGTATTCTCCGGCGATGTGCGCCATGACCTGCGTGACACGGGGATCTTCGGCGCGTGCGAAGGCCTCCAGCCGTTCGAGCAGTTTCACCTTGGCCGTCGCGTCAAGCGAAGCGAGCGGGTCGAGCGGTACATAAAGCGCGTGGCCGATTTTCTTCTTCAGCGCGGGAATGATTTTTCTACGCCGTTGCTGTCCTGCTGCCGCGATGGCGCGTACCGCCGAGGCCGCATCGGCAAGCGCCGGCAGGCTGATGTCGTCGGAATAGGCAAACGCGGTTTTCTCGCCCGAGATGGCACGTACACCAACGCCCTCGTCAATATTGAAGCTGCCCGACTTGACGATTCCCTCTTCCAGACTCCACGCCTCCGAACGGCTGTACTGGAAGTAAAGGTCGGCGTAATCGACGTCATGCGCCATGATCGTGCCAAACACCTTGCTCAGGTCGGCCACGTCCAGGCCATAGGGCGTAAGCAAGGTTTTTTGCGCCTGCACGAGCAGGGATTGAGCTTTTGCGGTCATTGGTTTTCCGATTCGGATGGTACGAGGTCAAAGGCTAAGCACCAAGTCACCAAGAGCACCAGGTTACACAAAGAAAATCTTGTTTTTCTTGGTGAACCTTTGTGTCCTTGGTGCCTTGGTGGTGGATTTTTTTCAAGCTTACATCACTCTGTGCGTTAGCGCCGGCAGGCTGGTGCGGACTTCGGCGATGCGCGCGTGATCCAGTTCGCCGATCACGATACCCTGTCCTTTCGCTTTGCGCGCGAGAATATCGCCCCAGGGGTCGATCAACATGCTGTTGCCGTGCGTTTCGCGGCCATTTTCATGTTTGCCGCCCTGGGCTACGGCGAGCACATAACACTGGTTTTCGATGGCGCGGGCACGCAGCAGGATTTCCCAGTGGGCGCGCCCCGTCGTCTCGGTAAATGCCGCAGGGATCACCAGCAAGTCGGTGGCGCCCAGCGCACGATAAAGCTCCGGAAACCTTATGTCATAGCAGATCGACAATCCGACCCGGGCGAAGGGCGTATCAAAGGCCACCGGCTTGCTGCCGGCCTCGATTGTCGCGCTTTCCTTGTAGCGTTCGGCACCCTTGCGAAAGCCGAACAGGTGGATCTTGTCGTAGCGTGCCACACGCCCGCCCTGCGGGTCGTAGACCAGACAGGAGTTGAGCACCTTGTCTTCCTCACTGGCAATCAGGGGCAGCGAACCGCCGACCAGCCAGATGCCGTGCCGGCGCGCCGTTTCAGCAAGAAAGTCCTGGATCGGGCCGCAGCAGTCTGCCTCGCGCACCTTGACCTTGTCGCCGTCGCTCATGCCCATGATCGGAAAATACTCGGGAAGCGCAACCAGTTCGGCGCCCTGCGCCACCGCCTCGGCAACCAGCGTTGCAGCGGTTTGCAGATTCTCTTCGACACGTGGCGACGACACCATTTGTACGGCGGCCACGCGTGCGTTCTGCAACGCGCCCGTAGACTCACTTTTGGGACGAATCATGTGCGGCTCCTGCTGGATTGGCAATAGTCGGCAACTGTGGCGCCGGCACGGACGGCTCGTTACCCGAAAGCTTTTCAACCTTGGGATCATCCCACTTGCCGGTAATCAGATAATCAAAACCAAACATGTGATTGAGCGGATTCTGCAGCGCCTTGTGCGCCAGCCAGGTCGCCACACCGGCAACCGGGTTGATAAGCGCGACGCCAAGCGCGGCGGTGCCGCCCAGTTCCGGCTGGACGTTGATTTTGAGACGCTGCGTTTCATTCGCCAGATCAACCTCGCCGCGCATCAGCACACGCGCCGATGGCCCGTCAATCTGCAGGCGATCGGTGCGCATCACGCCATTCTGCATCGCCACCTTGCCGGCAATGCTGTCGAAGGCAAAGCCCTCGTTGAAGACATCATTGAAATCGAAGGTAATCCGGCGCGTCAGACCTTGTAGGCTGATCAGGCCGAGCAACTTTCCGGCGGCACCAGGGTCGAGCTTGACGAACTGTCCCTTGCCCGCCTCAAGATTCAGTTCGCCGCTCAGCGATCCGAAATCGAGAGCGGTCGGCGTATCGTTCCAGCCGATCTTGCCTTCCATCTGTGCCGTACCGGCGCGCACCGTACCGGGGTAACCCAGCCGATCGAGCAGTTTCCCGACGTCGCTGCTGTTGATCCTGAAGTCGAGCTGTGTACGGCTTTTCCCACCGGCAATCTGCCACTGGCCGCTGCCGGAAAGGTTGCCATAGGGATTGCTCGCCTGAATGCTGTTGAGATGCCAGACTCCTCCCGCGTTGCGCGCCTGCACTTCGAGCCGGCCGAAACGGCGCACGCCCAGCGAAAAATCGTCGACCACGATGTCGAGTTCAGGCAGTTCCTTTAACGCTTCACCCGCATTTGACTCCGTCGGTACGCTTGCGGAATCGAGTGCCCACTGCTTGAAGCGGGCCGTCACTTTGCCGCTTCCCGCGCTTTCCCACACCAGTTCGCCATTGGCCTGACGCGAGTTCAGACTGATCTTCAACTGGGCCGGTGCGGGTACTGCGGTCAGATCGACATCGTTGAAGTGATGCCCAAGCAGAATCAGATCGGCGGTCTTGATATTGATCGAATCGAGAAAGGGTGACGCCGGTGCAGAAGCAGCGGCGGGTGCCGCAGCTGTCGGTGCGGCACCGGAGGGTACAACAGCAGGAGGCGCAGCATCAGGCGCCGCAACCGCGCCAGCGGAACGATAGATTCGCCGCCAGTAATCGAGATCGATACGCCTGGCGGTCAATCCGAAGTTAACGCCGCGCTCCGGCAACTGCAAGGGTCGACCGACGGCAATGGCCCCGCGCTCAGGGACAAAGCCCGCAGCCTGCTTGCGCCGGATCAATTGCATTGACATGACGCTGCCGAGCGTTGCGCTGAGCTGGTCGCGCACTGTCGGGTCGGCCTTGTCGGCCTTTTCAACTTTCTCAGACTTTTCGCCTCTGACTACCGGCATGCCCGGCAGGAGTTTCTTTTCAAGACGCAGCGGCATGGACTCCCCGGCTTCCTTGTTGAAGGGTTCGGGAAAGGCCGAGGCCAGCCCGACCAGTGTCGAATCGATCACCAGATCGGCGTTGCGCTTGTTGATGCGCACCTCACCCCGGTAAGGGCTTGCCCCCGAAAGATTCGCCAGCAGCGGCGAAGCGAACTGCTTGCGCAACTGCTCGATGTTGAGCGAACCGTTGGCGGTGATCAATACCCTGCCGTCCTTCTGCGATCCGCCCTTGATCCTGAGTGCCCCGCCCAGGAGCGTGGCATTGATCTCGGGTACCTGCAAATCGTTTCCCGAGAACTGCACGCTGCCATTCACCTGTTTTAATGGTGGTAGCGCGGCATCGATCGTCACTTCGTTGTTAACGAACTTGTAGGTGCCGTCGATCTTCGAATCACCGAGTTTCGCTTCGTCAAGAGGAATGACCAGACCCAGATCGAGATGACCGTTTCCGCTGGCGCGCATATCCTCGGTGAAGTGATCGATCCGGCCGGCGACCGGACTTAGCTCGATAAATTTGAGGAACTCGGAAGTCGGCCCTTCGGCTCGCCCCTTGACGATCAGGGTGGAAATCGGCGCGTCAAAATCAGGAATCTCGACGCGGGTGTTCGAAAGCTGCGCACCGAGTATCGATCCTCGTTGTGCCTCAACGATCATGCCGTTGCCCTCGAAACGCAGATCACCGTGAATCCCCTCGATTTTCGGCCAGCCCTGGCCATAGTCGAGCGCCACGTCCCGCGCCTTGACCGTCACCAGAAACTGGCCTTTGCTCTTGTCCAGGAAGGGGAAATCATCCAGCTTGCCTTTGAGCATCAGTTTTGCCTCGCTGGCATTCCCGGCCAGCAAGGAATCACGTAGCCAGAAGCGCGCCCCTTCGCCAATGGCATGTGGCATGTAGCGCCACACGGCACGCGCGTCGGCTCGCGTCAGTGCTGCGCTCAGATCGATTTCCCCGGCCCTTCTCCCGTGTTGCGGTAGCTTCCCTCGCCGAACCGGCCGCGTCCGGCGCGGTGAACTCGACTCGAGACAACTCGACGTCGAGCACGCCCTGACTGATTTTCCACCTGGCCTGCGCATTGAGCGTATCGAACACCGTCAGCGACTCGGGGAAAACGCTCGGTAAATCGACGCTCGACTTTTGCGAGCGCAGTACGGCACTTCCGCTCGCTTCATTGAATTCAAGCGATCCCGACAAGCCCGAAAAGCCCGGAAAGTAGCCCTGGGCTTTCAGCGCCAGCTCAGCGAATCCGGCCTTAAGCGAATAGGTTTGCAGGCGTTCGGCGTCGCCTTTCCATTTGGCCGTCAGGCCGTTGACATGGCCGCGCGGTGCGTAATCCCTCAGCAACTGGCGAGAGCGCGCATCAAAAGGCACGTACCCGGCAAGCCTGGCCAGTGCAGCGAGGTCAATCCTGCTGGCGCTGGCACTGCCGACGACCCCCCGACCATCAGGCTCGGGCTGCCAGTCCACATGAAAATCCGTCGGTTCAATGCGTATCGTCTCGCGTGATTCTTTATTCGGCGTCGTCAGCTCCCGGGTCGCCAGTTCGATGCGATTCCCGCTGACCTCAAAGCCCGTCGCCGAAAAACGGGCACCGATCCGCCCCGACATATGTTCGAGTACAAGTGCTGGAAGATCCGGCGCCAGACGCAGACTGACGTCCTGCAGCGAGGCATCCGCTGTTACCTCCTGCAGCTTGCCTTGCGCGAAGCCTAACCAGGCACGCAAGGCACCCCGCCCGTGCGGAAGCGCTACCGGATAGTCAATCCATTGGCGCCAGACGGCCAGATCGGCGTAGCCGATCTCGGCATACGCCTGCCCCGACCACGAATCCAGAAGATCGATGTCCTTGCCCCGGAAATCACCACGAATATCGATCATTGAGGCCAGTTCGGCAGGTGGAAGGGCGGTCAGACCAAAACGATGGCGCCGGCCGTCATTGTCGAGAGCAAAATCGAGGTCTTCGAGTACCAGCGGCGGTGCCTTGCGCAACTCATCCTCCCAGACCAGCGTTGCGCCCTGGATGCGGATGCGCCTTTGCGCCATGATCCAGTCGGAAACGTCGCCCTCGTTTTGTTCCTGACTGAGCGGAATGCCGGCAATATAAAAACGAGCCTGGGAATCGCGACGCAAATTCAGTGTCGGCTCGTCGATGCGCAGCAGTCGCAGCTTGAGCTGCGCACTCGGCACCGACCACCAGGAAAGAATCGCCTCGATGCGGGAAAAAGCGAGTGCCGGCCGGCCTTGCGCATCGTCAACGCGGACGTCGAGGAGGGTCAGATCGGGGTTGATGCCTTCCCAGCTTGCTTCAATGCGCCCGATGCTGACGCTTTGCCCAAGCCCATCGCTGGTCAATCGTTCGATTTCGGCACGGTAGTTTTCAATGTTCGGCAGAATGCTGTAGCGCAGCACCAGCACCAGCATCACAAAGCCGAAATAAACCAGCCAGAAGCCCCACACCAGGGCGCGCCACAGGCGGCGCACCAAGCGGTTCGAGACCAGAGGCAGCAAAAAGTATAGGCGGTGATAGAGCGCCGGGCGCAAACTGTTCCAGTTCATCATGAACCGGTCACCTGCGGAAGACTTTGCCGATTATCGAAATGCGTCACTGGAATGGCGAACTACCTGAAATCCTGCTGAGGCTCAATTGTAACGGCTTTGCCCGACCGAGGGCTTGTGAAGAAATGCGGGAAACGCTGGCGCCATGCCATCACTGGCCCTGGTCAAGGTTTCAGTGGTTCCGGAGGAGATCGATTGCTGCAAGCCTGTGTGCCTGAAACGATAGCTCTTCGATGTGGCCGCTGCGCCCGTCGCGGTTAATGGTTCTGGCTGCTGCGGCAAGAGCCCGCATGCTAGAATTCCGAGTGTTTCCATGGGGTATTAAATTTCTTTCTTTCAGGACTCCACCTTGAACCAGTATCCTTCCGCACCGGCGCGTATCGTCATTGCTTCGCGTGAGTCGCGCCTTGCCCTGTGGCAGGCCGGGCATATCCAGGCGCGGCTGTCCGAACTGCATCCGCACAGCCGGGTCGAGATTCTCGGCATGACCACGCGCGGCGACCAGATCCTCGACCGGCCGCTGTCGCAGATCGGCGGCAAGGGGCTGTTCATCAAGGAGCTCGAAGTCGCCATGCAGGAAGGTCGGGCCGACCTTGCGGTGCATTCGCTCAAGGACCTGCCGATGGAAATGCCGGACGGTTTTTCGCTGACGGCCATCCCGCTTCGGGAAAACCCGCGCGACGCATTCGTTTCAAACCGCTACCCGGGGCTTGACGACTTGCCCGCGGGTGCCGTGGTCGGCACCTCGAGCCTGCGGCGCGAGGCGATTGTGAGCGCCGGCTACCCGCAACTCAGGGTCGAGCCGCTACGCGGCAATCTCGACACCCGCCTGCGCAAACTCGACGAAGGACAGTACGACGCGATCATTCTCGCGGCGGCGGGACTGATCCGCCTTGGTCTTGGGGAGCGCATCAAGGCCATGCTGACGCCCGAACAGTCGCTGCCGGCACCGGGGCAGGGCGCGCTCGCCATCGAAGTGTTGTCCAGCCGCGCCGATGCCGTGGCCTGGCTTGCCCCGCTCAACGATTCCGAGACCGCCCATTGTGTCCGCGCCGAACGCGCTTTTTCGCGTGCGCTCGGCGGCAGTTGTCAGGTGCCCCTTGGTGGCTATGCCCGCATGGAAAATGGCGTGCTGTGGTTGCGCGGTTTTGTGGCCACGCCCGACGGCCGGCAGAGGGTAAGTGGCGAACTGCGCGGCGCGCCGGACGAGGACGAGTCCATCGGTCAACGTCTGGCGCAACACTTGCGCGATCGCGGTGCAGACGCCATTCTGGCCGCTCTTGCTGCCGGGCAATGAGGCAATGAAGCAATGAATACCCCCTTGCACGGCAAACGCATTCTGGTGACCCGGCCTTCCGCCCAGGCCGGCAAACTGGCGCAGCTTATTGCGGCGCAGGGTGGCAAACCGGTGCGCTTTCCGCTGCTCGAAATCGCTCCGGCAGACGATCCGTTGCCCTTGCAACAGGTGATTGCGCGCCTCGACGCCTATGTCATCGCCGTCTTCATCAGCCCGAATGCGGTCGAGTTCAGCGTTCCCCTTATCCTTTCGACTCGCCCCTGGCCGGCCACCGTGCAGGCCGCGGCCATCGGGCAGAGCACGGCCGAACAGCTTGCGCTGTGCGGTATCGGGCGCGTCATTGCCCCGGTCGAGCGATTCGATTCGGAAGCGTTGCTTGAATTGCCCGAGTTTCACAGCGATCGCGTGGCCGGAAACAAGGTGCTGATCCTGCGCGGTAACGGCGGGCGTGATCTGCTGGCCACGACGCTCCTCGAACGCGGTGCCGAAGTGCACGCCGTGACCTGCTATCACCGCTCGGCGCCGGGCGACGGAAAGCTCCTCGTGTCGCTGTTGCGCAACAGGCAGCTCGACGCACTGACGATTTCATCGAGCGAAGGTTTGCGCAACCTTCGGGCTTTGCTCGATACTGATGCCTTTGAGCTGATGCGCACCCTGCCGGTATTCGTACCCCATCAGCGCATTGCCGAAGTCGCCGTAGAGCTCGGCCTGCAAAGGGTCAGGCTGACCAGGCCGGCCGATGCCGGCATCATTGAAAGCCTGTGCGATTATAATTGGCCTGACCATGAATGACATTGTTGATCAGCAAGCTGCCGCTGCCGTTCCCCCTCCCGCTCCACCTCCACCTCCCACGACGGCACCTGAGCTGAATGCTCCAGTCGCAGCGGCGCCCGCGTCGAGGTTCTCCGCGTGGCTCAATCCGTGGCTGTACATTGCCCTGCTGGCGCTCGCTCTGGCCGTCTGGCAGTGGTTCGAGACACGTATCCGTCTGGCCGATACCCAGCAGGAGATGGCGCGTCGCCTGTCCGACAGCGATGCGCTGGCCAGGAAAGTCGCACGCTGTCCCGGCAGGCGCAGGAACAGCTCGCCGTGCAGCAGGGAAAAATCGGCGAACTCGAAGGCCGGATCGCCGAATCCAGAAGCCAGCAGGCCACTCTGGAAAGCCTCTATCAGGATCTGGCGCGCAGCCGCGACGAGTGGGCGCTGGCCGAGGTTGAGCAGAGCGTGACGCTGGCCGCCCAGCAGTTGCAACTGGCAGCGAATGTACAAGGGGCGGTGCTCGCCCTGCAGGCCGCCGACGCCCGTCTGGCCGGCAATGGCCGCCCGCAGTTCATCGGTTTGCGCAAGGTGCTGGTGCGCGACCTGGAGCGGCTGCGGGCCCTGCCGCAGGTCGATGTGCCGGGAATGAATCTGCGTCTGGAAAGCGTTATATCCGCCGTCGATACCCTGCCGCTGGCCGTTGATGGCCGACCCCGAGAAGAAGGCAAGCCTGGGGAGACGCTCGAATCGCCCCCGGCCACCGTGGGATCGCTTATTTTCTGGCAGCAACTGGCGCTGGATTTCTGGCGTGAGTTGCGCAGCCTGGTGCGCATCCAGCGCTTCGACCGCGACGAGCCGGCCCTGCTGGCGCCAGGGCAGGTCTTCTTCCTGCGCGAGAATCTCAAACTGCGCCTGCTCAATGCCCGTCTGGCATTGCTGGCGCATGATCAGTGGACCTTCCGCAACGAACTCAAGCAGGCCCGGTTCTGGGTGGATCGCTATTTTGACAATCGCGACAAATCGGTGCAGACCGCGCAGAGCACGCTCAAGCAGCTCTCGGCGACCGAGATCAACATCGAACTGCCCAACCTCAACGAGAGCCTCTCGGCGATCAAGAATTTCAAGCTCGGCAAGGACCGTAAATGAAGGGCCTGCTGTGGGTGCTGGCGCTCTTTGCGCTGGCCGTCGGCATCTCGCTGGCCGCGCATTTCAACGAGGGCTACCTGCTGCTGGTGTATCCCCCGTATCGTGCCGAGATCTCGCTTAACCTGGCCCTCCTGCTCATCCTCGGTGGCTTCGTATCGCTTTACGCCCTGTTGCGCGGCGTGGCGCTGACCCTCTCCTTGCCCCGGCGCGTTCGCGAATATCGCCAACGCCGCCAGCGCGATAAGACGATCAATGAGCTATTCGATGTCATGCGTCTCCTGTTTGAGGGCCGTTACGCCCAGGCCATGAAGAAAGCCGGTGACGCCCATGCCGCCGGCCAGTCGCCGGCGCTCGCCGCATTGCTCGCCGCCCGCTCGGCGCAACGCCTGCATGAGCCCTACAAACAGCAGGCCTGGCTCGAGCGTGCCGCACAGGCGGATGCAAAGATGCAGCCTGCCTGTCTGATGCTCGAAGCGGAAATGCATATCGAGATGCAGCGCTATGAGGCGGCGGTCAACACCTTGAAGCGCCTGCAGGAAACATCCGGGCGACATATCGCCGCGCATCGACTGGAGTTGCGTGCCGAGCAGGGTTGTGGCAACTGGGATGAAGTATTGCGCATCGCCCGGCTGCTCGAAAAACGCAATGCCCTGTTGCCCGAACTGGCGCAGGAGATCAAGCTCAAGGCGCATCAGGAAAATGTTCGCCAGCGGCGTTCCGATCTCGCCCAGTTGCAGGCCTATCGGAAAAAGCTGCCGGCGCGCGAGCAAAGTCCCCGCTTGGCGCGTGTTTTTGCCGAAGCGCTGATCGAACTGGGTGCGCATGATGAGGCGCGCAACTTCATCGAAGCACAACTCGAAGCGGAATGGGATTCAAGACTCGTCGGCCTGTACGGGCTGACCCCGGGCGGCGATCTCACCGCACGCCTGGCCCGCGCCGACCAGTGGCTGCAGCAGCATCGTGATGATCCCCAGTTGCTGCTGGCGCTCGGCCGGATGTGCCTGGAACAGCGCCTGTGGGGCAAGGCCCAGAGCTATCTGGAAGCCGCCCTGTCGCTTGAAGACAGTCGTGAAGTGCGCCTCGAACTGGCACGCCTGTTCGAGCAGACCGAGCGCGCCGACGAGGCCATGCAGCAGTATCGGGCAGCGGCGGGGAAGACTGACTGAGGTTGAAGCCGGTTCGGTTGAGTAGTGGCTTTTGTCGGGCAGTGTCTATCGAACTCGGATTAGCCGATGAGTGTGGCGGGAATGAGAAGATGTTTTGTGATGCTGACGCCCCTTTGAACCGGTTAGAAAAATGGAAATGTCTCTGAACATCCCTTCCGAGATAGTCACGGCCGCGTCTTCTGGGCGCTGCGGTCATCGTCGGGCAATAAACTCGGCTTGCATGGCAGCCACGAAGGTTTCGGCCTGTTCCACCATTTCCCGCGCATCGCTCAGTTCTACGTTATCACCCTCGTAGTCGGCAACGTAACGGAAGGTCTCAGCATGCTTCAAGAGGCGCCCCATTTCCTTGGGGAGAGGCCCATTCTTGACCAGACGATCACTGAAAGCGTTGAGAACGCCCTTGTGTGTCTTGCCGACATCGTGCCCTGAAGCCCGAAGGGCGGCGCGAGCAGCATCGAATATGGCGTAGTAGGCGCGGTTGCATGCACCATCCGCGTCGCCGGTATCGAGCAGCACCTTCGCCGAAGCAGCAGCCTGCAAAGCCTTCGTCATCGGGTCTTCCGCCTTCACAGTCTGACCCCTTCTCTTGCAATGATGTGGAGCAGGGCTGGGTTCGAGAAGTTCTCCGGGTGCTCCCACTCGTCGAGCCATACGGGCAGTGGCGAAATGTTGATGCCAGTTTCAAGCAACACGTCGTAGGCAACATCAGCCATTGCCAGGGAGGTCTTCAGAACCCTTTGATGCTCGCCATTCAGGAGCACCGCAACATCGGCATCACTGTCGGGTCGGTGCGTTCCGCGTGCCCGGCTGCCATAGACTATTGCGCCCGCCATGTCGTAGCGGTCTGCGATCAGGGCGAGAAAGCGTTGGACTGCCTGCTCGGTGTTGCGGTCGATTCGGTTCGTGTTCATGCCACACCTTTTCTACTGTCGATTCCACTCTATCTCATCCAGGGAAAGTGGTCAGTATCGCATTGAATTCCTAAAAAATTCGAAGCTGCCCCAATGGCACACGGTGTCCCATTCAAAATGCACGAAGCCTCCTCCTTTGATCAATGTGGACGTGTGCTACGACGATGCACGATGCTCCCTCACGTCGAACCCCTGCTGGATTACTCAGAAGTCGCTAGATTAGGCGACAAAAACTTGCCTGTAACCCGGATGAACACCAGCGGTGCTGTCGATTTACTTACCGACTACTGAGTAAGACACGAACACATTACCACTGCTATTGGGGTCTACCATCACATCGTATTTCTCAAAAGAAAGAATTCGAAGCCCCGACATGGCACAGATCGCCGCGCCATGGGTCGATCACGACCTGTTGATTACTGAAGCCACCAAATTTTTACGCTCCCAAATAACGTGCGCTGACTACATCAGTCCGCCGTTTCACGATGCGCTTGACCGAGAGGCCGAGCACGACCACACTTGGACGCAGGCTGTTGTCCAGCCTTGATCAATCCATCAATGGACGCTGGTGGATCGTGCGGCGTAGCCTGCGTCGCGTGTGGTCCGCGCGGACCGAATGTCCCACTTCATCTGCTTGGAGACCATCATGGTAAAACCAGTCCGTTTCTGTACCGACCGTCTGCTGCCCAGTGACCAGATGCGCTTTCAATCCACCGTACGACGCGGCGGTGCCACCCGTGCAATTATGCCCATCGGCAAGCTCTGGATGAATGGCAGTACCCTGCGCGTCCGCTTCATCGGGGGCACCGCCACACAGCGGGCCAAAGCCAGGGAACAGGCCTTGTGGTGGACGGCTTTTGCGAACCTGAGCTTTGACTTCAACGACGCACCGGATGCGGAGATCCGCATCACTTTCGACCCGGACGACGGTGCGTGGTCGTACATCGGTACCGACAACCGCAACATTCCCTCGAATCAGCCGACGATGAACCTGGGCTTCATGGACGGAGGCACTGCCGCCCACGAGTTCGGGCACGCCATCGGCCTCGCGCATGAACATCAGAACCCGGCCGGTGGCATCGAGTGGAACGAAGTAACCGTGATCAAGAGCCTGTCGGGCCCGCCCAACAACTGGAACGAAGCGACCATCCGCCACAACGTGCTCAACAAGTATCGCGTCAACCAGGTTCAGGGCACGGCATTCGACCCGGACTCGATCATGCTGTACTTCTTTCCGGGCGACTGGGTCAAAAGCGGCGTCGGCACTCACGCCAACGAGGTACTTTCGGCTATGGACAAGGCTTACGTCGCCAGTGCGCAGGCCTACCCCAAGTCTGCGCCGACCGTGGTCGATGCAGTGGAACTCAAGGTCAACGCGACGCGGCGGACGGCGGCGTCGATCGGCAAGCCGGGGGAAGAGGATCTGTACAAGTTCGTGGTCAGCACCGGCGGCAACCATGTGATCGATACCAAGGGGCCGACCGACGTGGTGATGCGGCTGTACGGCCCGAACAGCCTGACCGACGTGATTGCCGAAGACGACGATAGCGGCGAAGGCAGCAACGCACGCATTGCCGCCAGCCTCATACCGGGTCTGTATTACGCGCAGGTACGGCACTACAACCGCGCTGGCGGCAAAGGTGCCTATACGATTCGAGTCAGGCGGAATTGATCCGGCAGCAACCGTCCAATGGCGATCTTCACCTCGCCTGGCCTGTGCGGTATAAACATCGACCTCGGCGCAAGACCGTTCGAAGAGGCCCGTCCTGCATGCCTTGCGTGATCAGTCCCGCTCGCGAGGCGGCAGTGACACATCGTAGGTCGGGTTAGCGTAGCGTCCCCCAAGGGGATTTCCTGCGGGGCATAACCCGACAATCGTCGGATGCCCCATTCACTGGCGTCGGGTTATGCTGCGAAGCTAATCCTCCTGGGGGACGCTGCGCTAACCCGACCTACTGGTTACAAGCGTGCTGCGAGCGGCAAAGGCGACTGAATTAACCCGGCAGCACCCGTTCAATAGCGATCTCCACCACGCCTGGCTAAACATTGAACTTGGTGCACGGCTGATCGAAGAGGCCCGTCCTGCCTGCCTTGCCGGCGGCCTGGCGCAATCAGACCCAGTCGCGTGGCGGCAGCATCTCGTAGATCAGCGCTTCCGGTGTGCCCGGTTCGGGTGTCCAGTCGTAACGCCATTTGACTACGGGTGGCAGCGACATGAGGATCGATTCGGTACGCCCGCCGGATTGCAGGCCAAACAGCGTGCCGCGATCCCAGACCAGATTGAATTCGACATAGCGTCCACGCCGGTACGCCTGAAAATCGCGTTCGCGTTCGCCGTAGGGGGTGTCCTGACGCTTTTCGATGATCGGCAGATAGGCCGTGCTGAAGGCGTCGCCGACCGCTCGGGTCAGTGCGAAGCAGCGCTCGAAGGGATCGCTCCCGCCCTCGCCCCCTTCGTTGAGGTCGTCGAAAAAGACGCCGCCGACGCCACGCGGCTCGTTACGATGCTTGAGAAAGAAGTACTCGTCGCACCATGTCTTGTAGCGGGCATGAACATCTTCGCCGAAGGGCGTGAGCGCCTGCTTGCAGGTGCCATGGAAGTGGCGGATGTCTTCGGCGAAGGGGTAGTAGGGCGTCAGATCCATGCCGCCGCCAAACCAGACGAGCGGCGCCTCGCCGGCCTTGCTGGCGATCAGTGTGCGCACGTTCATGTGTGCGGTCGGGCAGTATGGGTTGTGCGGATGCAGCACCAGCGAAACGCCCATCGCTTCGAAGGCGCAACCGGCCAGTTCGGGACGTTTGGCGGTGGCCGAAGCCGGCAGGGCCGCTCCGTTGACATGCGAGAAAGCCACACCGCCACGTTCGAAAACGCGACCTCCCTCGATGATGCAGGTCAACCCGCTGCCGCCGAGCGGCTGGCCGGCTTCCTTCTGCCAGGGATCGTTGCGGAAACGTCCGCCGTTCTCGCCTTCCAGCACTTCGGCCGCAGCCACGATACGTGCCTGCAAACCAGTGAAGTAGGTCTTGAGCCGGGTTGTGTCGATCATCGCGGCAAGTCATAAAAGCATAGTACCAGGACGAGCGAAAGTAGTACCGATCCACAAAAGGCACCAGTTTTCAGCAAGAAACCCAATGAAAATACTTGGTGCTTCTTGGTGTTCTTGGTGACTTGGTGGTGAAGCATCTTCCGTGTCTAGCGTGTGAGCGCGCGATGCCCGATGTCGCGACGGTATTGCATGCCGTCGAAGTGAATGCCGGCCAGTGCATCGTAAGCGTGTTTCTGCGCCTGCCTGACGTTGTCGCCGAGGGCGGTGACGCACAGCACGCGGCCTCCCGAAGTAACGATCTTGCCGTTGCGTTCGGCTGTTCCGGCATGGAATACGTGCATGTCCTCACTCTCGTCCGGCAGGCCACTGATGACATCGCCCTGGCGTGGCGTGTCGGGGTAGTTGGCGGCAGCCGCACGATGCCCAGTGCCACCCTGCGGTCCCATTCGGCATCGATCTGGTCGAGCTTGCCGGCTACGGCATGTTCGAGCAGCGTCAGCAGGTCGGACTTCAGGCGCATCATGATCGGCTGCGTTTCCGGGTCGCCCATGCGGCAATTGAATTCAACCGTCTTCACCGAGCCGCCCTTGCCGATCATCAGGCCGGCGTAAAGGAAGCCGGTATAGGGTATGCCGTCGGCAAACATTCCGCGCACGGTCGGCAGGATGATTTCGCGCATCGCCCGGGCATGGACGGCCGGAGTGACGACCAGGGCCGGTGAATAGGCGCCCATGCCGCCGGTATTGGGGCCGGTGTCGCCGTCGCCAATGCGCTTGTGATCCTGGCTGGAGGCGAGCGGGAGAACGTTCTTGCCGTCGACCATGACAATGAAGCTGGCTTCCTCGCCTTCCAGAAACTCCTCGATGACGATACGTGCGCCGGTCTTGCTGCCCGCTGCTGCCGGCGTGCTACCGGGAAGCATGGAGTCGATGGCGCGGTGGGCTTCCGGCAGCGTCATGGCAACGACGACGCCCTTGCCGGCCGCCAGCCCGTCGGCCTTGATGACGATCGGCGCGCCCTGCTGATCGACGTAGGCGTGCGCGGCGGCACGATCGGTGAAGGTGGCAAAGGCTGCCGTCGGTATCTTGTGCCGCGCCATGAAGCGCTTGGCAAAATCCTTCGAGCTTTCGAGCTGTGCCGCTTCCCTGGTGGGGCCAAAAATTTTCAGCCCGCGGGCCCGGAAGATATTGACGACTCCCGCGGCCAGCGGCGCTTCCGGGCCAACGAGCGTCAGGTGAATGCCTTCCTTGTCGGCGAAATCGGCGAGCGCCTGCGGGTCGGTGATGTTGATGTTTTCCAGCTCGGATTCACGCGCCGTTCCGGCGTTGCCCGGAGCAACGTAGATTTTCTGCAGGCCGGATGTTTTGGCCAGGTGCCAGGCCAGCGCATGTTCGCGTCCGCCGGAGCCAATGACGAGTAATTTCATGGTGTCAGACAGTGGAGTAAGTGATGAGTAAGGAGCGAGTGTGAAGGTGGATTCTACTCCTTACTCTGTGCTTATGACTCCTTGACATGCAAAGGGTTAATGCCTGAAATGACGCGCGCCGGTGAATACCATGGCAATGCCGTGTTCGTTCGCGGCCTCGATGACTTCTTCGTCGCGCATCGAACCGCCGGGCTGAATGACCGACTTGGCGCCCGCTTCGGCGATCACGTCGAGACCGTCGCGGAAGGGGAAGAAGGCGTCCGAAGCAACGCAAGAACCGGCCAGCGAGAGGCCGGCATTCTGAGCCTTGATCACGGCGATGCGCGTTGAATCGACGCGGCTCATCTGCCCGGCACCGACGCCAAGCGTCATGCCGCCGCCGCAGAAGACGATGGCATTGGATTTGACGAACTTGGCGACGCGATACGAAAAGAGCAGGTCCTCGATTTGCGCGGCGCTCGGGGCGACTTTGGTCACTACCTTGAGGTCGGAGGCCTGGACGTTGAACTTGTCCGGAGTCTGCACCAGCAGGCCGCCACCGACGCGCTTGATTTCGAAGTCATTGTAGACATTGGAGAGCGGGAGTTCGAGAACGCGAAGGTTCTGTTTACTGGCGAGCATTGCTTTCGCGCTCGGCGTGTAGGCCGGTGCGATCAATACTTCGACGAAGTGCTTGCGCTCGTTCATGGCCGTGACGATATCGATGTCGACGGTGCCGTTGAAGGCGATGATGCCGCCGAACGCCGAGGTTGAATCGGTCATGAAGGCTTTTTCATAGGCCGCCAGCAGACTGATATCGACGGCGACGCCGCAGGGGTTGGCGTGCTTGATGATGACACAGGTCGGTGCCTTGAAGGTCTTGACGCATTCCCAGGCGGCATCGGCGTCGGCAATGTTGTTGTACGACAGTTCCTTGCCCTGCACTTGCCTGTAGCCGGCAATCGAACCCGCTGCCGGAATCGGGTCGCGGTAGAAGGCGGCCTGCTGGTGTGGGTTCTCGCCATAGCGCAGCGTTTCGACACAGTCAAAGGCCAGTTGCAGTCTGGTTGGAAACTGCTGTGGCTTGTTGTTCTCGTCAAGCGAGGTCAGCCAGTTGGCAATTGCGCCGTCGTAACGCGCCGTGTGCGTAAACGCCTTTTTGGCCAGAGCGAAACGCGTGGCCTGCGTCAGCTCACCCGCGTTGGCCAGCATTTCGGCGAGCAGTGCCGGGTAGTCTTCCGGGTCGGTAACGACGGCAACACCGGTGTAGTTCTTGGCCGCCGAGCGCACCATGGCCGGACCGCCGATGTCGATGTTCTCGATCGCCTCTTCAAGCGTGACGTCGGCTTTGGCGATGGTTTCGCGGAAGGGGTAGAGATTCACGCAGACCAGATCGATGGCCGGGATGTCGTGCTGCGCAATGGTCGTCAGATGCTCGGGCAGGTCGCGGCGGGCCAGAATGCCGCCATGAACTTTCGGATGCAGCGTCTTGACGCGGCCGTCGAGCATTTCCGGAAAGCCGGTGTAATCGCCGATCTCGGTGACGGCGAGGCCGGCTTCGCGCAACAGTTTGGCGGTGCCGCCGGTGGAGAGCAGCGCGATGCCCTGGGCCGCGAGGCCCCGGGCAAAATCGAGCGCACCGCGTTTGTCGGAAAGGCTGATCAGGGCTTGACGGATTTTCATGATTTTGTCATTTCTCGGGTTCAAGGATTGTTCAAACCAGCTTGTAATCGACGAGTTTCTTGCGCAGGGTGTTGCGGTTGATGCCAAGCATTTCGGCGGCCAGTCTCTGGTTGCCGCCGGCTTGCTTGAGAACGACTTCAAACATCGGGCACTCGACACTCTTGAGTACCATGTCATAGATTGGCGCAGGCATTTCGCCATCCAGATCCTTGAAGTAGGTTTCCAGCGCACCATAGATACAGGCCGAAATGTCATTGTTTTGTCTCATGCGGCGAGCCCCTCACTGTCATCATTGTTTTGCGATTCGCTGTAGTACAGATGTTCATTCTGTTCGGCGAGACTGAAGAAAAAGTCATTGACCGCCTGTTGTTGCCGTTTGCTGTCCGGCAACTGGTTCATCCCGTGTCGGAAGGCGGCCGATCCCGCCAGACCCCTGGTGTACCAGGAGATGTGCTTGCGTGCGACACGCACGCCGGTTTCGATGCCGTAGAACGCGTAGAGGTCTTCAAGGTGCGCGAGCAGGATGTCGTGGATTTCGTTGACGCGCGGCGGAAGCAGGTGCGTGCCGGTTTTCAGGAAATGCTCGATCTCGCGAAACAGCCAGGGGCGACCCTGGGCGGCACGGCCGATCATCAGCGCATCGGCGCCCGTAAGTTCAAGTACCCGCTTGGCTTTTTCCGGCGAGGTGATGTCGCCATTGGCAATGATCGGGATGCGTGCCTCGGCCTTGACGGCCGCGATGGTCTCGTACTCGGCCTGCCCGCTGTAGCCGCAGGCGCGTGTGCGGCCGTGCATGGCCAGGGCGCGGATGCCGGACTGTTCGGCGATTTTCAGGATGGTGAGCGCGTTGCGGTTGGCCTGGTCCCAGCCGGTGCGAATTTTCAGGGTGACCGGCGTTCCCGGCACGGCATTGACCACGGCTTCGAGAATCCGTCCGACCAGCGGCTCGTCCTTCAGCAGCGCGGAACCGGCCATCACGTTGCAGATTTTCTTGGCCGGGCAACCCATGTTGATGTCGATGATCTGCGCGCCGCGCTCGACGTTGTGGCGTGCGGCGTCGGCCATCATCGCCGGGATCGAGCCGGCGATCTGCACCGATACCGGCTCGACCTCACCATCGTGATTGGCGCGCCGCTGCGTCTTGGCGCTGCCGTAAAGCAGGGAGTTGGAGGTGACCATTTCGGAGACCGCCAGTCCGGCACCCATCTTCTTGCACAACTGGCGGAAAGGCCGGTCGGTGACGCCCGCCATCGGTGCGACAAACAGATTGTTTTTGAGAGTAAAGCCGACGAATTCCATGGGGGTGGAGTGCATAGGTATGGCGGGGGAAGGGGAGAATTCTACCTTGATTGTTGCCTGATAAATAGTCAATTTGTTAACTGCTTGGATCGGTTCGATTTCAGTGCCTTACACCCGCTGTTGAGGCGAACGGAGAAATGGCAGCGCGGCGCAGACCAGGAGAAAACGTGCCGCGCAGCAAACCCGGTGGGGCAGAGAACAGACCGGGGTTGAAAGGGACTACTCTGCTCATCCCGCGCTCTTACTTACGCTACTTCTGCACCGCTGTGTCTTTGTGGTGGATGTTGATGCCAATCACAGGCCGACCCTGCTGAATTTTTTCTAGCATTCTGGAAATGCTCAAGGCCATGCCCGCGCACCCCAGATCATGCGCCTGGCGACGAAGTGGCGCAGCGGCGGGTAGAGGTCGAGCGCGAGAAGGCCGAGGCCGCGGGCGAATCGGAGGGGAGGAATGTCATTGGAGAACAGGCGGACGATGCTGTCGGTGAAGGCCATGCTGCCGCGCAGGTCAATCCGGCGGCCGCGCGCGTAGGCGGCTAAAGCTGTCGGGACACCGGGATCGCCAGCGCCGTGGTCAAGCAGCGCTGTTGCCAGTTCCCAGGCGTCGCGCAGGCCGAGATTGAAGCCCTGGCCGGAAACAGGGTGCAGGGTTTGTGCGCAGTTGCCGATCCACACCTGTCGTTGCCCTGTGATCTGCTGCCGGACACGCAATGCCAGCGGGAAAGAAGCGCGCGGGCCGCTAGCCGTAAAGTTGAGGCGCTTGCCGAACTGCTCGCGCAACGCCGCAAGGAAATCCTCATCACTGAGCTTGAGCAATGCGGCGGACTTGTCGGGCGGAACCGTGAATACCAGCGAGTAGTCCGCGCCGAGCGGCAGCAGGGCCAGCGGCCCGTCGGGCGTAAAACGTTCCCAGGCACGCTGCTTGTGCGCTGGTGTCGGGCGGACTTCGGCAACGATGGCGTGCTGGCCATAGTCATGTACCTTGACGTCGGGGTCACTGCCCGGTGTGCCTTCGGCATGCACGACGAGCTTTGCCGTGATGCGCCGTGCTGCCCCTTCGTGCGTAACCGTCACGGTGGCATTGTCGTTGCCGGTTTCCATTTTGTCGATGCTGCACCGGGTTATCAGTTGCTCCGGCTTGATGCGGGCGGCAAGAACGGCGGCGAGATCGCGGTAGCGCATGACGTAGCCGAGTGCCGGCATGCCATAGTCCTCGGCATCGATCAGCGTGCGGCCGAAGCCGGAACGTTGTGAAACGTGGATTTCGCGAATCGCAGTGGCGGCGGGAGCGTTCCATACGTTCAGGCGTTCGAGTAGTTGCCGGCTGCCGTGGGCCAGCGCCAGCGCGCGCGGGTCGTCGGCCCAGGCGCCGTACGGGCGGCTGTCGATCAGCAGCACGCGCAGCGCGCTGTCGGCCAGAGCCAGCGCGAGCGTCATGCCGACCGGGCCGCCGCCGACGATGAGCACGTCGGTGATCACTTCGGAGTGAGGCGTAGGGAGTGAGGAGCCATCAGTCACGGCGCATGACTTCCTCGATTTCGGCAATCGTTTTTGGAGCACTGGTATAGACCTCGCAGCCTTCGCCAGTGACGAATACATCGTCCTCGATGCGGATGCCGATGCCATGCAGGTGTTCGGGTACATCGGCGCCGGGACGGATGTAGAGACCGGGTTCGACGGTCAATGCCATGCCGGGTTCGAGTGTTGCCCACTCGTCGCCGGTTTTGTAATCGCCGGCGTCATGAACGTCGAGCCCGAGCCAGTGCCCGGTGCGGTGCATGTAGAAAGGCTTGTAGGCTTCGCTTTCGATGAGTTGATCGAGGTTGCCGGCAAGCAGCTTGAGGTCGATCATTCCTTGCACCAGAACGCGCAGCGCAGCCTCGTGGTAGGCGATGAAGGGGGTTCCGGGTTTGATCGCGGCCAGCGCAGCGCTCTGGGCGGCGAGAACAATTTCATACACGTCGCGCTGCACAGCGCTGAAGCGGCCATTGACGGGGAAAGTCCGTGTAATGTCGGAGGCATATCCACCGACCTCGCAGCCAGCGTCGATGAGCACCATGGCCTGCTCGCCGAGCAGTTTGTTGTTCTCGATGTAGTGCAGGACACAGGCATTGCGGCCGCCGGCGACGATCGGCGAATAGGCGTGGCCGTCGGCACCGCGTTTGCGGAATTCATAGCCGAGTTCGGCTTCGAGTTCGTATTCGGCCATGCCGGGGCGACAGGCGCGCATGGCACGCGCGTGGCCGGCCGAGGCGATCGCGGCGGCGCGGCGCATGTGCTTGGCTTCATGTGCGTCCTTGAGCAGGCGCATGCGGTCGAGCGCTTCGCGCAGGTCGCGTATTTCTCCGGGGGCGCGTTTGCCGGCGCGGCTTTGCGCACGCACCGTGTTCAACGCGGTAACGATTTTCGCATCCCACTCTGCATCGTGGCCAAGCGCGTGCCACAGGGTGCTGCGGTTGGCAATCAGCTCGGGTAGCCTCGCCTCGAATTCGCTGAAGGCGTAAGCCTCGTCAAAGGCGAAGGCTTCACACGCCGTTTGCGGTCCGTAGCGGAAGCCGTCCCAGACTTCGCGCTCCTCATTTTTTTCACGGCAGAAGAGTATGGAGCGCGGCTCCTTGCCGCCGAGCAGAACGATCACCGCTTCGGGCTCGGGAAAGCCGGAGAGATACCAGAAGTAACTGTCGAAGCGGTAGGGGTGGTGCGAGTCGCGATTGCGCACGCGTTCCGGCGCCGTGGGGATGACGGCGACACCGTCACCAAGCTGTTTGAGCAATGCGCTGCGACGCGTCGAGTAGGGTTCGTGCTTCATTTTTTCTGGTGCAACTCCTGGTTGAGTTCGGCAAGGCGTTCGGGGCTTCCTACGTCGACCCAGTAACCCGTGTGACGTTCCCCGGTGACAACGCCACGGGCGATGCCGGCGTCAAGCAGAGGGCGCAGTTTCATGACGGCGCCGGGCGCTACGCCGGCGAAAAAATCCGGCGAGAAAACGCCGGTGCCGGCATAGGTAAGTGTCGGTCCGCTGCCTGTGCTGGCGTAGCTTACGGTTTCTCCGTCGAGGCAGAAGTCGCCGCCGGAGTGCTGCGGCGGGTTGTCGACAAACACAAGATGCGCGTGCCGTGCAGCCAGGGTGTGCGCCCGCCTGAAGTCCCAGTCACACCAGATGTCGCCATTGACGACGAGAAACGGTTCGCTGCCGAGCAATGGTAGCGCCCTGGCGATACCGCCGGCGGTTTCCAGCGCGCCGGGTGGTTCCGGCGAGTAGCGGATGTGCAGACCGAAGCGGCTGCCGTCACCGAGTGCGGCTTCGATCTGTGCGCCGAGATGGGCATGGTTGATTACAACGTCACGGAAACCGCTGGCGGCCAGACGTTCAAGATGCCAGACGATTAAGGGTCGACCGCCGGCGAGGAGCAGCGGCTTGGGCGTCGCGTCGGTGAGTGGCCGCATTCTTTCGCCGCGGCCGGCGGCGAGAATCATGACTTTCATCGTATGCAGATTTACCTTGTCGAGCGGGCTGTTGTACTGACCGGCGTGCGCTTCATCGTTGCTCATCAGAATGTAAAGCCGACATTGACGCGACGGTTTTCAAGCTTATCCAGGAGGCGCGCCAGTGGCCGCAGATCGAGGTAACGCTCGCAGGTCTGGCGCAGGTAGGCGAGCACCCGCGGCATGTCCTTCAGGTAGCCGTCCTTGCCGTCGCGGTGGCAGAGGCGGGCGAAGATGTCGAGCACTTTGAGCTGGCGTTGCGCGCCCATCCATTCGTAATCGCGGTAGAAATCGTGGAAGTCGGCAGGCACCGGCAACCCGGCCTGGCGCGCCGTTTCCCAGTAGCGGATGACGAAGTCGAGTTCCTGTGCTTCTTCCCAGTGGATATAGGCGTCGCGGTAGAGCGAGACGAGGTCGTAGGTGATCGGGCCGTAAACCGCATCCTGGAAATCGATGATGCCTGGATTTTCGGGATAATCGTCAGCGCTGACCATCAGGTTGCGCGAATGGTAGTCGCGATGAACAAAAACCTGTGGCTGCGCCAGGTTGTTGGCGAGAATTTTATCAAACACCGAGCGCAGCGTGGCCTGCTGCCCGGCGTCGAGCCTGACTTCAAGGTGGCGCGCAACATACCAGTCCGGGAAAAGATCAAGTTCGCGACTGAGCAGTGCATGATCGTATTCGGGCAGTACGCCGGGTCGGCTGGCACGCTGGATGTCAACCAGTGCGGCGTTGGCGTCGCGATAGAGCTTCGGTGCCGTGGTGGCGTCCAGCACGTTGAGGTAAGTGGTATGGCCAAGATCGGAGAGAAGCAGAAAACCTTGTGCCAGATCTTCGGCATAGACTTCGGGGACATGCACTCCGGCGTCGCGAAACAGTGCGGCAACTTTCAGAAAAGGGCGGCAATCCTCGTGCTCGGGAGGTGCGTCCATGACGATGCGGGTACTGCCGTCTGCCAGGCCGACACGGAAATAACGCCGGAAACTGGCATCGGCCGATGCCGGTTCGAACGAAAACTCCTGATCGGGATGCTGGCGCGGTAATTGGCGCTCAAGCCAGTCGCGCAACAGGACGGTACGCGGCATGCCGCTTCTCCTAGAGCTAAGGTGCTAAAATGTGTCGATTTTACCACTCGCCCCGCTGGCCGCCGCGCCATCGAAACAACTCGAGCTGCTGCAACTTTTATTGATATTTCTGGATGAATTTTCCTGCCCGGCGCAAACCACTCGCGTTGCTCCTGTGCTACGGTTTTGCGTTCTTCCTTGTCGGCACCTATGCCGCTGAGACGCGGGCGCAAGCTCCTGAGCCCTTGCGCGTTGATCCGGCATTACTCGGCTTGCCGCCAATAAAGCCGGCGGAAGCGCCCGCTCCTGCCTCGATTCCAGCCAGAAAAACGAGTGTCGAGGTGCAGCCGGTTGAGGCTACAGTCGTCGACAAACGGCCGGTTGAGACTGAAGCTGAGGCCAGCAGGCCGGCCAGGCCCAGCCAGCCTTCGGCGCAGGAGATTCCGCAGCCTGCTGTCGCACCGCAAGCGGCGCCAGTGCTCACTCCTTCACCTTCACCTTCACCAGCACCTTCACCAGCCCCGGCACCGGCACCGGCACCGGCATCGACACGGCACCAGCACCAGCACCGGCCCCAGCCCCGCCAGAAACCGCATCGCCAGCAAGTGTGGCGCCGGCGCGCAGCCCTCGTGATGAGGAGCGTCAGGCGGCGCCTGTTGCACCCGCGTGGCAGACGGCGAAACAGCCGGAACCCGTGCCTTCGGTGCCAGAGCCCGTACGGCCAGTGCAAACGCTGGCTCCAGCGCCCGTTGCCCAGCAGCAAGCTCCTGCCGCTTCGTCATTGCCATCATCTCGCCCGGAAGTTTCCACGTTGGCACCCTTGCGTGTCGACCCTGCCCTGCTCTGGTCGCCGCCGGCCCCAGTGGCCCCAGTGGCTCGGACAGCCCCAGCGGCTCCGGCAGCACCGACAGCGCCGACAGTCTCATCCCAGCCATCAGATGTGACCAGGGAAGCCGGTTCGGCGCCGGGCGCGGTGGTGTCGTCGGTTCCAGCCGCATCGGGCGGAAGTGCTGCAAGCGTGGCGTCAAAACCGGCCACTGCGCAAAAGCCCCCGGACAAAAGCTGGCTGCGGCGCATCTGGGATCCGGTGGCCAATGCCTTCAACAATGGCGCACTTGAATTTTATCTGCCGTTTAAAACCTACCATTCGCGCAGCACGTATACCCAAGAACAGATCGACTCCTATCAGGAAAACCCGCTCGGCTTTGGTATCGGCCGTGGCTTGTACAACGAGAGGGGGAACTGGGAAGGCGTCTTCGCCATGGGTTTCCAGGATTCGCACTACAAACCGTCTTATACCGGGGGTTACAGTTGGAAAGCCATCTGGCGTCCGGCCGATGATGTACGCCTGGGATTGGGCTATATTGCCGGCCTGATGTCGCGCTCGGACGTCCTCAGCTATGTCCCCTTTCCAATCGTTCTGCCGGTGGCCTCTGTGGCCTACAAGAACTTCAGTCTGGAAGGAACTTACGTTCCCCCCGGTGGCAGTAATGGCGGCAACGTCCTCTTTATCTGGGCCAAGTGGGAATTGGGCAAGACCGGCGAGGCCATCGGTACGCCGGCGCGCCCGGTTCAACCAGAGCCGACGCAAATGGCCTTCGGCAGTGCTACGCCGCTTGAACGCCAGCGGGTGCCCTATGGCCCGGTTCTCGAGGCGGGTTCAAACGCTCGCCTGGTTTCGCCCGAGGAAACGGTTCCCCCGCTCGTCGCGGCAACGGGCTGGCGCGACGAGGATCAGGTTCCCGACGTCCCCGACGTCTTGCCAGCGCTCGCCTTGCGTTCCTCAAAAACCATGGAGCCGCTAGCGAGCGATAGCGCCGTGCCACCGAGGGCAATGTTCGCCTTGAACAAGGCGACGATCTGATCACCGGACCAAAGCTGCGTCTCAAGGTCGAAGATCAGGTCGGTTTTTTCGAGCAGCCTGCGTATACGATAAAACGTCAGCCCTTGCCGGGAAGCAAGGCGGCGGCCGATAAGGCTTATGCGGCGCAATTTGCTGAACAGGAAGGTGACGATTCCTGGCTTTCTTCGGGTTTTGCCAGCCCGCGCGTACTTAATATCAAGCCCGGCAAGACCAAGTTCGATCCAACCAAGCAGAAGGGTCCGATAATGACGGAGGCGCGCGGCGAAGCGGATCGTATCGATTTCGAGGGCGAGAACCAGTTCAGGCTGACGAATGGAACCTACACCACTTGCGCGCCGGGCAATGACGACTGGTATGCCAGGGCGGACACGCTCAAGCTCGACTACGACCGCGAAGTGGCTGATGGAACGGACGGCACGGTGTATTTCCTTGGCGTGCCGATTATCTATTCGCCATGGTTGTCGTTCTCGCTCAACAACGAACGCAAATCCGGCTTCCTGTCGCCGACCTTTGGTACGAGCAGTGATAGTGGCTTTGAATTATCCCTGCCCTACTACTGGAACATCGCGCCGAACATGGATGCGACGATTACGCCACGCGTGTTGACCAAGCGGGGTATTGAAATTGGCAATGAGTTCCGTTATCTCGATGCGGCTTTGGGCGGTATTTATCGAGGGCAGGCGCGGGTGGAGTATTTGCCGAACGACAAGTTGTTTAACAACGAAGACCGTTACGGCTACTCCTTGAAGCATACTCAGACTACGGCCAACGGCTTTAGCGGCCTGATCAACTACAACAAGGTATCCGATAACAAATATTTCGTTGATCTTTCGAGCAACATCACAAAAACTTCGCAGACGCAGTTGCTGCAGCAGGGGCAATTGACCTACGGTGGCGGTGGCTGGTGGAACGCAACGGCCAATTTCCAGCAGTATCAGACGCTGCAGCCTGATCCGAACAATCCGGTGCAGGTGCCCTACAAGCTGTTGCCGCAAATTACGGTCAATGCCCGCCAGCCCGACCTGTACATGACCGACAGCAGTTTCCTCGGGCAGTACACCAATTTTACGATCGACCAGCGGATACAACTCGTCAATGGCGTTCCGACAATTTTCCCTGACGCGCAGCGAAGCGTGCTATATCCGCAGGTGGCGCTGCCTTACGTGACTCCGGGCTGGTACGTGACGCCAAAAGTCGGGGTCAATTCGACGCATTACTCACTGTCGGGACAAGCGCCGGGTACGCCGGATTCGATCAATCGTACGCTGCCGATTTTCAGTGTCGATTCGGGTATGACCTTTGAGCGACCGAGCAACTGGTTCGGGCGGGATTACACGCAGACCCTGGAGCCACGCCTTTATTACCTGAATATCCCGTACAAGAACCAGAACCGGATTCCGATCTTTGACACCGGTCTGGCGGATTTCAACATGGCGCAGATTTTTTCCGAGAACCAGTTCTCCGGATGGGACCGCATCAACAATGCCAATTCACTGACTACGGCCGTGTCAACCCGATTGCTCGAGCCCTCCAGCGGCAACGAAATCATGCGTGCGATGATCGGTCAGCGTTTCTATTTTACGAGAAACAAGGTGTCGCTCCCCAACCGAACGACGGTCGGTGATACCGAATTCAACACCTCCGATTTCCTCGCTGGTTTCAGTGGGCAAATACTGCCCAAGGTGTTCGCCGATACTGCAGTGCAATACACTTTTAGCAATAACCAGATTCAACGCTATGTAATCGGAGCGCACTATCAGCCCGAGCCGGGCAAGGCGCTGAATGTCGGGTATCGCTACAATCGTGACGCCAATGCGCCGATCGATCAGGTTGAATTTTCAGGACAGTGGCCGATCTCGGGGCGTTTGTATGCCGTTGGCCGGGTCGATTATTCGCTATCGGATCAGGGCACCAGCCCCGCGACCAGCAATAAGCAGGGCGGGCGTCTGATCCAGGCCATCGCCGGTCTGGAATACAACGGCGGGTGCTGGGTCGTGCGCAGTGTCGTCCAGAAAATTGCCCTCACGCAGGACACGAGCTCAACGGCATTCTTTATCCAGCTTGAGCTGAATGATTTCTCTAAAATTGGTTCCAATCCGCTGAATCTTCTCAAACGCAATATTCAGGGCTACAGCCTGATCAATCAGCCGGCCGCTGGTTTTAATGATTAGAAGGTGTGACTCATGACGTTATCGCTTCGTTTTGTTGTTCTGTTTTTCTGTTTCGCCGGGCTGGCTACGGCGCAATCTCCACGCCGTCAGGCGGGGAGCCCTTGCCGGCTGATCGTATCGTTGCCGTCGTCAATGACGAAGTGATAACACTTTTCGAATTGCGGACACGTCTTGACCTCGCGCTCACCCAGCTCCAGAAACAGGGTACCCCGTTGCCACCGCGCGATGTTCTTGAGCGACAGATGCTTGAGCGTCTGGTGATTGACAAGGTGCAGTTGCAGTACGCCCGGGACACCGGTTTGCGGGTTGACGATGCGCAGCTTGAGCAGGCGCTGCAGCGTATCGCCGCCAACAACAAGATGTCGCTCTCCCAGTTTCGTGCGGCGCTGCAAAAAGATGGAATTCCGTTTGCGAAGTTTCGCGAGGATATCCGTGAAGAGATGACCATTGCGCGTGTTCGTGAGCGTGAAGTGGAAAACAAGATCGCAATTTCGGAAGGCGAGATTGACAACTATCTGAGCGACGATTCGGCAAAAGGCAGTGGAAGGGAAGAGTATGAAGTGGCTCACATCCTTCTGCGTTCACCCGAATCGGCGAGCCCGGAACAGATTCAGAAGCTCAAGGCCAAGGCGGATCAGGTGCTTGAACGATTGAGGAAGGGTGAAGATTTTGCCCAGCTTGCAGCGGCCTATTCCGATGCGCCGGATGCATTGAAGGGAGGCAATCTGGGTCTGCGTCCGCTGGATCGCATGCCTGCCATTTTTTCTGAAGTTGTGGTCAAGCTCAAGGTCGGTGAGGTGGCGCCGATGCTGCGCAGCCCCAATGGCTTCCATATTGTCAAGCTGGTTTCCAAAGGCGGTGGGGCGGCCATTCCGGCAGTGCAGCAAACGCATGCCAGGCACATTCTGATCAAGGTCAATGAGGTCGTTTCCGAGAACGATGCCAGACACAAGCTGACTGTGCTTTACGAGCGAATCAAGAATGGCACCAGTTTTGCTGAACTGGCCCGGCTGTTCTCGCAGGACGGATCGGCGTCCAAGGGAGGGGATCTTGGCTGGATCTATCCCGGTGATACCGTTCCGGAATTTGAACGGGCGATGAACCAGTTGCCGCCGGGCGAAGTCAGCCAGCCGGTTCAGACGCCATTCGGTTTCCACCTGATCGAGGTGCTTGAACGGCGTGTGCAGGATGTGTCGGCTGATCGTCAGCGCGCAGCCGCACGCCAGGTGCTGCGTGGGCGCAAGATGGACGAGGCTTATCAGGACTGGTTGCGCCAGGCGCGTGACCGCGCCTACGTCGAGATTCGCCTTGAAGAACGCTGAGCCATGCATGACTTGCCTGTCATAGCCGTCACCTCGGGTGAGCCTGCCGGAATCGGCCCGGAGATCTGCTTGCGCTTGATTGAACGCAATGCGCAAGAGCAATCCGCACACCTGGTAATTCTGGCCGACAAACATCTCATGGCCGAGCGCGCGCAGGCGATCAGTCTGTCCGGCGATTTATGCCAATTGCTCGCCTTGCGCGAGTGGACGAGCGATTTGCGCCCTTCCCCCGGATGTCTCGATATCCTGCACGTTCCCTTGCTGGTACCGTCGCGCCCCGGCCAGCTCGATCCGGCCAATTCCCCTTATGTGCTTCAGTTGCTCGATCGGGCGCTGTCCGGGTGTCGGTCAGGTGAATTCGCGGCCATGGTTACCGCGCCGGTGCATAAGGGCGTGATCAACGATGCAGGCATTCCCTTTACCGGCCACACCGAGTATCTGGCAGAGCAAACGCATACCCCTCGCGTGGTGATGATGCTTGCCGGCGGTGGTTTGAGAGTTGCTCTGGCGACCATCCATATGCCCTTGAAAGCGGTATCTTTGGCCCTGACACAGGAATCACTTGAGCAGACACTACGCATCCTGCATGCGGATATGGGCAGGAAATACGGAATCGGCGAACCACGCATTCTGGTTACCGGGCTCAACCCGCACGCTGGCGAGGGAGGCTATCTCGGGCGTGAAGAGATCGAGGTCATCACCCCGGTGCTGGAACGTTTGCGTGCCGAAGGCATGACGCTGATCGGCCCCTTGCCTGCCGATACACTGTTCACCGCGCCAATTCTGTCCCAGGGTGATTGTGTTCTGGCCATGTACCATGATCAGGGACTGCCCGTTCTCAAATACGCCAGCTTTGGCCAGGGCATCAACGTGACCCTCGGTCTGCCGATCATACGCACCTCGGTTGACCACGGTACGGCACTCGAACTGGCCGGTAGCGGTCGTGCCGATCCCGGCAGTCTTTTCGTCGCTGTCGAGCAGGCCATCGAGATGGCACGCCGGACCGAGTCGCTGAGCCGTCGAGCGCTGGGCACGATGAATTGATGAGCAAGCATGTAGCACGCAAGCGCTTTGGGCAGAATTTCCTGATTGATCAGCAGGTGATCGCCGATATCGTCAACGCCGTTGCCTCCAGACGCACTGATTGTGTCGTGGAAATCGGCCCGGGGCTGGGCGCGCTGACCGACCCGCTGCTGAAGAGGCTGGATCATCTGCATGTAATCGAGATTGACCGTGACATCATCGTTCGCTTGCAGCAGCGTTATTCGCCAGACAAGCTCACCATTCACCAAGGCGACGCGCTGTCTTTCGATTTTGCCGCGCTCAACCCGGGTTCCGCCGCCGGACTGCACGTCGTCGGCAACTTGCCCTACAACATCTCGACGCCGCTGCTTTTTCATCTGGCCGGCTTTGCCAGTCACGTGTTCGAGATGCACTTCATGCTTCAGAAGGAAGTTGTCGAGCGCATGGTCGCCCGGCCGGGAACGTCCGATTTCGGACGCCTGTCGGTGATGCTCCAGTATCGTTTTGTCATGGACTGGCTGCTTGATGTGCCACCGCAGTCCTTCGACCCGGTACCGAAGGTCGACTCGGCTTTGGTGCGCCTGATTCCCCGAGCGCCCGAGGATCTTTCGGCCAGGGACGAAACAAGGTTTGCGGCACTGGTGTCTGCGGCATTCGCCCAGCGGCGCAAGATGCTGCGCAACAACCTCAAGGGAATTCTTTCCGAGGCCGGCTTCGAGCAACTCGGGATAGCTCCAACCGCACGTGCCGAGGAGTTATCGGTCGACGACTACATTCGCATCGCCAATGCCCTGCAGTGAGCAGAGGAAAATCACAAACGGCGTACCCCGATGGTACGCCGTTATTGCTTGCAGAACGAATCCAAGCCACTGAACGAATCCGCTCAACTGCTCTTTTTTATCGGGCAGCTACTGATGCCGAGCAGCGGATAGACCGGGCACCAGCCGATCAGGCCGGTCAACAGCGGCACGACGCCGATATAGCCCCAGACACCGACGACATTCATGTAGGCCATGGCGATCAGTGCGATGCCGACAGCGATACGCAGAATTTTATCGATACCACCAACGTTTGTTTTCATGATTTGTTTCCTCAAGGTTTGTTAACGACAAGGGAATTCTAGACCCGTGGTTCGGCCCTGTATGTAACCCAGGTCACAGAGCGGCAGCGGCGACCGTGTTCCATCGGATGGTGTATGCCAATTGCCCTGTGGACCACGTGAATGGAGGTACTCACTCACGGTATTCGGGTTGACCATGTGCGTTGCACCTGCCTTGCGAGCCTATGGTTTGAGACGCTTGTTACGATTGATGGCTGATGCCTGCCAGTTGCCCCAGGCCTGCACGGTCAAGAAGGCTGATCCGCTCCCGCCCTAGCGCTACGAGACCCTGCGCGGCAAAGCCCTTGAGCAGGCGGCTGACGATTTCCCTGACGCTGCCCAGTTCGTCGGCCAGCGCCTGATGTGTGGCCTGGATAGGCTCGGGCTTGCCGAGCAGCAGTTTGGCCAGCCGCTGGTCAAGGCGGTGGAAGGCGACTTCCTCGACGAGTTGCATCAGTTCGGCAATGCGATCGGCGAGCAGGTGAAAGACGAAGTCGCGGAAGCGGGAATCCCCGGCGATCAGCGTTTCAAAAAGGGCTGTCGGAAGGATGAGCATCTGCAGCGGTGTTTCCGCGATTCCGCGCGCGGTATACGGCATGTGACCGAGCAGACAACTGGTCGTGATGACGCAGGAGCCACCGGGCTCGATGCGGTAGAGCAGCATTTCGCGACCGGCAGGTGTCGTCTTCACCACCTTGATGGTGCCGGAGATGAGCAGGGGAAAGCCGCGACACGCTTGCCGTTCGGCAAACAGTTCGGTGCCCTCGGCGAGGTTGGCCACGGCGTCCGCCGTGCACAGCGTGGCCAGCTCAGCTTGTGCCATTGAGCCAAGGGCAGGGTAGAGCGCCAGCAGCTTGTCTGGCGGGAGCGCAGCGTCCATTACACGGCAATGAGCGCCGTCACCGGCGCGTGGTCGGAAGGCCGCTCGCGCTTGCGCATGTCACGCTCGATGCCTGCAGCGACGCAGCGTTCTGCCAGCGGGGCAGAGAGCAGGATGTGATCAATGCGCAGCCCCTGATTCTTCTGGAAGCCGAGCATCCGGTAATCCCACCACGAAAAGCTTTTTTCGGGCTGTTCGAAAAGGCGGAAACTGTCTTTCAAACCCAGACCCAGCAGACGCTGGAAAGCCTCGCGTTCGGGTTCCGAACACAGGATCTGGCCCGCCCAGGCTGCCGGATTGTGAACGTCACGGTCGTCCGGGGCGATGTTGAAGTCGCCGGCCAGCGCCAGTTGCGGGCTGGCAGCCAACTGCTCGCCGACCCAGGCCTCCAGCGCTGTCAGCCAGGCCAGTTTGTACGCGTATTTTTCGCTGCCGACGGACTGTCCGTTGGGGATGTAGGCGCAGACGACACGCATGCCGTTCACCGTGGCGGCGAGCAGGCGCTTTTGCGGATCGGGAAAATGCGGATTGCCGTACACGACGTCGACCGGCGTCTCGCGCGCCAGCAAGGCAACGCCGTTGTAGGTCTTCTGGCCGGAGAAAACAACCTGATAACCTGCCGCCTCGATTTCCTGCTGCGGGAAGTTGTGATCCTCGAGCTTGGTCTCCTGCAGGCAAACGACATCGGCCTGTTGCGCGGCAAGCCATTCCAGCAGTTGTGGCAGGCGTACCTTGAGCGAGTTGACGTTCCATGCCGCCAGTTTCATCTGGCAAAGGCGCCTGACGGCCTGGCGCCGTAGGGGGCTGATTTCGGATAGCCGGCCAGGTCGAGCAGGTTGTTCCAGGCGCCAGAATCAAGGCCTTTAAAACTTTGCTGGCCGATGATGATGCTTGGAACGGCGGCCTCGCTCCCCAGTATTTTGCTGAGTTCTGCCGAATCCTCATTACTCTTCAGCATCTTTTCCGAAAAAGGAATGCCGCGTCGATTGAGCATGTCGCGAGCCTGTTTGCACTCTTCGACACAAGTGGCCGCCGTATACAGCGTGACCGGGAATTTTTCAGCCGCCTGGCGTGTGGCGTAGGGTAACTGCTGTTCGTCAATACGCTCGCCGGCAGTAATCGTGACGACATGTTTGGCACCAGGCGGAGGCGGCTGGTCGGAAAATATGGTTTGGCCCGTGTCCTTGTCGACCCAGCGATAGGTGGTCTGGGCAACGGCGAGTGAAGCCGTCAGCAGGGCAGCACTTAGAATAACGAGACGTAGCGTTGGCATGGCTTTATCCTCCGGAAATTACACTGGAATCATACCACTGTGCCGGAGCAATGCATCGACCTGTGGCTCGCGACCGCGAAAGGCGCGGAAGTTGTCAAGTGCAGGGCGGGTTCCGCCGACCGACAGGATCTCGTCAAGAAAGCGTTTTCCGGTCACCGGGTCAAAGGGGTCGCCGGCCTCCTCGAAGGCGGCGTAGCAGTCTGCAGACAGGACCTCGGCCCACTTGTAGCTGAAGTAACCGGCGGCATAACCCCCGGCAAAGATGTGCGAGAAGCTGTTCGGGAGGCGATGCCATTCGGGTGGAACAATGACCGCTACCTCGCGCCGGACTTCGGCGAGCAGATCGAGAACGCTGGTGTTGCCTAACGGGTCGAAGTCGTCATGCAGCAGCAGGTCGAACAGCGAGAACTCGAGTTGGCGGACGTTCTGCAGGCCGCTCTGGAAGTTCTTTGCCGCCAGCATCTTGTCGAACAGAGTGCGTGGCAGGGGGGCGCCGGTGTCGACGTGCGCGGTCATTTGTTGCAGTACGCCCCAGTCCCAGCAATAATTTTCCATGAATTGCGAAGGCAGTTCGACGGCATCCCATTCGACGCCGTGGATACCCGAGATACCGAGTTCCTCGCCCCGTGTCAGCAGGTGATGCAGTCCATGACCGGTTTCGTGGAAGAGGGTGCTTACCTCATTATGCGTGAACGTGGCGGGTTTGCTGCCGACCGGACGCGAAAAGTTGCAGTTAAGGTAGGCGACCGGCTTCTGTATGCCCTCGTTCGCATTACCCGCGACGCGACGGCGGGCGATTGCCTCGTCCATCCAGGCGCCGCCACGTTTGGTCTCACGGGCGTAGAGGTCGAGGTAGAACTGGCCGATCAGTTCGCCGGATTTGACTACGGCGTTATTCTTCGCATGGTTCGTCGAATTTCCACCCGCTTGCGCTTCGATGCGGAAGAAACGCACATCCTCGTGCCAGACGGGGGCGCTATCCGGCTTGATACGCACGCCGAACAGCGTTTCGATGACGTGGAACAGTCCGGCCAGCACTTTCTCTTCGCCAAAGTATTGCTTCACATCCTGTTCGGAGAAGGCATAGCGCGCTTGCAGCAATTTCTCAGAGGCGTAGCCGACATCCCAGGGTTCGAGGTTTTCCAGCCCAAGTTCCTGGCGCGCGAAATCGCGCAGTTCGGCGATATCCTGCTCGGCAAATGGCCTGGCCTTGGTCGCCAGGTCGCGCAGGAAGTCAAGTACCTGCGCGACAGATTCGGCCATCTTGGGCACCAGCGAGACTTCGGCATGATTATTGTAGCCAAGGAGTTGGGCGGCTTCGCGGCGCAGTTCGAGAATGCGCCGGATGAGCGGCGTGTTGTCGATTTCGCTCGGGCCGAATTCGGCCGCACGTGTGGCATAGGCGCGGTACATCGCGGCACGCAGCCGGCGGCTGTCGGCGTACTGCATGACGGGCAGGTAGGACGGCATGTGCAGGGTGAACTTCCAGCTCGCCGGGGCGCCCGCTTCAGCATCTTTTTGGGCGGCTTCTCGGGCGGCCTGTTTGACATCGTCGGGCAGGCCGGCCAGCTCGGCTTCGTCGCGCACGATTTCGGCAAAGGCATTGGTCGCATCAAGCAGGTTTTCGGAGAACCTGGCCGCCAGGCGGGCCAGTTCTTCCTGAATGGCCTGGAAGCGCGGTTTCTTTTCCTCGGGCAGTTCTGCGCCGGAAAGGCGGAAATCGCGTATCTCGTTATCGACAATCCGGCGCCGGGCGAGCGACAGATGCGGGTACTCGGCACTTTCCCGGATCGCCTTGTAGCGGGCGAAGAGCTTCAGGTTCTGGCCCAACTCGGCATAGAAGCGGCTGACTTCGGGCAGCATGCCGTTGTAGGCCTCGCGCCACTCAGGAATGTCATTGACCGAGTGCAGATGCGCGACGATGCCCCAGGCGCGTGAGAGGCGCTCGATGCCGTCGGCGAGCGGAGCGGCAAAGTCGTTCCAGGTGGCAGCAACATGCTCGGCAGTCAGTTGTTCTACAACAGCGCGAGCCTGAGCAAGCACTTCACTGATGGCCGGTTGAACATCGGCCGGGGTAATGGCATCGAAGCGGGGCAGGCCGGTAAAATCAAGCAGGGCGTTGGTATTCATCGAATCTCTGTTATCCAGGCAAACTGAGGGCAGTCGCCCTGATTGGTGTTAGGGACACGGTTCTACAAGGTCGCGGTAAGCATGCCATGAAGCATGGCCGAGCAGCGGCATCGTGATCACCAGCCCGAAAAGCAGGGTGGCGAAGCCGATCAGCGTCAGGGCCACGACCAAGGCCGCCCACAGCAGCATGACGTCGAGATTGAGCACCACGGCACGCATGCTGGTAATCATCGCGGAAACGAAGTCCACATTACGGTCGATCAGCATCGGTATCGAAACAGCGCTGACGGCAAAAACGAGCAAAGACAGGCCGCTGCCGGCGATGAACCAGGCCAGCGTCATAGCGAGATACTCGCTGTTGAGTAGCACACCAAACACGAAGGCCGAGACGTCAGGTGTCAGACCCGGTACCAGCAGCGCGAAAAAAACAGCCGAGGCACTCTCCCAGATGATGGCCACAAGTGCCAGCAGCAGGCCGAACAAGGCCATTGACTGGCCGTTGCGGCGCCAGCCGGAGAGTGAGTCGATGAAGGTGCTGTGCTGGCCGATAGACTGCCGCCGGCTGATTTCGTAGAACCCGCTGGCGAGCAGCGGGCCGATCAGGATGAACCCGGAAAGGGCGCCGGTAAAGAGATAAGGGTTACGCCAGGAGAAGATCAGCGCGACATCGCCGGCGATGGCGAAGAGCAGTCCATAGGCCAGGCTGGCGATCGGGTTGGCGCGGATGTCCTGCCAGCCGGAGCGGAGCCAGGCCAGGGGTCGGCGCAGCCCGATGCGGCGCACTTCCGGCAAGGCAAAGCTATGATCGAACGGGGTTAGTGAGTCATTCATCGTCCCTCCTCCGGATTATTATGATTTATGCCTTGTGACTCCGCAGAGGGGTAAAGGTTCTTATTCGATGAATTTGTGGCCGCTCAGCCGTTCGTAGGCTTCCACATACTTCGCCTGGGTACGAACGACCACCGCCGCCGGCAGCGCCGGTCCCGGCGCCGCCTTGTTCCAGTCCAGCGTCTCCAGGTGATCGCGCACAAACTGTTTGTCATAGGACGCCGGGTTGCAGCCCTCACGGAAAGAATCGGCGGGCCAGAAGCGCGAGGAATCGGGGGTGAGCACTTCGTCGATCAGGTGCAGCGTGCCGCTGGCGTCGATTCCGAATTCGAACTTGGTGTCGGCGATGATGATTCCGCATGTCGTTGCGTAGTCGGCAGCGGCGCTGTACAGCGCAAGGGCAGCGTCGCGAGCCTGCGTGGCAATCCCGGCGCCGTTCTTGCCTGTTCCGTAGAGCGCGTCGGCGAGCAGTGCGCCGCAGTTGACCTGCGCCTGCTCGAACGAGATGTTCTCGTCGTGCTCGCCTTGTTCTGCCTTGGTTGCCGGCGTGAAGATGGGTTCCTGAAGTTTGCCGGCCAGCTTGAGCCCGGCCGCCAGCTTGACGCCGCAAACGGCGCCGGTGCTCTGGTAATCCTTCCAGCCGGAACCGATCAGATAGCCGCGCACGATCCACGGATTCCGGGTCGATTCCGGTCAACTGGTTGGGTAACAGGTAGCCGAGTTTGTCGAACCAGAAACTGGCCATCTGGGTAAGTACCTTGCCTTTGCCAGGAATCGGATCGGGAAGGATTACGTCGAAGGCGGAGATGCGGTCGCTGGTAACGATCAGCAAGCGGTCCTTGTCGATGGCGTAGATGTCACGCACTTTACCGCGGCCCAGCAGTGGCAGGCTCTTGATGCTCGATTCGTAGAGGGCTTGTGTCATGGCTTTTGATCCGGAAGAGAGAAAGAAAATTATTGCCCAGTTCGATAACAGTTTAATCGCTTTCTTCGGTTTCCAGCGCCAGCGTCTTGCGCATGCGCTTGATCCCGAACAGGGCGAGGATGGCGATCAGGGGAATCGAAATGGCGGTTGCGATTTCGGTTGAGTGGGACGGGAATAGATTTTACTTCCAATGACCTGATCGTCTGACGAAAGCATGCGTGGCCGGATAAGTCCAGGTTTCCTTGGTACTCGGAGTCAGACTCGGGGTGGGGCGCGCTCGCCGATACGAACGATGGTCAGTGTATTTGTGCCGCCGGTAAGCCCCATCTGGTCACCATAGGAAAGCACGATCAGATCGCCCTTGATGACGACACCGGCCTCAATCAGGCGTTGTTCAACGTCGTAGCGCAACACGTCGGGATCATTGTGCATTTCCTTCATGAGCAGCGGGAATACCTCGCGAAAGAGCGTCATTTTCGATTGCGTTGCGGGTTCCTGCGTCAGCGCGAAGATGGGTATTCCACAGTTCAGGCGGCTCATCCACAGGGCTGTCGAACCGGAAGAGGTTAGCGCGGCGATGGCTTTGACATTGAGGTGATAGGCAGCAAATAGCGCGGCCATGGCGATTGACTGGTCAATGCGGGTAAATACCCGGTCGAGAAAATCGCGATCAAGCGTAATCAGAATCGATTTCTCGGACTCCAGGCAGATGCGCGCCATCGATTCGACCGTTTGCACCGGGTAGTGACCTGCCGCTGTTTCAGCCGAGAGCATGACGGCGTCTGTACCGTCAAGAACGGCATTGGCCACATCCGAAACTTCGGCGCGTGTCGGTGTTGGGGAGAGAATCATCGACTCCATCATCTGCGTTGCCGTAATCGCCAGCTTGTTCTTTGATCGTGCCATGCGAATCATTCGTTTTTGCAAGGCGGGAACGGCGGCATCTCCGACCTCAACGGCGAGGTCTCCGCGCGCCACCATGAGGCCGTCCGAAGCATCGAGAATCTCCTCCAGCGCAGCGACTGCCTCGACACGTTCGATCTTGGCGATGGTCAGCGCACGGCCGCCGCAGGCCAGCATCAATTGACGCGCCATGTACATGTCAGGTGCGCCCTTGGGGAAGGAGACGGCGAGGAAGTCGGCACCAATCTGCGCCGCCGTCTTGATGTCGTCCATGTCCTTGGCAGTCAGCGCCGGCGCTGACAATCCGCCGCCCTGGCGATTGATCCCCTTGTTGTTCGAGAGTTCGCCGCCGTGGCGTACCAGGGTGTGGATTTCCCGACCGACGACGCGCTCGACTTCGAGCTCGATGCGGCCGTCGTCAAGCAACAATACATTGCCGGAACTGACGTCCTTCGGCAGATCCTTGTAATCCAGGCCGACACGATCCCGGCTGCCTTGTTCGCATTCAGCGTCAAGAATGAACTTGTCGCCTGCTTCCAGCGTTATTTTGCCCTCAGCGAATTTTCCAATGCGAATCTTCGGACCCTGCAAATCAGCAAGAATGCCGACCGGGCGACCGACCAGCGCGGCAACCCTCCTGACACTGGCGGCAAGGGCGATATGGTCCTCGGCCTTGCCGTGCGAGAAGTTAAGGCGGACGACATCGACGCCCGCACGGATCAGTGTTTCAAGAACGATCGGATCGCTTGAAGCGGGGCCGAGGGTGGCAACGATCTTGGTATGGCGGGACATGAAGTTCCTTTTATAACTGGCCGTACAATCCGGCTGCTTCTTTGTCTGAGAGTGAGGAGGAATATTAGCGTAGATGTGATCCCTGTACGCGGATAGGGCTTAACTGCCAGGCTGAGTGCCAAATGCCCTTGTCGCTACGAGCGAAAAAGGCTATCCCGACACGGCAGGGCCAGAATTTACCGAAGGAATGTTACACCAGGGTTACATGTCGCCAGAGCAATCTGCGTAGAGGCAACGAATTTGAAACCCATATTGCAAAGGCCCTGCGCAAGATTTTCAAATGAACTACAAGAAGCACAAGACACGAACGCCGACTCAAAGGCCGGCGTTCGACGGTTAACAGCAAACGAGCTGCTGACGTTCAGATGTTGGCAGAACGCCACCACTGATTATGGTTGTCGCGCAACTCCCCGTGGCTAAGCATTGGATAAAACGCCAGGTCACTGGCACCATTGCCCACATAGAAACCCTTCTTGATCATGCGGTAGGGGAATTCAAGTGAGTGCACGCGATGCACCATCTTGCTGTCTTTGGTACTCGGCTTGTCATCGGTTCTTGGTTTCAGAACCATCAAGGCCTCACGCAGGTGATGCATGAACGAGTAAGGGAGATTGTTGGCCTGGCCGTTTTCCGGATCTGTCGCCAGTTCATCCAGTTCGAGTTCGACAAAGCAGAGTGCGGGGAAACGGATGAACTTGGTCGGGTTGACGGTAACGCTTTCATAGAAGGTGACCGGGTCCAGATTGCTGACCACCAGACTGTTGGTCGGCGAAAGATCCTGGTAGAGATGCAGGATCGAGTCTCTTTTCGGGGTCAGGACGCCACGCTCCAGCCCCAGCGTGTGGCCGTAGGCGGTGGTCAGGTAAAGTTTGCCCAGCGCACTGACCGGGAGGTGTTCCAGTACGCGATACACTGAAATGTAAACCGAGTGCTTGGGTGTGCCGTCAGCGGCGGGGACGCAGCGCTCGATGGCTGTCTCGATTTCGAAATAATCATTTCTGAAGGCCGGATCAACTTCGAAGAACAGGCTCTGCCCCTTTGACTTGTAGCCACTGCCTGTCGAGTAATATTGCCCGAACTTCTCCGGCGGAAGATTGGAGGCGATCAGCGCTTCGGGAATGAGAGAAAAATAAAGATGAACGGTCATGGCAGCATACCCTTCCCACTAAAATTATTAACATCGAACACAATTGACAAATCGGAACCCGACGAATAGGGCTCAATACAGATTATGCAGTCGAGCCACGTTGCTCATTATAATGCGACGCTGCCCCGATGTCATTGGGCAAAAAAGATTGCAACGCGCAAGACAGGCAAAAGGCGGAAAGATCCGGAACAGCTGGCTGGGTATGGAAACCGATGCTCCAGTTTTCGGCTGTTCCGAATAGTTCTGCTACCGCAAGCAATGCAGTGAATCATGCGACGCGCTGCATTTGGTTGCGACTAGCGCAACATCGAGATGAATACCCCGGCGATGATGGCCGACGTTATGACTCCACTGATGTTTGCTCCCAAGGCTTGCGGCATGATGATTGCCGATGGGTTGGCTGCAGTTGCAATTTTCTGGACAATTTTGGCTGTCGTTGGTACGCAACTGACGCCGGCAATGCCGATCATCGGGTTGAACTTGCCCCCCGTGGCGAAATACAAAACGTAGCCACCGAGAATACCGCCCAGCGCGGATATAAGCAGGGCCAGCATGCCGAGCAGCAAGAGTTTGAGCACCGTCGGCTCTAGCAGCGTGCTGGCTTCGCACAATACTCCGAGTGTCAGGCCGAGAAAGAACGTGGCGCCATAAAGAAAAGTCTCGCCGAGCAAAGTGGAGAAGTTTTCCAGGCCGCTTTCGCGAACCGCCACGCCGACAAAAAGAGAAAAGAACAGCGGTGCCGCTACCGGAAAAAGCAGGCAGAGCAATGTACAGGTGATTACGGCAAAGATGAGTTTCTGTGAGCGGCTGATGACCGGACCTTTGTCACCGGACATATTGATGCCTTGTAGTTTTTTTGGAATCAGCCACTTGATCAGATAGGGGTAGGCACCGTAGGTCAGCCCGAGATAAAGGTAGCCGACGACCGTAATCGGTACAAACAGATGCTTGGCCAGCACCAGAGAGGTGAATAACACCATCGGGCCGTCAGCGCCGCCGATCGTCGCGACCGAGGCGGCTTCCTGCTCTGTAAGGCCAAGGCTGACGGCAAAAGGAAAAACGGCGATGGTGCCCAACTCGGCAAACAGGGCAATGAACATGCTCTGGAAGGGTCGTGCCATGACATAGCCAACGTCAAGCAGGACGCCGATCCCCATAAATACAAGACAGGCAATGAGGCCGTTGCTGAAAGTCAGCGTATAGACCGGCTGCAGCCAGTTGATCTGCATGATGTTGACCAGATCGGTCGGATCGGACATCAGCGGGTCGACAAACAAGGTCCCCATCTTGCCGCCTTCAAGAAACATGACACCGGCGTTGATCGCAGACATGCCAAGGCCCATCGGGATCATTAACAGGGGTTCCAGAACGCCACGAGAGCCGAGGTAAATCAGCAGAAAGCCGAGCAGCATCAGAAAGATGCGGCCAATCATGATCTTCGGCTCGGAGGCAATCAGGGTAGCAATACCCTGAAAGAGGTCGAGAAAATTGATGGTTTCCATGGAATTCAGACCCAATGGCAGGCGGTTTCAGCCGCCTGTTTTGTTGTTGAGGCGAAGAGGGCTGGCAGACGGCCAGCGCAGGCTCCGTTAAGCGATGGTCAGCAACACTTGACCACTTTCGACGCCGTCGCCGACGGCAACGGCTATGCGCGAGACTTGCCCGGAGCGATCGGCGATGACCGGAACCTTCATCTTCATGGCTTCCAGTTCGACGATCACATCCCCTGCATTGACGCTTTGCCCCTGCTTGACGGCGATGCTGGCGACAACGCCACCCATCTGGGCGCACTGGTCGCCAGAACCCGCCGCAGCAGCGGGTGCCGATGAGGTCGAGGCCACAGGGGGGGCGCTCACTGCTGCGGTGCTGGCCTGCGCTGATGTCATAGTGGGAGTATAACTGGGCATCATTTGCGAACTGCCGGCGTTGAGTTCGAGAACGGCAACGTCGTATTCGACGTTATTGACGGTGATTTTGAATTGTCTTGGCATGATATTTACCCTTGTCGATTAGTGTCTTGGCTGATGGGAATGCTGGGCGATACGGCCTGCATTGGCCCAGGAGCGTTTGCTTTCGGTGATATGAAGAATATGGTGCTGCCCGGTGACAATGGAGACCGCCGCCGAAATTGCTGCAACCACTTCAGCGGGGACGCCGCTTGCTTTGGCTGGGCAGGTTCTACGCTTTTCTGGGGACTGCTACCACCTTGGCAACGGGTTTTACGCGGCTGGTGAGGACAACCAGCACTTTGATCAGTACGGCGATAATCATAGCGATAACTATGGAAATGCCGTAAATCTGAAGTGCTTTGATTGTGGCTAGGCTTAACATGTGTCGTTGGCTCTCCATGGATTTACAAGGGCATGTTGCCGTGCTTCTTGCCTGGACGAAGTTCCCGTTTACCGAGTGTCTTGCGCAGGGCGAGGGCAATGGTTGCCCGTGTCTCGCAGGGTTCGATGACATCGGTGATGTAGAAGTTCGATGCCGCCTCATAGGGTGAGGCAAATTCATTTCGATAATCCTGCGCCAGTTCAGCCGCACGGGCGGCACGGTCTTCCGCTTGGTCAAGCTCCTTGCGATAAAGGATTTTGACTGCGGCCTCGGATCCCATGACGGCGATTTCTGCGGTCGGCCAGGCAAACACCATGTCGGCGCCCAGTTCCTGGCTGCACATGGCGAGGTAAGAGCCGCCATAGGACTTGCGCAGGAGGATCGAAATCTTTGGCGTCGTGCACGAGGCGTAGGCGTGCAGCATCTTGGCGCCGTGGCGGATGATGCCGCCCCGTTCCTGTTCAACCCCTGGCAGGAACCCAGGAACATCGACCAGGGTGACCAGCGGGATGTTGAACACGTTACAGGTGCGGACGAAGCGTGCAACCTTGTCAGCGGCATTGAGGTCAAGCGCGCCGGCCATCACCATCGGCTGATTGGCAACGATCCCGACAATGACCCCGCAAAAACGCGCAAAGCCAACGATGACGTTGCGCGCAAAGCTGGCGTGCACCTCGAGGATCTCGCCGTTATCGACCAGGCGCCGGATGATGGCCTGCATGTCGAGCGGATCGGTGGGGCTGTCCGGTATGAGTTCGTCCATTCCGGGATCTGGCGTGTCATCAATCTCTACGGAAAGGTCGTGTGGCGGATCTTCCGTATTATTGGGAGGCAGAAAAGACAGGATATGCTTGACCAGATCAATGGCGTTCTGGTCGTCTTCAGCGAGGAAGTGCACGTTGCCGCTGACCGAGGCATGCATCTCCGCACTGCCGACTTCGGCCATGGTTGTCGTGCGGCCGGTAACGGCCTTGATGACTTCGGGGCCGGTCAGGAACATGTGCGAGTTCTTGCGCGTCATGATCACGAAGTCCATCAGCGCCGGCGAGTAGGCGGCACCGCCCGCACAGGGGCCGCAGACGACGGCGATCTGGGGAACCACGCCGGAGAGCAGGACGTTGGCGTAAAAGACGTCACCGTAACCGGACAGGGCATCGACGCCTTCCTGAATTCGGGCGCCGCCGGAATCCTTGAAGGCGACAACTGGAATGCCGGTCTTGATCGCATAGCGCATGATGCGGGTAATCTTGCGCGCCTGCATCTTGCCCAGCGATCCGGCCATTACGCTGAAATCCTGGCAGTAGGCGGCGACTTGCTCGCTGCCCATGTAGCCCGAACCGGTAATCACGCCGTCGGCCGGGAGTTCGCGCCCTTCCATTCCGAAATAGACGGCATGGTGTTTGGCGTGCATTCCGAGTTCCTGAAAGGTGCCTTCGTCGAACAGGCCGTTGATCCGCTCGCGCGCCGAGAGCAGTCCCTTGGCGTGCAGGGCCTCCAGCTTCTCGGGGCTGATGTGGTTCTTGATCTTCTCCCGCCGTTTGCGCAGGGTTTCTATCAGTTCGGGTTTGATGGTCATGGGTGCCTTTGCCAGGTGGTCTTAAAAGCTGATAAGCGTTGAGTAAATCTACAGGGTATTAAATTTCATTATGGAATATAGCTTGCACATAAAGAAAGGTAAAGTGTCATGTCGCTGGCCGGCCTCTTCAATTCCAGGCGGCTGGCATGGAGGGCAATTAACTTTAGGTCTGGTGATAACAGTGAAGGCTGCAATTGCGCAGCCTTCACTGGTTTTTGCTGCTTTGCCGATCAGTCCTTGAAGCGTGATTCGAGGATGTCGACAGCCGGCAGGCGCTTGCCTTCTAGGAACTCCAGGAAGGCACCGCCTGCGGTTGAGATGTAGCCGACCTTGTCTTCGATCTTGAAAACGTTGATGGCCGACACCGTGTCGCCGCCGCCAGCCAGGGTGAAGGCCTTGGATGTGGCGATGGCGGAAGCCAGTGCCTTGGTGCCGTTGGCGAAAGAGTCCATCTCGAAAACGCCGACCGGGCCGTTCCAGACGACCGTTCCCGCCTTGGCGATGATGTCGGCCAGTGCTTTGGCCGATTCCGGCCCGATGTCGAGGATCATGTCGTCGTCAGCCACGTCATCGACGCTCTTGATGGTTGCCGGAGCACTGGCGGAGAATTCCTTGGCGCAGACCACGTCGGTCGGCAAAGGAACCTTGACCTTGGCCATGACCGCCTTGGCCTGGTCGACGAGATCGCGCTCGGCGAGCGACTTGCCGATCTTCTTGCCGGAGGCCAGCAGGAAGGTGTTGGCGATGCCGCCGCCAACGACCAGTTGATCGACCTTGGACGAGAGGCTTTCGAGGACGGTCAGTTTGGTCGAGACTTTGGAGCCGCCGACGATGGCCACCATCGGGCGTGCCGGATGAGCCAGCGCCTTGGTCAGGGCTTCGAGTTCGGAGGCGACACAGGGGCCGGCGCAGGCGATCTTGGCGTACTTGCCCATGCCATAGGTGGTCGCTTCGGCGCGGTGAGCGGTGCCGAAGGCGTCCATGACCCAGACATCGCAAAGCGCGGCCATTTTCTGCGAAAGCTCTTCGTTGGATTTTTTTTCGCCTTTGTTGCAACGGCTGTTTTCCAGCATGACCACTTCGCCCGCTTTGACGTCAAAGCCGCCATCGACCCAGTTCTGGACGAGGCGTACTTCCTTGCCGAGCAGTTCGGACATGCGTTTGGCAACCGGTGCGAGAGAGTCGTCCGGCTTGAACTCGCCTTCAGTGGGGCGGCCAAGGTGGGAGGTGACCATCACCGCAGCACCCTTGGAAAGAGCATACTGGATGCCTGGAAGGGCAGCGCGGATACGGGTGTCGTCGGTAATGGCGAGCTTGTCGTCCTGGGGTACGTTCAGGTCGGCGCGAATGAAAACGCGCTTGCCGGAGACGTCCAGGTCGGTGAGACGTTTGAAGGTCATGGCGATTCTCGATTCAATTCAATAGTTGAAATAAAAAAAGGGGCACCGTTAAGTGCCCCTTTGCCAGGGTATTACTTGGCCATGACGCGGACCATTTCCAGCACCTTGCAGGAGTAGCCCCATTCATTGTCGTACCAGGCCACGACCTTGACGAAGGTGCTGTCGAGTGCGATGCCAGCGTCGGCATCGAAGGTGGAAGTGCAGCTTTCGCCACGGAAGTCGGTAGCCACCACTTTTTCTTCGGTATAGCCCAGAACACCCTTCATCGGGCCTTCAGCGGCGGCTTTCATGGCGGCACAGATATCCTTGTAGCTCGCTTCCTTGTTCAGTTCCACGGTCAGATCGACCACTGAAACGTCGGAGGTCGGAACGCGGAAAGCCATGCCGGTGATCTTCTTGTTCAGTTCGGGAATGACCACGCCGACAGCCTTGGCGGCACCAGTCGACGACGGAATGATGTTTTCCAGAATGCCGCGACCACCACGCCAGTCCTTGTTGGAAGGACCGTCAACGGTCTTCTTGGGGCGGTTGCGGCATGCACGGTGGTCATCAGACCACGCTTGATACCCCAGGTGTCATTAAGCACCTTGGCAATGGGTGCCAGGCAGTTGGTGGTGCAGGACGCATTGGAGATGATGGTTTGACCGGCGTAGGTCTTGTCATTGACGCCGAACACGAACATTGGGGTGTCGTCCTTGCTGGGAGCGCTCTGGATGACTTTTTTGGCACCGGCAGCGATGTGCTTCTCGCAGGTTTCCTTGGTCAGGAACAGACCGGTCGATTCGACGACGATGTCGGCACCGACTTCGTTCCACTTCAGTTCGGCCGGATCCTTGACCGCAGTCAGGCGGATTTTCTTGCCGTTCACGATCAAGGTGTTGCCTTCGACGGAGACTGAGCCCGCGAAACGGCGATGCACGGAGTCAAACTTCAGCATGTAGGCCAGGTAGTCAGGATCGAGCAGGTCGTTGATGCCAACAACTTCAATGTCACTGAAATCCTGAACCGCCGCACGGAAAACCATACGTCCAATACGACCGAAACCGTTGATACCTACTTTGATAGTCATGATTCACTTTCCTTATAAAAAAATCGAAGGTTGATAACTGGTGCTTTCACATCTGGCGATCACAAAAACAAAATCTCGTAGCCAAAAAACTGTTGTACCTACCGGTGTCGGAACTTCCGCAAGCGGCACCTGATTGAACGCCAAGGGTTTTACCCACCACCACCCAAGGTCAAATATTATCCGCTATATCAAACGATATTTCCAGTACATGTCGGAGAATTAGTTGCATATAGCGAAATTCCCCAGGGTTTCATGACAAGCAGACGGGCAGCATACGGTCAAGCACTGACGAAACCAGTCTGCCCTCATTTAGCCTGACTCTGCCCGGGATTCCCAGATGATCGCAGTTAGACAGGTAATGATGCGGAACAGAGTAACAGGCTGGATCAGGCGATACGAAGCTGGGCAAGCGAAGCGACTGCGTTTCCCCCGCTCATATTCGGAATAATGCCCAGTTCAATTGTGGTGACCCCGGAAAGTTCTACACGATGGTCTTCCGTTTCGGTGCTTGCGCCATCGGGATTAAAGTTCCATTGCTGGCGAACGATTTCGCGAAACGATTGACCGCCATCGTGCGACCAGCGCAAGACATATTCTTGCGTGCGCTGGACTGAGGGTTCAACGAAAGACAGACGTATCCAGCGGATCTGTTGTGGACTGGAAAAAAGGAGCCGGATGGTCTGCATTCCTGGTTCGGCAGCGCGCCACCCTGCGCGACCGTCAGGCAGCAGTGCCGACTCAATGGGGTATGCCGCATCTTCCGAAGTGATTTCCACCTCGGCCAGATGTTCCAGGTTCAGCCAGTCGTGGTCAGGGTGCGGTGTATCCTGCCGAACTGAGGTGACTAATCTTTTTCTCATTATTGTATGTCCTTGAAGGAATCCGTTTGGGTGCTTGATTGCTGATGAAGGCTTGGCTAAAGACTGACGACTTGGACTGACCTGGCCAGAACGATCATTCGAAACCTACGCTGAATACTACGCTCAAGATCAGCCCAACACAATTCTGTTATTGACTCCTGGCCTTGCGAAGCGAATCAGTCGTGCGGCAAAGTTCGGTTATTTCGCAAGGAACTCATCCCGTCAAGCGTTTACCTCCAACAGCCTTAGCGCTACTGTTTATTCTCCCGAATTCGCGCTGCAAACACTCTTGGTGCTCATCCCGGCGCCGGCGGGAATCTGCCCAAAGGGCATGTGCCAAAAAGCACATCCCGTGGGGCAGAGCAAGAGTGATCTATCGGATAGAAGGTTAATGAATCTGTGTGCTACACGAACCAGATACTGTCCTTCGCCTTAGTACTTATAATACAACGGTTTAGCATAAAAAAAATTAGCTTGGAATCATGGATTATGTACTTGACCGAGTCCCCTGGATATGCCTATACTCAATCCGATAATTATGGTGTTTTCATTAATTTTATTGCTTCAGACAGCAAGATTGTCAATGGATTGCCTTAGCCAAAATATGTCCTGAAATAGGCGGACGAAAACCACAATTGAGTATGCACTCAATCAACTTCGGATGTTCAGCAGGTTTTCAGCTTTATTACACCAAGCCAGGGAGCATTTATGGCAATACGCAAAGCACTTTTGGATGAGTTGTTAACGCGCCGCGAAGCTGCGATGGCGGGGGGTGGCTACGACAAGCTTGAGAAGCGGCGTCAGAAGGGGTTGCTGAATGCGCGTGAGCGCCTGGATGAACTGTATGACGAAGGCTCGTTCCAGGAGTCTGGCATGCATGTCAACCATGACACCAGCGGGATGGAAAACAAGAAATTGCCGGGCGATGCTGTGGTCACCGGAATCGGAAATGTCGGGGGCCGGCCAGTCGCCGCTTTCTCGCAGGACTTCACTGTATTCGGCGGGCACGCTTGATCCGCGACATGAGGGAAACGCTGCCAGAATCGGGATTCCCGTCGTGGCGATCAACGACTCCGGCGGAGCACGAATCCAGGAAGGTGTTCATCTCGCCGGCTACGGCCAGGTGTTCTATCGCAACGTCCAGTTGTCCGGACTGGTTCCGCAGATTGCCATCATCGCTGGGCCATGTGCCGGTGGAGCGTCTTACAGCCCCGCACTGATGGACTTTTTGATCATGACCCGCAAGGGCGCGCAGATGTTCATCTGCGGGCCGGAAGTCATCAAGGCATCAACCGGACAGGAAGCTCCGATCGAACTATTCGGAACAGCGGATGCCCATGCTTCGGTCAGTGGCAATATCCATTTCGTGGCCGATGACGACAGCCAGGCTCTGGATATTACCCGCAAGCTGTTGTCCTACCTGCCGCTCAACAACATGCAGGATCCGCCGCATCGCATTCCTGACGAGATAAGTCTGTTTGTCGATGAAGGCATGAACGAGATTGTTCCCCCTGAAATCAGGATGCCCCTCGATGTAACCCAGGTAATCGAACGGCTGGTCGATGACGGCGATTTCCTTGAGGTTCAGCGTGATTTTGCGAAGAATCTCATTGTTTGCTCTGCGCGCATCAATGGCATGGAGGTCGGTATTATAGCCAACCAGCCGATGGTCAAGGCCGGAACGCTTGATGTCGATTCGTCTGACAAGGGCGCGCGCTTTATCCGGTTCTGCAACGCCTTCAATGTGCCGATCATCAACCTTGTCGATATTCCGGGTTTCATGCCGGGACTGGCGCAGGAGCGCGGTGGCATTATCCGTCACGGCGCCAAGATGCTGTTTTCCTATGCTGCCGCAACCGTTCCGAAAATCACTGTCATTCTTCGCAAAGCCTACGGTGGTGCTTATCTGGCGATGTGCTCGAAAGACATGGGCGCTGACATTGTTTTCGCCTGGCCAACTGCAGAAATAGCGGTCATGGGGGCCGAAGGCGCGATTCGGGTGCTGTACAAGAAGGAGCTTGAAGCCGCCGATGACAGCAAAGCGAGAGCTGATGAGCTGATTGAGCAGTACCGCAGGGAGTTCACCTCACCTTACCAGGCGGCTGAACATGGCATGATTACTGATGTAATTGCGCCTTCTGAAACGCGTACGAGAGTATCGATGGCTCTCCGTGTCTTGCTGACCAAGCGAGTTACCCGCCCGCCAAAAAAACATGGACTGATTCCTCTATGAGCCTAACGAACTCTCTCGCGGTGCTCAGCGCCGCAGTCAATGATCCCGCTCTCGTGCAACAAACCGTGATCCTTGTCGCCCAGAATGCCGCCGCTGCTGTGTCCGATGTTGGTGGCGGCAAAGGGGGCTTCTCCGCCAATGCCACGCTGGGAGAAATGCTTGAGTTTCAGCTCACTGGTTTGCTGGTGGTGTTTGTTGTTCTCGGTGGCCTGACCATCATGTGCGTCCTGATGGCCTGGATTCTCAAGACGCTGGCGCCCGATCAGTACTACTGCAGGGAGAAGACGGCGCCCGTGATACCTACTCCACCCGTTGCTAAATTGGCCCCGGCGGATGTTCAAGCGCCGATGCCTTCCAGTCTTCACCCCGGTCTGGATGATGAAGAATTAATCGTCCTTCTTGCCGTAGCGGCTACAGAAGCGCTTGGGCAAGCGGTTTCTGTTGTCAAGTTTCGCCACATGGGTAGCATGGACTGGACATGGTCAGTACAAGGGCGAGTAAGCCTTCATTCTCCATTTAAAGCTCAGAGCGCAAGCTCCAGGTCCAAATAATAGGATATCCAACATGAAAATGCTCAAAATTACCCTGCAAGGCAAAACCTATGAAGTGGGGGTCGAAGTGATCGACGGGGCTGCGCCCGTTGCCTCCTCCGTTTCCGCTCCAGTGCAAGCGGCACCGTCTCAAGCCCTGGCCAAGGTCAGCGCAGTTCCCGCGCCGTCTCCGGTGGCGCCTGCCCCCGCACCTGTCGCTGGTGGCCATTCGGTGACCAGTCCCATGCCAGGCGTGGTCTTCTGTGTTGGGGTGTCTGTTGGCCAGCAGGTTGTCAAAGATCAGGAGTTGCTTGTACTGGAAGCCATGAAAATGGAATCGCCGGTTTATGCGCCCTTTGCAGGTACTGTTGAATCGATCCTGGTCAAGCAGGGCGATGCAGTTCTCGAAGGCCAGGCCCTGATCCAACTCAGTTGAGGTTCATATGTCCGGAATCATTGAGCAATTCACCCTGATGATGACCCAGTCGACCGGGTTCTCACAGATCACTGGCGGCATGATGATCATGTGGGCTGTCTGGGAGGAGCTGTTCTACCTGTCCAGTGTCAAGGACTACGAGCCTCTTCTACTGTTGCCGATTGCCTTCGGCGCGCTGCTGGCCAATGTTCCGACCATGGGCGTATTTAACGAGCCGTATGTGGACGGCCTTATCAACGTGCCGGGTGGCCTGTACTTCTACATCTCGCAAGGTATCCACCTGGAGTTGTTCCCTCCGCTCATTTTCCTTGGCGTCGGCGCATTGACGGATTTCGGACCGCTGATTGCCAATCCCCGTACCCTTGTTGCTCGGTGCAGCGGCGCAGTTGGGCATTTTCATAACCATGTTCGTTGCGGTATTGAGCGGGGTGTTCACGCCCGGCGAAGGCGCTTCCATCGGCATCATCGGAGGGGCTGACGGTCCGACCTCGATCTTCACGGCAAACAAGCTCGCGCCACACCTGATCGGGCCAATCGCTGTCGCGGCATACTGCTACATGTCGCTGGTCCCGCTGATTCAGCCGCCGATCATGAAGGCGCTGACTACCGATGCCGAGCGCAGGATCCGCATGAAAACCCTGCGCCCGGTCGGCAAACTGGAACGTATCATCTTTGCGGTCGTGGTGATGCTGGCCGTGATTCTGGTGGTCCCGCCGGCCTCTGCGCTGGTCGCCATGCTGATGCTTGGCAACATCATGCGCGAATCCTGTGTGGTTGATCGTCTGACCAAATCATCGCAGAACGAAATCATCAACATAACGACGATTTTCCTTGGTACGTCTGTGGGTCTGACCATGGCGCAGAAAACTTTCTGCAGACCAAGACCCTGTTGATCATCGCCATGGGCGTGGTGGCCTTCGGTTTCTCGACCGCCGGCGGGGTATTGCTGGCCAAGTTGATGAACAAGCTCTCACCAAACAACCCGATCAATCCGCTGATCGGTTCGGCGGGTGTGTCGGCGGTACCGATGGCGGCTCGTGTTTCGCAGGTGGTTGGTGCGCAATACGACAAGCAGAATTTCCTGTTGATGCACGCCATGGGCCCGAATGTGCCGGAGTGATTGGTACGGCCGTTTGCGCGGGTTACTTCATTTCACGTCTTGGGGGCTGATAGTGTTGCTCCAGGATTGAAGCGGGAGCAGATTTTTCGGAATGCTCTTGCCGAACGCCCGAAAAATTACGCTCAACATGGAATGCCCTGAAAGTCATATGGATTCTGGCTTTCAGGGCATTGTTACGATACGGGAAAGGCTTTTAAAGAAGATCAGCTTCGTCGAAAAAATACAGTTATGGCTGTGGAGTTAAGTGCCACGCTACTGGAAATTGACCTTGGAAGCTGCAATCCATCATGCGTTCAAGCTTTCAAAATCCTTATGATGCCACGGTACAACACGCAGGATCATGGCCTGGTTGGTTTCGGGACCGAGCTGGACGTGGTGGCGGGACCCGCTCCATAGATGCTTGACGCCGCTAATCAGCTCTTGGACAATATAATTGTCGTGTTCGCCCAGGCCAAGGTCATACAGGGGAATCTCCAGGTCGGTGGCGTGAGCATCGAAAGGATCGAGGTTGACGGCGATCAGGATCATGTTGGATCGGTCCGGAGTCATCTTGCCGTAAAACAGGATGTTGTCGTCGTGGGCGGTGTAGAAGCGCAGGTTGGTCAATTCGTGCAGCGCACTGTTTTCCCGCCGGATGCGGTTAACCTTGGCGATCAGATCCTTGATGTTTCCGGGACGGTCCCAGTCCCAGACCTTGTAGTCGTATTTTTCCGAGTGCAGGTACTCCTCCTTGCCCGGAACCGCGGCGTTTTCGCAGAGCTCGTAGCCGTTGTACATGCCATAGACGCTGGATAGGGTGGCAGCCAGGACAAAGCGGGTCTGGAATGCAGGTCGCCCACCGTTTTGCAGGAATTCGGGCAGGATGTCAGGCGTTGTTGGAAAGAAGTTGGGGCGCATGTACTCGGCGACCGGTGACTGCGTCAGTTCGGTCAGGTACTCGGTAATTTCGTGCTTGAAATTGCGCCAGGTGAAGTAGGTGTAGGACTGAATGTAACCTACCTTGGCCAGCATTCGCATCATTGGCGGGCGGGTAAATGCTTCGGCCAGGAAAATTACATCGGGGTGATCGACCCTGATCTCGCGGATCAGCCACTCCCAGAACGGCAAGGGCTTGGTGTGCGGATTATCGACGCGAAAGATTTTCACCCCCAGTTCAACCCAGAACAGAACGGAGTGCAGAATCTCGTTCCACAGGCCTTCCTGATCGACGGTGTAGAAGTCGACATTGACGATGTCCTGATACTTCTTCGGCGGGTTCTCGGCGTATTTGATGGTGCCATCCGGGCGGAACCTGAACCAGTCGGGATGGTTTTTGATCCACGGGTGATCGGGTGAGCACTGGATGGCGAAATCAAGCGCGACTTCCATGCCATGCGCCGCTGCAGCATCTACAAAATGCCGGAAGTCGTCAAGTGTTCCCAGGTCCTTGTGCAATGCGGTATGCCCGCCCTCGTCCGAACCGATGGCATAGGGGCTGCCTGGGTCGTTCGGACCGGCGTTCAGGCTGTTGTCAGGCCCTTTGCGATGCGTGCGACCAATCGGATGAACGGGGACGAAATAAATGACGTCGAAGCCGAGGTCACGGATTTCCGGCAAGCGGCGCTCGCAATCCTTGAGCGTTGCGGGCTTGCCCGGCACCGTACCTTGCGAGCGGTGAAACATTTCATACCAGGCCGCATAACGGGCGGCGACACGATCAACGAACACCTCCAGCTCCAGATCGTAGCGACTGGCGGTGCCCCGGTCGGGCCAGCGTGCTACCGTCGATCTCAACTCTTCAGTCAGCAGAAGATTGCAGCGCTGCGTATAGTCCGCAGCGGCAAAGCGCTTGAGGATTCCGTCGAGGTAGCCTTTGTCAGGCGCACTGGCGCGACCCGCCGCGTCTTCGACCAGATCGCGGCCCTCGATCAATTCGAGTGAAACGTCTACGTTGGCGCCCAGCTTCTTCCTGACCTCGTCAAGCCAGCTCTCAAAAACGTCGCTCCAGGCCTCGACGGTATACACGTAACCCGTATTCTCGGTCAGTACGACCTCTCCCTGCCAGCGGTCGAGACCGTGGTTGATGCAGGTCATCGGAACCTCGTGCCATGCTTGCTCGTCGCGGCGGCGCACCATCAGCATGACCGAGAGTTTGTCATGGCCTTCCTTGAATACGTCAGCCGAGACAATCAGCGTATCGCCGACCTCCCGCTTGATGGCATAGCGACCGCCATCGATTTCAGGATATACGTTCAGAATGACAATCGGGCGACTCCTGAGGCCGACTGTCAATTTGCTTCCCACCGTTTCCGCCTTGTGGTGCGGCGCCACAACGCTGCTTTTATTCAACACGGCCTTGGTCATAACCTCTCCTGTTTTCAAGTATTTACAAAAATTCGCGCCTCACCGGGTGACAGTCTCAGGACGGCACCGACAGTGATGACTTCTCCATTGCTTCCCGGGGTCACTTCCCGTGCCTCGACCACGTCGGAATCAAGGCCCGTAATATATGCATCATGCGTATGATACAGATCGGTATTGAGCACCGACAGCACCCATGACGATCCCGCTTGCGCCCGGCGCAAAAGGCATACTACGGCCGAATCGCCTGCGTGAACCTGGCGTTGCGAGCCTTCTTCATTAAGTACCGGGATGCTTGCCCGCATGCGGTTGACGGCGGTGATGTAGCCGCTCAGATCAAACTGTGGCCATTCCCAGTGTTCCTGACGGGTGTGCACGATGTTGAGTCGGGTTCGGAAGCCGTACTCGAAACCGACAGGAATCATTACGCCGCTCGAAAACACGGCGCTAAACATGTAGCGCACGCGGTAGGCACGCTCGATCAACACTGGATCGGTGTAGCCCATTCGCTCCAGCTCCGTGGCTACGCGCTCGGTGTCGTGACTCTCGGGAAAGGCGATCGAGGGTGCAATATGGCGAAACGCGTTGTACTGCTCAAGTAGCCAGGGTGACCTGAAATCCCACCACCGGGCACTGTTGAACAAATAATCAAAGCCGGCCGAGCGTAGCGATGAGATCTGCTCCAGTCGGCAGCCCAGGGTTTCGGCGAAAAAGATCGCATCATTGCGCTTGCTGCGAGCGAACGAGATCAAGCGCGACCAGACCTCCGGCGGCACCAGATAGGCGGCATCACAGCGGAATCCGCGAATCCCGCAATCGATAAAATGACCCATCATTTCGGAAAAATAGCCGATCAGGCCGTCATGGTGCGCAGGGTCATGGTAGTTGATCTCTGCCAGATCGCCCCATACCGTGACATTGCGCGCGTCGGCCGGGTCGATGGCGCGCGGCGAGCGCAAGGAACCGTCATGTTCATACAGGTACCATTCGGGATGATCCGCGGCCAGCAGCGCGTCTTTTGAGGTGTGATTGATGACCAGGTCCATGATCACCGACACGCCGTGCTGACCCGCTTTCCAGCAGAAAGACTTGAGCAGATCTTCAAGCGAGTTCTCGCCATCCCACATCAGATCGTGGATGCGGTAATAGTCCTTGACTGCATACAGGCTCCCGGAAAAGCCCGGGTAATGAAATGGATTGAGGTAGACCCAGTCGAAGCCCATGGCGGCGATGCGCGGCAGATGGTCTTCCCATTGCCGGACAGACCCACCAAGCAGCGGAAACAGATTGTAGAGGCGCGGACCCTCAGCCATCCTCAATTCCCGAGCTCAAACGCAGTTCCCGAAAGCGCCCTTTTGCAATTCATTGCCGCTAGCTCGGCAGCAAGCTTTTGTACAGGGCAAGCGTTGTCTCGGCAATGCTGCGCCAGGAATAGTTATCCAGTACCCGCTGGCGACCGGCGGCTCCCATTTTTTTGCATAAATCGGGATCGCGGATCAGGCGGTTGATGCCCTCGGCCAAGGCGGTGGAGAAAGCCCTGGGATCCCGTGGGTCGTGCGGCATGGTCGGCGAGATATTGGCATCGATCAGAAGACCGGTTTCGCCATGCACGACCACTTCCGCGATACCACCGAGCATGCTGCCGACCACGGCCGTGTTGCACGCCATGGCCTCCAGATTGATGATGCCGAAAGGTTCGTAGATCGAAGGGCAACAGAAAACGGCAGCCTGGGAATACAGGGCGATAGTCGTCTGGCGGCTGACCATTTCGGGGATCCAGATAATGCCGGGCCTTTGAGCCTGCAGATTGGCCGTGATGCTTTCCAGTTCTTTCTGCAGCTCGGGCGTATCGGACTCGCCGGCACACAGCACGACCTGGGTATTGGCGTCAAGTTGTGGAATGGCCTGCAACAGGTACAAAAGGCCTTTTTGCCGGGTCATGCGACCGACGAACAGGACGTAGGGTTTGTCGGGATCGATTTTGAATCTGGAGAGAACCGAACGATCAAGCGTCTGTGTGTATTCATCAGTATCGATACCGTTGGGTATGACCGGAACCCTGGACGGATCGACATTGAAGAAGTGCAGGATGTCCTCGCGGGTGCTCTTGGAAACGGCCACCACGGCGTCTGCCATCTCCAGCGCCGTCTTTTCGACCCAACTCGACAGATCGTAACCCCGACCGATCTGTTCGCGCTTCCAAGGGCGTAATGGTTCCAGCGAGTGGACGGTGATGACCAGCGGGGTGCCATAAAGGAGTTTGGCCAGGATTCCACCAAAATGGGCGTACCAGGTGTGGCAATGAACGATGTCAGCGTCGATGCCCTGGATGTTGAAGTTCAGGCAGGTGGCAAGAGCCTTCAAAGGCGAAACCAGTTCCTTGGAGCAACGATAGCCCGAGGCGTCGACCTTGGTACCCAAGACCCTGAGCTGGTCCTTGCTGAAGTCCTGCTCCTGAAAACTACGCACCTCAACTGGCGTAAGTCGTGACAATTCACGCGATAGGTACTCGACGTGAACACCCGCTCCGCCATAAATGTTCGGCGGAAACTCGTTAGTCATCAACAGAACGCGCATTTTAATTAACTCCCTGTCTTTATTCGTGAAAATCGCCTTGGTAGCAAAATTTTTGTTTTGGCTTTTCGTCGATCATGACTGAACAAAAACGAGCAGTCATTCACAACATCCCGAATTATATATTGCCAGGTCGGAGGATAGGAAATTCCAGGGCATCAGAAAGAGTGTTCCGGAGGACGGTAACAGTGCTTGTTCGCCGATTTTTTTCCGGGATCTGCCTGGGAACTCCCCATATCGGGAACCCATCACTGCGGGTGGCCAGGGAGAAAAGTCCGCGCATGCCGGGCGCAGGTGGAATGTCATGTCCTGTTGCCCATCAGGCGATACCTGATTCAGCTTGCTGCCTGCGCCGGATGGGTTGGGTTCGTTCGCGTACTGTCATTCCACGGCCTGCTTCCTCAGCCTTGCTTCGTTTGTTCTTCAACGCATCGGGTGCCGATAACTGTGCCCTAATCCAAATTTTTATGATTTTAGTATCGCGGAACGGTAAATATTTCGCATAGAATAGACCCTAGCAGGTTATGTGTTGTGCTACACAATTGCATGACCCTGGAAACCACCAAACTAGGGGGTGTTACTGAAATGACGATCACTGCTACGCCCGCATGGGCAGCAATTAATGCCCATCGCCAGGCTTTCGCGAATACTCACCTGAGGGACTTGTTTGCCGGTGACCCAAAGCGGGTCGAGTCACTCACCTTGTCGTTTGACGGCATCCTCTACGATTTCTCAAAGCAGCGTCTGACCACCGAGACACTCGGATTGCTTGCTGCGCTGGCCAGGGAGGCAAAGGTTTCGGAGTGGACCGAGCGCATGTTTGCCGGCGAGCGTATCAACATCAGCGAGGGGCGTTCAGTGCTACATGCCGCCTTGCGCCGTTCTGCCGGCCCGTTCCCGAGCAGCCAGTTTGATGTGATGCCGGACGTTCTTGCCACGAGGCAGAGGATGGCGGTGTTTGCCGATCGTCTGCGCGACGGTAAATGCTTCGGGCACAAGGGAATGCCGATCCGGGATGTCGTCAATATCGGCATTGGCGGCTCCGATCTGGGACCCAAAATGATGGGTCAGGCCATGCGCTCTATCAGCCATCCTGTACTTTCGGTGCACTATGTGTCGAACCTCGATGGGGCACAGTTGGCACCGCTGCTTCAGACGCTTGATCCGCGCACGACACTCTTCATTGTCGCGAGCAAGACCTTTACCACGCAAGAAACCATGTTCAACGCCAACACCGCACGCGACTGGCTGCGCGCCAATCTTGGCGATGAACTGGTTTCAGAAAACCATTTTGCAGCGGTTTCCAGCAAACCCGAACGAGCGGTCGAGTTCGGTGTGAGCCGGGATCTGGTTTTTCCGATCTGGGACTGGGTGGGCGGCAGGTATTCGCTGTGGTCTGCCGTCGGTCTGGCCTTGATGATCGCCATCGGGCCGCATGCGTTTGACGAAATGCTGCGTGGTGCGGAGCGTATGGACGAGCATTTTCGCACGACGCCATTCGAGCGCAATCTGCCGGTGGTGATGGCGCTCATTGGTATCTGGAATACCAACTTCCTGGGTGCGTCGACCAATGCGGTGCTGCCCTACAACGAATCGCTCAAGTACTTCCCGTCCTTCCTGCAGCAGCTTGAAATGGAAAGTAACGGCAAGTCCGTGAGCATCGGCGGCGACGCCCTGGACTACGCAACCTGCCCCATCGTATGGGGAGAACTGGGCAACAACGGGCAGCACGCGTTTTTCCAGCTCCTGCATCAGGGTGGGCGTGTCGTGCCTTGCGACTTCATTGCTGCAGTGCGCTCCGACTATCCCTTGCCGAAGCATCAGGAGGCCTTGCTCTCCAACTGCTTTGCGCAGAGTGCGGCGCTGGCCTTCGGCAGGAACGAAGGTGAGGTTCGCGCCAGCCTGGAAAAGGAGTCGCTCAGTCCGCAGGAAATAGCCGACTTGCTGCCCCACCGCATTTTTGCCGGCAACCAGCCCTCGTCAACGCTGCTGATGACCAGCCTGAATCCGGGTGCGCTCGGTTCCCTGATCGCACTCTACGAGCACAAGGTATTCGTGCAGGGAGCAATCTGGGGCATCAACTCGTTTGATCAGTGGGGTGTTGAGCTGGGCAAGGCCGTCGCAAGTCTCATCCTGCCTGCGGTTTATGATCCGGATCTGGCCAAGCCGCTCGACGCATCAACACAGGGGCTGCTGTCTTTCACTCGCAAGCACATTTCATGATTTGGTCTGGTTTCAACGCTGTGGGTTTTGATTATATCGCCAGGCACTGCTCAGGATAAAATGACATGAAGATTACCACTGTTGCCACCACTCCCTTTTCCGGACAGAAGCCCGGAACCTCGGGATTACGTAAAAAAGTCAAGGTTTTCAGCCAGCCCGGATATCTGGAAAATTTTGTCCAATCGATTTTCGATAACCTGGAAGGTCAGCAGGGGAAAACGCTCGTTCTTGGTGGTGACGGCCGCTATTTCAACGATGTGGCCATCCAGATCATCCTGCGCATGGCCGCCGCCGCTGGTTTCGGTCGAGTGCTGGTCGGCTGCAAGGGCATATTGTCTACGCCGGCGGCCAGCGCGGTGATTCGCAAACAGGGCGCTTTCGGCGGCATCATCCTGTCGGCCAGTCACAATCCGGGCGGACCGGATGACGACTTTGGCATCAAGTACAACCTCGGCAATGGCGGGCCGGCTAACGAAGGTTTCACCGACGCCGTTTTTAAGCGAACCCAGGAGATCAGCGCCTATCGCCTCGTCGAGTCGGCGGACATTGACCTTGGCCGTCTTGGCGAGACGCGCATAGGTGAGATGAGCGTTTGCGTCATTGATCCAGTGGCCGATTACGCCGAGCTGCTTGAGTCGCTGTTTGACTTTGCTCAGATCGCCAAGTTGTTGGCGCGCCCCGACTTTCGCATGCGTTTTGACGCCATGCATGCGGTCAATGGCCCCTATGCCCACGCAATTCTGGAGGGGCGTCTTGGCGCACCTGCCGGGACGGTGGTCAATGGAACGCCCTTGCCGGATTTCGGCGGCGGGCATCCGGACCCGAACCCGGTTTATGCCGCCGATCTGGTATCTGCACTTGCTGATCCCAACTCCGGCCTGTCTTTCGGCGCTGCGTCAGATGGTGACGGTGATCGCAACATGATCGTCGGCAAGGGTTTTATTGTCAGCCCGAGCGACAGCATCGCCGTCATTGCCGCCAATTACAAACTGATTCCTGCCTACGCCAGGGGTTTGGCCGGTGTGGCACGTTCGATGCCGACCAGTTGCGCGCTGGATCGAGTCGCAGCGGAACTCGGCATATCCTGTTATGAGACGCCGACCGGGTGGAAGTATTTTGGCAGTCTGCTTGATGCCGGCAAAGTAACGCTTTGCGGCGAAGAGAGTGCTGGCACCGGATCCAATCACGTGCGTGAAAAAGACGGGCTGTGGGCGGTGCTCTACTGGCTTAACATTCTTGCAGTTCGCAACGAGCCGGTTGCGCAGATTGTCCGTGAGCACTGGCGTCGTTTTGGTCGCAATGTCTATTCGCGTCATGACTATGAAGGCATTGAAACGGCGAAGGCAGACAAACTTTTCGATGAGCTTCGGCAAAAGCTGCCAACGCTGGCCGGAATGGAATTCTCCGGAATGCAGATCAAGGCGGCTGACGACTTCTGCTATATGGACCCGGTTGACGGTTCTCGCAGCGACAGGCAGGGCGTCAGGATTCTGCTCGAAGACGGATCGCGGGTTGTCTTCAGGCTGTCGGGTACCGGCACTGAAGGGGCCACCTTGCGGCTCTACCTTGAGCGTTACGAGGCGGATCCCGCTCGTCACGAAATCCCTGCACAGGAAGCTTTGGCCCCGCTGATTGCGCTCGCCGAGAAGGTGGCGGGCATTGCAGAAATTACTGGAAGAAAAGCCCCGGATGTGATCAGTTAGGAGTAAGAGGTTTCATTGAATCCAGTTTTTTCTGAAGTGTAGACCGGTTTTATTTTTGGAGCGTGCCAAAATGTTAGAAAGGCGGACTTTTCAGTTGCCAGGCAAGGCAGTTGCGTTGGTGCTTGCCGGCGGGCGCGGTAGTCGTTTGTACGAGTTGACCGACAGTCGGGCTAAACCAGCCGTCTATTTCGGCGGCAAGTACCGGATTATCGATTTTGCCATGTCCAACTGCGTTAATTCGGGTATCCGGCGCATCGGGGTGGTGACACAGTACAAGTCGCACAGTCTGTTGCGCCACCTGCAGCGCGGCTGGGGTTTCCTGCGTGGCGAGGTTAACGAGTTCGTCGATCTGATGCCGGCGCAGCAGCGTGTGGATGAAGAGTCTTGGTATCGCGGAACGGCGGATGCGGTTTTTCAGAATATTGACATTCTGGAGAACTACCGGCCGGCACCGGAGTATGTCCTGATTCTTGCCGGCGATCACGTTTACAAAATGAACTACGCGGCGATGCTGGTCGATCATGTCGAGAGTGGAGCGGAATGTACGGTGGCCTGTATCGAGGTGCCGCGCAAGGATGCCAGCGATTTCGGTGTTATCGCGGTTGATGCCAGTCGACGAATTACCGAATTTGTTGAAAAGCCTGCCGATCCGCCGGCTCTGGCCGGCAAGCCGGATCGTTCGCTATGCAGCATGGGAATCTACATCTTTAACGCCAAGTATCTTTACAACGAGTTGTTGCGCGACATCGCCGATCCGAACTCCAACCATGACTTCGGCAAGGACATCATTCCGCGTGCCGTACAGAACGGTTGCGCGATGTCTCATTCATTTGATCGTAGCTGTGTTCACGCATCCGATGAAGCACCGGGCAAGGAAGACTACTGGCGCGATGCGGGTACTCTTGATGCCTATTGGGAAGCCAACGTCGACTTGACGGCGACTGTACCGGCATTGAACCTCTATGACCGCAACTGGCCGATTTGGACCTATCAGCAGCAACTTCCGCCCGCCAAGTTCGTGCACAACCAGATTGACCGCCATGGGCTTGCGATCGAGTCGACGGTTGCCGGCGGTTGCATCATTTCGGGTGAAATGAACCGCACCTTGCTTTTCTCATCGTGCCGTGTTCATTCCCACGCCAAAGTTAACTGGTCGGTGTTGTTGCCGGATGTCGTAATCGGTGGCGGGGCGAGGCTGAACCGGTGCATCATCGACCACGGGGTGAGTATTCCAGCGGGAATGGTTATTGGGGAAAACCATGATGATGATGCGCGGCGCTTCCGCCGAACTCCCAATGGCGTTACGCTGGTGACACGGAAGATGCTTGAACGGATTCCCTGATAGTTAACCAACCAGCTTTTGATGCGCATCTTACACGTCGCTTCCGAAATCTATCCTCTGGTCAAAGCGGGCGGTCTGGCTGATGTCATTGCCTCGCTACCCGCAGCCCTTGCCAAACGCGGGCTTGATGTCCGCGTTTTGTTGCCCGGTTTTCCTGGCATACTCAATGGAATGCTCGGGCTCAAACCGGTCATCCGGATTGGTCCGGCCTTCGGTGCGGCTGTTATTACGATCTACATCGGTAGTCTGCCGGATAGTGGCTTGTTAGCCTATGTGATTGATGCGCCATTCCTCTATCAACGTCAAGGCAATATTTATGTCGGCTTTGATGGTTTCGAGTGGAGCGACAATCATCGCCGTTTTGGCCTGCTGGGATGGGTTGCTGCGCATGTGGCTTCCGGAGAACTCGACCCCGACTGGCGTCCTGATGTTGTCCATGCACACGACTGGCACGCCGGACTGGCGCCCATCTACATGGCCCAGAACCCGGGGCTGAAGACGGCGAGCGTTTTCACCATTCACAATCTCGCCTACCAGGGGATTTTCCCCATGGATTGTCTCGCCGATCTAGGTTTGCCGATGCGCCAATTGACCCCGCACGGCATCGAGTTTCACGGCATGATATCGTTCATGAAGGCCGCACTTGTTTATTCGAAAAAGATAACAACGGTGAGCCCGACCTACGCCCGAGAAATCCGTACGCCGGAATTCGGTTGTGGCCTTGATGGGGTTCTGCGTGACCGTGCTGGCGATCTTTCCGGTATTCTCAACGGTGTAGACCCCGAAATCTGGAATCCGGAGGACCCTGATATTGCCCGGCCCTACAGTGCGGACAATCTCAAGGGGAAAATGGCCTGCAAACTCGCCTTGCAGTCAGAACTTGGATTGTCCAATCAGGCAGAAGGGCCGCTGTTCGCCGTCGTCAGCCGGCTTTTTTCACAAAAGGGAATGGATTTGTTGTTGGCCGCTTTGCCTGATCTGCTCAGGGAAGGTGCCCAGTTGGCCGTCCTTGGAACCGGGGAAGATTATCTTGAAGAGGGATTCCGGCATGCGGCAGCGGCCAATCCTGAGAAGGTTGCAGCCTTTGTCGGCTATGACGAAGCAATGGCACATCGCTTCTTTGCAGGAGCCGATGTTCTGCTGGTTCCCTCACGTTTCGAACCGTGTGGGCTGACACAGCTTTATGCCTTGCGCTACGGCACCTTGCCGCTGGTGCACCGAGTTGGTGGTCTTGCTGATACGGTGATCGATGCGACTCCGGGTAACCTGCAGTCAGACAGCGCAACAGGTTTTGTTTTTGACGACGTTGACCGTCAAGCCATTAGCGACTCTATCCACGAGGCATGCACTCTCTATCGTGACCAGATCGCCTGGCATCAAGTCCAGAGGCGAGCAATGGAGCAGGATTTCTCCTGGGATGATTCAGCCGCGCACTATGAGGCGCTCTACCGCAGTCTATGACCGGTTCCGAGTCGCTTCGATTGAAGACTTGCAAGCGCTGGCAATGAAACGACCCCGCCCTGGAGTTGAAAGCTTGCCAGAATTACACCACTGTACACAATAGCCGGTAGAGGCTACTGCCAATAGGTACTGGAGGTATTTCCCTTGCCGTAAGCAGACTACTTGCCACCGCTGAGCAGTGCAGCGATTTCTCTTTCGGCGTCAATCCAGTCACGTACGTGGTCGCTCTTGAACTGGTTGCGTTCAGCATGATAGTAGGCAGCTTCGGCGATCATGCGGTAACGCTGCTCATCACTGACGATCGTGACCTTGCTGTGGCTCGTAGCCTTGGCAGCAGGTTTGGCTGCCGCAGGTTTGGCGGCGGCCGGCTTTTTGGCAACAGCGGCTACCTTTGCAGCGGGCTTGGCACTGGCAACAGCGGGTTTATTGACTGCGGGCTTGGCGCTGGCAGTAGCAGCCTTTGCCGCCTCAGGTTTGGCGCTGGCAACGATGGGCTTGGTCACCGCTTTTTTGGGGCTTGCTTTAGTGCTTGTCTCGGCCATGATTCTGTCCTTTTATGTATGGAAAGATTGATTCAAAAAACACCAACGCTGGGATTATACTGCATGAGCATGTTTGAACAAGCTTTAAGCACCTGTTTTTTCGCTTTGCTTGCGGGTTGGCTGGCATCAGTTTTTTTGGCCTGGTAGTGCATGTGTATCCAAGCGGCGTCTTGGCATGCGACCAAACAGACGAGCCACTTCGGCAAGGCGATCGGCATGCCATGGCGCTACCTGATGCCAACTGAATCGCCACCCCCAGGAACCTTCAGCCAGCCCCGGCTGGTTCATGCGTGAAGCAGAATCGAGGCCGAGTACGTCTTGCATCGGTATGATGGCAAGCGCGGCAACAGAAGCCGAAGCGGCACGGATCAGATCCCATTCGATGCTCTCGCCGCTGATACCGAGATAGCGCCGGATGTAATCCTGCTCATGCGCCGGGAGTGCAGCCCACCAGCCCCGGGTGGTATCGTTGTCGTGAGTGCCGGTATAGACGACGGTATTGGACTCGAAGTTGTGTGGTAGATACGGATTGCCGGCGTGTCCGTCAAAGGCGAAGTGCAGGATGCGCATGCCGGGCAAACCAATGGCCTGGCGCAGGGCGGTGACTTCGGGTGTAATGATGCCAAGATCCTCGGCAATAATTCTGAGTCCCTCCTGGCCCTGCCGCTTGTCCAGCGCTTTGCTCAAAGCGTTGAACAGGGCAACACCTGGTCCCGGTAGCCAATGTCCATTAACAGCAGTTTCGGCGTCGGCAGGAATCTCCCAGCAGGATTCGAAACCACGGAAATGGTCGATGCGTACGATATCGCAGAGCGCGAGTGTTCCGCGCAGGCGTTCGACCCACCAGCGGTAGTTTTCCTCTTCATGTGCCGGCCACTTGTACAGGGGATTGCCCCAGCGTTGACCGGTGGCGCTGAAGTAATCGGGTGGCACCCCGGCAATGACGCGCGGCTGGCCCTTTATATCCAGATCGAATAAAATTTGATTGGCCCAAACGTCGGCACTGTGGGGAGAAACAAAAATTGGCATGTCGCCAATGATTTCAACGCCGCGAGTATTGGCGTAATCCTTGAGCGCAGACCAGTGGCTGTTGAAGCACCACTGGCAGAAGCGCCAGAAGTCGCATTCGTCAGCAAGCGCTATCGCCGCTTCCTGTAATGCTTTTGGCTTGCGTTGTGCCAGCGCCGTCGGCCAATTCTGCCAGACCTCGCCATGTTTTTTGTCCAAGGCCATAAACAATACGTAATCATCAAGCCAGTCGCGTGCATCGGCGCAGAACGCGGTGAAGGATTTACGCGCGTCACGTCGGACGTCGGTGAAAAATTTCTTGGCCGCCAGGCGCAGCAGTGCCATGCGGAATCTCTGCACCGCCGGGTAATTGATGTGTCCATCCTTGAAGGCCGGATCAGGAACGATATCTTCTTCAGTCAGCCAGCCGGCATCACGCAACTGAGACAAATCAATCAGCAACTCATTGCCGGCAAACGCCGAAGGACTCATGTACGGCGAGTTGCCTGGTCCAATCCCGCCCAGAGGTAGAACCTGCCACAGGGTTTGACCGGCTGCTACCAGCCAGTCGACAAAGTGATAGGCCGACGAACCAAGATCTCCTGAACCATGCGGCCCGGGAAGTGAGGTCGGGTGGAGCAGGATCCCGCTGTGTCGGTGAAATGGCATGGTGCTATTCCTGCGCGAGGAGTTGCACGCTTCGTGCAGCCACTATACTGCTGTCCTGACGGGATAACAGCAATGCGAAAGGAGTATCGCTGCTGCTGTCGCAGATCTGTCGCCAGGAACCCGGTGGCAGATGGAAAGTCTGGGCGTCTGAATCCCGGTTGATCAGAACCAGCAATGTTTCAGAATTCGTGTCCGAATTGTCCGTGTCTTCGGGCGCAAGAACCAGACCCAGGGCTCCGCGTGGCGGTGAATGCCAGTCATTATCAGTCATCTCGCGCCCGCCCGGATGCCACCAAATTATGTCGCGCTGCCCCCGCTCGTTGGTTTGGCCGGTTAACCAGGCACGACGTCGAAGTTCTGAAAAGCGCTTCCGCAAGCCGATCAGTCCGGCGGTAAAATCGATCAGGGAAGAATCGGCATGCGGCCAGTCAAGCCAGGTCAGTTCGTTGTCCTGGCAGTAGGCATTGTTGTTGCCGGATTGCGTACGACCGAGTTCATCGCCTCCTTGCAGCATCGGCACGCCTTGTGCCACAAAAAGGGTGGCCAGCAGCGCACGCTGCAGGCGGTGACGCCGTTGCAGGACTATCGGATCCTGGCTTGCGCCTTCTTCACCGCAATTCCAGGAAAGGTTGTGCCCATGTCCGTCGCGGTTGTTCTCTCCATTGAGATCATTATGCTTGTGCTGATAACTGACGAGATCGCGCAAGGTAAAACCGTCATGCGCGGTAATGAAATTGACACCCGCCTGCGGCGCCCGTCCGGAGTAGCGGAATATCTCGCTCGAACCGGCCAGGCGTTGAGCCATTACCGCAGGTTCGGCTTCGCTGGTCAGCCAGAATGCCCGAGCGACATCGCGAAAGCGGTCGTTCCATTCTGACCAGCCTGGGGGGAAGCGTCCCAGATGATAGCCATCGGGCCCCAGATCCCAGGGCTCGGCAATCAGCTTGACCTGTGCCAGCAAAGGATCCTGTCTGACGGCGGCAAGGAAGCCGCTGTCACGGGTGAGTGCGGCAGCCAGATCGAAACGGAAGCCGTCCACATGCATTTCGCCAACCCAGTAGCGCAGGGCATCCATGACCAGTTGCAGAACGCGGGGATGGGCAAGATTGAGGGTGTTTCCACAGCCGCTGAAATTCTCGTAGCTGTTCAGGTCGAAGGCCGGCAGGCGGTAATGGCTGAAGTTGTCGATGCCGCGAAACGAGACGGTCGGTCCGGTTTCGTCAGTTTCGGCGGTATGGTTGAAAACGACGTCGAGAATGACTTCGATTCCGGCGGCATGCAGCGAACGCACCATCGACCGGAATTCGGAGATGACCGATTGCCCGGCCACACGCGCGGCATAGCGCGGTTCAGGCGCAAAGAAAGCAAGAGTGTTATAGCCCCAGTAGTTGGTGAGGCCCATATTCACCAGGCGTTCCTCATCGATGAAACCGTGCACCGGCAGGAGGTTGACGGCGGTGATGCCGAGCCGCTTGAAATAATCCAGCATGGCGGGTGAGGCCAGTCCGGCATAGGTTCCGCGCAGGTCTTCTGGAACTTCGGGGTGCTGCTTCGTCGCGCCTTTGACATGGATTTCATAAAGAACCGAGTCAGCCCAGGGAATCGCCGGAGGCACATCGCTACCCCAGTCGAAAGCTTCATTGACAACGCAGGCTTTCAGGCCATTGGCGGAACCTGGGTGTGGCTCATAGGAGAAAGTCCCGCTGACTTCCCGTGCATAAGGGTCGAGGAGCAAACGGCGCGGGTCAAAGCGGTGGCCGGGTGAGTTCGGACCATGCACGCGGAAGGCATAGCAGAGGCCTGGTTCAGCACCCGCAAGATAACCATGCCAGACCTGGTCGGTACATTTGGGGAGGGGCAGTGTATGCATTGTGCCGCCCTCGAAGATACATAATTCCACCCGCTCGGCGTGTGCCGAGAACAGGGTGAAATTGACTCCAGCGCCATCCCAATGGGCTCCGAGCGGCCATGGTCGCCCTTCCTTCAGGCCGGCGGCGACGCTCACTGTTCCCATTCAAGAAACACTGCGGCCAGTGGCGGTATGGTCATTGCGATTGACCATTCATGGCCGTGCGCCGGAACCTGCTCGGCATCAACCTTGCCGTATTCGTTGCCGACATTGCTACCTCCGTAAAATTCAGAGTCAGTATTGATGCGCTCGCGGTAAAGGCCGGGGCCGGGGGCGCCGATTCGGTAGTTGTGGCGAACGACGGGAGTAAAGTTACAGACGCAAAGAATCATGCGTGAACGGTTAAAGCCGCGGCGGATGAAGGCGATCACCGAGTTGTCGGCGTCGTTGGGCGAGATCCACTCAAACCCGGTCGCGTCGAAATCAATTTCGTGTAGCGCCGGGGTATTTCGATAGAGCCGGTTCAGATCCCTGACCAGACGACGTACACCCTCGTGCTGCGGGAAGTCGAGCAGAACCCAGTCAAGTGAAGCTGAATCATTCCACTCGCTCCACTGGCCAAACTCGCCGCCCATGAACAGCAACTTCTTGCCTGGATGTCCCCACATGAAGCCGTAGAGCAGACGCAGGTTGGCGAATTTCTGCCCATAGTCACCGGGCATTTTGCCGATCAGCGAGCCCTTGCCGTGCACTACTTCGTCGTGCGACAGGGGCAAGACAAAGTTTTCTGTAAAGGCGTAGAGCAGACCGAAGGTAAGCTGGTTGTGATGATACCGGCGATAGATCGGTTCGTGCGCCATGTAGTCCAGAATGTCGTGCATCCAGCCCATGTTCCACTTGTAGTGAAAGCCCAGTCCTCCCATCGAAGAGGGGCGGGTTACTGCCGGCCAGGCGGTTGATTCTTCGGCAAAGGTTGCTGCGTGCGGGCATTCCTGCGCAAGTGTTTCGTTCATTCGACGCAGGAAATGAACTGCTTCAATGTTTTCCCGGCCACCGTAGATGTTGGGGATCCACTCGCCGTGAGGGCGGCTGTAGTCACGGTAAAGCATCGAGGCCACGGCGTCGACGCGCAGACCATCAACGCCGTAATGCTCGATCCAGAAGAGGGCGTTGCCGACCAGATAATTGAACACCTCGCGCCGGCCAAAGTTGTAAATCAGCGTACCCCAGTCCTGGTGCTTGCCTTCTCGCGGGTCGGCGTGTTCGTAGAGAGGCCTTCCGTCAAAGTTGCTGAGGCCGTGTTCGTCGGTCGGGAAATGCGCCGGTACCCAATCAACAATGACCTCGATACCCGCCGTGTGGCAGGCCGTCACGAAGTCGCAAAACCCCTGTGGTGAGCCGAAGCGCGCTGTTGGTGCGTAAATGCCGAGTGGCTGATAGCCCCATGAGCCGTCAAATGGGTGTTCCGAAATCGGCAATAGTTCGAGATGCGTAAAACCGAGGTCGACAACGTAGGGGATCAGTGTTTCAGTCAAGCGCTGCCAGCTCGGAAACCCGCCATCATCGGCTCGCCGCCAGGAGCCGAGGTGGACTTCGTAGATCGATACCGGTTTGCTCAGTTTGCTGACGGCGGCAACTGTTGAGCGCGATGTGATCTGCGGTAACGGGCTGACTATCGAGGCCGTTGCTGGACGCAGTTCGGCGGCAAAGCCATAGGGGTCGGCCTTCTGGGTAAGTACATGGCCGTCGAGCGTACGAACTTCAAACTTGTAACAGGCCCCTTCCCCAACGCCGGGCATGAAGAGTTCCCAGACACCACATTCACGGCGCAGACGCATGGGGTGGCGACGGCCATCCCAGGAATTGAAGTCGCCGACGATGCTGACGCGCTGGGCATCAGGAGCCCAGACGGCAAATGCGGTCCCTTGAACTCCGTCGATCTCGCGCAGATGAGCACCGAGGCGTTCGTAGGGGCGCAGGTGCGAACCTTCGGCCAGCAACCAGACATCAAGCTCGCCGAGGACCGTGGAAAACCGGTAAGGGTCGTCAATCTCCTGGACGTTGTTCGGCCAGGCTATCCGCAGACGATAGTTGAAAGGAATATTACGGCCAAGAATGGACGCCTCGAAAAACCCGGAAGCCTCTCCCAGCGCTTCAATCTTGCGTTGGGTGAGTTCGACCAGTACCTGTCCGCTATCGGCATCGATCACGGAAACCGATTCCGCGCCGGGTTGCAGGCTACGCAACCAGAGCCGACCCTTGGCGCCGGCGTGCAGCCCGAGGACGGCAAACGGGTTGCCGTGTTCGCCACGGCATAGGGAAATAACTTCTGCCTTGCTGAGCATTATCACGCCTTCTTGAGTAGCGAGCCCATATTCCAGGTGTCGATGGCGTAGTCACGGATGGTTCGATCAGAAGAAAAGCTGCCCATGCCGGCGACGTTGAGTATGGCTTTGCGATGCCATTCCGCTGGTGTCAGGTAAAGATTATCAACCTTGGTTTGAGTTGCTATGTAATCCGCATAGTCGGCGAGCAACAGATAGTGGTCACCGTAATTCACCAGACAGTTGAAGACGTCGTGATATCGCTTGCGGTCATTTGGAGAAAAGAATCCGCCGTCGAGCTTGTTCAACGTTTCATTGAGCATCGGGTTATTATGGTAAATCGATCTTGGATCGTAGCCTGATTTCCTGATCGCTTCGACTTGTGGCGTGGTATTGCCGAAAATGAAGATGTTTTCGGCGCCGACGTTGTCGCGAATCTCGATGTTGGCACCATCCTCGGTGCCAATGGTCAGCGCCCCGTTCATCGAGAACTTCATGTTGCCGGTGCCAGAGGCCTCGGTTCCCGCCGTGGAAATCTGCTCGGAAAGATCGGCCGCCGGCATGATCAGTTCTGCTATTGAAACGCCATAATTCGGGACGAAAACCACTTTCAGCTTGTCATGCGTGCGTGGATCGTTGTTGATTACGCTGGCGACGTCGTGAATCAGCCGGATCACCTGCTTGGCCATGTGGTAAGAGGATGCGGCCTTGCCGGCAAAGATCACGCAGCGTGGAGCGGCATTGTCGGCCAGGCCGTGCAGGATGGCGTTATAGCGGGTGATGACATGGAGAACATTGAGGAGTTGCCGCTTATATTCGTGGATACGCTTGACCTGTACGTCGAACAGGCTGTCCGGACTGAGAATGACCCCTGTCTCGCGCTTGATGTAGTCAGCCAGTCGCAGCTTGTTGCCCAGCTTGGCAGCGGCAAACTCTGTACGGAAACCCTCGTTGCCTGCGAGTGAGCGCAGATCCTGCAGGCGGTCTAGATTGAGTCGCCAGTCGTTGCCGAGACGCGCATCGAGCAGACCTGCCAGCCCGGGGTTGGCTTGTGCCAGCCAGCGGCGCGGTGTAACTCCGTTGGTCTTGTTGTGAAATCGATCCGGGTAGAGCTTGGCAAAATCGGCAAAAATCGTCTGCACCATCAGGTCGGAATGCAATTGAGAAACGCCATTGACTCGATGACTGCCAACGATACTCAGGTGTGCCATGCGTACCCGTTTGCTGTCTTCATTGCCATCACTGTCATCAATCAGCGAAACACGCCGAATAAGATCGATGTCGCCGGGGAAGCGGAGCGCAACTTCCTTGAGAAAGTCCTTGTTGATGCGATAGATGATAGCCATATGCCGCGGCAGCAGATATTTCATCAGGCCTACCGGCCAGGTTTCCAGTGCCTCGGGCATCAGGGTGTGATTGGTGTAGGAGAAGATGCGCGTACATTGACTCCAGGCTTCAGACCACAGCATTCCGTGCTCGTCGCAGAGCAGTCGCATCAGTTCAGCGACGCTGATTGCCGGATGGGTGTCGTTGAGGTGAATGGCAACCTGGTCAGCAAGATTGTGCAGGATGCCGTACTCCTCCAGATGGTGGAAAATAATATCCTGTAGCGATGCGGAGACAAAGAAATACTCCTGCCGCAGACGCAGTTCGCGACCCGCAGCAGTCGTGTCGTTCGGGTACAGCACCCAGGAAATATTCTCGAAGCGGTTCTTGAATTCTGCGGCGCGTGCGTAGTCGCCGGAGTTGAAGGCATTCAGGTCGATCTGAGCCGGTGCTCCGGCCTTCCAGAGGCGCAGGGTGCTTACCCGTTTGGTACCGTGCCCTGGGATGACGAAGTCGTAGGCCCGTCCTTCGACAGCTTCGGCGGCGTTCCATTCGGCCCACTCGCCGTGGTGTTCGGCGGTGCCGCCAAAATTAACGGTAAAGTGCGTGCCGGGTCGTGGAAACTCCCACGGCGTTCCATCGATCAGCCAGGAATCCGGATGCTCGACCTGACCGCCATTGATGATCGATTGCGCAAACATGCCGTACTCATAGCGCATGCCATAACCCCAGGACGGCAGTTCCAGCGTAGCCATCGAGTCGAGGAAGCAGGCGGCCAGTCGGCCAAGACCGCCGTTGCCGAGAGCGGCATCCGGTTCGCACTCGATAAGATCGGTGAGCGAAGGGCCGCCGGCCGCCGAGAAAGCGGCGTCTGCATTGTCGCGCAGATCGAGCGCCGAAAGGGCATTGTTCAGCGAGCGGCCGATCAGGAATTCCATCGACATGTAGTAGATACGACGTACCTTGTTTTTTCGGTCGTCCACCTGCGTTTTGACCCAGCGCTGCGCCAGTTCATCGCGCGCTACCAGCGCCAGTGCTTTGTAAAGCTCCTTGTGGTTTGCCGTAATTGGCTCGGCGGCAACCGACTTGTACAATTTTTCATCAATTTCAGCGTGAAACGCTACGCCATCAACTTTGGATTTTTTGGTATCAGACATCGGTCAGTTACTCCAGTAGGGTTACATGCAAGCAGCGACATTGCTCAAGGCGGGTGTAAAGCCAGGCTGAGCCGGTACGGGGGGTAGCATTACATAAGTTGTGATAACCGCCAAGTGGGCTGTTAAGCGGCTATCCGCAGCAAGGCAGAGGTGAGACTCGAATTGGTCGGTAAAACCATGCATGTCATCATTTTCTCCATGCCAGTGAGCGCTGTCCCAGGAAGGGCAGTGGATATGGCGTCAGCTTGGTCAGGTAAGAAAGCATTTTCACGGACAAACTCAAAGGAATATTGTTGGCACCGTGAACAGTCATATGGCCTACTGAAAATCTATGGAAAACAGTCTAGATCATTCAAAGGCCGAGCGCCAAATTATAAGCGGTTTTCCAAAGCATCGCATCAAGCAAACGCTGATGTATAGGTGCAGCCCGTGCTGCAATAAACGAAAACTTATTACGGAGCCAGTCAGATGCGCGTTTTTCTGGGACGTGGATGCGCCATTCAGGGGACTTCCGGGGTGGCTTTGCCGCCATGCTCGTGGCTTTGCCTGCGGCCGTGGCCTTTGGCGTCACCGTGTATTCAGCGATCAGCCCGCAATACACCGCTTTCAGTGTGCTGGCCGTTATTCCTGGGGCCATTGCTCTGCACACTGGCTGCGGCGATGCTTTCGGCTTTTGTCATCCAGCTCGTGGCGCAAGGGGTGCCGCCGGTACCCGTGGTGTTGATGATGGCCTCCCCCGGTGTCCTCACCGGGCTGATCCGGCTACTCATCGGCTTTCTTGGTATCGGCAAGCTGATCAAATACATTCCTTACCCGCTGGTAAGCGGCTATCTGAGCGGTGTTGGCCTGATCATCATTGGCAGACAGTTGCCGAAATTTGCCGGAGCGCCAGCCGGAAGCTACTGGCTGGAAGTTCTGCTGACACCGCATCAGTATCAGCGATGTGGGCAAAACGGATTTTGAGTTACCGTCGCTTGAACTTCACGAAATCGTACTGTCCAAGGGCAGCAAGCCCGATACACTGACTGATCTCAAAGCTTGTATGGAAATGATGTCCTGCAAGGCGGGGCAGACCATATTTAAACGCGCCACTTGATCGAGCAGCCCATGCTGGCCACCTGTTCAGCGGGGCCGCGGCCGCTCGCTGCGATTTGCCGCATGGCGTCAACAAGCTCACGGCGCGCATCGGGTGCCGCCGGAGCCCGCCCGCTGGAATCGAGGCGGCCACGGTATTGCAACTCCAGATCCTGATTGAAAGCGAAAAAATCCGGCGTGCACACAGCACCATAGTCACGTGCAACGTTCTGGGTCGGGTCGTAAAGGTAGGGGAAAGAAAAGTTCATGGCCCTGGCCACCCTTTGCATATTGGCCAGGGAGTCGTCCGGATAGGCGTCGGTATCGTTGCTCATGATCGCTGCAACGCCGAACCCCATGGCCTGCACTTCAAGCGCGTCGCGGCAGATGCGGTCAATGATTGCCTGTACATACGGGCAATGGTTGCAGATGAACATCAGCAACAATCCCCTGGGTGCACGCAGTGTGTCCAGGGTTTGCCGCACGCCAAGGGTGTCGTTGAGTTCGAAATCGGGGGCTTTCCAGCCGAAATTGCATAACGGGGTGCTGATAGCCATAACGGCGATATTCCTTTGCGCTACGTTGATTGCCAGTTATCCCTATAATATCAGCATGCTTGCGCCTCGTTTTTACTGTCCCATGCCCTTGTCGGTCGGCTTGCGTTTCGATCTGGCTCCGGAAGTGGCGAAGCACGCGTGTCGGGTGTTGCGTTTACGCACTGGCGATGATCTTCTGCTGTTCAATGGTCACGGTGGTGAATATTCTGCCCGTATCGCTGAGCTTGATCGTGAGCGGGTCAGTGTTGATGTGCTGGGCTGGAGTGATACTGAATGCGAAGCGCCGATCAATGTGAAGCTGGTACAGGCCCTGCAGGCTGGTGAGAAGATGGACATGACGGTGCAGAAGGCCGTCGAGCTGGGAGTGGCAAGTATCGTTCCGGTGATTTCGCGGCGCAGCGTGGTCCGGCTCAATGGCGAGCGGGCGACGCGGCGGGTCGAGCACTGGCGTGGCGTGGCTAGCGCGGCATGCGAGCAGTGCGGGCGCAACCGGGTGCCAGAAGTGGTAGCGTTAGAAGCTCTCGATCAATGGCTGGCCAAGTCGGTTGGAAAGGGTGTGTTGCGCTTGATGCTTGCCCCCGGATCGGCGCAGACGCTGGACAGCATTGCGCCACCTGCGCCGGGAGGACAGGTTGAATTGCTGATCGGTGCCGAGGGTGTGCTGGCCGCTGAGGAAATGGAGAGGGCGGCTATGGCCGGCTTTATCTCAGTTCGGCTCGGGCCGCGCATTCTGAGAACAGAGACTGCAGGGCTGGCGACACTGGCGGCGATTCAGTGTTTATGGGGTGACTTCAGAAAGGGAGCAGATCATGTTTGAATCAGCAGAGCTGGGACATACGATTGACAAGGCAACATTCCGTGAGGAGGTTCCCAAGCTGCGCGCGGCCTTGCTTGACGCACAATTCGAGTTGCGTGAGAACGGCAAGTTTCCGGTAGTCATTCTGGTAAGCGGCGTTGATGGTTCGGGAAAAGGCGAGACCATCAATGTGCTTTACGAATGGATGGATCCGCGCTACCTGTCCACCCTCGCCTTTTCGGCGCCGAGCGACGAGGAGCGCGAGCGCCCCTACATGTGGCGCTACTGGCGCGCCCTGCCGCCCAGGGGGCGAACCGGCGTGTTTGCCGGCTCGTGGTACTCCGATCCGATCCGTGATCGCATTCTCGGCCAGATCGACAAGGGCGATCTCGACCAGCGCATGGATCAGATCAACCGTTTCGAGGCGATGCTGGTCAATGAAGGTGCGCTGGTGCTCAAGTTCTGGTTTCACCTGTCCAAGGATGGTCAGCGCCAGCGCTTGAAAGCGATGGAGAAGGATCCGAGGACGGCCTGGCGGGTGACCAAGGAAAGCTGGGCGCGCCTGAAAACCTACGAGCAGTTGCAGGAAGCGGCCGGGCATGTGTTGCGCATGACCAACACGCCGTGGGCTCCGTGGATCGTTGTTGAGGGAACCGACGACCGCTATCGTTCGCTGACCGTCGGCAAGGTTATCCTCGAAGCCATGCAAAAACGTCTGGCCGACAAGCGCGAACAGCATTATCCTGTGGCGCCGCCGCTGGCACCAAAGATTGACCAGCTCGACGTGCTGACATCACTTGATCTGACGCTGAAGCTGGAGCACAAGGCTTACGAAATGCAACTGGCCAGGTGGCAGGGACGTCTTTCCGAACTAGTGCGTCATCCGGAATTCAAAAAACATTCCTTGATCATCGCCTTTGAAGGCTCAGATGCTGCGGGCAAGGGCGGCAGCATCCGGCGCATCACGGCAGCGATGGATGCGCGCCAGTATCAGATCATACCTGTCGCCGCGCCGACTGAAGAGGAGCGCGCGCAACCCTATCTCTGGCGTTTCTGGCGCCACATACCGCACAATGGCCGCGTGGCGATTTTCGACCGCACCTGGTACGGTCGGGTCCTGGTTGAGCGCGTCGAGGGTTTTTGTGCCGAAGCGGACTGGTTGCGAGCTTATACCGAGATCAATGACTTCGAGCATGAGTTGCACAAGGATGGTGCGATTGTTGTCAAGTTCTGGCTGCAGATCAGCGATAAGGAACAACTGAAACGTTTCAAGGAGCGTGAGAAAATCGATTTCAAACGCTTCAAGATCACCGAGGAAGACTGGCGCAACCGCGAGAAAAGCGAAGCCTACCATGCCGCCGTGTGCGACCTGGTTGACCGGACGAGTACCAGTACGGCGCCGTGGACGCTGGTCGAGGCCAATGACAAGAGTTTCGCCCGGGTAAAGATTTTGCGAACACTTTGCGAGCGTCTGGAAAATGCTTTGAACACCGAGAAACCAAAAGCAAAAGCAACGGTTAAGGATAAATAACGACATGCCCGATGAGCTGAGTCCCGCCCACTTTGTATCCCTGTTCCGCTCGGTTGCGCCCTATGTCAATTTGTTTCGTGGCAAAACATTTGTCATTGCGTTTGGCGGCAAGGCGATTTCCGGGCCGCTGGCACGCACCCTGGCCTATGATGCGAACCTGCTGGCCGCCCTGGGTGTTCGCCTGGTACTGGTGCATGGGGCTCGTCCGCAGATCGAGGAGGAACTGATCGAAAAGGGTATCCAGTCGGCCTCACATGGCGGTTATCGGGTCACCGATGCGCAGACCCTCGACTGCGTTATTGATGCCGTGGGCAGCGTTTATCTGGAAATTGACGCACTGCTATCGCAGGGCCTGCCCGACACGCCGATGGCCAACAGCACGATTCGCGTCATCGCCGGTAATTTCATTACGGCCAAACCCCTCGGCGTTCTTGATGGTGTCGACATGCAGTACGCAGGAAGCGTACGCAAGATCGACGCCGAGGGGATTCGGGCTCAACTCGGCATCGGCAATATCGTCATTCTTTCGAGCCTGGGGGCCAGCCCGACGGGCGAGATATTCAACCTGGCGATGGAGGAAGTGGCCGAGTCGACGGCGACAGCGATCGCTGCCGACAAACTGATTTTTCTGACCGATAGCCAGGGGGTGACCGATATCGACGGGAAACTGCTCGACGAGATGACCGCCGATACCGCCGAACGACTGATCACGATTGGCGACTGGCTGTCGCCTGATATCAAGCGTTATCTGCCGTGTGCCGTGCGTGCCAGTCGCACTGGTGTCGGTCGTGTGCATTTGATCGGATACAACGAGGATGGCACGCTGCTGCGCGAGCTTTTCTCGCGCGATGGCGTGGGCACCATCATCACCCGCGAATCACTTGAGCTGCTGCGCGACGCCCGGCCGGATGATATCAGCGGCCTGGTGGCACTGATCGCGCCGCTTGAGGAAGATGGGACACTCGTTCGCCGTTCGCGTGAACTGCTCGAACGCGAAATTACCCGCTTCTCGATGGTCGAGCACGATGGACTGATCGTTGGCTGCGCCGCACTCTACCCCTATGGTGACGATCAGGCCGAACTGGCCTGTGTGGCCGTGCATCCGAACTACCGCCGCTGGGGTTATGGCGAGCAATTGCTGAAACATGTTGAAGCGCGTGCGCGAGCGCTGGGTATCAAGCGCCTGTTCGTGCTGACTACGGTGACACCGCACTGGTTCAAGGAGCGCGGCTTTGTCGAGCAGTCGATTGACCAGTTACCGGCAGAAAAGCGGCTAGTCTATAACCTGCAACGTCGTTCCAAGGTCTTTGCCAAACCGCTGTGAGCTTCTGCATGGAACTGCCGCGGTATAATGGCGATGAGTTTCGAATGTATTTTCAGCTTTACGGAGTCAATTTCATGGCAAGAATGGTCAATTGCATCAAACTCGGTCGAGAGGCCGAAGCGCTTGATTTTCCACCCTATCCCGGGGAACTCGGCAAGCGGATATACGAGAGTGTTTCCAAGGAAGGCTGGCAGCAGTGGATCCGCATGCAGACGATGATCATCAACGAGAATCGTCTGAATCTGGCGGATGCCGCACATCGGAAGTATCTGGCCGAGCAGATCGAGAAGCATTTTTTCGGCAGTGGTGTCGATCAAGTGCAGGGCTACGTGCCACCAGGGACCTGATCTCCTGCTGACCGGAAAAAGCCCCGCAAGGGGCTTTTTTTGTTAGCAACGACGGTTTGCAGAGATGCGCAGCGCAGGCTTCAGTTGTTGGCTATCCTGGCTTCGACTTCTTCGGCCGAGGCGTGACGTACGTTCAGTCCCTTGACCATGAAGACCACGTATTCAGCGATGCTGCTTGCATGATCACCGATGCGCTCGATGGCTTTGGCAATGGCCAGGATATCCAGAGCGCGCGTGATGGTGCGTGGATCTTCCATCATGTAAGTGAGCAACTGGCGGGCCACGGACTGATACTCCGTGTTGACCAGCGTGTCGAGATGGATGGCTTGCGTGACCAAGTCAAGATCAAGACGGGCAAAGCCGTCGAGCGACAGGCGCAACATCTTCAAGGCCGTATCGGCCATGTGATTCAACTCGATATTCAGCGTGCCTGATGCGGGGTGATTGGTCAGCGTGATGCCGAGGCGTGCGATTTTCCGTGCCTTGTCGCCGACGCGCTCCAGATCGGAAATGGCCTTGAGTACCGACACGATCATGCGCAGGTCAACGGCTTTCGGCTCCCGCTTGGCGATGACCTGATAGCAGGCGGTTTCGGTCTCGATCTCGATCTGGTTGATCAGGTCATCGTCACGAATGACCGCTTCAAGCATGGATTGATCACCATTGTAGAGACCCTCCATCGCCTTGCGCACCTGCTCTTCAGCCATGCCGCCCATCTGCAGTACGCGCGTGCGCATATTGTCGAGTTCGAGATCGAAAATTTTTGATGTGTGGTCGTGGTGATCGCTCATTCTTCATGCTCCTGGATGATCCAGCTTTGGGACTACGGACCCTTGATTTTAACGCATCAAGATTACATTTATGTTTCAGTCAAGCGTCAGCGTCTGCACCCCGTTGCCGGTGCCAAGCAGGCAGACATCGGCAGGGCGGCAGGCAAACAGTCCGTTGCTGACCACGCCAACGATCTGGTTGATGCGTGTTTCGAGAGCGACCGGGTCGAGAATCTGCAAGCCTTTCACGTCGAGAACCAGGTTGCCGTTGTCGGTCACGAAACCATCGCGCAGCACCGGCGTGCCGCCGATTCGGGTCAGTTCGCGCGTTACGTAGGCGCTGGCCATGGGGATGACTTCGACCGGCAGCGGGAAGGTGCCCAGGACCTCCACCAGTTTTGAACGGTCAACGATGCAGACGAATCTAGTGGCCACTGCGGCAACGATTTTCTCGCGGGTCAGGGCGCCACCCCCGCCTTTGATCATGTGCATCTCGACATTGATTTCGTCGGCGCCATCAATGTAGACCGGTATCCCGGCGACATCGTTGAGGTCGAAGACCCTGATGCCATGACCTTCCAGGCGTTTCTTCGTGTCTTCGGAGCTGGCGACGGCACCGCTGATCCTGTCCTTGATTTCGGCCAGTGCGTCAATGAACAGCCGGGCGGTTGACCCCGTACCAACGCCAACAATCTGGCCTTCAACCACATAGTCGAGAGCGGCGCGTGCCACCGCCTGTTTGAGTTCGTCCTGGGTCATGGCGTTGCGAGGCCTGTTACGTTGAGATGAAGATGTATTTTATCCATTTTTATCCCGTCGCACGTGCTGCTAATCACGGAGCGACGAGACAGTACCTTGCAGCCGTCGCTCACAGGAGAAGGCGGTGAAGGCGATCAACCCCTGAGAAACAGGAAATGTAATTGAAATGACATCATTCTGTAATGAGCGCAGCGCATCATCACGGCATGCCTACAGTACGATCAATCTTTCTCTCCGACATCCATCTGGGTACGCGAGCCTGTCAGGCCGATCGTCTGCTCGAGTTCCTGCGCAGCTACGTGGCCGAGAACGTTTTCCTCATCGGTGACATTGT
>JADJNC010000012.1 GCA_016709335.1 Candidatus Propionivibrio dominans | reverse complement strand
CGAGCTTTATTGCGACGCCGGGACCATAAGGCTTCCGGAGGGTTCTTCCATCGACGCCTGTTGCTCAAGGGGCCACCGAGGCTGCGCAACCAAGTCTGGCCAATGCCTATCTTGCACTTGCGGCCCGTCTGGTCACCAGAAAGCGAGCATGCTGCACAACCCGCTGGTCAAGAATGCCAATATCGACCTGATATGCAGCAATCTCCATGGACAAGGCGGGCAGCCGAAGCTTGATCTTGAGGGCTATATTGCCGACTGTCACCGGCAAGTGCAACCTGGCCGCACTGATCCGCAAGAAAGCACCGCATTACGGTGTCGATACGCGATTGGCGCTGGCCATTGCCTCGCTGAATCGAACCTCGATGCTAACGCCGTTTCGCCCAAAAACGCTCAGGGCGTCATGCAACTGATCCCCCGATACCCAGGAACGCTTTTTTGCGTAGAAAACCCTTCGACCCGGAACAGAACATCAAAGGCGGTCTGGCCTACCTGGCTGAAGTGGTTGCAGAACCGTTTTGGCGGAAACCTGAAGCTGGTCGCCGCGGGCTACAATGCCGGGTGTGAGGGCAACGTCGACGTTATGGCGGCATTCCGCCTCTTCCCGAAACGCAGCACTACGTGCGGCGCGTGCTCAATTTCTCGGGGATGGCCACGACTGCCGGAAGAACGAGAGAGTGATCAAGGGGATTGCCATGGATTTCATCTATCAAGGAATTTCGCGGAATGATTCGGAGGCAATTCACTCTGATGAACAATACGTGATTTACCCCTTTTGGCTTTTGCTGGTCCTTATCTTGATTCTCAAGTGTATGAACTCCATACTTGCGAACATACTCATATTTCTTTGGAAGAATCATGAAATCCAGGTGAAATGTTGAATTCACCCGTTTTGCACCCTACGATAAGGAGTTTTCTGTGCTCGACGAAAACGCGATTCAGGAAGCGGCAAGCCGTCTGGCAAGTGCGGTACGCCAGCCAGCATGTATCATACTTTTTGGCTCCTACGCCCGTGGGAGTGCGGACGAAGCCTCTGATCTCGATCTGCTGGTTGTTGAAGAATCGCTGGAGGACAAGGCCGGCGAGTACATGCGGCTGCGGGATGCCTTGGGCGGGCTGACGACAGGGGTCGATCTGCTGCTGTTGTCACGCCGAGATTTCGAGCGACGCAGGCAGGTCAAGGGCACGATGCCACACCGCGCGCACCACGAGGGCCGCGTGTTGTATGACAGCACAGCTTGAGGAGGCGCTTCGCCTGCTACGACTCGCTGAGCGCGACCGCGATGTTTTCGAAATTCTTGCAGGCTATGGCGACAATGTTTACGCCGCCGCCGGCTTCCACGCTCAGCAGGCAGTCGAGAAAGCATTGAAGGCCCTGCTCTGTTTTCGGGATATTGATTTCCCGCGAACTCATGATCTTGAAAGCCTGATAAATCGGCTTGACGGTACGGGACCGGTGCTGCCCTATGCGGCAACGCACCTTCGCCCGCTGACCCCATATGCCGTTGATTTTCGCTACGACGCTGACGTCGTTCGCTTGCTCGCTGAAGGCGATATGCGTGCCATCATTCTGGACACCCTGAATTTTGTCGCCCGCGAACTGGGACAGCATCGGGGGTGAATTGATGGGAGTGATGTGCTTTTGGGGCAGCATCGCATTGTATTTCTCAAAGAAAGAATTCGATGCTGACACCAATGGCACTTCTATGTTTGGCGCTCGATCACTTGGCCCCGGAATTGCCAATCGGTGCCCGCGTATTCGCTTTTGGCTCCCATGCCGAGGGAAGCGCCCGTGCCGACAGCGATATCGACCTCCTGATCATTGAACCCGAGGTCAAGGATCGCGCTGCAGAAATGATCCGGCTTTCTGCGCTGCTGGGCAGACAACTCATTCCGGCAGATGTCGAGGTTATGAGCAGCGAGATGTTCTGCCGCCAGCGCGAAATTCCCAATACGCTTGCCTGGCGGGTAGCGCGGCAAGGCATCGAGTATGAATTCGTCCATTGACTACGTAGCCGCCTTATTGAGCAAGGCCCGCGACGACGGTTATGTCGTTCGTAGCATGTCGGTCGACGGTTGGCAATAAGCATGCCGCGAAAGTAACAGGAATAGTCTCCCGAGTTCAGCGTTAAGTAAGGTCAGGTGGGGACACCTCTGCCCGAACCTTCGCCTGCACAGTCAGCCACAAACGCCTTCTCTTCACCCTACGCAATTCAACGTATTCCTCATTTCCGGGCCAGTCCTTACTCTGTCGCTGCACTGCACCAACTGCGGACGAACCCTTCATGACCCGATCCTTGCTCGTATTTCTGTTGTACGCCTGTTGCCTGCCGGCGCACGCGGCGCTTGATGCGGCGCAGGTTCGCCGGCTGGCGGCCGAGGATTCGAGCGACAAGGTGGCCGCCATCCAGCAACTGACGCAGACGGCCGATCCCGATGCAGTGCGCGTGCTCAAGGCCATGGCCGAGGACACCCTCTTCCTGGCCGGCGACAGGGTGGTCATCGTCGATGGCGACAAGGCGTTCGACGCCGCCACCGGCAGCGCCATCAAGACGCCGGACAACCCCGAGTCAGTCACCGTCAACAACCGGATTCGCGGCGAACTGGCGAGTGCGCTGGCCGCGCTCAAGCTGTTCGACGAGGACCCGCGGGTGCGACTAGCTTCGGCGCAAAAGCTGCAAAGCAAGGTCAGCCCGGAAATGGCGCCGCTGCTGATGCGCGCGCTGGACAAGGAAACCGACGACAAGATCAAGGCCTTGCTCAAACTGGCGTACGCCCAGGCCAATCTAGGCAATGCCGACCCGGCAGCGCGCCTAGCGGCGGTAAAGGCGCTCGCCGAAACTTCTTCGCCTGCCATCAGGAGCGTGCTGCTGCCACTCGCCGACCAGGCGAATGAACCGGACAACAGGGTACGCTTCGCGACCATTTCGGCGATCAAGTCGATCGACGGCCGGCTGGCACTGACCGAGAACCTGGGACGGGTGTTTTCCGGGCTGTCGCTCGGCAGCATCCTGCTGCTCGCCGCGCTCGGTCTGGCCATCACGTATGGCGTGATGGGCGTCATCAACATGGCGCACGGCGAACTGCTGATGATCGGCGCCTACTCCGCCTATGCCGTGCAGAGCGTTTTTCGCAACTATTTCCCGGAAGCGATCGACTGGTACCTGCCGGCCGCCATCCCCGTCGCCTTCTTCGCTGCAGCGCTGATCGGCGTGATCATGGAACGCACGGTCATCCGCTGGCTGTATGGTCGGGCGCTGGAAACGCTGCTCGCCACCTGGGGCCTGTCGCTGATGCTGATCCAGGCGGCGCGTATCGTCTTCGGCGCGCAGAATGTCGAAGTCGCCAACCCGAGCTGGATGTCCGGCGGTATCGAGCTGATGCCCAACCTGCTGCTGCCCTGGAACCGCATCATCATCATCGGCTTTGCGCTGTTCGTGCTGCTGCTGGTCTGGGTGCTGATGAACAAGACGCGGCTCGGCATGTTTGTCCGCGCCGTGACGCAGAACCGCGCCATGGCCGGCTGCGTCGGCGTGCCGACGGCGCGCATCGACACCTTGGCCTTCGCACTCGGCGCCGGCATCGCCGGCCTCGGTGGCCTGGCGCTGTCGCAGATTTCCAACGTCGGGCCGGACATGGGCCAGGGCTACATCGTCGATTCCTTCATGGTCGTCGTCGTCGGCGGCGTCGGGCAACTGGCCGGCGCGGTGTGGGCCGCGCTTGGCCTGGGCATCTTTACCAAGCTGCTCGAAGGCTGGGCCGGCGCGGTGATCGCCAAGATTGCCGTCCTCGTCTTCATCATCATCTTTATTCAAAAGCGACCGCAGGGCATCTTCGCCCTCAAGGGACGCGCGGTCGAGTAAGGGTGATGCTCATGCCAATACTCATTCAGACGCACCCTGCCTACTCCCGCCTGATAAGGGGGGCTGGGGGGGTTGGGGTTAAAAACCGTTCTGCCACCTCAACCACCGCTAACCCCCCCGCCCCCCCTTGTCAGGGGGGGGGAGAACTGGTGCATCGGATTGCTTATGCGTAAGCCGCTTACCCTTCGCCTGCTCTCGGCGCTCGACCGCAAGAGCTGGCTGGCGCTGGGCGTGTTTCTGGCCGTTGCGCTTATCCTTATGCCGGTGCTGCATCTCGCCGTACCGCCGGAGAGCGCTTTCCACGTCTCGGCCTACGCCATCACGCTGTTCGGCAAGATCATGTGTTATGCCATTGTCGCCGTCGCCATGGATCTGATCTGGGGTTACGGCGGCATCCTCTCGCTCGGCCACGGTCTTTTCTTCGCCCTCGGCGGCTACGCCTTCGGCATGTACCTGATGCGGCAGATCGGGCGCGATGGCAGTTACCAGAGCGACCTGCCGGATTTCATGGTCTTTCTCGACTGGAAGCAACTACCGTGGTACTGGAGCGGCAGCGACAACCTGTGGTGGGTGGCGTTCCTGGTCATTGTGGTGCCGGCCATTGTCGCCTTCATCTTTGGCTACTTTGCTTTCCGTTCGCGCATCAAGGGCGTCTATTTCTCGATCATCACGCAGGCACTGACCTACGCCGCGATGCTGCTCTTCTTCCGCAACGAAACCGGCTTCGGCGGCAACAACGGCTTCACCGACTTCAAGCGCATTCTGGGCTACAGCATCACTTCGCCGGAGACCCGGCTGGTCCTGTTCGGACTCACCGCGCTGATGCTCAGCGTGACCCTGGTCTTTGCACGCTGGCTGGTAACCTCCAAATTCGGCCGCGTGCTGACGGCGATCCGCGACGCCGAGTCGCGCGTCATGTTCATCGGCTACAACCCGCTGTGGTACAAGCTCTTCATATGGGTTATCTCGGCCATTCTGTGCGGCATTGCCGGCGCGCTTTACGTGCCGCAGGTGGGCATCATCAATCCCTCGGAAATGAGTCCGGCCAATTCGATCGAAATTGCCATCTGGGTGGCCGTCGGCGGACGCGGAACGCTGATCGGCCCGGTCATTGGGGCTTTCATCGTCAATCTGGCGAAGAGCTGGTTTACGGTCAGCTTCCCCGAGTACTGGCTGTTCTTCCTCGGCCTGCTGTTTATCCTCGTAACGCTGCTGCTGCCGCACGGGCTGGTCGGACTCTGGAAAACACTGCGGCAATCCAGGGGGGTGCGGACATGAGGGAGTTCTTTCGCAAGGTCATCGGCATCGATCCGGAAAAATGCTTGCCGGAGTATCGGGTGGGCTACCGCGGCTCTCAGAAAACACTCGACCTCTCGCATAACGTCATCCTCTACCTGGAGGACATCAGCGTCAGCTTTGACGGTTTCAAGGCGCTCAACAAGCTCACTTTGGCCATCGACGCCGGCGAACTGCGCTGCATCATCGGCCCGAACGGCGCCGGCAAGACGACGATGATGGACGTCATCACCGGCAAGACGCGCCCCGACTCGGGAACCGCCTTCTTCGGCCAGAGCATCGACCTGACGCGCCTCTCCGAACCGGAAATCGCCCACGCCGGGATCGGTCGCAAGTTCCAGAAGCCGACGATCTTCCAGCAGCACAGCGTTTTCGAGAATCTCGAACTGGCGATGAAGACCGACAAGCGCGTGCGCCGCAGCCTGATCGCCAGGCTGCGCGACGAGGAGCGCGACCGCGTTGCCGACACGCTGCGCCAGATCCGCCTCGACGGCGAGGCCGAGCGACCGGCCGGGCTGCTATCGCATGGCCAGAAGCAGTGGCTGGAAATCGGCATGCTCCTGATGCAGGAGCCGCGCCTGCTGCTACTCGACGAGCCGGTGGCCGGCATGACCGACGATGAAACGATGCGTACCGCCGAACTCTTCGTATCGCTCGCCGGCCAGCATTCGCTGGTCGTCGTCGAACACGACATGGCCTTCATCAAGGAACTCGGTGGCCTGGTCACCGTTCTCCATGAAGGCTCGGTGTTGGCCGAAGGCGAACTGGATAGCGTGCAGAATGACGAACGGGTGATCGAGGTTTATCTTGGGCGCTGATTGTTCACCGCTCCGGCAAGCGCTGGATGGCGCGCCTGACGTGCGGACTGACCGGCCATGGCCTCGCCCGGCACCTTGCGGGTCAGCGGCGAAACCGTTCGGCAGAACACTCGACACTATTTGAGGCCTCGCCAAATGCTCCAGATCAAAAGCCTCAACCAGTTCTACGGCGGTAGCCACATCCTGCGCGACCTCAGCTTCGAGGTTCCGATGGGCCAGGTGACCTCGCTGCTCGGCCGTAACGGCGTTGGCAAAACCACCCTGATGAAGTGCCTGATGGGCCTGATCCCCGCCAAAAGCGGAACGATAAGCTTCTGTGGCGAGGACATCACCAGCGCCGCACCGCATTCCCGCGTCAGCCAGGGCATCGGCTATGTGCCGCAGGGTCGCGAAATCTTTTCCTTGCTGACCGTCGAGGAAAACCTGCTGATGGGTCTGGCCGCCCACCCGCGCAGCAGCAGGATTCCGGATCTGGTGTTCGACCTTTTCCCGGTGCTCAAGAGCATGCTCGGACGCCGTGGCGGCGATCTTTCCGGCGGCCAGCAGCAGCAACTGGCGATTGGCCGTGCCCTGGCCATGAACCCGAAAATTCTGATTCTCGACGAACCGACCGAAGGCATCCAGCCCTCGATCATCAAGGACATCGGTCACGCCATCCGTATCGTCGCGCAACGCCAGCGGGTGGAAGCGCGCGCCAGCAAGTCCGCCGAGGAGCGCGAGGAGGTCAAGGATGCCATTCGCAAGGTGGCCGAAACCGGTAATGTAGCCATCCTGCTGGTCGAACAGTATTACGATTTCGCCCGCGACCTGGCCGATCATTACCTGCTGATGGAACGCGGCGAGATCATCATGCGCGGCCTGGGCTGCAACATGGACAAGGATGGCGTGCGCGAAGCCCTTGCGGTGTAAAAGATAGTATCCTTGAGCCCATGATTCCGCTGGCGCGAACCCTGGAGCACCCACCCGCTTGGGAAGCCGAACTGGCGCTTGAGTTCGCCTGCCTTGACACGGCGACACACCTCAGCGCCTGTCGCCATCGCGGCCCCTTGCGCGTGCAGAAGCCGCTCTACCCCGAAGGCAAGGCCGTCTGCCAGACGATCCTGCTGCACCCGCCGTCCGGCATCGCGGGCGGCGACCAGTTACACATCGCAGCCCGCGTCGGCCCGCAAGCCCATGCCCAGATCACCACCCCCGGCGCCGGCAAGTGGTATCGCTCGGGCGGCGCCGAAGCCTCACAGCACATCGACTTCAGGGTGGACAGCGGCGGCACGCTCGAATGGCTGCCGCAGGAAACGATCGTCTTCGATGGCGCACTTGCCCGCATGCAGACGCGTGTGGATCTGGCCGCCGACAGCCGCTACCTCGGCTGGGAAATCCTCTGCCTGGGGCGCCGCGCCGCCGGGGAACGCTTCACCTACGGCCACATCGGCCTGCACACGCGCATCGAACGTGACGGACAGCCGCTGTGGCTGGAACGTGGCCGGATCGAGGGCGACGACGCCCTGCTGCACAGCCCGGCCGGCTGGGCCGGCGCCAGCGTCAGCGGCACGCTGCTGGCCACGCTGCGGCCGGGAATCGAGGCCGGCCCGCTGCTCGCCGCCTGCCGCGCGACCGGGCCGACCGATGGCGCCGATGGTTCAGAACGCGGCATCAGCGCGCTACCCGGCCTGCTTGTCGCGCGTTACCTCGGCCAGCACGGCGAAGCCGCCCGTCACTGGTTCACCACGCTCTGGCAGGTGCTGCGCCCGGCGCTGCTCGGTCGCCCTGCGGTCACTCCGCGCATCTGGAACACATGAGCATTCAGGAGACACCATGGAACTTACCCCCCGCGAGAAAGACAAGCTGCTTATTTTTACCGCCGGACTGCTCGCCGAACGGCGCAAGGCGCGCGGGCTGAAACTCAACTACCCGGAAGCCGTGGCGCTGATCAGTTGCGCGATCATGGAAGGCGCGCGCGACGGCCGTAGCGTTGCCGAGCTGATGAGCGAAGGTACACGCATCCTGGCGCGCCATGAAGTGATGGAAGGCATCCCGGAAATGATTCCCGAAATCCAGGTCGAAGCCACTTTCCCCGACGGCACCAAGCTGGTCACCGTCCACAACCCGATTGTCTGAGAGTCTGTGAAAAAATCATTACTGCCTGATTTCCACGCTCGTCACCCCGGCGCACCCCAAGAGTATTTCCTTCGGGGCACAAGCCGGGATCCAGCTTGTTTATCATATTGTTTTAATGGATATCGGAAGAAGGTACTGGATTCCGGCTTACGCCGGAATGACGGCTTGGGCGTTGTTTATCCATTTTTTCAAAGCTTCTGAGAGGAACCTTGCCATGATTCCAGGTGAACTGCTCGTCGAACCCGGCGAACTCGAACTCAACGCCGGGCGTGAACGGATAACGCTGAGTGTGGCCAACACCGGCGACCGTCCGGTACAGGTTGGTTCGCATTACCACTTCTTCGAAACCAACGCGGCGCTCGCTTTTGAGCGTGACGCCGCCCGCGGCTTCCGCCTCGATATCGCCGCCGGCACCGCCGTGCGTTTCGAACCCGGCCAGACGCGAACTGTGCAACTGGTGGCGCTGGCCGGCGAACGCAAGGTTTACGGCTTTCGTGGCCTGATTCAGGGAGCATTGTAATGACCAAAGGGAATCCCGGTGGGATGAGCACGAAAATCAGCCGGCAGGCCTATGCCGAAATGTTCGGCCCGACGCATTGCGGCGGTGTCGGTGACCGCCTGCGCCTGGCCGACACCGAGTTGTTCATCGAGGTCGAAAAGGACTTCACGATCTACGGCGAGGAAGTAAAATTCGGCGGCGGCAAGGTCATCCGCGATGGCATGGGCCAGAGCCAGCGCTGCGCTGCCGAGGTGGTCGATACGGTGATCACCAATGCGCTGATCGTCGACGCCGTCACCGGCATCGTCAAGGCCGACATCGGCCTCAAGGACGGTCGCATCGCCGCCATCGGCAAGGCCGGCAACCCGGATATCCAGCCCGGCATCGAGATCGTCATCGGCCCGGGAACCGAAGTCATTGCCGGCGAAGGCATGATCGTTACCGCCGGCGGCATCGACAGCCACATCCACTTCATCTGCCCGCAGCAGATCGACGAGGCGCTCAATTCCGGTGTCACCACCATGCTCGGCGGCGGCACCGGCCCGGCCACTGGTACCTTCGCCACCACCTGCACGCCGGGGCCGTGGCACATCGCCTCGATGCTCTCCGCCGCCGAGGCGTTTCCGATGAACCTCGGCTTCCTCGGCAAGGGCAACGCCAGCCTGCCCGCCGCCCTGCGCGAACAGGTCGAAGCCGGCGCCATGGGCCTCAAGCTGCACGAGGACTGGGGAACGACGCCGGCGGCCATCGACTGCTGCCTGGCGGTAGCCGAAGAGATGGACGTGCAGGTCGCCATCCACTCCGACACGCTCAACGAATCCGGCTTTGTCGAAGCGACACTGGCCGCCTTCAAGGGCCGCACCATCCACACCTTCCATACCGAAGGCGCCGGCGGCGGCCATGCACCGGACATCATCCGTGCTGCCGGTCTGCCCAACGTGCTGCCCAGTTCGACCAATCCGACGATGCCGTACACGGTCAATACCATCGACGAGCATCTCGACATGCTGATGGTTTGCCACCACCTCGACCCGTCAATCGCCGAGGACATCGCCTTCGCCGAGTCGCGTATCCGCCGCGAAACGATCGCCGCCGAAGACATCCTGCACGACCTTGGCGCATTCTCGATGATGAGCTCGGATTCCCAGGCCATGGGCCGCGTCGGCGAAGTGATCATCCGCACCTGGCAGACGGCGCACAAGATGAAGGTGCAGCGCGGTCAATTGAAGGAAGACAGTGCCCGCAACGACAACTTCCGCGTCAAGCGCTACATCGCCAAATACACGATCAACCCGGCCATCACCCACGGCATCGCGCACACCGTCGGCTCGGTCGAAGTCGGCAAGCTGGCCGATCTCGTCCTCTGGAAACCGGCCTTCTTCGGCGTCAAGCCGAGTCTGATCGTCAAGGGCGGAATGATCGCCTCGGCGGCGATGGGCGACCCCAACGCCTCGATCCCGACACCGCAGCCGGTGCACTACCGGCCGATGTTCGGCAGTTTCGGCAAGGCACTGAAAACGTCGGTGACCTTCGTTTCGCAGGCCGCGCTGAACAACCCGGCGGTGCACGCGCTCGGCCTCTGCAAGCCGCTGGTTGCCGTTTCCGGCACGCGCCGGCTGCAAAAGTCGGACATGGTGCTGAACGGGGCAACGCCAAAGATCGACGTCGATCCTGAAACCTACGCCGTTCGCGCCGACGGCGAACTGCTGGTCTGCGAACCGGCCAGCACGCTGCCGATGACGCAGCGCTACTTTTTGTTCTGAGGCTAGACGTGAGACAAACAAGCGGCAACCCCTCCCCGGCCCGTCCAATCGCAAACGTCGCTGGCGCGACCTTCCCCTTGGGGGACAAGGGAGGGCCGGGGGGGGTTAAACCCAGCCTGATCATCCTCTCCCGCAAAACCACCGAAGATGCCACCGACAGCGTCGCCCTCGCCTATGACGAACGCAAGCGCAGCCGCCTCAAGGTCACCCTGGCCTCCGGTCGCGAGGCCGGAATTTTCCTCGAACGCGGCACCGATCTGCACGGCGGGGACAAGCTGGCGGCCGAGGATGGCCGCACGGTGGTCGAAATCCTGGCCGCGCCGGAAATGCTGATCGAGGCCGTCGCCAGCGATCCCCACCTCTTCGCCCGCGCCGCCTACCATCTCGGCAACCGCCACGTACCGGTGCAGATCATCCCCGAAACCGGCGGCGGCCGTCTGCGCTTCCAGACCGACCACGTGCTCGCCGAAATGGTGCGCGGTCTCGGCTGCCCGGTCATCGAAACCCAGGCCCCGTTCCAGCCTGAATCAGGCGCCTACGGCGGGCCGCACCCGCATCGCGACGAAGCGCCCGACGCCCACCACCCCGGCCACGGCCCGCATCGCTCAGTGCCCAAAATCCACCAGTTCAAGCCACGATAAGCGTGGATATTTTGGCCCTCACGCGCCTGCTGCAACTGGCCAGCCCGGCCCTTCCGGTCGGCGCCTATACCTATTCACAAGGTCTCGAATGGGCAGTCGAAAGCGGCCGCATTGGCGACGAAGCCAGCGCCGGACAATGGATTGCCGACCTGCTGCAGCACGGTATCGGTCGTTTCGAGGCGCCGCTGCTGGCGAGCCTGATGGCGACCTGGGCAAAAGCCGATGCGAGCGAAATCGCACGCCTCAATGCCGACTTCCTGGCCAGTCGGGAAAGCGCCGAGTTACGCGCGGAAACGGTGCAGATGGGCTTTTCGCTCAATCGCCTGCTCAAGGACCTGCGTGATCCATCCCTCGACGCCGTACAGGCTACCCTGGCGGCTCAACCCGAAATCGCCTTTCCCACCGCCTGGTCGGGTATCGCCACCGCCTGGAGCATCGCTCCGGCCGCCGCCACCGCCGCGTATCTGTGGTCGTGGGCGGAAAACCAGGTGATGGCGGCCCTGAAAGCCGTCCCCCTCGGGCAGGCCGCCGGCCAGCGGCTGCTCGCCGAACTCGGCCTGCAGATTCCGGTAGTCGCCGAAAATGCGCAAAGCCTTCCGGAAGAGGCCTGGTCGAACTTTGCACCGGCCTTCGCCATCTGTAGTGCCCGGCATGAAACGCAGTATTCACGGCTGTTCCGGTCTTGAGATGAAAGCCAAACACCCAACCCCCCAGCCCCCCTTATCAGGGGGGAGACCGCTACTCCCTCCCCTGATGCCCCGCAGGAAATCCCCTTGGGGGACAAGGGGAAGGTCGCGCCAGCGACGTTTGCGATTGGACGGGACGGGGAGGGGTTGAAGTTCCTGCCCTACGACAAGTGCCTGACCGCCCTCGCCCGCGAAAACCGTCACAACCCCACACCTGCTGAAACCCTGCTTTGGCAAAAAGTTCTGCGCGGCAAGCAATTCGAGCACTACAAATTCCTGCGTCAAAAACCGATTGGCGACTACATCGTCGATTTTTACTGCGCCGAATTCCGTCTTGTCATTGAAATCGACGGAGACAGCCATGCGGAACAACTCGATTACGACGCCCAGCGCACCCTCTTCCTCAACGGCTTAGGCCTGCAAGTCATTCGCAACTTCAACCGCGATGTGCTACACGAATTGCCCGTCCTCTACGACAACCTCCTTACCCATCTCCCGAGCCCAAACCATGAGCAATAGTTCCCCACTTCGTGTCGGAATCGGCGGCCCCGTCGGCTCCGGCAAAACGGCGCTGACCCTGGCCCTGTGCCAGGCACTGCGCGAGCAGATCGACATGGCGGTGGTCACCAACGACATCTACACCGCCGAGGACGCGAAATTTCTCGTCAGTCACGCCGCGCTGGAGCCGGCGCGAATCATCGGCGTCGAAACCGGCGGCTGCCCGCACACGGCCATCCGCGAAGATGCCTCGATAAATCTGGAAGCCATCGACCGGCTGCAACGCGCCTTTCCGCAAGTGCAACTGATCCTTGTCGAATCGGGCGGCGACAACCTCGCGGCAACGTTCTCGCCGGAACTTTCGGACCTCACGTTGTACGTCATCGACGTCGCTGCCGGCGAAAAAATCCCGCGCAAGGGCGGGCCGGGAATCACCAAGTCGGATTTGCTGATCATCAACAAGATCGATCTGGCGCCGATGGTCGGCGCTTCGCTTGAGGTGATGGCGCACGACGCGAAAGTACAACGCGGCGAACGCCCGTTTGTGTTCACCAACCTCAAAACGGGCGAAGGCCTCGAAGCGGTCATCGCCTTCATCCGCGAGCGCGGCATGCTGGTCTGAGATGGCTGGCGAAAAAACCACCGCTGATGTGCAACACCCATATCGCTGCCAGGCGCTCCAAAAGGCACACTAAGAAGCATCACCCAATGCTATTATAAGTGCTTTAACAGGAGAAGGCGATGCGCACAACACTGGCCCTGGATGACGATCTGCTGACCCAAGCCCAGGAACTCACCGGACTCTCGGAGAAGGCAGCCCTTGTACGTGAAGCCTTGCGTGCGCTGATTCAGCGAGAAAGCGCCAAACGCCTGGCGCTTCTGGGCGGATCGGAGCCTGATCTCGATCCTGTCCCACGGCGCCAGTCGGCTGCGGCATGATCCTTGTCGACACCTCGGTCTGGATCGATCATCTGCGGTCATCCGACGAAGATCTCACTCAATTGTTGGGGCGCTGCCAGGTCATGACCCATCCCTTCGTGATTGGCGAGCTGGCATTAGGCAATCTCCAGCACCGAAACGAAGTGCTCAGTGCCTTGCAAAATTTACCGCAAGTGCCGCTTGCCACGGAAAACGAGATGCTCGGTTTTATCGAACAGAACGGCCTCTTTGGCCTCGGCATTGGGTATATCGACGCCCATTTGCTGGCCGCGACACGCCTGGCACCCGGGACAACGCTGTGGACACGGGACAAGCGATTGCTGTCCGTGAGCGCCCGTCTGGGTGTCGCTGAAAAATTCACCATTAATTGAAGGTGGGCATGCCGGCGATGCCTTTGGCGGTGTCGGTAAGTGCGATTGGGCGCCGATACACAGTGGATATCGGAGGAAGGTACTGGATTCCGGCTTTCGCCGGAATGACGGCTTGGGAGGTGTTTATCCATTAGTTCACAGCCTCTGAGTCGGCCCGGCGCCAGGAAAGCGTTCTACATCAGGATCGAGAAAATGCTGCTGTAATCATCCTTCCAGAGCTGGAAATCGGGTCGCGCGGCAATTTTCGTGGCGTTGACGAGTTGGGGATGTTTGAAACATGCAGGGTCGCTGCTGATCAGAGCCCAGCGCGAACGGAACACCAGTCGCTCACGATCACCCTCAAAATCGACCAGACGGATGTCCTTGCCAAAGTAGTCGGCGGCCGTTTTCACAACCGGCTGCAGGTCGAGAAAACGGTTCGTGATGTGCACGGCAAGAACGCCATCAGGCTTCAGATGCCTGAAATACTGAGCGAAGGCCTCGCGGGTGAGCAGATGTATGGGCACCGAATCGCCGGAAAAGGCATCGACGACGAGAATGTCGAACTGCTGATCCGGCTCCAGCTCAAGTTGCAAACGGGCGTCGCCGAGAACAATTTCGGTGCTCGCTGCAGTGCGCGAGAGATAGCTGAAATTGTTGCGCGCGATGTCGATCACCAGCGGATCGATTTCATAGAGCCTGAAATAATCGCCCTTGCGCCCGTAACTGACCAGCGTGCCGACGCCAAGGCCAATCACCCCGACGCGTAACGGTCCACCTGCGGCCTTGATCTGCATCGCCTTGCCGGCACCGCCGTCGGCGCTGTAGTAGGTGGTCGGCAGGTCAAGCTTGTCGGCGGCGATATGCTGTCGGCCATGGACGATCTGCCCGTGCAACATGCTGCGGTAGTCGTCTTTGGGTTTGACGAAAACCTGCAGGGTACCGTAGAAGTTGCGCAGGGTGACTTCCGCGCCGCTGGTTTCGTTGACGTGATCGTCGACGCGAATCCAGCCCAGCGCCAGCAGCAGCAACACGGTTGAAGCGATACTCAGCTTGCGCCAGCGCGGGCGAGTAAATTCCACGGTGGGGATGACCGCAATGGCCGCCACCAGCCCGGTGAGCAGGATGCCGATCGACAGTTCGTAGTTGCTGTTGAACCAGTACGGTGCGATGACGCCGACAAAGAAACCGCCTGCGGCTCCGCCGACGGCGAGCATCAGGTAGTAGCCGGTCAAATGACTCGGATGCGGCTGTAGACGCGCGAGTTCGCCATGACAGACCATGCAGGCGACGAAGAACGCGGAAAGATTGATCGCCATCGAAACATAGATCGGGAAGGCACTCAGGCCTAGCGTCGGCAGGTAGGCCAGCGCCCCCAGCCCGACGACCAGCAGCGGCAGAAAGATCTTCCGCTGATACCAGCCGTGACGCTCGAAGCTCAAAATGAAGGAAAGCAGGTACAGCGCCAATGGTGCCACCCAGATCATCGGAATCGGCGCGATGTTGGTGGTCAGGAAACTCGTGTCGGCGACCATCAGAATCGACGGGCAGGCCGCCAGAGCCGCCCACAGCAGCTTGTTCGTCCAGCGCGGTGCGGGGCCCTCCTGATGATGCTGCAAGGCGATGGGCTTCCCATTGCGCCCACGCCAGGCGAGTAGCGCGCAGGCGACGACAAAACAGGCGAACAGCCCGGACCACAGCCAGGATTGCCAGCGCGTCGGGAAGAGCGGTTCAACGACAATGGGATAGGCCAGCAGCGCCAGCATCGAGCCAAAGTTCGAAAGGGCGAACAGCCGATACGGCACCAGGCCGGACCGCTCGCGAGCGAACCAGGCCTGGAGCAGCGGGCCGGTCGTCGACAGCACAAAATAAGGCAGGCCGATGGACACGGTGAGCAGCCCGAGGATGCGCAGCGTCGGATTCTCGGCCCCGGTCGGTTTCCAGTCCACGCTCGGGCTGATCGGGATCAGGAGCAGGCTGATCAGCAGCAGGCTGCCGTGCAGCAGGCTCTGGCGGTAGGGGGTGAGAAAACGGACAACCCAATGCGAGTAGAAATAGCCGAGCAGCAAGACCATCTGGAAGAACAGCATGCAGGTCGTCCACACCGACGCCGAACCGCCAAACCACGGCAGGATCATTTTGCCGATCAGGGGCTGCACCTGGAACAACAGGAACGCGCTGAGAAAAATCGTGAGTCCGTAGTGAAACGTGAGGCGCAGATCTATTTTCATTTACCGTCTTGTTCGTCGATTGAGGGCGGGTTCAGGATTGAAGTGAAACAGCATCAGGGCGAGAGTGTAGCCGCTTCAGGAATTCCTCGCGACCTGTGGTTGTATAAAACCCGCTTGAAACCGCTCCGAAAAAGAGGGTGCAGAGGAAAACCGGCTGTGTGTCTCATCCCGGATTTCAGTTATCAGCAGCTCACGGCAGTTTGCGACCGTACAAGATAACTGTTGGCATGAGACGGCAGACGTAGCGGCAATGCATCCAGAACCGGATTTTCAGTTCTAAGCACGTTCCACAAAATGAGCCAATTGGGCATCGTTGTGTGGGTCATCCCCATCTAACATGCCCCTGAGGACTCCAGCCCTGTCTGCCTCGTCCTTGTTCTGGCTCATCTTGCACTTGCCTTCGATTCGCCGGATAGGAATTTCAATACAGATGATGGCTTTCATTTGTGCTGCAACATAATCGGCAGGAGCATCATCCACCGACCAAGGTTGAAGACGCGGCTTCTCGTGATAACCAGTAAGGTCATTCAGTTGCCTGCGCAGCCAAGCAGCATCATCGACCACTGACGCCATTCCCCATGCGTGTACCGTGGCGTAATTCCATGTGGGAACAACCTTATGGGTTTCGGCCTTGCTCGGATACCATGACGGAGTAATGTAGCCTTCAGCTCCTTGGAACACCACCAGGCACTCGGCTAGACCAGCAAGTTCTTTCCAGTGCGGGTTTGCTCTCGCCATGTGAGTACGAAGAACACCGAATTCACCTTCGTCAGGGTAGAGCAGAAATGGCAAGGGGGAGGCATGCAGGCCATTGACTCCATTTGTCACCAACAGACCAAGCGGATGCGCCTGCATCAGTTCATGCAGTTTTTCAGTGCGTTTTTCTCGGAAGCTGGCAGGGATATACATGGTCGAGATAGGTCATTCAAGTTCTGATAGCCAAGATCGTATCGTGAATATGACTGACAGGTCATTGGCCGATTACCTGCCATAGACTAACTATAACCCGGTGACCGTTTCTGGCAAAATGCGGTCCTCGAGTCTTGTGAGTTTTATGCTTAATGGATGTCTGCAATATGCTGTCGGATTGCTCAGGGACGAGTTCCTGGTTCGAAATCCAGGAGATTTCCGACCGTGCTTTCTGGATTCCGGCTTTCGCCGGAATGAGCGCGAAGCCTGGCTTCGGGGCCACGAGATGAACTTCATGACTATTCAAGAAGGGTTTTGCATTCGAGCTGCCTGCTCTGACCAGGTTGCAGGCGTCGGCTGCTCAAACAATCCCCGGCAGAAGGCGAAGCCCTGTTCCAGATGCAATACCGCTGCGGCTGACAGCGGTTCGCCAAGTTCAAAGCCTTCACCGGCCAGACAAAGGATGAACGCTGGCGGTGGCGAAGCCTGGTGCACCTGGGCATAGACACCAAGTAAGGATTCCGGTGCGAGGGCGTGCGAGCTGTGTCCATCGAGCCGCCTGGCTTTGACTGCATAAAAAGTAAACGGCGACACAGTTCCTTGCCCGGCATCGACAAAGAGCAGCAGTTGGCGATCCTTGATATCCAGCGTGTGCTCGATCTGGAGCTGGAATTCCTCGATGACCTCGACCTGGTTGTCCAGGCCGGTGCTCGCCAGCCACGCCTGCACGCGCCTAGCCAGCAAGGGCCCGAGGGCATCGTCGCCGCGGCTTTCGTTGCCGACGGCCAGCAGCAGCAGGGGCTTCGGGATCATCCCTCGGAATAGTCGCCGTCGCCCGATCGGGTGAGGCGGCTGACTTCGTTGCCTGCGGCATCGAGGAGTGTCAGCACCAGCGGCATCTTGCCCAGCGCATGGGTGGCGCAGGACAGACAGGGGTCGAAAGCACGAATCGCCACTTCGACATGATTGAGCAGGCCTTCAGTCAGCTTGCGTCCGCTGAGGTAACGTTTGGCAACGCGGCGGACGGCCTCGTTCATTGGCTGATTGTTGTGCGTGGTCGACACGATCAGGTTGCACATGGTCACCAGATCGTCATCGTCAACATGGTAGTGATGGATCAGCGTGCCGCGCGGCGCCTCGATGACGCCGACGCCTGCGCGCTGATGCGGGCCGGAGGCGACAAGATCGCTGCCCGAGAGATCGTCGTCCTGCAACAGCGTCCGGATCGTTTCGGCGGCGTGCAGCATTTCGATCATGCGCGCCCAGTGATAGGCGAGCGGCGCATGGATCAGCCGCCCCTTGCCGTAGTCCACAAACTCGCGGCGCCCGGCTTCGGCCAGCGGCGAGGGGATGAAGTCGCAGTTCTGTACGCGTGCCAGCGGCCCCACCTTGTACCAGCCGGCCTCGGGGCCGAGTGCCGTCAGGAAGGGAAACTTCATGTAGCTCCAGGGTTTGACTTCCTCCTGGATCAACTCGCGGTAGTTCTGCACGTCGAAAGCATCGACGATGATCTTGCCGTCGGCATCGCGCGCACGCAGTTTGCCCTCGTAAAAATCGAGCGCTCCGTCGGCGCCGACAATCGACAGGATGTTCGAGCGGAAGGTGCCGAATTCGTCGTACAGCTCGGGATTAGTGGTGTGCAGTTCCCGCGCCATGTGCACCGCCTCGCGACTCCAGGTGATGATCTGATCGATGTCCGCCAGCAGGCTGTCACGCTCTTGGCGACTGAGCGCCCGATTGACGCCGCCCGGAATGGCGCCGGTACCATGGATGCGCTTGCCGGCGGTCAGGCGGATCACTTCCTGGCCGAACTTCCGCAGCAGCACGCCCTGCTTCGCCACCTCGGGATATGCGGCGGCAACCCCGACGATGTTGCGCTTGCCGACCTCGCTCTCGAAACCAAAGAGCAGATCGGGCGAGGAAAGATGGAAGAAATGCAACGCGTGCGATTGCAGCATCTGGCCGTAATGCATCAGACGGCGCAGCTTCTCGGCCGACGGTGTCAGGCGCGGGGCACCGACCACCCAGTCGAGCGCCTTGGAAGCGGCCAAGTGGTGCGACACCGGGCAGATGCCGCACAGGCGCTGCACCATCACCGGAACTTCCCAGTAAGGACGGCCCTGAATGAATTTTTCAAAGCCTCGGAATTCGACGATATGCAGGCGTACCTGCAACACTTCGTCGTTCTCGTCGAGCAATAGCGTTACCTTGCCGTGCCCCTCGACGCGCGAGACCGGGTCGATGGCGACGCGGCGCAGGGTGCTCGCAGCGGCAGCGGTTTCCAGTTCAAAGCTCATGATTTCTCTCAATCGCTCAATCGAAATGTGCAGGCACCGAGCGCGATCAGCACCTTGCAGTTCTTGCGGAACTCGCGCAATACATGAACATTCTCGGCATTGCACACGCCACCTTCGATCAGGCCGATGTCGCAGGGGCCACAATGCTTGATGTCGGTCAGCGGGGAACGATCGAACTCGACCACCTCAAGGAGCTGGAGCAGGCGCTCGTCGATGTCAAGAAAAGACATGTGACAGCCAAAGCAACCGGCCAGCGAGGTTGTGGCCAGCCTGACCTTCTTCTTTTCCAGAACGGCGCTCATCTCAATCTTCCACTTTCGCGGTGCGCTCTGCCAGACGATCCATCTGCTGACCAATCGGCTGTTCATCGTACTGCCGCTTGCCGATGGGCACCGAGAAACCCTGACGTTTTTCAAGAATGACGCCGACCGGGCAGACGTGCGCTGCCCGGTCGCTCAGCGAAAAGTCGGTATCGGCCAGTCGGCCGGAGCGGGCATTGACGATCAGATGCTTGGTCATGCCCCGGCCGGCAAGCGCGAAGACGTTCTTGCCGTCGACTTCGCGGCTGGCGCGTACACACAACTCGCACAGAATGCAGCGATTGAAATCGAGCAATACCTCCGGGTGCGAAGCATCGAGCGGGCGGTCCGGGTAGAACTGGTCAAAATGTGGATTGAGCATTTCGAGTTCGTAGGCCAGCGCCTGCAGCATGCAGTTGCCGCTCTTTTCGCACGAAGGGCAGAAATGATTGCCCTCGACAAACAGCATCTGCAACATCGTCCGCCGCTTGTCATTCAGATCCGGGGTATTGTTCTCGACCTCCATGCCGTCCCTGGCCTGCATGGTGCAGGACGAAACGTAGCGACCATTGGCCTTGACGGTGCACAGCTTGCAACTGCCCTGCGGCCTGAACTCCGGGTGGTGGCACAGGTGCGGGATGAAGATATCCGCCGCCATGGCCGCGTCCATGATCGTCTGCCCGTCGGCAAAAGGCACGGGCATGCCATCGAGTATCAGCGTCGCCTGTTTCATGATTGCACCCCCACTTCCACTTCCCTGCCGTGCGCATCAAAGTGGGCTCCTGCATCGTTGCGCCCGGTCATCTGGCGGGCGACCGCCAGCGCCTGATCGAGATCGAAGGCCGGCTCGAAATCGAGTGAGCGCAAGCGCTGCTCGTAGGCCGGGCGAAACTTCTGCAGGGTATCGAAAATCGGATTGCACGCCGTCTGCCCCAAGCCGCAATGGCTCGCCGCATGCAGCAGGCGGTGAATCTTGAAAATCTCGTTGATCTCGTACTGCGAGCCATGCCCGTTGGCGATCTTGTCCATGAAGTTGACGACCAGTGAAGTCCCGACACGGCACGGCGTACAGAAACCGCAGCTCTCGTGGGCAAAAAAGTGTGCGAAATTACGCGCCACTTCAAACATGTCGCGATGCGCGCCAAAAACCATGAAGGCGCCGGCCGTCGGCACATCTTCAAAGGCAATGCGCCTGCTGAATTCGTGCATCGCCAGACAGATGCCCGAGGCACCGCTGACCTGCACCGCCTGCGCGTTGCCGGCGCCGCAGTCGTTGAGGACCTGGGCCACCGAGACGCCGAAGGGATACTCGTAAATCCCCGGATTTTCGACGTCGCCGGAAATCGACAGCAACTTGGTTCCGGTGGATTGCTTGGTGCCCAGACTGGCGTACCAGGCACCGCCCTTGAGGGCGATGAGCGCCGCCTTGCACAGCGTTTCGACGTTATTGACCACCGTCGGCTGGCCAAGATAGCCGCAGGTGACCGGGAAGGGCGGACGATTGCGCGGAACGCCGCGCTTGCCTTCCAGCGATTCGAGCAGCGCCGATTCCTCACCGCAAACGTAGGCTCCGGCGCCCATATGGATTTCGATATCGAAGTCGAAGCCCGGCTGCGCGCACACCGCCTTGCCGAGCAGGCCATTGCCGCGGCGCTCTTCGAGTTTGGCGAGCAGGGCCGGTAGCAGATAGTGGTATTCGCCGCGCAGGTAGACCAGACCTTTTGCGGCGCCAATGGCGAAGCCGGCCACGGTCATGCCGTCGAACACCAGATCGGCATGGCGGGTCAGCAGCACGCGATCCTTGAACGTTCCCGGTTCGCCCTCGTCGGCATTGCAGACGACGAAGCGTTCGGGCTTGTCTGCGGGGCACGGGGCAGCGCGCGCCGACTCCCATTTGGTAGCCGTGGTAAAACCGGCGCCGCCACGCCCGCGCAGATTGGAGAGCTTCAATTCCTCAAGCACGGCCTCGGCGCCACGTGCGATGGCGGCCCGGATCGACTCGCCCGCCGGCCAGTCACCGGCGAGAAGCACATCGCTGCGACGGATGTTGTCGGTGACCACGAAATACTCTGGCGGCCAGTCAGCCAACGGCGCCTGGGCGCGGATCAGTTCGCAGATGCGGTCGATCCGCTCAGCCGACAGGCGGGTTATCGCCTGCCCATTGACCAGCAGCGCCGGGCCCTGGTCGCACATGCCGGTACAGGACGTGTAATCGACACTGACCAGCCCGTCTTCCGACATCTTGCCCGCTTCGACCCACAAATTGCGGCACAGGCGTTCCATCAGCGCCTGATTGCCCAGCATGCGGTCGGTGATGTTGTCGGAGAACAGCACACGGTATTTACCGCACGGCTGAAGATGGAAAAACGTATAAAAGCTCGCCACCCCTTCGACCCGGGCACGCGGCAAATTCAGCTTTACACTCAGATAATCAAGGGCATCGGGATGAACATAGCCGAAATGCTCCTGCGCTTCACGCAGTATCTGCACCAGATTCTCGGGCCGCAGATGATAGCGGGCGAGGATCGGTTCCAGGTACAAGCCGTGGTTTGAATCAAGCATGAACAAGCCCTCCGTCAATCGACTTCGGATACATCAAATCAACGGGTAGATGAGCTACCCGATCACCTGGCAAGATTCAGTTCGAATCAGCCTGCGCCACAATTGCGTTTTATTCCCTGTGCCTTGTAAATCCGGGACATCAAGCTCTCTTCGCCCTGGAATGCATCCACCTCACAGCCCCAGTTCTGGACTTGAACTCGACTCCCGCACTCACTATAAATTCTACATCCGATTAATTGAATATCATGACTTTCTGCATTTATTTTGAGTGCAGGACCTTTTTTCCTGTTTTACACCTCGACAGCTTCCGTCATTCTGAAAAGGTCAGTGTCTGCCGGATTTTTTAACTCGATCGCGTGCCAGCAATTGACCGTGGTAAACAGAATACCTATACTGGCGGTAGTGACGTTGAAATTCCTGTCCTTCGATACGACGCTCCAGGCCGAACCGAAAGTTACGCGGAACAAGCGGCACAGATTGCTCTTCACAACAGGCGCTGACTGAGGTCTCTCTTTGAAGAAGAGCGCCATATAACATAGCATTGATGACGACGGAGAAAATTGAAATGCTCACGATTCAGGATTGCATCGAACTGTCCGAACTTAGCGAAGACGAGATATTGGCCATCGGCGAGCACGAGCATTTGCCCGAAATTGTGGCTCTCGAAATGGGCAATTACCTGGTGCACACGGAGACCGGTGAAAAGCGCATCAAGCGCATGATTGCCGATGACATCGAGGCTTCGCGCAAGCGTGGCGACTTGAAACACGCCGCGTTGCTGCGCCTGACGCTGAAACACTTCATTCAGACGCACCACCACAAGGCGGTTTAGCGGTGTTCAGGCGGGTTTAACCCACCCGCCACAATAAATCAGGCCGGTTTGCAGCGATGCGCACCGGCCTTTTTATTGCGTAACGCAGTCATTACAACGCTCTTGCATGTCGAAGTCCGGTTTCAGGAACGCCATGGCGATGCCTCGCATTCGGTTGATCGTCAGGAACGGCTCACGACAGTTGTTTTAGACGCTCCGCCCGATCGTTCAGCTTTTTGACCCAGTTGGCGGAGAGTGCCGGAATCGATGCAATCAATTCCAGAGCTTCCGCTGCCGGTCGATGTTCTCGCCATGTCGATAGCAGCCTGTTCACCGACACTTCGTGAGCACCCCGCTCGATCAGCGTGAACTCACTCTCCGGGGCGACCATACCTTCGTCGATCACCCGGAAATACCAGCCCGACAAACCGCTCTGATCGATAAATCGGGTCATTCCCTCGACTCCAAAACGGCTATCGATCTTCCAGCAGGGCGTACGCGGCTGCGAAACCTGGATGACCGCCTCCCCCAGGCGAAAAATGTCGCCAATACAGACATTGGCTTCATCCCAGCCGGCGACTGACAGGTTTTCACCGAGGGAGCCGGCAACCAGCAGATTCCGGACCTCCGGGAAGGCTTCGGCCAACAGGGCGTAGTTGCCTATGGGGTATTGGTGCACGGCCTTCTCCGGACCGCCATGCACACGACGGTCGGCCTGTTCATCACCGGCAAGCCCGTTGCGTCCGATCAGGACGGCGCCGTGCAGTTCCGATTTGAAGATCCCGGTTGCTCGATTATCAGGGGGTAGAGAACGGATCCCGCCGGCAAAGAGTGTCACCATGTTGCCGTCCTCTCAGCGATCAAGTTTTCCAATGCCATTCAAGAGCACCGCGCAAAGCGCCGGGAAAAACTCCGAGGCCCCGGAACGGATCGAATAATCCGCATGCTCTGAAAATGGCGTTGCGTGCGGATTGACTTCAACGATCATGGCGCCGTATTCCTTTGCCGCCATCGGGAGACTCGCTGCGGGCTGAATGATCGCCGAAGTTCCCACCGTAATGAAGATGTCGGCATCAATTGCCGCCTCTGCGGCGTGCGCAAACACCTCCTCGTCGAGCGCTTCACCGAACCAGACGACGTCCGGACGAGCGCGTGCGCCGCAGGATGGACATTGACGCGGTGCCAACTGACCGGCCTGCCACAGCTCGATGAATCCGCAGTGATGGTGGCAACGAACGCGCAAGGCACTGCCATGGATCTCGAAAACGCGGGTGCTGCCGGAGGCCTGATGCAGGCCGTCGATGTTCTGGGTGATGATCGTCACCCTGGCGTTCGGCAACAGGCTCTCCAGCGAGGCGATTCCCTCATGCCCGGCATTGGGCTGAACCTCGGCGAACAGGGCGCGCATTGCTTCATGCCAGGCCCAGACCTTGTCCGGATTGTTCTCGAAGCCCTCGATGCTGGCCACTTCCTCGGGATCAATGTTGGCCCACAGGCCGGTGGCGCCGTCGCGGAAGGTCGGGATACCGCTATCCGCCGAGAGTCCGGCACCACTGAAAATGACCACCTCCCGTGCTTCCGTCAGATGCTTCAGAAGGTCTGTGATCGTGTTCTTCATGGGAAATGCTCCTACAGTGCCAGAATTGACCGCGCCACCCTGCTTTTCAGCATCATAAATTATTCCTGCTATCGTTATGGTCAGCATCGGCCTGTTTTTTAAGTGCAGGCAGCAGAAAAACGCGGGAAAATGCGCAAGGCTCGATCGCTCGGCACTGAATGCGAGTATCTTTGCAATAGTTTTCGCGGCCAGCCTGTCGCCAGGGGTTTTTACCAATTTATGACTCCCGGCCAAGCGAGCTTGCCGAAACCGGCGGACACAGAGGGCTCAATCATTTCCGGATTAAATCAGAACCAGCCCATGGCAGACCCAAACTTGCCGCCTCGCCGGACCAGCCTGGTGCGCCTGATCATGGCGCGACCGAGGCTCTTCCTGAGCGCACTCATGGGTGCAGTGACGGTGCTGGTTTTGCCGCCCTCCGTCGCGCAGCACGAGATCACGCGCCTGATGATCGGCTGGAACGTCGGAGCCTGTCTCTTTTTGCTGCTCGCGGCGCAAATGATGTTCTGGTCGACGCACGAAAGAATGTGCACCCGCGCACTGGAGCACGATGAGGGGCGGTTCATCATATTGGCGCTGGTCGTCACCGTGGCCATCACAAGTCTTGCCGCCATTGTGGTCGAACTTGCCGTAGCCAGAGACATGCACGGTAGCCAGCGCTACGCCCACATCGCGCTGGCCGCGCTGACCGTCCTCTCCTCCTGGGCCTTCACCCAGGTCATGTTTGCCTTGCACTATGCCCATGACTACTACGCGGCGGAAAAGCGGGGTAATCCCGGCGGATTGATTTTCCCTGGCGCTCATGCGCCGGACTACGGGGATTTCCTTTATTTTGCCTGCATCATCGGCACCTCCGGCCAGACCGCCGATGTCAACATCTCCAGCCGCGTGATGCGTCGAACCGGGCTGGTGCATTGTGTCCTGGCCTTCTTTTTCAACACCACCCTGCTGGCCCTGACCATCAATATCGCCTCCGGGCTGCTGTGATTCCGATCATCTGCCAGGACGCCAGCAGCTAGCAGCCTGTCGGACTTGACCAAGTCGGCTGTAAAAAGTGGGAAGACGGCTCATTTTTCCCCGTATTTCTGTGCGAATAGAACAACTATTCGCTTGAAATCCGTGAAATGGGGTAAGCAGGCATTTCGCCGCAAGGCGAAAGCTCGCAAAAACTGCGCTCGTCTCCCACTTTTTTAGCTGCGCTGAAACTTCGTTTTCGCTTCGACCCATCAAGTCCGACAGGCAGCTAGTTCATTTTACATTTCGCGGGCCGATACCCGCCCAGATCGCCGATCATGCAGGTGGTTGCATCGCTCACGGCAAGAAGCGAGTTGTCCCGGCAGAAGCGGTCCAGGTACGAGATGACGGCACTGTATTCAGGCATCGAATTCAACTGCGGCAGACTCGACATCATGTTGTAGCCGGACAGGTAGCCCATCACCCACGACACATAGGCAAGCTCCAGTTGCTGGTGTTCCTGCACCTGTCTATGCGTCAAATAATCACTGCAACTGTTAGCTCCCGCACCACTCGTGATACCGGCCCTTTGACTGAAGGCGTTTGTGCTGTAGATCAGCGCGGCAAGGACAAAGGCAAGGGATAATTTCATGGCAGGTCTCCTATCGGTTGAGGCACCTAGTCTACGCCAGAATGCGCGGCCTCGCCTGGGCCGCATGATTGGGCTGAGTGTGAGGGGTGCTGAAACGGTTTTTTTATCAGCGCACGCCGGACGAAAATTTACATTGACCGGATTTAAACTCCTGTAGCCGGGCGACGCTAAAACTGTCGTTCGGTCGCTCCGATCCTTGCAAAGCCTCTTCGATCAGCCCAAGCAGCGCACAATCAAGCTTCGGGTTCTGGAGCAGTCGCTGGACTACGAAGCTTTCCCTGGTCTTCATCGCAATCTCACGCAGAATCTCTTTGGGTACGGCAGGGTTGCTGGCCAATGAGCGATCAAGGCCGAAAATGGTGACTGGCCGGCGGTAAAGGTCGATGAGGATTTCCGGCGGCGTGTTTTCATGGGCCGCCAGCGCCTGAAAGAAATAGTCGGGATAGGAATGGGTACGGTAAATACGCTCCAGCGTTGCCGGTCGGCAGTTCGGATTTCTGACGGCCGACAGTGCAATCCCGAGATCATCGGATCGTGACAGTTTGTCCAGTGCGTCGGGCGAGACGAATTTGCTGTCGAGAACGGGCAGCAAAAAGTTGCGCTCACTGGCGCGTTCAACAATCAGTGCATTGATGATTTCGGATTCCTGCCCCGGGTTGCGCCCCAGGATTTCAGCAATGACCCGCTTGTTACGTTCGATTTCAGCGAGATTCGCCTGGTGCTGCGCATCCCGGCTGGCATTGAGCGCGATGCTGGCGAATCCCTGATAGCCAAGAACAAGCGGAACTCCGAGCGCTGCGGCGAGGCAAAACCAGCCAAGGCCGCGTAAGGCTTTTCGCTGTGCAGCGCGTAAATTTGCCGACAACCAGCCCATGGCGGCGGCAAAGAGCCCGTAAAACGGCAAGAACAGAATGCCGATCGCTGCCGTCGATGAACGTGACTGGAAAATTGCCCACAGACCAACCAGTACGGCGGCGACAAACATCGCCAGGCTGAGGACGAGTCCGCGGTAGCGCTTTTTCAGCAGCAAATAGATCAAGACGGCGACGAACGCCAGGGGAAGGAGCAGAACCGAGAAAAGCATAGTTCTCCGATCAGGAAGGCAGGCCGCGAGGGCAGGCGATGGTTGCTGAGCAGGATTTTGGCGGATTCAGAAGCAAATGACTTGCACTAGACTCGACCAGGCCCGTTTGTTCGAGCCAATTCATCCAGCACCCTGGCAATCCCATCCAGGTGCATTGCCGGGGCAATACGATTGGCGACCGCTTTCAAGGCGGGATGACCATTATCCATCGCGACACCCAGACCCACGCCCTGCAGCATCTCGATATCGTTCAAACCATCGCCGAACGCAATCGCCTGATGCGGCAGAAAGCCGGTTTGCGCCATCACCCACTGACAGCCGGACCATTTGTTGATCGTTCTGGGCAGTACGTCCACCGCCGTTCTGTGCCAGCGCACCAGGTCAAAGTCCGGAAAACGCTGAAGAATTTCCGGGAACAGCGTTGCATCCATGGCTTCGTCAAAGAATAACCAGCCCTGATAGATATCCTGCCCGACATAGAACGCAATATCGGTTTGCACCGTAAGGTCAACGCGGCCCAGGGGCTCCAATGCACAGGGAACGCAGGCACTGATGTGGCCAACCTGACCATCATTGACACCAAAATAGTGCCCTTGTGCGCGCATCCACCTGAACAATTCGATGAGTGGCTCTCTGGCGAGCCGAATGGTCAGCACTTCCTCACCATCCTTGATGATCCGGGCGCCATTGATGGTGATCGTGTAACTGGGTTGAATCAGATCAATGAACAGTTTTGCGTGCTTGTAGCTGCGACCCGTGGCAATCACTACCGTATGTCCCGCTTGCTTGAGATCGGCAATGGCCAGCAAGGCCGAGTCAGGAATGGCATTGCTGGTGTGGTCAAGCAGCGTATTGTCGATATCGAAAAAATAAATATTGCTCATTTTTTCAGCGCGGAGTCAGTGTTTTGCGGCTTGTTCATCAGAAAAGTGCAATTATTGCGTAACAATTGTGCAAGAAACAGCGCTTGCTCGGCCATGGGCCTTGCTTCAAGAAGCTGGAGCGACGCATTTGCAAATGCGGGACGGCGAATCGATCTCTTCGGAAAGCAGCGAATACGCAAGGCATCGAATCCGTCGCTGTCATGGAAAATACCTCTTTTTCATAACATGAGACGCAGTATTTTCATTAAAATAGACTGATTAACGACAGATAAAAATTTCCTTTTGTACTTCAATCAACCCTAACCCACATTTTCCGAGAGAACAACCATGAAAAAGAGCCATCTGGACGCCGAACGGCAACGCATCAGTGAAGCCCGCCATCACGATCCCTTTGCAGTCCTTGGACGCCATCCAGATGGCAAGGAGGTCGTAGTCCGTGCTTATATTCCCTTTGCGGCCGATGTGCGAATCGCCGAGGGCGGCATACCGATGACCCGCCTGCCGGATACTGACCATTTCGAGTGGCGTGGCGACGCTAAAGTGCTACCGGCACACTACAGCCTGATCTGGACCGACGACCACCATCGCGAGCATATCGCGCGCGACCCCTACACCTTCCTGCCGCAAGTCGGCGATCTCGATCTGTACCTGTTCGGTGAGGGACGTCACCGGCATGCCTACAATTTCCTTGGCGCCCGCGAGCACGAAGTGGACGGCGTCGGTGGTGTTCTGTTCGCCCTCTGGGCGCCAAACGCCGAGCGCGCCAGCGTCATCGGTGACTTCAACAACTGGGACGGACGACGCCATCAGATGCGGGTACGCGGCAGTAGCGGCGTCTGGGAACTGTTCATCCCAGACCTTGATCCCGGACATATCTACAAATACGAAATCCGCAATCGCCACAGCGGCCAGATCCTGCAAAAGGCCGATCCCTACGGGCAGCGCCATGAGTTTCGTCCGCGCACCGGCACCATCGTTCCCGCCCTCGCCAACTACACCTGGGGCGACGGTGGCTGGATGGAACGACGCCGCACCAATGACTGGCAGCATACGCCCATGTCGGTTTACGAAGTCCATCTGGGCTCCTGGCAACGCGACCAGGAAGGCGAGTTCCTCAACTACCGCGAAGCGGCACACCGTCTGGTCGATTACGTAAAACACATGGGCTTCACGCATATCGAACTGATGCCGATCACCGAGCACCCCTTCGATCCCTCCTGGGGCTACCAGACCACGGGTTACTTCGCGGCGACCAGCCGTTTTGGCGATCCCGACGATTTCCGCTACTTCGTCGACCACTGCCACCGCAATGGCATCGGCGTTCTGCTCGACTGGGTGCCCGCGCACTTCCCCAAGGATGCCCACGGCCTCGCCAGTTTCGACGGCACCCCACTTTACGAGCACGCCGACCCGCGTCTGGGCGAGCACAAGGACTGGTCAACGCTGATCTTCAATTTCAGCCGCAACGAGGTCAAGAGCTTCCTCCTGTCGAGTGCGGTCTACTGGCTAGAAGACATGCACATCGATGGCCTGCGCGTGGACGCCGTGGCATCGATGCTTTATCTCGACTACTCGCGCAACGAAGGCGAATGGATCCCGAACCAGTACGGCGGGCGCGAAAACCTCGCGGCCATCGATTTCCTGCGTGAACTCAACGTCGCAGTCCATGAGCAGTGCCCCGGCATCCTGATGATCGCCGAGGAGTCCACCTCGTGGCCACAGGTCAGCCGCCCGACCTACGTCGGCGGCCTGGGTTTCGACATCAAGTGGAATATGGGCTGGATGAACGACACCCTGGATTACATGGCGCAGGAGCCCATTTACCGTCAATATCACCAGGGAATACTCACCTTCAGCATGCTCTATTGCTTCACCGAGAACTTCATGCTGCCTTTCTCCCACGACGAGGTGGTGCACGGCAAGCAGTCGATGCTGCACAAGATGCCCGGAGACGAGTGGCAAAGGCATGCCAATCTGCGTACGCTCTACGCCTACCAGTTCACCCATCCGGGCAAGAAGCTGCTGTTCATGGGCACCGAGTTCGGCCAGGGGCGTGAATGGGACAGTTGCGGGGTGCTCGACTGGTATGTCCTCGAATATCCCCTGCATCAGGGCATGCAACGCTTCGTACGCGATCTGAACCATCTCTACCAGTCCAGCCCCGCCCTGCACCGCCACGAATTCGACTGGAATGGCTTCGAGTGGATCGATTGCCACGACGCCCAGCAGTCGGTGATCAGCTACCTGCGCAAAGGCGTGGGCGACGAACTGATGGTGGTAGTGCTCAACCTCACCCCAGTGCCGCGCCATGATTACCGGATCGGCGTTCCCCTGCCCGGCCGCTATCGTGAGGTACTCAACTCCGACTCGGAATTTTACGGCGGCAGCAACGTAGGCAATGGCAGTGACCCGCTACAGGCCGACGACCAACAATGGATGAACCGCTCGCATTCGCTCTTGCTCAAGCTCCCTCCGCTGTCGGGAATCGTCCTGACCTACGATGGGCAGGGCTGAATCAATGCGTGCCTGAATGCCGATTGACCGGTCGCTGTTGATGCATTTTAATACGCGTCAGGCGCCGGTCTTTGGGGTTCCAGACTGATCGCAAGTAACGGGCCGGTTAATGGGTGGCCCCTTTGCTAATTGTTATATCGCTGTTGCACTTCAGACTTGAATCCACTGCATTTTTGTTGTGACTTTTTTACAGGAGAAGCAGATGAAAACCAGATTGCTTGTTGCCCTATTGTTGGCCGTACCCTTTTTCGCGCATGCCGAATTTACCGGTCCTCGTGCTTCCTCCAGCAGCGCGGGCAGCCGTGCTGTAGTAACGACGGTTGCCGCCGCGAATAAGGCGGCAGAGGATACGCCGGTGTTGCTGGAAGGCAAGATCACGCGTCAGTTGGCAAGCGAGCGCTATGAATTTAAAGATGCGACGGGGTCGATTCAGTTGGAGATTGATGACGATTATCTGCCTGCTGAAAAATTCGATCAAACCACACCGTTGCGTATCAAAGGCAAGGTGGATAGGCGCTGGAATCAGCGTCAGCGCTATATCGACGTCAAATCGGTACAGATCATTCGCTGATCGCATAGACCGAGCAGGCGCTTGCGGCCTGGTCCGGCATCGGGCATTCAAGGGGACGCGCGCGCTACGCAGGACATGGATCAGAATCAAGAAATGGGTCCACTGCTGTCCGGTTAAACGAGATGGTAAATCGCTGTAAGCCATGATTAGCAATGGATTCCGAGCGACGAGGGGTGTCTCCGACTTGAACGTCAAAATACATATCCGAAAAAATTCCGGGAATAACCTACCCGGAGCCTCTCACATCGGCAAGACGCTGTTCGCCCAACTCTTTGCCATGGAAGACTTTCATCGCATCATCGATCGCCACGGCGGAGATCGCTACGTCAAGTTCATGACCTGCGCCGATCAATCCCGCCGACTTACCGAGAAAGTTTGCGCGATATCGAAAGTCTGCCTGTCGGCACAGGCCGCCAAGCTGTACCACCTGGGCTTCCGGCACGAGATCAAACGCTCGACGCTCGCCGATGCCAACAAACGCGGGATCTCCCCCAGCCAGGTGCTCTATGCGGGCGACAGCTTCGGCATCATGGAGAGCACGGCCTACGCGCCTGGATTTGACGACCGATCGATTTGTGCCTGTCGCTCTTTCCGTGGGCGCTCTTTCGTACGACCAAGTCGGCGGTGAGGCATACGCTGCTCGATTGAGCAACATCCCCGTTTCGTCTACGCCCCTGGGGGATGTCAAGTAATCCACTTGTTGGTAGGGGCCCGGCGCGTCACATGGCTCGCGGCTACTGTCCGCACGGACTTCAGACCATTGCCTTGGCACGATCAGCCGCAAGACATCGCATCGATCCTGAAACCGAGCAAAACGCTTGTGTTTCACCCAATTCCGGTTGTTCTTCAAGTGAAGCAGCATTTGCCTACGGCAATTCAGAGAATGCGGTGACCGCTGGATCGCCGTGTTCTCGTGGCTATCGTCAAGAAGCTCAACTTTTCAGGAGCGACCGAAATGCCGAGGGCGTTCCGTGCAACCAACTGAATCTATTCGATTTTTAACCGGACAGTAGTGAAATGGTCGACAATTCCAGGATGAAATCCGGAATTCACTGACCTTTCCATTTCGGCTGACACCGGCTGGCACCTAACGTCCGCCTGATTTATGCACTGTGAAAGTGAGCATACTTTTGACGTCTGGATTGCCACTTGTTTTCGCTGCCCGCACAGCCTCTCGGCTCTGTCACGGACGTCAGCAATTGCCTTGTCTGTAAACGGATGATTGAAATTCAGATAATTCTCGTCGGTGCCATAAGCCACGAGCTGGTTGTCAACACAGCCGGCCAGCAGCAGGATTGTCAGACTGGCAATCAGGAGCGTTCTGTTCATGATTGATCAATTTTCGAAATGTTGGGAACAAGTATTCTAGGAGTGCGCGCTGCGACATGGAAAGTGATTGCAAGCACAGGTACGCGAGTATCCTCATTCAATCGACCCCGGTCAATGCCACGCCTTCAGCAGGAAAGGGGGTCAATAACCATGAAGTTCAGCCAACCCCTTCCAGCTCAGAATCATGACGTATTCCGGCACCAAAAGGCGATTGACTGCGGCACCCGGCGCCAGCGATACTCACGGAAGACTCTCTGGATATCCTGTCCTTTGAGCGTGTGAAAATAAACTCAACCCTGATCAGGCATGGAGGCGAAATGGACGGCAAATTTTCAGCAGGATTACGCGGGTTACTTGTTTTAAGTGTTCTGCTTCTTTCTGCGTGCGCCGGTAGCAGCGGCAGCAATCTCAAGCCGGGCGTGTCGACGCTGCCCGAGGTCATGGCCTCGATGGGCGAGCCGGCGATGGTCTGGAAGAATCCGGATGGCAGCGAACAACTGGCTTTCCCGCGCGGCCCGGCAGGCACGCAGACTTTCATGGCGTACGTTGGGCCTGATGGAAAACTGCAGCGCATCGAGCAGGTGCTGGACATGGCGCATTTTTCCCGTGTCCAGGCGGGTATGAGCAAGGACGAGGTACTGCGCATCCTTGGTCCGTCGGGATCCCTTTGGACGCAGTTTTACCCGAGGAGCAATGAACTCGCCTGGTCATGGTTGTTCTGCAACAGTTGGAATGTTCAGGAATTTTTTGATGTGATGTTCGACGCGACCAGCGGCATCGTGCGTTCAACAGGGATGCACCC
>JADJNC010000011.1 GCA_016709335.1 Candidatus Propionivibrio dominans | reverse complement strand
GCGGCACTCGATCAGCGTGGAGCGAAATCTCACTGGCTATTTCAGTGGCCAGGTTGGCTGCCTCGGTCCGGTACTGCGCATCGGATTGTGCGGAAACGGCTGTCGTCCCCAAAGCGACCATGGCCAGAACGCCCAGCGAAAATATGAGAATGCCGATCAGTGCCTCGATCAGAAAAACGCCTTGCTGTGAATGGGCTGTAGTTTTCATTAACACCCTCGCGTATCACAGGCTGTGGTAGCCGCCGGGTCGCACAGCTTGGCACGCCCACCCAGTTCAAGGCGGACCCGCAGACAGCGCATCGGGCCACCCGGGGCGCAGCCCGCCTCCCGGATTGGAAATATTAAAATCAACCGCCGCGTTTGCGCCACCGAGCGCAGTGAACGAAACAGAAGCCGGCCCCTCGATCAGAATCTGCGATGCCGAGTCCACATCCGTTCCACTGCCTTCAGCGCCCCGCTTTCCTGTAATAAACCAGCAGGCCTTGGCCTGTTGTGCCGCGCCATTGGCCGCACAGGCGCCCCCCTGCGTGGGCAATGTTCGCACCAGCCAGTTAAAACTCGGGTCAGCTGGGGTACTGGCCTTGGCCTACGGGAAAATTGGCCGCCGACTTTGCCGGTTGCCACCAGGTTGCCGAGATTGTCGACTACGACTTCTGCCAAGACAGGAAAATTGCCGTCTGTGCCGTCATCAGTAACCGGGGGCGAATTGGTGAGAATCAACTCGACCGGGGTGTTCAGCCTGACCGCCTCGCCTCGCGCCATTTGCAAGCCGGCCAGAAAGCTCTCGGCGCCTGCCCGTAATTTGACGTTGCGGGTATAGGTGGTCAGCGCCGGCAGCCCCAAAGCCATGAGCACGCCCATGATCGCGATGGCGACGACGAGTTCGACGAGGGAGAAACCCTTGCCCATAACTGCCATGATCTAGCAGCCTCCGCCTTTGTTTTTGACCCAGCACGCCTTCGGCAAACCCGCCGCCGACCAGCCACCGCCAACGCCTGTTGTGCTCTGGGCGTTGTTCGGGGCGATGGTGTAGGTGAAACCGGCCATCTGGTTGACACCGGTCGCCAGAACGATGTAAGTCGTGGCGTTAAGAGTCGGACAGGTATACGTAAAATTGTTCGAGGCGGGCGGCAGCGGCGCCACAGTTCCCGCTGCACAAGCGCCCACGTAAGTGCGATTGTCCTGAAAGTATTGCTCAAGCTTGGTGGTCATCTGGGATAGACCGGCGAGGCCATCGGTTATCTTGCTGCGCAGGACGTATTCGTTGTAATTGGGCAAGGCAATGGCGGCAAGAATACCGATCACAGCGATGACGATCATCAGTTCGATCAGGGTAAATCCGGAATCTCTTTTCATTTCACGCACCTCTTGAGCATTTGGGTTCATTGAAGCAGAAGATTCGGCAGAACGTCCACTTATATCCGATTAGCGGTAAGTTTCTTGCAGCAAGCGGCGTCTAAGGCGTTTTTCTCATTCGGTTTTTGAGCACTGGGTAGTCCATTTTGGTAGCCTGAAGCGAGGATCGGGTTAGCGTATGCGTCGCCAGAGTAACTCAAAGGACTGCCAGCTTCGCGGCTTCTCAACCGGTTCAGGCCTGACCCCAGGCTACCGACAGCCTACTTAACAAACGACGGGTTTGGAGATACGCCCGGGTCCTCGCAAAGCCGCGATGGCCTGGCGTGCGCGAATACCTGGAAACCCGGCATTCAGCGTCTGTAGTACTTTTCGGCCAGCGGCGTAAGATTGGCCGGCCCGAAAGCTCCGCAGATCCGCACACACATGTCCCAAGGCAAGATGAAGGCTAGCCGATTTCTTCGACGCCTGTGCTCTCCGGGGTTGCGGCCAGCCATGGCAGCGATGGAATTCCAGCGCCTGACCCGACATGGCTCGCAGTCCTTCGGCGGACGAATGTTACGCGGTAGGTGTGGCTCAAATCGGGGCGCGCAACAGCGCATTCCGCGAACTTGTCAATTGCCGGCAGCTTGACCTGCCGAGCCAGTGATAGATCAAGTTGAGCCTTGCCTTTCTGATCCCGGGATGAATCCGGGGGATCGCCGAGAAGGCCGTCTTTGAGATCGGGTGACTGGTTCCTTCTTGACTAGGCACAAACTTATACGCTAATAAATCCCTGCGCACACTTTCGACCAGTGAAGCTGAGCCGCTACCTTAGCTGGTTCGACGTCGATCATGCTCCAGTGGTTTTCGGAGTCCGCAGTCGTCATTTGAAGACAAGGCTTCGATTATGGCCAGCCACTTTTCAATACTGCTGGTGCCGTTGTGGTCGTTACCCGCCATGGCCCGCCAGCTGACGAAGGAACCGCGCTGCGAAAGGCACATGAACCAGCAATTCTTCACTACCTTGCGATGATGATGTGCCCATCATCCGGACCGACATTGGCTGAATGAGTTGGAATGCGCGAAGCTGGACGCGTCGTGAGGCCGAAGATGCCACTTTGTACCAGCGCGAGCGTAGTGAAGCGCTTCCAGGCTCGCGAACGCGGTTCAACCGTCTGCGACCTAATCTGCATTCCTCCCGGTGGCGATATTGAAGAAACGTTACCTAGTTGTCCTTGCGAGTTGGCTTGCATAGCGGTTCGACCAAGAAATCCGCGTAGTAGGCCAGATGAGTTTCGCTTGCTATGTCTGGGTTCACGTCGGTGACTCTTTTTCTCTGGCGCGTGTTGCTTCGTATTGATAGAGCAGGGAGCACTAGGAGGAGCACTGAAGCCAGAAAACAAAAAGCCCAACCTTGTGAGCTGGGATAAGTCTTGAATCTAATTTGGTGCCGCTGGCCGGAATCGAACTGGCGACCTTCGCATTACGAATGCGCTGCTCTACCAACTGAGCTACAGCGGCGATGCAATCCTGCAGGAAAGTGCAGGGTCGGCATTTTAACAGTGCCCGCTGTTATTTGAAAACCTAATTCAGCAGCCCGCATGAGCGATCAGCCACACGGATGACGAATTTCCATGCTTTTTGTGGGGATTGTCTCTGCATTCGCTTTGCGCAGGCCAACGCAGCGTCTCAGCACCTCTTGCGCCCGTAACCCGGCAAGGGACTAATCCAGCCGCGCCAGCGTCGACTTGGCCAGCGGCGGGTTCCTGGCGAAGTATTTGCGAATGCCCGAGATGATGGCCTCGGCCATCTTGTCCTGATAGGCCTCGTCGTTGAGACGCCTTTCCTCTTCGGGGTTGGAGATGAAGGCCGTTTCGATCAGGATGGAGGGAATATCCGGCGCCTTGAGCACGGCGAAGCCGGCCTGTTCGACGCTGGCCTTGTGCAGGCGGTTGATGCCGCCGATCTCGCCGAGCACAGCCTTGCCCAGCTTGAGGCTGTCGCTGATCGTTGCCGTTTGCGACAGATCGAGCAGGGTACGCGCCAGCATCGGATCCTTGACATCGATATTGACACCGCCGACCAGATCGGCAGCATTTTCCTTTTGCGCCAGATAGCGTGCGGCCGAACTCGACGCACCGCTTTCGGATAAAACGAAGACCGATGAACCGTTGGCATCGGGTCGCGTAAAGGCGTCGGCGTGAATCGAGACGAACAGATCGGACTGGATGCGCCGCGCTTTCTGCACGCGCATGTGCAGCGGCACGAAAAAGTCGGTGTCGCGCGTGAGCACCGCGCGCATATTGGGCTCGGCATCGATCTTTGCTTTCAGGCGTTTGGCGACGGCCAGCGTCACGTGTTTTTCATAACTGCCGCCGCGACCCACTGCGCCGGGATCTTCACCGCCATGGCCAGGGTCGAGCGTGATGGTCACCAGACGATCGACGACCGGTTTTCCCTGGCGGCGCCGCTCGGTCTTAACCTCGGCGTTCTGCTGCGGCTTTTTATCGACCGGGAGGTCCGTATTGCCCATCAGTGTTTCATGTTTCTCCAGCAACTGGAGCAATGGATCCGGTGGCTCCAGCGGGTAGACGTCGAGCACCAGACGGTGGCCGTATTCGCCCACCGGCGGCAGCACGAAGACCTGCGGCTTGACTTCGTTCTTGAGCTCCATCACCAGGCGCACGACGCCCGGTTTGAAACGACCGGCACGCAGCAGCTTGATGTTCGGATCGTCGCTCGCGCAATCTTGTTGGCCAGGCCTTCCAGTACGCTGTTGAACTCGATGCCTTCGAGATCGACGACCAGTCGATCCGGGTTCCTGACCATAAAGTGCGTGAATTTCAGCGGCGCATTGTGTTCGATCGCCACCCGTGTGTAGTCGGCGGCGGGCCAGACGCGAACGGCGAGAATGCCTGAAATTCGCTCCGTTGCAGTTCGCCCGACCGTGCTGACCGACAGGAGCAGGGTCGCCCCGGCAAACTTGATCAGTTGCCGGCGCCCGGCCAGCGGCTTGTGAGTGAAGTCAGACATTGCTGTCCGGCCTCGCTGCGGGCATGCAGGTCGACGACACGCCCGGATTCAGTTGCGTTTTCTGCAAAACGGAACGCCAGGGCGAGATCAGCCGGTGGCACATGGCCAGTCGCCTTCGCAGGCCACTCGACCAGGCAAATGGAATCTTCCCGGAAATATTCGCCCAGACCGGCATCATCAAACTCTTCTGGCTCATTGAAACGATAAAAATCAAAGTGATACCAGTATAAGCTCGAAACTACGTAAACTTCAACCAGTGTGTAAGTAGGGCTTTTCACCGTCCCCGTGTGGCCCAGCGCGCGCAGCAGGGCGCGGGCGAGCGTGGTTTTGCCGGCACCCAGCTCGCCTTCAAGCCATACGACCATGCCGGGAGCCAGCAATGGCGCCAGTTCGCGCCCGAGGGTGAGGGTTGCCGCCTCGTCCGGCAAGCTGAGGGTCAGCGCGGATTGCTCAGTAACAGGGCTATCAACAGGACTATGATGCGGATTATGCAAGAGAAGAACTCCGATACGGGCGCGTCGGCGGCCAATGCCTGGGGACAGGTCGATTTTGTCGCGCTAGTCCACAAGATCAAAAGCTGGGGGCAGGATCTGGGCTTTGCCGAAATCGGCATCGCCAGCGCCGATGCTTCAGCCGCCACCCCCGGACTGTTACGCTGGCTTGAACTCGGTCGCCATGGCGAGATGGATTATATGGCCAAACACGCCGCGCTACGTGCCCGACCGGAGGCTCTGCTGACCGCCACGCTATCGGTCATTTCGGCGCGGCTGCCTTATTGGCCACAGGCCGCCGAGTGTGAACAGGTGCTGGCTGACCGCGAAGCGGGCTACATCTCCCGCTATGCGCTGGGTCGCGATTATCACAAGACGATTCGTCAGCGCCTGCAGAAACTGGCCCGGCGAATCGACCTTGAACTCAGCAATTGTGGATCGCCAGAAGCGTTTACTTCGCCATTTGCCTACCGTGTCTTCTCGGACTCGGCGCCGGTGCTGGAGGTCGAATTCGCGCGCCAGTCGGGAATTGCCTGGCGCGGAAAGCATACGCTGGCACTCACCCGTCAGGGTTCATGGCACTTTCTCGGCGAAATCTACAGCAACCTGCCCCTGCCACCGGACACCCCGGTCAGCGAGCACTGCGGCTCCTGCCGTCGCTGCCTGGACGCCTGCCCGACGGCCGCCATCGTCGCGCCCTACGAGGTCGACGCCCGCCTGTGCATTTCCTATCTGACCATCGAGCTGCCGGGCGCCATCCCGGTCGAACTGCGGCCGCTGATCGGCAACCGTATCTATGGCTGCGACGACTGCCAGCTCTGTTGCCCGTGGAACGATTTTGCACAACTCGGCGATCCTGACTTTGCCGTGCGCAACGGTCTCGATTCGACACCGCTCGCCGAACTCTTCGCCTGGAGCAAAGCGGAATTCGAGAACCGCCTGGCGGGTAGCCCGATTCGCCGCATCGGCCATGAGCGCTGGCTGCGCAACATTGCCGTTGCGCTGGGCAACTCGGCAGGCTCGGCGACGACTCTGGCCGCACTCATGGCGCGCCAGGATGATCCTTCGGCACTGGTGCGCGAGCATGTCAGTTGGGCACTGGCCACAGTGGCCAAAACAAGCGCTGATCAATTTTGACTTTCCTGAATTTTGATATATGATCAGATACCAAAAAAATTATTTCTCCAAGTGCGTGTTTTAAGTGATTTTTTTAACACGCGTGAGAAAGATTCCAAGCGATAGTTATAACCACGGCTGCCACGTTGAAAGCTAGCAGCCTCTGAAACAGGGCAAACCCGTCGAAAGACGGCGACGCAAAGTCACCGACCTAACGCCGCTTTAAAACGGCAACGGCAGAGGGACTTCCAGAAAGCGGGGTTGATCGTGATTCATTATTTCCAGCATACCGACATCGTTTATCCAGAGTGCGCTCGCCCTGCTGATTCTTTCCGCCTGGCAACAACAAGCGGTTCCTCAATGAGGGCCAGGCCATGAGCAAGTTCGCTTCGAATGCTGCTTCAAACAAGATTGTTTCGCTTAACGGCCTGGGTCGTGACCGCAACCCCGGACTTCGCATCCTCGCCGAGTGCCGCGATCAACTGGTTGACGGCCTGTGCGGCTGGCTGCGGGAAGTCGCCACACCGGTTGCCGATGAACTTTTGCTCCTCGCCGATTCAACCCGGGAAAAAGAGCAACAGAAACGCTATATCGATCTGCGGGCCGATATCGAAACGGACTGGTCACCGCTGATTGACACGTTCCGTCGGGAGCTGTCGGCCGAAGCCGAGCGCTGCCAGAACAAGCGCAATCCGGAAGAAGACAATCGCCCTGCACCCTTAGAAGTTCCTGAATTCGAAGGCTTGCAGTTGCTTGCCGACGAAGACCTCTCCGCGCACATCGTCATTCGCGAATTCTCGGCCCAGCTTGCCGAGTCCTGTGACGCCGAACTGTACACACTCAACCGGCGCGTTGCTGCCCTGCTCGGCGATGACGAACTGAATGACAGCAGCAACCCGCTGGCCCCGGGCATCATTTGCAGCGCGCTTTCCGATGCCTGTGCCACCATCGGCCCGGATGCCGAAACACGTCTGCTTCTGCTGCGCCGCCTGGAGCGGCATCTGCACCCTGCCCTGCCACTGATCTACCAGCAAATCAACGCCTACCTGATCGAACGCAACATTCTCCCCGATCTCAAGCGCAGCTACCGAAGAAGTTCTGCGCTCGGCAGTGCAAATACGTTTTCATCCTCAGTCCAGGCCTCTCCGGGCGCGGCGGGGATTGCGGGTGGAGTGGCTGGAGTGGGTATCGCCGACAGTTCCGGTGAAGGCATCCTTGACGCTCTGCAGCGTCTGGCGCAGGCGCGTGGCGGCCAGGCACCGGCAGGGCTATCCGGCAGCGGCGGCAGCGTCGCAGCGGGTTCCTTTGCGGCCGCTCCCCAGGGGGTCATGCTCGATTCAGCAACCATCAATCAACTGCTGCTTTCCTCGCTGAACACCCTGCAGCATGCGCCGGCTGGCGAAGCCGGAGGCCAGATCGTCAACCAGGTGCGTGCGGTTCGCGAATCGGAGAACGCGCAGCAGGTTGGCGGTCTCGAAGCGGTAACGATTGACATCGTTGCCATGCTCTTCGATTTCATTTTCGACGACGCGCATATTCCCGTTGCCATCAAGGCGCTGCTCAGCCGGCTGCAGATCCCCGTGCTCAAGGTGGCCATGCTCAACCCCGGCTTCTTCGCCGACCGCCAGCACCCGACACGCCGCTTCCTCGGCAGCGTCTCCGGCATCTCGATTCGCTGGGGAAGTTCGGTTGACGAGACGGATCCCTTCTACTGCAAGCTTGCCGAACTCGTCGAACGGATTCAGGCCGAGTTTGAGAACGATGTTGAGGTGTTTGGCACCGCACTCGCCGAACTTGAGGCTTTCGTCGATGAGCGCGAGGGCGAGGAAAACAGCACCGCGCTGACCGCCGCCAATATCGTCATTCAGCGCGAACAGGAAAGCGACGGATGGGAGCGCGCGCAACGTACCGTTCAGTATTTCCGGTCAATCAGCAAATTGCCGCCACTGATTGATAATTTCCTGGGCGAACACTGGGTTGGGGTCCTGCAGGCGATTGCCGTCAGCGACGATGAGGACGGGACTGACTGGCAGGCCGCCACCGAGGCGATGAAGAATCTGGCCTGGAGTATCGAGGCCAAGAAGTCTCCGGAGGATCGGAGCACGCTGATCAGCCTGCTGCCCGGATTGCTGGCCCAGCTCAACAAGGGACTGGAAAGCATTCATACCGCCCCGGCCCAGCGCAGCGCTTTTTTCGACGAACTGGTGCGCTATCACTCGGCAGCACTCAAAGGCGAACTGCCTGCGGCGCCTGCCCCCGAAGTGCTTGCTGCGTCTGAACCCGACAAAGCCGAAAAAGCAGACACAGCCGTCGAACCCCTTGCACCCGTCGAGCTTACTCCGTCGTTCAAGCCGCAAGAGGAAGGGGATCTGCTGGTGATGCGCAGTGTCGACAATGGCGTCGAGGTTGAGGAAATCATGCTCGTCGGCGCCAGTCCGATCTGGCGTGCCGACGATCGTCAAATCCTGCGCGAGGTCAACGAGCTCAAACGCGGCGACTGGGTTGAATTCCGCGACGAGGAAGGCCTCACCAATCGCGAACGTCTGAACTGGATCAGCCCGCAAAAGGGCATCCTGCTGTTCAGCAATCACCGCTCTGCCAAGGCCATCTCGATCGCACCCGAAGCACTGGTGCGGCAGATACGCGACGGCAATGCCAGCATACTTCATAGCGAACCGATCTTCGAACATGCGCTAAGCGGCGCACTGGAATCGATGAACGCCAGCTAGTCGTCAGTGAACGTGAAACAGCGAACCACCAAGTCACCAAGTTCACCAAGGAACACCAAGGAACACCAAGGAACACCAATTTAACTTTGCGTTTTCTTGGTGAAACTTTGTGTGTGGCTTGGTGGTTAAGCTTTTTCCATTTCTTTATTCCTCTCCCGTACAGAGCACCCAGCCGCAGTTTCTCTTGCAAATTCCCTGACCTTGATCAATAATAAACCAAGCGCTTGCTTGCTTAATTATTAATCACCTGTTGGCACGATCATGCCATCCCTCAGGAGTCGCCCGGAATGACCCGCAACACTTACCCGCACCTGCTCGCCCCGCTCGACCTCGGCTTCACGACCTTGAAAAACCGTGTGCTGATGGGATCGATGCATACCGGTCTTGAAGAAGCGCCCAATGGTTTTACCCGCCTCGCCGCTTTTTTCGCCGAGCGTGCGCGTGGCGGTGTCGGGCTGATCGTGACCGGCGGCTTTTCACCCAACCTCTCGGGGCGAGTTCATCCGCACGCTTCGCAGTTCAGCTTCCCGTGGCAGGTGGGCAAGCACCGTCTGATCACCGAAGCCGTCCATGCCGAAGGCGGAAAAATAGCGCTTCAGATCCTGCACGCCGGTCGTTACGGCTATCACCCGCTGACAACGGCGCCCTCAAAACTGCGCGCTCCGATCAATCGCTTCACGCCCCGCGCCCTGTCGCGCTGGGGCGTGCGCAAGACCATTGCCGACTACGCCCACTGCGCCGCCCTCGCGCAACGGGCCGGTTATGACGGTGTCGAGGTCATGGGCTCGGAGGGTTACCTGATCAACCAGTTCATCGCCCAGCAGACCAACCAGCGCACTGACGAGTGGGGCGGCAGTTTCGAGAAGCGCATCCGTTTTGCCGTCGAAATTGTGCGCCGGGTACGCGAAGCGACCGGGTCGAACTTCATCATCATCTTCCGCCTCTCGATGCTCGACCTGGTCGAAGGCGGCAGCACCTGGGACGAGGTGGTGGCCCTGGCCAGGGCCATCGAAGCGGCCGGTGCAACGATCATCAACACCGGCATCGGCTGGCATGAAGCGCGCATCCCGACCATCGCCACCATGGTGCCGCGCGCTGCCTTTGCCTGGGTCACGCAGCGCCTGATGGGCCAAGTTAACATCCCGCTGATCACCACCAACCGCATCAACACGCCGGAAGTGGCTGAAGGGATCCTCGCTTCGGGTTGCGCCGACATGGTTTCCATGGCGCGCCCATTCCTCGCCGATGCGGACTTCGTGAACAAGGCGGCGACGAATCGTGCCGACGAAATCAATACCTGCATCGCCTGCAATCAGGCCTGCCTCGATAATGTTTTTGCAGGCAAGCTCACCTCCTGCCTGGTCAACCCGCGCGCCTGCCACGAAACCGAATTGCTGATCGAGCCAACCGCAGCCCCAATCAGGATTGCCGTCGTCGGCGCCGGACCGGCCGGCATGGCCTGTGCCGCAACGGCTGCCGAGCGCGGGCACGAGGTTACGCTGTTCGATGCCGCCGCAGTGATCGGCGGGCAATTCAACCTGGCTCGCCGCATTCCCGGCAAGGAAGAGTTCAATGAAACGCTGCGCTACTTCGGGCATCGACTGAAAAATGCCGGCGTCACGCTCAGGCTCGGCCAGCGTGTCGAGGCCGGCGAACTCGCGCAATTGGGTTTTGACCACATCGTGCTGGCCACCGGCATCATCCCGCGCACTCTCGATATTCCGGGGAACGAACACGCCAAGGTGGTGAGTTACATCGACCTGATTGAAGGGCGCAAGACGGCGGGTGCCCGGGTAGCGATCATCGGGGCCGGAGGCATCGGTTTCGACGTCGGCGAGTTTCTCACGCACGCCGTGGACGACAAAAGCGAACTCGAACGATTTCAGGCGGAATGGGGAATCGACGCCGCACTCGCCACTCGCGGCGGCCTCAAGCGCCCGGAGAAGGAAACGCCGCCGCGCCAGGTCTGGTTGTTGCAGCGAAAAACGTCCAAGGTCGGTGATGGCCTGGCCAGGACCACCGGCTGGATTCGCCGTTCACTGCTCAAGATGCGCGGCGTGCATATGCTCGCCGGCGTCAGCTATGAGCGTATTGATGACAGCGGCCTGCATATCCGAGTGAATGGGCAGGCGCAGTGCCTGCCGGTCGATACGGTGGTGGTCTGCGCCGGTCAGCAAGCGCGTCGTGAACTCGAAGCCGGTTTGCGCGCCGCCGGCATTCCCCTGTCGCTGATCGGCGGTGCCGATGTGGCCAGCGAACTTGATGCCAAACGCGCCATCGATCAGGAACGCGTCTGGCGGCAAAGCTCTAGCCATGCCGCGCGGCCGCAAACCACGCAGCGCCGTGCCGCCCGAGGCCAACCGCCGCGAGGAATTGCTGCACGCAGCGGCACGCCTCTTCGTCGAAAAAGGCTTCGACGCCACCACCACGCGCGATATCGCACAGGCCGTCGGCATGCGCTCGGGAAGCCCCTTCTACCACTTTCGCAGCAAGCAGGATCTGCTCAAGGCGGCCATCGCCGATGGGCTCGAAACCGGCTACCGGCGCCTGCAGGCCGCCGTCGAAGGGATCGACGATGCAGAACAGCGGCTGCGGATAATGATCCGTACCCATCTAGGCAACCTGCTTGAGGGTGAATGTCAGGCACCGATGCTGCTCTATGAAACACGCTCGCTCGATGCGGCGGCACGTGCCGAAATAGCCACCATTACTGACCGCTACCAGAAGCCATGGCAGTCAACGCTCGATGCACTCGCCCTGAGCGGCAGGCTGCGCGGCTCGGCTCCCCCGGTACGCCTGTACATTTTCGGGATGCTCAACTGGAGCACACAGTGGTACCGGCCGGACGGCGCACTTTCAATCGATCAACTGAGCGAATGCGCGATCGACATGCTGCTTGAGCCAGGGCAGAAAACCCACGAATAGACGATCCTGGCACGGCGTGCCGTGAGTGCCGTGTAAACATTGCCGGTTATGACAGGCATTCTCACGTTGCGCGAGCGCCTTGCCGCCCGCTGCGTCACCGGACGCCGGGTTACTGTTCAGCGCGCTACCGGCCGGGCCGGATCGGCGCACCACTCGCTCCACGACCCGGCATGGAGCTTTGCTCCATTCAGTCCGGCGATCTCCATGGCCAGCAGATTGTGGCAGGCGGTGACACCTGAGCCGCATTGCATCACGGACTGCGCCGGCTCGGTGCCAGCGAGCAGGGCAAGAAATTCGCGGCGCAACTCGGGCGCCGGGCGGAAGCAGCCCTCGGCATCCAGGTTGTCGCGGAAAAACCGGTTGCGCGCACCGGGGATATGACCACCAACCGGATCAAGCGTTTCGTTCTCGCCGCGAAAGCGACCCGGAGCTCGGGCGTCAACCAGGCACAGTTCACGGCGGTCGAGGCTGGCCAGCACCTCATCGCTGCTGACGACCCAATCGCGGCGCTCGACTTCAAAGCGGGCCGGAACCGGCTTTGGCCGCTCGCTGGTCAGCACTCGCCCTTCCCTCACCCATTGCCCGATGCCGCCATCGAGCAGCGCAACGCGATCATGCCCCAACCAGCGCAGCAGCCACCACAGGCGCGCGGCGATCATTCCCCCATCGTCGTCGTAGGCGACGACCTGGGACTGCCGTGAAACGCCGGCAGCGCCCAGTTTGCTCGCCAGAAGCTGCGCATCGGGCAGGGGATGACGACCGTTGCGGCCATTCATCGGGGCCGACAGGTCGCGGTCCAGATGCAGGAAAAAGGCACCGGGCAGATGGCCCTCGGCGTAGGCTTGTGCACCGAATTCAACATCCGACAGTTGATGGCGGCAATCAAAGATCCGCCAGTCCGGATCGTTCAGATGCGCGGCCAGAACCTCAGTGCTCAGCAGGGTTGAAAAATTCATGCCGACTCATCCCGCGTCGAGCCAGGAACGTGCCTCGGCTTCATCGGCAAACACCTGCATTTCGGCACGCACAAAAATCTGCGACAGCCATGCACTCCAGGCGACCCACTGGCTATCGGTGAGAACGGCGATACGCTTGAAATCGTCGGCATGCGAGCGGGCGAAGACAATATCCTCCCACGCCACGTCAAGCGTGAAATCGGCCATTTCGCGCAGATCGAAGAGAAGATCAACCGGCCCTTCGAACTTGACCTTGTAGTTGACCATGGCCTCGAACTCCTTGTAGTCCGCCAGAGTGAATTCGGCGTATACATTGACTTCGACGCGTTTGGGCTGGTGCTGGATAACGATCATGAGAGCCTCCCTTTGTGTTGCTCCGAGTTTAGCATCAGTCCTGCCCGGCAGGATTCGCCCGCGAGAACCAAGTAGCGAAAACTCCACTGGCGACAATCAGTGCGATTGCCAGCCAGGCACCGAGTGTTAGCGTCTCGCGCCAGATCAGCCAGCCGAAAAGGCTGGCAAAAATGACTGTTGTATAAGCCAGGCTGGCCGCCATGAGGGTCTTGCCGCGCTGGTAGGCACGCGTCATTGCCAGTTGGGCGAGCGTCGCAAAGGTGGCGACACCGAGCAGCAGAAAGCCGCTGCGCAGATCAACGCGATGGAATTCAAAGAGTGTCATCCACACCCCGCTGGCGATTGTCGACAGCAGGGAAAAGTAAAAAACGGTTCGCTCTTCGACCTCTCCCAACTCGCCGAGTACTCTCACGTTGTAGTAGGCAAAGCCGGCCATCAGGCCGCTACCAAGACCGATCAGGCCACCGGGCAACTGCTCGGCATGCAGGGTCGGTCGCAGCAGGAGCACAACACCGGTAAACCCCAGCGCCAGCGCTCCCAGCATCCCGCCACGCAGGCGCGCCTTGCCGAACCAGCCAAGATAAAGCGCCAGAAACAGGGGCGAGGTATAGGCCAGCGTTACCGCCGTAGCCAGCGGCAACATGGAAATCGCGTAAAAGTAGAGGAGCAGCGAAACGAAGCCGCTGATACCGCGCCAGAACTGGCTTCGCCAATGCGGGGTCGCCAGCGGAATGCCGCGCAGACGAACCAGAACCAGCATCAGGACCAGGGAAATCGCACTGCGATAGAAAACGATTTCAGCGGCAGAATAATCCTGCGCAGCAAGCTTCACGCACACGCCCATGCAGGCGAACAGGAAGCTGGCGGCAATCATCCACAGGGATTGCATGGTAAATGGCCTGAAATCGTTGAACGGCTTGAACTCGTTGATTCGAGGCTGGACATTACGCACACCGGCAAAGTCAATCGGCAAGAAAACGTGGATTTTAGTCGCTTTCCAATTGACCGGATGCCCCTTCTTGCGCTATTTTGCTTCGTTTGATCCGAGTTTCCCCCCATGGCCCGATCCAACGCAAACGACAAGCTCGATAACGGCACCTCGCCGCCCGCGCCGCCTGCGGCGAGCGAAATGAAGTATGAAGCGGCACTTGCCGAGCTGGAACAGATCGTCCACAACATGGAAGGCGGACAACTGCCGCTCGAAGAATCGATTGCCGCGTATCGGCGCGGCAGCGATCTGCTCAGGCACTGCCAGCAGCAACTGAGCGACGCCGAGCGAAAAATCCAGGTTCTGGAAAATGGCGCCTTGCGGGATTTTGACAGCGCCAGCGGGGAAGCGCAGTGAACGCATGGCCGGCCGGCAATAACCAGGCGCTGCCCTTCGCCGACTGGATGCGCGCGGTGCAGTTGCGGACTGAGGCCTCGCTGTCGCGCCTGCTGCCGCCCGCCGAAGCCATCCCGGCACGCCTGCATCAGGCCATGCGCTACGCCAGTCTTGACGGCGGCAAACGGATCCGCCCCTTGCTCGCTTTTGCTGCCGGCGAACTGAACAACGGCTCGCCGGAGCGCCTGGAAATCGTCGCCTGCGCGGTCGAGATGATTCATGCCTACTCGCTGGTGCATGACGACCTGCCGTGCATGGACGACGATATACTGCGCCGCGGCCGGCCGACCTGCCATGTCGAATACGATGAATCGACGGCCCTGCTGGTCGGCGACAGTCTGCAAGCGCTGGCCTTTGAACTGCTGGCCCGGGCCGAATCTGGCACTGAATCGGGCAACGAGTCCGCTCGTGACGCTGGCCGCACCGCACGCCAGCTTGAAATGATTCGCTTGCTGGCCCACGCCAGTGGCTCCTGTGGCATGGCTGGCGGCCAGGCCATCGATCTCGGGGCCACCGGTCAGTCTTTGAACCTGCCGGAACTCGAACTGATGCACGCCCTCAAAACCGGGGCGCTGATTCGCGCGGCGGTGATGCTCGGCGCACTGTGCGGTGATGCACTGAGCGATGAGGCCGGCGCCGCGCTGGACCGCTTTGCCAAACGTGCCGGTTTGCTGTTTCAGGTCGTCGATGACATCCTTGACTGTACGGCCAGCACGGCAACACTCGGCAAGACCGCCGGCAAGGATGCGGAGGCCGGAAAACCGACCTATGTCAGCCTGCTCGGTCTGCAAGCTGCCCGCGAATTCGCCGATGACCTCAGCGCACAGGCCCTTGCAGCACTGGCCTTTTTTGGTGATCGCAGTCAGCGTTTGATTGAACTGACCCATTTCATCACCCACCGCAAGTTTTAACTGATGACTATCGCCAGCTTTAACGGCCGCAAAAGACAGCACTTGCCGGAACCAGATCAACAATGACTTCCTATCCCCTGCTCGACACCATCAGCAATCCGTCCCAGCTGCGCAAACTGGAGCGCAAGCAGTTGGCACCGCTTGCCGACGAGTTGCGCCGCTTTCTCGTTGAGTCGGTATCGCGGACCGGCGGACACCTCTCGTCGAATCTTGGAACGGTTGAATTGACCGTCGCCCTGCACTATGTGTTCGACACACCCGATGACCGCCTGGTCTGGGATGTCGGTCACCAGACCTATGCACACAAGGTGCTCACCGGGCGCCGGGCGGGAATGGCCAGGCTGCGCACGCACGGCGGCGTTTCGGGCTTCCCCAAGCGCAGCGAGAGCGAGTACGACACCTTCGGCGTCGGTCATTCATCGACCTCGATCTCTGCCGCGCTCGGCATGGCGCTGGCTTTCAAGCTCAAGGGCGAAGCACACCGCACCGTGGCCATCATCGGCGATGGCGCGATGTCCGCCGGCCAGGCCTTTGAAGCGATGAACAACGCCGGCGTGGCCGATGCCGACATGCTCGTCATCCTCAACGACAACGACATGTCGATCTCGCCGCCCGTTGGTGCCCTGAACAAATATCTGGCCCGCCTGTTTTCAGGCAGCGCTTTCAACGCGGCACGCAAGGCCGGTGAAAAAGTTCTGCGCGGCGCCCCATCACTGCTTGAATTTGCCAACCGGGTCGAAGAACACGTCAAGGGCATGCTGACGCCGGGAACGCTATTCGAGGAGCTTGGCTTCAACTATATCGGCCCGATTGACGGCCACGACCTGGATTCGCTGGTACCAACGCTGCAAAACCTCCAGAAACTCAAGGGGCCGCAGTTCCTGCATGTGATTACGCGCAAGGGTCAGGGCTACAAGCTGGCCGAAGCCGACCCCATCCTCTACCACGGTGTCTCGAAGTTCAAACCCGAAATCGGTATCGAGGGCGGCAAGGCGGGCGGCAAGCCCAGCTATACGCAGATCTTTGGCGACTGGCTGTGCGATATGGCCGCCGCCGACCCCAGGCTGGTCGGTATCACCCCGGCCATGGGTGAAGGCTCCGGCATGATGCGCTTTGCCGAACGCTTCCCCGAGCGCTATTTCGACGTCGGCATCGCCGAGCAGCACGCCGTCACCTTTGCCGCCGGCCTGGCCTGTGAGGGAATGCGGCCGGTGCTGGCGATCTACTCGACTTTCCTGCAGCGCGGCTATGACCAGTTGATTCATGATGTGGCCCTGCAGAAGCTGCCGGTTGTCTTTGCACTCGACCGCGGCGGGCTGGTCGGCGCCGACGGCCCGACGCACCACGGCACCTTCGACCTCTCGTACCTGACCTGCATCCCGAACCTGGTGGTGATGACGCCCGCCGACGAAGACGAGTGCCGGAAAATGCTGACTACCGCTTATCACATCGATGGCCCGAGCGCCGTACGTTATCCGCGCGGCACGGGTCCAGGCGTTGCCACGCAGCAGGCGCTACTTGAGTTGCCCGTCGGCAAGGGCGAACTACGCCGGCGCGGCAAGGACGTGGCTTTGCTGGCTTTTGGCAGCATGCTGGCACCGGCACTGGAAGCCGCAGAAGAAGTCAATGCCACGGTGGCCAACATGCGTTTTGTCAAACCCATCGACCGCGAGCTGATTATTGAACTGGCGCGGGAACATTCGTTGCTGATCAGCGTCGAAGAGAATGCCTTGATCGGTGGTGCCGGCTCCGAAGTCGCACGCGTCCTGGACGAAATTGACAGTCCGGTGCACTTTGTTCGCCTGGGGCTACCCGACCATTTCATCGATCACGGTGATCAGGCGCTGCTGCTGGCCGAAGCCGGTCTCGACAAGGACGGCATCGTGCATACGCTGCGCGCCCATCAAGGCAGCACTCCGCTTATGGATCAACATTCGGGATTGAAGCAAAATATTCGATCAGGACTGAAATGAACGCACCGCAAGCCCCGCAAATCCCGAACACCATGGTGGATGTTCAGAATCTGGCAGATACCCGGCAGATCGCCATCAACCGGGTCGGCATCAAATCGATCCGTCACCCGGTCAGGGTCCTCGACAAGTCGGGCGGGGTGCAGCACACCATCGCCGTCTTCAACATGTATGTCGGCCTGCCGCACAACTTCAAGGGTACGCACATGTCGCGTTTCGTCGAGCTTCTCAACAGCCACGAACGCGAAATCTCCGTCGAGAATTTCCCGATCATGTTGCGCGAGATGCTCGAAAAACTGGAAGCGGAAACCGGGCACATCGAGATGAATTTCCCGTATTTCATCAACAAGGCGGCACCGGTATCCGGTGTGCAGAGCCTGATGGACTACGATGTCACGCTGACCGGTGAGATCTGCCACGGCGAAATCGCCTCGACGATCAAGATCGTCGTTCCGGTGAGCAGCCTTTGCCCCTGCTCGAAGAAAATCTCCGATCGCGGCGCACACAACCAGCGCTCACACGTCACCGTAACGGCCAGAATCAACGATCACCTGTGGATTGAGGAGATTGTCCAGCTTGTGGAAGCGGAAGCCTCCTGCGAGCTTTACGGCCTGCTCAAGCGCCCGGACGAAAAATACGTCACCGAGCGCGCCTACGACAACCCGAAGTTCGTTGAGGACATGGTGCGTGATGTGGCTGCCCGCCTCAATGCCGAACCGCGCATCTTTTCGTACGTGGTCGAAGCCGAAAACTTCGAGTCGATCCACAACCATTCGGCCTATGCCCTGATCGAAAACCGCAACGGAAGCCCGGCCTGAGCACCCGCCCACAGCAAAAAGCATGGGGGCAGAGTCTGGCGACTCTGCCCCCTTTTTCGGGAGGATTGATGAAACGTCCCGTGCTTAGTCCTTCTGCCGGCGCGTCAGCTTTTCCTTGATCCGGGCCGACTTGCCCGAACGCTCACGCAGATAGTAGAGCTTGGCACGACGCACATCACCACGACGCTTGACTTCAATGGCCGCAACCAGCGGGGAATAGGTCTGGAATGTACGCTCAACGCCTTCACCGGACGAAATCTTGCGCACGATGAAACTTGAATTGAGGCCACGGTTACGCTTGGCGATGACCACGCCCTCGTAAGCCTGCAAGCGCTCGCGCGCACCTTCCTTGACCTTGACCTGGACGACTACCGTGTCGCCCGGCGCAAAGGGTGGAATGGTCTTGCCCAGACGGGCGATTTCTTCTTGCTCAAGTTGCTCGATCAGATTCATTTTTTAACTCCGTTTTACAAACATTACGTTTTATTATCCTAACCGCATTGCTCCTGAAACTGCACCAGGAGTTGCGTTTCCTCTTTCGACAGCGAACGCCCCGAAAGCAAATCGGGACGCCGTTGCCACGTCCGCCCCAGCGCCTGCTTGAGGCGCCAGCGACGAATCTGCTCGTGGTGCCCGGACAACAAGGTATCCGGCACCCGCTGACCGGCGTAATCCTCCGGTCGCGTATAGTGCGGGCAATCCAGCAAACCCGCAACAAACGAATCCTGCGTTGCCGATTCGGCGTCGTTCAGCACGCCGGGCAACTGCCTGACGACAGCATCCAGCAAGGCCATCGCCGGTATTTCGCCGCCCGAAAGCACGAAATCCCCGATCGAAATTTCCTCATCGACACAGCGCTCGATCAAACGCTCGTCAATTCCTTCGTAGCGCCCGCAGAGCACCACGAGGCCTTCAGCTTCTGCCGCCTCTACAAAATTCATCACGCGCCGATGCGTCAGCGACACACCCTGTGGCGAGAGGCAAAGCACCCGGCTCTTTCTCACACCTGCTGCAGCCTGCCTGGCTTTGGCCGCTTCAATCGCCGCTTCCAGCGGCCCCGGCATCATCACCATTCCCGGTCCGCCGCCATAAGGGCGATCATCGACGGTACGGTGATTGTCCTCGGTAAAATCGCGCGGATTCCAGAAATCCAGGCTCCAGCGCCCTTCTTCCAGCGCCCGCCGCGTGACTCCTGACTGCGTTAGCGCAACAAACATTTCGGGAAAAAGCGTCACCACATCAACAGTGAAGCGCTTGTTCATGACCGACCGGGTTACCAATCGGCTTCCCAATCAACATGAACCTTCCCGGCTACCCTATCGACGTCAAGAATGACCGTTGCAACAAAGGGTAAAAGCTGCTCGGCTTGCTCACCATCGCCAACCCGCAACACAGCGTTGGCCGGCGTTTCGATCAGCCCGAGCACCCGGCCCAGCAACTGGCCCCTGGCATTTACCACATCAAGGCCGATCAGATCGGCCCAGTAATACTCATTCTTGCCTGCCGGCGGTAGCGCTGCGCGCGGAACACCAACCAGCATTCCGTGGGCTGTCTCTGACGCATTGCGATCAGGAAGACACTCCAGTTGCGCAATCAGCATGTCGCCGTGCGCCTTGCAATTGAGCAAACGCGTCTGGCGCCACAGCCCGGGAGTACTGCCCTCATGGCCAACCCACCAGTTGGGCAGCCTGGCCCAGAGCAAGGGATCGTCGGCAAAAGGATGCACCTTGACCGCACCGCGCAAGCCATAAGGGCCTACGATCTTGCCCAGAACAACGATATCGGCAGGCGCTAGCGAACCGGCAGATTCAGGCAAAGGAACTTCAAGCAAGCGTTGTTGAAACCTTGGCGCCGGACTGCTTGACCAGACGAGCAACGGTCAGCGACACCTGGGCGCCCTGCTGTTGCCAGTAGCTCAGGCGATCAGCGGCGATGCGCAGACCCTCTTCCTTGTCCGTGGCAATCGGATTGTAGAAGCCGATCCGCTCAATGAAGCGACCATCACGACGGGTGCGGGAATCGGCTACCACCAGATTGTAGAAGGGACGCTTTTTCGCGCCACCGCGGGCGAGACGAATAACAACCATAGGATTTATTCCGAATTCAGAAAAAGGGCGAAATTATAACAAGAAAGCGCAAAAAACAAACGCTTATTTAAGCGCTGCCGGTTTTCAACGAGCCAGTCGTGTCAAGGAGAATTTATCTCTCCGCAGCAACTGCGCGCACAAAATCCAACATTCCACCCCGGCCTGCAAGCTATACTTCACAGGCTGAAGTTGTGAATTTAATCTACGCCAAGCGCCATGACCGATTCGCTTTTGGATTCTGACGGTATCGACAGCACTGCTTTTTCGCAGAAGGGCCTGCACGCCATTTCCTCCTGGCTGGATGCACCGCCGCCAATCAATACCACAGACGATCTGCTACCCCTGCTCAGTCACCTGGCGACCTTGCGCGCCAGCCGGGTCACTCCTGAGCAACGCGCCTCTATGCTGGAGCGCCTGTATTTGCGCAGCATTTCAGTGTTGACCACGCTTCTCCCGGCGCTCAGTAGCGTTGCCCTCCCGATCCCCATTACACGTAAAACCAGGCAACTGATACGCAGCCTGCAGGATTTGCTGCGCACGCTGGCGGAAGACTTGCTGGCCGCGCCAAACAGGGATGACGGTGAGCAGGCGCCCAACCAGCGCCAGATATCCGGCCTGACCCTCTGGAGGAGCCTGTACGCACTCGCACAGCACCTCCTGATCAGCAATCTGGCCGCCTCTCCAGCGGGCATCGGAATCTGGCAGCAACTTCATCAGACTTACGACACAGCCCATCGCCTGGATCTGGTCAGCCATACGCCGGAGGGCGCTTCAGGCACCCTGCAAAACATCTATTTTTCGGCAATCCTGCTGGCCTGTGCACAACCGGCTTCTTTCACCTCGCGCGAAGTCGATTTCGTCGCAGCTTATCTGGAACGTTTTGCTGACCGGATTGATTCGACACCGAGCACCTCCAGCAAAGCACCCGCCGTGTTCTGGATCGATCCGGCGCGTGACGCAGCGGCATTCGCCTGCTCGCGGAAATCGGCGCCGCCGGAAACATCCGTCCTCTATTTTTCCTGCGCGCGACTCGCCGCGCTGCTCAGAGAACAACTCGCTGCACTCGAAGCCGGCGACACCCCCCGGCAGATCAACCTGCCGGACTTTGCCGGTACACCAGCCGGGCGCGGTGTCCTGCGCCGGCTCATCACCTATTGGGGCGAACCGGGCAAGCGACGTTTCCCGCGCCGCCGTCAGAACTACCGCTCGGTACTCTGTGTCGGGCTGGACAGCCTGTGGCGACTGTTCCAGGAGGGTGATGAAGCAGGTATCGAAACGTCAAGCTGGATGATTACCAATGAAAGCCCCGATGGCTACGCGGTAATGCACGTTTCAGGAAAAACAGTCGGCATGTCGGTTGGCGACGTCACCGCGATGCGCACCGAGTCGGGGGAGAACTGGCAAATCTGCATCGTCCGCTGGGCCCTGTCGGAAAATCAGGAGCATATTGAACTCGGTCTTCAGATTCTGGCGACACGCGCTGTGCCAGCCTTCCTGGCACAGCCCGCCGAGGCCAGCAACAGTGGCCACCTGTCGGTGCTCATCCTGCCCGAAATCCAGGCGCTGCGTGCAACTGAAATGCTGGTCGTTCCCTCAGGAGCCTTGGACAATCAACCCGGCAAGCTCATCCTGGTCGTCGAAAAGGAAAATATTGAAATACGCGAGATGAAAAGCATCCACCTTGACGAACAGAACAGCCAGATCGAGGTTTTCTCAAACGAGCCTGACTCTCTTTCTGTTTAAACCAGCGTCTCCGTACCCTCTCATGTCTTATGGCGAGACCTGCAGCACAGATCGCGCAAGGAGGATAGTGCGCGGAATCCCACGAAAACCGCTCCGATGACAACACGCTTTTTTTATTTATCCTCCTGCATCAGCCTGATTCTGCTGATCTTCCTTTGCCTGGCCTGGGAATTGTGGCTCGCACCGATCCAGCCCGGGGGATCCTGGCTTTTCCTCAAATGCCTGCCGCTCCTGGCCCCGCTCTTCGGCATCCTGCATGGTCGCCGCTACACCTACCAGTGGTCATCGATGCTGATCCTGATTTATTTTACCGAAGGCATCGTGCGCGCCACCAGCGAAAGCGGCACCAGCCAATGGCTGGCCATTGGGGAAATTGTGCTTTCACTCGTTTTTTTCTGCTCGGCGATCGGCTATGTCAGACGCACTCGCAGCGGTAGCCGGCAAGTTTAGTCAGCGCTCGATGTCGCCTTGCGACGCAGGAACTGGCGTAGCGCCACAACGTAACCGGAAAGGGAATAAACAACGAACAGCCCGAACAGGGCCAGGGACGGTTCGTAGGAAAGCAGGGCAATGACCAGGGCAATGGCAACGATGAAAACGAAGGGCACACTGCGCCGCAGGTTGAAATCCTTGAAGCTGTAGAAGCGAACACTGCTCACCATCGTGATTCCGGCGAAAATGACCAGCGCTCCGGCTAACCAGCGTACATCAGCACCCTCCACTCCCGTGTCGATCATCACCCACACGAAACCGGCAACCAGCGCCGCCGCTGCCGGGCTGGGCAAGCCCTGAAAGAAACGCTTGTCGCTGGCCTCGGCCGTGCTGTTGAAGCGTGCCAGGCGCAGCGCGGCACCCGCACAATAGAGAAAGGCGGCAATCCAGCCGAGTCGCCCCATATCCTTGAGTGCCCAGGCGTAGGTCACCAGCGCCGGCGCAACGCCAAACGAGACCATATCGGAAAGCGAGTCATATTCTGCGCCGAAGGCGCTTTGCGTCCGCGTCAGCCGCGCCACACGCCCGTCCAGTCCGTCAAGCACCATGGCCACAAAAATGGCAATCGCCGCCTGCTCGAAACTGCCCTTCATCGCCTGAACAATGGCGAAAAAGCCGCAGAACAACGCAGCGCTGGTCAGCAGGTTCGGCAGCAGATAAATGCCGCGACGGCGCAACTCGGGATTGAACAGGGTCTTGCGCGGTTTGATTTCAGGCATCAGGGTCAGGCAAGTTCGGCCAGCACCGAACTCGAAGCATAAACTTTTTCGCCGATCACCACTTTTACACGGGTATCCAAGGGCAGGTAGAGATCGACACGCGATCCGAAGCGGATGAATCCATAACGCTGACCTGCCGCCAGCCTCGTTCCGGCATCGACATAATTCAGGATGCGGCGTGCGACCAGACCGGCAATCTGGACACAGGTGATGTCTCGACCGTCGCTTGTTTTCAGATGCAGCGCACAGCGCTCGTTCTCAAGCGAAGCCTTGTCCAGTGCCGCATTGAGGAAACTGCCCGGCTTGTACCATTTCTGCTGCACGGCACTCTCGATCGGCGAGCGGTTCGAATGCACGTTGAATACATTCATGAAAACGCTGACTTTAAGTGCGCGGCGATTCAGGTAAGGGTCGTCGGTTTCCTCGACGACGACTATGCGTCCGTCGGCCGGAGCAAGCACGCTCTTTGGCCCGCCGGCAATGACCCGCGCCGGATCGCGGAAGAACTGGATGCAGAAAACAAGGCTCGCCCAGAAAGGCAGCGACCACAGCCCGGCAGAAGATGCCAGAACAGCAAGTACCAGGGAGCCGGCGATGAAAGGCCAGCCTTCCCGGGCGAGAATCGGATGCGGATAGTTCATTGATGGCCTGTGCGGAGTGGGGAGAAAGGATTGAGGATAAAAACGAAGGGCGAGGAAAGGGGTATGCCCCCTCTCCTCACCCCTCACTCCTCAATGCATCAATCAGTTCCTGGTCTGGTCGACCAGCTTGTTCTTCTTGATCCAGGGCATCATGTCGCGAAGCTTGGCGCCGACCGTTTCGATCGGATGTTCGGCCATCAGACGGCGTCGTGCGGTCATCGAAGGATAATTGGTCTTTCCCTCTTGAATGAACATCTTGGCGTATTCGCCGTTCTGTATGCGCTTGAGCGCTTCACGCATGGCATGGCGCGACTGTTCGTTGATCACCGAGGGACCGGTCACGTACTCGCCGTATTCAGCGTTGTTCGAGATCGAGTAGTTCATGTTGGCAATGCCGCCTTCGTACATCAGGTCGACGATCAGCTTGAGTTCATGCAGGCACTCGAAGTAGGCCATTTCGGGCGCGTAGCCGGCTTCGACCAGCGTCTCGAAACCCATCTTGACCAGTTCGACCGCACCGCCGCAAAGCACGGTCTGTTCGCCGAACAGATCGGTTTCAGTTTCTTCACGGAAATTGGTCTCGATCACACCGCCCTTGGTGCCGCCGTTGGCCGCTGCGTAGGACAGCGCGAGGCCCTTGGCCTTGCCGGACTTATCCTGATGTACGGCGATCAGCGAGGGAACGCCGCCGCCCTTGAGGTATTCGGAACGCACGGTATGGCCAGGACCCTTAGGTGCAATCATAATGACATCCAGATCGGCACGCGGCACCACCTGGTTGTAGTGGATGTTGAAGCCGTGGGCAAAGGCCAGCGCGGCGCCCTTCTTGATGTTCGGCTCGACATCGTTGTAATAGACGCCCGGGATGTTCTCGTCCGGCAACAGCATCATCACGACATCGGCTCCCTTGACCGCCTTGGCAACTTCCTCAACCTTGATCCCGGCCTTTTCGACCTTGCTCCAGGAAGCACCACCCTGGCGCAAGCCAACCGTAACCTTGACGCCTGAATCGGTCAGATTCTGGGCGTGGGCGTGGCCTTGCGAACCGTAGCCAACGATGGTGACTTTCTTGCCCTTGATCAGGGAGAGGTCGGCGTCCTTGTCGTAATAAACCTTCATGGCGTTCCTTTCATAAAACTGTGAGGAGGGAGGAGTAAGGATTGAGGAGAGGAAGAATGCCCCTTTCGGACCGTTCCGCCCTGTCAACCTTACTCATCACTAAACTTTCAAAATGCGGTCACCACTGCCGATACCGCTGACTCCGGTGCGAACGGTTTCGAGAATCAAACCGGCATCGATGGCCTGGATAAAGGCGTCGAGTTTGGGTCCGCTGCCCGTGAGTTCAATCACATAGGTCGAATCGGTAACGTCAATGATGCGCCCACGGAAAATTTCTGCCATGCGCTTCATTTCCTCGCGGTCCTTTCCCGTGGCGCGTACCTTGATCAACATCAGTTCGCGCTCGATATGCGCGGCTTCAGAGAGATCGACTACCTTGATGACATCAATCAGCTTGTTCAGTTGCTTGGTGATCTGCTCGATCACCTCGTCGCTACCGCTGGTGACGATGGTCAGCCGGGACAAAGAGTTGTCCTCGGTGGGCGCCACCGTCAGCGTTTCGATGTTGTAACCACGCGCCGAGAACAGGCCGGCCACGCGCGAAAGCGCACCGGCCTCGTTTTCCAGCAAAATTGAAATAATGTGTCGCATGCTTGTCGTTCCCTTACAGATCTTCGGCCAGAATCATGTCGGACAGGCCCTTGCCTGCCGCTACCATCGGGAAAACATTCGCTTCCCGGTCAGTGAGGATATCGAGAAACACCAGATCGTCCTTGTGCTCGATGAAGGCTTTTTTGAGTGCTCCCTCAACCTCCTCAGGCCGCTCGACTCGAATGCCGACATGACCGTAAGCCTCGGCGAGCTTTACAAAATCGGGCAGTGAGTCCATGTACGACTCGGCATAGCGACTACCGTGGAACATCTCCTGCCACTGGCGAACCATGCCCAGGTAACGGTTATTGAGGTTGATGATCTTGATCGGAAGACGGAACTGCTTGGCAGTTGACAGTTCCTGAATGCACATCTGGATCGAGCCTTCGCCGGTGACGCAGGCGACCTGCAAATCCGGGTTGGCCAGCGCCGCGCCCATGGCATAGGGCAGGCCGACTCCCATGGTGCCGAGACCGCCCGAGTTGAGCCAGCGCCGGGGCTGGTCAAATTTGTAGTACTGCGCCGCCCACATCTGGTGCTGTCCGACGTCGGACGTGATGATCGCGTTGCCACCGGTAATCTCGTAGAGCTTTTCGATGACGTATTGCGGCATGATGATGTCTTTCTTGGGCTTGTATCTCATGCACCGCTTGGAACGCCAGCCTTCAATTTCCTTCCACCAGTCGCCAATCTCGATCTTGCCCTGTTCAGCCTCAATCAGCTTGATCATCTCCGCGAGCACATCCGGAACGTTGCCGACAATCGGCACGTCAACGCGAACGCGCTTCGATATCGACGAAGGATCGATATCAACGTGAATGATCTTGCGTGGCAGGGAAGCAAAGTTCTCCGGGTTGCCAATCACCCGATCGTCGAAACGGGCGCCGATAGCCAGCAATACGTCGCAATGCTGCATCGCCATGTTGGCTTCCAGCGTGCCATGCATGCCCGGCATGCCCAGGAACTGCGGATCGGTCGCCGGATAGGCACCCAGCCCCATCAGCGTGTTGGTAATCGGGAAGCCAAGACGCCGGGTGAGCGTGGTCAACAGTTCTGCCGCATTCGAGAGAATCACTCCGCCACCGGTGTAAATCATTGGCCGCCTGGCGCCTAGCAGCAGTTGTACTGCCTTCTTGATCTGCCCCAGATGACCCTTGACAACCGGGTTATACGAGCGCATCTGGACATCTTTCGGGTAGTCAAACTTGCATTTTGCGGCAGTAATGTCCTTCGGAATATCCACCACGACCGGGCCCGGACGTCCCGTATTGGCAATGAAGAATGCTTTTTTCATTGTCATGGCGATGTCGCGCACATCCTTGATCAGGAAGTTATGCTTGACGCAGGGACGGGTAATCCCGACCGTATCGCACTCCTGAAAGGCATCCTGACCAATATAATACGAAGGCACCTGCCCGGAGATGATCACCATGGGAATGGAGTCCATGTAGGCGGTCGCAATCCCCGTCACGGCATTGGTCGCGCCGGGGCCGGAGGTCACCAGAGCCACGCCGACCTTGTGTGTCGAGCGCGCCAGACCATCAGCCGCATGCACGGCCGCCTGTTCATGGCGGACCAGGACATGCTTGACCTTGTCCTGCTTGAACAGTTCGTCGTAAATATGAAGAACCGCGCCGCCGGGATAGCCGAATACATAGTCGACCTTTTCTTCCTGCAGGCACCTGATTACAATCTCCGCACCGCTTATCATGGTTATCATCCTCGCCTTACCAGGCAAAATGCTCGAAAAAGCCTGTAACGTTAAAGCCTAGACCACAATTGGTCAAGGCTTCCGCCCAAACGGCCGATAATCAAGGGATAGTCTCCCGCCCGGCAATAACAAGGATTTCGATTCTGGCCAGCCCAAGCGAACTGTCAGATTTTCTCGCCACTTCAGAGCGCCGCGCTTTCAAGCAGGCGATGTTTGCCGTGCGTAACGAAGAGTCAGCACTCGATATCGTGCAGGACTCGATGATGAAGCTTGCCGAAAAGTATGGCGACCGCCCGGCAGAAGAGCTGCCGATGCTCTTCCAGCGCATCATGCAGAACACGATTCGTGACTACTATCGGCGCAGCAAGGTGCGCTCGCTGTGGACGACACTGCTGTCTTCATTCTCGTCCGGCGATGAAAATGATCACGACCCGCTGGAAACTCTGGAGGTTGAATCGGGGTCTTACACGCCGAACACCCCTGACGGGCAGTTAGAGCAATCTCAAGTCCTTGTTATTATTGAAAAAGAGATAAAACTTCTGCCCGCACGTCAACGCGAAGCCTTCCTCATGCGTTACTGGGAGGACATGGACGTTGCGGAGACTGCTGCCGCAATGGGCTGCTCAGAAGGCAGCGTAAAAACACACTGCTCGCGTGCCACACACACGCTGGCAGCGGCTTTGAAAGCAAAAGGAATCACACTATGAACGAACTGCATTTCGCCTACAAGGTCAGGCAGCTTCTTAATCGCGGATTGCACGAACTGCGGCCCGAGACTACGGCCCGCCTCGCTGCCGCCAGGCAAAGTGCTCTGGCCTGCCAGAGGCAGGCTGTAAATCAATCGGTGCTGGCCACTGCGGGCAGTTTCTTTCAATACCACTTTGACAACCTGCACCTCAAGCAGGCACTCGCCGCACTTGCACTGCTTCTGGGCCTTGCCTTTTCAGCATACTGGATGGCCGATCAGCGCATCAACGAGCTGGGTGCGGTCGATAGTGCCCTGCTCGCCGATGATCTGCCGATCGGTGCATTTACCGACAAGGGCTTCGATACATGGTTAAAACGCGGCTCGTCGCAATAATTTTCTGTTGTTCTCTGGTGACCACGGGCTGGGCGGAAACGTCCAGCCCGTCGCTCATTGCGACGCCGCCACAGCCGAAGTGGAGCGAATTGACGGTACAGCAGAAGATCGTCCTCGCCCCGCTGAGCGACGACTGGGATTCCCTGGAATACTTCCGCCAGAAAAAATGGCTGGGCATTGCCGTCCGTTTTCCTGAAATGACTCCTGAAGAACAACGCCGCATTCAGGTGCAAATGCAGGCCTGGGGAAAACTGACGCCAGAACAACGCGAGTTGGCGCGCGAGAACTTCAAAACGGCCAATCAGCTTCCCGCAGAGAAAAAGCAGGAACTCAAGCAAAAGTGGGAAGAGTATTCGAGCCTGCCGGAAGACGAAAAGGAGAAACTGAAGCAGCAAGCCGCCAGCAAGCCCGTCCCCAAACCCGGCCGGCCGGCAGCAACTGCGCCCTTGCTCCCGGCACCGGCGGCCGTGGCTAATCCGGTTGCTCCCCCATCAACCCCGCCCACCCCTCTCCCCGCAGCCCCACCCGCAACGGAAGCCTCACCCCCTGCCGTTACACCGACGGTCGCTGAAACCACGAGCAAGCCCTGATGCCTGCTCAAGACGGCGTTATCCGCCCAGGAGTCCTGCGCCGGCTGGCCGCCATGTGTTACGAAATTCTCCTGTTGTCTGGTGTTGTTGCGGTGCTGATGATTGCTCCGCACGTACTGATCGGCGCTTTTGCACATCGACTCGCAACACCGACGGTCTTGTGGGCCCACCTCTTTCTTGTCCTGCTTGTCTATTTCATCGGGTTCTGGAGCAATGGCGGCCAAACGCTGGCGATGAAAACCTGGCGCATCCGTCTGCTCACGGCCGAAGGACTTCCTGTCCGACCGGCGCAGGCCTTGCTGCGCTTTCTTCTGTGCTGGCCAAGCCTGGTGTTTGGCGGAGTCGGCATCGTGTGGGCGCTGATCGACCGCGACAGGCAGTTCCTGCACGACCGGATCGCAGGCACCCAGCTCGTCATGGCATAAACGGGGAACCGGCTTTCACCGCACCCGTCCTGGGAAGTCGATGCTTTTGGCATCGCAGCTTGACCAGACCGGCTGACTCAGCGCCGCTCAACCCACCAGATCATCCCCACCGCAACCAGCATGAATAACGCCGAAGGCGCTATCGCGCTGATCAACGGCGACCAGCTGTTGATTACTCCAAGATTGGAAAACAAGCCGTTGAGCATGTGAAAGAACACCCCGATCATCACCCCGGAGAAAATCTTGAGGCTGACTCCGCTAACCCGGTTATGGGTATATCCGAAGGGCAGGGCCAGGGCAACCATGACCAGCGCCGCCAAGGGATAGATCAGTTTCTTCCACAAGGCGATATCGTAACGCTGGGTCTTCTGGCTGTTCTCCGCCAGGTGCTTGATATAGGCCGTCAGATGCAGCAGGGACATGCGTTCAGGGGCGACCACCAGAACGGCAAGAATGTCCGGATTCAGCGCCGAATGCCATTCCATATCCGGCATGCTGACAACTTCGGAGCGGTCACCATGCAGGATGGTCTTGACGACGCCTGTCAGCCGCCAACTGGCCGGCGGAACATACACTCCCTCTGCCGCATCGGTGACCGAACGCAGCATTGCGTTATCGTCAAAGTTATAAATCCGGATGCCCCGCAGTTGCGTGTCCCGCAATACCACCTGCACGTTGATGAAACTACGCTCATCCTTGACCCACAATCCACTGCGCATGCCCTCAATGGTTCGGCCTTTCTGTGTGAGACGCAACTGTTGCGCCACCCGCTCGGCAGGTGGCGCCACAACTTCTCCGATCAGGAAAGTAATCAGGGCGAAAACTGTCGCCACCTGAAACAAGCCTGAAAGCAGGTTTCTGGTCGACATTCCCGATACCCGCAGCACGGTGATTTCCGAATGCCTGGCCAGTGTCGTTAGTGAATAGAGCGTCCCGATCAGAACCGCAATCGGCATCAGTTCATAAATGCGTCCCGGCATACGCAAGCCGACAAACGCAAAGGCGTGTCGTATTTGATAGTCTCCCCTACCAATATTATTGACCTCGCCAAACAGGTCGAAAAAACCAAACAAGGCCAGAAATCCGGCAAGTACCAGACCTATCGCGCCAGATACTTCGCGCGCCAGATAACGACGGTAAATTCTCATCTCAGAAACCGCGCAAAAGAGAGTACGGCAATCCGGCGATAGAAAAGCAGCGGCAAGAGACAGAGCATGAACAGATGAGTGGCCAGCACCCCAACCGTAAATGAAATCCTGCCACTAGCCACCCACGCCTGACTGATGGTCAGCAAATTGTGGTACACAAAATAAGTCAGCAGTGCCAGCAGCATGTTGGCTGAACGACCTGCGCGCGGATTGACAAAGGAAAGGGGAATCGCCAGCAGCGCCAGAACGATTGCCGAAAGTGGAACGCTCAGTCGCCACATCAGCTCGGCTCGATAGACGGGCAGATCCTTCTGAATCAACTCCAGCGTGGGTGCATTCTTCGACGTCCGCTCAATGCCACGCGCCTCCTTGGTCTCCAATCGTATAGCATAACGCGCAAACTCCAGAATACGGAACTCCGGCGAACCCGGCTCGATCTCGTAACGACGACCGTTCTGCAGAACAATGAAGCGATCACCATTCTCGGCAATTTCCTGATGGCCTTTCGCAGCCATGGTCACTCCCAGACGCTGGTTCTGAACCGATTGCACAAACACGTTTCTGACATAGCTCTCGTCATCGGCAACCGCCTCGACGAAGACAACACGGTCGCCGGAAGCAGACTCCTGAAACGCTCCGGGAGTAACCATTCCGGAATCCTTGCGCGTATTGAGATTACTGCGGTACTCGGCACTCTGCGAGTTGGCCCAGGGAGCTACGAAAAGAGACAACAAGGCTATCGCCAACACCAGCGGCAGGGTAAAGAACAGCACCGGCCGTATCCATGCGGCAAGAGACAGTCCGGAGGAGAACCAGACGACCATCTCGGAATCACGATAACTGCGCGACAAAGCCAACAGAATGGCGATGAACGCAGACAGGGATAACAAGGCCGCGATGTAGTTAAGCGCCGAAAAGCCAAGCAACGCAACTACTGCTTCCGGCGCAATCGAGCCTTGCGCCGCGTCGCCCAGTAGACGGATCAGTTGAGTGGTCAGCAGAATGGCGAAAAGGGCTACAAAAATGCCGGCAGCCGAGTGGGTAAACTCGCGCCGGGCGGCACGCTGAAAGATCATTTTTTGACTTTAACGAAAAACAACAGTGATAATCGACTTTTAGAACAAAACTGCATTCTATGAGGAGCAGCCAGTGGAATTTAGCATAAAAAGCGGAAGCCCGGAAAAGCACCGCAGCGCTTGCGTCGTCGTCGGCGTTTTCGAAGCGCGCAAACTGACGCTTGCCGCCGAACTGATCGACAAGGCGGCGAACCACTATCTTTCCGACGTCATACGCCGCGGCGACATGGAAGGGAAAGCGGGTTCAACATTGATTCTGCACGACGTTCCATCCACGCTGTGCGAGCGGGTGCTGCTGGTCGGGCTGGGCAAGGAAAAGGAATTCCGTGACAAGGAATACTGCTCAGCGATTCGCAATGCGGTTAACGCACTCAACGCAACAGGCGCTGCGGACGGTACGCTCTTTTTGACCGAATGTGCAGTCAAAAAGCGCACTCTGGCCTGGCGCATCCGGCAGGCAGCGATCATCGCCGAGGAAAGCCTCTATCGCTTCGAGCAGTTCAAGAGCAAAAAGGACGAGGTGCGCCGCCCGTTGCGTAAACTGACCCTGGCCATTGAGCGGCGGAATGACCTCGCTCTCGCTGAAGAAGCGCTCGCCCAGGGGCTGGCCATCGCCAGTGGGGTAGCGCTGGCCAGGGATCTCGGCAACCTGCCCGGCAACGTATGCACCCCCGGCTATCTGGCTGAAACGGCCCGGCAGATGGCCCACGATCACGCACTCGACTGCCAGGTTCTCGAACGCACCGATATGGAAGCACTCGGCATGCACTCGCTGCTCTCGGTAGCCAAGGGCTCGCACCAGCCGCCGAAACTGATTGTCCTGCACTATAAAGGCGCGATTGCTGGAACCGGCCGTGGAAAAGGTTCACAAGAGAAACCGCTGATCCTCGTTGGCAAGGGCATTACCTTTGATTCCGGCGGCATTTCGCTCAAGCCGGGCCTGGAAATGGACGAGATGAAGTTCGACATGTGCGGCGCTGCCAGCGTTCTCGGTGCCCTCAAGGCGGTAGCCCGGATGAAACTGCCGATCAATCTCACGGTACTCGTTCCGACCTCCGAAAACATGCCGGGAGGTGCAGCCAGCAAGCCGGGGGACATTGTCACCTCGATGTCCGGCCAGACCATCGAAATACTGAATACCGACGCTGAAGGTCGCCTGATCCTCTGTGACACGCTGACCTACGCCGAACGCTTCGATCCGGAAACGGTGATCGATGTCGCCACCCTTACCGGCGCCTGCGTGATCGCGCTCGGTCATGTCGCCACCGGCCTGTTCGCCAACGACGAGGGCCTCGCCCGCGAACTCCTGCACGCCGGTGACGAAGCGCAGGACCGCGCCTGGCAGATGCCGTTGTGGGAAGACTATCAGGATCTTCTGAAAAGCAATTTCGCCGACATGGCCAACATTGGCGGGCGAGCGGCCGGCAGCGTATCAGCCGCCTGCTTCCTCTCGCGCTTCACCAAAAAGTTCGCCTGGGCACACCTTGACATTGCCGGGACCGCCTGGAAATCCGGCGCCGAAAAAGGCGCTACGGGACGCCCCGTTGCGCTGCTCACGCATTACCTGCTCAAGCGAGCCGGGAAACTCAATTGACCCAGATATTTTTTTATCATAACGCGGCCGAGCGCATCGCTGCCGCCGTTGCGCTGATCGGCAAGGCTTGTTTGCAAAAGAAGTCGCTGCTGGTCTACGCCCCCGATGCCGAAGTCGCCGGCCTGCTCGACCGCCATTTGTGGATGCATCCGCCAGGCGGCTTCATCCCGCATGTGCGCAGCGATTCCCCCCTTGCCGCCGAAACACCGGTGCTGATTGCCGACACTCTGGACGCCGACGATCTACAATCCTTTTCGCACAACGAGCGCCTGTTCAACCTTTCCGCTGAAATCCCGCCCGGCTTTGCGCGTTTCACCAGTGTCATTGAAGTCGTCGGGCAGCAAGACGCAGAGCGTCTGGCGGCTCGCGAACGCGTCAGGTTCTACAAGGATCGCGGTTACGAAATCAAATATTTCGACCTTTCGGAGAAACACTGATGGCCGAACATTCGGATGTGGTTGATCGCATCGACTCGTTGATGAAGCGGCGGCGAAGTTTTGTTGCCAAAACGGCCAGCAGTAACGAATCCGTCAGCACTCCGCTGCCAGCAAGTGATGACAATGACCTCCCCGTTCTGACCGAGGTAGTGTCCGCTGAAGCGGCCGTTTCTGAAGTCAGCCCAGACCGCTTCGACGAAACCCAGGTCTCGCTGCTGGCTTCGGATATCGCCCACGCCATCGGGCAACAACTGACCTACGAACTGCCGACGCTGCTTGAAGCCACCCTGCTCAACGCCGGCGAAGAACTGCGCGCCGGAATTACCTCGACCATGGAAACCGCCCTGCGCGACTTCATCGCCCGGCGCAAGCAACTGCGCCTTCCGCTCGACGAGCCGAATCCAAACTGACACTCCCCCATGTTGAGTGACATGAAAATCTCACCACCAAGCCACACACCAAGATTCACCAAGAAGAACAAAACAACTGACTTGCTTGTCCTTGGTGCTCCCTTGGTGATCTTGGTGTCCCCCAGAGGGATTTCCTGCGGGGCATCTTGGTGGTTCGCTGTTTCCGTTTGACTAACTACGAACTCAAGCTGCCCCGTCGTGGGCCGCGGTGCGATCCGGTATAATCGCCGGCTTTCTCCACCCCTACTTCTACCCCTATGGAACTTGCCAAAAGCTTTGAGCCGGCAGACATCGAGCGTCGCTGGTACCCTGAATGGGAAGCCAGGGGCTACTTTGATGCCGGTCTCGACACCACCAACCCCAATGCCTTCTGCATCCTGTTGCCGCCGCCCAACGTCACCGGAACGCTGCACATGGGGCACGGTTTCAACCAGGCGATCATGGATGCCCTCACCCGCTACCATCGCATGCGCGGTGACAACACGCTGTGGCAACCGGGAACCGATCACGCCGGCATCGCCACGCAAATCGTCGTCGAACGCCAGCTTGACGCGCAGGGCATTTCTCGCCATCAGCTTGGCCGCGAGAAGTTCCTTGAAAAAGTCTGGGAGTGGAAGGAATTCTCGGGCAATACCATCACCCGCCAGATGCGCCGCCTCGGCACCTCACCGGACTGGAAGCGCGAGCGCTTCACGATGGACGCCGGCCTCTCGAAGATCGTCACCGAGACCTTCGTCCGTCTGCACCGGGAAGGCCTGATCTATCGCGGCAAACGCCTCGTTAACTGGGACCCGGTGCTGCACACCGCCGTCTCCGACCTCGAAGTGGTGAGCGAAGAAGAAGAAGGTTTCATGTGGCACATCCGCTACCCGCTGGCCGATGGCAGCGGTTACCTGACCGTGGCCACCACCCGCCCGGAAACCATGCTCGGCGATACCGCGGTGATGGTGCACCCGGAAGATGAGCGCTACAGGCACCTGCTCGGCAAGAGGGTGAAACTGCCGCTCACGGACCGCGAAATCCCGATCATCGCCGACGCCTACGTCGACCTTGAATTCGGCACCGGCTGCGTCAAGGTCACGCCGGCGCATGACTTCAACGACTACGCCGTCGGCCAGCGTCATAACCTGCCGATCATCTCGATCCTCACGCTCGACGCCAGGATCAACGACAACGCACCGGCAAAGTATCGCGGCATGGATCGCTTCGATGCGCGCCAGGCTGTCGTCGCCGACCTTGAAGTGCTCGGCGTTCTGGAGAAGACCGACAGGCACCAGCTCAAGGTTCCGCGTGGCGACCGCACCGGCGTGGTGATCGAGCCGATGCTCACCGACCAATGGTTCGTCGCCATGTCCAAGCCGGGAGTCGGGCCAGATTCGGACGGCACCAGCATCGTCGGCAAGGCGCTCGAATGCGTCGCCTCGGGCGAAATAAAGTTCGTCCCGGAAAACTGGGTCAACACCTACAGGCAGTGGCTGAACAACATCCAGGACTGGTGCATCTCGCGCCAGTTGTGGTGGGGCCACCAGATCCCGGCGTGGTACGCCCAGGAGGGTGAAATGCGGGGCCAAATCTTCGTCGCCCACGACGAAGCCGAAGCCAGGGCGCAGGCGTCGGCCGCCGGCTACACTGGCGCCCTGGAGCGCGACCCGGACGTTCTCGACACCTGGTATTCCAGCGCCCTGTGGCCGTTCTCGACACTCGACTGGACACCGGAGTGGCCGGCTAAATCCAACCCCGCTCTCGACCTCTACCTACCGTCGACGGTGCTCGTTACCGGCTTCGACATCATCTTCTTCTGGGTCGCGCGTATGGTCATGATGACCAGGCACATCACCGGCAGGATCCCCTTCAGGCACGTTTATGTTCACGGCCTGATCCGCGACGCCGAAGGCCAGAAGATGAGCAAGTCGAAGGGCAACGTGCTCGATCCGATCGACCTGATCGACGGCATCGGCATCGAGGATCTTGTCAGTAAACGCACCTCCGGCCTGATGAACCCGAAACAGGCCGAACAGATCGCCAAGCGCACGCGCAGGGAATTCCCCGAGGGCATTCAGGCCTTCGGCACCGACGCCCTGCGCTTTACTTTCCTCTCGCTGGCCAGCCCCGGTCGCGACATCAAGTTCGACCTGCATCGCTGCGAGGGCTACCGCAATTTCTGCAACAAGCTGTGGAACGCCACGCGCTTCGTGCTGATGAATAGCGAAGGCCAGGACTGCGGCATCGACGCCTGCACGCCGGAGGCTTGCTCAAGCGCCCTCGACTTCTCGTTCGCCGACCGCTGGATCGTCAGCAAACTGCAACGCACCGAAGCCGAAGTCACCCAGCATTTTGCCGACTACCGCTTCGACCTGCTGGCCCGTGCCATTTACGAATTCGTCTGGGACGAGTTCTGCGACTGGTACCTCGAACTGGCCAAGGTGCAGATGCAGGGCGGCACGCCCGAGCAGGCCCGCGCCACGCGCCGCACACTGCTGCGCGTGCTTGAAACCGTTCTGCGTCTGGCACACCCGCTGGTGCCCTTCATCAGCGAAGAACTGTGGCAGGCCATCGCCCCCCTCGCCGGCAAAAAGACGCACGACTCGGTGATGCTCGCCGCTTACCCGCAGGCACAGCCGGAGAAGATCGACGAAGCCAGCGAAGCCAGGGTGCAGCAACTCAAGGATCTGGCCTACGCCTGCCGCAACCTGCGCGGCGAAATGAACCTTTCACCGGCGCAGAAGGTGCCGCTGATCGCCAGCGGCAACGCCGGATCACTGGCCGCTTTCGCCCCCTACCTGAAGGCGCTGGCCAAGCTCTCCGACATGCAGATCGTCGACACCCTGCCCGATGACGCCAACGCACCGACCGCCGTCGTTGGCGAAACGCGCCTGATGTTCAGGATCGAAATCGACCTCGCCGCCGAAAGCGAGCGCCTTGGGAAGGAGATCGCCCGGATTGAAGCCGAGATCGTCAAGGCCAACGCCAAGCTCGGCAACGAGAGCTTCATCGCCCGCGCCCCGGCTTCGGTCGTCGAGCAGGAAAGGAAGCGCCTCTCCGATTTTGTCGCCACCGTCGATAAACTGAAACCCCAGTTGGAACGACTCAGGCGCGGCCAGGGAACGACATAGCAATAACCTTCGGCTGCCATCAGCCAATGCTGACGCCACAGAAAATTCCACCTCTGAGCGTCCGCTCCAAATGGCATGAAGGTCATCAATACCTGCACGTCTCTCCTGCGGCACGATTGGCCCCGCCAGCCGTAAGACACGGCGGGAGACTGAATTTCAAGACCGCTTCTCTGCCAATAGCGCAGCCCGCGTCACCGGGCTTTGCAACTGCTCAAGCCACCATAGCAGTGCTTGCCCTTGGCCGCCCCTTCCGCTCTTGCGCCAGGCGTAACAAAACTGAAGCTTATGTTCCCCTTGTTCGATTTGTTTTACCAACAAGCGCCCGGTATCAATGTAGGGCTGTGCCAGGCATGTCGGCAGGAAGCCCACACCCAGCCCTCTGAGCTGCGCATCGATCTTTGCCGGCATGTCTGGAACGGTCATCGCCTCCTGGCCGGGCAATAGTCTGACCGTCAGGCCGCCGCCGCGCTGTATCGAGTCGGCAAGCGCTACCGCGCGATACGGGCGGATAGTCTCATTGGTTAATGGTTCGGGAGCATGTGCCAGCGGGTGGTGAGGTGATACGGCGAAGACAAAACGAACTGTACCGAGCGACTCCCGCTGGAGGTCAGCCCGGCTACCGGCCTGCACGGCCACGCCCAGCGCCAGATCGGCCTGGCCTGATGCGAGCGCTTCGAGCGTGCCTGATAGCGTCTCGCTGCGCAGCTTGAGACTGGTCGGCGGTTTCAACGCAAAAAATGACTGGCAAAGCTCCATCACCGTCGCGCGAACGATGATGCTATCCACCGCAATCGTGAACTGCGGCTCCCAACCGGTCGCCACCCGCTTGATGCGGTTGGCCACGGCATCGATGTCTGCCAGCAGGCGCGCACCCTCGCGCAGCAGTTCCTGCCCAGCTTCAGTCAAGCGGGCCTGCCGAGAACTGCGATCAAACAGCAGAACATCCAGCGCGTCTTCGATCTGCCGCACACGATAGGTCAACGCGCTCGGCACCATATGACCTGCACGGGCAGCCGCAGCAAAGCTGCCGGCCTTTGCAATGGTCTCAAGCATGGCCAGGGCATCGGGTGTTAACACATCGCGGGCAGTCGGCATCAGAGTGTCATCCATTCAATCATTTTGAATGATGCCATCAAATTTGTAGCAACTGCAACCCTACTGAAAAACTCACAATGCACCTCATCAATAAGGAGGTTCACATGCTCACAGTTCGCAAGTCTCAAGATCGCGGTTACGCAAACCACGGCTGGCTCGAAAGCTACCATTCGTTTTCATTCGCCGGCTATCACGACCCGGCGCACATGAACTGGGGCAACTTGCGCGTCATCAACGAGGATCGGGTCGCGCCCGGCACCGGCTTTGGCAAGCACGGCCACCGCGACATGGAAATCATCAGTTACGTTCTGTCGGGAAATCTCGCGCATCAGGACAGCATGGGCAATATCAAGGGCATTCCACCCGGCGACGTGCAGCGCATGAGTGCCGGCACTGGCGTGACGCACAGCGAGTTCAACCACGCCGTTGGCGAGACCACGCACTTTTTGCAGATCTGGATTACGCCCAACGTTACCGGCATTGCGCCGAGTTACGAGCAACGGCATATTCCAGCAGAACAAAGGCGGGGCAAGTTACGCCTGATGGCGTCGCCCGATGGCGCCGGAGGTTCAGTCACGATAAATGCCGATGCGTATTTGTTCGCCGGCTTGTTCAACGGCACGGAATCCGCCACCTTGGGCATCAACTACGAGCGCAAGGCCTATGTCCACGTCGTACGTGGTGCAGTTGAGGTCAACGGCCGGCACTTGTCGGGTGGAGACGCCGCCCTGATCAGCGCAGAAAGTAGCATTGCAATCACGAACGGAAAAGACGCAGAAATCCTGGTATTTGACCTCGAAGCGTGAGCAGTCCCAATCAATGCTGGATTCCCAGCGTTAAACCACCGCCGCAAAAAGGAGATTCACCATGAGCAAGCCCTACGTCAAACTCGACAAGAATAATGCTGTCGTTCTGTTAGTTGATCACCAAGCCGGTCTGTTATCGCTGGTGCGCGACATTGATCCAGATAAATTCAAAAATAATGTGCTGGCACTTGCCGATCTGGCCAAGTACTTCAACTTGCCGACGATTCTGACCACCAGTTTTGAGAGCGGACCCAACGGTCCGTTGATGCCGGAACTAAAATCCCTATTCCCCGACGCACCCTATATCGCCCGCCCAGGACAAATCAACGCTTGGGACAATGACGATTTTGTAAAGGCAATTAAGGCAACAGGCAAAAAACAATTAATTATTGCCGGCGTTGTAACCGAAGTGTGTGTGGCGTTTCCTGCCTTATCTGCGCTCGAAGAAGACTTTGACGTGTTTGTCGTTACCGATGCATCAGGTACTTTCAATGCAATCAGTCGCGATTCGGCGTGGCAACGAATGACCCTGGCGGGTGCGCAATTATTGAACTGGTTTGCAGTGGCTTGTGAATTGCACCGCGACTGGCGCAATGATGTTGAAGGCCTGGGCACGCTGTTCGCCAATCATATTCCCGATTATCGAAACCTGATGACCAGTTACAGTGCATTGCAAAAATGATCTGTAGCGCCGATTGTGATCATGCCGCGTTATACCCGGTTGGTGCATAACTGGTTATTCCGCAAGGAATGCTGCGGACGATCAAGTTCATCATGATGACCTACAGGCCAGAAAATAAGTGACGATGCAAATGGGGAAAAACCGGCTCGAAGCATTCAGTGATGGCGTGCTCGCCATCATCATTACCATCATGGTGCTCGAGATGAAGGTACCTCATGGTGAGGACATCGCGGCCTTGTGGCCTTTGTTTCCGGTGTTTCTGAGCTACATTCTGAGCTTCGTCTATGTCGGCATCTACTGGAACAATCATCATCACTTGTTTCACGCGGTACAGCGCGTCGATGGCCAGGTTCTCTGGGCAAATCTTCATCTGTTGTTCTGGCTATCGCTATTCCCCTTCGTCACCGGCTGGATGGGTGAAAACCACTTTGCGTCATTGCCCAGCGCACTCTACGGCGTCGTGCTCCTGATGGCGTCTACGGCTTACTGGATACTCACCCGGGCGATCATTTCCGCCGAGGGTCAGAGTTCGCTGTTGGCGAAGGCGATAGGCAAAGACAACAAGGGTAATTTGTCGCTTGTACTCTATGCCGCAGCGATTCCTCTGGCCTTCGTCAATCCGTGGGTGTCACAAACACTTTATGTCGCTGTTGCGCTGATGTGGCTTGTTCCTGATCGGCGTATCGAGAAGGTGTTGGCCGAGTGGAAGAATTGATTTCCCCCACAAGCAATAGGGCACGGGGCTGGGAAACTACTATGACCAGGCCGATGGCACTAAGCGCCCGGAAGCTGAATCCCCAGCACCCACACCATTCCGGAGAAGGTGAAAAGGACAGCGCCGTGGATACCAGGATGATGCGGGCGATGCGCTCGGAATCGACACCGAAACGCTCGGCGAGCATTGAAACGTTGCTGGCGCTGGGCAGCGCGGCAACGAGCATGAGCGCCGTAAGCGTTTGCGCCGTGAAGGCATAGCCCATCCCCTGCGCGGCACGAGCGACCAGAAATATCATAAGAGGATGCACAAACAGCTTGGCCAAAGCAATCGGCACATAGTCCATCGGCGGGCTGCTGTGCGACGCCCGCACCGCGTTGCGGGCGAGAATCGCGCCAATCGTAAACAGCGCAACCGGCGATGCCGCATCCGACAGCAAGGCAATCGTCTTGCCCACCGGCTCGGGCATGGTCAGCCCTGACCAGCCAAACAGCGCCCCGGCAGCAATCGCCCATGGCATCGGATTGGATGCCGCGCCCCTGAGCGAGCGGACGAAAGCCCGGACCAGAGTTCTCCAATGGCGGGGCTCACCCGTGCTGCCTTGCATCTGTGCCATCGACAGACAGATCGAACTGATCAGGAAACTGTCCACCAGAATGGTCACGATCACCACGCCCACGGCGGCTTCTCCGAGCAGCGCCAGAATCAGCGGGATGCCCATGAAACCGCTGTTGGGAAAAACGGCAACCAGCGCGCCGAAGGCGGCATCCTTAAGCCCGATGCGCTGATTGCGACTGGCTACCAGCGTCAGGGCCAGCAGCAGCACGCCGCACACCGAGTAAAGCAGGATCAGGCGCAGGTCGAGCAACTGCGCCAGCGGCGTCGCTGCGCCGAAGCGGAAGAGCATGGCCGGCAACGCAAAAAACAGGATAAAGGTGCTGAGGCCGGGAATCGCCGCTATCGGCAACAGCGCGCGCCGGGTAGCCACATAGCCGCACAGCACCAGCGCAAAGAAGGGGAAGGTAACCGTCAGGATCGACTGGACAGCGTGCACCGGCACTCAACCGTCAGCACGACAACACATCAGCGCACGGTCTCGCGCCTGCATCCCAGCCACACGGCGACACCCAGCAAAGCGAGGAAGCAGAGCACCGACCAGTTGGCCAGCGAGAGACCGAGGAATATCCACTCCTTGCTGGTGCAGAAACCGGTGACCATGAACATCGCCGGCCACTGCGCTCCGAGCCAGTCAACAATCCGCTCGACCAGGGTCGGATCGCCGAAGCCGCATTCGATCGCCTGCTGCGGCACGTATTGCATCCAGCTTTGCTGAACGGCAGATATCGCACCACCGATCGCCGTCAGGCCGACAAGCACACACCATAGTCTGCGCCACCCTGGCAACAACACACCGCACAGCGCAAAAAAGGCCAGCACAATGTACAGAAGACGTTGAAAATTGCACAAATGGCAAGGGTGCAGTTTGGCCAGTTCACCGAGCACCAGGCCTGCCGCCACCAGACCAAGCGAAACAGTGGCCAGCAAGGCAAAAACACGGCGGGTGGTAAGGCGAGTAAACAACTTTTATCAGGCCAGCGAATAACTGCGCAAGCGCAGCGAGAGCTCCTACAACTGGCGAACACCCGAACTCTCGGCGCGCTGGCACCAGTCCTGCAATTCCCTGATCAGTTGCTCGCGCGAGGCGTTGGAGCGTTCCCACAAGGCCACCAGTTCTGCGCGCATGGCATAGGCCGTTTGCAGCGCACTGCTCTGCTTCAGGAGCTGTTCGAGACGAGCACGCAAATCCTCGGGTACCGCGCTGGCGTCCACCGCCAGCCAGCGTTTCAGGCCCTTGAAATTTATCCCGTTGTGCGCTTTGCCAAGCTCCTCGTGATAGAGGTGTTTCAAGGTCTTGGCGTAGCCCGCGAGAACGTCGTAACGGTTGGCGATAACCGCCTGCAGGGTATCGAAATCAATGGTCTGACGGGCTGTTCCGAGATTCGGGACAGGCACCAGTTTCTTCACCTGCGCCAGACCCAGTGCGGAAAGAATACAGATATACATCCAGCCCAGATCGAACTCGTACCATTTGTTGGAAAGCCGGGCCGATGTCGGATAGGTATGATGATTGTTATGCAGTTCCTCGCCGCCGATCAGAATCCCGATCGGGAAAATATTCTTGCTGGCATCGGGCGAATTGAAATTCCGGTAGCCGCAGAAGTGCCCGAGGCCATTGACCACACCGGCCGCCCAGAATGGAATCCAGGCCACCTGTACCGCCCACATCAGCGTTCCCCAGACCAGGCCAAAGAGCGCCACATCAATGCCCAGCATGACCACGATACCGATCTTCTGCCAGGGTGTATAAAGATGATTCTCGATCCAGTCTTCCGGCGTACCGCGCCCGTAACGCCTGAGCGTTTCCGGGTTGTGAGCTTCCTTGACGTAGAGGAAGACGCCGCCCCACAACACGCGGTTGATGCCATAAACCTGCGGACTGTGCGGATCTTCCGGTGTCTCGCATTTGGCGTGATGCTTGCGGTGAATCGACGCCCACTCCCGGGTCCCCATGCCGGTCGTCAGCCACAGCCAGAAACGGAAAAAATGGGCCGGCAGCGGGTGCAGATCCAGCGCACGATGCGCCTGATGCCGGTGCAGGTAGATGGTCACTGCGGCAATCGTCACTTGCGTCAGGCCCAGCGTCACCAGTACATAAGCCCACCACGGCCAATCGACGATTCCAGCGTACATAGCACCTCCAGTAAATTGTGCCAGCGATTCTAAGTCATTTCAGCGGATCGGCAAAACCTATTCCAACCTATTCCAACCAATTCCGGCTGGCTTGACCAAAAAAAGGCGTGGGTGCAGCATTTAGGCCCATTCCGGGCGTCGCCGGGAATTTTTCAGGGGGCAAGTTCCTCCCGAGCCTGCAACCCGTTATCATTGCGCCATGAAAACACATATCCTGCTGGTCGAGGACGATGAGCGCCTCGCCAATCTGACGGCCGAATATCTGCGCAAGAACGACTTCGAGGTCGCCATCGAAGCCCGTGGCGATAGCGCCGAAGCGCGGATCCTGAAGGAGGATCCCGAACTGGTGATCCTCGATGTCATGCTCCCCGGCAAGGATGGCTTCGAAGTCTGCCGTGCCGTACGCACCAGGTACAAGGGGGTGATCCTGATGCTGACGGCACGCGACGAAGACCTCGACCAGATCCTCGGCCTCGAACTCGGCGCCGATGATTACATTGCCAAGCCGGTGCAACCGCGTCTTCTGCTGGCGCGCATCAAGGCCTTGCTGCGCCGTTCGCCCGGCAACGTCAGTGCGGGAGGCGAAAGCCCGGCAGCGGACAGCTCGGCGCAACTTGTCTTTGGCAATTTCCGCATCAGTCAGTCAACGCGCAGCACCCACCTGGGTGACGAAAGCATCGACCTGACCACGGCCGAATTCGACCTGCTGTGGTTGCTCGCCCGCCACGCCGGCAGCATCCTGTCGCGCGACGATCTGCTTCAGCAATTGCGCGGTATCGGCTTCGACGGTCTGGACCGCTCGATCGATGCGCGTATTTCTAGGCTACGGCGCAAGCTCGGCGACGATCCGGAAAACCCGACTCGCATCAAGACGGTACGCGGCAAAGGCTATCTGTTCAGCAAGCATGACTGGGCATAGTCGCAACAACAGCCTGCTCGACATCCTCGGGCGCTACAAGCCGGCGCCATGGCGCGGCCGTTACAGCCTGTCACGGCTGTTCTTGAACTTCTACCTGCTGGTGATGGGCTCCTTCGTGGCCATCGCCTTTTTTGCCGATTTTGTCATTTCGACCGCCGTCAAGGGAATTACCGACGACTACACCAGCCGCTTCATGCAAGTCACCATCGTCTTGATTGAAGACGACCTGTTTCGCAAGCCTCGCTCGGAATGGCCAAAAACCATCAAGGCTCTTGACGAAAAGTTTGCCTACAAACTCGATATTGTTGACCGCTGGACCCTGAAACTTTCACCCAGGCAAGCCGAGAAACTTGACGACGGCGAACTGGTGATTGACGTCGATGGCGATATTCTCTACCACCGGTTGAAGCAAACGCCCCAGATCCTGGTCGTCGGCCCGCTGTCGCCCGACGCCAATCCGGATCGGCCGCGTGCCCTGCCGCTCGAACTGCGCATCCGCCTGCTGACCTGGAGCCTGATCGGCCTGTGCCTGGCCATCGCCGTCTGGTTCTGGGTGCGCCCCGTGTGGCGCGACCTTGAAGCACTGCGGCAGACGGCGCGAGCGCTCGGTGATGGCCACTTTGAAACTCGTGCACCGGATGCGCGCAGTCGCGCCTTTGATCTGCTGACCGAAACGCTCAACGGCATGGCCGAACGAATCCAGCGCCTGATCGCCACCCAGAAGGAACTGTCGAGCGCGATCTCGCACGAACTGCGCACGCCGATCGCACGCATGCGCTTTGCACTCGAAATGCTGGCAGAAACCGATGATCGCGTTGAACGTGAACGTCTGTGGCAATTGATGGAAGTCGATCTCGATGAACTCGACAACCTGATCGACTCCAGCCTCACCTACGCGCGTTACGAGCGCGAGCAGCCCGAGCTGCATCTGACGCCGGTCGAACTGGCCCCCTGGCTTGAGGAAGAAGTTGAATCCATACGCATTCTCGGCCGTGCGCTCGAATTGAGCGTCGATTGCCATGCCTTGCCGGCAGCGCAACGCGTAGAACTCGATCTGAAAAGCATGCCTTATGCCGTTACCAACCTGCTGCGCAACGCGCTCAAGTACGCCAGATCAAAAATCGTCGTCAGCGCCGAAGTGGACGGCGAGCGCATTCGGGTGCATGTCGACGACGATGGCATCGGCATTCCACCTGAAGAACGCCAGAGCGTCTTCTCCGCCTTCACCCGGCTCGATCGTTCGCGCGACCGTGCTACCGGCGGCTACGGTCTGGGACTGGCCATCGTGCGGCTGGTCCTGGAACAGCATGGCGGCACGGCAAGCGCCGACGAATCACCGCTCGGTGGTGCACGCTTTACGCTCAGTTGGCCGCTGTTACAGAGCGTCACGCAATCCTGACGAAAGCACGGAAGACACAGGCGCTCAGCCCGACTATCATGAAGGCCTTTCAAAAGCCTACAGATGGAGAAGTTCGCCATGCACCAATTCAATCAGATTCGCGAACGCTTTCTCGCCAACGCCCGCCAGCATTTACTCGAAACCGACACCCAGGCCTGTAACTGCCAATTTCAATGCTGTCAGAATAGCCCCGATTCCAGTACCAACGAAAGCACTATACGCTCCGGGAACAAAGTGGATTGAATTCCATGGCAGCTCCCCGCACAACATTCCCGATTGCCGAAGGGATTGGCATTTTCTTCGGATTTGTCGCCTGGGATCTGCTGACGGAAGGACACCTGGAAATCATCCGCGCCGCATTCATTGCCAGCGTCTGCTCGCTGGTCTGGTTTGGTTTGCGTTGCTGGAAAAACAGAACGCGAAACAAGCATCCGATGCGCTGACAGTCCCTCAGTCTTTTGCCGGGAGTTCGCCGGCGGCTCCTGGCAAGGCCTGCCCTTTGCGCGAACCGAACTTGTGCGAGTAGACCCAGGTAAATTCCGCACCGAAAAGGAAAATCTGGGCCGAATAATAAACCCACAGCAGCACAATGATCAGCGAGGCTGAAACGCCGAAATGGGACGAAATGCCGCTCCTGCCGATGTAGGCACCGATCAGCGCCTTGCCGGTGATAAACAGTAGCGATGTGACGATTGCACCAACCCAGACATCTTTCCAGTGGATCCGAACGCGCGGCATGGACTTGTAGATCATGGCAAAAACCGCCGTCGCCAGCAGGACGCCGAGTGTGACTTCGCTTGCATTCTCGACCGTGGCCCAGCCTGTGGCATGCGGATCCAGCCACTTGCTCAAAGCGGCCAGAGCAGCACTGAAGGCCAGCGAAACAGTCAGCAGGAAGCCGATTCCGAGAATCATGCCGAAGGACAACAGGCGGGCACGCAGCAAACTCCACAGACCGGAGATTCTGATCTTTTGCGGCACCCGCCAGATTCGGTTGAGCGCGTCCTGCAGTTCGGCGAAGACGGATGTCGCACCAATGAACAGAAAGATCAGTCCGAAGAGTGTCGCCATCACGCTTTCGGCTGGCTTGCCGGCGCTTTCCAGCAGCCCCCGAACGGCCAGTGCTCCAGGTGTTCCAAGCATGGCTTGCAGTTGTGCATAGATTTCGCCACGCGCAGCTTGCTCGCCGAAAAATAATCCGGCGATCGAAATCACGATCAACAGCAGGGGAGCAATCGAAAACATCGTGTAAAAGGCCAAGGCCGCCCCCATGCTCTGCGCATAGTCATGCACCCAGTTCACGGCAGCCGCCTTGAACAGATCCATGATGTCCCTGAAAATCATGGCCCGATTCCCTGCCGGCCGGCGAGGCTTGTCGTGGGGATTGCCCGGCCGCACCAGCGCCGGCGTAGCACGCTGGCACGCGAGCATTGCGGCAAAGGCCCGGGTTCGGGGAAATTTCCGGTCGCTTGACTCATAGCCTGCCGTTGCGCGAGAGAAGGACAGCAATCGGGCGAGTACTCAGAAACTCTGAAAAAATGATGGCCACGACGGCAGTAATCGGGACCGCCAGAAATGCGCCGGCGATACCCCACAATTCCGACCAGATCGCCAGGCTGACCAGGATGGCAAACGGACTGAGGTTGAGCGAGTTGCCCATGACATAGGGATCGAGAAAATTGCCAATCAGGAACTGGGCGAGCACCAGTCCCAGTAACACCGAAAGGATCACATTCGGATTCTCGAACTGAATGAGCGCCATGATGACCGGGAACAACACCCCGGGCAAGATCCGATATGGAGAACATAATGCAGAAAGGCGATTAGTAGCGGTTTTGCTGAAGCCTACTACTCCACGTCTCTACTGACAAGAAGCCAAAGTGCTGGCTAGCCGGATGTAACCACCTGGAATAATTGCGAAACAATCATTGCAATTTGTGAAGTGGCGAAAAGCTGTAGTAGACTGCTCCGCGGATTATCCAGCCAGGGGAACAGCACGCAATGTTTCCTATTCCTTCTCTCAAATGAAATCGAGGACTCCATGATCAAGACTCTTCTTGCAGCACTCATCCTCGCCGCCACGCTGACGAGCGGCACCGCCACGGCGCAGACCGGCTCCGCAACACTGGGCAAGATCAAGGCGGCGAAGGCCATCAACGTCGCCTATTCCCCCGATTCCTTGCCGTTCTCCTTTGCCGGACCCAACAACGAGCCGGCCGGGTATTCGATCGACCTGTGCAAACGCGTGATTGCGCAGATTGCGCGTGCGGTTGGCGACACCAACCTGAAGGTGAACTGGATTGCCGGTTCGGTCAGCGAACGCCTGCAGATGGTCGCCAAGGGTCGTGCCGATCTCGAATGCGCCAATACGACGCAGACGCAGTCGCGTCTGGCCAATGTCGACTTTTCCAATCTGATCTTCATCGATGGCGGCGGGCTGCTGGTCAAGGCCGGATCGCCGGTCAATCAGCTCACCGACCTGGCTGGCAAGCGCGTCGCGGTGCTCAAGGGAACGACCACCGAGACCCGGCTCAATGACCTGCTGCGCCTGCGCCAGCTCAGTGCCACGGTGGTCACCGTCGCCGATGCCAATGCCGGCCTGGTGATGCTTGAGGAAGGCAAGGTCGACGCCTATGCCGGCGACAAGGTCAAACTCGTCGGGCTGGCCGTTCAGGCCAAGGAACCCGCCAAGCTGGCGCTGGTCGCCGAGGATCTGTCGATCGAACCCTATGCGATGGCCATGCCGCGCAACGACTCGGCCTTCCGACTCGAGGTCAACAAGGCGCTGACGCAGGTCTACATGGGCGGCGACATCGAACAGATCTTCGCCCAGTGGCTGGGCAAGCTGGGGCGGCCGACCGGTCTGCTGGCGGCCATGTTCCTGCTCAATTCGATTCCCAACTGAACCACCCACCGATCTGTACAACTGAGAATTTTTCTCGCGTTGCAACAGGCCTGACGTGACTCCGTTCGGGATCAAGCGACGCCGTCTGCTGCTCGGCGCCAGCGTCGCGGCAGGCGGGCTGCTCACGGGCTGCGATTTCTCGTTGCGTGACGGGGTGTTCAATGCCTGCCTTGCCGAACTGCCGGCCGACCTGCGCGATCATCCCCTGATCACGGCCGCGTGGAACGGGCTCGACGCGGCCAAAGTCTGGGACTCCCATTGCCATGTGTTCGGCAATGGCGATTCGGGCAGCGGCCTGTGGTTCAATCCGCGCATGGAGCAGTTCTGGCATCCACGCGGCTACGTGCAGCGTGAGTTCTACGTCAACGCTTCCTGCGTGGACGAAACGCCGGGCAAGGTCGACACCAGTTTCGTCGAGCGCCTGCTGGCGCAGTGCCGGGGAATGCCCCCCGGGTTCCATGCGCTTCTCTTCGCTTTCGACTGGGCGCGCGATGAGGCCGGGGCACCACTGGCGGAGCGCTCGACCCTTTATGTACCGGACAACTTTGTCGCCGTTCTGGCCTTCAGCCACCCTGCGCATTTCGAGTGGGTGGCGTCGATTCATCCTTACGACCCGCGCGCTCTCGACCGGCTTGACGCTGCGGCGGCGCGCGGCGCACGGGCCATCAAGTGGCTGCCCTCGGCACAAAACATCGACCCTGCCGACGCACGCTGCGAGCGCTTTTACGCCAAACTCGTCGCCTTGCGCATGCCGCTCATCACCCATGCCGGCGACGAGCGTGCGGTGCATGGCTTCGGCGAGCACCTGGGCAACCCGCTGCGCCTGCGACGAGCGCTCGACGCCGGGGTGCGCGTGGTGGTGGCGCACTGTGCTTCGCTGGGCTGCGGGCACATCGACGAGGAGCATTCGGCGAAACTCGGCAACTTCGACCTGTTCGCGCAACTGATGGATGATGCGCGCTATCGCGCCAACCTGTTCGGCGATATCTCGGCGATTACGCAAAGCAACCGGATGAGCGTGGTCTCCACACTGCTCGAGCGTCGCGATTGGCACGAGCGCCTGTTGAACGGCTCGGATTATCCCCTGCCCGGCGTCGTGCCCCTGATTTCCCTGAAGGCGCTGGTCGATTTGCGCCTGCTCGATGCGAGCACCGTCGAGCCCTTGCGCCGGCTGCGCGACATTAACGTCTTGCTCTACGATTTCGTACTGAAACGCAGCCTGAACAAGGAGGGCCACAGCTTTCCGAAGCCGGTATTCGAGACCGCGCCGTTTTTCAGCCGGCCGGCCTGATCGGGGAAGCCCTTGGACCGGTAGAACGCAGTTGAAACCGCTTCAAACATGACCCGCAGGGAATTCCCCTGGGGACATGATGAATGAGGTTTTAAGATGTATTCAACTCCCTCATTGCCTTGCAGCTCGCTGAACATTTAATTCAGTCTGAGGATTTGCCGTCAGCACCTACGGACCATGTAAGCACGGCAACAAAGCCTAAGCGATAGTTCAAGCACGGACTTGCGCCAACAGCTTCCAGCTCGCCTTGCCTTTGCGAAGGCACAACAAACATGCCGAAACCGCCTCATCAATCAGCTTCTGCGGCTTGTTTGATCAACCAGCCAGTCTGCCGCCAGCTTACTCGCTGAGTGCTTGCTACCCAGAATCGGCGTTTCACCGGATCAATGCAGGGCACATTGTGCCGGGTGGGCTTGCCGAAACTCGTATCTGCTCACATGCCCACTGGGCCAACACCATTGATGCCTCCGGAGCGATGCCCATGGTGCTGGCCTGACAGGTGTTGTGGCTATTGTTGATTAGCCTTGATATTGCCGGCGACGCCACCGGCAACGGCACCGACCGCCAAACCAGTCCATGCGCTGCCCCCGGCGATGGCAGCGATGCCTGCACCTGCGGCCCCACCAATGGCCGCACCACTTAAGGTTCCCTGCTGCTTTGTGCTCATGTCCGTGCAGCCGAGCACACTCGACACCGCTACGATGACCACCATCAAACGAACTGTTTTCATTTTATGTCTCCGTTATTTGTATTTCTGAAGTCCCGGTACGATGATTTCGAACCAGATGGTTTCGAGTACCGGTCGCTGCATTTGCCGGGATTCGCGGCGTACCATTTGTCGAGCGCTGCACTCACACTTTCAAGCGAATGGCCTTTCAAGCCCTTGGCAGTACGCGGGATAAGACTCTGGCTATCGGGCGGCGGATTCGCACCCCTGATAGGCCGCTTCGACCTGGAGCGTATTGGCAACTCCAATGAGATAAGCCTTCTTCAACTCACCAGACGACTTGCTCCACAGTTCGCCGGTGACCAGGGGAACTTCATCCGCCAGGACATTGGCCGAGGCCACAGAAAACAACGCGCAAGCGCCGAACAGCGCCGCCCGCAAATCCAGTTTCATCAGCATCGCATTCTCCATAATAAAACATCGAATAAATACCAGCGCGGTCCGCTCAAATTGATTGCAGTCGCTGGCGCACCTTGACAACTTCCATTTGCAATCTCGGCTTGGTCACAGGTAGAGAAAACAAATCCTGCCTGTAAAGTATCATTGCCCTTTTCACCCCTGTCAATGCCTAATTCTGGGGTAATGGAACACTCAGAAAATACGCAAATTTCTTCACCTCTGCGAGTGGTGTCTGTTGCTAGGGACAGGGGAAAACAAGCTGCGTTTGCAGATTACTGACAGACGCCTGGTCGAATCAAATTTTGACTTGCCCCTTCGATTTGACAGTTTCAAAGATGGTCCCGTCAATTCGCAAACCTTAGGTTAAGCGGGCGCCTTGGTCTTGAGCCTGGGGAATTCTTCGGCATTGATCGTTCCCGCGTCGAGCAACACTTTTGCGTCAGCGCCGATTGCTCTGCCGTCTAGTTTCCGGTACCCACCTGAAAGAAACTGGAATGCTGGCGGATTCAAGTCTGAAGTGCAACAACGTAATGACGAGAGTGTAGCTGGTTCATAAAGACCTCATGTGGTGTTTTGAAGCCGAGGTATTTTCGGGGGCGGTGGTTGAGGCGGTGCATAGCGAAATCGATGTCTTTTCGGGTGATCAAATCGAAGCGCATTCGGCTTCTTAGAAATACTCTCATCGCTCCGGCCGCCGGGTTCAAATGCGAGCCATTGTCATGCGTTCATGTTTTGCAGCGCCCGACCAAGCGCATATTACACCCTCATTTTTACCGGGCGGCCTTGATGGCGTTCAATACCCGTTCGCCATCGGCACGGTGTATATCGAGCAGGCCACCGCTAATGGCCCACAGCTTGACGGTCTCGAGCGCTGCCAGAAACTCGCGCTCCTGCTGCATCACGCCTTCCACAGAGCAGGCCTTGCGCGTGCTGGCTACGGGGCCAATGGCCAGACGGTTTCCCTCGCTGGTGTAGGCCGCGCGGTAGGTGTTGCAGCCGCTGCTACCGTAAACCCGGCCCTGGTCAAAAGTCAGGGTCAATTCAGTTCCCAGCAGGGGACCGACGACCGCTTGCCGACCGTTGTTGAAACCGGTAACGCTCCAGGTGACGCCCTGCAGCGTTGGTGCAGGCTCCGCCTGAAAAACCAGCGGCGCTCCTGCAGCAGGTGTCAATGTCAGTTGGTCACCGCTGATTGCATAGCGCAGGGTGCCGGTCAATGCGCCGAGGAAGGCTTTCTCGATCGCCATCTGGGGTTCGGGGCAGGCCATCATGGTTCCCGCCAGCGGGCCGATAAGCACGCTGGCGCGATCTATGGTGTAAGAACCCATGAACCGGTTGCAGCCCGAGAAACCGCTGACACGGCCACCCTCAAAACGCGCTGTCACAGCTCGTTTTTCACTAGCGCCCACGCCTGCGCCCTGAGTACCGCGGGCGGCAAGCTGCCATGATGGCCCTTCAAAAGCGAGTGGCACGGGCGTATTTGCATTGGACGGGATACGACAGCATCCCACGAGCAGCCTTGCGTCGGGCAGCGAAACCCGCGCCGTCAGCGGATGCCTGTTGTCCGACTTGCCGTCACTGCACGTCGACTCGCGAAGAAAGGCGACCAGTTCACCGCCTTTGCCGGAAGCGGGTTTGCCTCGCCATGCCCGCTCTTTTAAGGCATCGAGGCGCGTCTCGCGACCCCGGTAGTCGAGCGGCTTTTGCTCCGGCAGCAGCAGTTGTGCCCGTCCTCCCTCGCTGAATTGCAGGCCCCACGAGGGCTCATTGCCAAAACAGATCAACTGCGGCTCTGCGGCAAAAGCAGCAACAGCTGCCAATGCAGGCGCCATCAGGAAAAGTGTCCGTACGCATGTCTTTAACATGTTTCGCCTCGTTTTCCTGAAAAATTGAATGGAGTATTGTACCTGTGCTGCGGGATGCCGGAATAATCGATAACCGAAAGGCATGGGGTGAATTTTTTCTAACGCTACTCATTGAATTACCGTGGCCCTAGGCCAGGCTTCGCGCTCATTCCGGGCTTGACCCGGAATCCAGTTTGTTCATTCGTTCATTCGTTCATCAAAACAGTTTTACTAACATCTTGACCAGATGTACAAATCTGATTCCGGCCTGCGCCGGAATAACGATGCGTTTCTAGAACATATTTACCTTTTTGGAAGGCATGGAGCAAAGTATCGCACCCTGGCTCTGTCTTTGAAAAGAAAAATTTGCGAGTTGTGCTGCCGGGTCCGGCAGATTCTCGCTCGAATGCCTTTGCTTCCTTCTCCTTGAGCAGGAAGCCGTTCAATCCAGAAACCGCAGTCAAGCGCGACCGCCGCAACACCAGGTTTGACGCGTGTCGGGCCCTCACCCCGGCCATCTTCCGCGGGAGAGGGGGTTTGCACCATTCTCCCTGCGGGATCTCTGCGGGAGGGCCGGGGATGAGGGCTTGTGATATGGGCATCACGCTGAACTGCGGATTCAAGGTTCACTCTGTTCCTCCTGGCGCACCCAGAAAAAAACCCGCCGCAGCGGGTTCTCTGAAACAATCCGGAAAACTTGTTCAGCGGCTCGCATGACGCGGATGATCGACCTGGCCGTTGTGATTGTAATCGTGCTGGCGATCATGCTTCTGCCGATAAATTCTCTCGCTCTGCCTGTTTTCTGCGTGCTGAAGTTTTGCACGCTCCTGCTTCGTCACCTGGCCGTCGGACTTGGCCTTGTCTTCCATCGTCTGCAGGTGATCCTGTCCTTTTTCGAGGCGCCCGGTTTCCTTCGGCGTGAGCGCGCCGGACTGCACCCCCTGATCGATACGCCGCTCCTGATTGGCCTGGCGCTGATCGAATTTCGGTGTAGCCGTTGATTGGGCAAAAGCCGCCAGCGGTGCTGTCAGCATCAGGGCGATGATTGTGTTCTTGAGCAGTTTCATGATTTTGATCTCCATTGTCTGTTTGCGATTATTGGCATGGGACATCCCACGCATCGATTAACGCACAGCATCGCCAATCATTGACAGCGATGTTGTAACAACTCGTAAGCCAGCAATGAAGTTTTACATACGGGTCAGGAGGTCAATCCGGTCACTGAACACCGATGTCACACCGCGTTCGAACAGCGACGCCGCAAGCTGTCTGTCATTGACGGTATAGCACAGCACGGGGATTCCAACGGCATTGGCAGCATCACGGATTGAATCATCCAGTTCGCTGGCCGCGCAATGCAGGCTGAATGCAGCGAGTGAATCAAGCCGGCGCAGCCAGTCGGCAGGCACTCGCACGCACAGGTATCCGATCGGCAACTTGGGGGCAAGGCGGCGTGCCGTTTCCAGCGCAATCTGCGAGAACGAGGAAACGAGGGGCAAAGGCGCGCCCTGCCAAAGCTCCAGAATGCGCCGGGTGACGACTTCGCCGGTGAGCGCCTCAAATCCGCTGGCCGGCTTGATTTCAATATTGGCCATGAGGCCGAGTTCGCGGCAGCAGGCCGCTGCCGCCTCCAGCGTTGGCAAAGGCTCGCCGGCAAAAGCGCGATGCTGGTAGCCGCCGGCATCAAGACTGTGCAGCACCCGGTCCGGTGTATCGCACACGCGACCACGACCATTCGTCGTGCGTTCCAGCGTTTCGTCGTGAATCAGCCAGGGCGAGCCGTCGGCCGAGAGCATGACATCGAACTCGACGGCCTGAACGCCCATTGAGGCGGCGATGCGCAGTCCGGCCAGGGTATTCTCCGGCGCCAGCGCACCGCCGCAGCGGTGTGCAAAGACGCTCGGGAGCGGCCACTCGGGCGCCGGTCGAATCACTACTTGCCGCGCTTGGCCTTGGCTGCCGCCGCCGGAGCTGCCGCCTGCAGTACGGCATTGCCGCGCTGAACGGCATTATCCAGCGCTTCCTTGGCCGGTTTCTTGCCGGCCCAGACGGATTCGAGTTCTTCGTCGACGATGATGCGTACCGGTTCGATCTGCGACACACGAATGAGCGGTGCAGAGGTCCTGCCCTGAAGCTGCGCATAGGCAACCTGCAGCCCGGCCAGATCGGCTTTCAGCAGTTTGCTGTCGGCTGCCGCACGCGCCACCGGAGTCATCGGCAGGAAGCCGCCAGCAACCGTCAACCTCGATCTGAACTTCCGGACTGAGGACATAATTGATGAATTTTGCCACGCCTTTCGTTTCAGCCGGCTTCATGTCGGCGGCGATCCACAGCGAGGCACCGTCGGCCAGCGTGTTCTTTGGTGCGCCGCGAACATCGTCATGATAGGGCAGTGCGGAAACCCCTACCTCCAGCGATTTTTTATCGGACAAGTTGGCGAACAGCGCGGAAGACCCTGTCAACATGGCGCATTCGCCGTCGGCAAAACGGCGATCGGCCTCGTCGCGACGACCAAAATAGATGAAGTACTTGCTCTTGTACCAGGTCGCCAGCATGGCGACGTGTTTGACCTGGGCAAGCCCGTTGAACGCCAGATTGCCTTTGGCATCGTTCACCTCGGCACCGTTCCAGGCACTCAGATTGTCGATTTGTACCCAGGCTGGCCAGGAGGTGGTGAACGGGCAGCGGCTACCCGAATCAGCAAGCTTGCCGGCGGCCTGCTGCGTCTCGAACCAGGTCTTCGGGGGGGTTTCGGGATTAAGGCCGGCTTTGCGGAAAGCGGCTTTGTTGAAGTAAAGCACCGGCGTCGAGAAGGCGACCGGCAGCGCAATAAGCTGCCCCTTGGCATTGGTCTCGGCATCACGCAACTCGGGGGAAAGCTTGCTCGAATCGAAGGGCTGCCTGGCTTCAAGCATGACTTCATTCAGCGGTTTGAACTTCGCCTTGTTGGCAACGAAACGGGAATGTTCTTCGCGCGTGACGAGATTGATCTGCTTTGGCGCTTCGCCTTCGACGCGACGCACAATCCTGACCTGAACCTCCTTCTGCTGACCATTGAAGCGCTCGATCAGTGGTTCGAGGCGCGCCGCCCGCTCTTCGTCGAGCTGATGCGAAAATTCAATCTGCACAGGCGATGCGGCTTGAGCCGGGGCAGTACTGGCCGGAGCGGCACTGACCGAAGTGGCGAGGGAAAGGCCCGCCATAACGATGAAAATTCTGGAAAAATGCATGGTGTTTCCTTGCTGGTGACTGGGGAGCGTAAATTATAGTGGCTGAAGCGCTATACGGGAGAAAGAAATCATCAAAACCAGGGGGTGCTGGGGAAGTACTGAACACGGCGGAAGCACTCCAGTAGGTCGGGTTGCGCAGCGTAACCCGACAATCGTCGGATGTGGAATGCATTGCCGTCGGGTTATGCTGCGAAGCAAATCCTCCTGGGGGACGCTACGCTAACCCGACCTACGATGTGTTCCCTGTAGCTACCGAATTCGAATTTCAAATGCAAGAAAAGTGGAAGTTGGTTTGTAGCTGTTCCTAAGTGCAAAGGCGCACAGTTCAGTCCTCGATGAGGAATGTGCCTGATCGATAAATAGCCATTTATGGTTAGAATGTCACTTTATGCAAACCAATAGTCAGGGATGACCGTGCCGGACAAGCCAGGGAGCATGCTGCGAAAGGACTTGATCGCCGCCACACTGTTACTCAGTCTGGCCGGCTGCGACATGATCCAGCAGCAAATGGGAATCGAAGACCCGATCGCCAAAGCGGCGCGCACCGATGCGGAAGCCAAGGCCGTCGGCGGTGCCTGCCGCCAGTCCGGGCGAGCCATCGAGGACTGTTATTCAATCTACTCGTGGTTGCCCAAGGCGCCCATCTACGAAGGCTGGCGCGACATGGATGCCTACATGCGCGACAACAAGATGGAAACCATCGAACCGCAACTGCCACCCGCATCGGCACCAGGCACCCGGAGAAAGACTCCAGGCCCCGATGAATCCGCTACGGGTGCAAAGCCCGGCAAGAAAGCAAGCGACAAGAATTGAGTCCCCCAAGGCAGTGCCAGGATTGCCACCTTGTTTTCATTCTTCTCCAGGGAGATAACGAGTCAGCATGAGCAAGGACAGGAGTTCAGCACCGAGCGAGGGTCAGGTCGCTCCGGCAATCTGCCGCGGCCTGCCCGTTTTTTCGGGTGCAGCAAATGCCTGAACTGACCGGCACCCCGACCCGTGCGCAACACGGTCACGAAGACTCTTTTTTCGTCCTGCGCGACTGCCGGGAGCTGTTCCAGAGACGGCTCGCGGAAATTGCCAGACTGTCGGGTATTTCGTCGCCAAAAGTCATTGAAGCCTTTACCAGCGAGATCGGCACAGCGCATGACGAACTGGCCTCATCAGCTCAACAGGACGGATTCGGACAGACTGCCGGACTGACGGCCTCGCGCATCACTCTGGTGGGCAATGACGAGCTCGATCTGGAAATCCGCATCGCGGACATTGCCAATCGCCTGAAAAGCAATGATCGCATTGAGTCATGGCGAGTCCAGTTGCGCTACATGGCCTTGCTGCAGCGACCGAAAATGGCCGCAGAAGACAATCCGCTGGGGCTGGAACCCATCTGCCGTGGCCTTTGGGCGATCTGCCGGGAGAGCGGCAATAGCCTCGATCAAAACCTTGATTTACTTGTTCGCCTGGAAGAGGATCTGCAGGCGCGACTGCCCGACGTCTATACGGAACTTAACGGGCTGCTCGAAAGTCACCGCGTAGAACCGGCACCAGTCCAGGTCATCCATCAAGGCAGTAGCTCGGGTGGCGGCGGTGGGTGGGTGGTGGTGGGGGGGGGGGCCGGGCCGGTGGCGGCGTTCGGGTGGCGGCGGTTCGGGAGGGGGGGGTGCGGGAGGTGGAAGTTCGGGGGGCGCAGGCGGACAGCCCGGATCAAATGCACTCGCGACATTGCAGCAGGCCATGCGCCAGCAGTTCGCTGCCGAAGACATTTTCCCTGCCGGGTTTCTGAGCGGCAACGTCAACCCCGCCGGCAGTGCGGGAAATAGCGTATTCAACGCTTCGACCCTGGTGATGCTGAACCACCTGATGGAACGTCTGCACGCGCTTGAGCAGCAACAAGTGTCCGGCCTGTCAAGCCTTGCGCCAATGGAATCGGGCGGTCAACCGGCACTGCGCGCGCTCAGATCGAAAGACCTCGATGTGCCGCTGGGCAAGCCCGCCGCCATCGCACTCGACACGCTCTCGCTCATTTTCGAGTCCATCTTCGCGGCATCCGATCTTCCCGATGCCGTCAAGGCCGCCATCGGTCGCCTGCAGATCCCGCTGCTCAAGCTGGCCATCCTCGACCCTTCGTTCTTTGCCGATACGCAACACCCGGCGCGACGGCTGGTCAACCGCATGGCACGGGCTGCCATCGGACTGGCGCAGGATACCGGACGTGATCACCCGGTATGCGTCAGCCTCGGGAAAGTCGCCGATGCCGTCAGGTCGTCACTTGAAACAGGCGATGGTGAACTATCCGCGCATCTCGAAGAACTCGACGCACTGATCGAGGAACGTGATCAGTCGATCCAGGCCAATGCCCAGCCCTATGTGCAACTCGTTCTTGAGCACGAAGCCCGCGCAGCGTCCCGGTCAGTGGCACAGGCCTGGCTGATTGAAGCGATCAGCCATACCGCCGAACCGGCAATCAGGCGTTTTCTTTCGGAGTACTGGCTGCGTGTCATGCAATGCGCACATCTTGATGGCGGCACCACCGGAACACGCTGGACGGATTGTGACGCCACCAGCAAGGAGCTGCTCTGGAGTGTGCAGCCCAGGCAGAGCGCCGAGGAGCGGAAGCAGTTGCTCTCCCTGATACCCTCGCTGATCAGGCGTATCAACGCCGGCCTCGATCTCCTGGCGATTCCGGCGGAAGAAAGAACCCCCTTTCTCAATGCCTGCTTCGACCTGCAAACTGCGGCCCTGCGCACTCGCTCAGGCGAGCCCGGCGCCCCGGCGCAGCCGCCAGCTCCTGAACAAATTGCGCCTGCTGCCCTGAGCAGCACCAGCGTGATGGCTGAGCCTTCAGATCAAATCATCGAACGGAACGGAATACGGGTGCGCTACCTTGGCCGGCCAGCAGAAACTCCTTCCCCCTGGCGCAGCGGCGTCAGCACCAGGACAGAAGGCGACTGGATCAGTTTTTACCTGCCAGATGAGGAACTCCTTTGTGGTCGCCACTGCGGACAAGCGGCGTCTTCCGGCACTGTCCTGCTGTTCAACACCGACTGGGGCTATGCCGTCGCCATGGCGCCATCATTGCTTGAACAACAAGTGCGTGACGGTCGCGCCCGTATCGTCTCCGAGTCAGCTCTCTTCGATGAAGCCGCAGAGCGAGCGCTAGGCCAGATTGCCCCGCGCTGAACCTGCTTGAAATCCGGCGCCAGGCGTGGCGAGTGTTTGGAATCAACGCTGACAATAATCGAACTACTTTTTCAGGCTGTCGCGAATCTCGCGCAGCAGCAGGACGTCTTCTGCCGGCTCGGCGGGCGCAGCCGGCGGCTCTTCCTTCCGGAGCCGGTTGACCTGCTTGACCATGATGAAAATGATGAAGGCCAGGATGATGAAGTTGATCAGGATGGTAATGAAATTGCCGTAGGCAAACATCGGCACCTGCGCTTTCTTTAACGCGTCGTAGGTCGTCGCCGTTCCCTCCGGGACTTTGCCGAGCAACACGAACATGCCGGAGAAATCCAGCTTGCCTCCCATCGTCCAGGCAATGAAAGGCATGATCAGATCGCCGACAATTGAATCGACGATCTTGCCGAATGCGCCACCGATGATCACGCCGACTGCGAGATCCATGACGTTGCCTTTCATGGCAAATTCCTTGAACTCCTGAACCATGCTCATAATCTTCTCCTTGGTAACGATTGAATTCCGGACTGCATATTAATGGAAAAGCCAGCCGTCTCAAACCCGCCGCAGTTTCTCGCCGGCTGCGGCCAGCGTCGATTCCTGCTTGGCAAAGCAGAAGCGCACCACGCGGTCATCGCGCCCGTTCTGATAAAACACCGATACCGGAATCACCGCCACGCCGACTTCGCGAGTCATCCATCGGGCAAACTCGCGGTCAGGCTGATCCGAGATCGCGTCATAGCGCGCCAGTTGAAAATAGGTACCGCTGCAGGGCAATAGCTCAAAACGCGAACCCTGCATCTGCGCACGGAAGAAGTCGCGCTTGTGCTGGTAGAACCCGGCCAGTCCGAGATGGCGCGAGGCATCGCGCATGTACTCGGCGATTCCCAACTGGCATGGGGTATTGACGGTGAATACGTTGAACTGATGAACCTTGCGAAACTCGTTCATCAGTGCCGCCGCCGCCAGCACGTAGCCAATCTTCCAGCCGGTGATGTGATAGGTTTTGCCGAACGAGGACACGACAATGCTGCGCGCTGCGAGTTCCGGATTGCTGGCGACGCTGGCGTGCCGCGCGCCGTCGAAAACGATGTGCTCGTACACTTCGTCCGACAGCACCATGATGTCGGTGTCACGCGTCAGTTCGGCGAGCACGGCCAGATCGTCGGCATTGAGCAGGCTGCCCGTCGGGTTGTGCGGCGAGTTGATGATGATCATTCGTGTGCGGGGCGAGATCAGCGCGCGCACCTGATTCCAGTCCGGTTTGTAATCCGGGAAATCGAGTGGCGCATAAACCGCTTTGCCACCGACCGTTTCGATTGCCGGGACGTAACTGTCGTAGACCGGTTCGAAAACGAGCACCTCGTCCCCGCCGCGAACAAAGGCGGCAATCGCCGTGAAGATGGCCTGCGTCGCGCCGGCCGTCACCGTGATTTCCTGATCGGTGTCGTAGCGCGCGCCGTACAGGGACTCGACCTTGTCGGCGATGGCCGAACGCAGCTCGGGCATTCCGGCCATCGGCGGGTACTGGTTTCGACCCTCGCGCATGGCACGCAGCGTTGCTTCGAACAGTGCCGGTTCGGCCTGAAAATCGGGAAAGCCCTGCGACAGGTTGATTGCACCGCAATCGGCAGCAAGCCTGGACATCACGGTAAATATCGTGGTGCCTACCCAGGGAAGTTTTGAATCAATGGCAACTGAAGTCTGGAGCATGGCGATCGGCAAGGAATCAATGGAGCGACGGTGACAGGGAAGTATGCAGCTTACGGCGACAACACCCGACAGACAAGCCTTGCAGGAAATGGATGCACAGCAGAAGATTCTTTCCTTGAACTCAAGTTTTCTTGAACTCGTAGCGCAGAAACCATTTCCCCGTTACGATGCGGGAATTAAAAAAACTGCCACCACCATCAACTGCCTGAGCATCATGAACAACGCCTACACCGACGACGATCTGCGACGCTGTACCCTGAGCGAGCGGCGCGAAATTCTTTTCCAGTTGCGCAGTCTGATCAGGCAGAGCGAACGCGTCTCCGTCTCCTTCGACGAGGGAAGGCAAAGTTTTCTTACCGTATTGATCGATGTTCTCGAAGACGAGGGCTGTCTTACCTTTGATATCGGCGGCAGCGAAGAGACCAATCGTGCCTTCCTGAAGGCAGAGCGCTGCGTCTTCGTCGGCGTGGTCGAAGGAATTCGCATCCAGTTTTCAGCGCCGCAGGCACACAAAAGAACAATCAATGGCGAACAGGTCTTTGCCGTCGCCCTGCCGAGAAGTCTTCTTCGCCTGCAGCGACGAGAGGCCTTTCGCCTGCAGTTGCCGTCCACCAAGCCTTATCTATGCCGAATCCGCAGGGGATATCCGGAAGAAACCGCCCTGCCACTGTATGACATTTCAGTTGGCGGGATTGGCATCCAGGTCGCCGAGCCGATAGCGTACGAACCGATGACAATACTCGAGAATAGCTGGATTGACCTGCGTGATTCCGGGATGCTGGCCGTTACTCTTGAGGTGCGTTACGTGATGTCCACCGAAAGTCGCACGGGAAAAACTCTTTTTCATATGGGTTGCCGGTTTCTCAAGCTCTCGCCACTCAACGAAACGCTAATCCAGCGCTTCATGGCGCACATTGAAGCCGAGCGCCGCGCCTTGTTGGCGCCTTAAAACTACAGCAGCCCGGCAGCAGCACTCGGGTTGCGGCGCCGGCTGTTAGAATGCCAGCCATGCAGGTCAATACAATCCCCACACGGACCCTCCGGCCGGTTCCCGACGCCCCCGCCGTGGATATCATCGATCAGACTGCCCTGCCGTACGCATATCGCATTGTGCGCCTTGCCACGCTGGATGACGCCGCCCACGCGATCCGTGCCATGCAGGTGCGCGGCGCGCCGCTGATCGGTGTCACCGGCGCCTACGGGCTGGCGCTGGCACTGGCGCAGCGGCCCGACGATGCGAGCCTGAACGCCGCCCTCGCCATGCTCGCCGCGACCCGCCCGACGGCGGTCAACCTGCACTGGGCGCTGGCGCGCATGCAGAAACGGCTGGCACCACTGGGCGCCGCTGAGCGCGCCGAAGCCGCCTGGCATGAGGCTGCGCTGATTGCCGAGGAAGACGCCGCGCAGTGCCGGCGCATCGGCGAGCACGGTCTCGCCCTGCTCCGTCCATTGGCGGCAAGGTGTGGCCGGCTGGAGATCATGACGCACTGCAATGCCGGCTGGCTGGCCTGCGTCGAGTACGGTACAGCCCTGGCGCCAGTCTATGCGGCCTTTGCTGCCGGCATCGAGGTTCACGTCTGGGTCTCCGAAACCCGGCCACGCAATCAGGGACTGCTGACCGCCTGGGAACTCAGGCAGCGCAGGGTGCCGCACACGCTCATCGCCGACAATGCTGCCGGCTTGCTGCTGGCGGGTGGCGGAAGCTGTGCCATTGATGCCGTGCTCGTCGGTGCCGACCGCATCGCTGCCAATGGCGATGTCGCCAACAAGGTCGGCACCTATCTCAAGGCGCTGGCCGCACGCGAAGCCGGCGTTCCCTTTTACGTCGCCGCGCCGCGTTCGACGATCGACTTCGATTGTGCCAGTGGCACGGAAATTCCCATCGAGGAACGCAGCGGAGACGAGTTGCGCGTGGTGCATGGCCTCGACGCTATAGGGCAGCCCGGCCAGCTACGTCAGTTAGCGCTCGATGAGGCGGTAGGCAACCCGGCCTTCGACTTGACACCGGCAAGATTCGTCACGGCGATCATCACCGAGCTCGGCCCTTGCCCGGCGACGAACGAAGGTCTGCGCGGAGTTTATCCGGAGGCCAGGCATGCCTGAACTGTGCCAGAAACTGATTGCCACCGCCCGCCGCATGGCCGCCTCAGGACTGAACAGGGGCACCGCCGGCAATCTCAGCGTGCGCGCCGAAGCGCCTGGAGAAACCGGCACCGGGAACGGCTTCCTGATCACCCCGAGCGGCATGGACTACGCAGTGCTGCAGCCCGAAGACATTGTCTTCATGCGCCTCGACGGGACGTACACCGGCCAGCGCAAGCCCTCGTCCGAATGGCGCTTCCATCGCGACCTTTACACCGCCCGCCCGGAGGCCGGCGCCGTGCTGCACGCGCACTCGCCCTTCGCCACCAGCCTGGCCTGCCTGCGCCGCGACATTCCGCCCTTCCACTACATGATCGCCCGCTTTGGCGGCGACAGCCTGCGCTGTGCCAGCTACGCCACTTTCGGCACACAGGCGCTGTCCGATGCGGCGCTGGCCGCCATGGCCGGCCGTCGCGCCTGTCTGCTGGCCAACCACGGCATGCTCGTCTTCGGCAACGACCTCGATCAGGCACTGGCGCTTGGCATCGAACTCGAAACGCTGTGCGAGCAGTACTGGCGCGCCTGCCAGCTCGGCACGCCGGTGCTGCTCGACGCAGCCGAGATGGCGAGGGTACTGGAAAAATTCGGCGGTTACGGGCAGCAAGCTTGACTGCACCGGATCGACTCAAACCCGACTTCATGATCCGCATCAGCGAACTCCGTCTCCCGCTCGAACATCCGCCGGAGGCCCTGAAAACCGCCGTCGCCAGACGTCTGGGCATTCCGGAAGCGCACATTCGCGGACTCACGCTGTTCAGGCGCAGCCACGACGCACGCAAGAAAAACGCGCTGACTTTCATCTACAGCGTCGACGTCGAGGTCGATAGTCAGGTCGCCGATACCGACTTGCTGAACAAATTTGCCGCCGACCCCAGGATCGGTCCGACGCCGGATATGAGCTACTGCCTGGTCACAAGGGCGCCGGCCAGCCTGGCCACGCGGCCTGTTGTCGTCGGTTTTGGACCGGCCGGAATCTTCGCCGCGCTGGTACTGGCGCAAATGGGCTTCCGGCCGCTGGTCCTCGAACGCGGCAAGTCTGTGCGCGAACGCACCAAGGATACCTGGGGGCTGTGGCGCAAGAATGTGCTCAACCCGGAGTCGAACGTGCAGTTTGGCGAAGGCGGTGCCGGCACCTTCTCGGACGGCAAGCTTTACAGCCAGGTCAAGGACCCGCGTCACCTCGGACGCAAGGTACTCACCGAGTTCGTCAAGGCCGGCGCACCCGCAGAAATCCTTTACGTCGCCAAGCCACACATCGGCACCTTCCGGCTGGTTGGTATCGTCGAACACATGCGTCGCGAGATCGAGTCGCTCGGCGGCGAAATCCGCTTCCAGAGCCGTGTGACCGGACTGCACATCGAGAGCGGCCAGGTGCAGGGAATCATGCTGGCGAGCGGCGAGGAAATCGCCGCTCGCCAGGTTGTTCTGGCGCTCGGCCACAGTGCGCGCGACACCTTTGAGATGCTGCACGCCACAGGCGTCTTCATGGAGGCCAAGCCCTTCTCGGTCGGCTTTCGCATCGAGCACCCGCAATCGCTGATCGACCGCGCCCGCCTCGGCCCCAACGCTGGCAACCCGCTGCTTGGTGCCGCCGACTACAAGCTGGTTCATCACGCCAGCAACGGCCGCTCGGTGTATAGCTTCTGCATGTGCCCCGGCGGCCAGGTGGTGGCCGCCACCTCGGAGCTGAACTGCGTCGTAACCAACGGCATGAGCCAGTATTCACGCGCCGAACGCAACGCCAACGCCGGCATCGTCGTTGGCATCACTCCTGAAGACTACCCCGGCGGCGGCGCTGGCAACCCGCTGGCCGGCATTGTCCTGCAGCGCCAGATCGAAGCCCGCGCCTTTACACTGGGCGGCGGCACCTACGAAGCACCGGGACAACTCGTTGGCGACTTTCTCGCCGCTCGCCCATCAACGCAACTCGGGTCGGTCATACCCTCGTACCAGCCCGGCGTCCATCTGACCGACCTGTCCACGGCGCTGCCGGACTACGCCATCGCTGCCCTGCGCGAGGCGCTGCCCGTCTTCGGCCGCCAGATCAGGGGATTTGACCTGGCCGACGCGGTACTCACCGGTGTCGAGACGCGCACCTCCTCGCCGCTGCGCATCACGCGCGGCAGGGATTACCAGAGTTTGAATGTGCGGGGCCTGTTTCCTGCGGGTGAAGGCGCCGGGTACGCCGGCGGCATCCTCTCGGCCGGCATCGACGGCATCAGGGTCGCCGAGGCGCTGGCACTCGATGCCTGAGCGGCGAAGGGCAGACGAGGCGCCCGCTTTTTCGAAATCCGAACCTGTCATGGGACAACAGGAACCGCTGAGGCTAAATACTGTCACTCAAGCACCGGCAACTGATAAAATTTGAAAAAGCCTGGGTGTACCCCTTTTGGAGAATCTGTTGTGAGTACTACTGCCGACCTGATCAAAGCGATTCGAACGGGCAAGCTGTCCGAAGTAATTGCTGCCCTTGATGCCGGTGCTCAGGTCGAATTGCATGACGGCCCCGGTGACCCTGGACTTCCGCTGGCAATAGCCTGCTTCATGGGCCATCCCGAGATCGTGCGCGAACTGGCCATTCGCGGCGCAAAGATCAACTTTACTGACAATCGGGAGCCAAAATCGCCTCTGTCGATGGCCATTCGTGGTGGCAGGACCGAGGTAGTCAAAGTCCTGATTGAACTTGGTGCCGAAATTCCACCGGATATACAAACCGGGCTGACGGACCAGGAGTTGATGCTGGCGAAATGGAAAGCCCAGCATTTCGGGGCCAGCATATCGGGAGCCAACCAGGCCGGCTCGGACTTTCCTGACGTTGAAGAAATCCAGGTGCTTAGCTGCTATGGCACGGACACCGGCGTACTTGACGCCGAGATGAAGCGTGCGGTAGAAGAAATGACCAAGAAATAATCCTCCTGCTCGCCGACTGCGCTGAATCGTGCCTCCGGAAAGCTTGCAAGTGCTGGTCAGTCGCGTCATGCCCTACGGCAGGTACAAGGGCCGGCTGATCGCGGATTTGCCCGGACACTACCTCAACTGGTTTGCCCGCGAGGGTTTTCCACGCGGCGAACTGGGAACGCTGCTGGCGCTGATGCACGAACTCGACCACAACGGCCTGAAATCGCTGCTCGACCCACTGCGCAAGCACTGATTTCTCGTTTATTTCTCGCTGATTTCTCGCTGATTTCTATTTCGGCGCGAACTTCTCCAGGGCCTTCAACGGCACATCGCCCGATCGATCAAAGGGAAAGCTGCCAAAGCCCTCCAGCTCGACATTTCCAAAAACCCGGTAGCCGATCCGCTCGCGTCCATTTTTCTGCGCGTCGCGCAATGGCTTGAGAACGTCGCCCAGGCGGCTCACCGTCCTGACTTCAAGTATCGTCTCCCCCTGGCGCGGAATGATCACCGGTTTGTCGGAAACACCCCTGGCAAAGTGCCGGGCGTTGAGCTCGACATCAAAGTTCAGCGCATTGACCGGCAAATCGACGTCATTCGGATTGCGGATGCGCAGCTTCAGAACGAACCGCTGTTCTACCAGCCCGAGCCCGACGAGATCAATGCCGGCCAGACTGATCTCGGGCTTTTGCAAACGCGGCGCGCAAGCAGCAAGCAGGGCGGCGAAGAAGAACACCAGCACCCAGAACGTTCGCCTCATGCGGATCTCCCGTTTCTTTCCAGCACACGCAATAGCGACGCCGTGTCCTGCCGCCCCCAGTCATTGGCCATCAGCGCATTGAGCTGCTGCCAGACCTGCCCGGAAACAGGCAGCGGCACGCCGAGCCGGCACGCCTCGCCCAGCACTATGCCGTAGTCCTTGTGATGCAGCCGCGCCTCGACGCCAGCCGTAAAATCGCGCTCGACCATGCGCGCGCCGAATACTTCCAGGACGCGACTGCCCGCCGATCCGCCAGACAATGCCTGCCGCACTCTGGCCGGATCGGCACCGGCCGCCCGGGCGAGATGCAGCGCCTCGGCGACGGCCTGGATGCAGCCGACCATGATCATCTGGTTGCACGCCTTGGCCACCTGCCCGGCACCGTTTTCGCCAACATGAACCAGCGTCCTGCCCAACACGGCAAACAGCGGGCGCAAACGCTCGAAGACGCTGGCCTTGCCGCCGACCATGATCGCCAGCGTGGCCGCGATGGCGCCCTGCTCGCCGCCGGATACCGGTGCGTCGAGCATATCGACGCTCCCGCTGGCCAGGCTTTGCGCAATGCGGCGTGCCGTGCCGGGGGCGATAGTACTCATGTCAACCAGAACCGAACCGGGGGCAAAACCTTCGCTCAGGCCCTGCGGCCCGAGTGCCACGCTTTCGACATCGCGGCCATCGCCAAGCATGGTGAAGACGATCTGAGAATGCCGCGCCACAGCCGCCGGCGTAGCGCACCACATGGCGCCGGCATCGAGCAGGGCCTGCGCGCGCTCCGGCCGCCTGGCCCAGACCGCCACCGGGTACCCGGCACGCAGCAAGTGCAGTGCCATCGGTCGCCCCATTACGCCGAGGCCGATGCAGCCAAGGCGTTCGCCCGGCATCAGCCTTCCCCGCCCGACAGACGTTCGAGCAGCTTGAGCATGGCAATGGAATCTTCCTCGCCCAGACCGGAACCAACCATGGCGTTGAACATTTGCGCCGCAGCGGCCGTCGCCGGCAGGCAAAGCCCGAGTTGATGCGCACTCTGCATCACGATGTTCATGTCCTTCTGATGCATCCACGACTTGAAACCCGGCTTGAAATTTCGATCGAGCATGCGCTGGCCGTGGTTCTCCAGAATCTTCGAGTAGGCGAAGCCGCCGAGCAGCGCCTCACGCACCTTGGCCGGATCGACGCCGTTTTTGGCGGCGAAGTTGAGCGCTTCGGCGACCGTAAGCACGCCGACGCCGGTGACAATCTGGTTGGCCGCCTTGGCCACCTGCCCGGCTCCGGAATCGCCGACATGAACGATGTTCTTGCCCATGCATTCGAACGCCGGCCTGGCCTTGGCAAAGGCGGCCTCGCTGCCGCCGACCATGATCGACAAGGTTCCGGCAATGGCCCCCACTTCGCCGCCTGATACCGGCGCATCGAGAAAGTCAACACCGAGCGCTTGCAACTCTATAGCCATCTGGCGCGCCGCCGCCGGCAGAATCGTACTCATGTCAACGGCGACCAACCCGCCCTGCGCCACCTTGTTCAGGCTGACTGAGCTGCTAACACCACTCTCGCCGAGCATGACTTGGCGCACGTCGGGTGCATCGGCGACCATCGAAATAACCACCTCGACCGCCGCCGCCACCCCGGCCGGACTGGCCGCCGCCTTTGCCCCGGCATCGAGCAGCGGCTGCATCGACTCGGCACGACGCGCCCAAACGGTGACTTCATGCCCACCCTGCAACAGATTGAGCGCCATCGGGCGCCCCATGATACCCATACCGATGAATCCGACTTTCATGTTGACTTCCCTTTGCGTCTCTCTGATCAGCAGGTCAGTTTACAAGAAAAGGAGCAACGAAGCAGGCCGATGCTACCGACACCAGGGTAAATTTGTTCTAACCGTCCACCGTGGCCCGAGGCCAGGCTTCGCGCTCATTCCGGCACAAGCCGGAATCCAGATTCGTCTATCTGAATGTTTAAATCGATATCAGAGGAAGGTACTGGATTCCGGCTTGCGCCGGAATGACGGCCTGGGAGGTGGTTATCCATTAATTCACAGCCTCTGAGAAAGTTTGGCGATCTTTTCCCAAAATCTCATTTGCCGCATGAGGCGCCGTCGGCGCGTTTCATTCCCAGCTTGACCATGATCAATTCGGCCGGACAAAAACGGGTGAAGCCGCTCTGGAAGAGATTGGCACCGACGAAGGCCGTGAACCACAGGAAGTTCTTCGACACAAAAAGCGGGCTGCCTTCGACGCCGAGGGCAAGCGAGATCAGGATGAAAGCACCGGCCATGATGCGGATGGCGCGCTCGGTGGAAAAAGCATTTGTCATGCGATGTGCTCCTTATGGAAGGCGGCGTAGTAAAGCACCGGGATGACCACCAGCGTCAGCAGGGTGGACACGAAGATGCCGAAGATCAGGCTGATCGCCAGCCCGTTGAAAATCGGGTCGTCGAGAATGAACAGCGCGCCGAGCATGGCCGCCAGACCGGTCAGCGCGATCGGCTTGGCGCGCACGGCAGCGGACTGGATGATGGCTTCGCTGAACTCCATTCCCTCGGCCACCTGCTGGCGGATGAAATCAACCAGCAGGATCGAGTTGCGCACGATGATGCCGGCCAGCGCGATCATGCCGATCATCGACGTCGCGGTGTATTGCGAACCGAGCAGGGCATGGCCGGGCATGACGCCGATGATGGTCAGCGGGATCGGCGCCATGATGATCAGCGGCACCAGATAGCTCTTGAAGTGCGCCACCACCAGCAGGTAGATGATGATCAGGCCGACGGCGTAGGCGATGCCCATGTCGCGGAAGGTTTCGTAGGTAACCTGCCATTCGCCGTCCCACTTGACGCTGTAGCCAGAGTAGGGATCGGCCGGCTGGCGGATGAACCATTCGCCGAGGGTGCCGCCGGCATTTTCCACGCTGTCCAGCGATTTGCCGGCAATCTCGCCGCGCGCAGCGAACATCCCGTAGAGTGGCGAATCGAGCTTGCCGCCCATGTCGCCGTAGACGTAAACCACGGGCAGCAGATCCTTGTGATGGATCGTCTTTTCACGAGGCTGTTCACGCACCTCGACGACTTCGGAAACCGGCACCAGAATCCCTTCCCGCGAGCGCACCTTGAGCTTGAGCAGGGCATCGAGCGAGCTTTGCCTTTCGGCCGGAAGCGTCACGCGCACCGGTACTTCGAATTTTGAATCGGCGTTATGCACCGGCGTGACATCCTCCCCGGCCAGGCCCATGCGCACGACCTCGACGATATCGCTCTGCGCCACACCCAGCAGCGCAGCCTTGCTTTGCAGTACGTGCAGCACGGTTTTATTGGCATCCGCTTGTATTGAATCGTCGATGGCGACGAGGTCGGGGGTTTTCTCCAGGACCTTGCGCACTTCCCTGGCCACCGCAATCTGGCCCTTGTAGTCCGGCCCATAGACTTCGGCGACAATCGGCGACATCACCGGCGGCCCCGGTGGCACTTCGACGACTTTGGCATTGCCGCCCGACTTGCGACCAATCGCTGCAACCGCATCGCGGACAGAGATGGCGATCTCGTGGCTCTTGCGCGTGCGGTGTTTCTTGTCAGCCAGATTGACTTGAAGGTCGCCCAACTCCGGCGCGCTACGCAGGTAGTACTGGCGCACCAGCCCGTTGAAGTTGATCGGGCTGGCCGTTCCGGCATAGGCCTGGTAGTCGGTGACTTCCGGAACCCTGGCGACCTCGGCTCCGATCTCGCGCAACACCCGCGCCGTCTCCTCAAGCGGCGTACCGACCGGCATGTCGAGAACGATCTGGAACTCGCTCTTGTTATCGAAAGGCAGCATCTTGAGCACCACCAGCTTGACCACGGCCAGCGCGACCGAGCCCAGGATCAGCAGCAGGATGACCAGCAGCAACTTCTTGCGCGCCGCACCACCGGTGCGCGGAGCGAGGAAGGGGGAAAGCAAGCGCCTGAACAACTTTTCCAGTTTCCCGCTCTTCTGGGAGTTCTCTGTGCTCTCCGTGCTCTCCTTGTTCAATGAGTTTTTTTTGCTTTTCATCAGCCGCGCCGCCAGCCACGGCGTCACGACAAACGCCACCGCCAGCGAGATGAGCATGCCCATCGACGAGTTGATCGGGATCGGGCTCATGTACGGCCCCATCAGGCCGCTGACGAAAGCCATCGGCAGCAGCGCGGCGATCACCGTGAAGGTCGCGAGGATGGTCGGCCCGCCGACTTCATCGACCGCAAGCGGAATGATTTCAAGCAGCGGCTTGCCCGGATGCAGCGTCTGCCAGCGGTGAATGTTCTCCACCACGACGATGGCATCATCGACCAGAATGCCGATCGAGAAAATCAGCGCAAACAGGGAAACGCGGTTCAGCGTAAAGCCCCAGGCCCACGAGGCGAACAGCGCTGCGCCACGCGTCAGCGTCACCGCCCCACCGACGATCAGCGCCTCGCGCCGGCCGAGCGCAAAAAAGACCAGGAGGACAACGAAGGCGGTGGCGAAGATCAGTTTGCCGATCAGCTTCTGCGCTTTGTCGGTTGCCGTTTCGCCGTAGTTGCGCGTCACCGTGACTTCGATGCCCTCGGGGATCAGCGTACCCTTCAGCGACTCGACACGGGCGATCACGCCATTGGCGACATCGGCGGCATTGACTCCGGGTTTCTTGGAAATCTGAATGGTGACGGCCGGAAACTCGCCGTCCTTGTTGCCGATCCAGACGTACCTGGCGGGCTGATCCGGGCCGTCCTCGACGCGCGCCACGTCACCCATGAACACCGGCTTGCGGTTCCTGGCATCGCCGCGAACGGCGACCACCAGTTGCCGCACGTCGGCGGCCGACTGAAGATAGGTGCCGGTCTGCACCAGCACCTCGCGGTTGCCGGCGACCAGACTGCCGGACGATTGCAGTGCATTGCCGACCTTGAGCGCCGCCGAGAGATCCTGCGGAGTCACGCCGAAGGCATTCATGCGCTCGCTGTCCATGACGACGCGGATGACATGATCCGGCCCGCCCAGAGTCGTTATGTCGCGTGTCCCCTTGATACGCTTCAACTCGATTTCAGCCGCACGCGCCACCTGCTGCAAATCGAACGCCGAACGATTGACGTCGGTGGTCCAGAAGGTCAGTGCGACGATCGGCACATCGTCGATTCCCTTCGGCTTGATGATCGGCTCCAGCACACCCAGATTCGGCGGCAGCCAGTCACTATGCGAATGTACGGTATCGTAAAGGCGCAGGATCGCATCATTGTATTTGACACCGACCTCGAACTGCACGGTGATGATCGCCATGCCGGGACGGGAAACGGAATACACGTGCTCGATGCCCGACATGCGCGAGAACACCTGCTCGGCCGGAGTGGCAATGAGGTTCTCGACATCCTTGGCCGACGCCCCCGGGAAGGGCACGATGACGTTGGCCATGGTGACATCGATCTGCGGCTCCTCTTCGCGCGGGGTAACAAGAATGGCGAACAGGCCCATCAGCAGCGCGACCAGCGCCAGCAAGGGCGTCATCTGCGAGGACTGGAAGTAGCGGGCAATGCGACCGGAAATCCCCATCGCCTATATACCGCCCGGATGCGCCGACTTGAGGGCAATCGCCGCCTTGACCGGATCGAGCACGACTTGCTCGCCGGAAGTCAAGCCGGCCAGCACCTCGATCTCGCCGCCCGCCAATACTTCGCCAAGGCGCAACTGGCGTAGTGACAGGCTACCCTGCTCGTTCTGCACATACACCGCCGCCACTTCACCACGGCGAACAAGCGCAGCGGCAGGGACGGTCATGCGCTGCGCGCGACCGACGACAAAATGCACGCGGGCAAACATGCCGGGGATCACCCCCTTGAGGTCAGCCGGCAAGCCCACGCGCACCTGCGAGACGTGCGTTGCCACATCGGCCGTCGGCAGCAGCGTTACCGCTGTCGCATCGACCCAGCGGCCGAGTTCGGGGAACTCGACCCTGGCCTGCTTCACCGCACGCATCTGCGGCAACTGGTATTGCGGAATGCTGGCTGTCACACGCAAACCGACAGGATCGTAGATCGTCAGCAAGGCGCGGCCCGGCGCTGCCGTTTCACCTTCTTCGATCAGGCGCTGGGCGACGATCCCGGCTATTGGCGCGCTGACACTGGCATAACCCACACTGACGCTGGCCTGCCCGTGCGCCGCCTGCGCCGCTTCGAAGTCAGCCCTGGCCTTGTCCAGCGCAGCCGCGCTGATGAAATTCTGCTGGCGCAGATTTTTCAGGCGCTCGTAATTGGCCTTGGCGTTGATATATTGCGCCGAGGCTCCGGCCGCCACTTCGCTCGCCTCGCGCGCGTCGATGCGCAACAGCAGTTCGCCCTTCTTTACCGACTGCCCGGCATCAACCCTCATCTCTGTCACGCGCCCGGAGACCTGTGAGGTCAGGGTGGTCTGGACCAGCGCCTCGACAGTCGCCTCGACCGGCAGCGTCAAATCGACCGGATGTGGCTGCACCACCAAGGTCGGCAATGCCTGTGCCCACACGCAAGGCGGCGTCGCCAGTACAGTCAGCAAGGCGAGCACGGGGAAAGAAAGACGGAGAAAATGATTTTTCATGAGCATTAGAGTATTCTAATACAGTGAAAAACACAAGTTCTTCAGCGCCAGAGACACAATAAATTCGTTATGGCGCTCAGTCATTAAAATACGGTGGCCCGAGGCCAGGCTTCGCGCTCAATCCGGGCTTGACCCGGAATCCGGTTCGTTAATCAAACTTAACCTATTGATCAGCTCGACGAATCTGGATTCCGGCTTGCGCCGGAATGACTGAGCTGGCCGAGTCAGGGAGCAGGAGCCGGAGTCATGCAGCTATACATAGCGTATTAAATGTTGGCACATTAATCAGCCACGTTTGACACTTACCTTATCGTTTGCGCAAGACTATGCGCCATTATTTAAGTCGCTATGTATAAATTGTTCTCGATAACAAAATTCGGCGACACAAGCCATGGCACGTTACAATTTCGTCTATTCCCTCCCGGAGATAAATCATGAACTTCAGCATCGAGTGTGAGGAAGAGGTTGATGGCCGCTGGATCGCTGAGGTTCCTCAGCTTCCTGGTGTCCTGTGTTACGGCAAGACTGCCGATGACGCCATGGCAAAGGCAGAAGTGCTTACCCTTCGCGTCATGGCCGACCGCCTTGAGCAAAACGAGTCGCCACCCGTCGAGATCAATATCTCCCTTCCCCTCGCCGCATGAGTCACTGGCCGTCCGTCAAGGCCAAACGTTTGCTGGCGGCTTTATTCGGCATTGGGTGGAAACTCAAACGGCAGTCAGGGTCGCACCGTACTTTGTCGCGCGAAGGCTGGCCCGACGTTGTTTTCGCGTTTCACGACGGCGAGGAAATCGGCCCTCGAATGCTCGCCCGTATCGCCAAGCACACAGGCATTACTCCCCAAGACCTATAGTCAACAACAAGCAACAACAAGAGCAACAACAAGGGACAGACCACGGTTTTTTTGCTTTGGTAGAGAAACCGTGGTTTTCTATTGTGACGCACGATCCAGCTTTATTCGTTAGGCATGAGCAAACGAATGTACGGCGGCAAGACGTTTGCCGATGCTAGTCTCAGCCATTTTTAGATCGTAAGAAGCTTGCAGATTGGGCCAGTATTGAGGCGATTGGTCGAAGGCGCGAGCAAACAGCAACGCCAATTCCGCCGTCACCGGACGCGTACCCTTGATGACATGCGAAACCCGCATGGGCGACAACCCGATGGCTCGGGAAAATTCAGCTTGCGAGATACCCATTTCCACCAGGATTTCGCCCAGGAATTCCCCAGGATGAATTGCAGGTAACCCATTCTTGATCATATTCAACTTCCTTAGTGGTAATCGACTATTTCAACGTCGTAAGCATCGCAATTCTCAAAGCGAAAACATACCAAGCGCATTAAAGGGCCAGAGACATTTCCTTTTCCATGTCCGTTTGCCTCCTGGAATCCAGGAAAGCGCGTAGGTCGGGTTAGCGTCAGCGTAACCCGACGTTTCGCTTCCTGCACCCGTAACCCGGCCCTATCCAGAAGTCGGGTTACGGCCTGATGGCCTAACCCGACCTACCAAATCAAACAAATCCGATGCCTGAGGAATCCTAGCGCATGGGAGCGACGCGGCCTATTCGTTATGCTTCCGGGATCGGTAATGACTTACGCCGGAGAGTGATTCTTTAGCCTATCTCGTAGCGCTGCGTTCATGCGCGTCTGCCAGCCGGAGCCCGCGTCACGGAAGGCGGCGACGACATCTCGGTCGAAGCGGATCACGCCAATAGAGGATCGCGGTTTTTCTAGTCAACATCAACGAACGCAAAGAAAACCCTGGTCTGTCCCCATCATTACTCTTGCTGGGTCTTCACGGAATCGAGTGGGTGATTTGAGGGGGTAACCCCGGCTGGAAGTCGCATGACTACTGGCTCTTGGGCATATCGCAAGGCGCTTGAAAAAGGCATCATGTTTTGATGGCTAATTCAACGAAACGACAGCGGCATCTTTGGGACGCATACGCATTCCCAGGGTTTCGTCCGCTACCCACGGTGAGCGGTGTGTTCGGCGATCCGAACGCCCGCATCATCACCCTTGTACGACGCTCAAAAAAAACATTTGTGGCTTCTGCGGTCGAGTTATCACGGGCTGGTACGACCAGCGAACGCGGTTGGTTCGCGATCTCTCGTGTGGCAATCTCCGCATTTATTTGGAGATTGAGGTACGTTGTCAGCGCCGGCGCCAATTTGACCTCTATGAGCCGACGTCAGGATGTCATGCGAAAGGCATGCTGTGAGATGAACGTGGCAGTGGCCCGGAGGATGGATCGCCGCCGGCGTGGAACGGGCCGGCGGACTGGAAATGAGGCGGGAAAGGAGATCAGATTTCGGTCTGGTCCCGCATCCGGTAAGAGGGTCCCTGATCACCACGGATCCCGTGATGGAGCAAGCGGTCAAGCAAGGCGGAGGTGATGGTGCTGTCGTTGTTGAAGATTTCCGGCCATTTTTTGTACGGTCGGTTTGAGGTGATGGGTGAGCCGTGCTCAAGCGCTGACTGATGACCTGGAAGATACTGTCGGCGCGAACTTGTCGAGGGGATGTAGCCCAATTCGTCGATATGTAATAGTGCAGGCTTGAGAATCGTTCCATTTCGCGTTTGACGCTGCCGGTGGCCGAGCGGCGGCCATTGAGTTGACGATGTTGACTGCGGTGGTAAAGAGTGCCGGGATACCGTTCATGCAGGCGGTATGCGCGAGGGCGACCGCCAGGTGGGTTTTGCCGACACCGACTCCACCCAAAAATCCGTTGGAGCACTGGCACGAACCGAGGCGAAATAGGTTCTGTATCTGTGCGCGGTTGATCTTCCTGGGGTAACTCCAGTCGAAATCTTCGAGGGTCTTGATGCCTGAAAGCGTGCGGCCTTGAGACGGCGGGCGATCAAGGCGTCATGCGGCGCGCAACTTCGCCCGCAGCGAGCTGTTCGAGGAAGCGGGCGTGGGACCATGATTCATTCGCCGCTTGTGTTAGCAAGGCCGGATAGTTCTGTACGAAATAGGGCAGCTGCAGGCGAGTCGATGCTGCCCATCAGGTCATGGGTTGGATTGATTTTGTTCGTTGTTGTTTTCATTGAATTCCTCTTTGTTTGGGTCATCGAGTGCCGAATAGGCCGACAAATCAGCGGGGGGCAAATCAAGGTCTAATACATCCTGCTGACGCATCAGAACCAGAGGGCTGGGTTCGGGCAGTTGGCGGGCGCGCGCTGATGAGGTGCGCGATGTACTCACTGCTGAAGGCGTTGTAGGCCAGGGCATCGGTGATGGCGCGGATTACCGCGTCATCCCCGTGGATCCGGCCAGCGCGACGATCTTGCGCAGTGCGAGAGCGCGTTGCCCCGATGCTGCAGCAATCCGGCGTGGTAGGTTGCTGCGAGCGGGCGAGGTCGAGAAAGCGCTTGAGCACCTGGGCATCACGGGCACGACCACGCTGGGCCACCAGCCCCTTCGAATGATCGGGATCTGCGATGTCCTGATGGCGGTCGAAAGAACGACAATGGCGGGCGACCAGTTCGTTGGCGTGATACAGGCAGACGCGATCGGGATAAACCTTGAGGGTGATCATCTTCCTGGCCAGGCGAGCGGGTACTGAATATTTGTTTGTTTCAACGTGACCCGGAACTGCGAACTGGCGTGTGCGGACTCGATTCGAGCGACATCGTACGGGCGGGGATTGACGGGCTTGAGAAACGCGCTTTCCTCGGCCCACATATCCACCGGTCGGCGATGGGTTTCGCGATGCAAGCGGACGTTGGCGGTGGTCTCTAGCCAGACCTTGACCGCCGGGTTGTAGGCGGCGAAATCTGGCAGTTCGAGGCCGTTGAGGAAATTCCGTTTTATGTAATCGACATTTCTTTCGACGCGGCCTTTTTGCTGCGGCTGCCGTGGGGCACAGGCAACAATGTCAAATCCAAAATGACGGGAGAAATCCAGGAAACGCGAATTGAACTGCACCGGTTCATCGCGCACGTGGCGCAGACCGCGCAGCGAGGTTGTCAACCATAATGCGTTTGGGCACGCCCAGCGCGTTGAAGGCGTTAATATGGGCCGAGAGAAACTGTTCCATGGTCTGCGAGAGGGTGAATTCGACATACATCTGCCGGCTCCAGGCCAGGACCATGACGAAGAAGGACAGACGCCGCCGAGTACTGCCGACGGTGATGGTTTTGTATTCGCCCCAGTCGACCTGGGCGACATCCCCGGGAGAAAAGGCGAGTGTCAGGAAAGCCTCGCGGTGTCGAGGGCGAATCGTGCTGACGTAATCCTTGACGATGCTGATGCTCCCTTCGTAGCCCGCGTCTTGCAGACGCTGGAAGACCTGTTGGGATGACAGCGGATGGGCATCGAGCCAGCCGACGATGCGGCCCTTGAAGGGATCGAGCTTGCTCGGGCGTTTGACAGAGGCCCGTGGGGCATAAGGGTGATTCATCCAGTGGCGGACCGTTCGGACGTCGAGCCCGAGGTGTGCGGCGAGTTGTGGCGCGTTAAGGTGCTTGGCCATGCCGTCACGGATGGCACACCAGGTGGCATAGTCGATCATGGGCGTCCTTCCAGGGCGGCGTTAATCGGGCCAGTCGGACGGCGACCGGAACCGCCTCGGACAGGCTGAGCACTTGATACAACGGCGGGTCGTAGGCGATCAGGTCAAGGTCAATGAGATCCCGGCGCGCGGGCCAGTCGTGGGCCGTCCAGCTGTAAGCGACGGCTAAGGCTGGCCTCGCCGTAATACGACAAGCCATTGGCGTCGGCGACGGTGACCAGGAATAAATACAGTGCCCAGGCACAGGCATCAGCCTTCTCGATGTAATGCTCGCGCACCAGGCGGTGATCGAGCCAGCTGAAGTGGGCCGGCACTTGGCGTTGCCGCTCCAGATTCAGTAGCCGTTTCGTCGTACTCATCACTGCGGCCTCCTCGAATGTCCAGCCCAAGTTGTATCAGCCGATGGAGGGTTTCCCCTATCGAATCTTGTAACGTGGCGTCGAAGAGATGCGATTAAGCCAATCAGAACAATAGGTTGCGCGTTCAAGAGATCTTGTAACGGTGTGGCCGGTTTCCCCGGCAAAGCGTTACAAGAGATCTGAGGTGGCGCGATTTCCTCGGCTTGGGATGGTTCTGCAGGCGGGGATTCGAGTGGCAAGTCCTCTTGTACCGAACATTTCCGGCGGTTCGGGACGCCGACTGTAGCCCGGATGAGCCTCGCGCCATGCCTTGACGCGCCACGGCGTCCGGACCTCGAAAGTAATTCTGGTTCTCCGGTTTGGCCAGCCACTTCTCCTGGCTGGCGCGCTTGCTCGCCGCTTTGCACGGCGCCGATCCACAATAGCGCTGATGTCGGGCATTGCGTGGGTCAGGCATGAATCCCTGTCCGCAATGGACGCAACAGCGTCGTGCTGCTTGCCTCATCTCGTGTCACCTCCCGTCTGTGCACGAGACGATTTACTACACGATCATGAAGAAGACCTAAGAAAAACCAAACAGCGAAGAAGCACCAGACTCATATCAACACACCGAAGAAAATCTAGTCGAAGAAGATACAGTTTCACGCCGGGCTAAAAAAGTGCATTTAGAGAATGGCCGCGACAGTACGTCGCCTATTGTGCAGAAGTTGCGGACGGGTGAAAGAGAACGACTCGATTTCCTGGCGGACAATCCTCGTTATACGAAGCGATTTACTTATTACGTTGGCCGGCGCTGCCGGCAGACCACAATCAAGGATGTTGCCGAGGAGCTCAATCTGCACTGGGAAACGGTGAAGACATTGGAGATGCAGTACATGCGCGCGCAGCTCGCCCGCGCGGGGACGCCGGGCCCCAAGGTGATTGGTATCGACGAGATCTCGATTCATAAAGGTCAGACCTACCGAATCGTGGTGAGCGATCTAATTCGGAAGCGCGCTATCTGGTTCGGGGGTGAGGACCGCAAGGAGGCGAGTATGTTGCTGTTCTATGATTGGCTGGGCGAGAAGAAGGCTCGTGCCATTCGTCTTGCGGTGATGGATATGTGGAAACCGTTTCGTACCGCGACAGAAGCGCGTGCGCCGCAAGCTGCTATCTTGTTTGACAAGTTTCACATCATGCGCCACCTGGGAGATGCGCTCGACCAGGTTCGCAAAGCTGAGTACGAGGCTCAGGGCCAGGATCGTAGCTACATCAAGGGTCAGAAGTACACGCTGCTTTCGCGTCACAAGAATCTCACCTTGAAGGGCCGCAGGCGCTCAAGAAAGTGTTGGCTGCGAACAAGCGGTTGAATACCGCCTATCTGCTCAAGGAGTCCTTCGGCCAGCTCTGGGATTACGAGCGCGAGGGCTGGGCACGACGCTTCTTCGAGAACTGGCGGGCGAGCTTGAAGTGGCAGCGCCTCAAACCCTACGAAAAATTTGCTGAGATGATCGAGCAGCATTGGGATGGAATCGCCTCGCTGCAACAAAAGGCCCTCGTGAGGTGAACAACAAGAGTCATTCAACGCCCCTACGGTCTGCGCGACAAGGAATCCTACGACTAAGGTGCTCACTGCTGCCCCGACTTGAACATCTGCGTTTGGCAGAGTTCACATCGGCCGACTGCAAAGTCCCCTACGCGGACAACCCCTGAGGCAGGGCATCGTCGCTGGGGCCCGAAGCAACTTCCCCTACCGGACTCTACTTGAGTGTTGGGCTTTACGGCAGCACCTCCATCACCCCCCCATGTTTGCATGCTTGAAGCTGACCTTGCTGAGGCACGAGCCAATCTTTCCGAGGCAGTTGAAATGGTTCTTGAGGCCAATCGCGCCCTCGCTGAAGAGTCAATGCTGGGACATACAGTGATACGTGAGGCTCTCCTACCACGCAATTTCCCTGGAATTACCCATGAGTCCCTACAGGCATTTGTACAGTCGCTCTATCTTGTGTGTTGTGAAACCGCTGCTTCGCTTCCCGGCCCTGTACCGCTGCTTTCTTCGCCAGCGAATAATGCCCGCCCAAGGCCACCTGTTGTGACGGGCCGTGTTTGCAGAATACTGACTTTGCCATTGGCAATCCCGAACTCGATATCCTGCGACAACGCATAATGCTCTTCCAGGGCCATGGCGATGTTGGCCCGGATGTCATTTTTTGTCAGGCATGGGACGTCGCGCAGATCGCTTTCGACCGGTACGATTGATGTCCCCTTGCCCGAGGAATGCTGCTTGACCATGAACGCCTTCTTCCCGACGTGAACACGTGAAACCGAACCGTCAAATTTATCCACATAGTAACGGTCCACGTCGACCACTCCGGAAACCACCCCTTCGCCCAGTCCATACGCCGCTTCAATCACGATCACGTCTCTTCCGCTGACCGGATCCGTAGTAAAAATCACCCCGGAAACCTGCGACTCGAACATCTGCTGCACCACTATCGCCAACTTGACCGAACCTTGCCGAACAATGCGCTCGCTCCGGTAGAGCATTCCCCTGGTCAGCCAGAACGACGTCCATACCTCCTTTATCCAATACAGTAGCTCCGCGGGGCTAACGTATAGATACGTCTCTGCCGCTCCGGCAAAAGCCGCTTCTTCCATGTCTTCCAGGGTGCCAGAAGAGCGCACGCTCAGGAAACTGTTGCGCAAGCCGGACGAATCGACCGCCTCCATGATTTCCCGGCCTACCCCGGTCGCACTATCCAGATTCCCTCGGCGTATCAAGTCCCGAATTTTCTCCGAGGCGTCGGCAATCTTCATCCGCGTGTCTTCGTAGGCTATTTCTTGAGTCGCAAGAATCGTCTCGATTCCCGACGTCAATTGCAAATACGCCGTGCGAATGCCGTTTTCCTCAAGAAACCGGTCGAAGGCAAAGGTGGTCACCATGAACGCGGGCGGCACCTGCGCACCATGACGCTTGACGATTTTTGCAATTTCTCCAAGATTCGCGCCTTTCCCGCCAACCAGTTGGACATAATCGGCATCAACCTCTTCCAGCAACAAGACGGCGCGCCGGAATTGCGCAATCCGCTTTTTCTTCGCTTGCGTCAGTTCGTCCGCCGTGCTTTGCAAGTGAGCGACCAATGCCTTCGCCACAAGACCTTCCTCGCGCATGCGCTTGAGCGCTCCGTTCAGGGCCACCTGTACTTCTCGCTTCATCCGGTAATAGGCATCTTCCAGTTGGCCGGCGGGATCTTCTATATCGACGAATTCCTTCACCCTGGCATAGTGGCTCAGCAGAAAAACTCTTCCAGCGGCGCCCGGAAAGTGGTCAGCGACGAATCGGACATGAGATCTCTCCATCGCCAGGATCAGATCCGCCTCGCGAATATCGGCTTCCGCAAGCCTTCTGCTTCGGTGATTGGCAGCAATGATGCCGTCTTCGGAGAGCAGCAGTGCCTGGCTGGTCCCGGACATCGGCCTGTCCTCAAGAGCTGCGACACCACGGGAAAATACCTTGACACCCGTTATTCCTTCGGCAACCAGCATCTTCATCAACAAGCGCTTGGCCAACGGGCTGCGGTCGATATTGGCGGTACATACCAGCAGGACTTTCTGGGGTCTGATTTCCCTGTTGCCGTGTCCGAGACGACGCAGCGCCTTGCGCATCGCAGGCAGATCCGCTTCGGTCAAATTGCACTTTGTCATGGCTTCAACGTCTTGCAGTGCTGAGGCTCTCAGCAAGGCGATATGGGGATGCCGTCGCAATGCCTTGATTCGATTTTGAAATGCCTTCAATCGCGGATCCCACAGATCGAGACTTTCCGCCAACATCGTGACCTGTGTCCACAGGCGCTCGACCAGCGCAATGGTGTTTAGCGATCTCCAGAGTACCGTCACCGCAGCAATGTTGCCCTCGACTTCCGACAACAATCCTTCGAGTTCGGCAAAGGCGTTGCCGGAAACCGTCTGGATCAGCATAGCGACATTGTCAGTCTTGCCTTTCGGGAAAGCGCTTGTCGTGCCCTCCGCGGTAATCCCGCGGCGCACGATGCGCACGATATCAATCAACTGCTTTCGAACGGCGGGATCGACCCGCTTGTTCCATAGTGCTTCCGACAATATCAAGGCCAGGCCGTCGGAAACGATCCCCTCGCGGGTATCGCTTGCACCGATACCCGACGGCACGGCTGCCAGCCAGGCGTCCAGATCGGCAGGGGATTTTTCTCCCGAAACCACTTGATGAATCAATTTGTGCAGGGGTTCAAAAGAGATTCCGGCCATCGGCATGATCGAGACGATCCCTTGCGATGCCCAGACCATCACGATGCTTCCCTCGAAAATATCGACTGTTTCAGAAACCATCGACTCACTGACCCAGAAACCTTCGCCAGTCAGGGTGGCCTTCCCGGGACGTCTTTCTTCGCTGCGTACCAGGGTGCCTTCCGACGATTGCAGCCACTCGGCGTGCGGCAAAATCAACGATGGGATGCCGAATTCCCGGGTCGTGACTCCGGCGTGGCTGAGCAGTCCACCACTGGTTACCAGGACCGCTTCAGCGCCTCGAATGGCTTCAATATCTTCGGGGGTCGTGAACGGAACCAGCAGAACACGCCCTTCGCGACTCTGCGGATTCAAACAATAGTCACGATCAAACGTGATGCGCCCGATGCGGACTGATCCATCGCCAACCGAAGCCAGCAGACCCCGCACAGTCTGGCCACTGAATCCACCGGGCGCGCGTGCCTGTTCGACCAGCAAGCGGCGCGAAACAAGCTTGCGAAACGCAGGAACCTGGATTTTGGCGGGGACTTTATAGGCGCCCCTGCCCAGTATTCTCCTCAGGCCGGCAATGGACAGCCATTTGCCGCCGTTGGTTGGCGTCAAGTGATGGCAAAATGCATACAAGAGCGAACGACTCTGATCTTCGGCCAGGCCATAGATCACCAACCATTCGTCAGGTGCTATCTCTTGCTGAGCCCGCTCCACGGTAAGCTGGTCGATGCTTCCGATCGTATCGAAATCCAGATGCAAGTCGGTCTTCTTCAGCAGCACGGCGGTACGCAATGCTTCGTGCTCGCAAGCCAGCACTCTGCGGATAATCTCCTTCAACGGCTGGTAGGCCGGATTTCGCTCAAGGAACCCTCGACTGTCGAGCCGCAATTCGCCGCGACCCAGCGCTTTGCGGCAGGGAACATTAAAGTGCCGGTCAATAACCTCCTGTCCAACTCCACCTGTTCCCGGCTGAATGACCGCCATGTCGAAGCTCCGCAGCAGCGCATTGAGCGCGAAATACAGGCGATGGCGGACCATCTGCCGTTCTTCGGAAACATAGGAATTGAACGCGCGCAGCGTTCTCGGGCCACTAAACTCGCAGTACGTTTCGAAGGGCATGCCACCGCCGCTATAAGGGAACGGGATCATTCCCTCAACGAGAAACATCCGTACAATCGTGGTGATGAATTCGCTGATCTTCTCAGGATTGGTTTTGTATGCCAGCCCCCCCGATGGAACCGTTGCCAGGAAAATATACAACTTGGCGTAGTCCAGATCCCGTAGAGACCATATGAGTCGCAAGACCACTACCAGAGCGCGCTCAATCTGGCTTTCAGTCCGTGCTCCATGATCTTTGTCCAGATGGCCGGTTACCAGGATTTCGACGAGGCTACTCTGGTCCACCGTTACGGTCAGCCCCGCTTCTTTCAATACCTTGGCGGTAAATTCGGCGCGCAGCGCCTGCTGCAGTTCCGCCCCACCCTGGTAACTTTGCAGCCGGATAAGCCCCTCGTCGTCCGGTTCGGCAATATTGGCGAATAATTCGACCCGATGCTCTCCAAGCTTCACGCTGTAGGTAATGAGATCGCCTATCAGCACGAACGTACCAGGACAGGGGGCCGCCAGCCTCTGGGCTGCCCGCACAATCGTTGCCAGGCCGCGATGACGGATCAAGCCATTCACAATGATCGGCACGTCATCGAGTCTCGCTATCCGGAGGTCCTCGGTCTTTTCGCCTCCGATACGGCCGAGGGTGAGGCTCATGTCCGCGCGGGCGGCAGTCATCCGTTGTTCGAGCGCCCTGTTGCCCCTCTCATGCAAGAAGCGTATCAACGAATGCACACTGTCTGGCTCGCCTGCTGCGGAATCCGCAGAATCCGCAAGCCGTGTAATCTTTTGTCGCAACTCGGGGGGCAATTTATCATGCTGCGACAGGTCATTCCACGAACCATCCAGGTCGTGCACGAGCTTGTTATAGAAGGCGAGGGCAGCATCGGCATCTGCCGGAGCAGCAAGCTGCCGATACGCTTCGACCATTTGCTCAAGCAGGGAAACGATGGTGAGCGCGGTCAATTTGGTCATTGTGTCGGCATGGGCGACAATCAGTTGTAGAGCCTCGTAGTTGGGCTTGACCAGGTTATTGCGGATATTTAGATACCGCGCACGTAGTTGCTGCCTGGCTTCGGGATCGAACGATGGGTCCTTGTCAAGATCGCAAAGCAAGAGGTAGCATCCCGCGTCGGCGGGGCCTTCGCTGTGCAGCGTTCCGATACCATTGTCATCGATCCAGGGTGGCATCTGCGCGCTGCTATGCGGCACCGGGTAGGCCAGGTGATATCCGCCCAGATTGACTCCGGAATCGTGCGGATCGAGGACGGCGATCAAGCGCAACTTGTCCAGGCGATCCCAGAATCTGGCAATGCTCACGAAGTGCTGCGCGCCAAGCGCACGACGCGCGATTGCAAGATTCTTGATCAGGTCGGCAAGCGTTCCCGGGCTTTTCACCATCGACCGTGAGAAACCTTGGCTGCTCATCTTCTTCAGGTCGAGCAGCCTGTGCAGTCGGGCGACTGGCCGACTGCCGTGGAGCGCTTCAAGCAGGTCGTATGCTGCAGGAAAACGCGCCTCGAGTTCCTCTTCGATCACGGCTCTGACGGACGTGTCGGTTGCCCGGTGAAATGCATCGGCGAGCTCCGCAACGGGTACTGGCGCGAATTCGCCTGGTACGGATAGCGAGTCGGAAAGCTTGAGAAGCCTTCGGAGAATCCGGTCTTTCTCGCTGGTCAAAGCCAAAATGCGGGCTGTGCGGATGGCGTCATCAGTGAGCCGTTCGGCAGCGGACAGGCTGACATTTTGTTGACGCCAAAGCTGTTTCAGCAATACCGGATCGTCATCGGAAACATCTGTGGGCCAATTATTCATGCGGAAATGCACATCGATTTCGTCGATGCTGCGCTGAATGATCTGCTGTTCATCGAAGCGCGGGTCCGTGCCCAGGACGCTCTGCAAAAAGGCTTTTGTGCGCCCAAGGGCGAAGACATCCAGAACAACCCGTTCTTTATCCGCCTCATTCGAATAGTGCAGGTCAACCATGTGCTCGCGAATGTTGCCGACGGCTTCGGCGATGGCTTCATTGCGGGCACCGCGTTCGTGGAGCGCGGCGATCAATTGGGAAATGCTTTTCTCAACATCTGCCATGTCATCTGCCTTGTTTTCGAAATGGATGAACTTATTCTAACAGCCCGTCGGACTTGATTCCGACCAGCGGTGAAATTCCCCGATCCGGGAAGAATTAGTGCGTTCTTTTTGACAGTATCAGGGTGATTTTTCATAGCGTTAAAATGCTATTGTTTTATTTCCATACTGGAGACGCAATACGACCGTGCGCTTCAAATTCCACGCGAGGCAAACGGGTATCCATTCGTTCTTGACGTTATCCAGACCCCGCCGCAGAAACTGACGGGAGCCCATCACCGACTTGATGATGCCGAATACCGGCTCGACCGTCTGCTGGCGTAGCGCGTAGGCGGCACGTCCACCGCGTAGGTCGGGTTAGCGTCAGCGTAACCCGACGTTTCACTTCCTGCACCCGCAACCCGGCCTTATCCAGAAGTCGGGTTAGGGCCTGATGGCCTAACCCGACCTACCTTAAACAAATCCAGGATCCCGGAGTCGCCAGCGCGATCGCCCTCTTTCAAAGCTGGAAGGCCAGCCACAGGATCAGGCCCTCGGCCAGTTCGCGCAGCAGACCCGGTCGGCGGGCGACATAGGGTTCCGACTCAAGCCGTCGCGCATCGATCCAGTGCGAAAACCCGCTGACGGCCTGGCGGTCATAGAATGCAATCGTCATCTCGTAGTTGAGGAACAGGCTGCGCCCGTCGAGATTGGCCGATCCGGCGAGCGCGAGTTCGTCGTCGATCAGCACCGCCTTGGCGTGAATCATGCGCGGGTGCAGCCACACTCTTGCCCCCGCCGCGACCAGATCGCGCAGCGAACGGTGGCGTGCAAAATCGGCCAGACGATGGTTGGAGCGAGCCGGCAGGACCAGATCGATCCCGATGCCGCGACGAGCGGCCAGCGTCAGCGCCGTCAGCAACGCAGTGTCGGGAACGAAATAGGGGGTCACCGCCAGAATGCGCTTTTCGGAGGTAAAGCAACTCGAGACCAGCAGGGTAAAAAGGGTGTCGTCCGGCTGGTCGGGGCCGCTGGCCACCAACTGCGCCAGCGGCCCCGAAGCGGGTGCGGGTGTTGCGGAACTGCGCGGCTCAGGTGCCGGGCGCTCGGTGGCGAACGCCCAGTCGTGCTCGAACTGTTGCTGCGCCTGCCGGGCAAGCTCGCCGCCCAGATCGAAGCTCAGGTCCAGCCACGGCTTGCTGCCGAGAATCGGGCGTGGATCGCCCTCAAAGTATTCGGCCGACAGGTTGCGGCCGCCACACCATAGGTGCAGGCCATCGGCGATGACCATCTTGCGGTGGTTGCGCAGGTTGGTGCGTCCGCGCTTGGGCGAGCGAAACGGCGGCACGAAGCGAATGACCTCGACCCCGGCCTGGGCAAAACCCTTCAGGTCGGGATAACCGCCAAGATAGATACCGATGCCGTCGATCAGCAGACGAACCCTGACGCCGGCCCGCGCGCGCTGCTTGAGCTTTTCTGCAATTTCGTCGCCCAATACGTCGCGCCCGAAAACGAAGGTCGACACTTCCAGCGTCCGGCTGGCGCCGTCGACGATCCGCCGCAGTGCATCCAGTGCCTGCGTGCCGTCTTCGTGAATGCTTAAGGCGTCATAGGCAACCGGGTCCGGCAAGCCCATCGCCATGCAGAGCTGCTGGGCACGCCCTGCCGTGGCGTGCGTCGAGCGAGCAGCCACAGCGACCCGGCGCGACCCCTGTGCCAGGTGCGGCGCCAGCACCTTGCGGCTGCCGAAAGTCAGATACAGCGGCAGTGTCACGTAGGGAAGCAGCACGATGCCCAGCACCCAGGCAATGGCCGCCGCCGGGTGCCGGCGCTGGTGCAAACCTTGCGATGCGGCGACGTAGATGCCCAGCCCGACCACCACCAGCAGGCCGTAGAGAACTTCCCAGTGCCGGTCGATCAAATCGACGAACAGGGTCAAAAATTCACTCATTACCCGGCTCCGCATCAGACCGGTCTTTGCCGCGCCGCCGGCGCAAAAGCAAGCGCAGCAACCAGCCGCCGAGCAGCAGCATACCGGCAGCATAAGCCGCAACGGCAAAATCCGAACGCAGGAGCTTCAACTCCGGTGCGCCTGGATCCTTGAGGTCCGGCGGGAAGGGGCGCGGGCCGACCGGAACAATCTGATGCTCGGCCGGATCGTGCGGCAGCCGGCTGCGGTACTCATCGACAGCGGCCACCGGATAGTCGCCCCAGGCCCGACTCGACGGTAATTGCGGGATGCGCAGCAGAATGATTTCCTCGACATCCTGCCGGAGCATTTCTTCGTAAGGGGTCAGCACACGAGTTGCCTTGCCGCTGACCAACTGCAACAGATCAGCGCTGGCCTGTTCAAAGGCCGTCGCCGGAAAGAGCCGGGTCTGATCCTCGGTAAAATAATCAAAAATGGCCTTGCCCTTGCTCAGGCTGCCCGTCTGAACCGCGACCAGCGGCAGACCGGCAATCGCCTTCCCCCAACTGATTGAGCCCAGCGCCGGAACGTCCCAGCCGATCGTGCGCAGCGTCGAAATGCTGATTCCGGTACAGTTGGCGGCCGCGTGCTGATAGACAAACTGGTGCCGGTAGAACTGGTTGAACACCCGCGCCAGCGCCGACGCCAGGTGCACGGCAGTCCGTTCGTCGCGCAGGGTGGCCACCAGCATATACGAGGGCCGATACCAGGCCTGACCGCTGTTGAGGTCGGCCAGGTAGCTGTCCAGCGGCAGCATGGCGGCGATGATGCCCTTCTCGCTTTCCGAATCGAGGGTGTAGAAATTGGCGATCAGCCACTCGTGCATTTGCCCCTGCGCGCCAACGCGGCCGGTAACCAGGCCAAAATGACCGCCGTGTGCTTCATCGTCGTCACCTTGCGCCCCGTTGAGCATGATGCCGATCAGCGGACGACCGGCGCGCTGCTGCGCCGCAGACGGGTCGCGCTGCCAGACGAGCTGTGACGCAAAGGCACTCTGCGCGCCACCGCGCGGCTCGCCGCGAACGAACTCGCGGATCGCTGCCGGCGTTGCGGCAATCGGCTTCAGCGCTGTCGCCGGGTCGATCCGGAAATCTTCCGGCCAGATCGTGCGTGCAACAAAGCCGGCGGGGTCCTGGTGATCCCACGTACCGCGCAGGCGCAATTCGCGCTGGCTGAAAAAGTCGGTGCTGTCGGCGTTGTAAAACGAGCGGTTGGACTCCAGGCGCGGCGCCAGGGAAAAGCGGCTCGCCCCAGCCGCCGTCTGAATGTGTTCTCCGCTGGCAGCGAGCCGCGCATGTTCGATCACCTGCGGCGAGCCGACCCACACCAGACCGGGATAATCGCGTGCCGAGCCGGGCGGCGTCAGCGCATTCCAGCGCCGCACATCCTCTTTTGCCCGCAACTGCGGATCGAATCCGGCCAGTGGCAAGCCCGGTCGGGGTACGGCAATGGTTTCCTTGCGAAAGAACCACAGCGCCTGCGCGATGGTGTCACAATCGGCACATTCGCCATTTGTAATGCGAAAATCGTCAGCCGGGAACAGACCGTAAGCCGGTGAAGTCTCAACCGCGTCAGCCTGTGTACTCATCATCAATAAACCTGCCAGAAGAATTTGCCTGAAATCCATCATCGCATTCTAGCGCGTGGCGACGGGCTTTTCCGAGGTTGTCAAACAAGCGCCATTTAAAGCAGGCGCCTGCGAAAATGGATTTGTCACGCCACTCGCTCACCCACGGTGATAATGTGTGCACAGTGCAATCCCGTCATTCCGGCAAAAGCCGGAATCCAGTGATCTCGCCGATCAACAGTAGTCCGGCATTTGCTGGCACGACTTTTCGTCAACTGAAGGAACCACTGGAAACATGTATCACGGAGAACGATTCAACGCCTGGACGCATCTGGTCGGCACGCTGTTATCGCTGGTCGGAACGGCGATCCTGATCGTCAAGGCGGCGGCAACGGGCGATCCGTGGAAGATTGTCAGCGTCTCCATTTACGGCGCCACGCTGATCATCCTCTACAGCACTTCGACGCTGTATCACAGCCTGCGCGGACGCGCCAAGATCGTCTTGCAAAAGCTCGACCATCTGTCGATCTACCTGCTGATTGCCGGAACCTACACGCCCTTCTGCCTGGTCACCCTGCGCGGCCCGTGGGGCTGGTCGCTGTTCATTGTGGTATGGGGGCTGGCCCTCGTCGGCATGCTGCAGGAGATCAGGCCACGCTCGGAAGCGCGGGTCACCTCGCTGGTGATCTATGCGGTCATGGGCTGGGTCATCGTCGTCGCCATCAAGCCCTTGCTCGACCAGCTCGAAACCGCCGGCTTCCTGTGGCTGGCCGCCGGCGGACTGCTGTACACCATCGGCATCGTGTTCTACGCCTACGACAGCCGCTTCAGGCACTGGCACGGCATCTGGCATCTTTTCGTCATGGGTGGCAGCCTGACGCAGTACATCGCCATTGCCTTCTACGTTCTTTAGATCATGCGGAATGGCCACAGACACCGCTCTTGCGCGGAGAAAAATGTTTCCGGAACCGTAGAGTGCTCAGTAAGCGGCTGGTCCAGCGGATTGGCCAGGGTACTTCGCGGATCTGACGTATCTCGCCGGTCGACATCCCCTCGATGAGAACAAGGCCGTTACTTGCTATACGTAATCCTGACCCTTGTTCAAGATAGAAGTCGCCGGGCTGACCTTCGATGGTGAGCCATACCATCCCCTGGGTGCATTCCAGGTAACTTCCACGTGCGCCGCGAAACGCCACGATTTCTCCCATGCCAAGCCGGGTTGGCTTATTGCTCAATAACGTATTCATCTTCGACCTCCCGAGCGGTGTTTTGATCCAGGCTTGAAGTCTAGAAGTTCAAGGGCAATCGGTACAGATACAAGAGAACTGAATTGTTACCAATACAGTTGAGTAAAATATAAACTGTGCTGGTTAATTCTTCTGGAAACTGTGTCTGCCTGAAGGGCTGCGGCAAGGGCAGAATTATGCGCCGGGATTGGTCAAGGGGATTGGGATGGAGTTCAGAGAACCAAGCAGGGCATTGCGTTACGAACAACTGGCCGATGAGCTGTCAGGGATGATTGCCGGGCGCATCTTGCGTCCTGGCGAGCGACTGCCCTCGGTACGCCGTCTGTCGCAGGAGAAGAAGCTGTCCATTTCAACCGTGTTACAGGCGCTGCGGGAACTGGAGGAGCGCGGTCAGGTCGAAGCGCGGCCGCAGTCCGGATTTTTCGTCCGCCTGCCCTCCCCCAATCGGAACCTGGAACTCAAGCCGCAAACCCGTCACACTTTGGCGCGCCCGGTCGCCGTCAATATCAGCAGCCGTCTTGAAGGCGTGCTGGCCTTGAGCAATCGGAGAGAGATGGCTCCGCTGGGGGCTGCGCTGCCGGCCATTCAATTGCTGCCGGTCGCCCAGTTGCAACGTCTCTATGGAACGGTTGGCCGAAGTTCAGCGGCGCTCCTCGGAGCGGCCAGTCATACGACATTGAACCATCCCGATCTGGTGCGACAGCTTGTGCGCCATTCGCTCACCTGGGGTCAGGCCCAGGCGATGGATGAGATCGTGGTCACCAATTCATGCACGGAAGCCATGTCGCTTTGTTTGCGCGCGGTAACTCAGCCAGGAGACACCGTAGCGGTGGAATCGCCCTCGTACTATCTGATGCTGCAGTTGTTGCAGCAATTGAAGCTGAAGGCACTGGAAATACCCACCCATCCCCGTCACGGCATGTCGGTCGATGCGCTGGAGATGGCCACCCGTGAACGAAGGGTCGCCGCGTGCCTGCTGGTGAGCAATTTCAACAACCCGCTGGGGAGCCTGGTCCCCGACCACGAGAAGAAACGCCTTGCCGAGTTGATGGCGGCCAGGCAGATACCCATCATCGAGGACGACATCTTCGGGAACCTGCATTTTGGCCCTGATCGCCCCTGGCCAGTGAAGTCCTTCGACTCGTCCGGGAACGTCATGTATTGCTCTTCGCTGTCGAAAACCGTGAGTCCCTCGCTACGCCTGGGATACGTCGCTGCCGGCCGCTTTCATGCAGAGATCATGATGCAGAAGACCCTGACCTCCGGCGCCACCAATCCGGTGACCCAGGTGGTTGTTGCACGTTATCTGGAATCGACAGCTTATGTTCGTCACCTTCGCGGCTTGCGACGCGCCTATGAAAAACAGGTCATGCAGATGTCCGAAGCCGTTCAGCGGTACTTCCCGAGTGGAACACGCTTTTCGCAGCCACAGGGCGGTCTGGTGCTGTGGGTTGAACTTCCTGTGGGCAGTGACAGCACCGCACTTTTTGAGGAAGCGGTCAGTGCCGGTATCGCCTTTGTTCCAGGCGATCTTTTCTCGGCCAGCGGTAAATACAGAAACTGCTTGCGCCTGAACTGCGGCAACCCCTGGTCGCCACGTCTTGAAGAAGCGATCAAATGTCTGGGATTGCTGGCTGCCAGAATAGCTGCAACCGCGCGAGCGTGATCTGATGCTGACCGGTGAAAAACTCAGCTACAGCGGTGTGGATGAGCGTTTTTTACGGAGGAAGAACGCCCGAGACGCTACATCAAGCCGACGATCATCCCCCATCTCTGGCAGGCCGGGATGACCGCTGGAAACAACTTTGCGCTGCGGGTATTAAACAGGTCAATGTCAACCTGATCAGCAGCCAACCAAGCCAAGTGTAAAATCCTGCATGTCAATTCAAGGGAGGCCACCATGCATGTCACGCTCGTCCACGTCCGCGTCAGGCCTGAGGATATCGATGCCTTCATCGCCGCAACGCGGGCGAATCACCAGGCCTCGGTCACCGAGCCGGGCAACCGCCGCTTCGACGTTCTCCAGGCGCCCGACGATCCGGCGCGCTTCATCCTGTACGAGGCCTACGCCTCGGCCGCCGACGCCGCCGCGCACAAGGAGACCGCGCACTATCTCGCCTGGCGTGAAGCGGTCGCCGACATGATGGCCGAGCCGCGTCGCGGCGAGCCGATGAACGGGCTCTTCCCCGCATGAGCGACAGCTTCTCGCCCTTCTCGATCGCCCGCCTGCCGCGCATCGAATTCGGCAGCGGCACGCTGGACAGACTGCCCGACATCGCTGCCGGTTTCGGCAGGCATCTGGTTCTTGTTACTGGCGTACGTTCGTTTGCCGAATCCGAATCCGGAGCGCGACTGTTCGCCAGTCTTCGTGCGCGCAGCCTGTCCTGGGAGCAGGTCAGGGTATCCGGCGAGCCCTCGCCGGAGTTCGTCGATGCCAGCGTCGCCGCCTTGCGCGGAACGCGATTCGATGCCGTTGTCGGCATCGGCGGCGGCAGCGCCCTGGACGCCGCCAAAGCCATCGCCGGGCTCCTGCAGCCCGGCAATTCGGTGCTCGACCATCTTGAAGGCGTCGGCCCGGAACGGCCTTACGCGGGACCGGCGACGCCGTTCATCGCCGTGCCGAGTACCGCCGGCACCGGCTCGGAGGCTACGAAGAACGCGGTGCTGTCTGTCCCCGGCGGCTACAAGAAGTCGTTCCGCGACGACCGGCTGGTCGCCGAATGGGCGATCGTCGATCCGGATCTGCTCGCCACCTGCCCGCCAGCGCTGATTGCTGCCGACGGGCTGGACGCCTTTACGCAACTCCTCGAATCCTTCGTCTCGACGCGTGCCAGCCCGCTGACCGATTCGCTCGCCCGCTCAGGGATCATGGCCGCGCGCGCTGCGCTGTCCACTCTCCACCGCCAGCAATCGGCCGCGGCGCGTGCGCAGATGGCCTACGCCTCGCTGGCCTCGGGTATCTGCCTGGCGCAGGCCGGGCTCGGCGCGGTGCATGGCCTGGCTTCACCGCTCGGCGCCTTCTTCCCGATTCCGCATGGCGTCGTCTGCGGAACGCTGATGGCCAGCGCCACCGAAAGCAACATCGCCGCACTCGAGGCGCGCGATCCGGGCAACCCGGCGCTGCCGAAATACGCCGAGATCGGCCGCCGCTTCGCCATGCAGAAGGGTCTTGACGGTCCCGACGCCCGCCGCTTTCTCGTCGCCTGCCTGCGGCGCTGGGAAGAGGAACTCAAGCTGCCGCGCCTCTCGGCCTACGGCATCGGCGCAGGCGATCTGGCGCGCATCGTCGCCGCCAGCCGCGGATCGAGCATGAAAACCAATCCGATCGAGCTCGACGATACCGAACTCACGCAGATTCTCGCCTCAAGACTCTGAAATCCTCACCAGGCCATCATGGCTAGACCCAGCCGGCCAGACGCAAGCGGCGGTGAATGTAGATGCAACCCAGTAGTGTTACGACCACGGCAATGGGATACGCGGGTTTCCACGTCAGCTCCGGCATCCACTCGAAGTTCATTCCGTACAGGCTGAAGACGACCGTCGGCATGGCCAATATGGCGCCCCACCCGGCCAGACGCTTGACGACCTCATTCTGGTTGTGGGCAACCAATGCGAGGTTAACCTGCATGGCAGTGTTCAACATCTCGCGCATGCCATCGACCAGGCCCACCATTCGCGACACATGGTCCTGAACGTCCCGGAAGTAGGCACGGAGTACCTTTGGTATCAGATCTTCGTGAAAGCGCATCAGCTCGGCACTGATGTCGGCCACGGGCAGTGCCGCGTTGCGCAGTTCCAGAAGCTGCCGCTTCAGGCCGTACAGGCGTTCAATGATCAGCTTGTCGAAACGGTCCTTGAAGATGTCCGTTTCGATCGCGTTGAAGTCCTTCTCCAACTGCGCGACGACGGGCAGGTAATTGTCGACCACGAAGTCCAGAACGGCGTAAAGCGCAAAGCCCGGGCCCCTGGCAAGCAAGTTCGGCGCTTTCTCGCAGCGCTCTCGGACTTGCGCATCGTCCAACGCGGCACCGTGCCTGACCGACACCAGAAAGCTGGCTCCGACGAAGAGGTGCGTTTCGCCATAGACGACCTGGCCCTGCTCCAACTGTGCCGTCTTCAATACGATGAACAAGGATTCACCGTCGGCCTCGATCTTGGGTCGTTGGCTGGCTTCTCGCGCGTCTTCGATGGAAAGCTCGTGGAGACCGAACTCTTCCTGAACCCTCAGCAGCAGCGCGTCATCCGGCTGATGCAGGCTGATCCAGACAAAGGTCTCGGGCTGCTTGACGATTTCGCTGATGTCGTCGATGTGGATGTCGCCCAGTCGCCGACCCTTCTGGTAGGCAACGTTGCTGATGATCATCGTCGTCATGGTGCGCTCGCTCGGTTTGTGTCCACGCATCACGTTGCGCGGAGTCTCTTGATGTGATTGGCGTAGGCCGCATCAAGCAGGCCCGTGAACGCCGGTACGGAATGTCGTAGCAAAGGTGCAGCATAACCTGACATCCTTTGCTGTATCGGTCGACTTACCGTTACGGCAAACGGTGCGACACCAGTTCGAAAACGTCCTTCTCGATCTCCTGGCCTGACGCCGAGGTAATGCGGCGCTGTAACTTCACATAACGTTTGACCTGCGGCGCGTACCAGATGAGGTAATTCACCCGAACCGGTTCAATCGATGCCTGGGCGGCTCCTCCCGTGGCGCGGCGACTGCTCCAGACTTCGACCTTGAAGGCGCTGAAGGTACCCGCCGGCACACTGACCGATTCCTGACCCTGCGCCCTGGCCTCAGAATACCATTGGGTCCAGTACTGGCCCAGGTCGGGGGTCGGAAAGCCGGTCTGCTTGTCCATGTCCGCCAGAGCCACAAAGGCACCCAGATACGGGCTGAACTCGTTGCCGATCCCGTTCCAGGCAATGATGTCCGGCTTGCTGCCGCGCGAGCGCCGTACCTCGGGGGCGGGCCCGGCAGCGGGGTCGAGCGGCCGCAGCGCGTCGGTGATCAGCCCGTCGGCCGTTACCGACTGCACGACGATCTCGAAACGGAGTTTTGGGCTGGTAGCCCATTTGCCCGACGAGCGGTAGCTCCAGCTCTCCCCCATGCGTGGCAATGCCGATGCCGATTCGACGACGGGCGCTGCGGCCGTTGCCGCAGCAGGTGCGGGCCGGGCTGGCACCGTTGCCGGTTTGGCGGCGGTGGAAACTGCAGGTGCGGCCACCAGAAGTGTTTTGCGCACTGCCCTGTCCGCACGGCGCGCGGTGAGGGTGAAGGTGGTAGCCGTTTCCAGCTCAACCCGTACGCAGCCTTTGTCCGGCTGCTCGAGTTCGCCCGGGCGCGGCGAGAGCGTCACGCTGTCAGCGTTGCTGACCTGGTAGCACAGACGAGCGCTAGTGGTGCCGACTTCGGCCTTGAATTCGATAATTTTCGGCAGCACCACGACTGGATCTGGCTGCGCTGTTGCACTTGGGACAGGCGCGGCAGCGCTGGCGGAAGGGGTCGCTACGGCCGGCGAAGTCGGTCGGGGCGCACCTTGTGCACTGGCTGCCGGGGCGTCCGGTGGTGAACTCGCCACGCTAGCCACCGTGGGCGATGGCGTTTGACCCACTGTCGGCGCTGCAGGCTGGGCAGGGGTGTTCGCCGGTGGTGTGGCGACGGCGGGCGGTAACTGGCTGGATTGGGCTATCGCCGACACCGACGGCTGCGTCACAGGCACGCCGGACGGTGAACGCGCGGCCAGCGCCCACCACAGAGCGGCCCCCAGCATTACAAATCCCGCTGCGGCGGCGGGCCAGACCCGGGACTTATGAACTGCAGGCGGCGCAGCGCCAGTGCTCACGGTTCGATTGGCTGGCGCCACCTCTACAGGCGTCTCGGTGGAGGTTTTGGAAAGTATCCGTTCCAGCGTGCGAATCAGTTCGCCTGAAGAGGCTTCCCACTGCTTGTGGCTGATCTCGATAGCCTGGCGGCGAGTCAAGGATTTGATCTCCTCCGGCAATTCCTCGGCACGCGGCATGACCGCGCCATCAACGAGCACCGGCACCACGCGGATATTGCGCTTGAGCGCCGCGCTGGTTTCCAGCCGGATGAAGTCATTGGGGTCGTCAAGCCGCCGGCGCCCGGCGGCATCGGTGCCGTGGGTCCATTCGTCACCGATGATGACGATAAGCACCTGGCAGGAGCTCACGGCCTCCTCGATCGCGTTTATGAAATCGGCGCCGGGCTCGATACCTTCGACGTCCATGAACACACGCTGCGGCCCGAAATGCTTGGCCAGCCGGTCATACAGGCGCCCGGCATAACCCGCCGAGTCGTCGCGTCGATAGCTGATGAAGATTCCGTCCATGCCGTGCACGCCCCTTGTATTCACAGATTCGGATTCAATGGAAACAGATTAAACCATGGCGGCACGACGGACACGGCGAAATGCCATTTTTTGTTGCAAATTGTTTGTTGATGTTTGGTTTGCCTGCGCCATTTTTGTGTGACTTGTTCAGCGATACCTCAAGTTAAACTTCAAATAATGGTAATGCCCACGTACACTCCATGTCTCGGCAATGCTTTAAAAAATAAATGGGAGAGAACAATGGACCAATCGAATCGCTACGCCGACCTTGGCCTGCAGGAAGGAGACCTGATCAAGGGTGGCAAGCACATCCTGGTAGCGTACAAAATGAAGCCCAGGGCGGGGGTGGGTTATCTGGAGGCGGCAGCGCATTTTGCCGCCGAATCGTCGACCGGCACCAACGTCGAAGTCTCGACCACCGACGACTTCACCAGGGGCCTCGATGCGCTGGTCTATCACATCGACGAAGCCACCGAGGACATGCGCATCGCCTACCCGATCGACCTGTTCGACCGCAACATGACCGACGGCCGGATGATGATCGTCTCCTTCCTGACGCTGGTGGTCGGCAACAACCAGGGTATGGGCAACATCGAGTACGGCAAGATCCATGACTTCTACATGCCCGAGCGCGCCATGCAGTTGTTCGATGGTCCGGCCAGAGGCATCTCCGACCTGTGGCGCATTCTCGGACGCCCGGTCAGGGACGGCGGCTACATTGCCGGCACCATCATCAAGCCCAAGCTCGGCCTGCGCCCCGAGCCATTTGCGGCTGCGGCTTACCAGTTCTGGCTCGGTGGCGATTTCATAAAAAACGATGAACCGCAAGGCAATCAGGTGTTCTGCCCGGCCAGGAAAGTCATCCCGCTGGTCCATGACGCCATGAAGCGCGCCATGGACGAAACCGGCGAGGCCAAGCTGTTCTCCGCCAACATCACCGCCGACGATCATTACGAAATGCTGCATCGCGCCGACTTCATCCTGGAAACCTTCGGGCCCGATGCCGACAAGGTGGCCTTCCTGGTCGATGGTTTCGTCGGCGGCCCCGGCATGATTACCACGGCGCGCCGGCAGTACCCCAGCCAGTACCTGCACTACCACCGCGCCGGCCACGGCATGATTACTTCACCCTCGTCAAAGCGCGGCTACACCGCCTTCGTTCTGGCCAAGATCGCGCGTCTGCAAGGCGCCTCCGGCATTCACGTCGGCACCATGGGCTACGGCAAGATGGAAGGCGATAACGCGGACAAGATCATCGCCTACATGATCGAGCGCGACGAGTGCCAGGGCCCGGTGTATTTCCAGAAGTGGTACGGCATGAAGCCGACCACCCCGATCATTTCCGGTGGCATGAACGCGCTGCGCATGCCCGGCTTCTTCAAGAACCTTGGCCATGGCAATGTGATCAACACCTCGGGCGGCGGCGCCTACGGCCACATCGACGGCCCGGCGGCGGGGGCGATTTCGCTGCGTCAATCGTACGCGTGCTGGCAGTCCGGTGCCGATCCGATCGAGTTTGCCAGAGAGCACAAGGAATTCGCCGGCGCCTTCGCGTCTTTCCCGAAGGACGCCGACAAGCTCTATCCGGGCTGGCGCGAGAAGTTGGGTACCCGCAGGTAATCGGCACGCCCCCGGCGGGTCAAGACCACGGTAAATTTGTTCTTATGCTAACTCATTGAATTATTGTCATTCCGGGCTTGACCCGGAATCCAGTTCGTTTATCAAACATTTCCATTAACCTCTTGATCGGATAGACGAATCTGGATTCCTGTTTGCGCCGGAATGACGGTGGACTGGTAAAACATATTTACCTGAGTCAAGACTTGCACTTCAACTTACAAAGCGAATATCACGGTAAACTAGCAACCCTCTGTTACATTAGAATCCAATCGCTATCGGCATTTGCACTAACGGGCATGGATTTGTCGCCACCCTGCATGATAAAAGTTGCCGGCCTGCCCGTTTCCCTCACCCCCGCCCCCTCTCCCGGAGGGCGAGGGGAGGTTCGAGAGTCGCCAGCGCGACTTTCACGCTAAATTATTTTTTGAGGTACCCCCATGTTGTTCGGACGGACCAATGTCAATAAGTATCTGGTTGAGGAGCAGCGCCGCATTCCTGCGATAGCAGGAGACTTTTCAATGCTGGTCAGCGACGTCGTGCGCTCGTGCAAAGCCATCGCGCAAGTGGTTTCGCGCGGTGCGCTGGCGGTCAGGCCGGGCGATACGGAGAGCCAGAACCTCCAAGGGGCAACGCAAAGAACTCTCGACACCCTGTCCAATGAGGCTTTTCTCAGGAACTGCGAGTGGGGCGGACATCTGACGGCGATGTCGTCAGGCGAGATGGAGGATATTTATCCGATTTCGAACGGAGGCCAGCTTGGCAGGTATCTGCTGGCTTTCGAACCCCTCGATGGCGCTTCGAATATCGACGTGAATCTGACGGTCGGCAGCATTTTTTCGGTGTTGTGTTGCCCCAACGATTGCAGCGAACCGTCAGCCAGCGACTTCTTGCAGCCCGGTTGCTGCCAGCTCGCCGCCGGCTATGCCATTTACGGCCCATCGACGATGCTGGTGCTGACCGTCGGCAACGGGACGCATGGCTTTACGCTGGATCGCGATATCGGTGAATTTCTGCTGACCCATCCGAATCTGCAAATCCCGCCCGAAACGCGGACTTTTTCGATCAATGCCTCCAATGAGCGCTTCTGGGAACCGCCGATCCGTCGTTACGTTACTGAATGCCTGGCCGGACAGACGGGCCCTCGCGAAAAGGATTTCAACATGCGCTGGGTGGCCTCGATGGTCGCCGATGTGCACCGCCTCCTGATGCGCGGCGGTGTTTTCATGTATCCGCGCGACACCAAGGATATGGACAAACATGGTTACCTTGAACACATACACCGGGCCAATCCGATGTCGATGATCGTCGAACAGGCCGGTGGCCTGGCCTCGACCGGCTACGAGCGGATTGGCGACCTGGTTCCGACCAGTCTGCACGAACAGGTGCCGGTGATCCTCGGCTCGCGCGAAGAAGTCGAGCTCATCGACCGCTATCACCGCGAGTATCTCAGCGGAGAAGACAAGCCCTTCAGTTCGCCGCTTTTTGCCACACGCACTCTGTTTCGAGCTCAGTGAACGGCACCGCCGATCCCTCCTCAGCGGTGATGGGATTCGCGCCACCGAATATCATGGATCTTGTGCACATGCCTTTACACACCTGCGACCCTCTGATGAAAGCAGTACTCGTTTGACCAGATTGCCTGGTTGCTGAATACCCCGGAGGGCGAAACCAGATTCGAAAGTCGCCGGTGCGACTTTCATGCCAAGGAGCCGCCGAATAAATATTGAGACGTCATTCCGGCGAACGCCGGAATCCAGAAATGTCATGGAACTGGACACCGGCTTCTGCCCCGAAGGTGACAGGGCCCAGAGCTCAAACACCCCTGTGGTGCGCCGGTGAGACGGCTTATTCAGCGTTTCCCTAACGAATTTTTCAGAATTACAGGAGATGTCTCATGTCGATCAAACACCCCATCATCGCCATTACCGGCTCGTCGGGTGCCGGCACCACGTCGGTCACCCGATTTTTCCAGAATATTTTCCGGCGCGAGAATATAAATGCCGAAATCATCGAGGGCGACAGCTTTCACCGTTACGATCGCGCCGGAATGAAAGCCAAGATGGATGAAATGACGGCTACCGGTGACAACCACTTCAGTCACTTCGGCCCGGAAGCGAATCTGCTCCCCGAACTCGAAGATCTCTTCCGTGAATACGGCGAAACGGGTGGCGGCAAGCGCCGCTACTACGTCCACGATCACGAAGAAGCCAAACGCCTCGGCGCCGAGCCCGGAACATTCACCCCATGGGAAGACCTGCCTGAAGGCTCCGACCTGCTCTTCTACGAAGGCCTGCATGGCGCCGTCAAGACCGACAAGGTCGATGTCGCCAGCCTCGTCGACCTGCGCATCGGCGTCGTGCCGATCATCAACCTCGAATGGATACAGAAAATTCATCGTGACAAGGCGCAACGCGGCTACTCAACCGAGGCGGTGATGGATACCATCCTGCGCCGCATGCCGGACTACATCAATTACATCTGCCCCCAGTTTTCCGAAACCCACGTCAACTTCCAGCGCGTGCCGACCGTCGATACGTCCAACCCGCTTATCTCCGAAGACATCCCATCGGCCGATGAAAGCTTTGTCGTCATCCGTTTTGCCGACCCGCACGGCATCGACTTCCCCTATCTCATGAGCATGCTCCACGATTCGTTCATGTCGCGACCGAACATCATCGTCTGCCCCGGCGGCAAGATGGGCCTGGCCATGCAGATCATTTTCACACCGATGATTCTGCAAGTGATGGACAGGAAACGCCGCAGGCGCTGAGCGCTGGTGAAAGCATGATCGAACCACCGCTGGGACAGAGGAAGAGACTCTTGTATCCTTGTACAGAGCGCTTTGGATTTTGTTGTCTGGGGAGCAAGCAGTACTCGCTGAACACCTACCGGCGTGTTTCGTCCCTGACTTCAATGAGGGCGGTCCCGGAACAGGGTGTGCGTGACTTGTTGCACCATTCCCGTCGTCGCATGTCAGGGAACGGCAGATCACGTCAGATTGTGGCCGCACAAGAAAACTGATGGTATGCGACGGCATTCGACCCGAAAGCGCCTGATGAAATCTGCAAGCGCTATGGCAGCTTACGGTTCCACAAGGCTGCCACTCGATGAACACCAGCCCCGGCGACATAATCGGCCAAATGTGCCGTTCACGAGCAGCTCTGCTATTGAAGTATGGGTGCGGGACCAATGCCAAGCATGCCCTCAAGTGAGAGCGCCAAGGCGATAAGCTCACTGTCCCTTCCGCTTATCGATGCGAACTCGATGCCAACCGGCAGCGAGTTGGAAGTCAGGCCTGCCGGCAAAACAAGGCTCGGCATCCGGGCGCAACTGGCTAGTGAAGTGTTGCGCGCCATGGCGACGTACATGGGAACCGATTTTCCACCAACTGAAAAGGGACCGTTGTCGCCAATTTTTGGAGGTGAAATCAATATTGGTGGAAACGCAATCGCAGTAATCCGTTGGGCAACAAAGAGTTTTTGTAAATCTTCGATAAGCATTGCCTGCCTTGATATCGCTTCTTCATATGAGGATCGGCTGGGTCGGTTGGGTGGCAGCGCCAGACGTTGGACAATCCGTCGCATCGCGCTACTAGACTGCTCCATCATTTGGTCGAAGTTTACCGGAGCCCCATGCTTCACCAAGTAAGCCTCAACGGCCAACACCATCTCGTAATTGATCAGGGTATTTGCGATCCCGAGCGCGGCGTCAATGGATGCTGGAAAATCAAGCGGCACTAGGGTGATACCTTGACCAGCCAACTTGTTCAGTGCTGCCCGGACAATGCGGTCGACATCGGGATCAGTACCTTCGAACAGGCTTGAGGAACACCGATGCGAGTTCCATTCATAGGCATGGCAACCACTGGTGATGTTTGACCAAGCATCGCAGCGTCAAACAATGCTATGTCAGCGACGCAGCGGGCGATCGGACCAGGCTGATCAAACTTGTTGTTGGTCAAGGGCATGATGCCGGCACTGGGGTATCGGCCAAGGGTGGGTCGAAACCCAACAACCCCGCACATTGAGGCAGGCACCCGTATCGATCCGAGCGTATCCTCTCCGAGCGCGAGCGGAGCCATACGGGCTGAGACTGCTACTGCTGACCCACCGCTGCTTCCACCGGGAACACGACTGGTATCGTACGGATTTAGAACAGCCCCGAATTCGTCGTTGTTGCTTGTCCATCCGAACGACATCTCATGAAGGTTTGTTTTTCCCATAAGAAGCGCACCGCGAGAGATTATTAGAGACAGCGTCGTGGCATCTTGACGGGGTACCCAGTCGCGCATGGACGCAGTCCCATTTGACGTCGGCAATGTCGCGGAGTTGAAGCTGTCTTTCACAGGGATGGGCAAGCCGTGAAGGAGACCCAGTGGAGATCCGGTGGCGCGGAGCCTGTCCGCCATTGCGGCTGATTCCAGGGCCTTTTCTCGGTTGAGCGTGCGGAATGCGTTCAGTTTCGAAAAACGGGCTGCTCTATCGAGCAAGGCTGTCATGTAGGCCTCGGCTTTCATCTCTCCCTTTTTCATCGCGTCAATAGCTGACGAAGCGCTCAAATCTGCCAGCCCGCCCTCTGTTGGAGCGCTAGCAGAAGCAAAGCGGGTGATACTCAGGGCTGCTGGCGTCAATGCCAACTTACAGCCTGAGACAAGAAAGCTGCGGCGCGTTGTATTCATTCGATCCGTCTTCCTAAGAGTCTTCTGCTACAACACGGGCCAATCTCAATGATTGGGGAATAGAGAACAGGAAACCTGCAGCCACCCCTCTACAAAAAAATATACCACTTTCGCACACCATAAGACAGCATTTGGATTTCGGGAATTTTCGAGAATCGAATCGGCCCGGGTTTCGAATGTAAGTGCAAGAGGAGTCTATGAAACACCTCTCTCAGGAGCGATTTGTCGTCGACCGTGACAGTTCGTAGTGTCAGAGACCCGAGGGTTCCGGCAATGATGTGAAACAACAGCTTCCGAATTCGATTCCAGCCATTGGAGGCACTCGAAATATGGGCACGACTATGCCCGCCTCTGGCCGATAGCGTTCCCTGAATCTTGTGAGTTTGACGCCCCTTGGATGTCAGCAACAAACCAGATTGCTGACGGACGTATTCTTGAATGATCCTTCTCCCTATGCCTTCCGGTGCTGTAACCAGCCAATGAAAACGGGTATCAGCGAAACAACGATGATGCCCAGGATGACTGCCGTCAGGTTCTGCTGTACCCACGGCAGGTTGCCGAAAAAATAGCCGGCCAGCGTCAGCGACCCGACCCAGGAAATCGCGCCGATCAGATTGAAGAAGGTAAAGCGTGAGTAGCTCATCGCGCCGATGCCGGCGACGAAGGGCGCAAAGGTTCGGAACAGCGGCAGGAAGCGCGAAATGACCAGCGTCTTGCCGCCGTGTTTCTCGTAGTAGGCGTGCGTCTTCTCCAGCGCCTCCTTGTTGAAAAAGCGAGAACTCTCCCAGTTGAAAACCTTCGGCCCCAGATAGCGGCCGATCTGGTAATTGAGCATGTTGCCCAGCACTGCCGCGGCGATCAGCACGGCGATCAGCACACCAATGTCCATGCCACCCAGCGCGGCCAGCGCGCCGGCGACGAAGAGCAGCGAGTCGCCGGGCAGGAAGGGCGTCACGACAAAGCCCGTTTCGCTGAAAATGATGGCGAAGAGAATCGCGTAGATCCACACTCCATACTGTTGCACCAGCACGGCCAGATGTTTGTCCAGATGCAGGATGATGTCGATAAAGGTGGCAAGGTATTCCATGTTGGCCGGCACTCAGCGCAAAGCCGCGATTCTACCGGAAGCTTGCCCGGTATAATCCCGTCCATGCCTGAATCGCCGGTTCTGACGCCGAAAATCCACCTGCTGCCCGATCTTCTGATCAGCCAGATCGCTGCCGGCGAGGTAGTCGAACGTCCGGCCTCGGTACTCAAGGAGTTGCTCGAAAACGCCCTCGATGCAGGCAGTACGAGCATCCACATCCAGCTCGAAGAAGGCGGGGTCAAGCTGATCCGCGTCAGCGACGACGGCGGCGGTATCGCTCGCGACGAACTGCTGCTGGCGCTCACCCGTCACGCCACGTCGAAGATTGCCTCGCTCGACGATCTCGAACGCGTCGCCACCCTCGGCTTTCGCGGCGAAGCACTGGCTTCGGTGGCCGCCGTGGCGCGCGTCACACTGACCAGCCGCGAGGCCGCTCCCAGCGCAGATTCCACCCACGCCTGGCGGCTCAACGCCGGGCCGGGCGCGGCGCCGGAACCCGCTGCCCTGGCCGCCGGAACGCTGGTCGAAGTGCGCGACCTGTACTACAACACGCCGGCACGGCGAAAGTTTCTCAAGTCCGAGGCCACCGAGTTCGCGCATTGTGCCGAAGCCGTCAAACGCATCGCACTGGCGCACCCTGACGTCGCCTTTACGCTCTCGCACAAGGGGCGCGTCAGCCTGCATTTGCCGAGAGGCGATGCACGCAGCCGCGCCGGCGCCATTCTCGGCGACGATTTCCTGGCCGGATCGCGTGCTCTTGATACGGGAACGATCGGTGCCATGGGAGGCCACGCGGAAAATGGACAAAGAGGACAAGGCGGTAGCGGCCTGCGCGTTTTCGGCCACTGCGCCCTGCCCGCCCATTCACGGGCACGCGGCGATGCCCAGTACTGCTACGTCAATGGCCGCTTCGTGCGCGACAAGCTGCTCGGCCATGCGCTGCGCGAGGCTTATCAGGACCTGCTGCACGGCAGCCGCTTTCCGGCCTACTGTATTTTTCTTGAAGTCGATCCGTCGAGCGTTGACGTCAACGTGCATCCGGCAAAAACCGAAGTCCGTTTCCGCGACGGGCGCGCCGTCCATCAGTTCGTCTTTCACGCGGTGCAGCGAACGCTTTCCGCTTCGCTGGCCAGCGAGCCCGATGCGTCTTCAGCACGGGCCGAAACTGCGGCCCGCCCGTCATTCGGCCACTGGGCGCCGCGCCAGGAGTCGCTGCGCGTCGAAGAACCGGCGGCGGCAGCCTATCTTGCCTTCGCCCACTTGGCCCATTCAACGCCATCGACGCCGGGCACCTTCACTGCGCTGCCCGCCGTACCCGCACATGGCGAAGCACCGCCACTCGGTTATGCGCTGGCCCAATTGCATGGCGTCTACATCCTCGCCCAGAACGCGCAGGGGCTGATCGTCGTCGACATGCACGCGGCACACGAGCGCATCCTTTACGAAAAACTCAAGAACGCGCTCGATACTCGCCAGGTGGCGACGCAGGCGCTGCTCATTCCCGCCATTTTCAACGCCGAAGCGCTTGATGTGGCGGCTGCCGAAGAACATCTTGAAGCATTGCACGACCTCGGCTTCGACCTCGCGCCCATCGGCCCCGCACAACTCGCCGTGCGTGCCGTACCCGCACTCCTGCAGGCTGCCGACCCGGCCGATCTGGCGCGCTCGCTACTCGCCGAACTACGCGAACACGGCATCACGCAACTGATGGCGGCACGGCGTAACGAGCTACTCGCCACCATGGCCTGCCACGGCGCAGTGCGTGCAAGGCGCCTGTTGTCGATTCCGGAGATGAATGCCCTGTTGCGCCAGATGGAAGAAACCGAGCGCGCTGACCAGTGCAACCACGGTCGACCGACGTGGACGCAGGTGTCGATGGACGAGCTTGATCGGCTCTTTCAGCGCGGCCGGTAGGAAAAGCAGCCAGACCGCCAGGATGTCATATTCAGGCTCTTTTCCGTCCGTTGCCCGATGCCAGGCTTCGCGCTCATTCAGGTGTACCCCAAGGTTATTTATTTCGGGGCAAAAGCCGGGATCGAGGAGATTCCTGACCGTGTTTTCTGGATTCCGGCGTTCGCCGGAATGACGGGTTGAATTTTCATGGCGAATCAATTAAATCGTTCATTTTGCTGGGACCACCATGGTTAGCGAAATGCCTGCCCTTCCTCCGGCCATTCTGCTGATGGGGCCAACGGCCAGCGGCAAGACGGCGGTGGCGATTGAACTGGCGCGCCGCTTTCCTGTGGAACTGATCAGCGTCGACTCGGCGCAGGTCTTTCGTGACATGACGATCGGCACGGCCAAACCCGATGCCGCTACGCTCAGGGATTTCCCGCATCATTTGATTGACCTGATCAGCCCCGAGGAAGCCTACTCGGCGGCGCGCTTTCGCAGCGACGCGCTGGCCGCGATGGCTGAGATCAGCGCACGCGGGAAGATACCGCTGCTTGTCGGTGGCACCATGCTCTACTTCAAATCGCTGCTCGACGGACTCGCCGAACTGCCGCAGGCCTGCCCGGAAACCCGCGCCGGCATTGATGCGCAGGCCAGCGCCGAGGGCTGGCCGGCAGTCCATGCGGAACTGTCAAGGGTCGATCCGGAAACGGCTGCCCGCCTGCATCCGGGCGATGCGCAGCGCATACAGCGCGCACTGGAAGTCTTTCGCCGCTCGGGACGATCGATGTCTTCACTGCTCGCCGCCGGCAGGAATCAGTTGCCGCACTACGACTTCCTGTCGCTTGGCCTGCTGCCTTCCGAACGCAGCGTGCTGCACGCACGCATCGCCGGGCGCTATGACGACATGCTGGCTGCCGGGCTGGAAGCCGAGGTCGAGATGCTGCGCGCGAAATACCGCCTGCATCCCGGGCTGCCGTCGATGCGCTGCGTCGGTTACCGACAGATCTGGGAGGTGCAGGACGGTCTGGCGCCGCGTTCGGAAATGCGCGAGCGCGGCATCTACGCCACACGCCAGTTGGCCAAGCGCCAGATCACCTGGCTGAGCAACACGCTGAAGCCGGAAATCTTCGATTGTCTGGCGCCGGACCATCTCGAAAAGATCGCCCATAGAGTGGACGACCTGCTCGTTCAGAGGGACTCTTGATCCCCGTCCATAGGCGCCATTGAGGCATCGAAAAACCGGGAACAATTACGCCCCTCATGCTTGGCGCAATACATCGCAGCGTCGGCATTTCTCAGCAACTGATCCACGTCCTCGCCATGTTCGGGGAAAATGGCGATGCCAATGCTCGCAGAAATGTTGATCGCAAGCTGATTGATGCTGAAAGGCTGGCTGAGTGTATCAAGGATTTTATCGGCGACGACGCTGGCATCCTGCCCGGTGTTGACGCGTTGCAAGAGGATCACGAATTCGTCGCCACCGAAGCGCGACACGGTATCGGACTGACGCGTCACAACCTCGCGCAGACGACGCGCCACCTCCTTCAATATCAGGTCACCCACGGCGTGACCGAGCGTGTCATTCACCGGCTTGAGATTGTCCAGATCGAGAAACACGACCGCAAGCTTGCCGTGGTCCCGCCGCGCCTGAGCCAGCGCCTGACGCAGGCGGTCGCTCAGCAGAGCCCGATTGGGCAGGTCGGTCAGCACGTCGTGGTGAGCCAGATGCTGCACCAGAGCCTCGGAGGCCTTGCGCTCGGTAATGTCGCGGGCGCAGCCTACCGTACCGATGACCACTCCCCGGGAATTGACAAAGCGGGCTTGATGGACGTCAAGAGTTACAAAGCGGCCGCAAACCCGGCCTGACTCTTCAAAGGTCGTCGGTTCGTCACGGCCGATGGTGTGTCTGTCGGTATCCTGCGAGTACTGACCGTAGGTCAGCCACTGCGGATCGTCCGGATGTCGTTCGCGCTCGCGCTGAACAAAGAAATCAAAAGTCTTGCCCACGGGCTCATCGGTGTTGGCCGCATTGAGAAGCTGTTCGCAGAGCGCCTTGTTGGCGAAGAGATAGCGATTCTCAAGATCCTTTGCCCAGATCATGTCGGGCACGTTGTCGCACATCAGGCGCAGCATTGAGGCCAGTCGCTGAGATTGATCCTCACTGATTTTCAGCGCCTCGGCAATCAGCCTGCGTTCGGCCATTTCGTCGCGCAAGCGTTCATTGAGCGTGATCGCTCCTACTGCGGAGCGTGAGGCCAGCAGGGCCTTTGCGGTAACGATGATTTGCCAGAGAATCGCCGTTAGCCCCATCAGCAAAAAAAACGCATCGCTGGAAGTGAAGTAACGATAAAGATAGAACACGGTAAACGGCAGCAGAGTGACCGCGTTGACCGTCAGGCAATAGGCAAACATGGTGGCATATGCCATGTAGCTGACCGTCACTACCGTCGAAGCCGCAATAAAGGCAAAAGTGTGCGCAATGCCTGCCGGCTGGTCTGACAGAAGAACGACGGTTGCGCCATACAGCGCACAGGTCACCCCGCCCAGCAGGGTGCGGATACGGTACAGGCGATCGGCGTTGTCGATCGAAAGTCCGACCCGATTTACGTGTCGCTGGAAAAGAGCGAGAGCCCCGCTCGCCAGAATGAGCAGCGCAAACCATGCCAGCAGACTGTCATCCGGCACACCGGCGCTGCGCAAAATAAGGACAAAAAGCACTCCGCCTACCAAAAAACTCAATGCATTTCCGGCAGAGTTCTTGAAGAAGACCTGAATTCGAATCAATCGAACCCGGTCATCCAGTGGGATGCGGATTTGCTCGTCTTTCATTCCGGACTCAGGTCAATATCAATTGTGCATTCTACAGCGCGAATTCAAGCCCTGAAAAAAAAGCCCATGCTTTGAGTTGCATGGGCTTTTGGGACTTCTACCCCGGCACACCAGGCCAAGGTGATCGGCTTTACGCCGCTATGGTTGCTACACGATTATCTTTGAAAAGCGGTAAGGGCATTGAACCATACAATCTCCTGAGAGTTCGGCTGGCACTGCATTTACGTGCCGGATTCACCGCAGATCACGGCACAGTCCCACTATAGGCCATGGCGCAGAAAAAGCCAGGAGTGAATCCGGCAAGCGCTGCTGGACAGGCACCCGAGTCCGGTTCTGCATACGCCCAGGTAACTTGTTGCGCAGTACCTTCGATGCAGGTCGAAGGGTTTGATCGTCGGCAACCGAACGTCTGTGAAAAAATCATGACTGCCTGATTTCAAGGCTCGTCACCCCGATCAGAGGAAGGTACTGGATTCCGGCGTTCGCCGGAATGAGCGCGAAGCCTGACCTCGGGCCACGGCTTGGGGAGGTGTTTGTCCATTAACTCACAGCCTCCGAGGTTTCAAGTTAAAGGCTGCAGCCGGCGTCACTACGGAAACAGCGGCAGCAGCCGTGGAACGAGCAGGACACTGACGAGCATGGCGATCAGCGAAAGTGGAACTCCGACGCGTACGAAGTCTCCGAACTGGTAGTTGCCGGGGCCGACGACGAGCGTATTCACCGGTGAGGAAATCGGCGTCATGAACGCCGTCGACGCCGCCAGCGCGACGATCATGGCGAAGGGATACGGCGAGGCTTGCAGATCTCCGGCAATGGCCAGCGCTACCGGGGCCATCAGCACGGCGGTTGCCGTATTGGAGATAAACAGCCCGAGCATGGCAGTAATGGCAAACAGGCTCGCCAGCAGGGCGTAGGTTCCCGCCCCGGAGGTCAGCGCCATCAGGCCGTCGGCTGCCAGCTCGACGCCGCCGGTTTTCTGCAGGGCGATGGAAAACGGCAGCATGCCGACAATCAGGATCAGGCTCTTCCAGTGGATCGAGCGATAAGCGCTGTCCAGGTCGATGCAGCGCAGGGCACCCATCAGCAGACAGGCGATCAGGGCGGCCTGAACGTTCGGGACGATGCCGCCGATCATCAGCACCACCATCACCACCAGGCACACCAGTGCCTGCAATGCCTTGCCGGAAACCGGGAGGACCTCGGAGCGCTCCGTCGGCAGATTGAGCAGCACCAGATCGCTTCTGTCGGACTGCAATCGGCTGATTTCCTTCCACGGCCCGATCAGCAACAAGGTGTCGCCGACCTTCAGCGGCGCACTCAGATGTCCGCCATCCATTGCCTTCTGGCCGCGCCGCAGGCCGACCAGAGTGAGGCGGAAACGGCTGCGGAAGCCGGCCTCGATCACCGTCTTGCCGACCAGGCTGGAGTCCGCCGCGACCATCACTTCAGCCATTCCGATTTCTTGCGAACGATCGCTGAAGTAAGCGCCGGTGAGCGGCAATTCCTCTAGCGCAAGCTGCGGACAGGCCTGATGAATATCGACCTTCGGTGCAAACACGTCGACCAGCAGGATATCTTCCGCCTGCAATACTGTTTTCGCGCGGGGAGCAAAGACCTCGGTTGAAAAGCCGCGCTTGCGCTCGACGGCAACGACGTTGATCCCGGAATCGTCGCGCAGCTTGATCTCGCCCAGTGTCTTGCCGACAAACGGTGACTGCGGCGTCACCCGCACGCGGAACTCGCGTTCGGCGAGCTGATATTTTTCGATCCAGTCAAGAAGGCTGACGCGGTTTACGTCGCCCGCATCGCGGTGGCTCTTCGCGGCAAGCCAGCGGCGCGCGAAGAGCATGTAGAGTATGCCGAGCAGCAGCACCGGCACACCGAACGGAGTGAAACTGAAAAACGAGAATCCTGCAATGCCATGGCGGACCAACTCGCTGTTGACCACCAGGTTCGGTGCCGTTGCCACGAGCGTCATCATGCCGCTGATCAGCGCCGCAACGGAGAGCGGCATCATGAGCTGGCTGGGGGCCATGCCGGTACTCTGCGCGATTCGCAGCGCGACCGGAATGAAAATGGCCACGACGCCCGTCGAACTCATGAAGGCACCGAGCGTGGCGACGACGGCCATCAACAATACGATCAAACGGGTTTCGCTGGTGCCTGCGGTGCGTATCAGCCAGTCTCCGACCCGCTGGGCGACGCCAGTGCGCACCAGCCCTTCACCGATCACGAACAGTGCGCCCAGCAGCACGATGTTCGGATCGCTGAAACCGGCCAGGGCCTCGCCCATGGTGATCACTCCCGTGAGCGGCAAGGCCGTGAGCATGATCAGTCCGACGGCATCCATCCTCGGCTTGTTGAGGGCGAACATCGCGATGGCGAGAGCGAGGAGGCCCAGAACAATTGCCAGGTCAGGATTCATCGTTTCTTGCTCCAGTCATGCGCTGAATCACAAATCTTCTGTTTCCAGCGTCTTGCGCCGCGCCAGCAGGGTATACACCGTCGGCACCACAAACAGCGTGAAGAAAGTGCCAAGCAGCAGGCCACCGACAATCACCCAGCCGATCTGCTGACGGCTCTCGGCACCGGCACCGGTGGCCAGCGCCAGCGGAATGGCGCCAAGCACCGTGGCGCCGGTGGTCATCAGGATCGGGCGCAGGCGCAGCTCGGAGGCATCGATCACCGCCTGTTTGATGTCGAGTCCTTGCTCCTGCAACTGGTTGGAAAACTCGACGATCAGGATGCCGTGCTTGGTAATCAGGCCGATCAGCGTGACCAGCCCGATCTGACTATACACATTGAGCGTGCCACCGGTGAGCAGCAAGGCGAGTAGCGCGCCGGTCATCGACAGCGGCACCGTCAGCATGATGATGAAGGGGTCGCGAAAGCTCTCGAACTGAGCGGCGAGTACCAGATAGATGAAGGCCAGCGCCAGAACGAAGGTGAGCGCCAGCGACGAGCTTGAAGTCTTGTACTCGCGCGACTGCCCGGCATAGTCGATGGCGTAGCCGGGCGTCAGCACGCTGTTGGCGGTCTTTTCCATGAAGCTCAGTGCCTCGCCCATGGTGTAATCGGGGGCAAGGTTGGCGGTGATGGTCACCGCGCGGCGCTGGCCGAAGTGGTTGAGTTCGCGCGGGCTGACCGTTTCATCGACGCTGATCAGGTTGGCCAGCGGGATCATGCTGCCATCCCTGGCACGCACGAAGATGTCGCGGATGTCCGACGGGGTGGTGCGATCCGCATCGGCCACCTGAACGATCACGTCGTACTGCTCGCCGTTCTGCTTGAAGCGCGTCACCTGCCGCCCGCCGAGCATGGTTTCAAGCGTGCGGCCAACGGTCTCGATCTGCACGCCGGTATCGGACGACTTGTCGCGGTTGACCGTCACCGAGAGTTCGGGCTTGTTCAGCTTGAGGTCGGTATCGACGTTGGTCAGCCCGGGATTTTTTGCTACTTCGGCGAGAATCCTGTTGGTCGTTTCAAGCAGTTCGGGATAGGAAGCCGAGGTCACCACGACAAAATTCACCGGTCGCTCGCGCGGGCTCTGGCCGAGCGATGGCGGCTGCACGGGAAACGCCAGCACGCCGGGGATTCCCATGAATTTGGGAAACAGTTCCTTGACCACTTCACCGGCACTGCGCTTGCGCTCTTTCCAGTCGCTCAGGCCGACAAAGGAGATGCCCTGGCTGACCGTCGGGTTGCCGGCGACCACGAAGTATCGCTCGACATCGCTGGTGTTGCTGTAGATGCCTTCGAGCTGCCGGGCATACTTGTCCGAATAGTCGATCGTCGCGCCTTCCGGCCCGACGAAGACGCCGAGGATGATGCCGCGATCCTCGATCGGTGCCAGCTCCGATTTGAGCGTCTTGAGCAGGATTACACTCGACGCGGCGACCAGCAGAAAAGCCAGCATGACGATCCAGCGCCGCGCCAGCAGCCTGGTCAGAACGCGACGATAGCCTTGCGTCAGCCAGGTCAGGAAGTTTTCGACAACAACATAGGCCCTGCCGTGCCTGGGCTCATGGCGCAGCAGCAGCGAGCACATCATCGGCGAGAGGGTCAGCGCGACGAAGCCGGAGACCAGCACCGCGCCGGCCAGCGTCAGGGCAAACTCGACGAAGAGCTTGCCGGTGCGCCCGGTCATGAAGGCCACCGGCGCATAGACGGCGGCCAGCGTGATGGTCATCGCCACCACGGCAAAGCCGATTTCCTGGGCGCCCTTGAACGCCGCCTGCCGGCGCGGCATGCCGTCCTCAATGTGGCGGTAGATGTTTTCCAGAACGACGATGGCGTCGTCGACCACCAGTCCGATGGCCAGCACCAGCGCCAGCAGGGTCAGCGTGTTGATGGTGAAGCCGAGCACGTACATCAGCGCGAAGGCACCGATCAGCGAAACCGGGATGGTGACCAGCGGAATCAGCGTCGCCCGGAAATTGCGCAGGAAGAAAAAAATGATCAGCAACACCAGCACAATGGCTTCGCCGATGGTCTGGAAAACGGATTCGATCGAGCGGTCGATAAACACCGACGAGTCGTAGGCAATGTTGACGCTCATGCCCTGGGGTAACTCGCTGGCCACCTTGGGCAACTCGGCGCGCAGGGCTTTCGAGAGATCGAGAGGATTGGCCGTGGCCTGCTTGATGACGCCGAGCGCCACCGCCGGCTTGCCGTTGAAGCGCACCGTGCTGCGCTCGGATGCGGCGCCGATTTCAACCCGTCCGAGGTCGCCGATGCGTACCGGGTAGCTGCCCCTGGCGTCGCTCGCCTGTTTGACGATGATGTCGGCAAACTGCTCCGCCTTGACCAGATCGGTTTTGGCGACCACCGAAAATTCCCGGCTCTGGCTTTCGATACGGCCGGCCGGAACCTCGACGTTCTGTTGCCGCAGAGCATCCTCGACATCCTGCGGCGTCAGGTTGAAGGCCGCGAGCCGGTCGCGGTCGAGCCAGATGCGCATGGCGAATTTGCGTTCTCCGAAAACGCGCACATCGGCCGCTCCCGGCAAGGTCTGCATGCGCGGTTTGACGATGCGGTTGGCGACGTCGGTTACTTCAAGCGCCGAATGCTTGTCGGATGAAAAGGCGAGCCAGATGATCGGGTTGGCGTCGGCCTCGACCTTGGCGATGACCGGTTCGTCGATGTCGGTCGGCAACAGGTTGCGCACGCGCGAAACGCGGTCGCGAACGTCGGACGCCGCAGAATCCGGATTGCGCTCGAGCTTGAAGCGCACCGAAATCTGGCTGTTTTCCTGGCGCGAGATCGAGGTGATGACGTCGACGCCCTCGATGCCGGCCAGCGAATCCTCAAGCGGTTTGGTAATGCGCGACTCGATGATTTCAGCCGATGCGCCGCGGTAGGTAGTATCGACCGTCACCACCGGCTCGTCGATCTTGGGGTACTCGCGCACCGGCAGCCGCGTGTAGGAGACCAGCCCGATCAGCATCACCGACAGCGAGAGCACCGTCGCGAAGACGGGGCGACGGATGCACAGCTCGGAGATTTTCATTTGGCGCTTCCAGCGGCTTCGTTGATTCCTGCAGCTTTAGCTTCTGCTATTGCCGGTTTGTCGGCTGGTGGAGCAGCAGCCATGGGGGTAACCGGTGTGGCCTGTCCGCCGACAGCCTTGACCGGCGCGCCGTCTCGCAACTTCATCTGCCCGGCGGTCACCACTTCGTCACCCGCCTTCAATCCCTCGACGATTTCGACCTGTGCGTTACGTCTTGTCCCGGTCTTCACCGGCACCCGCATCGCCTTGCCCTCCTGCACAACAAAAACGAAAGGGGTTTTCGTATCAGGAACGATGGCCTGCTCGGGAACCAGCAGCACCTTGCTGCGCTGCTCGAAGATCAGGCGCACGCGCACGAACATTCCCGGTCGCAACCGGCCATCGGCATTCGAGAGATGCGCACGCGATGCAATGGCGCGGCCACCGGTATCGACCAGCGGATTGACGGCATCAAGCACGGCCTCGAATTTCTGTCCGGGCAGGGCATCGCTCGACACTTCAATCATCTGTCCCGGCTTGAGCTGGCCGAGGTAGGACTCGGGCAGGCGGAAATCGATCTTCAGCGTGCTGATATCTTCGAGATTGATCAGTTCCTGACCTTCCTTCACGTAGTCGCCCACACTCACGTTGCGGATTCCGACGACGCCGGAGAATGGCGCCTTGATGCGCATCTTGTCGAGCCTGGCCTGAGCCAGCGCCAGCGCCGCCTCCTGTACCTTGAGACCTGCCTCGGTGTTGTCGAGCGCCTGCTGGCTGACAAATTTCTTTTCGAAAAGCTCGCGCGTGCGCTTCAGGTTGACCTGCGCCAGACCGAGATTGGCCCTGGCCTGATCATACTCGGCCAACTGTGTTGCCGAATCCAGCCCGACCAGCAAGGCGCCCCTGGCCACCGCCGAACCATCCTTGAAGTTGATCGACGAAATACGCCCGGCGGTCTCGGGGCGCAACACGACGGATTCGTTCGAGCGCAGGGAGCCAACGGCCGTCGCATCCAGCGCCAGATCGGCAGCCACCACCCTGACGGTCTCGACCGGCAAGGCGAACCCGCCCGGCGGTCCGCCGGGCGCCCCGGCAGCGGTCTTGCCACCCGGCGCACCACCCGTATTTGCCGTCTGATTTGGGCCGGATGACCCGCGAAATGCGGAATAAGCCCCATACGCCAACCCCAGCAAACCGAGGATGGCGACCAACAAAACCCAGGAACGACGCTTGCTACTCGGCATGACAATCCGAATCTCCCGTCGGAACGGGTATAAAGATGTAAAAAACCAATGACCAATTGGTCAGTAATGCTCCAGTTTACCGGAGCGGAATGGAATTTGACAGCCCTGGCGGGGGAAACCATCGCCGGCACGATGATTACGCAGCGAAAGAAAGCAACGAAGACTGGGGTAACCAAGGTCATGCAGGGATTTCTTCTTGATCCGTGTGGTCGCAAGCAGAACCGCTCCAATTCAAGCTTCGGGAAATAATGCCGATAAAACAGCGTTACCTTGAGAAAGACAGTAGAAAGCGATGCGAATTCCACCTGAAGTGTTATTGCCAAACCTCTACGAGAGCGACAACAAAACCTTGTCCGAGGACAAAGGAGCCCAACCGGTCGATAGTTCGGCCAGGCTGCGTGCGACACTGTCGAACTCATTATCGAAGCAGAAACACGCCCTCGAGAAACCATTGAGCGCGTCAAGCAGGGGCAGAACGGCCAAGGGAAACCTGCTCGCAGCGGCGATCAACGTGGTTCCAAAAAGGCAGCGGGAACGCCGTCAAGAACAGCGCAGGAAAGAAAAGCTACCCGTTTTACTCGACACCCGCGTGTCACGTAGCCGCCGCAAATCCGTCCGGGACTCGGCAATCGACTGCAAGATCTGATTCCTCTACGCAATACAGCGGCACCCCGCTTTAAACAACGATCGTCTGAGCTTCGCCGTCTGCACGCGCTTCGATGCGGCCAATTTCTAACGCTTTCTCGCCGGCCGCATGCAACAGATGCAGCGCCTGTTGAGCATGCTCGCTGGCTACAATGACGACCATGCCTATTCCGCAATTGAAAACGCGGTGCATTTCGCTTTCGACGACATTGCCCTCGCTCTGCAACCACTGAAAAAGTCTGGGGCGCAGCCAGCTCGACTGCTCGATGACGGCCTTGACCGCCTCCGGTAATACACGCGGTACGTTTTCCGTTATGCCACCACCGGTGATATGCGCCATACCCTTGACGGGCAGTGCAGCCAACAGCGCCAGCATCGGTTTTACGTAGATACGCGTCGGCGCCATGATGGCGTCGGCCAGCGTTCGGGTTTGCGTACCCTCATCATCGAACACAGCGCCCAGATCGGGGTTCGAGCGGGCGATGATCTTGCGCACCAGCGAATAGCCGTTGGAATGGGCACCGGAAGACGGCAAGCCAAGCACCACGTCGCCCGGCATGATGTTCTGGCCGGTGATGATGGCCGACTTTTCGACGACGCCAACGGCAAAACCCGCCAGATCGTACTCGCCTTCCGGGTACATGCCGGGCATTTCGGCGGTTTCGCCACCGATCAGCGCGCAGCCGGAATATTCACAGCCTTTGGCGATTCCCTGGATGACGCTGGCTGCCGTATCGACATCGAGCCTGCCACAGGCGAAGTAGTCGAGGAAAAAAAGCGGTTCGGCGCCCTGCACCAGAACGTCATTGACGCTCATGGCGACGAGGTCGATACCGACCGTGTCGTGGCGTTTGAGTTCGAAAGCCAGCTTGAGCTTGGTGCCCACGCCATCGGTACCGGACACCAGTACCGGCTCGCGATAGCGCCTGGGTATCTCGAACAGCGCACCAAAGCCGCCCAGACCACTGAGTACGCCTTCGCGTATGGTCTTCCTGGCAAACGGCTTGATGCGTTCGACCAGTTCGTCGCCGGCACTGATATCAACACCGGCATCGCGATAGGAGAGTGATTGCTTCGATTGCTGAGTCATCTTGTATGTCGTTCCTGACGGGCATGGATTTAGCACCACCCCACAATATGAAAGTTACTGGCCTGCCCGTTTCCCTCCCTTGCAGGGCGCATTCCGGCTTGGTAGCCGGAATCGCTCGATTGGTACGGAGCATGCTCCGCGAATTCACAATCTCGCCCCCCGCCCCCTCTCCCAGAGGGCGAGGGGAGGTTCAAGAGTCGCTGGCGCGACTTCACGCTAACGAGGCTTGCGCAGGCACGGTAATGATAAAATGTGCGACTTTATCCGCAAAAGTCGGGATTTTATCCGAAATAGCCCCCTCGCGTGCTGCCCGCACACTTGCCTGCTGCACCTTCCCAATGCGCCAACTGATCCTCGATCTACTCCCTGAAGCCCCACCCAGCCTCGATAACTTTGTTGCCGGTGGCAATGCTGAAACGCTGAGTGCTGTTGTTGCCTGGCTGGCACCGGACAACCGCGAGCCCTTCTTTTTTCTGTGGGGCGAGTCGGGCGCGGGCAAGACTCACCTGTTGCGCGCCAGCGCTGGCCAATACAGTGATGCTTCTGCCGACCCTGATCTGGCGAAAATTCACGATGCCGTGTGCTTGCATGCCGTGGATAACGTCGAAGACCTCAGCGAAATCGGGCAGATCGCCCTGTTCAAGCTGTTCAATTGCCTGCGCGGCTCGGGCGGGCGCCTGCTGACATCCGCCCGCCAGCCGCCGCTACAACTCTCATTGCGCGAGGATCTGCGCACGCGACTCGGTTCGGGACTGATCTACCGTCTGCAAACCCTGAGCGATGATGAAAAAATCGATGCGCTGACGACACAGGCCAGGGCACGCGGATTGCATCTGCCGCCGGAGGCACTCGAGTATCTGTTGGCGCGCGCACCGCGCGACATGCGCAGCCTTTGCGGTTTTCTGGCCGCGCTCGACCGCTACTCGCTGGAGCACAAGCGAGCCATCACCCTGCCGGTGCTACGAGAAGTGTTGCAAAACCCTCCGAATTGATGGCGTTCCCGAAAGACAACCATGCAACTTGCCCTGTTTGACCTCGACAATACCCTGCTTTCGGGCGACAGCGATTACGAATGGACGCAGCACCTGATCAGCAAGGGTGTTCTCGACCGTGATACCTTCGAGCAACGCAACAGCGAATTCTTCTCACAGTACAAGGCCGGCACGCTGGACATCTACGAGTTTCTCGATTTTCAACTGGCTTCTCTGGCGCAAAATTCACGCGCCGATCTGGACACCTGGCACGCTGAATTCATGGCTACGCGCGTGCGGCCAATGCTTGGCCAGAAGGCGCGCGACCTCGTCAAAACGCCATCGGGACCAGGGCGATCTATGCGCCCTGGTGACCGCCACCAACAGCTTCGTCACCGGACCGATCTGCCGCGAACTGAATATTCCCCACCTTATTGCCACCATTCCGGCGCAGGTCAACGGCCAGTTCACCGGCAAGCCGCGCGGCACCCCGGCCTACCGCGAGGGCAAGGTCACCCGTGTCGAGGACTGGCTCGAATCAATGGGCTTGTGGTGGAGCTGTTTCGAGCAAAGCTGGTTCTACAGCGACTCGCTCAACGATCTGCCGTTGCTGTCTCTGGTCAGCGACCCGGTGGCCGTCGATCCGGACAGTACCCTGCGCGCTCATGCAAAAGCCGTCGGTTGGCCGATCCTGGAATGGCATCCCAGGTAAAAAAATGCCAGGAGAAAAATCTCGCCACCAAGCCAAAAAGGGAACTGTTTCACCAGGAAAAGCCTGACTGCGAGTAGTGCACCCTGGGGCTCCCGGTTCTTCCTTTATTCCCCCTGGTGACTTGGCGGCTTATCTTTGCAAGTTGACTAACAACTCATCCAAGCTAAGTAAGCTACTGATTTCCGCCAGAAATTCGGCTATCATTACGCTTTTTTGCTGTGCCGCAACATGACAAGAAACGAGTGATGATTCGCAAATTGATAACCCGTGTCTTCGGACGCAAGACGCCAGGTGCGCCCGGCGAGCCAGCCGTCATCGGCGTTGGCAGGCACGGCATCCGCCGCGACGACATCAGCAACGGCAGTCGGCGCACCGTCGAAACACTGCAAGAACATGGCTACAAGGCGTATGTTGTCGGCGGTGCGGTGCGCGACCTGCTCGCCGGTATCACCCCAAAGGACTACGACGTGGCTACCAACGCCACGCCGGAACAGGTGCGCCACTGCTTCCGGCGCTCGCGCATCATCGGACGCCGCTTCCAGATCGTGCATGTGATGATGGGTGCCGAGACCATTGAGGTCACCACTTTCCGTGGTCACCATGATCAGCCTGGTGGCCACAAGGCGCACACCGACGATCAGGGCCGGGTGCTGCGCGACAACGTTTTCGGTAGCGAGAAGGAAGATGCGGCAAGACGCGATTTTACGGTCAATGCCCTGTACTTCGACCCGGTCTCGGAAACGATCATCGACTATCACCACGGCGTGGCTGATCTGAAACAGAAAACCCTGCGCATGATCGGTGACCCGAAAACCCGCTACCGTGAAGACCCGGTCCGCATGCTGCGCGCCGTCCGCCTGGCCGCCAAGCTCGGTCTGTCCATCGACCCGGAGGCCAGCCGGCCGATTCGCGAGATGTCCGAGCTCATCGAAAACGTTCCGCCATCGCGCCTGTTTGACGAAATGCTCAAGCTGCTGACCTCCGGTCATGCCGTGCAATGCGTGCAGCAGTTGCGCGCCGAAGGACTGCACCACGGCCTGCTGCCGTTGCTCGACGTGATTCTCGAACAGCCGCTCGGCGAGCGCTTCGTGATGCTGGCGCTGGAGAGCACCGACCGCCGCGTGCGCGAGGGCAAGCCGATCTCGCCCGGATTCCTCTTTGCCACCCTGCTCTGGCACGAAGTCCTGGCCAAGTGGGAAGCCCTGATGAGCAGTGGTAGCGAAGGCGAGACCCCGGCGCGCGTTCCGGCCCGTATTCCGGCTCTTTTCCTGGCCATGGACGAAGTGCTCGACGTACAGGCTGAGAAACTCGCCATCACGCGCCGCATCGCCGGCGACATCAAGGACATCTGGGCGCTGCAACCGCGTTTCGAGCAGCGCTCGGGCAAGCGCCCCTACGGCGTTCTCGAACAGCCGCGCTTCAAGGCCGCTTACGACTTCCTGCTGCTGCGCGCCGAATCAGGCGAAGTCGATGGCGAACTGGGACAGTGGTGGACCCACTTCATGAATGGTGATGGCGATGCCCGTGCCGCCATGTTGCTGCCGCCCAAACCGGATGAAAAGAAAAAGCGCAGGCGTCGGCGCAAACCTGTGCCGGCAACAACGGAATAACGGGTAGCTAGGCATGTTGAAAGACACAGAAAAAACTTCCCCACCGAGTCATCAGGAACGCATAGATTCACCTTGGTTTTCCTTGGTGCCCCCTTGGTGATCTTGGTGTCTTGGTGGTTCGCTTTTTCAAGTCAACGGGCAACGTGAGTCGCCCCATGGGCATTGCCTACATTGCACTCGGCGCCAATCAGGCCGACCCGCTCGCTCAGGTACGCGCCGCTCTGAAGGCGCTGACGCGGCTTCCTGAATCGCACCTGCTGCAGGCCTCATCGCTTTACCGCACGGCGCCGCTTGGCATTCGCGGCCAGCCCGACTTCATCAACGCGGTCGCCCGCTTTGAGACAACGCTTACGCCGCATGCGATGCTCGCCGCCCTGTTCGATGTTGAAGCACAGTTCGGGCGCCGGCGCGATTTCCACCATGCGCCGCGTACGCTCGATCTCGACCTGCTGCTCTACGAGGCACAGATCATCGACAGCCCGCAACTCCAGTTGCCGCATCCGCGCATGCATCTGCGCGCCTTTGTCATTGCCCCGCTGCTCGAAATCGCCCCGGACTGCCGCATCCCCGGTCGCGGTCGCGCTGCGGCCTGGTTGCCGGCACTGAGCATGCAGCACATTGAAAAGCTAAGACCATGAAATTCCCGGTGATCTGGCAAACCGTGCTACTGCTTTCCACCGCGTTAATCTTCATGACCTTTCATCGGTACGCTCACCTTAAGCACCTGAACGAGCGACCCTGGTGGATTGCGGCGTTGATCTCGTGGGGAATCGCGCTTTTTGAATACCTGCTGCAGGTTCCGGCCAATCGCATCGGTCGCAGCCAACTTACACTGGCCCAAATCAAGATCCTTCAGGAAGTTATCACCTTGACGATTTTTGTCCCCTTCGTCGTTTTCTAAATGCAGCAGCCACTCAAACCTGACTATCTTTGGGCAGCTCTGTGTATCCCAGGGGGTGTTGACATGCATTTCGTGGATCGCGTGAAATGAGTGTCAACACCCCCTAGGCGCGGTATATTTCGTTTTCCGCTCATGAAAAAGAATCTGCTCGAATCGGCGCGTCACCTCGTTGTCGAAGGCCCCATTGGCGTCGGCAAGACCAGCCTTGCCCGACGCCTGGGCGAATATCTGGACGCCGAGTTGCTGCTCGAGCAACCGGAAACCAATCCCTTCCTCAGCCGTTTTTATCAGAACCAGGAACGCTACGCGCTACAGACACAGCTTTTCTTTCTCTTCCATCGCCTCGAACTGGTGCGCGACCTGGCGCAGCCTGAACTCTTCCCGCGCACCGTGGTCAGTGATTTCCTGCTTGAGAAAGACCCGCTGTTCGCCGCCCTGACCCTGAATGAAGACGAGTACACACTCTACCGCCAGATCTATGATCGCGTTTCCTTGCCGGCTTCTGTCGCACCCGATCTGGTGATTTACCTGCAAGCCAGGCCTGAAACGCTGGTTTCCCGGGTACGAAAGCGTGGCATCGACATGGAACGCAAGATCAGCGACGACTATCTGATCCTGCTCGGCGAAAGCTATACGCGCTTTTTTCACAATTACGAGTTAGCACCGGTGCTGGTGGTCAACTCCGAAAATCTAGATTTCGTTGACAGCACCGATGATTTTCAACTTCTCGTCCAGCGCATCGAATCCATGCGTGGGCATCGCGAATACTTCAACCGGGGGGATTGATCCATGTCCGTTCATTCGGCAACAAGACGACTCACGCAGCTCGATCTGGCGAAAATGCGGACGGCCGGAGAAAAAATTGCCGTTCTGACCTGTTACGACGCGAGCTTCGCGCAACTTTGCGATGCAGCCGGCGTTGAAGTACTGCTGATTGGCGATTCGCTGGGCATGGTGCTGCAGGGGCACGACTCGACGCTGCCGGTGAAGCTTGCCGATATTGCTTACCACACCAGCGCCGTAGCGCGCGGCTGCAAGCGCCCGCTGATCATTGCCGACATGCCTTTCGGCAGTTTCCAGGAAAGCCCGCAACAGGCGTTGCGCAATGCCGTGCTGCTGATGGCTGCTGGTGCGCAGATGGTCAAGATCGAAGGCGGTGTGGACATGGCCGAAACAACGCACTTCCTGACCACACGTGGTATCCCGGTGTGCGCGCACGTCGGCCTGACACCGCAATCGGTTCATCAACTGGGCGGTTACCGCGTGCAGGGCAAGGATGATACCGGCGCGACAAAACTGCTCGCCGATGCTCTCGCCCAGCAGGACGCCGGTGCCGCACTGATCGTTCTCGAAGCCATCCCTTCGGCACTGGCCGCCGAGGCCACCGGACAACTGTCCATTCCGAGCATCGGTATCGGCGCGAGCAAGGCCTGCTCGGGCCAGGTGCTGGTGCTGCACGACATGCTCGACATCACTGCCGGCAAGAAGGCCCGCTTCGTCAGGAATTTCATGAGCGGCCAGACCTCGATCGCTGCCGCCATCGCCGCCTATGTTATAGCGGTCAAGGACGGCAGCTTCCCTGGTCCTGAGCATTGTTACTGACCAACTTATAACCGCCTTAAACGCAGAGTCCGCAGAGACGCAGAGTACGCGGAGAAAACCCAAGTATTTTTTCTCTCTCTGCCTTCTCTGCGTCTCTGCGCTCTCTGCACCCCAGGGGTGTTTCCTGCGGGGCACGTCGAAAGAGGTTCAAAACCCATGCAAATCCACTCCTCCATTCCCGACCTGCGCGCCGCCCTGAGAAACTGCGGCCGCATCGTATTTGTCCCGACCATGGGCAATCTGCACGCCGGCCACATTGCGCTGATGACGCAGGCGCAGGCCTTGGGCGATACCGTCGTCGCCAGTCTCTTCGTCAATCGCCTGCAATTCGGCCCGAACGAAGACTTTGACAAGTATCCGCGCACCTTTGCCGAAGACTGCGAGAAACTGGAGGCAGCGGGCGTTGCTGTGCTGTTCGCACCGGGCGAAAACGAACTTTACCCCGAAGTACAGCAGTACCAGGTCGACCCGCCGGATATTCAGAACCAGCTTGAAGGCGAATTCCGTCCCGGTCATTTTCGCGGCGTCGCCACCGTCGTGCTCAAGCTGTTCAATATCGTGCAGCCGCAGGTTGCGGTGTTCGGCAAGAAGGACTACCAGCAACTGATGGTTCTGCGCAATATGACTCGCCAGTTGGCGCTACCGATCGAAATCGTCGGTGGCGATACGGTGCGTGCCGATGACGGTCTTGCGCTCTCCTCGCGCAACGGTTATTTGACAGCGACCGAACGTGCCGAGGCGCCGCGTCTGTACCGCGTCCTGAGCGATATCCGTTCGGCCGTACGAGGTGGTGAACAGGACTTTGCGAAACTCGAGCAGACCGCTGTTGTCCAACTTGACACCCATGGCTGGCAAACCGATTATGTTGCAGTGCGGCAACAGTCCGATCTGCAAGTCCCGCAGGCCGGAAACAATTCATTGGTGGTACTTGCAGCCAGCCGGCTTGGAATACCACGGCTCATTGATAACATTGAAATTTAAACACTGCAACATGGTCATTGACAGGCGGAGATTTGCCGCTACAATGCACTTCCCTCAACACAACTTGCACGGGCAAAACCATGCAGAGAACGATGCTGAAGTCGAAGTTGCACCGCGTAACGACAACGCACGCCGAGCTTCACTATGAAGGCTCCTGCGCCATTGACGACAACCTGCTCGACGCGGCCAATATCCGCGAGTACGAACAGATCGATGTCTGGAACGTCAATAACGGCGAACGTTTCACGACCTACGCCATTCGCGCCGAGCGTGGGTCGGGCATCATTTCGGTCAATGGTTCGGCGGCACGCCGCGCCTCACCGGGCGACATACTCATCATCGCCAGTTTTGCGGTCTACAACGAAGTCGAACTCGCCAAGTACGCACCGGCGTTGATCTACGTTGACGCAAAAAACCGCATCGTGCGCCAGGGTAGTGGAATTCCGGCGCAAGCCGCCGCCTGAACCGGCTGATCTTCCCGCTCCTCGCCCATAAAAAAAGCCCTGGCGGGCAAACCGGCCAGGGCTTTTTGTTGCCAGCCTGAATTAGTGCTTGCTGGCACCTGCTGCACCGAAACCCGTCTGGGCCCGGATGTACTGGTCTTCAAAGGCGTCGATTTCGCGCTTTGCCCTGGCGCTCGAATCGGTCTTAGAGAAGACGTAGGCGAGCAGGAAGGCCAGCGGCATGGCGAACAGGGCCGGCTGGCTGTAGGGGAACAATGCCACCTTGTTGCCCAGAACATCGACCCACACCGACTTCGACATCACGACGAAGGCGACGGCGGAGAAGAGGCCGCCATAACCGGCGAACAGTGCGCCGCGGGTGGTCAGTCCCTTCCAGTACATGGAGAGGATGAGGACCGGGAAGTTGCCTGCCGCAGCCACGCCGAAAGCCAGGCCGACCATGAACGCCACGTTCTGCTTCTCGAACAGGATGCCGAGAATGATGGCGACAATGCCAAGACAGATGGTGGCGATCTTCGAAACGCGAATCTCGGCCGCCTCCGTAGCCTTGCCCTTCATGATGACTCGGGAGTAGAGGTCATGCGAGATCGCCGAAGCGCCCGCCAGTGCCAGACCGGAGACCACCGCCAGGATGGTGGCGAAGGCAACTGCGGCCATGAAGCCGAGCAGCATGTCGCCGCCGACCGCCTTGGCCAGGTGCATGGCGACCATGTTGCCACCGCCGATCAGCTTGCCGCCGATGACGCCGCCTTCAAAAAAGTCAGGATTCTGGCCGACGATGATGATCGCGCAGAGGCCCATGATGAAGATCACGTTGAAGAAGTAGGCGACGAAGCCGGAAGCGTAAAGCACCGACTTGCGCGCTTCCTTGGCATCGGTCACGGTGAAGAAGCGCATCAGGATGTGCGGCAGGCCGGCGGTACCGAACATCAGGCCAAGACCGAGCGAAATGGCGTTGATCGGATCGGCCAGCAGACCGCCCGGCGTCATCAGCTTGAGTCCAAGCTTATGTACCGACGTCGCCTTCTCCATCAGGGTGGTGAACGAAAAGCCGAACTGGCTGAAGGCCAGCACCATGACCAGCGTGCCGCCGGTGAGCAGCATGCAGGCCTTGATGATCTGCACCCAGGTCGTCGCGACCATGCCGCCGAAGGTCACATAGACCATCATCAGGATGCCCACGCCGATAATGGCGATGTTGTAATCGAGGCCGAAGAGCAGCTTGATCAACTGGCCGGCACCCACCATCTGGGCGATCAGATAGAAGCAGACGACGGTCAGCGAGGAAATGGCCGCCATGGTGCGCACGCTACCCTCATCAAGGCGGAAGGCAGTGATGTCGGAGAAGGTGAAGCGACCGAGATTGCGCAGGCGTTCAGCCATCATGAACAGGATGATCGGCCAGCCGGCAAAAAAGGACAGCATGTAGAGGTAGCCGTCGAAGCCACTGCCATAGACCAGCGCCGTCAAACCAAGCAGCGTGGCCGCCGACATGTAGTCACCGGCAATGGCCAATCCATTCTGCCTGCCGGTGATACCACCGCCGGCAGTGTAAAAATCAGCCGTAGACTTGGTACGACTTGACGCCCAGTAGGTAATCCCCATGCTTAACGCCACAAAGATACAGAACATGATGATGGCGTGCCAGTTGGTGGGCTGCTTTTCGAGCGCACCTTCGACCGGCGGACCGGCATAGGCCATGGCGCTGAGCGCGAAGAGCCCGAGCGTGTTATAAAGTTGGGTCAGGCAGCGCATTATTTGTCCTCCTTGCGGGCTTGCTTGATGACTTCCTGCGTCAGTGCGTCAAATTCGCTATTGGCGCGCCTGACGTACAGAGCCGAGAGTAACCAGAAAAAAATGAACAGGGAAAGTTCAACGGCAACGCCCACCGTCAACATCGAACCTTCGCTGACAGGCTGGCCCATTACTGCTGGAAAATAGGCTACTGCAAGCACGAATCCATAAAACAGGGTGAGAACAATAAAAGTTAGCGTCCAGGCAAAGCGTCCCCTGGTGACGACAAGTTCCTGGAACTTCGGATTGACCCGCAACCGCTCATAAATTTCAACACTCATGGTGCTACCCCTCCTTCCAAAAAATACAGCTTCTGTCAAAAAGTTCGGGATGATATACGGGATTTCCGAAATATGGAATCCATAAAGGATTAATAAATTTATGGTAATGATTGAGCCGCTGTGAATGTTATTTTCCGCTGTTCTAGTCTGTGCACTTGCCCGTTGCCCCATCTGCTGTCATTTTCGCTACAATACGCGGTTAGATTCGCTCGACCCAGGGCAAGAGATACAAAGAATATCGATCCGCAACGTCGCACCATTACCATTCCCTCAAGCCAATTTTCAGAAAGAAAGGATCACTTCCCCATGGAACGTATTTTCAATTTCAGTGCCGGACCCGCCGCTCTCCCGCGCGAGGTTCTTGAACTGGCGCGTGATGAACTCGTCAATTGGCATGGCTGCGGCATGTCGGTCATGGAGATGTCGCATCGCGGCAAGGAATACATGGCCATCCAGGCCGAGGCCGAGGCCGATCTGCGCGAATTGATGGGCATCCCGGCCAGCTACAAGGTGCTGTTCCTGCAAGGCGGTGCGTCCAGCCAGTTCGCCATGGTGCCGATGAACCTGCTGCGCGGCAAGGCATCAGCCGACTACCTGAACACCGGCGAGTGGTCAAAGAAGGCGATCAAGGAAGCCAAGAAATACGGGCAGGTCAACGTGGTGGCCTCGTCGGAAGACAAGAACTTCTCCTACGCTCCGGCTCAAAACACCTGGAAGCTCGACCCGGACGCAGCCTACGTGCACTACACGCCGAACGAAACGATCGGCGGCGTGGAAATCTTCTGGACTCCTGAGACAGGTAACGTACCGCTGGTGGCCGACATGTCATCGACCATCCTGTCGCGCCCGATTGACGTCTCGAAGTTCGGCCTGATTTACTTCGGTGCGCAAAAGAACGTCGGCCCGGCCGGACTGACGATTGTCATCGTGCGCGACGACCTGATCGGCCAGACCGTCAAAGGCACACCGACGATGTTCGACTACCAGACCCACGCCGAAAACGATTCGATGTACAACACGCCACCGACCTACGCCATCTACATCGCCGGACTGGTTTTCAAGATGCTCAAGTCCAGGGGGGGGCTGGCGGCCATGGAAAAGATCAACCGCGCCAAGGCGCAACTGCTTTACGACACACTCGATGCGTCCACCTTCTTCAATTCGCCGGTGGCACGCGACAACCGTTCGCTGATGAACATCCCCTTCACCCTGAAGGATGCGGCGCTCGACGACGAATTCCTGAAGGCCGCCAAGGCGCGTGGCATGGTGCAGCTCAAGGGCCACCGCTCGGTCGGCGGCATGCGCGCATCGATCTACAACGCCATGCCGATCGAAGGCGTTCAAACGCTGGTCGAAATGATGAAGGACTTCGAAAAACAGCACGGTTAAATACAGCGAATAACCACGAAGGACACGAAGAGCACGAAGCAAGGCAAAGAGTTAAACGAATTGAATATCGTTCTTTGATGAAAAATCAAATCTTCAAGTTTTTCTTCGTGCTCTTCGTGTCCTTCGTGGTTGAAATGTATTTTCCAAATTTTCCACCATAAATAGAATTATTCCCAGGAAATAATCATGACCCGCAAAATTCAGACACTCAACGCCATTTCGAAGAAGGGTCTCTCCCGACTTCCCGAAAATTATGCCGTCAGCAATGACGGCACTGACCCCGATGCCATTCTGGTGCGCTCCCAGGTCATGCATGAATTGCCCATCCCGGCCAGCGTGATGGCTATCGGCCGTGCCGGTGCCGGTACCAACAACATCCCGATCAAGGCCATGAGCGAACGTGGAATCATCGTATTCAACGCCCCCGGAGCCAACGCCAATGCGGTCAAGGAACTGGTCATCGCCGGCATGTTGATGGGCACGCGCAACATTTTCCCGGCGATCAGCTTCGTCGGCGGATTGCAGGGCGATGACGAGTCGCTGCACAAACAGGTCGAGGCCGGTAAAAAACATTTCGTCGGGCACGAACTGAACGGCAGTACGCTGGGCATCATCGGCCTCGGCGCCATCGGCTCGATGCTGGCGGATGCGGCCATCCAGCTTGGCATGCACGTTATCGGCCTGGACCCGGAGATTACTGTCGACGCCGCCTGGCGCCTGCCTGCGCAGGTCAAGAAAGCGGCCAGCGTCGATGATCTCGTCAAGCGTGCCGACTTCATCAGTCTGCACCTTCCCATGCTTCCCTCAACCAAGGACCTGATCAATGCCGAGCGCGTCAAGCTCATGAAGAAGGGCTGCATACTGCTCAACTTCGCCCGCGACGGCATCGTCAACGAACAGGCCGTGCTCGACGGGCTCAATGAAGGCCGGCTACACGCCTACATCTGCGACTTCCCGAGCAACCTGCTGCGCCAGCATCCACGCTTTGTCGCGCTGCCGCACCTGGGTGCCTCGACCGAAGAAGCCGAGGAAAACTGTGCCGTCATGGTCGCCGATCAGGTGGCCGACTATCTGGAAAACGGCAATATTCTCAATTCAGTCAATTTCCCCAACATTGCCATGCCGCGCGAATCCGCCTTCCGTCTGGCTATCGCCAACGCCAATGTACCCAACATGCTGGGGCAGATCTCGACGACGCTTGCCGAAGCCGGCCTCAACATCCAGAACATGGTCAACAAGTCGCGCGGCGATCTGGCATTCACGCTGGTCGATGTCGGAAGTGCCGTACCGCAGGCGGTTATCGACAAGCTGACCGCCATCAGTGGTGTACTGCGCGTGCGTTATCTGCCCGTCTGAGGGGCGTCAAGGGAAGCCACCAGGGCGACTAATCAGCGTGAACGTCGGGTTACGGCCTTGCGGCCTGACCCGACCTACGGTACGGCTACCCTTTTCCAGTTACCTGCACTTATTGACTGTCAGGCCGTTTCCGGTGCAGCCTTTCGCCCCCGCCGACTGCGCGTAGCCGGTTTGTTTTCACTCGGGGCGTCCAATGCTTCAGCCAGCGTCGGCACTGTCGACTCTGCTTGTACAGTAGGCGCTGGCAGCGGATCGGCCTGGGACTGAGCCTCTTCCTTTATCGGGCGCTTGCTGCTGCCGCGCCCCCTGCGCTTCGGCGCCGGTGCCGTGCTCGCTTCTTCAGGGACGAGCGCTACTTCCGTTACCATCGGCTCGCCCGGATTGGCCTGCAATGCGGGTACGCTGCTGCGGTAGACGAAGGCATTTGATTTTTCGTCGCGCCCCAATTCGAGCAGTCCGCGTGACTGCGCCTCCTCCAGCAGGTTGCCGAATGCGCGAAAGCCATAGTAGCTCTCGTTGAAATCGGGTTTGCGGCGCTTGATCGCCTCCTTGAGCATCGACGCCCAGATCTTGCCGCTGTCGCCGCGTTCAGCCACCAGTGCGTCGAAAGTCGCCACCGCCAGCTCGACGGCCTCGCTCTTGCGTGCCTCAAGCTCGTCCTTGCGCTGCTTGTCCTCCTCCGGCGTGCGCCGGGCGGCAAGCTGTCCCGCCTTCGGGTCGCGGCGCGCCGCCGAACGCTGAATCTCGCGCACCAGATCGTCGTAGAAGATGAACTCGTCGCAGTTGGCGATCAGCAAATCGGATGTCGACTGTTTGACGCCGACCCCGATCACGTATTTGGCGTTCTCGCGCAACTTTGAAACCAGCGGCGAGAAATCCGAATCGCCGCTGACGATGACAAAGGTATTGACGTGCGATTTGGTGTAACAGAGGTCGAGCGCATCGACGACCATGCGGATGTCAGCGGAATTCTTTCCCGACTGGCGAACGTGCGGGATTTCGATCAGCTCGAAGTTGGCTTCGTGCATCGTTGCCTTGAAACCCTTGTAGCGATCCCAGTCGCAATAGGCTTTCTTGAGGACAATGCTGCCCTTGAGCAACAGGCGTTCGAGCACCGGTTTGATGTCGAACTTCTCGTAATTGGCATCGCGCACACCAAGCGCAACGTTCTCGAAGTCGCAGAACATCGCCATGCTGACGGTATCGGGGGATGCGGCCATGTGTCTCTCCAGTGGGTAATGCTGACAAGTATACCGCCCGCCGATGTGCAATTATTGCCAAATATTCAATTTCCCTAGGTAGAATCATCCGAACAGCTTGAGATGAAACGCGCGGACGACAAAAATACGGGAGGAGATTCATACCATGGCCGTCATATTTGCCAAGACTCCGAAGGGGCAGGAGGAAATCGAGAAGCGCGGCGGCGGACTCACGCCGCGCGTACGGCGGCTGCTGATTTTTGTAGATGGCAAGCGCAGTGTTGAGGATTTGCGTGTCCTGATTGCCGCCGACGATCTGACCCACACGCTTGGCCTCCTCGAAGAACAAGGCTATATCGAAGCCGTGGCCGCCAAGGATCGCACGGGAAAAAGCGCTCCCCTGTCTGCCGCGCAGCAGTTGCCGACGATTACCGCTTTTCGCGATCTGGCCGATGCCGATCCGATGAGTCTGGCCAAAGCGCGAAATTTCATGACCAATACGATCAGCGCCTTTGTCGGCCCGGTCGGCACCAGCACCCTGATCGACAATATCAACAAGGCCGAATCGCACCTTGAACTGCGCGCCGTATTTGACGACTGGTATTACGTCATCGTCAGTTCGCGCGACGGCCGGCGGGAAGCGGAGACCCTGCGGGCGAAGTTGCTGGAAGTGATCTGAAGCAAACCCCCGGCGTCAAGCGCAGCGCGGGCAGCGAGGACTATATCAGGTTTCCGGTCGCGGATGCGCCGCAATGCGCTGACGGTAACTGATCCGGGTTAAAGCTCATGAAGTTGAGAAGCCCCCCGAGCGATCAACGGCTATCCGATCCTTGACGGCGTGCTCGCAACTGGCCGCAGGCACCATCGATACCCTGCCCGACCGAATTGCGCAGTCGAACCACAATGCCGCGCTGCTGCAGTTGCCCGGCCAGTGCGGCGGCACGCGCCGACGCCGGGCGTTTGAAGTCAAGACCCTCGACCGTGTTGTACGGGATGAAATTCATCATCGCGTATTTGCCGGTGAGCAGTTTGACGATGCCGGCCATTTCCGCATCGCTGTCATTGACGCCCTCAAGCAGGGTCCATTGATACTGGATCGGATAGCCCGTCGCCCGCGCATAGCGTTCACCCAGTTCAACCAGTTCTTCCGGGTCGATCCGTGGTGCTCGGGGCAGCAGTCTGGCCCGCAGTTCGGCGTTTGTGGTGTGCAATGACAGAGCCAGTGCCGGTTTCACGCTGGCCGGCGACAGTCGCTCGAATTCCTTGAATACGCGACGGTCGCCGACACTTGAAAAAACGAGATTCTTGTGCCCGATCGCCCCCGCTGTGCCGAGGAACTCGATCGCTTCGAGCACGTTATCCAGGTTATGCGCCGGCTCGCCCATGCCCATGAACACCACCTTTCTGACCGTCCGCCGTCGACGGGCAAGCACCACCTGCGCGACGATCTCGGCGCTGCCAAGCTGGCGCCGCAGGCCATCGCGACCGGTCATGCAGAAGACGCAGCCGACCGCGCAGCCGACCTGGGTCGAAACGCACAGACCATCGCGCGGCAGCAATACGCTCTCAACCGTCTGCCCATCGGCCAGTTCGACAAGCAGGCGTGCAGAACCATCTTCGCCAGGATGTTCCGAATGGACACGTGCGAGTGTCTCCAGCTCGGTGGCAATGGCGGGCAGTTCATTGCGGACTTTCAGCGGGAGATAATCCTCGGGTCGCTGTCGGCGTGCCCCGCTGTCCAGCGCGCGCCCCTGCAGCCAGGCGCGCAGCACACGTTGCTCGTGGCAGGGTTTGGCGCCGTGGTCGCGCAGGCGCTGACGGAGTTGTTCTATACGCATCGGAGCCGAATGCTAGCATCCACCGACGTTAATCGGATAGATGATTGTAGAAAAATAGGGTCAATCTCAAGAATGCAATGGTCATTTTTTGCGAGGCTCCGCACAGCTATTTATTCCGCAAACCGTCGTCCCGGCGAAAGCCGGGACCCAGTCGGTGCTGCAAAAACCTGGATTCCGGCTTTTGCCCCGAAGGTGACAGGGCCTAGGGCTCAAATACCCCTGGGGTGCGCCGGATGATGATGTAGGAAGTTTTCAGCGGCTTGCGATTCCATAGGCATTCATGCAATCGCCCTGGCAGAAAAATGAACGAAGCCTTGGTGTTGAGTTATCCAGGGCAATATGAGATGTTTCGGTTGACGATCAGAGGAAGAGGCCAGCATGCGCATTGAACAGGATCTGAAGCTCGATTTCAAGGACGTACTCATTCGCCCCAAGCGCTCGACGCTCACCTCGCGCTCGGAGGTCGATATCTCGCGTGATTTCGTTTTTCTGCACTCGCAACGCAAGTATCACGGAATCCCCATCATCGCCGCCAACATGGACGCTACCGGGACTTTCGCCATGGCGCGGGCGCTGGCCCGACATCAGCTTTCCGTGGCCGTGCACAAACACTATGGCGAAGCGGAACTTCTCGCTTTTTTCGCCGAACAACCCGCCATTCCCACGGCATTCTATTCGATGGGGATCACGCAACCGGATTACGACAAGTTTCGTCGGGTCAAGGAACAGGCGGGCGGAACGATCGAATACGTCTGTGTCGATGTTGCCAACGGTTACACCAAGGCCTTTGTCGGGTTTATCCACAAGCTGCGCACGGCCTACCCTGACATCACGATCATGGCCGGCAATGTGGTGACCGGTGAAATGACCGAAGAACTGATTCTCGACGGTGTCGACATCGTCAAGGTCGGCATCGGCCCCGGTTCGGTGTGCACCACGCGCCGGATGTCCGGCGTCGGCTACCCCCAGCTCTCGGCGATCATCGAGTGTGCCGATGCGGCACACGGTCTGCACGGCCTGATCTGCGCCGATGGCGGCTGCACTTCGCCGGGCGATCTGGCCAAGGCTTTTGGTGCCGGCGCCGATTTTGTGATGCTCGGCGGCATGCTCGCCGGGCACGACGAATGCGGCTTCGAAATCATCGAACACGACGGTATTCAAAAAATGCGCTTTTACGGGATGAGTTCGCGCGAGGCGATGGAAAAATACGCCGGTGGTGTCGCCGAATACCGCGCCGCCGAAGGCAAGGACGTACTGCTTGACTATCGCGGAGCGGTGGAAGACACCGTACAGGAGATTCTTGGCGGCGTCCGTTCGGCGTGTACCTATGTGGGCGCACGCAAACTCAAGGAGTTGTCAAAGCGAACGACCTTCATCCGTGTCACCCAGCAGTTGAATGAGGTTTTCGGGCAGGCCTGAGCGGGTAGTGCCAACGGAAGTGAACGCGGGGCACTGGATTCCGGTGTGCCGGCTGTAGTAGCCTGATTTCCGAAATGGCAAACATTTCTTTGAACCTTGTCATTCATGAAGGAGACTGGAGATGCTGTCAGGCGTAGCAGAAAACAAGATGCGCCTGGTGAGGGCGCTGCTCACCCTGGGCTGGCTCGTATTGATCGTCTCGCTGTTCTGGGACCCCATCACGCCCGAACTGACCCGGCCTGAAAACGTTTCGAGTCCATTTCATCTCAGCGGCAAGATCGTCGAGGTGCAAGGAAAGGTTGTGCACTCGGAGCCTTACGCGATGACCAACCGGATCTTCTGGACCATGCTGATTCCGGTGTTGCCCCTGTTTTTTCTGGTTGCCGGGCACGAGACGTGGCGGCGAATCTGTCCCCTCTCTTTCGTTTCACAAATCCCCCGCTATCTGGGCTGGAATCGAAAGCGAGTCACTCTGATCAGACGTACCGGCCAGATCGAGAAACAACTGGCGCTCGTCGGCAAGGAAAGCTGGTGGCGAAAAAACGTCTGGTACATCCAGTTCGGATTGTTGTTCATTGCCCTCAATGTGCGCCTTTTGCTGGTCAATTCAGACCGGACGGCTCTTGGATTGTTTTTTATCGGCGTCATCGCCACTGCGCTTGCCGTCGGCTATTTCTGGGGTGGCAAGACCTGGTGCAACTACATCTGCCCGGTCGCCATCGTCCAGAAGATCTACACCGAACCCAGGGGTTTGCTGGAAAGTCAGGCACACATTTCGCGACAGCCCATAACACAATCGATGTGCCGGGCCTCGACGCCGGAGGGCGACCGGAGCATTTGCGTCGGATGTACTCCCAACTGTCCGGATATCGACCTTGAGCGATCCTATTGGGAGGGCATCGAGGATCCTTCGTTACGCCATGTCTATTACGCTTTTTTCGGCCTGATTGTTGGCTTTTACTGTTTTTTCTACTTCTATTCGGGGGGATGGGATTATTATTTTTCCGGAACCTGGACTCACGAGCCCGACCCGATCGGCGACCTCTTCAAGCCAGGGCTTTTTATCAACGGAATGGCGATTGGAATCCCGAAGATTCTGTCTGCACCGCTGATCCTCGGCGTGTTTGTTCTCGTTGCCGTCTTTATCGGTAAGGCTCTTGAAGCGTTTTATCGTTACCTGGTCAGGCGCATGCAAGTGCCGCTGAGCGAGGCTGAAATCATCAATCGCTGTCTCTCGTTCAGCGCCTATGTGTCGATCAATACCTTCTACATTTTTGGTGGCCGGTCGAACCTGTTGTTGCTGCCTTCTGCGGTCCTGCGTCTGGTCGACATTCTCATCGTCGCCCTGACAACCCTGTGGTTCTGGCAGGCAATACAACATAGCCCGATGCGCTATCGTCGCGAGGGGCTTGCGTCGAGCCTGCTCGAACAACTGCGCAAGCTCAAGGTCGATATCTCGAAATTCCTTGAAGGCCGCAAGCTTGAGGAGTTGAAGCACGACGAGATCTATATTCTCGCCAAGACGCTGCCCGGATTCTCACGCGAACAACGCTTGCAGGCCTACCGGAATATCCTCGAAGACGCTTTGCGCATGGGCAAGGCAGAGTCGAGCGCGAGCCTTGAATTGTTGCGCGAAGTCCGCACGGAAATTGGCATCAGCGATGACGAGCATCGCCAACTGCTGCAGGAACTCGGTATCGATGCTGCCGACATGATCTTCGATCCGGATGCCGCTGCAACTTTTGAGGGCTGGCTTAGGATCGACAACTATCGTCGGGTAATCGAACCGGCTGTCATCGCGCATCTGGAACAGGGGCGGCGTCTGTCCTCCGCCCTTGCGGATGCGGAAGTAGCGGCAACAATCAGGAAATACCGTGAGATTTACCAGGTTTCGGAGGTCGAGCACGCCAACGTAATTGCCGGCATTACGGGCAGTGGTGGTTTGATTTTTGAGCGCGCCAAGCGGCAACTCAGTCTGCTGGCCGAGGATTCAGCCCTGATCTTCGGTTTGCGTTGCAAGATGCTGGCTGACAAGCAATGGCATCAGATCGCTTCGATACTTGTCGCCAGTACCACGCGTCGATCAAATGCACTGATCACCAGGCTTTTTTCAATCCTGCTGACGCTTGACGAAACACCTCAGGCACGAGCCATTGCTGCGCATATCGCTGAACTGATGGGAAGTGATGTCGAGCTGCTTTTGGCGCTGCCCGTATCCACCGGGGCGCGCGTCACGTGGGCCGAATCGCTGAATGCCCAGTTGGTCAATCTGCTGCGTGGAAGTCCGCTGGACGATGCCTCAACGAATTCGGAAACGGGCGAGTTCCGAAACCAGATCAGTTTTCGCTCAGCCATCGCAATGGGTAGCGAACTCATCACCAACCTGCGCCGCGTCGTGATGGGTGATGATCAACTGGTCGGCGCGCTAGCCCTGACGGCGATTTCTTACCTCGATCTTGGCCTGGCCCGGCAGACGGGTGACGAGATCAGACGCAAAGGAACGTCCACGCATTGGCTGATGGTCGAAGTGATCGCTGGGCTGTCGGGGGTTCGCGACGACACGGGCCTGAAAACCGCGACTGCCGGGTTTACGTTAACCGTAGCGAGCCAGAACAGCGGAAAGCAAACGATGTCGTTTGCCAAAGACTATGTCACTAGTCGGGCGCTCGCCAGACAACGATGTTGTAGTCATCGGGCAGCTTGTTGCTCCCTACCATATGGCGATTTGCCGGACTGGATCGAGGGTTGAAATTCGCAAATGCGATCCTTTTTCAGGCGTTTTCGTTAACGGACAACGGAGCGAATCGGACAGCTTGCCAATCGAAACGGGTGCCCGGCTCTCGTTTCTCCCGGCAAACAAGTCAGGACCGTTGATCGTCGTTGAATGGAAGCCGCAAAGTGCCGATTTCATGCTGGAGAGTCACGACACAGTGACCCGATTGCTGTGGCTTTCACGTGCAACCATCTTCCGCAACCTTGCACTCGCTTCCCTCGCCGAAATTGCAGCCGCCACGGAGGTGCGGCGATATAGCCAGGGAGAATGGCTTTGCCACGCAGGCGATGCGGCTGCCGACGCATTCCTGCTGCAGGCCGGCTCTGCCGACATCCTGGCGACGCGGGGCGGCCAGGACGTCGTTATTGGAGCGCTGCACGATGGCGCCATTGTCGGCGAGCTCGGTGTGATCACCGGCCGCCCACGCTCCGCTTCGGTTCGCATCTCCTCGCCTGTCGCACGGATTCTGACCATCAATGGCGAAAGACTGCGCTGGCTGATGGAGAGCGATGCCAGTGTTTCCCTGGGTGTTCTTTCAGTTGTCGCGGGTTATGTCAAGAATTGATCATCAAGAGCACCGTGCACTGAAAAGGAAGTAACCATGCCGAATCAAACAGCGAACTCCACCAGCCCGGCCGAGAACACGGCCAATCTGCTTTTCTCACTGTTCGTCTTCATCGCTGACGCAGACGAAGGGCTTAGCGCGCGCGAGGTGCAGCGCCTTAACCAGATGCTTGATGACACCGGCTGGTGTACTGGTAATTTCATGCAAGGCGGGCTGGAAAATCTGCGCGAGCGTTATGCCGATCTCTGGAAGGACTACCAAAAAAAGACTATCCTTCGCGATCTGCCGACCCTGGCCGAAAAGCTCGGCACCGTTCTCGGTCAGCCAACGGCCCCGCCGGCTGGCGAAGTGGTTACGGCCTTGCGAGAATTTCTCGATCACCTTTCCAGAAACACGTCGCCAACCCTGGTTCGTCTTGGACTGGTGGCCCTATCCCCGGCCAAGCAGAAAGCGCGTCAGGATGTGGACTCTTTGCTGGCCCAACCGCTTGCCGATCGGCTGGTTCAAGCAGCAACGGTCATGCCATCGCTGGTCAACGAAGCGGGGCAAATATTACCCTCCCAGGCCGAAGCATGTGGCGCCGACCTGTCCATCTGGCCTGCGGCAACCCTCGCCTATTCGCCAGATCTCACCTGGAAGCGCGGCAGGACAGCCGTGCGCTGTGTGGCCGTCATACCCGAGACGCATGACGTCAAGACTTTTGTCTTCCAGGCGATCAAGCCGGTTCTCTTCGCCTACAAGCCGGGCCAGTTTGCCACGCTTGAGCTTCCGATCGAGGGCAAGACGATTCGACGCAGCTACACCATCTCTTCGTCCCCTTCGCGTCCACATACCCTTTCGATTACGGTCAAACGGGTACCCGGCGGCCTCGTTTCGAACTGGTTGCACGACAATATGCAAGCAGGATTCGAGTTCAACCTCTCCGGTCCGAACGGTGATTTCACGTGCTTTGACGCCCCGGCGCAGAAGCTACTGCTGATCGCCGCTGGCAGCGGAATCACACCGGTGATGTCGATGTTGCGCTGGATTGTCGATACCTCGTCATCGGCGAACATTGTCTTTCTCAACAATATCCGCACCCCGGCCGATGTGATTTTCGGGCGCGAATTCGAATACCTCGGAATGCGCATGGGGGCCAATCTGAAGATGGGAATCATCCCTGGAAGCGTCGAGCCGGGTCAGTCATGGAACGGGCCTGTGGCCCATTTCAGCGAGCACCTCGTCAGGCTTTGGGCCCCTGACTTTATTGAACGCGAGGTGTTTGTCTGTGGCCCTCCCGGATACATGGATTGTGTCCGCAGCACGCTGGAGCGTATCGGATATCCAATGCACCACTACCATCAGGAAAGCTTCGGTGCGCCCCCTGCGCAACGGGCGGCGCACTCTGCTAGTAGTGCGCCTGCAGCAGTCGCAGCGAAGCCAGAGGTTGCACCGCTTGCGCCACCTGCTGCCCCGGTGGTGAGCACACTGCCTGCGGCACCGGCAACAACTCCCGAAAAAGTGGAAATCGTTTTTTCCAGGAGTTCAAAGACCATCTATGCATCCACCGGTGATTTCATTCTCGACCTTGCCGATGAGCATGACATCAAGCTGGAAAGCTCCTGTCGGGCGGGAAACTGCGGGACGTGCAAGATCAGGAAAACGGAGGGCGATGTCGAGATGGATGGCCAGCAGGCATTGAGCGAAACGGATATCCTCGAGGGTTACGTCCTGGCGTGCATCGGTCGTGCCTGCAGCAAGCGAGTTGTTCTCGAGGCTTGAGGCCAGGATGCCAGGATCAGGAACCTTGCAAAACTGGTACTAACCGGGCTGGCAACCCCTTCGCTCAGGCCGCACGCAGGGCATCGACAATATTCATTCGCGCCGCGCGGGTGGCCGGCAGGAAGCCGCCGATCAACCCCATCAGCAGGGCAAAAGCCAGGCTCTTGGCAACAATCGCGGCATTGAGCGTGAATGAAAAGGCCAGCTCGGAAAACGACTGCCAGTTCATCGTTGAAATGGTGAACAACTGCATGAACGAGGCAAGAAACAGCCCGATCAGGCCACCGAGCAGCGACAGGAACAGCGACTCCAGCAGGAATGCAGTCAGGATGCTTCTCTGGCGAAAACCAAGGGCGCGCAAGGTTCCGATTTCTGCCGTACGACTGGCCACTGCGGCGTACATGGTAATCATGGCACCGATCACTGCGCCGATCGAAAAGATCACCGACAGCGAAAGTCCGAGAATGCGGATGAAGGTGGACAGCGCTTCCGACTGGTCGGCATAGAACTGCGTTTCGCGCCTGGCTTCCAGCGTCAGGCGCTGATCGCCTTCAATCGCGGCCTGCACCGCAGTGAACTGACCGCCGTCATTCAGGCGGAAGATCAGCGAGGAATACACCGGTCGGCGAAAGGCCTGCATCAACTGGTCGACATCGCCCCAGATCTCGGAATCGAAACCCGAGCGCGCCGCATCGAAGACGCCGACCACCACCCATTCGCGCCCGGCAAAGCGCAGCGATTCGCCGAGTCCGGCATTGACAAAACGCTCGGCAATGGCCTTGCCGGCAACGATCTCGTTGCTGCCGGCACGGAACATCCGGCCATTGACGATGTTTACCTGAGGGCGCAGCGTCAGGCCCATCGGCGAAACGCCGCGAATGATGACGTTTGCCGGCTTCTCCGCGCCGCCGCCGCTCTGCCGCTTGTTCAGTGAAATCAGCACGACCAGTTCCTTCGACATCTGGCGCTCGCCGCCGGCACCCAGCGCCACCTGCGGCAGGCTCTCGACAATCGCCGCCGGTACGCGATCGATCCCGCTCTGTACCTCTGTGCCGGAGGCCCGCCGCGTCACCACCACATTGTCGGAAGAGCCGGTATCGACCAGCGTCTTCCTCAATCCCTCGTCAAGCATCAGCACAGCGGCAAAGACGAAAACGACCAGCGCCATGCCACCGGCGGTCAGCACCGTGGTCAGCTTGCGCGTCCACAGATTGCGCAGGGAGTAGGAAATCGGGACTTGCATCAGGCCATGCTCCGCAGGCCATCGACAATGTTGACTCGCGCAGCGCTACGCGCCGGAAAGACCGCTGAAACGATACCCACCAGCAGCGCACAGGCCGCCTGCATGCCGACCGTCAAATCCGAAACGATAAATACCGGGAACAGGGTACCCATGGCCTTGCCGAAGGCATCGGCCACCGGAAAGGTCAGCGCGATGCCCAGAATGCCGCCGAGGCCGGCAATGGCCAGCGCTTCGCCGTAGATCAACAGTCTGAGGAACAGTGGCCCGAAGCCGAGCGCCTTGAGCGTCGCGTATTCGGCGGTGCGCTCGCGCACGGTCATGGCCATGGTATTGGCCATCACCGCCAGGATAATGAAAATGACCAGATACGAGACCACGCGGATGGCCACGACAATGGCCTCGGTCATCGAGACGAAACCAAGCTGGAAGGCCTTTTCGGTTTCGGTCAGCGTTTCGGCATTGCTGTTCCTGAACGCCGAGTCGATGGCCAGACTGATTTCGGCCACCCGTGAGGGATCGGCCACCTCGACCACATACACGCCGACCTGGTTGGCGCGGCGCGGCACCCGGATTTTCATCGTTTCGTTCAGATACTCCCAGTGAAAGAAAAACTGCGAGACATCGGTCTTGGCATCGCGCCCTCTGTAAATTCCGCGTACAACGAACTCCCACTGCCCAGGGAAAATCGTCCCCTTCAAGGTCACCGTATCGCCCAGTTTGAAGCCGTAAGTCGCCGCCAGCTTCTCGCCGACCAGCGCCCCCTTGCGGTCGCGCATGAACTCCTTGCGTTCGGCGTCGCTGAGCACGTACTCGGGGTAAAGGTCGAGATAGGTCGAGGCTTCGACGGCAAATTGCGGAAAGAAATTCTTCGGCTCCTTGTAAATGCCGCCGAACCAGTTGGCCGTGGAAATTGCTTTCACCCCGTCGATCTGCCTGATTTTCTGGCGATAGGTGAGCGGCATCGGAAAAACCAGCGAGATCGAATTGCGCACGATCAGCCGCGCATTCGATGCTCCCTCGGCACCCGCATACCACGCCTCGACCACCGTCGACAACAAGCCGAACGCCAGCACGGCAACGGTCAGGCCGACCACCGTCAGCAAGGTACGCAGCCTGTGACGGAAGGCGTTACGAAAGATCAGAGAGAGCAGCATGGGTTATTCTTGACTACCAAAAGCGAACCACCAAGACACGGAGAACACCAAGTTACACCAAGAAAACCACTTGATTTTCTTGGTGTAACTTGGTGCTCTTGGTGACTTGGTGGTTCGCACTTTTCATCATCTAATCTCTTCGCGCCCCGACAGCTCGCCCTTCTCAAGATGCATGATGGCGTGGGCGTGTTCGGCGGCGCGGCTGTCGTGGGTGACCATGATGATCGTCTTGCCGATTTCGTCGTTCAGGCGCTGCATCAAATGCAGGACGTCATTAGCCGATTCGCGGTCGAGATCGCCGGTCGGCTCGTCGGCAACGATCAGCGTCGGGTCGGTAATCAGCGCACGGGCTATTGCGACACGTTGCTGTTGACCGCCGGAAAGCTCCGAAGGCAAATGCGCCATACGATCGGCCAGGCTGACCATCGACAGCGCGAGTTCGGCGCGCTCGCGGCGCTCGGCGCGTGACATGTCCTTGAGCAGCAGCGGCAGCTCGACGTTTTCCAGTGCCGAAAGCACCGGCATCAGGTTATAGAACTGGAAGATGAAACCGACGTGGCGCGCCCGCCAGTCGGCCAGATCGGCCTCGCCCAACTGGCCGATGTCCTCGCCGGCAACGATCAATTGCCCCGAATCCGGCCGGTCGATACCGGCGATCAGGTTGAGCAGCGTACTCTTGCCGGAGCCCGAAGGCCCCATCAACGCCAGGAACTCTCCCGCCGCAATATCGAAGGTGATCCCGGTCAACACCGGCACCGTCTGCTGCCCGCGCCGGTAACCCTTGACGATATTGCGCAGCGAGACGACGGGCTGCTCACTGCTCACTGCTTCAAGCCCGTCTTGACCCGGTCGCCGTCGCGCAGATTATCCGGCGGCGCCGCGACCACCTTGTCGCCGGCCTTGAGCACCGAGGGCTCGACAGTCAGCGCCACCAGGTCGTTGATCTTCTGTCCCAACTGTACCGGGATCATCCTGACCTTGCCGTCGACGACCTGAAACAGCACCGATTGCCCGTCGCGGATGGCCAGCGCGCTCTCATGCACCGCCGTCAGCGCCTGGCGCTCACTGGCGCCGACTTCCTTGTCCAGAAAGGCCACCTTGGCGCTCATCTCGGGGAGCACCGCCGGATCGCGCTCGACAAAACGCACCTTGACCAGCACCGTCGCCTTGGCCCGATCAACGGTCGGCACGGTGCGGCTGACGACGCCGCGCATCCGCTTTTCCGGGAAAGCATCAAGCTGGATTTCGCAGGGCTGGCCGATCCAGATCTTGCCCAGATTGACCTCCGAAACGTCGGCCTCGACCTCCAGCGTTTCCATGTCGGCCATCGTCACCACCGCACCCTTGCTTTCCGTCGCCGATGAAAACGGCGTGATCACGTCTCCGACATTGGCCGTCTTGGTCAGCACCACCCCGTCAAACGGCGCGCGAATCAGCGTCTGGTCGACACCCACCTGCGCCGCGCGCTGATTGGCCAGCGCCACACCGACCCCGGCAGCGGCCTTGTCGAAACGCGCCTGCGCGCTGTCGAGTGCCGAAACGGAAACATACTTCTGGCGCTCCAGGTCACGCGCGCGCTCAAGCGCCCGCCGGGCGTCCTGCAACTCGACCCGGGCCGAAGTCACGCTGGCCGCCGCCTGATCGACCTGGGCCTGCATGTCGCGGTTTTCAAGGCGGGCGATGACTTCCCCTTCCCTGACCTTGCTGCCCTCGGCCACCCCCAGCCACTCCAGCCGCCCGGTCGCCTTGGACGCTACCGAGGCCTTGCGCTGCGCAACCACATAACCCGCCGCGTTGAGCCGGGTGACGGCCTGATAGGGATAGGCTGTCGTCACCGTGACCGTGTCAACGCTTTTCGCGCCGTTCAGCCGCAGCAGGGCAAAACCGATCACGGCCAGGACCAGAAATGTCCCAGCCCACAGCCAACGACGTCGACCGGGACGGCTGATTCGGCTGGATGAACGATTCCGGTCAATGCTCAGGCCCGAGAGATCCTGTTCCGACATGGCAACTCGCTTGAATGGATAAGCCTCGAATTATACGTCCGCCCGACAACGCCTCCCCAATCCTCAGTCATTCCGGCGAAAGCCGGAATCCAGATCGTCCATCTGATCAAGATGTTAAAAGAATGGTTTGATCAACGAACTGGATTCCGGGTCAAGCCCGGAATGAGCGCGAAGCCTGGCCTCGGGCCACGGAATTTCAATGAATTAGCGCGAATAAGGAATTCTCCTTCCTTGCCTGCCATGTTCCAGCACACTTGCCTCGAGCACCAACTAATGCGAGCATTGCGCGTAATTAAAACCAGCCCTTCCGGAAGTCCCTCATGCACGCAAAGCAGGGCATCAATATCGAGGCGCTGCTCTCGCATGTGCCGCTGTTCAACGGGCTTGACGCGGATGAAATTTCCCGCATTGCGCGTGGAACGCGCGAGGTCAATGCGCTTCGCGGCGATATCCTGTTCCACAAGGGCGACCCCGCGACGGGCTTTCATCTGATCGTCTATGGGCAAGTCAAGCTGGCTTTCACCTCAGCGCAAGGCGGCGAGAAGGTGGTGGACATCCTCGGCCAGGGGCACTCCTTTGGCGAAGCCGTGATGTTCATGGATAAGCCCTACATGGTTTATGCGCAGGCGCTGAGCGATTCACTGCTCCTGCACATCTCGAAAACCGTGATCCTCGACGAACTGGAAAAAGACCCCAGGCTGGGTCGCAAGATGATCGCCGGACTCTCGATCAAGCTGCATCACCTGATCACCGACGTCGAATCGTATTCGCTGCACTCGGGTCGCCAGCGCATCATCGGCTACCTGCTGCGCGACAACCTGGACAGCGACGAGAAATCGCTCAGCGTCACGCTACCGACCAACAAGGGCGTCATTGCCTCGCGATTGAATCTGACGCAGGAACACTTCTCGCGCATCCTGCACGAACTCTCCGAGAAAGGGCTGATCGTGGTTGAAGGGCGCAGAATAGGTATTCCCGATGTCGAGAAGCTGCGTTGCCACGATCGCTGATCCGCCCCGTGGAAATGCCCCTGCAACAATCGAAGTCCATAATCAACCCTTTATACAAAGGAAACGCAAATGGATCTCCTGCTCTGGCGACACGCCGAGGCCGAAGAAGGCCTGCCCGACCTGAAGCGCAAGCTCACGGCACGCGGCGAGAAACAGGCCCGGCAGATGGCCGACTGGCTGAAAAAAAACGCTCCCGACAAGCTGCACATAGTCGTCAGCCCGGCGCTGCGCTGCCAGCAAACCGCCCAGGCGCTTGGCCTGCCTTTCGAAACCGACAAACGCCTGCGGCCGGACAGCAATGTCTCCAATCTGCTGTCCGCCATCGGCTGGCCGGACGGTGGAGCGAATGGCACCGGCAACAGCGCCGTACTCGTCGTCGGACATCAGCCCACACTCGGCCAGACGGCCGCCCTGCTCTTGTCTGGAACTGAAGCCGAGTGGTCGATAAAAAAAGGGGCGGTCTGGTGGTTTTCCAACCGCACACGGCAAGGCGACTCGCAGACGGTATTGCGGGCAGTGATTCCGCCGGATTTCGGGCGCTAAAGGATTAAGAATCATCAGATCTTCAGGAAATCAACACCAGATCACCGAAGGGATTAACGCACTTTTACCAGTTTCGTCTCGGAAAAATTGGACATTCCAGTGGTGTTGCTGCAGAACTTTACCAGACTGTTGCCAAGAGCAGTTCCGGACGCAACTGCAAACAGCGCATTCAAAGGCGGAATCGAATTTTGCCTGGATCGCGAATTTTTGACATTCGTTCCCACATGTTGGTGAATTTTTGACGTCGCTCGGCAATGTGCTCGCGTATTTGCGGCAAGCGCTTGCTGCCAAAGCCCGGAATGGCTTCGAGCGAACCCGGGATACTTTCGAGCACGTCAACGCCGAAGGCATGAAAGGCAAAACAGGCAGACTCTCTTGCCACGAATCGGGCAATTCGCTCGACGGCCTGTAATGTCGATCGCGGATCGTCAAGATCGAGAATCGAATCGAGATACGTATTGACAACTCTTACCATGACTTCTGCCTGTCCAATACCAGAGGCATTTCGCTTGGCAGGATAAAGCGCCAGATTGTTGATTTTGTGTTCCAGAGACAGGATGGGATGGATCACCCGTACAAGCTTTCCACCCAGTTCGATGGTAATGGCTTTCTGTTCGATTTCATCGGTTGACATGCCATCAATGCGATACAGAAAATCAATTTCCACCGCTTCGATGTCAGGCGCAATATCGACAGCGAGCTTACCAAAATTAGGTGTTGCCGAAGCCTCGTCCAGACTCGCGACATATTTTCGCACCTTGTATTGCCGCAGGTTGATTTCCGCTTGCTCAATGGCGAACAATCCACCGACAAAATCTGCGTCTTTTGTATAAAGCGGAATGTCCGACGGCGTATGGAAGTACGCGGCCAATACGGAAACGGCCATGCCGCCCACCAGAACGGTTTCTTCATTGGCGGAAAGCTTTGCGATATCCGCAATCTCCGACAGGGTGGGTTCGCGCTTTCTCACCAGCCATCTCCAGCAATATCAGGAATCGATCTCCGACCGATCTTTATTTCAGTGCAAAAGCCATGTGCAGCCTCTTCGGGGTGATGCGCAAGGAAACGCATCTGCTTTAGCGTCTTCTGCTCACGATAATCAGTAGGCAGCAAGCCAATGTCCTCGACAATCTCGACGCGCAACCCGAGCGCTCCGGCAACGGCGATCAACTTGTCTACGGAAAAATCGCTCTTCCCCCGCTCAAACCGATAAAGCATCTCACGGCTTACACCGGATTTTCTTGCCAAAGCTGACTTGCCGATCCCGAGACGGGATTGGCCTCTGACAATTAGGCGGATCATTTCTTCCTTAAGCATGCCTAATATATTACACAGACAGGCGACGAATGACAACCTGATCAGTTCTTTAATTGATTCAACTCTTTAATCTCCTGGCCCCTTCAATCCGGCCTGACCAGCCTCTGAGCGTGCCAACTCCACCCGGCTCCATCAATTTATTCTGATTATTACTCGCTGGCATCGTTTAAACTCTGACTTGCTATAAAGTTCGAGGCGCACGATGCAAACAGGGCAAATGCAGGAAGCCAGGGCGCCCATGGCATCGGGTTTGAACGCGACAATAGCCTGACCCGTGAGCGCTCGCTTTGAGCTACCTGTCCAATGCCAAAGTAATTTCTGAACTGCAGCTCAAGTTCCCCGACCCAAGCGTCGTTGACACGTGATCGCCAAACACACCACCCTATCCATCCGACACCGATGACCCCCATCAACTGGCCGGCCAGCCGGCAGGCATTCATTATCCTTGGCCTGTTTGCCCTCTTCTGGTTTTCCTGGGCCAGCCACTCGCGCACGCTGTTCAATGGCCTGGCCACCCCGCTGTTTTTTGCCCTGGCCGCCTACCTCGTCGTTCTGGCCAGCCAGTACAGGATCGCCGTTACGCCGCGCTCGCTGCTTCTTTTTTCGCTGTTTGCCACCTGGGCAGTTTTTGCCGATTCCCGCTCCGGCGAGTTCCTGCCGGCACTGGCGATGGACACGCACTGGTTCATCCTGCCGCTTGCCACGCTGCTCATGGCGCAGGTCTTCAGGGAATACCCGCTGGCCTTCCATGCGATCCGGATCGGTGCCGCGCTGTGCATCATCAATCTGCTTCTGACCATGCTGGTGAACGCGGAGTGGTATGACAACTGGCACTATCCGCCCATCTTCGGACACATCCAGCATCTGGCCCTGAGCATCGGTTTTCTGAGTGTCCTGCTGTTCGCCAAAAACGAAATGGCCGGATGGGTCGCCGTGTTTTTGCGTCTGAGCCGAATACTGGGACTGGCGCTGGTTTTCTGGAGCGGTTCGCGTAGCAGCCTTCTCGCCCTGGTGTGCAGCATGGCGGTGTTCATCTATTGCGACTGGCGCTGGGCAAAAACACTGCTCATCGACGGCCTTGTTGCCATCACCCTGTCGTTTTTTCCTGCACCGCCCTTTCCCAAGCCTGAAGGCGTCCTGCCAAGAATTCTCGGCGGTGTGCAACTCAAATCGATTGACGAGGTGACGGTCGATACGCTGACGTCTTCCCGACTGACGATCTGGCAATCAACGCTCTCCGGCCTGAACGACATTGGACGACTGTGGACGGGGGTTGGCGGCAACGGCTATGCGCGCCTGCAAGTCATGCATGGTGTTATTTTCAAACCCGCCGGCCATGTTCAGGCGCATAACGGCATCGTGCAGAGCATTTGCGACTGGGGGCTGGTCGGACTGATGCTGCTTGGCAGCTTCTTCTACCAATCAACGCTCAGGCCGATCATTGCCGATCGAAAAAACAACGACCCGACGGCACTGGCCGGTATCGTTTACCTGCTGGTCACCGGGATGCTCGACGCCACCCTCTACCATCTCGAACACCTCATTTACCTGGCCATCGCCATGGCCTGGTTGATCAGCCAGAAACCGCTACGGGACGAAAAAGATTGTCATTCCGGCACCCTTGGTGATCGCGCTGGTACTCAGTCTGGCGCTGATCCACACCCAGACAATCGACTATCGCATCGGTCTTTACTGGTATTTTCCGACCGAATAGAACATTCCGGCACGCTCAGCGTGATTTGTCGGCGCTGATGGGTAGCTTACAAGTAGGTCGGGTTAGCGGCTTTTCGCGTAACCCGACATTCGGCAGCCAAATGTCGGGTTACGCGAAAAGCCGCTAACCCGACCTACCTGTTCATTCACGATCCATCACCGACACACATGACCTTTGCATCGCCAAAGCGATACTTCATGACCTGATCGCGCGAGCGCAGGATGTTGTTGTAAGTCACATCCGCCTCGTGCGGAATCTGCGTGTAGCCATGGCGCGTTGCCGAGTGAAGTTTGGCCACGGCACTACAGAAATTCTGCCGCAACGCCAAGTCTTCCTTGCCCGCAGCAGAAGACCTGTTGTCACTCATCGACCGGTAAGCCTGCTCGGCGTCGATGAACGCCAGCAGCGCCTCGGCGGCGTAGGGACGCGGCACCTGCCGCGCCAGCACGGCCGCCTCGGCATAGCGCTTTTCGGGCAGCAGCGTAAACCCGATGCGATCCCGTATGGCATTATGGAAACCGGGCTGAAGTGCATATTCATGATCCAGCAAGCTTGTTTTACCCCCCCCCCAGTCGTCGACGCGTGACCACACGAGCAATGCACTGGGCAAAACGATCATCATAATAAGACCGCCAATTATCTTCGGGCTGGCCATCCGGCCAAGCAGATCGATCAGCACCAGCGCCAGCCCGGCGACAGGAACAAATGCATAGCGCTCGCTGGCCAGCGACCAGCTTGTGAATGGCATCAACTGCAGATAAACGAACAGCGGAGCAAACATCAAAACAACGCCTATCGCCCACAGCGAGCGCCTTTGCGACAACACTCCCAGTGATAAGAACAAAAGCAGCGCCGCGCTTGCTGTGACCAGCCAGTGCCACTCACCGAGTTGATAGACATCGTAATAAAAACGCAGCGGGTAGGGAAAAAGCAGAATCCCGATTTGCGCGGTCAATATTCTCGAAGCGCGGTCAAGCATTACCCACAGTCCGGGGTGGTTATCGATGCGGATTCCGTTGCTGGCACCGACCTGCAGGTGGATCACGAAGGCTACAGCGAGCAGCGCCCAGAACAGCAGCAGAATGCCCAGTTTTTTTGCCCGGCTGATTTCGGCGGAGTCGTTCCAGCACATGCCGATCAGCACCGTGACCAGCAGGATGAAGGTCATCGCCGAAGCCTTGCCGAAACACGCGACAAACAACGCAAGTGCAGCCAGCAACATGTCGCGCCAGGGCCAGTCACGGCGCAGCGCACGCGCCAGCAGGGCGAGCGACAGGAATCCGAGCGTGGCAGCGATCAGATCCTTGCGCGATGCGATCCACGCCGCGACCTCGACGTGCGCTGGATGCACGCAAAGAGCAGCACGCCGCACAGGGCAGGATCCTGGCGCGCCGCCCAGCCGGCCTGCAGAGCAGGATGAGTTCCCGAAACAGCCCGAACGACGCCACACCCGTGGCGCCATACCAGAGCAGATTGGTAAGGTGAAAGCCGTTGGGTTCGTCGCCGTAAATACGGGAAATCAAGCCAGTAGGTGAAGTCGCGCAGCGGCAGAAACTCCCAGGGATTCTGCGGCTTCAGAAAAAGCTGGTAGAGATCGCTCCACGGCGCCTGGCGCAAAAAGCGATTCATGTACGCCAGATAAATCTCGTCGTCAGCGAACGCGTCGTGCAACAGGGTCGGCAAATACAGGCAGAACGTTAAAGCCAGCAGCAACAGCAGAATGTTCTGCAGCTTCTGCCAGTCACGCGCTGCAGCGTTCACGCATCGCCATCCGGTGACGCCGCAATGGTCCTGAAGAAGACGGTTTCCAGCGAAACCTTGGGATGTACATCCTGCACCGTTCCGCCACTGGCCTGCACGGTGGCGATCACCGCCGCCAGATCGGCCGCACCGGCCTCGAGCACATAGACGCCGGAACGCAGCTCTTCACTGGCCACCACCGGCGCGCTGGCGCGATAACGAACAACGTAGCGATCCGCCTGGTCGGCGACGATCTCCTGGGGCGAACGGATGGTCAGCAGCTTCCCGCGATGAATCAGGCCGAAGCGGTCGGCAATCGCCTCGACATCGTGCAGCACATGTGACGAAAAGAACAGCGTGCCGCCGCCACGCCGGAACTCGTCGAGAATATCGACGACATCCTTGCGCCCGACCGGATCGAGTCCCGACAGCGGCTCGTCGAGAATCAGCAGGCGCGGCTTGATCGCCAGCGCATGCGCCAGCGCCACGCGCTGCGTCATTCCCTTGGAGAAGGAGCGCACCGTCTTGTTGGCCACATGCGCCAGACCAAAGCGATCGAGCCAGCCCAGGCAATGCCGGGTTTCATCGTCGACCCGCGTCCGATGCAGGTGCATTCCCATCCTGAGGATTTCGAGCGGCGTCAGGAAATCATAGACACTCGGATTTTCGGGAACATAGCCGAGGCCGGTGCGCGCGGCGGGCAGCGCGACATCGCGGCCGAACAACTCGGCGCGACCGCTGCTCGCGCGCAGGACGCCGGTCAGTATCTTGATCGTCGTACTCTTGCCGGCGCCATTCGGGCCGATGAAACCGAAAGTCTCACCCTCGCTGATCGAGAGCGAAACATCATTGACGGCGGGCGTCGGCGCACCTCCCCAGGAGCGGGGATAGGTTTTGCACAGGTTTTCAATGCTTATTGCCGTGTTCATCGACTTTCACACCGCCAAAAATTGGAATTCCCGCAGGATCGAGAGCATAACCGACCCCGAACGGATCGACCGGAATCCCGGAAATCAGTCCGGCATCAACCAGTTGTTCCAGGGATTGGACTGGGCGCCCGTTTTTTTTGCTGGAAAGTGCCAGCCGCCTGCCGCAGCGCAAGCAGCTCGCGCAGGCGTTGCGCGCTTGCTGCAAGTAATTGCGGAAATCCTTGCGCTTTGCCTGTTTGGCCATCGACTCGACCACGGCAATCGCCAGCCCGAGATCTTCGGCCTTGTCGAGCCAGCGCGCCGCAAAGTTCTCCATGGTCAGACGCTCGTCATCGTCCGGCAACTTGGCCGCCGCAGTGCGCAACCATTCGGAAGCACCTGCGGCATCACCCTTGAATTGCAGGAGATTGAAAGCGTAGTAAAACGCCGGCTGATAGTCGAAAGGGCGCGCCAGACTGGCACGGCGCAGCACCGTCTGCGCCGCATCGACCTGGCCGTTCCATGGTAATGTCGCCGAGGCGATGTAGTAGTTATCTTCATGCGCGGGATTGAGCCACGAGGCATCGACCTGGACCTTGCCGAGGATCTTGTATTCGTCGGGATGCATTTTCGCGGTTTCGGTGATCAGTGCTCGAATTGCACCCAGATTTGCCGCCAGAAAACGGTCGCCACCGGCCATGAAGACCTGCACGAAGAGCGGCAGCGCCACCTGGATTTCCGGAGAAGCATTGATGCGCTTCTGCTGGCGTAGCGAAACGCTGGCGCTGACAAAGAGCAGCGCGCCAAGCAGCAGCAGAAGCCAGTGAACAAGGCCAGAGCGACGCATCATCCGGGCAAGCTAGTAATATGAAAACGGGTAATTGGAAAGCACCAGTTGACTTCGAAGGAAATTCCCATGACGAACACAGCGATCTCCACGTTGCCCCAAGAAAACCCTTCGCATTTCTTCGTGTAACCTGGTGACCTTGGTGGCTTGGTGGCTTGGTGGTAATGCATTTTGCTTTGACTAACTACGAAAACTCGCGACGCGAGAAAGTTATTACCGCCAGCGCGAGCATTACAACAGCATAGCCGGCAGCCATCAGCAGGCCAAGACCAATCGCCGGGAAACCGGGAAAAAGTTCGTACATCGGCCACACCCGCCAGTCCAGCCGCGACATGTCAGGCAATACCCACTGCACGCTTTCGATCAGCGGGTTGAAACGGGATACAAAATCGGGGTCGTTGTCGGCGCCACGCGCCAGATAATCGATAACTGCACCGAGGCTCTTCCCGGCCACGGCAAAGGCGACGCCGAGCGCTACCGGCAGCATCGGAACGGTCGACAGCGACGCGATCCATAGCGCGAAAGCCGCGACCAGCGCGGCATCGACCCAGACACCGAAAACGGTTATCCAGAAGGGCCAGCCCAGACCAAGACGGAAGCCTTGCTCGTAATCCTCTCCGCCAATAGATAGTGTTGTCAGCCAGAGTAGCATGCCAAGCAACAACGCGGCCAGGGCGAGCAGTCCGAGAATGCCAAGATAGCGACCGATGATGTAGGACCCGCGCGACACCGGATAGCTCAGTGCATACATCACGGTGCGCCGTTCGACTTCACGGCCGACGAGTTCCTGCACCCAGAACAGGGCGAACAATACGAGGCTGAAACGCATGCCCGACAGGCCGACATCGAGCGCGACCGTTTTCGGCTGGCGCGGTGAGAACGACGCCGAGAGAAAGGCGACACCGACCAGCAGTACGCCGAGAACAAGAATGGCGTGCACACTCCGGCTTCTGAAACCCGAGCGCCACGCCGAAAGACAGAATTGCCACATATAAAAAAGAAGCGCGCCGGAGCGCGCTTTTTTACCGACAACGAAAGTTGCGCTGCCAAGCGCAGCCAACAGGCTGTCAAGCCATTATCAGCAGTGCAGCGCGGTAAGTGCTGCACACCCCGGAGCACTAATGGCACCGCCACCGGTATTGCCCTGGAAAATGCTCTTACCTTTTGTCGAGAAGCCCCGACCGCCAACGCAAAGCCAAGGCCAGTCTGGTCATAATATTCGCAGAGCACCGAGTTGGCAAATCACGGCTAAATGCTGGGTTCTTGCAAATTAGTAGTTGCGCAAATCACGGCCGCTGTGCGTACCATTTGTACAGGCTGCGGTCTGCGCAGAAAACCTGACCCGCAGCGACTACACCAAATAACAAAAGAAAAATCTTTTCATGATGAATCTCCTTGATCAGAACCAGAATTAAGGCGTCGAGTTGGCAATGGCCGCGGTCAATATGTTTCTGGCGTCGGACTGCGCCGCCTTGTCTTCACCCTTCTCGTGTATCTCGGTGAACTGCGGAATGGCGATGGCGGCCAGGATGCCAATGATCGCGACGACGATCATCAGTTCGATCAGGGTAAAACCCTTTTGAAGCTTTTTCATGGTATTGAACTCCTTCTAGTGTATGCAACGGATGACCCGTTGGGCTAACTATACTCAATTTCCGTGCCAGGCGTAAATCCCTGTAAAAACGGGCTAAACGGTCGCATAAGATGTCAAAAGACTAACCATCGGCGGCACCCTCTGACAAAAATTGTCACATCACACGACAGTCAGCGGCTTGGCGTGACGCTCGGAGGGCCGAAAGCGCCTTCGGATTTCCGGGCGACGTTTTCCGAGGGAAGCCATCGGAAGGCCTGCTTTCCGCGACACGAGGGTTGAACCCAGGCGGGCTGCACTTGATAAAGTTTGACTTGGACTATACGCAAGGATAATCTATGCATAAATCTGCATTTGTAAAGGGGTTTGCCATGAGAACAACACTGGATATCGATGATGCATTGCTGATGCAGGCCAAGTCGTTTGCGGCCAGCGAACACACCAGCCTGACCCGCTTGATTGAGGAAAGCCTTTCCTTGCGTCTGCGTGCCGGACAAATGGCCACATCCACAGCGGTGCGTCGGTCTCTACCCATTTACGCTGGCCACGGTGGGCTGCAAGCGTCAATACACAACACGCTGAGCCAGCGCGCCTTGCTTGACGCAGCAGATGAAATGGACGGCCGCCGGTGACGCCCGATGTAAATGTTCTTGTGGCCGCTTCCCGGCAAGATCACCCACACCATGAACCGGCAATCGCCTGGCTGGATGAGGCCCTTGCCCTTTGCGCCAATGGACGATCATTGGTCATACTGCCCATGGTCGCCTCGGGACTTTTACGCTTGGTGACGCATCCGAAAGTGTTCGTCGAACCGACACCGATAGATGCCGCCCTGGCCTTTTTGCGCGCCGTGCTCGCTTCTACAGGAGTTTCCCCTCTTTCCCTGGGCAAGGAGTGGGCAGCGTTTGAGCTGTTATGCGCCCACCACAGGCTGACCGGGAATGCGATTCCGGATGCCTGGATTGCTGCTGCAGCGCAAAGTTACCACCTGCACCTGATCACCTTTGACAAAGGCTTTCGCAAGTTGCTGAAACCGAGCAGGGTGACCGTACTCAAGGCCTGACGGGCAGTCCAGCCGCTTGCATAATTCGTGGTGGTGCCAAATCCATGTTAGTGAAACATCGTAGGTCGGGTTTCATTCAGGATGAGAAATGTGCCACGGCTACTTGGCTAGAGCGACAGGAACAAAGGGGCTGGCCGGATTAACGCTCAGGGTTTGCGATGCAGGATGCACTACCAGGTCCATCATTTCCATCGGAACAGCACCGATCAAAGGTTCATCGCCCAGAACCAGCGCCGACAGGTCGCAGTAGCGCTCGGAAAAATGAACACGCAAGGGGCCGATCATCGGCACCGCCTTGCGCGACCCATCCACCAGAACGACTTCCCGTTGATCTACTTCGCTGGTGTCAAAACCAAGCTGAACGGCAAGGTGTTCTGGCACGGTCAGAAAAACTGAACCGGAATCAACCAGGGCTTTTATGGTCATGCGACGTTTTAAGAAAAGGTTTTCTATCCCGATTTCTGCGTAGGTAATGCCCATGTTGTCCTCCTGTTGAGCTTTCAATGAAGTCGATTATTATCTCGGGGAGCAATTGATGCAATCAAAACCGTGCATCCAACGATCCGCCTTGAACTTGTACTTGCCTCCGGCGTCACTTTCGTGTGCAATGCTTCATTCCCTTATTCCTACGGATTCCCATGGCCGAAAGCAAGAAGTACCAGATCGCGGCAAGCGCCGTTCCGCAGTTCATTGCCGATCAATCCGATCCGGCCATTGAGCGTTACGTTTTTGCCTACACCATCACCATCGAGAATGTCGGCACCGTACCGGCGCAACTGATCTCGCGGCATTGGATCATTACCGACGGCAACTCGCGGGTGCAGGAAGTGCGTGGTCTCGGCGTTGTCGGCCAACAACCGCTGCTCAAGCCGGGCGAGACCTTTGAATACACCAGTGGCTGCCAGCTTGACACGCCGGTCGGCACCATGCGCGGCAGCTACCAGATGACCGCCGAGGACGGTACGCAGTTCGAGGCGGTGATCGCCGAATTTACGCTGGCCATCCCGCGCGTGCTGCACTGAGGACGGGCTCGTTCATACCGGATTGACTATCCGCCCAAACTCGACCTCCTGCCTCATCCCTACCCCCGAACAGCCGAAACATCTGCAACAAGCTAATGCGCGGCTGAACGAGGCCACACCTGGCTGAGAACAACTGACCGCTCGTAGCAGTCAGGCTTGCCTGACGCGGGCAGCAGACCGATAATACGCCTTACTTTCTGTCTTACTCATTGAGGTACGCAATGTCTATCACAACCTTAACGCTTTCCAGCAAAGGACAAGTCGTTATTCCGAAAGAGATTCGGGACGAACTGCATTGGTCTGCGGGAACCCGGATCACGCTGGTTTCAAGCGCTTCCGGCGTCACGCTCAAGACGGCCCCGAAAAAGACCAGCCGCAGACTGGAGGATCTGATTGGCATGCTGAAGCATGACGGACCGCCGCTTTCTACCGAGGATCTGTGCAAGCCGGTCGATTACAGCGCCGATTGGGAAGCATCTGTGAAGCGCATCCGATGATCGCTTTCGACACCAATCTGTTGGTGCGTGCCCTGGTTGTGGACAACGCCGAGCAGGTCGCCGTTGTCCGGCGTTTGATTGCCGAAGATAACGTCTTTATTTCACGTACCGTATTGCTGGAAACCGAATGGGTGTTACGCGCCCGCTACAGGAAGACCCGTGTTGAATTGCACGAATTCTTTACCGCCCTGCTGGAAACCGACAATACCGTGATTGAAACGTCCGAAGCGGTTGGCCATGCACTCGACTGGTACGTGCAAGGCGCTGATTTTGCCGACGCGCTACATTTGGCGGTTTGCGGATCCACCATCTTGCATACCTTCGACCGGGATTTCTGCAAAGCGGCGCGTGACGCGGGCATTGCCCCGCAGGTACGGGTGTGGGAGTGCATGAGCGACCAGTAATTACGAGGCTTTACCGCGTTCCCGGATTATCTTCAGTGCCCGTTCCAGTACGATGCGGTCGGCGATGTCCTTATCGCGTGTGGTTTGCTTGGTCCGCAGCAGCCCTTCCAGGTTTATGGTGCGGATTTGCAGTCCTTCCAGGTCTACGATTTCGGCGTAGTGTTTCAGGGTCTCGTAAGTCTCACCACAGGCGTTGAGCATGATATCGACCACGAAGGCGTCGGCAACCCGGATGTTCTCTCCCTCTTCGAACCAGGCCGGATCAATGTCTCTGGCCGCCTGGTCGGGCAGGATCATCAGTGCTTGCCTGATCTTTTTTCCGGTCTCCATGGTAGCGGGCACCAGCACGTCAATGTCGGTGGTTGCGCGGTGGTAGCCGTGGGCGAACAGGGCGTAACCTCCAATCAGGAGGTATTCGACACCTTGCTGGTTCAAGGATCCGAGCAGAGTTTTCAGGTCCTCCAGACTGGCCGGGCGGCTGAACTTTTCCATCAGCTACGCTCCAGAGCGCTATTCGCCATGCCGTTCACCAGACAATCGAGTTGATGACGGTTGGCCTCGTCATGGGTTTTGAAGAAGCTTACGCCCTTCGGGATGAACGTCGTGTTACCGGTCGGCAGGCGGTGGATTTCATCATTGAATCGTGCGCCTTCTGCCAGCAGACTTGCTGAAGCCGAAAAGCTGATCTCTCGTTCTTTCCGTTTGCCGATGGTGCGCATGGCAAAGAGCCTTTCGTTCAACTGCGGTAGTCGGCGTTGATCTTCACGTAGTCATACGAGAAATCGCAGCTATAGACCGTGCCGCTGGCCTTGCCACGGCCCAGATCGACGCGCACGGTGATTTCCGCTGACTGCATGATGCGCGAACCGTCCTCCTCACGGTAAGATTCGGCGCGGCCACCTTTCTCGGCGACCAGGATTTCTTCTCCGGCGCTGCCCAGCCAGACACGAACGCCTTCGACATCGAGCGCGTCAATGTCAGCGTAGCCGATGGCGGCGAGTATGCGGCCGAGATTGGGGTCGGAGGCGAAAAAGGCTGTTTTGACTAGCGGCGAGTGGCCAATGGCGTAGCCGACGCGCTTGCATTCCTCGCGATCCCGGCCGCCTTCGACGGCGATGCTGATGAACTTGGTCGCGCCTTCGCCGTCTCGGATGATAGCCTGGGCGAGTTCGAGTGCCACACCGGTGACCGCTGCGCGCAGTGCGGCGTAACCCGGCGTGCCTGAATCAGTAAATTCGCTGCCGGACTGCCCGGTGGCGATCAGGATGAAGGAGTCATTGGTCGATGTATCGCCATCGACGGTGATGCAGTTGAAGGACTCATCGGCGGCTTCGCGCACCAGTTGCCGTAGCAGCGGTTCGGCGATGCCGGCGTCGGTAGCGACAAAGCCGAGCATGGTCGCCATATTCGGCCTGATCATTCCGGCGCCCTTGCTGATGCCGGTAATGGTGATCGTCCGGCCATTGATTTCAACGCGCCGCGAGGCCGCCTTGGCCACCGTATCGGTGGTCATGATGGCGTGCGCGGCGGCGTGCCAGTGATCGCTCGCAAGGTCGTCGACACAGCGCGGCAGCCCGGCAATCAGCCGCTCAACCGGCAGCGGTTCGAGAATCACGCCGGTTGAGAACGGCAGCACCTGACTGGCACTGACGCCGAACAGTTTGCCGACGGCAACGCAGGTTTCCTGCGCTGCCTGCACGCCGGATTCGCCGGTCCCGGCATTGGCAATGCCGGTATTGATAACCAGCGCACGAATCTCGCTGCCTGAATCCAGATGGCGGCGGCAAAGCTGCACCGGTGCCGCACAGAAACGGTTTTGCGTGAACACGCCGGCCACCGTACACCCGGCATCGAGCGCCAGCAGCGTCAGGTCGCGCCGGTCGAGCTTACGGATACCCGCTTCGGCAAGTCCGAGACGGATACCGGCGATGGGGAAGAGCGCTTCGGGGGCGGGAGTGGCGAAGTTTACAGGCATTGTTTTTAACCTCTTTTAACGCAGAGATCGCAGAGTTTTATCCTAAAAACCGCAGTTGAACGTGACGCCAAAATCGCAAGCCCTCGTCCCAGCCCTTCTCCCGCGGGAGAAGGGTGCAAACCCCTCGCCCTGTGGGAGAGGGATGGGGTGAGGGCAAGATACTCGCCAAACCTGGTGCTGGACAGTTTGTCGCGCTTGACTTGCATTTTCCAGGTTAATTGTTTCTTTCTGCGTTCTCAGCGTTGAATGCGTTTGCGTTTTAGCTCAACTTCCCATGGCATTGCTTGTATTTCTTGCCCGACCCGCAGGGGCAGGGGTCGTTGCGACCGACTTTGGGCCTGGCTTGAATCGGCTGCGCCTTGGGTTGCGCCTCGCCGTCGCTCGGTCCGATCACTTCGTCATAGCCGGCATGGTGATACTGGACGTTCTGCACCTCAGCGTGTGGGGCGGTTTCTTCGACCTCTTCGGCACGCACCTGAACGGTCATCAGCAGCCGGTTGACCTCGACACGAACGCTGTCGAGCAGCATCTCGAACAACTGGAAGGCCTCGCGCTTGTATTCCTGCTTCGGGTTCTTTTGCGCATAGCCGCGCAGGTGGATGCCCTGGCGCAGGTGATCGAGTGCGGCCAGATGCTCGCGCCAATGGGTGTCGACGCTTTGCAGCATGACATTGCGCTCGAACTGATGGAAGCTCTCGGCACCGACCTGTTCAACCTTGGCGGCGTAGGCCGTATCGGCGTGTTCGATAATTCGCCTGAGCATTGCCTCGTCGCTCAGCGTCGGCTCGTTGCTGAACCATTCTACAATCGGCAGGGGCAATTGCAATTCGGCAGCCAGATCTTTCTCCAGTGCCGGCAGCTCCCATTGTTCTTCGACACTTTCCTCCGGCACATAGCGCCGGAAGATGTCGTACAGGACGCCCTGGCGCATGGCCGTAATGGTCTCCGAAATGTCTTCGGTTTCGAGCAGTTCGTTGCGCTGCGCGTAGATCACCTTGCGCTGGTCGTTGGCCACGTCGTCGTATTCGAGCAATTGCTTGCGGATATCGAAGTTGCGGCTCTCCACCTTGCGCTGGGCCGATTCGAGCGAGCGCGAAACGAGCGGATGCTCGATGGCCTCGCCGTCCGGCATTTTCAGGCGCTCCATGATCGCCTTCAGGCGATCGCCGGCAAAAATCCGCAGCAGCGCATCGTCGAGTGCGAGATAGAAACGCGAGGAGCCGGGGTCGCCCTGGCGACCGGAACGACCACGCAACTGGTTGTCGATGCGGCGCGATTCATGGCGCTCGGAACCGATGATATGCAGTCCGCCGGAAGCCACCACCTGATTGTGCAAAATCTGCCACTCGGCACGCAAGGCTGCGGTGCGCGCCTCCCTGGTAGCGGCATCAAGCGTTTCATCGTCGCGGATCGCCGAGATCTGTTTCTCGATACTGCCACCGAGCACGATGTCGGTACCGCGACCGGCCATGTTGGTGGCGATGGTGATCATTCCCGGACGACCGGCCTGGATCACGATCTCGGCTTCGCGCGCGTGCTGCTTGGCGTTGAGCACCTGATGCGGCAGCTTCTCGCTGTCGAGCAGGGTCGACAGCAGTTCGGAGTTCTCGATCGAGGTGGTGCCGACCAGCACCGGCTGCCCACGCCCGCGGCAGGCACGGATGTCGGCAATGATGGCATCGTGCTTCTCTTTGGCGGTGCGGAAAATCTGGTCGTTGTTGTCAACCCGGATCATCGGCAGATTGGTCGGGATGACCACCGTCTCGAGACCGTAGATCTGCTGGAATTCGTAAGCTTCGGTATCGGCCGTACCGGTCATCCCGGCGAGTTTGCCGTACATGCGGAAGTAGTTCTGGAAGGTGATCGAGGCCAGCGTCTGGTTCTCGTTCTGGATGGCCACCCCTTCCTTGGCCTCGACCGCCTGATGCAGGCCATCGGACCAGCGGCGACCCGACATCAGGCGCCCGGTGAACTCGTCGACGATGATCACTTCGCCGTTCTGCACCACGTACTGCTGATCTTTCAGGAACAGCGTATGCGCACGCAATGCGGCGTAAAGATGGTGTATCAGCAGGATGTTGGCCGCATCGTACAGGCTACCGCCTTCGGGCAGCAAACCAACACGCGCCAGAATCTCTTCGGCGTGCTCGTGGCCGGCCTCGGTCATCAGCACCTGATGGCCCTTCTCGTCGACCCAGTAATCGCCAGGGCCCTCTTCTTCCAGACAGCGCTCTAGCATCGGCGCCACCTGATTCATGCGGATGTAAAGATCGGTGTGGTCTTCGGCCTGGCCGGAGATGATCAGCGGCGTGCGCGCTTCGTCGATCAGGATCGAATCGACCTCATCGACAATGGCGTAGCTCAGCTTGCGCTGGACGCGCTCGGAGGCGCTGTACACCATGTTGTCGCGCAGGTAGTCGAAACCGAACTCGTTGTTGGTACCGTAAGTAATATCGGCGGCATAAGCCGCCTGCTTTTCATCGTGCTGCATCTGCGACAGATTGACGCCGACCGACAGCCCGAGAAAACGGTGCAGACGCCCCATCCATTCGGCATCGCGACTGGCCAGGTAATCGTTGACGGTAATGATATGTACGCCAGTACCGGAAAGCGCGTTGAGGTAAGCGGGCAAGGTGGCGACCAGCGTCTTGCCTTCGCCGGTACGCATTTCGGCAATCTTGCCGTCATGCAGCACCATGCCGCCGACCAGTTGCATGTCGAAGTGGCGCATGCCGAGCGCACGCTTGCCGGCCTCGCGAACAACGGCAAAGGCCTCCGGCAACAGTGCGTCGAGCGCTTCACCGTTGCTCACGCGCGTTTTGAACTCGCTCGTCTTGCCGCGCAAATCTTCGTCGGAAAGCGCGCTGATGCCCGCTTCCAGCGCGTTGATCTGGCGCACCGCCTTGGAGTACTGCTTGATCAGCCGATCATTACGGCTGCCGAAAATCTTCTTGAGTAGGCCGGAAATCATTCTGGAAAGTGTTGTAGCGCTGAAAAGGAAGCGATTCTAACACGCGCACTCAGCGCGGCGGTTCTTCAGAGATACCTCTCAGAGGCTGTGAATCAATGCATAAACACCTCCCAAGCCGTCATTCCGGCGCAAGCCGGAATCCAGTACCATCCTCCGATAGCCAAAAAAATCAGACAAACGAGCTGGACCCCGGCTTTCGCCGGGGTGACGAGCGTTGCAATCTGGCAGTAATGATTTAGTCACAGACTCTCAGGTCATTGACTTTGAATTCCACCGCAGAGGCACAGAGGCAGCAAGGAAACGCCGGGGAAAACATGCTTTCGGGGTTCTCAGCGACACCGGTGCCCCGCTGTTCCGCTGTGCTGGCTGTTTGTAGCGCAATTGCGCCGGGATGACCTAACGCGGCGCGTTGAAGCTCGCAGAAACCCGTGCCGGCCTCGGCGGTGTGACGGGCCTGACTGACGGCGTACCCGTTTTCGACGGCACCGGGGAATTAAGAGCCAACTGTGGGCCCTGTTGCAGAAAACGCTCCGGGTTCTGTGCCACGCCCTTGAAACGCACTTCGAAATGCAGGTGCGGGCCGGTCGAGCGACCCGTATTGCCGCTGGCGCCAATGGCCTGAGCGCGCTTGACGATCTGCCCGACCCTGACATAGATCTTCGAGAGATGGGCATAGCGTGAGGTAAAGTCGTTGCCGTGGTCAATCTCGATCAGGTTTCCATACTCCGGATGATATTCGGCGGCGAGCACCACGCCCCCAGCCGAAGCAATGATTCGGGTTCCCGGATCGGCGACAAAATCGATTCCTTCGTGCAGGGAACCGACACCGGCTATCGGATCAAGTCGGTGACCGAAGGTGGATCCCACATGATCGGCGTCGATCGGCACCAGCGTCGGCAACAGGGTGGTCTTGATGCGCCGCTCCATGAGCTGCGACTCGAGTGCGGTCAGCGTATCGCTGCGCTGTTCGACAATCTCTGCCAGTCGATCAATCTCGCGTTGCAACTCAGTGGCCGTCAGCGGCTGCTTCGAAAGAATCAGCGGGCCGCCCTGACCGGCCTTGCCTTTCGTCTCGTTCGACTGGTTAGCCTCGTTTTTCGGGGGATTGACACCCGACAGCCTGGCAATGCGCTCTCCGAGCGAATCGAGCCGTATTACCTGAGCTTGCATCTCTCCGAGTTTGACCGCCATCGACGAGATGTTATCCCGCAGGTACTCTTCGGTCTTGCGGTTGTGCACCTCTTGCACGGCGACCACAAGCTCTGCAGCAAAGGGCATGTTGAAGCGGACACCGACCCAGGAAAACAGGAACGATGTGGCAAAAGCCAGAACAATCAAGCCGGCCACTAGCGCCAACATCAGCCGTGACGTGACATTGAACGATCTGGCGGTTGCCAGACGGCTGGAGACGAGAATAATATGCAAGTTGCCTCTCCTCGAAGTTCCCGATGCAAAATTCCCTCGAAAACTATCTGGAAGCAGCCGATGGCGCCGGCAAGGTCATGGCGCACGCCAGGCTGCTAATTAAACTGACGCACCTCTACCAGGAGATTGCGCCGACACACTTGGGCCAGGCTAGCCGTCTGGCCAATTACAAGTCAGGAATTATTGTTATTCACGCCGTCAGTGGCGCGGTGGCAGCCAAGCTGCGCCAGATGGCGCCTACGCTGGCCGAAGGTTTTTCCAAGCGGGGAGTTGAGTGTAACGGCGTTCAGGTGAAAGTGCAAGCCCGTAAAATCAGCACGCAATCAAGGGCTTCCACTCAAAAACCGCTGAGCTCACGAACCAGCCGGACGCTGGAAGGCCTGCGCGACTCCCTGCCGGACTCGCCCTTGCGTGCTGCCCTGGAGACCTTGCTGACGCACTCGGCTAAACAGGAATAATGGCCACCCGCTCAAGAATGAGCAGCGCAAAAACCAGCAGGGCGACAATCAGGGCGTAACGAAAAAGGCGCCAGGAAAAGCGCAAATACCGGGAATCACGGGTCAGCAAAAACGCCCCTACGCCCACGGCCACTGAAATTGCCGTCAACACGGCCAGCAAACGCAGCAGCCACATGGCTGATTGCGACTACTGGAAGGCCGGCAGTGCCAGCCAGCGGGCTACGGCCTGCGGTGCCTGCTCCTGATCCGGGTAGGAAACGTACTCCCAGGCGTCCGGATTGGCCAGCAACTCGCGCGCCAGGGCATTGTTCAGCGCGTGTCCCGACTTGTGCGCAGTAAACGAGGCCAGCAGCGGATGACCGATCAGGTAGAGGTCGCCAATCGCGTCGAGCACCTTGTGTTTGACGAATTCGTCGGAGTAACGCAGACCATCGCTGTTAAGCACACGGAACTCGTCGAGCACCACGGCGTTATCCAGACCGCCACCCTGCGCCAGACCGTTCTCGCGTAGCCACTCGACTTCCTGCATGAAGCCGAAGGTACGTGCGCGTGCCACTTCGCGAATATAGGAATGTTCGGCGAAATCGATGGTCACTTCCTGCCCGGTGCGATCAATCGCCGGATGGTTGAAAACTATCGAGAAGGTCAGCCTGAATCCGTCGTGCGGCTCGAAACGCGCCCATTTGTCTCCCGAACGATCGGCTTCGCGAACCTCAATCGGACGTTTGACGCGAATGAACTTCTTGGCCACCGGCTGCTCTTCGATACCGGCAGACTGAATCAGGAAAACAAAAGGCGAAGCCGAGCCGTCAAGAATCGGCAATTCGGCCGCATCCAGATCGACAAATGCGTTGTCGATGCCGAGGCCGGCAAAAGCCGACATCAGATGCTCGATGGTTCCCACCTTGGCACCGTCAAGCTCCAGACACGAGCATAGACGGGTGTCACCGACAATCAGTGCCGAAGCCGGCAGATCGACAATCGGATCAAGATCGACGCGGCGAAAGACGATCCCCGTATTGGGCGCCGCCGGACGCAATGCCATCTTGACCTTGATGCCGGAATGCAGACCGACGCCGGAAGCACGGATCAGTGACTTAAGCGTTCGTTGTTTAAGCATGTGATTGATAAATTGAGTGAATAGCGCATTTTAACACAGATCACCTACCCCCTATACAGAATAGGGTTTTTAGGAAGTTCGTAATAGCTAACCTCTTTCAACGCAGAGATCGCCGAGGCGCAGAGGACACAGAGAAGAAGATTCGATGATTGATTCTCTCTGTGCACTCTGCGCCTCTGCGCCCTCTGCGTCGAAAGCGGTTTCGGCGCCAAACTCAATCCGCCTGTTTCCTCAAGAATGCCGGAATGTCGTAGCGATCAACCCCGCTATTGGCCAGTGCCTCGACCGTAGCGCTACGTCCCTTGCGCACCACCGCCGGAACCGCGTCAAGTTGGCCATAGTCGATGTTCGCGTGTTGCACGAAACCGCCATGGGTGCCGTTGGCCTGCTGCATGACCGGCGTATTGATCACCTCGAACGAATTACGCCTCGCCTGAGCCTGCCCGAGACCGGTGGCGACGACGGTGACACGGATGTCCTCGCCCATGCCTTCGTCGTAGACCGCACCGAAGATGATGTGCGCGTCATCGGCAGCAAATGCACGAACGGTATTCATCACTTCGTTCACTTCCTTCATCTTCAGGCCGCGCGTCGAGGTGATATTGACCAGAACGCCCTTCGCCCCGGAAAGGTTGATGCCTTCGAGCAGCGGCGAGGCCACCGCCTGTTCGGCCGCAATGCGTGCTCGATCAACGCCGGCGGCGTTGGCCGAACCCATCATGGCCATGCCCATCTCGCCCATGACGGTACGCACGTCTTCGAAGTCGACGTTGACCAGACCCGGGAAGTTGATGATTTCCGCGATGCCGCCAACGGCGTTGCGCAATACGTTATCCGCCGCCTTGAAAGCCTCGTCCATCGACACATCATCTCCGAGTACATCCATCAATTTGTCGTTGAGGATGACGATCAGTGAATCAACGTGCTTCTGCAACTCGGCGATGCCGTCTTCGGCCACTTTCAGACGTTTCCCTTCAAAACCGAAGGGCTTGGTGACTACCGCTACCGTCAGGATGCCGAGTTCGCGCGCCACTTCGGCAACGATCGGCCCGGCACCGGTACCTGTACCACCGCCCATGCCGGCGGTGATGAACACCATATGCGCTCCCTTCAGCGACTCGGCAATCTGCTCGCGCTCATCGACCGCCGCCTGGCGACCCGACTCCGGCTTGGCGCCCGCACCCAGACCCGACTTGCCCAGACGGATCTTCTTGTGAGCGACGCTGCGCTTGAGGGCCTGGGCATCGGTATTGGCGGCCAGAAACTCGACCCCCATTACCCCCTCACGAATCATGTGATCGACTGCATTGCCTCCGGCACCTCCAATGCCGATGACCTTGATCACGGTTCCCAGATCGCTACTGCCTTCTTCCTTCTCTATGATTTCAAACATTGCTCTCTCCTCCACTAAAAAACATTAATAAAGTGATCAAAAATTCTTCTCAAGCCAGGATTTCATGCGCCCGAAAACCTGCTTGACATCGCGTGTTTCACGCACCTTCAGGCCGCGTTTCCTTTGCGTCTGGGCTTCGAGCAGCAAGCCGCAGGCGGTAGCAAAACGCGGGGTTTGCACGACATCGGCGAGCGCGCCGTGATACTTCGGCATGCCGAGGCGTACCGGCATGTGGAAAACTTCTTCGCCCAGCTCGATCATTCCCGGCATCACCGATGACCCCCCCGTCAGTACGATGCCGGAGGACAACACTTCTTCGAAGCCGGAACGGCGCAGTTCGGCCTGGATCAGCTCGAACAGCTCCTCGACTCGCGGCTGTATGACGTCGGCCAGAGCCCGGCGCGACAGCTTGCGAGACGGCCGATCATCGACACCGGCCACATCGAGTACATCCTCCGCATTCGCCAGATCGGAAAGCGCACAGCCGAATTTGCATTTGATGTCTTCGGCTTCGCGCGTCGGCGTACGCAGCGCCATGGCGATGTCGTTGGTGATCTGGTCACCGGCAATCGGAATGACCGAGGTGTGGCGAATGGCGCCCTGCGTCCAGATCGCCAGATCGGTCGTACCGCCGCCGATGTCGATGAGACAGATGCCCAGATCCTTCTCGTCCTCGGAAAGTACGGCATAGCTCGACGCCAGCGGCTGCAATACCAGATCATTCACTTCCAGCCCGCAGCGGCGCACGCACTTGACGATGTTTTGCGCCGCCGAAACGGCACCGGTCACAATGTGCACTTTCACTTCAAGGCGGAACCCGCTCATGCCGATCGGCTCACGGATTCCGTCCTGATCGTCGATGATGAATTCCTGCGTCAGGATGTGCAGGATTTCCTGATCAGCCGGGATCGGCATGGCGCGCGCCGTTTCAATGACACGCTCGACGTCCATCGGCGTCACTTCCTTGTCCTTGATGGCCACCATGCCGTTCGAATTGAAGCTCTTGATGTGACTGCCGGCAATCCCGGTATAAACATCCTTGACCTTGCAGTCGGCCATCAGCTCGACTTCCTGGAGCACGCGTGAAATGGTCGCCACCGTATCCTCGATGTTGACCACCACGCCCTTCCGCAGGCCTTTGGAGTCCTGCGATCCCATGCCGATGATGTTGAGCCGTCCTTCCGGAGTGATTTCAGCGACCAGCGCAACGATCTTCGAGGTGCCGATATCGAGCCCGACGATGATTTCCTTGTTTTCCCTGCTCATGGTTTCCCTTTACTCTCAGTTGCTGGCGCGGCAGCGAGCCGCAGCGCAAAACCATTCGGATAGCGCATATCCACAACACTTGGCCGCTGCCTGGCGGCGCTCAATACGCTCGGGTAGTACTCGACGAAGCGCAGCAGGCGCTCGCTCACCGGCGCCTTCGGCTGTTGTCGCCCCAATTCGACGATCATTCCGTCGTCGAGTCGCAACTGCACGGCAAGACGTGGCGAAACACTCAATGCTCGCGGTATGCGTCCGACCGGCTTGAGGATTTGCTCGGCCTGCTGGTAGTGGCTCAGTATTTCCGGCGCCAGCCCTGTCGGGCCGATCAGCAAGGGCATCGGTGCTGACGGCGGAGTGCTCAAGACAGCGGTGAACACCTCGCCATAGGAGTTCACCAGTTGCCCCGTTGCCTGCCCCCAGAAGGCCACCGGCAGATGCTCCTCGATACTCACCTCGATGCGCGACGGCCACTGCCGCCGTACTTCGGCACGCCGCACCCAGGGCAATTGCTCCAGCGACAGGCGCAAGTCGTCCACTTTGATACTGAAGAAATTTCCACGCAGCAAGCCGCTGAGCGAGCTTTCCAGCTCGCTGCGCCGGACTTCCCGCAACTCGTGCGTTACGAGCACTTCGCGCAACGGAAACAGGGGCAGGCGAGCAGCCCACACGAGCGCCGCCACAAGCAATGCAGCCGCCGCTGCCACCAGGAGCAGATCGGTAACGGCGTTCATCAACTGCGGTTTGTTCCACATTCATCATCCCGAAGTCAGTGAGGAGTCAGGAGTGAGGGGTAAGGAGAAAAAGCGCAGACAAAAACACCTCACTCCTGACTCTTCACTTTTCACTGTTGTCATGCTTTTCCACCCAGCGTGGCCAACGCCAGCACACGCAGCACCAGTTGTTCGTAGGAAATTCCCGCGACCCGTGCGGCCATCGGCACCAGCGAGTGATCGGTCATTCCCGGCGAAGTATTCACTTCCAGGAAGTAAGCCTTGCCCTGCTCATCCATCAGGAAATCGACCCGTCCCCAGCCACGGCAACCGAGCACGCGGAAAGCATCCAGTGCCTGAGCACGCAGCTCACGCTCGCGTGACTCGGACAGCCCGCAGGGGCAGCGATAGCGGGTGTCATCGCGCAGATACTTGGCTTCGTAGTCGTAGAATTCAGTGGCGGGCTCAATCTTGATGATCGGCAGTGCCTGCATGTTGTCGCCTTCGCCGAGCATGGCCACCGTGTATTCGCCGCCAAAGATGCCCTGCTCGACAATCACCAGCGAATCATGTTTCGCTGCCGCCTGCCAGGCGGCGCGCAATTCACCCCTATGGCGCACCATCGAAACGCCGATCGATGAACCTTCGCAGGCCGGCTTGACGAAAAGCGGCAGCCCAAGCTGTTTCTCGACCGCGTCGTAATCACTGTGCGCATCGAGCATGACGAACTCCGGAATGGCCAGACCGACCGAACGCCACAGCAACTTGGTGCGCCACTTGTCCATACCCACCGCAGAGGCCATCACGCCGCTTCCCGTATAAGGAATGTGCATCAGCTCAAGCGCGCCCTGGATCGTCCCGTCCTCGCCGTAACGGCCATGCAGTGCGATGAAGGCGCGATCAAACACCGCCAGTTCATCGAGCTTGCGCTCGGCCGGATCAAAAGCCTGGGCATCAACGCCCTGACGCTGCAAGGCGGCCAGCACGCGTGCACCGCTGTTCAGCGACACCTCGCGCTCGGCCGACTTGCCGCCGAGAAGAACTGCAACTTTTCCGAAGTCAGACATAACTAAAACCCTTCACCACCAAGGCACCAAGGACACAAAGATTCACCAAGAAAACCTTGGCGTACTGGGTGCCCCGCAGGGCCTGGTGTCTTGGTGCTTACAGCATTTGCCAGCTTTCCAGGAACGCCGCCGATCGATCCGGCACCCATGGTGATCACCACATCGCCGTCGCGGGCGACATCGAGAATGGCTTGCGGCAGGTCGGCGATGTTCTCGACAAATACCGGTTCGATCCTGCCGGCCACCCGTAGCGCACGTGCCAGCGCACGGCCATCGGCGGCAACGATCGGCGGCTCACCGGCGGCATACACTTCGCCCAGCACCAGAGCATCGACACCGTTCAGCACGCTGACAAAATCCTCAAAGCAGTCGCGTGTCCGGGTGTAGCGATGCGGCTGAAAGGCCAGCAGCAAACGTCGCTCGGGAAAGGCACCCCGGGCAGCGGCGATGGTCGCCTTCATTTCCGCCGGATGATGGCCGTAGTCATCGACCAGCGTGAACTGGCCGCCACCGCTCAGCGGCACTTCGCCGTAACGCTGAAAGCGCCGGCCAACGCCCTTGAACTCGGCCAGCGCCTTGACGATGGCCGCGTCGGAAATTCCCAGTTCGCTGGCCACAGTAATTGCCGCCAGCGCGTTCAGCACGTTATGAACACCCGGCAGGTTGAGCGTCACCGGGAAGCGCGTGACGCTGCCGTTGATGCGCACACAATCAAACTTCATCTGGCCGGCGTCCGCCACCACGTTTTCTGCACGCACATTGGCGGCAGCGTCCAGACCATAGGTGACAATCTGCTTGGCGACCTGCGGCATGATTTCGCAGACATTGGCGTCATCGGCACAAAGCACGGCCACCCCGTAAAACGGCAGACGCTGCAGGAAATCGACAAAGGCCTGCTTGAGCCTGCCGAAATCATGGCCGTAGGTTTCCATGTGGTCGGCATCAATGTTGGTCACAATCGAAATGACCGGCGACAGGAACAGGAAAGAGGCATCGGACTCGTCGGCCTCGGCCACCAGAAAATCGCCGGAACCAAGGCGTGCATTCGCTCCGGCGGCGTTTAGCCGGCCACCGATGACGAAGGTTGGATCCATGCCGCCTTCGGCCAGAATCGAAGCTACCAGACTGGTCGTCGTCGTTTTTCCGTGCGTCCCGGCAATCGCAATTCCCTGCTTGAGACGCATCAGCTCGGCCAGCATCTGGGCACGCGGCACCAGCGGCACCTTGCGCAGGCGTGCGGCAATAACTTCCGGATTGTCGTCCTTGACCGCCGTCGACACGACCACGGCGTCAGCGCCGATGATGTGCTCACTGGCATGCCCCGCGCTGATTCGTATACCCAGCCCGGCCAGGCGCCTGGTCGTTGCATTGTCGGCCAGATCCGAGCCACTGACGCCGAAACCCAGATTGAACATCACTTCGGCAATTCCACTCATTCCCGAACCACCGATGCCGACAAAATGGATGTTTTTGACCTTATGTTTCATTTCACCACCTCCTCGCACACCCTGGCGACTTCGGCTGTTGCGTGCGGCCTGGCCATCGCGCGCGCGCGCTCGGCCATCTGCTGCAACTGGCCGCGCGTGTAGTTGCGGAGCAGACTGATCGATTCAGGCGTCATTTCGTTCTGCGGCAACAGAAACGCACCGCCGGCGGACGATAGAAATCTCGCATTGGCCGTCTGATGGTCATCAACAGCGTAGGGGAAAGGCACCAGAATGCTCGCTACGCCGGCCGCAGCCAGTTCGGCAACCGTCAGCGCGCCCGCCCGGCAGATCACCAGATCGGCCCATTCGTAGGCGCCGGCCATATCGTCGATGAAAGCCACACAGTGCGCCTGCACACCGGCGGCCTGGTAGTTGTTCAGCAACTGTTCGAGATGTTTGGCACCGGCCTGATGCACCACCTGTGGGCGCTCTTCGGCAGGCAACAGCCCCAGCCCCTGCGGCACCATTTCATTGATTGCGGCGGCACCCAGACTGCCACCGAGTACCAGCAAATGGAGCGGCAGGGTTTCGTCAGCCGCGCGCTCGGCAAAACGTTCGGCGGGTTCCGCCATCTGGGCGATTTCAGGACGCACCGGATTGCCGACCCACTCGCCTTTGGGCAAGGCCTCCGAAAACCGCAAACGATGCGCGACGCGAGCTTTGACAGCACCCGGTTGGCGAGGCCGGCAATCGAGTTCTGTTCGTGTACAACCAGCGGGCAACCGAGCAATACGGCCATCATTCCGCCAGGGAAACTGATGTAGCCGCCCATACCCAGCACGACATCCGGCTTGACGCGGCGAATCTCGCGCAAGGCCTGCCAGAAGCCCGAGAGCAATGCCAGCGGGAGCAGCAACTTGCGCAACAGTCCCTTGCCACGCAGCGCGCCGAAGCGCATCCAGGCCATTTCATAGCCGCGCGAGGGAACCAGTTTGGCCTCCATGCCGTCCGGATTGCCCATCCAGACAATCTTCCAGCCCCGGCTCTTCAGCAGATCGGCGACGGCCAGACCAGGGAACACGTGACCGCCGGTACCGCCGGCCATCACCAGGAGCGTCTTGCTCTCGCGCAGTTGCCGCGTGCCTCGCATGAGAGTTGGCCTCCGGAATTGGTGCGGCTCATAGCTTGCCCGCATCTTTGTGTTGACGGCCGCGCTGACGCCTGCGCAAGTTAGCCTTCGCCGAAATCGCCAATTGATGAATGACATGGGTGCTCATAATTTCGCCCCGCGCATCAATTGACGATTTTCCCAATCAACCCTGAGCAGGATGGCTAGGGCGGCGCAGTTGGCTAGGATTCCGGACCCGCCAAAACTCATCAGCGGCAGGGTCAGGCCCTTGGTCGGCAGCAGACCCATATTCACGCCCATGTTGATGAAACTCTGAATGCCGATCCAGATGCCGATGCCCTGGGCCACCAGAGCGGGATAGAGGCGGTCAAGCGCCACGGCCTGACGACCGATGGCAAAGGCGCGCTGGATGAGCAGGCCAAACAGGACGATGACCACGACGACGCCCATGAAGCCGAGTTCTTCAGCAATCACCGCCAGCAAAAAATCGGTATGCGCTTCCGGCAGGTAAAACAGTTTCTCGACGCTGGCGCCCAGCCCGACACCGAGCAACTCGCCGCGTCCGAAGGCGATCAGCGCATGCGAAAGCTGATAACCGCGACCAAAGGCATCCGACCACGGATCCATGAATCCGAAGATGCGGTCACGCCGGTAGGGAGAAACAATGATCAGCACGGCAAAGGCGGCGACCAGCACGACAATCAGGATGGCAAACAGTCGGGCACGCATTCCGCCCAGGAAAAGAATGCCGATGGCGATCGAAATGATGACGACGAAAGCTCCGAAATCCGGCTCCTTGAGGAGCAACACGCCAACCGCCACCATGGCCCCGGCCATCGGCAGGAAAGCCTTTTTCAAGTCATGCATGTGCGGCATCTTGCGCACCGTGTAGTCGGCGGCGTACAACACGGCGAACAGCTTCATCAACTCGGAAGGTTGCAGATTGACGATACCGAGCGACAGCCAGCGGCGCGCGCCATTGACATCGCGACCGATACCCGGGATCAACACCAGCGCCAGCAGCACAAAACCGGCGACAAACAGCCAGGGCGCCAGATGTTGCCAGGTTGCCAATGGCACCTGGAAGACAAACGCCGCAGCCACCAGTCCGATAACCAGGAATACGCCGTGGCGGACGAGGAAATAGCTCGGATGATTGCCGGTATACCGCCCCACTTCAGCAATGGCAATCGACGCCGAATAAACCATCACCATGCCGATCAGCAGCAGTATCAAGCCACTCCACAGGAGAGTCAGATCGACTTCTGCAGGCATCCGGCGGGGAGCGTCAAGCGCGCGCAACATCAGGCCGTCTCCCTTTCCAGGCCACGTACGACGTCAACGAATACGCTCGCACGATGGGCGTAGTCGCGGAACATGTCGAAACTGGCGCACGCCGGCGACAGCAAAACAGCATCGCCGCGCCTGGTCTGCGCTGCGCACCAGCGAACCGCCTCGGCCATGTCGGCACAGCACTGCACAGGAATTTCACACTCCTTTATAGCCGCAGCGATCAGTCCGGCATCGCGCCCGATCAGTGCGACGGCCCGGGCATGCTCGGCCAGCACCTTACTGAGCGGTGAGAAGTCCTGCGCCTTGCCCTCACCCCCAAGAATGATCGCCAACTTGCAGCCCATCCCCTGCACCGCGGCCACTGTCGCGCCCACATTGGTACCCTTGGAGTCGTCGTAGTAGGAGACGCCCCTGATATTTGCGACGAACTCGACGCGATGGGCCAGGCCGGTAAACTGTTTCAGCGCCGGCAGCAGGCGCTGCGGCGCAACGCCGATCGCCTCGCACAAGGCCAGCGCGGCCATGGCGTTGGCGGCATTGTGCAAACCCGCCAGTTTCAGCTCACTGCGCGCGATCAGCCGTTCATTGCCACGCATCAGCCAGCCATCGGCCACACCATAGTCGAGCGAACGCGGTGCCGGGTTGAGACCGAAAGTGACCAGTTTGCGGCCGCAGCGGCCGGCGCCGAGACTGCGATCGTCGTCACGGTTGAGCACCATCACGCCCCGCCCCTTGAAGACTCGCGCCTTGGCGGCGGCGTAATCATCCATTCCGCTGTAGCGGTCAAGATGATCCTCACTGACATTGAGCACCGTAGCCGCGTTGGCCTTGAGCGTATGCGTGGTTTCAAGCTGGAAGCTGGAGAGTTCGAGAACCCATACCGCCGGCGCGGAGTGCGGAGTGAGAAGCGAGGTGTCGGGTGCGCGCCTGTCGATGACTGCCATCAGGGCGTCGAGCGCCGATGGCGAGATGTTGCCGCAGGCGATCGCCGGCACGCCAACGGCATTGAGCAGATGTGCGGTCAGCGCCGTCGTTGTCGTCTTGCCGTTGCTGCCGGTGATGGCGATTATTTTTGTCTGCGGCATCAAGTCGTGCACAGCCCAGGCAAACAGTTCGATTTCGGAAACCAGTGGCACGCCGCGGGCGACGGCAGCCTGCACTTGCGGTTCCTGCACCGGCATACCGGGCGAGATGGCGATCAGATGAATCCTGGAAAAGGTATCGGCCACCAACGGCCCGGCAATCAGTTCGGCCTGCGGCACGGCAGCGCGCAGGGCATCCGCATTGGGCGGCTGCAAACGTGTGTCGGCAACACGCACAAGGGCACCCTGGCGGGCGAGCCATTTCGCCATGGCCAGCCCGCTCTCGCCGAGACCGATGACCAGAACCAGTTTGCCGGATAGATTCATGTCAGCGGATCTTCAGCGTTGAAAGACCGATCAGCACCAGCATGATGGTGATGATCCAGAAGCGGACGACAACCTGGGTCTCTTTCCAGCCGCCAAGTTCGTAGTGGTGATGCAGCGGTGCCATGCGGAAAATCCGCTTGCCGCCGGTATACTTGAAGTAGAGAACCTGTGCCGCCACTGACAGGGTTTCGGCGACAAACACACCACCCATGACGGCGAGAACGATTTCCTGACGCACGATCACCGCCACCGTGCCGAGCGCTCCCCCCAGCGCCAGTGCGCCAACGTCGCCCATGAATACTTCAGCGGGATAAGCGTTGAACCACAGGAAACCCAGCCCGGCGCCGGCCATCGCCCCGAGGAAAATGGCCAGTTCACCGGCACCCGGGATGTAGGGCATGAGCAGATATTTCGCGAAAACCGAACTACCGGCAACATAGGCAAAGATGGCCAGCGCGGCAGCGATCATCACCGTCGGCATGATGGCCAGCCCGTCGAGGCCGTCGGTCAGGTTAACCGCGTTGCTGGTGCCGACGATGACCAGGTAGGTCAGCGTGATGAAGCCGATGATGCCGAGCGGATAGGCGACGGTCTTGAAGAAGGGGACGATCAATTCCATCTGCGCCGGAACCGTCGAGGAAAAGGACAGATAGACCGCCACCGCCAACCCGAGTACCGATTGCCAGAAGTACTTCCAGCGACTGGCCAGCCCCTTCGGATCGCGGTGAACCACTTTTCTCCAGTCGTCATACCAGCCGATGGCCCCGAAGCCCAGCGTGACGATCAGCACGACCCAAACATAACGGTTGGCAAGATCGCCCCACAGCAGCGTCGTAATTGCAATGGCGATCAGGATCAGCACGCCGCCCATGGTCGGCGTACCGGTCTTGACGATGTGCGTCTGCGGACCATCCTGGCGAACGGCCTGACCGATCTTCTTGGCGGCCAGCCAGCGGATCACGCGCGGTCCGGCCATGAAAGAAATGATCAGCGCCGTCATCGCCGCCAGTACCGTGCGCAAGGTGATGTAGCCGAACACGTTGAATCCGCGTATGTCCTGCCCCAGCCACTGTGCCAGCATCAACAACATCAGTGATCTCCTTCTGCCTGCTGTGCAATGACGGCATCGGATACCCGTTCCATGCGCATGAAACGCGAACCCTTGATGAGAACAGTCGTTTCCGGAGTCAGCTCGCCGATCAGGCTCCCGATCAGATCTTCGATCTTCTTGAAGTGCCGCCCGCCCGCACCGAAATTGTGTGCGGCCAGTGCGCTCGAATCACCCAGAGCCAGCAGCCGGTCAACGCCCTGGCTTTTGGCGTAGCCGCCTACCTCGTCGTGGAACTGACCGGTCATGTCGCCGATTTCGCCCATATCGCCCAGGACAAGAATCTTTTTGCCAACGGTTGCCGCCAGCACATCGATCCCGGCACGCACCGAATCCGGATTGGCGTTATAGGTATCGTCGAGCACGATCGAGCCATTCAGTCCGTCACGCCGCTGCAGGCGGCCCTTGATCCCGCGGAAAGCGCTCAGGCCTTCGCGTACGTCCGCCAGCGGAATCCCGGCCGCCAGCGCAGCGGTGGCCGCAGCCAGGGCATTGCGCGCGTTATGCGCTCCCGGCAAGGCCAGCGCGACTTCGATCTGTTCGCCCTGCGCCGTAATGGTCAGATGATTTTCCAGCCCGCGCACCTGGTAGTGCCCGCCAACATCCGCCGCTCGCTCGCAGGAAAAGTCCCGCACCCGTTTACCGCTGCTCTGCGCACGCCACAGGTCGTACCAGAAGTCGTCGGCGTTGATTACTGCCACGCCGGCATCGCTCAAGCCTTCATAGATGCTGCCTTTTTCAGCGGCAATGGCCTCGATCGAGCCCATCCCAGCCAGATGTGCGCGCTGGGCGTTGGTCACCAGAGCCACCGTTGGCCGGGCGATACTGGAGAGATAGGCAATCTCCCCCGGATGATTCATCCCCATCTCGATGATCGCCGCACGGTGACCGGCATTCAGTCTGAGCAGCGTCAGCGGTAGTCCAATATCATTATTGAGGTTGCCCTGGGTAACGAGAACAGCATCGCCGAATGTTACTTTCAGAATGCTGGCGATCATTTCCTTGGTCGTCGTCTTGCCATTGCTGCCGGTCACCGCAATCAGCGGTAGCGAGAAGCGGGCGCGCCAGTGCGCCGCCAGCACACCGAGTGCCAGACGGGTATTGGCCACAACAAGCAAAGGCAGACCGATTGGCTCAAACTTCTCCAGCGCATGCGAGTCGACCACGGCGGCGGCGGCACCACGCGCCTTGGCGGCGGCGACGAATTCATGACCATCGAAGTTATCGCCACGCAGGGCAACAAACAGTTCTCCGCCAGTGAGCTTCCGGCTGTCGGTCGAGACCTCGGAAAAAGATACGTTATCGCCCATCAAGGTGCCGTTGATCGCTTTTGCGGCGGCTGCGAGATCCATCATCATGCTCATGGGCGACTCTCCAGACGGGCAGCAAGTGCAGCATTGGCCTCGGCAATATCCGAGAAGGCGCAGCGCACGCCGGCGATTTCCTGGTAGGTCTCATGTCCCTTGCCGGCAAGCAGGATCACATCGGCCGGATGCGCCGCCAGAATCGTCTGTCGAATGGCCTGAGCGCGATCGACAATGAGCTCGGCGCGCGGGGCCGCTGTCCGGATTTCGTCAATAATGGCCGAAGGCTGTTCACTGCGCGGGTTATCGCTGGTCAGCACGACACGGTCAGCCAGTTGCGCAGCGATTTTGCCCATCAGCGGACGCTTGCCGCGATCGCGATCGCCACCGCAGCCAAAAATGGCGACCAGACCGGCGCCACGTGCCCTGGCCACCGGGCGCAGCGCACGCAAGGCGCGCTCCAGTGCATCGGGCGTGTGCGCATAGTCAACGATGATCATCGGCTCGTTGTCCCGCTCAAGGGATTGCTCGCCTTGCCCCCCGACTTTTTCCAGCCGACCGGGCGGCGAAGAAAGTTTTGCAATGCGGGCGGCAACGTCTTCCGGCGTCAAGCCGGCGTCGATCAACACGGCAGCAACGGCCAGCAAATTGGATACGTTATAGCGTCCGAGCAATCCGCTCTCGACCCGCGCCCGCCCATTCGGCGCACAGAGACTGAAACGCAGCCCGTGAATGGTTTCCTCGACATGCTCGGCGCGGATCACGCCCTGGCACTCGCCGGGCGTATCGCTCTGGGTGTAGCCGAGGATCCGGGTTGCCGTGCTCTGCCCGGCCAGTTCCTGACCAAAGGGGTCATCGAGATTGATTACCGCCAGGCGTAGACGTGGCCAAGAGAACAGCCTGGCCTTGGCCGCCGCATAACTCTCCATCGTGCCGTGGTAGTCGAGATGGTCGCGCGTCAGATTGGTAAACACCGCCACATCGATCCGCGCACCGTCGAGGCGCCCTTCTTCAATACCGATCGAACTGGCTTCCAGCGCACAGGCCTGTGCGTCGGCGGCGGCGAATTCGGCAAGAAAGCGCGTCAGGGTCGCCGCTTCGGGCGTGGTGAATCCGGTTTCTAGCAGGTTATCCGGAAAACCGGCGCCGAGCGTACCGATGATCGCGCAAGGACGCGGATGCGCATGAGCGATCCACTGGCTGATAGTGGTTTTTCCGTTGGTGCCGGTGATCGCAATCAGCGACAGCCGCTCACTTGGCCGACCGAACAGGGCATGTGCCAGCGGGCCGGCAAGCGTACGCAGGCGGGTGGCTGGCAGATTGGCGATCTTCCAGTCGGGGTTCCAGACGAAGTCGCCTTCTGCTTCCCACAACACCGCACAGGCACCACGCGCAATGGCGTCGGCGATGTAGCGGCGCCCGTCGGCCAGATCGCCGGGATAGGCGACAAACAGATCGCCGGGGCGAACCTGACGACTGTCTTCAGCGACCCCGCCAGGCTGCACGCCCATCTCGGCCAGATGCCGGATGACGGCGTCCGGAGATCCGACGAGCGAAGACGTGGCCAGGCTGCTCACAGTTTCTCCTTGGCAGGCAAAGCTTTCGTGGCGTTGCCACTCTGTGCAACCTGCACTCCAAGGCTCTTTCCTTCGGCGCGCAGCGGGGCATCGGGCGCTATGCCGAGAGTACGCAGCGCGCCACCCATGACGCCGGCAAACACCGGACCGGCGACATCGCCACCGTAGTGCTTGCCGCCGCTCGGCTCGTCGATCATGATGGCAACGATCAGGCGCGGATCCGACGCCGGTGCGAAACCGACGAAAGACGAAACATATTTGTTGGCGTATTGACCGCCCTCCAGCTTGTGCGCCGTACCCGTCTTGCCGGCCACGCGGTAGCCCGGAATTTGCGCCTTCGGTGCGGTACCGCCGGGCTGGACGGCCATCTCCAGCATGGCGCGCACTTCACGCGCCGTTTGCTGGCTGAATACCGGGACGCTGCCCAGGGGCAGCGAATCCTGTTTGGTCAGCGTCAGCGGAATCATGTCGCCTTCTCGCGCGAACACCGAGTAGGCACGCGCCAGTTGCATCAGGGAAACCGAAATGCCATGGCCATAGGACATGGTCGCCTGTTCGATCGGGCGCCAAGTCTTCCACGGACGCAAGCGACCACTGACTTCGCCTGGAAAACCAAGGCGCGATACCTGGCCGAATCCGGCGGCATCGAACATGTCCCACATTTGCTGCGAGGTCAGCATGCCGGCGATTTTCGCCGCGCCGACGTTGGACGACTTCTGGATCACCTGCGCCACGGTCAGCGCGCCGTGCGGATGCGCGTCCGAAATTGTCGCACTGCCGATCGTCAACTTGCCTGGTGCGCAGTTGATGATCGTATCGAAGCGCACCTTGCCGCTTTCCAGCGCCTGGGCAATGGTGAATGGCTTCAGTGTTGAACCGGGCTCGAAGGTATCGGTCACGGCGCGATTACGCAGTTGTCCTCCCGACAGGTGCTCGCGATTGTTCGGGTTATACGTTGGCCAGTTGGCCAAGGCAAGAATTTCGCCACTCTTGGCATCCACGACCACAGCACCGCCCGCCTTGGCCTTGTTGTCAATGATCGCCTGCTTCAAGTAGCTGTAAGCAAGATATTGAATCTTGGAGTCGAGCGCCAGGCGGATGTCCTTGCCGTCCTGTGGCGACTTGATCGAACCCACGTCCTCGACGATCTGGCCGCGCCGGTCCTTGATCACGCTGCGACTTCCCGGATGCCCCAGCAACTGGCTCTGGTAGGCCAGTTCAACACCTTCAAGCCCCTTGTCGTCAACGCCGGTAAAACCGACGATATGCGCGGTCATCTCTCCGCTCGGATAAAAACGGCGGTACTCCTTGTTCAGCCCGATCCCGGGCAGCTTCAGTGCAGCGACCTTCTCGCCTACATCTGGCGGCAACTGGCGCTGCAAAAACACGAAGGTCTTGTCGCTGGCCAATTTTCGCGACAACTCCTTGACGTCCATTTCCAGCAGCCCGGCAAGCTGTTTGCCCTGTTCCGGCGTGAGACGGGCATCAGCGGGAATCGCCCACACCGATTTCATCGGCGTCGAGATCGCCAGCACCTCGCCGTTGCGGTCGGCGATGCGACCGCGCGAGGCAGAAATTTCAAGATCGCGCCGGTAGCGCGATTCACCCTTCTCTTGCAGGAAATCGTTATGCAGTACTTGCAGATAGAATGATCGGCCGATCAGCACGGCAAAGCAGGAGAGAATAAGCAAGGCCATCAGGCGCGAACGCCAGGCCGGTAAACGCAGCTTGAGCAGCGGACTTTCAGCAAACCGGTGTGCCCGCGCACCCCTGAAGCGCATCATCGCGACACCTCCCCGCCCTGTTTTCCGGGGCCCGCTTCGCCTGCCCTGCGCGGCAAGTCTTCAGGACTGACGGTGATTATTTTTGCGGCCTCAGGCGTTTTCATCCTGAGCTTGTCGCGTGCGATTTTCTCGATGCGCGGCGACGTTGCCCAGGTCGACAACTCCAGTTGCAACTGGCCGAATTCAACCTCGAGCTGTTTGCTACGCTCCTGTTCGCTCTCCAGCGCCTGGAAGAGCTTGCGCGCCTTGTGTTGCGAGGTCACCACGCTCAGCGCACAGAGCACAGCCGCGAGCAGCAGAAGGATATTGAGGCGAACCATTTCAGGCGTACCCTCCAGCCAGATTATTCGTGACCAGCCGTCCAACGAGTTTTTCAGCTACTCGCATCACCGCGCTGCGCGCCCTCGGATTGGCGGCAATCTCCGCCGCGCCCGCCTTGACCGGCTTGCCAACCAGACGCAGTCTGGGCGATGGAAGATCGACTGAACGCAAGGGGAGATTCTTCGGCAAGTTATCCGGCGAAGCCTGCGCGCGCATGAAGCGCTTGACGATTCGATCTTCGAGCGAATGAAAGCTGATGACCACCAGCCGCCCGCCGCACTTCAGAATATCCATCGCCTGCGGCAGAACTAGCGCCAGTTGCTCGAGCTCTTGATTGACGTAAATCCGTAAAGCCTGAAAGGTACGCGTCGCCGGATCCTGGCCGGGCTCGCGGGTCCGCACGGCCTCGCGTACAAGCGCGGCGAGTTGGCCCGTGGTTGCAACAGGCCGCTCGCTCCGAGCAGCCACAATCTTCTTTGCAATCTGGAAAGCAAACCGTTCTTCGCCATAGTTTCTAATGACCTCCGTGATTTCCTTTATTCCGGCAAGCGCCAGAAAGGCTGCCGCCGTCTCGCCCTGCGTGGTATCCATCCGCATGTCGAGTGGCGCGTCGAAGCGAAAGCTGAAGCCCCGCCCCCCCTCATCGAGCTGCGGCGACGACACTCCGATATCCAGAAGCACCCCATCCACAGCATCAATCCCCGCCTGCCGCACCACCACGGCGAGATCGCCGAAACTTTGGTGCACCATGGTCAATCGTTGATCGTTGATTGCCGCCGCCGCTGCTACCGCCTGCGGGTCGCGATCCAGAGCCAGAAGCCGGCCGTTCGGGCCAAGTCGTTCAAGTATTGCGCGGCTATGTCCACCGTAGCCGAAAGTGCCATCGACATAAGTGCCGGAGGGTTTTACTTCCAGTGCCTCGACCGCCTCCTGCAGCATCACCGTCTGATGCGGCGAGACAAGGCTCACAGCGCCAGATCCTCAAGACCGGGTGGCAGCACCTGATCGCCCATGGCAAAGAAAACTTCCTGCTGCTGCTGCCAGCCGGCATCCGACCAGATTTCGAAATGTGTGCCCTGACCGACCAGCCAGACCTGCTTTTCAAACTGTGCAAACTGGCGCAGCTCGGGAGCAACCAGCAAGCGACCGGCTGAATCCATGGCTTCTTCGCGCGCGTTACCGACGAGCAGGCGTTTGATGGCAGCGGCTTGCTGATTCAGGCTTGAAGCGGCGAGAACCTTGTCACGAATCGGTTCCCAGGCCGTTGCGGGATAAAGCAGGAGGCAGCGATGCGGGTGTGCCGTCAATACCAGTTGACCGCCGGATGCCGCCACGAGCGCCTCCCGGTGACGCGCCGGAATGGCGAGCCGACCTTTGGCATCGAGACTTAGCGCCGCTGCACCCTGGAACATCACCCCTCCTCCTTGCTGAATTGTCCGGCAATCTCCCCGATTACCCACTTTTCACCACAAGACCCCACTTTAAGACAAAGAATTGGGCAATGCAAGCGATTTTTTGCAGTTTTTTTCAATGACTACAAGGACTTAAGCTACATTTTGTAGAAAATATTTTTATTATATTTCCTATATAAAACAATGCTAAGAATAAGTAACTTAAAGTGATTTATTACGAGATCAGGCCGAACGGGCAAAAATGAGGCCAATTTTTTTCGCGCAAGGGAACCCACCCCAGGTGAAATGCCCAGGGCACAGCAGAAACATCAAGGAAAATGGCGTCGCGCCAGTGAAACTGAGGAATTTCGGCGTTTATTAGGCTAGAGCCCGTCGGACTGACCAAGTCCTGCAAGTGAAGTCTCGTATTTCTGCGCGAAAGAACAACGCTTGAAATCCGTGAAAACTGCGCCGTCTCCCCTCGCTTCGACCCATCAAGTCCGACAGGCTGCTAGCAACGAATACGCCATTCAAGTACCTTCTGGAAGCGTGAAACCAGCAGGTAAGAATTGATCTTCACGCGAACGATGGCGCAGGAGGGAGAGGCGGCAAACTCGGCCAGATAGGGGTGGCGGGCAAGATACAGGTCGAGCAGGAGAGCACCGGCCTCGGCATCTGCCTCCTCCGCTTCCCCGATCGCCGTTACCGCCACCGAATCCTGAGTATCCGACCCCTTGTTCTCGCGATTGTCGATCAGCAGGGCAACCTGGGAGTTGGCCTTGAGGTTGGCGAACTTGCGCGTAGCCCGCGCTCGGTGAGCACCACGAGTTGCCGCAGGTCATTTGTGGCGGCGAAGGCCATCAGGCTGGTGAAAGGTTGTTCGTGCTCATTGGTTGCCATGACGGCGTAACGCTGGGAACGGAAAAGTTCTTGCAGCAGCGACTGAATCTCTACATCAGTGCCCATCTCGTTCATTCAAGAATCCGAAAATGTGTCAGATTACAGGCCCCACGCGCGAGCACGCAAGCCGGAGGCCCGACGCTACCCGGCATTGGCCGAAGCGGCATGGAGTCGGGCTCGCTAAACGCCACCGGCCAGCTCGCCCACATAGCCGCGCCGGCCTCGCCTGAGCAGCTTCTGCAATTGGCGCTCGGCCTCGCGACGCGTCGTATAACAGGGTTCAGGAAAAGCATTGCACGCGGCCCATCGTCCTTCCGCGGTGCGCAGCGCCGCGACGCATCGACCGCCATCGACGGTCGCCAAAATGCAGTGTAATTCTTCGCTGCGCCAGCTCGCAGCAACCAGATCCATCGCCTCTTCGCGCGGTATGCAAAGTGCAACCAGCGCATCGATCGGCGAATCACACTCGACGCAGAGGATGGCCGGGAAGTAGCGGCGGGCAAGGAATTCATCACTTGATTTCATGGCCAGCACCTTCTAACACGCTCTGCCGCGCTTGTAAAACGCCAGCGCGACAGTGCACAATCGCGGCTTGACGGAGATTTTCGATGCCATTTGATGTTGTCATTGTTGGCGGGGGCCTGGCAGGGCTCGCGCTGGCCTGCGCCCTGCGCGAGACGCGCCTGAAAATTGCCCTCGTGGAAAGCCACGCCCCGACACCGGCAACAGGCTGGGATGCGCGCGTTTATGCGATCAGCCCGGCCAACGCCGACTTCCTGCAGAAGATCGGCGCCTGGAAGCACCTCGATGCCGAACGCATCGCACCCATCTACGCCATGAAAATCCTCGGCGATGGCGGCGCACAGCTCGATTTCTCGGCCTACCGGACGGGTGTTGCCGAACTCGGCTGGATTCTTGAATCGTCTCTGATGGCCTGCGAACTGTGGGAAAGCGTCAAACGGCAAAGCAACCTCACCCTGTTTTGTCCAGCCGCACCGCACGCTGTCGAGATGGGCCAGGAAGCAGCCATACTGACGTTGGCCGATGGCCAGACGCTATCGACAAAATTGCTGGTCGGCGCCGATGGCCGTGACTCGTGGGTACGCCAGGCCAGCGGCCTGCAGGCCATCACCACGCCCTACGGCGAAATGGGGCTGGTGGCCAACTTCGAATGCGAACACCCGCATCGCGGCACGGCTCGCCAGTGGTTCCGCGACGACGGCGTCCTCGCCTGGCTACCACTGGCTGGGAATCGTATCTCGATCGTCTGGTCGACGCCCGATGCGCACGCAGAATCACTGCTGGCGCTCGCCCCGGATGAATTGTGCACCCGGATTGCCGAAGCGGGAAATTACGAACTCGGCAAACTGACGCCGCTGACAGCGACAGCCGCTTTCCCGCTGCGCCTGATGCGTGTGCCACAAACCGTTGCACCACGGCTGGCGCTGATCGGTGACGCCGCGCACGCCATTCACCCGCTGTCCGGCCACGGCATCAACCTCGGCTATCAGGACGCCAGGGTACTCGCCGAACTGCTTGCCGCAACACCCGAATGGCAGGACATCGGCAGCGAACGCCTGCTCCGTCGCTACCAGCGCGCACGGCGCGAAGAAACCCTCTTGCTTCAGTACACAACTCATACACTACGCCGGCTTTTTCGTGAGAAACTTCCGGGGTTAAAACCCTTGCGTAACATCGGAATGAATCTGACCAATGCCCTGCCGCTCGTCAAGAACCTGCTCGTACGCTACGCGCTCGGCGTCTTTTGACCACAGTGGGCATGCCTCAGGAAGACGACTCAAGTAAACCTCCACCCGCCTTTCTGCCAGCGGGGCGATTCGAGACTCGCTGGTAATACTTTCAAGTTAACGTTTTCAAACGGAGAAATGCCATGCTCAAAAAACGCTTGCTGCCAGCCCTGTCTATCACACTGCTGAGTGCCCTGCTCAGCCTGCCCGCGCAGGCGGATGAGGCCAGCGTGAAAAAGGCGGTCGAAGCCAAACTCGGTACCAAGGTCACCAGCGTCACCAAAACACCCTACCTCGGTCTTTACGAAATCTATGCCGACGGGCAGATTCTCTACACCGACGAGAAACTTACCGCGCTCTTTGCCGGCACGCTGATCGACGGCAAGACGATGAAGAACGTCAGTGCCGAGCGCATGCAGAAGCTGACGGCGATCAATTTCTCCGAGCTGCCGCTTGAACTTGCGGTCAGGCAGGTGCGCGGTAACGGCAAGCGCGTATTGGCAAGTTTCGAGGACCCGAACTGCGGCTACTGCAAGAAGCTGGCAAAGGAGATGAGCAAGCTCGACAACGTCACCCTATACACCTTCCTGTTCCCGATCCTCTCGCCCGATTCACTGGAAAAATCGAAGCAGATCTGGTGCTCGGCTGACAAGGCACGGGCCTGGAACGACTGGATGCAGGACGGCAAGGCACTATCAGGCAAGACGGATTGCGACACCAGTGCGGTTCAAAAAACGGTTGAACTTGGTCGCAAACTCGGCATCACCGGAACCCCGACACTCTTTTTTGCCGACGGCGAACGCGTCCCCGGCGCCGTACCGATGGCACAGATCGAGAAGAAACTCGAGCAGGCGATGGTCAGCAAGTAAAAGGCATTCCATGAAACGAAAAGGGCGCCTGTGGCGCCCTCTGTGTTTCAGGAAAGAGCTCTACTTGTTTTCATTCTCCAGCGCTTTGGTCGTGATTTCACGATAGAGCGCCATCATCCGTGCCGCCAGATCCTGATACTCGGGATGGCGCACCAGCAGCGGTTTCAGTTCACTGCTGTCGGCAAATACACCTTCCAGAAACTCGATATCCAGATCATCCAGAACACCGCCCTGCTCGACCTTGGCTTTCAGATCGATCGCTCTGGGCAGTCGCTGCTGTTCCATACGCGCCACAATGACAGCGAGCACACCCGCATCCTTGGTCTCCTGAGCTTGATTGGCCATTTACTTCGCCCCCTTGGCCGGCTTTCCTGCCCTCACTGAAATCACGGTGGCCTCTTCAAAGGTGGCCTCGACCTGATCGCCAACGGCGATATCCTTCAACATGGTTTTGTCCTTGACTTTCAGATCGAGCGTCCGCTGCGGGCCGCGCAGGCTGACCATTCCGGTTTTCCTGTTCACCGCCGTCACATCGGCGATGATGCGAACCGTCATCGATTCTCCGCCCATCGGCTTTTGACCGGGCTGGGCACTGATCGTTTCGCCACTCTCCACCCGCTGACGCAACTCATGGCCGCCCTTCTTCAACTCAAGCGCAAGCGACTGGATGACGTTCATTGTCACGGTATCGCCGACTTTCAATTGCGCAAAATTCTTGACTTCAGGCCCGGCCACAAATGACAGCTCCCTGCCGCTGCCGCCCTTGATCGTCACACGCCGAGTGTCCTGGTCAATGGCGATGATGCGGCCTTGCATGACGACCGAATCTACGCTGCGCACCGCACCTTTCTCCTTGATGACGACCGAAGTACCGGTGGGCGCGATCTGCGCCAGGGACAGCGTCGGCAACGCGGCAAGAACGGCAACCAGAATCGAAAGCTTGTATTTCATGAACTACCTCCTGTGAAAAAATGTAAGACCACGACTCACTTGCCGCATTATGAACAGACTCTCAATTCAAGTCACCGTTTTTGTAATACTCGCTGCCCTGGCCTGCCCGCCAAACTCCCGGCCAGACCTGCAGCTCGAGCCACTTCATGAAAATCGCCTGACGGAAATTTTCTTACTTTTTTACGGCGTACCAAGAAACAGATAGACGTTGGACGAGCCACTGTCGGATCGTCCATAACCGAGATAAAACGGCCCGAGCGGCGTTTCGCCACCGAGATAGATGGCGGCTGAATTGATCCAGCCGCTGAGCTGCGTTTGCGTATAGGGTGTTCCGACCTTGCCGGTTTCAAGCGCCACCCCGGCGCGCAAATCACCGCGCAGACCGAGCGGGAATTGCCCGATGATCTTCTCGACGCGAATGTTGCCGTAGCGAATATTGTCGCCGTTCAACTCCTGCCGCGTGAAGCCGGACAGATTCAGGAATCCGCCGAGCGAACCGGCATCGTAGTATGGGAGTGGCCCGTTCAGCGAACCCTGATAGCTGAGCCGCGAATTAATCACAAAATCGCCGATCGGATAGGCTGCCTCGACATTGGCTGTCACCTTGCTGTAACCCGCTTGTGACGAGTTGAAATAGGCCAGCTTTGAACTCCAGCCCCTGCTCGGAAAAAAGAGCCGATCCATCTGGTCAAAATCAAGCGTCACGTATTCCCCGCCATACGATTCGCTGGTCTTTGCCGGAAAAATGGCGGAGGGAATCCCGGTCTCCAGCGTGGCTTCCTGCCAGATTTGACGCCAGCCGGTACGTATCTGCCCGAGCAGCCCGACGTTGATGCCGAATCCGGCTGAAACGAGCCCCCTGGTGCGCCAGTACTCGGCAACCCTGTTGTTATCCTGATAGAGGTAGAAGGGACGCCCCCCGTAGGCCAGCGAAGAATCGAAGAAGTAGCGCTGTTGCGCTTCCAGCGGCTGGTAATAATCCAGCAGCACCCCCGGCGCATTACCGATTTCAGCGGCGACGATCAGCTCTCCGCCGAGCGGGTTGAGCCAGGTCTTGTCGTAACCGACACGCAGGCTATAGGTCGAGTCCAGACTGAAGTTGCTCTCAAGATTGATGCCGAAGCGCAGGTAATCGGGTCCCCAGCTCTTTTCTGCGGGCAGCACGCGCAGGATGTTGCGATCACGGGTCGATAGTACGGCGTAGTCGACACTCTCAAACCAGCCGTCGCCGTAGATACGCAACATGTCCCGGTTGAGCGTCGTTTCGTCGAGCCGCTCGCCGGATCGGGCCTGGATCTGCCGTTCGACCGCCGCCGGATTGACCACCTTCAGCCCGGCAACCTGAATTTCGTCGATGACGGGGGACTCGTTTCGGACGTAGGCGATCCGGTTCACCCAGGCGCTGTAAACTTCATCGCTTACGGCCAGGGCTTGCAAGCGATCCGCAACGGCCAGCGCAGCTTTCCTGCCGCGATCGGCCGTTTCCGAGCTCTTTACGAAATCGCCGGCGCTGATACCTTCCAGATCGGGCTTGATGTAGATGTCGGTTGGCTTGAGCGTAGCCAGCGATCGCGTCACGTTCTGTTCGGTCAATATATTGACCATCTGCACCGAGACGCTAAGCAGCGAGCCGACGTCCTCGGCTTTCATCAAGGGCGAGCCGACGTTCACGGCGATCACTATGTCGGCCTGGCAATGATCGCGCACCACGTCGATCGGCACGTTGTCCACCAGCCCGCCATCGACCAGCTTGCGCCCCTGATAATCGACAGGCGCCATCAGGCCGGGAACCGACATGCTGGCGCGCATCGCCTTGGTCAGGCTGCCGCTGCGAAAAACGACCTTGTCGCCGTTGCCGATATCGGTGGCGATAATCGACAGCGGCAGCGGCAAGGTTTCGATTTCGCGTTCGCCGAGATCGGAATTGACCAGCCGGTTGAAGAAAAGCTTGATCTTCTGTCCGGAGACAACGCCGCCCTGATAGGTCAGTCCCTGGCTGTTGACGCCGGTTTCCGACGCCGGAAGAAATCGTTTGGAAATGGCCTTGTTGCGGTAATTGACCTCGGAATAGGGGGGGCTGTCGATGAACATGTCGTTCCAGTCGGCCCTGGCCAGTTCCCTACGCATCTCGGCCGGCGACAGCCCGGCGGCGAAAGCGCCGGCAACCAGCCCGCCCATGCTGGTTCCGGCGACGCAATCGACCGGAATGCGCAGCTTTTCCAGCACCTCAAGCACGCCGATGTGCGCCGCACCGCGGGCACCGCCTCCACCGAGTACGAGGCCGATACGCGGTCGCGTCGTCTCGGCGGCATGGGCCAGTGAAGCGACGACGAAAAGGCCGGCAAGCGCCAGGCTTTGAAAAACTGAACGTTCATTCATGACAGCCCACTTTGTAGAAATCAATGATTGATGAATTATCCTTTACTCGCGAACAGGGACGATCAAGCAGACCACCTGCGATCGCGCGACATCATATCAGGTCTGTATCGACTGAATAATCACATGCTTCAGAGACTCTGCACCGCCCTTGGAACAGGAGAATCCGGGTCATGGCAACCAACTTCAGGCGCTCAATCGTGACGCCGATGGAGAAGTTCCGCCCAGTGACTTACCCCGGTAATATCCCGAGGTCACAATCCTCCGGATCGCGACTAATCAAAATACATGAAGCGGTTAGCTGCCTGGAAGGAATCAGGGGAATAAGATCGATTGCTCCGCCATGGCTTCCACAACCCGGCCAACGAAAAATTGATGATCGCCCGACATACTCGCAGCATTCTCAACAGCATCAAAACAGGAGAGTCTCACCATGAAAATTGAACCCCCCAGTCCCCTTTTCCAGGGCAAGAAGGCACTCGTCGTCGGTATCGCCAACGAGCATTCGATCGCCTACGGTTGCGCCAGGGCGTTCCGCGAACTCGATGCCGAACTGGCCATCACCTACCTCAACGAAAAATCGAAACAGTATGTCGAACCGCTGGCGAAAGCGCTTGATGCACCGATTTTCATGCCGCTCGATGTCAGCCAGCCAGGCCAACTCGAAGCGCTGTTCGATGAGATCGGCACGAAGTGGGGGCGGCTCGATATCCTGGTGCATTCGATCGCCTTCGCACCCAAGGCGGACTTGCAAGGCGGCTTGCTCAACTGTTCGGCGGAGGGCTTCGCGCAGGCCATGGATATTTCCTGCCACTCCTTCATCCGCATGGCAAGGCTGGCGGCCCCGCTGATGATCGAGGGCGGCTCCATGTTCGCCATGAGCTACCTTGGCGCCAACGAGGTGGCTCCCAACTACAACGTGATGGGACCGGTAAAGGCGGCGCTGGAAGCCTCCTGTCGCTACCTCGCCTATGAACTCGGGCCGCAGGGCATCCGGTGCACCCCATCTCGCCGGGGCCGCTCAAGACGCGCGCCGCCTCGGGGCTGAAGGACTTCGACCTCTTGCTCAACGAGGCGGCGCAGCGGGCGCCGCTCGGCGAACTGGTGGACATCATGGATGTCGGCTTCACCTGCGCTTTCCTCGCCACCCCCTACGCCCGCCGCCTCACCGGTGGCACGATCTACGTTGATGGCGGCGTGCACATCATGGCCTGAACAAGTGCAGGGGCTTGATGCCGGGAGCATTCAAGCACCCGGCATACGCGAAGCATTCCCGACCGAATCCGAACAGGAGCGTCAAATCATCAGGGGTGAACCACCTGCTCCCTGCTCATGGCCAGGTGGATGATGCCTGTCGGTGTCGCCGATCTTCAGTCTGTTGCGCAAGAAGAACCTGTTTGGCGCCTGCTTGGCGCCCGTCTGGCCAGGATTCATTGATGATGCGCTGACAAATCATGGGATTCAAAGACAAAGCAAAGACAAAGCGGCAAAGGTCAACATCGTTGGCTGAGTAGGCGGTGGGCATCGTGCTCGACGTGCCAGCGCCGGCGGGACGAAAATGCCGAAATTGATCTGGAGAAGCTCGCTCGGCGGGCCTTCAGCCATCGCGCCAGACTTCCCTGTGCGCACGCCCTGGACGAGCATTTGCATCATGACTGCCTCACTTGCGTCAACCCGCTCAAATCAAATTCCCACAAAGAAAATTGAATGTATCATGCATTCATGCCATCATGCAGCACGAAGGAGAACATAATGCACAACATCAAAACTGTTGGAAAGAGCGGGCAAATTTCGCTTGGCAAGGCAATGGCCGGTATGGGCTTCATTATTCAGGAACTGCCCGGAGGCGACATTGTGCTCAAACGAGCCGTTGTCGTTCCCATGAACGAAAGGTTGCTTGACCCGGCGGTACATGCAGAATTGGAAGCAGCTCGCGAATGGCGTCGAAGCAACCCGGCGAAAGCAACTGATCTGACTGCACTGGGTTCCAAACTCGGAATCAAGTAAGAGTGAGCAACGACGATGCGGTACTGTTGGACCTGAACGTACCTACGTTTCAGAAGAAGCTGTTTAAACGTGCTTTGTTTACCCCCACAAGCCAAACCCTCTGGTACCGCAGGGTTTATAGCGATTTTACCTTTTCATGAGAGTGGCTACAGTGGGCTACAGCTTGACGCCTAACAAATCAAGGATACGCTGTTGATCCTCTTCGGGCTGGGTCACCTGCTCGAACTCGGTGTTGGCGATTTTGACCCGCTGGAGCCGAATGGCGGATAGCCGAGCCACCACCGCCTTGAACGTCCATTGACGCGCCTCATACTGCCCATCTTCAGCAAAAAGCGGAGCCAGGCGCTGATTCATATGCCATTGCAGGTAATAGGCCAGGACACACAGGAACACATGAGCACGGATGCGGTCATCCGTTTTATGATAGACGGGACGGATCTCCAGTTGCACCGTTTTGAGATTACGAAAGGCGTCCTCCACCAAGGCCAGGCTCTTGTATGAAGCCACCAGCTCACGTTTGGACATACGTTCTGCAGGCACGTTGCCACAAATGATGTAACAGCCATCAAAACACTTTTCAGCGGCAATTTTTTCCTCATCGAAGCGCCACTCAAGATGTCCGCTCTCCACGCTCCAGACCACAAACTTGCCCATCCGGGTCTTGGCCAGCAAGCGCCCCACCCGAGCGCCGATTTTTTCCGCATCGCCTGGGCGTTTGGCTTGCGCCACCCGATCCAGTTCTTCGCGTGTCCGACGCAGCAAGGCGCTTCGCGTCTCCCCCTCGCGCTGGGCGCTCTGCGGGTTGCGGCACAGGCAATAGCGACGCGTCAGATCCTCCGGATCGATGACCTCGGCAATGTCCTTCTCATCGAACAGATCCGTCTCGATCACCTTGCGCTCCAGCAGGCTCACGATCTGTCGGTGCGTCAGCGCACTGATGGTCGATAACCCCTCGACCCCCTTCAGCTTGCTCTCGACGCTGTGAGTAATCATGCCTCGATCCCCGACGAAGATAAGCTCCTTGAGGCCATAGCGATTCTGAACCTCGGCAATTTTATCGGGCACCGTGCTGGCATCCTGGGTGTTTCCCGCGAAGACTTCGACCCCAACGGGGCAGCCCGCTTCGCTGCACAGCAAGCCGATCACCATTTGCTCGTGGCCCCGCTTGCCGTCACGGTTATAGCCAAACTGCACGATCTCGCTATCCGCATACTCCCCTTCGAAATAGCTGCTGGTGATGTCATAGAGTACCAGCGAACCGTCCTTCAGATGCAAGCTGGCCGGCGTTTCTGAATGGCCTCCTGGCGCTCCAACAAGCGATCCATGGCGGCATAGCAATGCTCACGGACATCGACCGGTCCTGAGACGCCACACAACGCCCACAACGCCGTATTCTTCCCTTGATGGCTCAGGGCAAGTTTGCTTCCCGCATAAATGACACGCCCGACGATCATGGCCAAACAATCGCGCACCCAAGGTTCGCGCCGTGAATAGATCGAACGGGATAGGCCGATCTCATCGGCCAGAGCCACAAGGCAGGGCTGGCGCCGTACTCCCTTGAACTGGAGGAGGCAGAGTGCTTCTGGATCCTCTTTGAGAATAACGTCTCCGCGAAAAGCGGCCTGGATGAGCCTGAGCTTACTGAGAGGCACGCCGCTGATGCGGCCATGGGAGGTGTGTTTGACCTTGCTCCCTTCACGGAAGGTTGAACGGATCACGCCGCATGGTTTTCCGCGATGGGTCTGGATTTCGAGGTGGAGGGGGTGAGCTGCCATGGCTACATATTATGCAAAATAATCCTAAATGTAAAGCTATAAATACAAAGCGTATGGCTACATTTGAAAAGCAAAAATCGCTGAAACCCTTGCCTGGAGAGAGTTTCAGCGATTTTGGGTAAACAAAGCGCGTTGAAACTTGATAACGCAGAGGTAAAGAAGGTATTCAAGACGTTTCAGAAACTTCAAGCACTAACCTGGAACGAGGTCTTCCATGACCACGGATTGAAGTGGGAGCAGGTCAAGAACGAACCAGGCACATTCACGATTCGACTATCCAAATCGTATCGTGCCGTTGTCGAAAGAGAGGGCGCGTTGATGCTGTTTCAAACGCTCCACCCTGACCACGACGGTGCCTACGGTGAAACATAGCTTGAAATAAATTACATTAAAACATGGTCTCAAACACGGTTTCGATGCAAACTTAAGGTCTGGGTAACCACGAGTAAAAGCCTGGGCAACTCAGTCAGGCATGGCGGAAGTAAAACGACGGGAGGATGCAAGAATGAATGCAATGTGCTGGAACCGGGCAGTCGAGGGAAAGCGCTCATGGGCGAGCAGCTTTCTGGTGCTCTGGATGGTGTTTGTTGCGTCCGGAGTTTTCGCCCAGGCGCCCGCCGCCAGCACTTACGCCGCACCGGCGATGAGTGCCGCCGAGCTCGATAAACTGGTCGGGCCGATCGCGCTCTATCCGGATGACCTGATCGCTATCATTCTTCCTGCGGCAACCTACCCGCTGGAAATCGTGCAGGCGGATCGTTACCTTGAAAAGCGCAAGAAGGACAAGAATCTGCCGCTCAACGAAGCCTGGCAGGATTCGGTCAAATCGCTTCTGAACTACCCCGAGGTGGTCAAGAAGATGAGTGAGGATCTCGACTGGACGACCGACCTGGGTGAAGCCGTGGTTGCCGATCAGGGGGCTGTTCTGGAGGCGGTCCAGCGCTTTCGTCGCCAGGTTCAAGGGGTGGGCAATCTGAAGTCCGATGACAAGCAGAAGGTCATTGTCGAGAAGGAGGTCATCCAGGTGGTTCAGGCCAACCCGGAAGTGATCTATGTGCCGCAGTACAACCCCTCGACCATCGTTGTCGCCGGCGGTTATCCTAGTTATGGCTATTACCCGGCGCCTTACCCGGTCTATTACTACCCCTACGCGCCGGGGGCCGCCCTGGCCACCGGGCTGATCTGGGGCGCAGCGATCGGCGCCGCATGGAATGGCGGCCGCTATTCCGCGCACTACGGCTATGGTGGCGGGTGGCGGTTACAACAATATCAACGTCAATCGCAATACCAACATCAATACGGGCAACATCAATACCGGCAACATCAACCGTGGCTCAGGCCAGGGAACAGCCTGGAAATCCGACAAGAAACCCGGCCAGGTCAGCAGCGGCGCGGGTCGCCCGGCGAATGCGGGGCGTGTGGGTGACCGACCAGGGGCCGGGGCCGGTGACAGACCAAGCGCTGGTTACAAGCCAGGGGCCGGGGCGGGTGACAGACCAGGCGCCGGCGGCGGCGCACGAGCCTCAACCCTGCCGGCTTCCCGACCGAGTGCGGGTGTGTATGACCGGGGCGGGGCATCGGCTGGCGATCGGGGTGCCCAGAACCGTGGCGGCGATGCTTTTGGCGGCCATGGCTCGGGTCGTGATGCACGAGCCGATAGCGCGCGTGGCGCAGCGAGCCGCGCGTCGATGTCATCGTCAGGCCGCGGACAATCGTTCCAGGGCGGCGGCGGTGGCAACAGACAATCGTTCCAGGGCGGTGGCGGAGGTGGAGGGCGTGCCGCTGCGGGTGGCGGTGGGGGTGGTGGTCGCGCCGGAGGCGGCGGTGGCCGTGGAGGCGGTGGTGGCGGTGGCCGTCGATAAGGAGAACAAGATGACTACTATCAAGACTACCCACAGGATCGCTATGATTATTCAACTCTCACGCCTTGCGTCGGCATTGCGCAGCCTTGCGCTGGCCCTGTTGCTATCGGTCCCGCTGCTCGCGGTCGCCGCCGAACAAAAGACCTTTGCCACGCCCGACGCCGCGGTGAACGCATTGATCGAAGCCTTCAAGGCCGATGACGATGCCGCGCTGATCGCGATTTTTGGCGAGAAGTACAAGCGTCTTGTGGTGACGCCGGACAAGGCAGCAAACTCGGCTTCGCGGGCGAAAACACTGGCCGAACTACAGACTTTTCATGTGCTTGAAGAAGCGGGTCCTGATCGTCGCATCCTGCTGATCGGTAACGATGCCTGGCCGGTGCCGATTCCGCTGGTGCGCGAAAATGACGCCTGGCGTTTTGCCACCGAACTGGGCGAAGACGAAATCATCAATCGCCGGATCGGTGCCAACGAACTTGAAGCCATCAAGGTTCTCCGTGCCTTTATCGATGCGCAACGGCAGTTCGCTTCGCGTGATCGTAACGGCGATGGTGTGCTTGAATATGCCCAGAAGCTGGGCAGTACGCCCGGCAAACAGGATGGCCTTTACTGGCCAGCCGATCCGGCCAGGGGTGAAGAGATGAGCCCCTTCGGACCGTTGATCGCCGCCAGCGCGGACTACCTCAAGGGACACAGTGCGGATGACGCTTTCCGTGGCTATCACTTCCGTATCCTGACACGGCAGGGCAAGAGTGCGCCGGGTGGAGCCCACAGCTATGTGATCAATGGCCACATGATCGCCGGGTTTGCCATGGTCGCCTACCCTGCAGAATATGGTGAAAGCGGCGTGATGACCTTCATCGTCAGCAATAACGGGAATATCTACCAGAAGGATCTCGGCAAGGGCGCGGCGCCGATCAAGGAATTCAACCCGGATGCCTCGTGGAAGCGGGTCGAGGATCCGTCCTGAGCTAGCCCGACTTCCGCTATTCGCCGCAATTTTTCCGATTTTTGACGAGCTTCGCGCGCGTAAGTGTCTGATCGATATGGCATGGGAGTGGGCAAAACCGTCAAAACACGCTGTAGTGCCGACCTTCCCCCTTGCGTGATGATTGTGTCGTCGGCATATTATCGGCATGTTTCTACGCTGCAAGACACGAAAGAAGGATGGCAAGACGCACCGCTACTGGAGCGTCGTCGAGAACTGTCGGCGCAAGGGCGGCGGCATCGTGCAACGGCACGTGCTGTACCTTGGCGAAATCAACGACGCCCAGCGCGCCGCCTGGTGCAAAACGATCGACGTGCTGGAAGGCAGCGGCAGCGACACCAGGCAGATAGCGATTTTCCCGGAAGACCGACAAGCGCCGGAGTCATGTCCTGAGGTGGTCTGTCAAGCGCTTTAGTTTGGTTGACGCTGTAGGCATCAGGTGCGCGGAGGACCAGCCAGCAACTTGCGAGCGGCGGCAAGATTGGCTTGGACCTGTGCCCGTGAGGGTCTGGTAAGACGTTCAGGCGGCTCGAGACCAAGTATCTTGGCCAAGTTCGATGGATAGGGTTTGCGTTGGCCCGCCAAGCGAGTGCAGGCCTTTTCAAGCGCACATTCTCCGACCTGTTCGACCAGCCATGCCAACGTACGGCGGTCACGCTCTGAATCAAGGATAACGTTCACTTTATTGGCTCCAAAAATCTTTAAATTTGCTCCGGCAAATGATCTGGCGTCGCAACCCACGGGTTCGACGGATTTTCGAAAGGTGTCGCACGCGTACGGTGCTCCGAGCGATAAGGCATCGACCCGTCAAGCGCCGATGGTCGGGACGATTTGCGCAGAAGTCACCAGCAACGGTGACGCGCAGCGTTTGAGGGCATTCAAGTATTTCGATTCATCATACGGGGTACGGTCCTTCCAGCAGCGGTAAAGAATACGGATCCACTTGAAGGCAAGAGCCCGTACCGCCACCTGGTGTGTTGCCCCCTTGGCGCGTTGCTGCTGATAGTAAGCTCCGGCCCAGAAAGATCGAGTGATCGTCTGGTTAGCCCACTCGACAAATGTTTGACGCAGAAACTTGGGACACGCCAGGCGCCAGTGCACCCAGTGCTGCTTGCCGCTGCTTTCCGTGACGGGCGCAATACCCACGTACCTCTGGATTTCCCCTGCACCCGCGTAGCGATCCCGCTGTTCTCCGAAAGCCGCAAGCAAGCGAGGAGCGAAGACAGAGCCAGCGCTCGGAATAGCTCATAGTCCGGCAGGCTTTGGCAGACGTTAGCGATCTCGGCATCGAAATGCGCTATCGCCTTCATGGTGGCGCGCAGCTGTTCCACCAAGGCTTCGACCAAGAGCCGTTTGGGCTCGATGACGGCCGGATCCTCGGTGAGTGGGCGAGCGCTTTTTATGGCGGCGAGTCGTGCTTTGAGCAGATTGGGGGAACGTGAATGGTGATCGTAAAAGAACGATTCCAGGGTGGTTCTGCGGGCCAGCTGAACCTGTTTGAGCGTTGGCCAGCGCGTGAGGAAGTCGCAGAATAGCGTGGTGGCCTTGTCGTCGAACCAATCGAGCGCCTGCGGGAAATAGTCCTTGAGCGCACTGGTCAGGCGGTTGGTGAAACGCGTTTGATCATTAATGAGCCGACGGCGTTCTTCGAGCAACGGTCCAAGCGTACGCATTGCAGTGCTCTGTGGGTTGAGCGCGTGTAACTTGTCCCGGTGCCCGATGAGGATTTCAAGCGCGAGCTCAGCATCCGTCGGGTCGGCTTTGGCATGACTTGGTTTAAAGGCCTGACGGTATTTGGCCAGGGTGGCGGGATTGACCGGGAACAAGACCAGGAAATCAAACTTTTGCAATGCGTAAACTAACGGTCCTTTTGCAGTCTCAAGGCAAACGGCCACTGGCCGGCCCTGAAACCGCTGCCTCAGCGCAGAGGCCCAAGTGTCGATCGCATCGGAACGATGAAGCAGGATGTCGAACTCCCGCTTGTCGCTGTCAGCAGCCTGCAAACATAGGTCATGCTTCGCGTCGGCCCAATCGATGCCGATGAAAGCGGCGAAATTGTTGTCGGTTTGGGGATTCATGGCTTAACTCCAGGGTGATTAGTGGTGGGATCGGACGTGCCTGCTTGAGCTTATTCTAATTCGCTTTCATAATGAGACTATTAGCGCTATTATCCACGATAGGATTCCACACAGGAGACTATCATGGCTCGACCGCGCCGCATCGACTCAGATTTGATTGGCAAAGCCCAAGAGATTGCCGCCGTAGCAAAAGATTTTCACACATTACGTGGCGCACAAGCCGTTCTATTGCCTGCGATGTTGAACGCTACGCTGGAACAAACGGCAGCTCTGCTGGGCGTCAGCAGGGCAACGGTGCCGCGCCTTCAAAATGCGTTACGGCGCCGATGCTCACAAGCGGACGTTGCCGAACCCGCCCGTGGAGGGCGACGACACGAACTGATGACGCTCGAAGAGGAGCGCGAATTCCTGGCGCCGTGGGCGGACCTGGCCAGAACGGGCAACATGTTGGTGGTCTCGCCATTGCGCGCAGCGCTTTCGCAAAAACTGGGGCGTACTGTGAGGGCGTCCGTCGTATATCGGCTGTTGGAACGGCATGGTTGGCGCAAGGTGGCTCCCGACACGCGGCATCCCAAAAGCGATGCGAAAGCCCAGGAAGACTGGAAAAAAAACTTCCCGAAAACTTGGCGGCCATCGCCAAACCCGACGTTGTGAAGGGCCGGCACATACGTCTGATGTTTCAGGACGAGGCGCGTTTTGGGCGCATGGTGCGAATTCGCAAATGCTGGGCCATGGTACCCGAGCGTCCCGTCGTCAATAACGGCTATGAACGCGAATTTGTCTATGTGTATGGTGCGGTCAGTCCGCTGCAAGGCGACCTGGATTGGATGATCTGTCGGCAGATGAACACATCGCACATGAGCGAATTCCTCAGCCAGGTGAGTGAGGCACAGTGAAGACTTCATCATCATGGTGGTGGATGGGGCGAGTTCCCATGTAAGCAAGGAATTGGCCGTACCGGAAAATGTGCGCCTGCTCCGTTTGCCGCCCTATGCGCCGGAACTCAACCCACAAGAGCATATTTGGGACGAACTGCGCGAAAAAGAATTCCCCAACCGGGTATTTGCAGATTTGGCCGGAGTCACTCGCCAACTCGAATCCGGCCTGCCGAAACTCGCTGCAAATACGGAGTCTGTGCGCAGCATCACTGCTTGGCCGTGGATTGTTAGTCTCAATATGAACGCGCATTAGAATTAGCGAAGTCAATATAGAGGCCGATCAAACGGCAATTCCTGAGTATTCGTCGAATGCCCAAGCACACCTGCGAATTCGAAACTAACTCTAGCCAAAAATATTTGAAATTTGAACGACACCTCTGAGGCTATTGATGATCCAGTTTTTCTATCCTTTGGAGTAGTAGTGATGTTGGGTAGCCGTGGATTGTCACTTTATGTAGAGCGTCGTTGTCTTCGTACTCGAATAGATCGCCATCTATCCTGAAGTGACCCTGCCATCCGATAGCATACTTTGACTCGCTTTCCTCGACATAAACGGCGAGTGGATCGCCGTCGCGGGCCAAGCGTGCGGCGAGTTGATCCGCCGGATCAAGAATCCATGCGTCGCCGGTGCTGGTAGAAAAAAGGAGCAGTGATCCGAGGCCAACGATACGCCCCTCGTGCTCGGCAGCGCGATGCTGGATCAAGCGGATTTCAGCGGTAAGATGGAAACGCTCACGTGACAATCGCTGCGTAGCGATTCTGTGTCGAGTCTTTCGATTAGTCATCGGTTTGTGTCCTCCTGTGATCGCACCCATGTCCCGCTGCGCTTCACGGAGGGCAGCGCGACTTGGAGGGAATGATGGAACTCTTCACCCAACTGTTTGGCCGTCTGCTGGTCTTCATGTATCACTGCTTTGACCGTATCGTCATCCACGGCTACCTGAGCGGATTATCCCGTCCGGAGCAAGTAGTTTACTTCTTCCGACAGGTGGTGGGTATTGACACCGTTGACAAGGACGTATTGAGCCGCCGAACCAATGAGTATCAGCAGTGGGTGGAAGCCTATGCCCGCAATCACGAGACGCCAGTGGAGTGGGCCGAGAAAGGGGTGCGCAAGGAAGATCATGTTTTACCGTGGCAGCGGGCCATGGTGCGGGCCAAGCGCTATGGCGTCTATTTCATTTTCAAGAGCATGGAGCAAGGGCCGACGTTTCGCTGCACCACGCCGAAGTATCCGACCAAGGATCCGAATCATCGGATACTGGCGCCGCAGCGCAGTCGATTCACGCATTACTATTTTAAAATAGTGTCTTGCCGACGTCAGTCATTGACCTGTCATCATCCGATGCGTTAAGGTACCCGGATATTTATCAACCAACTTAATCACACCACAACCATGTATCTTGCCGACCCCAGACTCCTTCGCTCCAACTGCTTTATCGACGGCCGCTGGGAAGCGGCTGACGATGGTCTTGTGCTAGCAGTAAATAATCCTGCTAGCGGTGAATTGATCGGCGAAGTGCCTTTGATGGGCAAAGCTGAAACGTTACGTGCCATTGCTGCCGCAAACGAAGCCTGGCAAAGCTGGCTCGCAACCACGGCAAAAGACCGCGCCAAGCTGCTCGACCGCTGGTTTGACCTGATCAACGCCAACGCCGAGGATCTGGCCCGCTTGATCACCGCCGAGTGTGGCAAGCCGTTGGCCGAAGCGCGCGGTGAAGTCAGCTATGGTGCGTCATTCGTTCAGTGGTTTGCCGAAGAAGCCAAGCGCAGCTATGGCGAAAGCATTCCCAGCCCGACTGTCGGCAAGCGACTGTTGACGCTGCGTCAGCCGGTGGGTGTCACCGCTGCCATTACGCCATGGAATTTCCCCATGGCGATGGTCACACGCAAGGTCGCCCCAGCGCTGGCTGCCGGCTGCACCATCATTCTCAAGCCGGCCGAGCAGGCGCCGCTCAGCGCGCTGGCATTGGTCCGCCTGGCGGCAGAGGCGGAATTGCCGCCAGGCGTCTTCAACGTGATTACCGGCGATGCGGCAATCATTGGCGGCGCACTGACCCAAAGCCCGCTGGTGCGCAAACTCTCCTTTACCGGATCGACCGAAGTGGGCCGCTTGCTGATGGCGCAGTGTGCGCCAACGATCAAGAAGTTGTCGCTGGAACTCGGCGGAAATGCGCCGTTCATCGTGTTCGACGATGCCGACGTCGACGCTGCCGTCGAAGGCGCGCTGATTGCCAAGTTCCGTAATGCCGGACAGACCTGCGTTTGCGCCAACCGCTTTCTTGTCCAGGCGGGCATATACGATATTTTTGCGCAAAAGCTGGCTGAACGCGTCGCAACACTCAAAGTCGGTTCGGGCGACGAGGACGGCGTTTCACTCGGGCCGCTGATCGACAATGCGGCACGGATCAAGGTCGAGGAGCACATCGCCGATGCCATCGGCAAAGGCGCCAAACTGCTCACCGGGGGTCATCACCCTACCCTGGGCGGCAACTTCTTCAGGCCGACGATACTCACCGATGTCACCTCCGAGATGCGCGTTGCACGTGAAGAAACATTCGGCCCGGTGGCGCCGATCTTTCGCTTTTCCAGCGAGGCGGAAGCCATAACTCAGGCCAATGACACCGAATCCGGCCTTGCAGCGTATTTTTACTCGCGTGACGTCGCACGCTGTTTTCGTGTTGGAGAGGCGCTTGAATACGGCATGGTCGGTATCAATACCGGTCACATCTCAAACGAAGTCGCGCCCTTCGGCGGTGTCAAGCAATCCGGTTTGGGGCGCGAAGGTTCAAAGTACGGACTTGACGAATATCTGGAGATCAAGTACTTGTGTTTCGGTATCGATTGATCGCATTCCCCGCCTGATGCATTTTTTTACCCTGTTGTAGCGTTTCACGCCAGACGACTTGGTTTCGCCTCCGCCCCTGATGCTTTTCAGCATAAAGCGACAGATCGGTAACCGCAACGACCTGTGCATGTCCCCTCCCCGATCTCCATATCGGAAACCCGTAGTTTCCCGGAGACACCCCCGTAATATCCCGAGGTCACAATCCTCCGGATCGCGACTAATCTACGCGTGGAGCCGGGTACTGACAGGTATCACGGCACGCTGCGGAAAAGGAAATGCATTGATACCCGGGACGCCTCTCAGTTGTGTTCTGCTGGCCGACCGTCACCACGGTCTTACGGAAGGCGTGCGTGGGTTGCTGGAAACCTCGTTCGGAACGGTGGTCATGGTTGCCGACGAGGCGTCATTGCTCGAGGGAGCGATTCGACTGCGGCCCGATGTCGCGGTCGTCGATCTGTCGCTGTCCCGGAGCGGCAGCCTAAGCTGGTTGCTGGCGCTCCGTCAGCGCTGCCCCGAACTCAAGGTGATTGTCCTCAGTGTCCACGACGAGCAGAGTGTACGCCGGGCGGTGATGGAAGCCGGTGCCGATGCCTTCGTGCTCAAGCGGGCGATCGCCAGCGATTTGCTGAACGCCGTCGATGCCGTCCGTCGCAGTCGGAACGTGGAAGTTTCGAGCGACAACAGCAGACCCGCACAAGAACCCGGCATTCATACGGGATTCCAGGAGGCAAGGATGGATGCGAAAAGCAGTAGTGAAGAATGGAAGCCATGATTGCCGGGATATTCCGTATGGAATTTGAGCAAATGCGGGCTTGCCGTTCGAATTGCGCGTGGGCTTCCCGACGCCGCCACCCCAATAAATTTTTACCCGGCGCAGCGCAGCGGACAACTACGCAACTCACCAGCCACGTCGCCTGACAGTATGACAATCATTCATTCCACGGCAATCGCACACGCAGAAGTCATAAGCTAGCCAATTCATTGACGAGGTGTGCCCCGAGAAGAAAACGCGGTAGTCTGGGCGACGATCGGCGAGTTTGCGGCGACGACGTAGGCTGCGCTCAGGATGAAGTGTGTCGTTGCGCAAGGCGGAGAGCGCAAACTTGCGGATGGCGGACAAGTTGCGCGCGGCATGGCCTTTCCTGACCCGGCAGTGATCTTCGCGAAAGATCACGTCAAGTACCCAGTGCATGGCCTCAACACCCCAGTGAGACCGAGCGGCATGCGCAAACCGCTCAACCGTTTTTACCCCGGAACTGACAATGAAGTAGCGACGCTCGACACTGATCTTGTCTTTGATCTCCTGCTCAGACTCGATCATGCCGACGGCGCCCAGTTTCTTCCAGGCTTCTCGCATGGGCCTGTCCATCCAAGATACGTCGGCAACCCAATCCAAGATCCGAAACACTCGCCAAACGTGTCGTGAGAGGGGCGTGCTCCTTCCAGCACCAGGAAGGTCTTCAGCCACCTTCCTCTTCTTCACACCAGTCCGCGGCATCAGACCAATCGTCACAATTGCACAGTACCGCGCATATCGTCGCGACGATCATTTCCTTCAGGTCATACCGGACCGCCGGCCCCCGACGGTGATCCCCGGCTCCCTGCCAAACGCCTCCATTAGCTGATCATCTTCAGCCCCGACAAAATCGAGAGTAAAGGCTGGCTTTGCTGGTTTGGAAGCCCATCGCATAACCCCTGACTGTAAAACGAATTTCCCTTGGGTTTACCGGTACATCTGCGTAAGCGATTGCCATATCATTCATTCCGCTCGCCAGTGATTCGAGGGTGTCCTGATGTTAATATCCGACAAAATATTCTTAGTAGGAGCGGTCATGAAGCAAAGCGAATTTACAGCAAGCATCAGGCGCCCGCGCGCGCCGGCACTCTTCGATCGGAGCCGCCTTGCTGGCTTTGCTCCTGGCTACCGCCTGCGACAAGGTCGCGCCACCGCCGCCGCCGGTTCCCGTGGTCGATGTCGTCACCGTGGCGCAAAAGGACGTGCCGATTTACATGGAGTGGATCGGCTCGCTCGAGGGCGATGTCAATGCCGTCATCCGCCCCCAGGTCACCGGCTACCTGATCAAACAGAACTACCGGGAAGGCGATCTGGTGAAACAGGGCCAGCCGCTGTTCGAAATCGACCCGCGCACCTTCGAGGCCGCCGTTGAAGAAGCCAAAGGATTGCGCGCGCAGCAGCAGGCCCGCTACGACACGACCCGGGCCAACCTCGCGCGCATCAAGCCACTGGCGGCGAAGAACGCGGTCAGCCAGAAGGATCTCGACGATGCCGTCGGTGCCGACCTCTCGGCCAAGGCCGCGCTCGAAGCGGCCGAAGCTTCATTGAAGACGGCGAAACTGAACCTCGGCTTCACCCGCATCACGTCCCCAATCACCGGCATTGCCGGAATCGCCAAGGCGCAGATCGGCGACCTGCTCAGCCCGAGCATGCCGACCGAGCTGACCACCGTGTCGAACGTCGATCCGATCAAGGTCTACTTCAACATCAGCGAACGCGAATACCTCAAGCTGGCCGCCAATCGTCCCGCCGACAGCACGCCCGTGCCGATCGACCTGATCCTGGTCGACGGCTCGTTCTATCCCGAGCAGGGGAAATTCCTGCTCCTCAACCGGCAGGTTAACGCAACAACCGGCACTTTCCAGGCCGTCGCCCAGTTTCCGAACAACAAAAACCTGCTTCGCCCAGGCCAGTACGGCAAGATCCGGGCGACGATGTCGATCAACAAGGGCGCGCTGCTGGTTCCGCAGCGCGCCGTTACCGAAATTCAGGGCAAGTACCTGGTGGCGGTCGTCGGCGCCGACAACAAGGTGGACATCCGACCGGTGAGCGTTGGTGAGCGCATCGGCAGCGACTGGATCGTCAGCAAGGGACTGCAACCCGGAGATCAGGTGATCGCCGAGGGAACCCAGAAGGTCCGCGCGGGAGTGAGCGTCAATCCGAAACCCTTCGTTTTCGAGGCACCCGCCGCCGGTACCCCAACCGCACCGGTCGCACCGGCGGAGAAGCCCAACGCCGCGCCCGAGGAAAAACCTGCGGCACCGGCGAACAAGGGGTAAGCGGCCATGTCCAGGTTTTTCATCAACCGGCCGATTGTGGCCATGGTCATCTCGATCCTGATGACCATCGTCGGCCTGGTCGCCATGTCCGGGCTGCCGATCGCCCAGTTCCCCAACATCGTACCTCCGGAAATCAAGGTCAACAGCACCTATACCGGCGCCGATGCGCTGACCGTCGAACAGGCCGTGGCTACCCCGATCGAGCAGCAAATGTCGGGCGTCGACAACATGAACTACATGTATTCGATCAACGCCAACAACGGCCAGTCGACGCTGACGGTCAACTTCGACATCGCTACCGATGCCAACACCGACCAGCTTCTCGCCCAGATGCGCCAGGGTCAGGCTGAGTCGCAACTGCCTTCCGCAGTTCGCGACTATGGTGTCACCGTTCAGAAGTCGACCTCATCGCCGCTGATCATGTTCGCGCTCTATTCGCCGAATGGAACTTACGACAATGTCTTCCTGGCCAACTACGCCTACATCAACATCAACGACCAAGTGACGCGGGTCAAGGGAATCGCCAGCGTCACCATCTTCGGCGCCGGCCAGTACGCGATGCGACTATGGGTCAGGCCCGACCAGTTGGCCAAGCTGAACATCACGATTCCGGAGATCGTCAACGCCGTCAATCAGCAGAACACGGTCAACCCGGCGGGAACGATCGGTGCCGAACCGGTGCCGCCGGGCCAGGAATTCACCTATGCAGTGCGCGCACAGGGGCGACTGCAAAGTGTAGAGGAATTCGGCAACATCGTTCTGCGCGCCAATCCGGATGGTTCGCTGGTTCGCGTCAGCGATGTCGCCCGGATCGAGCTCGGCGCCCAGAACTACAGCCAGCAGGGTCGTCTCAACGGCAAGCCTGCAGCCCTCGTCGCGCTTTACCTGATGCCCGGCGCCAACGCACTCGCTGCCGCCGATGGTGCCAAGAAACTGATGGAGAAGCTCAAGCAGAGTTTCCCGCCCGACCTCGACTACGTCATCGCGCTCGACACGACGCTGTCGGTCAGCGAAGGGATCAAGGAAATCCAGCACACGCTGATCGAAGCGCTGGTACTGGTGATGATCGTCGTTTTCGTTTTCCTGCAGGGCTGGCGAGCGACGCTGATTCCGCTGCTGGCGGTGCCGGTTTCGCTGGTCGGTACCTTCATGCTGTTCCCGATGTTCGGTTTCTCGATCAACACGCTGTCGCTGTTTGGTCTGGTTCTGGCCATCGGTCTGGTGGTCGATGATGCCATCGTCGTCGTCGAAGCCGTCGAGCACCACATCGAGCACGGCATGTCGCCGAGGGACGCGACGCTGCGGGCCATGGAGGAAGTCACCGGACCGGTGATTGCCATCGCCGTCATCCTGGCCGCCGTCTTCGTGCCGACCGCCTTCATTCCGGGGATCACCGGCCAGCTCTACCAGCAGTTCGCGGTCACCATCGCCATTTCGGTGATCATCTCGGCGTTCAACGCGCTGACCCTCAGCCCCGCACTGTGCGCCCTGCTGCTCAGGCCCAAGGTCAAGGGCAGCGGCCCCTTGCAGAAATTCTACGACTGGTTCAACCGGATATTTGGCCGTGTCACTGGCGGCTATGTCGGCATCCTGCCGGATCGCCATCCGCAGGAGCGTGTTGAGTCTCTTTTTCCTGGTGGCCGTCACTGTGGCAACCGGCTTCTTCGGCAAGATCGTTCCCGCCGGCTTCCTCCCGGATGAAGACCAGGGATACGTCTTTGCCGGGATCCAGCTCCCCGATGCCTCGTCGCTGCAACGCACGGCTGAAATCGCCCGTCAGGCCGAGGATTTGATCATTAAGGTGCCGGGCGTCAAGTACACGACCACGGTGATCGGCTACAGCATGCTGAGCCAGGTGTCGAATACCTACAGCGCCTTCTTCTTCATCACGCTCGAGGACTGGGCCGAGCGCAAGAAACCCGAAGAGCAGTACGCCGCGATCAAGGCTGAGCTGACAAAGCAACTCGGCGGCATCAGCGGCGCCATTGGCTTCTCGTTTCCGCCACCGGCGATTCCGGGGGTTGGCGTTTCGGGTGGCGCCACATTCATTCTTCAGGACCGTGCCGGCAAGGATCTCGCCTTCCTCGCCGAGAACACCAACAAGTTCATCGAAGCCGCGAAAAAACGCCCCGAACTCGCCAGTGTCTCGACCACCTTCCGGCCAACCGTGCCGCAGTTGTTCCTTGAGGTGGATCAGGACAAGGTACTCAAGCAGGGCGTCGCCCTCAGCGATGTTTACAAGACGCTGCAGAGCTTCCTCGGCAGCGGCTTCATCAACTACTTCAACCGTTTCGGGCGTCAATGGCAGGTCTACGTCCAGGCCGAGGGCGACTACCGCACCAACATCGAGAATGTCGGCCAGTTCTACGTGCGCAACAACAAGGGCGAGCCGGTGCCGCTGTCGGCGCTGACCTCGGTGCGCAACGTTTCCGGCCCGGAATTCACCATGCGCTACAACCTCTACCGCAGTGCGCAGATCAACGCCTCGGCGGCGCCCGGCTTCAGTTCGGCACAGGTCATGCGCGCGCTCGAGGGTCTTTGACGAAACCATGCCAGGCGAAATGGGCTACGACTACATGGGTATGTCATTCCAGGAGCAGAAGGCGCAGCAGGGCGTCTCGCCGATGGTCATCTTCGGCTTTTCGCTGCTCTGCGTCTTCCTGATCCTGGCGGCACAGTACGAGAGCTGGTCGCTGCCCTTCTCGGTGCTGCTCGGCACGCCGATTGCCATCGCCGGTGCCTTCGTCGCTCTGCTGTGGCGCGGCCAGGAACTCAACGTCTATGCGCAGATCGGCCTGGTGATGCTGATCGGCCTGGCGGCGAAGAATGCCATCCTGATCGTCGAGTTCGCCAAGATGGAGCACGAGAAGGGCGAGTTGTCGCTGATCGAAGCGACGCTCAAGGGCGCGCAACTGCGCCTGCGACCGATCCTGATGACCTCGTTCGCCTTCATCCTCGGCTGCGTGCCGCTGGCGATTGCCAGCGGGGCCGGCGCCATTTCGCGGCAGGTGATGGGCAGCGCGGTGATCGGCGGCATGCTGGCGGCCACCTGCCTGGCCATCTTCATCATCCCGGTGACCTTCTACGTTGTCGAAAAAATGAGCCACAAGGGTAAAACCGGTGTGACCGAGCACGCTGGCGGCGAAACTGATGCCGGCGAGGTGCCCGGGAAACCTGCCGTCAAGGAAGGGGATACCCATGCGTAAGCCCTTGCTCGTTTCCCTGCTGGCGCTGTTGCTTGGCGCCTGCATGATGGGACCCGATTACGTGCGTCCGCCGGTTGACGCCCCAGCGGCCTGGCGCCTCAGCGAAAGCGCTGCCAGGGATCTGGCCAATACCACCTGGTGGGAGCAGTTCGACGACCCGGTGCTCAACGAACTGGTGAGCATCGCGCTGCGTGAAAACAAGGATCTGCTGATCGCCGCAGCGCGCATCGACGAGTTCGCCGGCAACTACGGATTCGTCCGCTCGTCGCTCTTCCCGCAGATTGGTGCCGGCTACGAGCCGAGGCGGCAGAAAGACATCAGCGCAGTGGTGATCGGGGCGTCTGGCCAGGGCATCACCTACAACAGCTACGAGGCGGTGTTGAACGCCAGTTGGGAGATCGATATCTGGGGCCGCATCCGCCGCCAGACCGAAGCCGCGCGGGCACAACTGGTAGCCAGCGAGGAAGGGCGGCAAGCGGTCATCCTGTCGCTGGTCGGCAGCGTTGCCGGCAGCTACATCAATCTACGCAGCCTGGATCGCCAGTTGGAGATTGCCAGGTCGACAGCGAATGTGCGCCGCGAATCGTACGAGATCTTCAAGCTCCGCTTCGAAGGCGGTGTCATCTCGCTACTTGAGCTGAGCCAGAACAAATCCCAATACGAGGAAGCCCTGGCCACCATCCCCAGCATCGAAAAGGCGATCGCCCAGCAGGAGAACGGCCTCAGCGTGCTGCTCGGCCGCAACCCCGGACCGATCGTGCGCGGCAAGGATATCGACCATCTGACCTTACCGGCCATCCCGGCCGGACTGCCATCGGAACTGATCGAACGCCGACCCGACCTGCGCCGGGCGGAACAGAACCTGATCGCCGCCAATGCGCTGATCGGCGCCGCCAAGGCGGCCTACTTCCCGAGCCATCTCGCTGACCGGCCTCTTCGGTTTTGCCAGCAGCAACCTGGGCAATCTGTTCAACAGCCAGAACAGGTTCTGGCAATACAGCGCGCCGATCAGCATGCCGATCTTCACCGCCGGCGCCATCGCCGGTCAGGTGCAGGCCGCGGAAGCTGCGCAGCAGCAAGCGCTGTTCGGCTATCAGAAAGCCATTCAGGAAGCCTTCCGCGAGGTCAATGACGCTCTCGTCAATCAATACCAGACCGGTGAGCAACTCGTGGCACAGAAAAGGCAGGTCCAGGCACTGGAGCAATATTCGGAAACCGCCCGGCTACGCTACGATAACGGCTACACCAGCTTCATCGAAGTGCTCGATGCCGAGCGCAGCCTGTTCAACGTCCAACTGCAATACACGCAGACCCAGCAGACGCAACTGCAGGCCATGATCAATCTGTACAAGGCCATGGGCGGCGGCTGGGTAGCGGAAGCGGACAAGATGAGCGTCCAGCGGGAGGCGAAATAGGGATTTCCACGCGAGCGCTCGATGCTGTGAAAGGTATACGCCGCTGGCAAGTTAAGTTACGATAAAAGCATGCCTCAGCGCACTTGAATGCCCTCGCAGGACTATCGAAAGGTCTGATCATGAAAACAATCTTCGCTTTGCTGGCACTTTCTGTTTCAACGGCAGCATTCTCCGAGTGCTATTCAATCTATGCACCATCCAACGAGCTGGTATGGCAGAGTACCGTCCCGCCCGTACCAATGAACACCGCTTCGCTCAACGCCGAAGTACAGAAAAAAGTGCCCAAGGGGCATCTGGTCATCAGCACTGATCCCAGGGGGCTTTGTCCTGTCGTGGATTTGACTCAGCCGAGAAAGACCATGCGCGACAAGGCTGAAGAGATGAAGTACGACTGAGCCAACCCCGTTCCGGGAACAAATCGAGGCTCTGGCGCGACAAGCAATCGGGTTCGGGGTGCAGTGGAATGGATACCGTTCCGTCAGTGCCGACTCGCGACGCTGCCTATTCCGGATTTCGCGAGTCGATGGCGATCGTGACTGGCCCGTCGTTCACCAGATGAATTTGCATGTCGGCGCCGAAAACGCCGGTTTCTACTTTGCGTCCCAGATCGTGCTCAAGCTGCCGCACAAACCGATCGAACAGCGGTCGCGAAATCTCCGCACCGGCAGCGCGACTCCAGGCTGGTCGATTGCCTTTCCTGAGCGATGCAAAGAGCGTGAATTGACTGACCGCCAGCACCTCGCCCCCGCTTTCGATGAGACTGCGATTCATCACCCCGGCGGCATCGGGAAAGATGCGCAATTTGCTCAGTTTGGCCGAAAGCCAGGCAATATCGGCTTCGCCGTCAGCGTCCTCGACGCCCACCAGAAGCAGAAGGCCGGCACCGATGGCGCCGGACACTTCACCTTCCACTTCAACCCGCGCTGAAGCGACGCGCTGCGCCAGCACTCTCATTGCGCATCCTCTTGTTTTACTGCACTGTCGCCGTTGATCGCTGCACCGGCCTCCGTGGTGCGCGGCATCCAGCGCACGGCATGCACGGCCGCTTCGGGCTGCAGGGTGACATGCGCGATACCCCGATGCAGCAACACATGCTGTGCGGCAGCTAGAACGTCCGGCCACTGGGCAAAGGAGTCGACCAGCAGATGCGCCGACAGCGCGATGCGATTCGACGACAGCGTCCAGATATGCAGATCGTGTACCGAGCTGACGCCCGGCACGGCGGCCAGCGCCTGCCCAATCTGCTCGACGGAAAGATGCGCCGGCACCCCTTCGAGCAAAGCCTGCAACACTTCGCGCAACAGGCGCAGACTGGAGACGAGTACCAGCAGGCAAATGAGCAGCGAGAGCAGCGGGTCGATTGGCGTCCACCCGGTGAACATGATCACCGCACCGGCGACCAGCGCTGCCACCGAGCCGAGGAGATCGCCGAGCACGTGCAACAGGGCGCCACGCGTATTCATCGTCTGCTCACCGTGCATCAGCAGCCAGGCGACACCGACATTGATCGACAAGCCTACGATCGCCACCAGCGTTACCGCCTGGCCATTGATTGACGTCGGCTCAAGAAAACGATGGATTGCCGCTACCGAAATGCCGACCACCACCAGCACCATGAACAGGACATTGAGCAGGGCAGCCAGCGTTTCGACGCGACCCAGACCGTAGGTATGGCGGCGCGAGGGAGGGCGACGGGCCAGCCATACGGCAAAAGCCGCCAGACCGAGCGATGCACTATCGGTCACCATGTGCCCGGCATCACCGAGCAGCGCCAGCGACCCGGACCAGAAACCAGCCACCGCCTCGACCGCTGCGAAGCCGAGCGTCAGCAGCAAGGCCCAGATCAGGCGCGGGCCGGCGTCCGCGTGATGGTGATGCTCGTGATGGCTATGCTCGTGCTGATGGTGGTCGCTCATGATGCAGCCATTATATTCGCCGAAACCCGTGCAAGCTGTTGTACTGGCTCAAGTCGGCTGCAACAAAGTGGTAGAAGTTTCATTTCGCGACTACGGTCGAGCGCGCCACGCCATCCAGCAGCTTGATGAAATTCCGCTTCGGTTTAACAATGCGCGCAGTTCGGCGAGAAAATTGACTGAGAAGTGGGAGATTCGAAAGGCTCCATCTTCCTGTATAACACGGCGAAGAGGAGCGCCCTCAGCATTCCCGTAGGTCGGGTTAGCGATAGCGTAACCCGACGCCACCGAAACGTCGGGTTACGCTATCGCTAACCCGACCTACATAGTCTGATCGTGCTTGCTCATGGAGCGAGCATTTTTTTGCCCAAGAGCAACTTGCGTGTTACGGATGCGGCCGGAATACCGCGCCACTGGCAACGCCGCGCAGCGTATTGAGCAGAGTCAGTAGCCACAGCGCAAGCAGCAGAACCCAGGCCGCCGTACCGACCCAGCCGACGGATTCAATTCCCGACAGCCTGGACAGCCGGAAACTGGAGACGACGAAGGCGCCCAGCGGAAAGGTGAAGCCCCACCACGAGAGCGCAAAGGGCAGCATCCCGCGACGCCGCGCGGCGAGGGTAAGCAGCGACGCCATGACCAGCCACCACACGCCGAAGCCCCAGAAGAGCAGACCGAAGACGATGAATACGCCGCCATGCACCGGGAATGGCAAGTGTTCGACGAGATTGAGCAGGCTCACCGGAATGACGCCAATCGGCGCCAGATGAATCCACACCGTCGGGGTCAGAATGCCGAACGCCGGTTTGGCCAGATACTTGCGCTGGAGGGTCAGGCTGAGCAAACCGACATACATCAGCATTCCGGCACCCAGACCAAAGATGTTGGCGAACAGCGCCAGTTCGTGTGCTGTTCCTTGCAGGTGAGCGAGCAAGGGGCCGCCGGCAATCGGGATGACGACCAGACCGACGGCCGGGATGAACTTGGCCGGCGTCACATGTTCAAGCCCGACATGCTCTCCGCTGAACATCGAATAGAGCACCGCGAAGCTGAAAACAAAGGTGAGCAGCGCTCCCGGCCACCAGAACAGCAGCGCCAGATCGACCTGCGGCCCGAAGGCGAGAAACTGCGCGGCGATGACCAGCATGGCGATTGAAAACGTCGGGTAGAAGCTGGCCTGCACCGGATGCTTCAGCGTCGCCAGCGCGGCGTCGTGGTGCGCAATCCAGCGCGTCAGCCAGGGCAGCGACAGGGCAACAAAAAACAGCAAATTGAAGTAGTGCAACGCCAACGCCAATGGCGCCAGCAGCGGCCATCCGGCAGCGAGCGCGTGCGTGGTGATGGCCAGGACGCCGGTGCCCATGACGGCAGCAAACCAGCCCGGCGCGAAGCTGCGGGCAATTTCTGAAAAACCGGGATAAGTGCTGGCTGGCGCTGACATGGCAGATCTCATAGTTTATTAGAAAACGCTAATTATCTAGCAAAACGACCGCGGTATCGCCAGTATTTTTCAGACATTGGCCAGCCATCGCCGCGAACGCGGGGCAAACAACAGCTCGATGCGATTGCGTCCATCGCTACGGCTATAGCTTGCAGAGTCGGCCAGTTGCCTGATCAGTAGACGGCCGACCCCGCCCTCCGATCGCAACTCGAGCGGCTGCTCCAGCGCCTCAAGCACAGAATCCAGACCGGCAAAGGGATCAAATGGCGACGCCGAATCCTCGAAGCACAGGTCCATGCGTCCGCCAGCGCAGCTCACCTCCAGCCAGGCCTGCAAGGACTCACCCTCGCCTTGCGGGCGAGCGTGCCGGACAAAATTCATGAATAATTCCTCGACGGCAATTCGAGCGCGTATTAAGGTGTCGGGGTCGATATCCTCCCGGCAACAGTCGACACAGGACAGCACCGCGGGCAGGGCGTCAGGATGTGCAGGAAAGGATTGGGGCGCTCGATCCATGATCGTTGGTCAGGTTGCGGAATAAATTTCTTGAAGGAGCAAGTTAAATGAGAAACGGCACAGCGTCTACCCGGAATTTCACACTCGCATGCACAGCGCTTGCTGCCGCCGGGCTGCTGGCCGTGGGCGGCAGCGCCCTGGCCAGTGACGAGGCGGGCACCATCAAGACGCTCAAAGGTACGGCCAGCGTTGAGCGTGGCGGGCAAATTACACCGGCCGCCGTTGGCGGCAAGGTGCTGGTCAGCGACCGCATCCTGACCGGTCCCGAGAGTTCGATCGGAATCACGCTGCGCGACAACACGCTGCTCTCGGCCGGAGCCAATTCGACGCTGGTACTCAACCGTTTTGCCTTCGACAGCACGACCCATACCGGGGCGCTCGATGCCACCGTCAAGCGTGGCACGCTGGCGGTCGTCTCCGGCAAGATCGCCAAGGCTTCGCCAGACAACGTCATTTTCAATACCCCGTCGGTAGCGCTCGGAGTTCGCGGAACCGAATTCATCATCGACGCCGGCCAACGAGACGGAGACAAGTAGCATGAGCCCCCTGGTTATTCCTGTTGTTGCGGCGGCTGTCATCCTGATCGGCCACCTGTCGCCGACGCCCGAGCGCGTCATTCTGCTGCCCGCTGCCGATGGCCAGGTCGGCCAGCTCGTCGTGCGCAGCGCCACCAGCCAGCAGGTGCTGGACAAGGCCTACGCCACCTCGGAAATCGACGCCGGCGGCAACATCGCCGCGCGCAGCGAGGACGCTGCCAGCGTACAGGCCCGCTACGGCACCCTGCTCGATGCCTGGCCAGCGCGCCCGCTTTCCTTCACGCTCTATTTCCTTAGCGGTTCGGCGCAGGAGCTGACACCCGAATCGATAGTGGTTCTCGAACAACTCAAGGCCGCCATTGCCAGCCGCCCGGCGCCGGAAATCACCGTCATCGGCCACACCGACCGGGTCGGCAACCTTGAGACCAACGACACACTCTCGCTCAAACGCGCGCAAGCCGTCAGCGAGCTGCTGCAAGCCTCCGGCATCGAGGCCGCGATGGAGGTAGCCGGTCGCGGCGAACGTGAACCGCTCGTCCCGACGGCCGATGAGATACCTGAAGCAGCCAATCGCCGCGTCGAGATCAACCTGCGCTGAACGAACCAGCCGGTCTGGTAGCGGCATTGCCGGCCAGCGCCAAGCACTGAGAGTCTGCGCTCTGGCCCCTGAGCAGTTGCAAAGGTAAAGGCACACGCCACAACGTTTCGCACCGTGATCAGTGGCAGGTCGGTGATCGTCGATGAATAAACTCCGAAGGGAAGCCTTTAGCGCAGAAGCAGAATATTAGATGAGCAAAGGCAGCACCGGGGCAGCGCCGACCCGCTGTACGTAAATTTATAGCGCAGATCAACTGAGTTGAGTCATGTCCTGAGTCTGGGGGATCACTTGGTCAGGGCAACATCTCCTCCGATAATTACCAGATGATGGTCTTGCTTGTTTACGGATTTTCCGCCTGTAGCGAGCGGGGCGCGAGACAACATAGCCCGAAGAGCCGAAGGCGGAAAATAGCGTAAACCGCCGATACGGACGACAAGCAGATTCTGCGGGGTTGAATTGCCGCTAACACCACAACTTCGAAGGTTCAAAAACCAGGTATGCGTATAGAAATTAAACCACTGGAGGCGGCGTATACGGACTTGCTTTCTCGTTCGCCAGTATCTAGTCTGGTTTGCAGTTTATTATTTTATTAACTTATCTGGAGACATCATGAAAACAATTTTTTCAGCAAAATGTTCATCGTTCAAGATCCTGTCGGCAGGCCTTATGTCTTTGGCACTCATTCCATCAGCCGCTCAAGCCGCTTATTTTCTGCAACTCGATGGAATCAAAGGCGAGAGTACTGACAAAGATCACAAAGACTGGATCAACTTTAACTCATTCAGTTGGGGAGTTACTAACAGCGCTCCTGTTGGTGGTGGTGGTGGCGGGAGTGGCAAAGCTGTATTTCAGGATTTCAGTTGGTACCAAGGTTTGGACAGGAGCATCACAGGCTTGTTTTCCTCAGTTGCCACAGGCAAGCATATCAAGACAGCGGTTGTCGACTTCCAGTCATCAGGTGAAAAACCCATCGTTTACTTTAAAATGTCATTCAATGATGTTTTATTGTCAGAAGTTTCCTTGCAAGGATCTGGGGGCAACAAACCCTTTGTGGATGCTTCTTTCTCATACGCCAAGGTGACACTGGACTACTGGGACCAGAAACCCGACGGATCACGTGGGACCAAGAGCACTGCATCTTATGACCTGAAGCAAGGAAAGGGATCGGTGAGTGCGCTGGCTGGAATCTACGCTCTGGGACTCATCGGACCAGAAAGCGTTGCCTCCGTCCCAGAGCCTGAAACCTACGCCATGTTGATGGCCGGCCTCGGACTGATGGGGTTAATCGCCCGCCGTCGGCAGCGTGTCGGCAAGGCCTGAGACTCACCGTAAAACAGGGAAAAATGGGAGCCTCGGCTCCCGTTTTTCCCTGGCTGGTCGGTGATGATGAGCAGGAGACAACAGCCTCGCTGGCAATCACGCCGGTGGCTCGAAAGGAGTAATTGCAGGTCAGTGCGGATTCCATATTCCATAAGAGTGTTAGCATGGACGCAAAGCCAGGAGCCTCTGGAATCTGAGGGCAATGGCACGAACGTAAACCAATGACACCAACCAACCATTCACCCCCTATCGTCAAAGGTCGTCATGAACACTCTGCCACTCTACGCCGCGCTTCTCGCCCTGCTTTTCGTCGCACTCAGCATCAGAACACTGCGCCTGAGGCGAAGGCTGAGGATCGGGATCGGTGATGCCGGAAATGAGCAAATGCTGCGTGCCATGCGCGTCCATTCAAATTTTGCCGAGTACGTGCCACTCACGCTTTTCCTGATTTACCTGGCGGAAGTGCAGGGTGCCCCTGCGTTATTAATTCACGCACTTGGCCTGTGCCTGCTGGCCGGACGTTTATCCCATGCTTATGGCGTTAGCCAGGCCAATGAAAACTACACGTTTCGTGTCTTCGGCATGGCCATGACGTTCATCTCACTGATTTCGGCTTCCGCTTACCTGCTGTTCAGTTATTCGCGAACCTTCGCCTGACCCGGCAGTCTGGCAGGGCACCGAAGTAGCGGCTTCTCCCGGGTCATCCGCCTCGTTCGCTGCCATTACTTCATTGGCTGTTGAAGTCCGAACCGGGCATCCCCGGCGGCCAACGTACAAAGTTCACGCCACCCGGATCGCATAGAATCTGCGTCCCGGCGAAGACAGGCATCACCCCTGAAAGCTTTTATCGCATATCTCGAAGCGACCCCCGCATAAATTGCATTTAACGTAATTAAGAATTTACGAAAGCATCAGCTTTTACGGTAAAATCTTTGCAAGGCCTACAATATATAGCCTTTCTCTCAGCAGCGATCGCAAAGTTAAATTACGTTTAGTAAAATTAATGAAATAATTATAATTCGGGACAAGGTTTTTTCCTGATCATTAAATGCGTATTGCATTGCGCCGGAGAGCGGGCTGTGATCAGGGTACAGGTTTGATTAACCACAGGAGCGGCAAAATGGCAGAGCAAAAATTGGGGAACCCGGCGGTCGTCGGTCTGGCAGGCTTCGGTCTGACGACGATGATCCTGCAGTTCCATAATGTTGGATGGATGGGTATCGGTCCGGTGATCTGGCTGGGTTTGATTTTCGGTGGTCTGGCGCAGATGATTGCCGGATTGCAGGAGATGAAAACCGGCAACAACTTCGGCTATTGCGCGTTCACAGCGTATGGCTGTTTCTGGATTTCACTGGCGCTGCTGCTGATTGGCAACCAGTTCAACATCTATGTGTCGAGCAAGACCGACATCGGCTGGTTTCTCGTCGCCTGGACGGCTTTTACCGCGATTCTCTGGATCGGCTCGATGCGCATCAGCGGCGCTTTGGGACTGACCTTCACGCTGCTGCTGATTGGCTTCGTGCTCCTCGATCTGGCTCATTTCGGCTTTCCCGAGCTCACCGTGGTGGCCGGTTACGAACTGATGGTGACGGCTGCAATGGCGTGGTACATCATGGCGCACATCATTTTTGCCGACCTCTTCGGTCGTGACGTACTGCCAGTCGGAAAGCCCTGGCTGTAAACGAGGCATTGAGCTTCATGCCCTGTTTCTTCCATGCGCGTGCATGGGACATTGTTTGATTCATTTGGAGAGATTGAAATGCTACTAATCCGTAATTGCGTACTTGCGTTGCTGGTATCAATGTTTGCCAATCTGGCGTGCGCCGCGCCGCCCGTCGCCGATGATGCGGCAACACCCGACGAGGTCATCACCAAGGTGTGGTCTGCGGCAAAATTCCTGCAAGACAAGGGGGTATCAGGTTTTGCTTCGCTGAACAGCAAGGATGGACCCTGGGTCTGGAAAGACAGCTATGTCTTCGCCTTTGACTGCCGCCTTGACCGGATGGTCGCCCATCCGATGCGACCGGACCTGGTAGGTCGCCCAATCATGCAGATCACTGACAACAACGGCAAGTTCCTCTTCAAGGAATTGTGCAAGGTCGGTTCCCAGCCCCGTGGCGGCTGGGTCGAGTACGTCTGGACGCGACCGGGGGCCGGACGCGTATCGCGCAAGCTATCCTATGCGCTGACCGCCAATATCGCTTTCTCGACCGGAATCCAGGTCGCTGCCGGGGTCTATGACGAAAAACTGACACTTGACGAACTGAACAAGCTGACCGAGAAGATGGCTGATCCAGCCAAATACCCCGCCCACTGAGCCATCGCCCTCTGCGCAACGCCGGGTTTCGTGAAAGTGTTGTCACGTATCCCGGCATTGAGTTCCGAGGCAGCGGCGCAGTGCGGGAGTTTTATTGCTGCGGCCCGATGATGTCTGAAACTGCCGTCATACCGGCGCACCCCAGGAGTATTTCCTTCGGGGCAAAAGCCGGTATCCAGTGCTGACGAGGATTCGTCTCCTGGACCCCGGCCTTCCGCCGTGGTGAGCGCAAAGCCTGGCGTCGGGTTACGCTGCGCTAACCCGACCTACTGGATTGCTACCGAATTGCTGACGAAGTGGCGCGGCGCGAGAGATCAAGTTCGATCAGGCGGGATGATACGAACCATCGGCGAACATCGCCACACGATCGACCGGCAGCGGCGTCCAGGTTTCGTTGTCGGTCAGGGGCGTGGTGGCGATAAGTGCCACGCGGTCGTCGGGAGTCGTCAACTCGCTGAAATCGACCGCCACGTCCTGATCCTTGAGGTGGGCGACGGTGAACGGCGCCTGGCGGACGATGTAGTGCAATTCGGTCGAGCGGTGGGCGAACAGACAATCGCCGTTCGAGAGCATGAAATTGAAGGGCCCGTGCGGCCTGACCTGCGCGGCGAATTCTTCCAGGGCTTCACGCAGCGCCAGGCGATCGGGCGAACCTCCGGGAAAGCGCAGGCGAAGCGTTTGCAGCAGGTGGCAGAACGCAATCTCGCTGTCGGTCTGCCCGACCGGCAGGAAGCTGCCATCGAGCTCCGGCAAGTAATCCTCGAGATTGCCGTTGTGCGCAAAGATCCAGTAGCGGCCCCAGAGTTCGCGCATGAAGGGGTGCGTATTTTCGAGGCCGACCGCACCCTGGGTGGCCTTGCGGATATGGGCAATGACGTTCAGCGAACGGATCGGGTAATGGCGTACCAGCTCGGCCACCGGCGATTCGCATGAGGGCTGCGGGTCGAGGAAGACGCGAACGCCACGGCCTTCGAAAAAAGCGATGCCCCATCCGTCGCGATGCACATCGGTGACTCCGCCACGCGCCTGAAAACCCGTGAAGGAAAAACAGATGTCGGTAGGGACGTTGCAATTCATCCCCAGGAGTTGGCACATGGACGCAGATCCGGTTGGTGTCTGCGTATTATCGGGCACACCGGGGATAATTGCGAAGCTGTTCTATCCGGAACAGGGTCTCCCAGACCGCGAGATGCACCACGGATACGCAGAATCTTCCTCTCCCTGGCGTTACAAAAAGCCCTTTACAAGACTTTGCACATTGACCCGTGCCTGCAATTTTACGGCCAGCAGATAGAGCCCGCCGAGTTTGCGGTGCAGAAACAGCGCATCGACCGGCGGGTTATGCCAGAGATCCTTTTCCTGGCTCAACGCCAGCGCAGCGTCGCGGATGCGTGCTCCGAGGTCGGTTTGTCCGAAGTCGAATTCACCGGCATGGCTCAAGGGAGCGCAGGCTTGCGCAAAAATATCGAGTATCGCCTGGCGGTGCTTTTCCTGAATGCTGCCCTGGAAGTAGCCGATGTCGGTGGCAGCAGCGCCCATTGCCGGTCGATCTCCGGCCATGGCGCCGGCCAGCAGCCGGCGATAGGCATCGACGATGGCCGCCGGGTAGACCCGGGTAGCACCGAAGTCAAGCAGGATCAATTGCCGGGTCGCCGTGTCATAGCGGTAGTTGGCAAAGTTCGGGTCGGTCTGGATGAGCTGGAAATCAAAAATTTCCCGGAACAGCAGGGTGATCAGCAAACACACCACGCGATCCCGTTCAGCCTGCGGGGAGTGGATCAGCGATTCGACCGGAACCCCGCCCATACAGCACATGGCGAGGACGTTCTCGGTCGTCAGATCGGCGTGCATTTCCGGCAGCAGGTACTCAGGCTCCTCGGCCAGCAGCCTGCCGTACTGGGTCAGCCAGTCGCCTTCACGCAGATAGTCGGCTTCGGCGTGCAATTGGCGCTTGGCGTCCTGCAACAGCGCCTCGATATCCAGACCCCTGGGCAGCAGTCCGGAAATACGCAGCAGCGAGGCAACATTATCGATGTCGCTGTCGATGCTCTGGCGTACGCCGGGGTACTGGACCTTGATCGCCAGGTGCCGACCATCGATGGTCTGCGCCAGATGGACCTGACCGATCGATGCCGCAGCTACCGGAGAGAAGGAAAACTGCCGGAAGTGCCGGTCCCAGCCCTCGCCCCAATTGGCATCGAGTACTTTGACCAGTTGGCTCATCGGCATCGGGCGGGCATCGGCGCGCAGGCGCGACAGAATGTCCCCGAGCTCGGGCGGCAACAGGTCGCCGGCGTCCATCGACAGCAGTTGCCCGACTTTCATCGCCGCGCCGCGCAATTGCGCAAGCTGCTGGGTTACACGACGGGCATTGGCAGGGGTGAGCAGCATATCGCTGACACTCGGGCGCCTGCCCTGGGAGAACTGGCGGGCACCTTCGGCCAGCATGCCACCGGCGACGCCGGTGGCCAGGCTACCCAGCCGGGCCAGCCTTGACCAGCGTCCACCGGGAACTGGTGAGGTCTTCGCTTCGGGACTGTTCCCGTTCACTCAGGAACCAGGACTGGAGGAATTCCCGGTCCTGTCTGAATTCGCTGATTGCGCACTCTTCGCAACTTCTGGAGTATCCGAATCTACCAGCGGATAAGCATCGGCGACATAGGCCGGGCCTTTCATCACCATGACGATAAAGGCCGCGATGGCTACGGTACAGACAATGCTCCAGTGCAGGATGACCGCACTGATCATGTAAATGTCGATGCTGGTGATGCGCATGGCGACCAGCGTTTCGCTGCCGTCCCAGGGGTACAGCCGGGCCAGGAGCGATGGAAAGCCCAGAAAAAGCGTTCCAAGCACGAGTATTCTGGGTAACAGTCGCAGCACCTCACGCTCCAGCCCTGGAGGGGACTTCGTAAATCCGGGTAATTTAGTGAAAAAGTTCATTGTCGTTCCTCCGGCAAAAGGGGTCACAGGTTCTCATCTGAACTGGGCCAAAGCGCCTGCGGCCAGACAAAGGCAGGCAATCAGACTCAATCGGAAACGCAGCGGCAGATACCATGCGGGCAGGCTGGCGTGGGCGCCAAGACGAGTGTCCTGTAACAGGTGAGCGACGAAACCGGTAATCAGCAGAATGCTGGCGAGTATTGGCGAGAGCAGAAGTGCCGGCCAGGCCAGCATGGCCGGGACAACGCTCCAGATGAAGCAGGCGTTGCGCCGATGAAGACTGGATTCATGGTTGAGTTCGCTCAGGGTCATGGCGAAGCCCCAGTGCAGTGCACCAACGAAGCTCAGGATCACTGCCCCGTAGGAGATAAGCGCACTGCTGTACATCGCGGCATGGCGATCGTCTACAAAGATGGCCAGCGCCAGAAAAATAAAGGGCAGCAAGCCGCCATAGCCGAGCCAGGCGACAGTGGACGGGAGCGAAGCAGGCTGAGTTGAGTTCATGGCCATCATTTTACCAGCGGCCGGATGCTGGAAAAACCCGAGTCCATCGACCACACCTGGCCGGTAACGCGGGCGCCACTTTCAGAGAGCAGCCAGACCATCAGTTCGGCCAGTTGTTCGGGGGTAGCGATGCCGGGCAGGGGGTACTGGCGTGCCGCCGCTTCGCGGGCCGGGGCACTGCCGAGGATACGCGCTGCCGCCGGGGTATCCATGATGCCGGGGGCGACGGCGTTAATGCGAATTCCAGTGGACGCATAGGTCGCCGCCGCACCGCGCACCAGCCCCTCGACACCAGCCTTGGCCGCCGCCACCGCCTCGTGATTGGGCGTTCCGATCCGCGCAGCGGCCGACGACACCAGCACCGCTGCGCCAGGGGTGTTGGCGTCTTTCAATGCGCCGACAAACGCCGACAAGGTGTGAAAGGCGCTGATCAGGTTGGCGCTGAGGCAGTCCATGAAGTCGCTCTCGGACATGCGATGCAAAGCGCCGAGGCGAATGTTGCCAACACAGTGGGCGAGTGCGACCGGCTGGAATTGATGCGCCTTGGCGACGTCAAGTATCAAACGTGTTCCAGCAACGCTTGAGCAATCGGCAACGATCTGCAGATGACTGTCACCATAGGCTTGAGCCAGACGCTCGCCGTCACGGCTGGTTACGATGAGCTTCCAGCCGCTGGCAGCAAGCTTGCCGGCTACCGCCTGGCCCAACCCGCCTGCGGCGCCGGTGACCAGTGCTACTTTTTCCATGCGCCCTCCTGAATGCCTCAAATTGCCTCGACAACGAAAAGTATCATGCTCCAGCCTGTCATGAAATCCGATTGCTTGAAGATGAATCATTAAACACTATATTCGTCCTGGACAATACATATCGGTTAATTTAAATATTAGCAGATTAATTGCAATATTATAGCTGTATCTTTTTATTGTCTAGGACAATATAAGCAATATTCAATATTTTCTTCCGGGTAGAATCTGGCTTGTACGACCCTGACCAGCGTCTGCGACACACTTCCCCTCAACCCTTTTTCAGGTATCCGACCATGACTCACGCTCCACAAGTTTCGCACAAGACCTGCGCACCATCGGTTCGGCTGTTTGTCCTGTTACTGGCTTCCCTGATCGGTCTGGGCGCCTGTTCGACAACGCCACCCGACGGAATGACCGCCGTCACCCCGTTCGATATCAAGCGTTATGCCGGCAAGTGGTACGAAGTCGCCCGCCTCGACCACTCCTTCGAGCGTGGTCTGAGCGATGTCAGCGCCACCTACAGCCAGAAAGCTGATGGCAGCCTGGAGGTCATCAACCGGGGCTACGACAACAAGCAGGGGGACTGGCGCCAGGCGACCGGTCGGGCCTTGTTCACCGGCGACCCGAACCGCGCCTCGCTGAAGGTTTCGTTCTTCGGACCGTTTTATGGGGGCTACCATGTCATTGCGCTCGATCAGCAAAATTACCGCTGGGCGATGGTGGTCGGTCCCGATCGCGATTATCTGTGGATATTGTCCAGGGACAGGCAGTTGCCGGCAGACGTCCGTGAGCAACTTCTACGTCAGGCCAGGGAACTGGGGATTGATGTCGAGCAACTGATCTGGGTAAAGCAGACGCGCGATGACGCTTAGGAAAGCAACGTAGCAAAGTAGGTCGGGTTAGCGTAACGTAACCCGACGCCAGTGCATGCCTAATCATCCGACGATTGTCGGGTTACGCTGCGCTAACCCGACCTACTGGATTGTCCAGATAATTTATCCCATACAAAATCGGGATGTTATTTCGTAGTCGTTCCTTAGGCAGACCCGCAATGACAGCCAGGCACAGACCATGAACCCGCAAAGCACCCGCCGCTTGAGCCCGAAAAAACTGCTGCTCAGCAAGTGGACGGCGGCCAATCCGCAGAGCAAGGAAAAGCACTTCCTGGTAACCCGGGTGATTGGGGCGGAGCCGCACTCTGCGCCGATCAAAAGCATAGAACTGGAAGCGGTACTCACCCGGCGCGTATATACCCTGCCGTGGCGTGCGCTGAACGACAGCAGCCAGTGGCTGCAGGGCTGGCAGTGAGCGGGAACAGCCAGGGCGCGGCCTGGCTGGCGCTTCGCCGGTCCTGTTTTTACAAAGGTTCGTGACTAACTGGTCTGGCATGATCAATTCCAATCCTCATATTGCGGTTATCGGCGCCGGTATCGCCGGCTTGTCCTGTGCCACAGCGCTTCAGCAGGCCGGCCTCAAGGTCAGCCTGTTCGACAAGAGCCTCGGCCCGGCCGGGCGCATGAGTACCCGACAGGGGGACGGCTGGCAATGCGACCACGGTGCCCAGTACTTCACCGCCCGCGACCCTGACTTCCGGGCCGAAGTGGCGCGCTGGGAAGAGGCCGGCGTGGCCGGACTGTGGAAGCCCAGACTGAAGGTATTCGCCGGCCCATCCTCGCAGGTCCGGGATTCGACGCTCGAGCGTTTTGTTGGCGTTCCCGGCATGACAGCGCCGGCCGGCTGGCTGGCCGATACCCTGGCGTTGAGCCCGCAGACCACGATCAAGCAATTGCAGCGCCACAAGGAAGGCTGGCAGTTGTTCGCGCTTGAACACGGCGGGTTACCTGAGCGCTTCACCGCCATTGTGCTGGCTGTCCCGGCACCGCAGGCCGCGACCTTGTTGCAGCAGGCTTCACCGCCCTAGTACAACTTGCCGCGCTGGCCGGCAGTGTCGTGATGCGCGGCAGTTGGGCGCTGATGCTGCGCTTTGCAAAACCGCTTGAGCTGCCGTTCGATGCCGCTTTCGTCAATCAGGGTCCATTGCGCTGGATCGCGCGCGACAGCAGCAAACCGGGGCGTAGCGGAACAGAAACCTGGTTGCTGCATGCCAGCGCGGAATGGAGCGAAGCGCATCTTGCCGAAGACGCCGACAACGTTGCAGCAATCTTGCTGCACGCCTTCGAGCAACTCGGCGGCGCCTCCCCGCAAGCGTGGACGGCGCACCGCTGGCTTTACGCCGACAGCGAACCGGCACTGGATATTGCTTACGCCTGGCAGGCCGAGTACAGCCTGGGACTGTGCGGCGACTGGCTCAACGGCGGCAAGGTCGAAGGTGCATGGCTGAGCGGCAGAGCGCTGGCGCAACAGCTCGTGCATTCGCTTGGGCTTGGTTAATGGGTGTTTAATCGCGCTGCCACGAGGGGGCGCTGCATGCGTGGCAAGCACAGGCCAGCGGGCTACGTCGCCGGCTGGACAGCCTCTGCCAAGCCAGTCCAGCGCAATACCAGCAGCGTCATGTCATCGGACGCTTCGGCCTCGCCGACAAAAGCGGCGAGGTCGCTCTGCACCCGCTGCACCACATCGGCGGGCGACGCGCAGGCTGAAGCGGCTTTCAGCACATGCAGCAGTCGCTCGCTGCCGTAGGCCTCGCCTCCGGCGTTCATCGCTTCGCTGATGCCGTCGGTAATCAGGCACAGGGTATCGCCCGGCGACAAGCGCACCTGCTGCGCGACATAAGCATAATCGTCGATCACGCAAAGCGGCGGCCCGCCGGCATCGAGTGGACAAACAATATGCTCGAAACGGCCATCGCGCGCGATACGCCACGGGCCATCGTGGCCGGCATTGACCAGCGACAGATCGCCGCTTTCGACATCGAGAACGCCCACCAGCAACGTTACGAACAACAACTCGGCGTTCTCGCGCGCAAGTTCCTGGTTGGCCAGCGTGACAATCGCGCCAAGACCTTCGTGCACACGCAGGGCGATGCTCTTGGCCAGTGTCTTGGCGATGGCCATGAACAGGCTGGCCGGGACGCCCTTGCCGGAAACGTCGCCAACCATAAAGCACAGATGTTTGGCGTCGATCATGAAAAAATCGTAGAGATCGCCGCCGACGTCACGCGCCGGTTCGAGCAGGGTCGCCAGCGCGAAGCGCTGCTCGCCGGCAAAGAGCCGCGTTGCATCGGGCAGCGAACCGAGCTGGATACGCCGTGCGGCGGCCAGTTCGCCGGCCGCCAGCGCCGCATTCTCGCGCAGGCGCTGACGATCCTCCTCGAGCAGCCGGGTCTGCCGGTCGATTTCGATCATCGCGCTTGAAATCAGGCTGCCGAGCACGGCGGAAAGGCCGATGAACGTCGACGCCGAGTCGAACATCAGCCCGCTGCTGTAAAACAGGAGATAACCGAGTGAAATGATCAGCACGTTCAGGCCCATCACTCCCCAAGTCGGCGCACGTGCCGACTTTTTCAGCACCTGCGCGACCTTGCCATCGGTACGCGGAATGAACACGATCATGATCAGTCCGATCAGTGCCATTGCAGATGTTTCCAGCCACTTCATCCACCATGGCCGCAGGATGAAGCGGCCGTCGAACAGGCTCTCGATCAATTGCGCCTGGATCTCGACACCGGGCAGCAGATCGCCCAGGGGGGTCATGCGCATGTCCGACAGGCCCGAGCCGGTCAGCCCGATCAGCACCAGTTTTCCGGCCAGCCGTTCGGGGTCGACCTTGCCCGCCAGTACGTCGGCGGCCGACAGGGTGCGCGCAGCGCCAGACCTGGCCGGCGCATAATACAGCCACACCTCACCATCACTCTGCGTTGGAACCCGCAACTCGGCCACCTGAACGGCGGCTATGCCCTGTCTGCCGACCTCGACTTCAAGGGCCGACGAGCCGCTGGCCACACGCAACATCTCCATGGCCAGTCCGGGTACCGGCTGCTCATTGAGCGCCAGTATCAGCGGCACCCGGCGAACGACGCCGCCCTCGTAGCGGGAAACCGTGAGCAACGCCTGCCCGTGCGCTGCGGCCTGCAATTCGGGCAGGCTGGCCAGCACATAAGGGAAGTTTTTCAGATAGGGCAGCGGATCGCCGCCGGTAACGCTGAGCGGAACCGTACGCATCCCCGAACTGGTACTGAACGTGGCGAAATCAAACCCGGCGGCACCAAGCACGCTGGGCACCGCGTGCAGCGACTGCCCCAATCGTTCCTCGTGGCTCGGCAGACGCTCCAGCGCACGCGCCAGCGCCGCCTGCTGCGGTGGCAGATTGGCGGCCACACGAGCGGGAGAAGTCTGATCCGGTTCCGGCATGTACATGTCGAGCCCGACGGCTGCGGGCCGGTGTTTGCCGATGGCATCGATCAGGTCGGCCAGCCGGTTGCGCGGCCACGGCCACTGACCAAGCTGTTTCAGGCTTTGTTCATCGATGGCGACGAGGGTGACCGGCTGCGATTCCGGCTGGCGCGGGAAGGTGCGCTGATAACCGTCGAACAGGAACTGGCGTCCGGCCTTGAATGGATGGGCAGCGATTTCCATGGCCTGACCGGGCAGCGACCCGCTCCACCAGGCCGGCAGATCGGCTTCGCTGATCACGCTGGCAAAGAGCATCCAGAGCAGGATTCCTGCAGCGACCGGGCGCCCCTTCCCGGCCAGGAAGATTTTCTTCAGCCGGCCGAACAATGCCTTCAAAGCGTCAGTTCCAGCCCATCCCAGGCGGAAAGTACCTCAACCGCATGGCCGTCACGCGTAATCTCCTCGAAGCGACGGGTCTCGCCGAGAACCTGCTCGATGCGGGCATCGTCATAGGCCGGCTCATGATGAAACATGACCAGCCGTCGAGCACGCGCCATCTGGCACAGCTCGACACCGACAATGTTGCTTGAATGACCCCAGTCGGCCTTGACCGAAATGGCATCGGCCAGCGAATACATGGCATCGAAAATGACGGCATCGGCGTTGGCAAAGAAATCGACAAAAGCGGCGCATTCGGCTGCGTCTTCGAGTCGGTGCTCGGAGTCCGTCGAATAAATGACGCTCTTGCCCTCGTGCTCGAAACGCCAGCCGTAGGAATCGCCGGCATGGCGCTGAAGTTTGGCGCGCACCGTCAGGCCGGCGATCGAATAAGGCGTGTCCGGCTGCAGGACATCGAAACTGATGTCGGCGCCCAGTTGTTCAAAATCGACCGGAAACGAGGGCTCACGCTGCTGGCGGCGAAAGGCATACTCGACGTTTTCATGACAGGAATGGACAACGATGCGATTGCCGGGAATGTAGATCGGGGTAAAAAACGGAAACCCCATGATGTGATCCCAGTGCAGATGCGACATGAATACATGGTAGGTCTGCGGCTTGCCCGGACCGAAGCGCTCGATCATTGATTGACCGAACGGGCGCGCGCCGCTGCCCATGTCGAGAACGACAAACTCATCGCCGCCGGCATCGATCTGCACGCAACTGGAGTGCCCGCCATAGGTACCGGCAACATCAAAACCGAGACCGTCGATGTAGGCCTCGATATCGGCGCGGTGATCGAGACGACGATCGCGCGCGCCCTGGACGGCCTCGATCAGCTTGGCCCGTATGTCTGCCGTGGTCAGCGAAACCGGAATCGACCCGCGTGTCCCCCAGAAGCGGATTTTCATTTGGCCAGCTCCACGGCTGCAGCTTCAACGCTGTCGTAAATATTGAAGACGAGATTGAAACGGCTGATCTGAAACACCTCCGAAACCACCGGTGACAGCGCCGCAATGGCGATCCGGCCATTCTGCACCTTGACCTGCTTGGCGGCGAGCATCAGGGCGCGCAGGCCGATGCTGCTCACGTAGTCCACCGCGCCAAAGTCGAGCACCAGCGCTTGTCCCCGGGCACTGCAATCATTCAGGTGCGGCGTCAGGGCCTGCTGGAAATCCGCTGCACGGGCATGATCGATACGCCCCTCAACGGACAGCACGCGCACCGTGCCGATATCGCGACAAGTCAGCTCCATAAACACCTCAAGTCAAATGCGTGTCGAATGATTATAAGGGCATGAACGCTTGATCACGAAGCGCTCAGCGAGTAGCGCGTAGGTCGGGTTATGCCGCAGGCCGTAACCCGACGTTTCGGGCCGAGACTTGAGTCGGGTTACGCTAGCGCTAACCCGACCTACTCAAACTACCCTGCGGCTTCGAGAAATTCATTCTTCATCGACAATCAGCAGATGCACACGATACGGCCCGTGCGCACCGATAACCATGGTCAGTTCAATATCGCCGGTGCGCGATGGGCCGGAAAAGAAATTGACGGCGTGCGGCAGTTCGCCATGCTCGGCGCGCTGCAGGGCAAAGCCGTCTTCCATCCCGGCGACAATGCGCGAAGCAGGAATGATCGCAATGTGGGTTTCCGGCAGCAGGCTGGTCTTGACCGCCGTTTCCGCCCCGGAGAGCAGCATCAGGGTCCCGGTTTCGGCAATCGCGCAGAAGGTACCGGTAATGCCGAGCAGATCGTCATGACCTGCCGCGCGCGCTTCGACGTGCAGCCCCGCCGCCGCCCAGTCAAGCGCGGCATGACACGCCCAGCAAACGCCCTTTACCGGCAGGCCATTGGCCTTCAGGTAGCGGGCAACGGCCGCCGGTACCTGCGTCAGGCGGGCGACCCGGTCGAGCGTCGAGGACATCGCCAGTGCGCGCTGGCAGAAGCGCTGCGTCAAATCTCCCGCAAGCTGCGGCCGCGTGTTCTGTACCCGCGCACCGAGGTAATCGAGCGCCGCTCGCCGCCGGGTGTCGACCTGTGCCGGATCGTGCGCCAGTGCGGCCCGCACGCGAGCCAGAATGTCGTCACGAGACGCTGGATGGGTCATGCGAAAAACAGGCTGACGCCCTCAGCCGCACGCAGCCCGTCCACGGCCGCCTCGGCACCATGCAGGATGCTGAAAACGCCGCCGGGAAATGCGCAACGGCCGGTCAGTTCGGCCAGCGCGAAAATCGCCGATGGCATTTCCGGGTTTGGCTTGATGACGACAACGGCACCCGCCATCAAGGCCGGGACAGCAAGCCGTAACAGGTCGAGCAAAGGCGCTGCCGCATTGCCAACAATGCCCACCACACCCGCCGCAGCCGGAGCACCGGCGGTCAGACTGCCGCACAGCAGGGCCACTGCCTTGCTCACTTCGGCCTCGGCTGCAAGTTGTTCCTTGCCGGTTTCTTCAACAATCAGCCGGGCGAAATGCCCGGCGTAGCCGGCCAGCGCTTCACCGACGGCAACGAGCATAGCGGCACGTGCTGTTGCGGGTTGTGCGCACCACAGCGGCAGCGCGGCGTGCGCGGCCTCGACGGCTTTTTGCGCCTCGGCGGCGCCGCACAGCGGAGTTCGCCGCAAGACCTCGCGGCTGAGCGGATTACGGACATCCTGAAAGGCCGGGGCCAGCGTCAGGTAAGCGTGGCCATTGATCCACAAGGGGATGGCCAGTGGAGCGTCGGTTTGCAGCATCAGGGTCCTTTGTAGTGAGTTTGTTGTTGACTGGCGTATAAATCGCGAAAAGTCCGGCCCTGAGGCGCCGGAAAATCGCGGCCTTTGCTCCAGTCCGGGGCGACAGCGAGATGATGCAAGCGCTCACGCCCACCCGCCAGCCAGGGGAGATAACGCCGAGCGACTTTTGTCGCCAAAGCATCGTAACCCGGCCTGTCGGCAAGCCACGTCCAGACCTTGAGCAGCGAACGCTCCCGGAAGGAGCGCAAGCCATGGTCCGTCTGCTTTTCGCGCAGCGTGCGCAGCAGTTCGGGCAGAGGAATCCGCACCGGACAAACCTCGCCACACTGATGGCAAAGCGTCGAAGCCTGCGGCAGTTCGAAGGCGCGTTCTCGAGACCGGTGGATCATGGGGGTCAGTATCGCGCCCATCGGCCCCGGATAAACCCAGCCATAGGCGTGACCCCAATGCTCTGATACACCGGACAGTGGTTCATGCGCCGCACAACGGATGCAATGCAGCATCGGCTGCAATTCGCTGCCGAGCAGCCCGACGCGGCCGTTATCGACCAGAATGAACACCCTGTATTGCGGACCATCCGGATCAGCATGATCGCGGGTTCCGCCAAGCACGAAGACATAGTTGGAAATCGACTGACCGGTCGCCGAGCGCGTTAGCAAACGCAGCAGGGTCGCCAGATCTTCCAGCGTCGGGACAATCTTTTCTATCCCGGTAATGACCACATGCACCCTCGGCAGCGTCGTTGCCAGGCGCGCGTTGCCTTCATTGGTCACCAGCGCCACACTGCCGCTTTCGGCGATCAGGAAGTTGCCGCCGGTGATGCCCATCTGCGCGCTTGCAAAATGCTCGCGCAACACCTCGCGCGCCTCGCGCGCGAGTTCGGGAATCCCGGTCTTGCGCGGCGTGTGGTGTGTTTTGGCAAACAGATCGGCCACCTCGTCGAGGTTCTTGTGCATGGCCGGTGCGA
>JADJNC010000010.1 GCA_016709335.1 Candidatus Propionivibrio dominans | reverse complement strand
CGGAACATGTCGCGCAGATTGCCGGCGATCGTCACTTCTTCGACCGCATGCACGATCTCGCCACCCTCGACCCAGTAACCGGCCGCGCCGCGCGAATAATCGCCATTCACGTAATTGACCCCTTGGCCAAGCAGTTCGGTAACCAGCAGGCCGCGCCCCATCTTCCTGAGCAGGCCGCGAAAGTCGAGTTTACCGGGATGCACGATCAGGTTGTGGCAGCCCCCGGCATTGCCGCTCGTCTGCAAGCCCAGTTTGCGCGCCGTGTAGGCACTCAGGAAGTAACCCTGCACGACGCCGTCGACAATGACCTCACGGTCTTGCGTGGCGACGCCGTCGCTATCGAATACGCTGCTCGCCAGCCCGCCGCGCAGATGCGGACGTTCGCTGATCTGCACCTGCTCTGAAAAAACGCGTTGGCCGAGACTATCAACGAGGAAGGAGGTCTTGCGGTACAGGCTGCCGCCACTGACGGCATGGACGAAGCTGCCGATCAACGAGGCGGCGAGCGGCGCTTCGAACAGCACCGGCACCTTGCAGGTCCTGATCTTGCGCGCACCGAGTCGGGCCAGCGCCCGACGCGCGGCGAAATCGCCAATGGCCTCGGGCGAAGCCATGTTGCGCGCATCGCGCGAGGTGGAATACCAGTCGTCGCGCTGCATGTTCTCGTCCTTGCCGGCGATGACCGAGCAGGAGAGGTAATGCCGCGAGCTCGGATAGCCGCCCACGAAGCCGAGACTGTTGGCCGAAACAAACTGGCCTTCCTGAATCGAGACCGTCGCACCTTCCGAGTTGCTGATCTGCGCACTGACAGCAAAAGCGGCCTGTTCGCAACGCTGTGCAAGTTCAATGGCGCCTTCGACCGGAAGCAGCCACGGATGGTAAAGATCGAGATCGGCAAACGCTTGCTGGCGGGTAGCCAGCAGCGCCGCATCCGGCAAACCGGCGCAGGGATCGGCGGCGGTGAAGCGGGCAATGTTGAGCGCCGCCGCAACGGTTTCGCGCAATGCCGCAGGCAAGAAATCCGAGGTACTGGCGTGCCCCTTATGCTGTCCAAGATAGATCGTGACGCCGATCCCCTTGTCGCGGCTGTATTCGATGGTTTCGACCTTGCCGCAACGAACGCTGACGGTTTGACCAAAGCCTTCCGAGACATCGACCTCGCAATCGCTGGCACCCAAGGCTCTGGCATGCGCCAGAACATCGTTCGCGAAGTCCTGCAGGGTCTCCAGTGGATGGCTGAAACGTGATTCGGGTGCTGCGGAAACAGGGGTAAGCGACATGGGATGGCGATGCTGGCGATGAAAGCCGCTATCATAGCAGTTCCCTGCCGGCTATCTGCTCCGGCATGACCTGATACCCTGCACCTGAATAGAAAACCGATGAACGCCAACGAAGAGGAAGTACCGCTTTCAAAGACCCGACGCAAGCAGCAGATGGAAGAACTGCAGTCGCTTGGTGAGGAACTTGTTGCTCTGTCCACCGAGCGCATCAAGAAAATCGACATCCCCGAGGAGCTGCGCTCGGCTGTAACCGACGCCCGGCGAATGACGCGGCACGACGAAGCCAAGCGTCGGCAGATGCAATACATCGGCAAAATCATGCGCAATGTCGATGTGGAGCCGATTCGCGCCGCGCTGGCGCTGGTGCGCGGCGAATCGGCGAGCGAAACGGCCAGACTGCATCGACTTGAACGATTGCGCACGGATTTGCTGGCCGACGAAACGGTTTTGCAGGTGATTGCCACAGACTACCCGACGGTCGATCTGCAACACCTGCGCTCGCTGCGCAGAGCCGCGCTCAAGGAGCATGAACAGAACAGGGCGCCACGCAGCTTCCGGGCAATTTATCAGCTACTCAAGGATCTCGATCAGGAAAAAGCACCAGGGAATCGGGCACAGCGAAAACGAGGAATAGACTGAACCCGGAATCCAGCCTCCAGCCACCGGGACGAGCAGGCAATCGCTCTGGATTCCTGATGACTACTCCGAAATGTGTTCGCGATAGCGGCCGATCTCGAAATGGCTGCCGACTTCTTCAAGCTCAACCGGCGTCAGCAGATAGCGCCGACCGTCGTGCGCAAACTCCATGTTCTCGCGCAAATCGAAACTTGAACTCGGCAACACCACCCGTGCCTCACCCGGCGCGTTGCCCTCGCGCAGCCAGATTCCGGGAATGGCGCCGGTTGCCGAAAAACCCGACGTCCGCGGTCGCAACTCGACGCTCTGCGCTTGTCTGGACAGCGCCTGGATACCAACTCGAGCATGCGCGTCGGAATCCTTGTTGTATCGCCTGACCACTCCCAGCACCCAGTTCTCACCACCCTCGGGCTGCATGCTGAGCAAGGTGCCAATCTTGAGCCAGTCGCCACACAGATCATCGACCCCGGCACCAAAACCGCCGAGACTGACGTTCTCGACGACCCAGCTCTTGGCCGTACGCTCCTTGCCCAGGCGTGCCACATCACCGGCAAACACGGTAAAGCTGTCGTCAAAGCCCTGCAGCACGGCAATCCGCGTTTTTACGGCATGACGCCTGTGCTCGCGTTGCGGCGGCTCCGGTGCCCAGTACAAAGCCAGATGGCGCAGCACAGGCAGCACGGCCTTGGCCAGGTATTCACCGCCCAGATTCAGTTCCGCAGGAAGCTGACCACGTTCTACGCTGCGCATCAATTCGTTCAAGGCCTGCGGTGCGCTTCCCGGAGAAAAAAAGCGCAGGGACGACAAACGCTGATCGGGCTTTCGCGCCAGCCGGGCCGGTGGAGAACCGCCTGCGGCGTCGACCCAATACACGCTTTCAGGTAAACAATTGTCCGAAAAAACAAAGCCCGGCTGGAAGTGGGCGATCAACCGGTCAGCCAGTTCGATTTCGAGCGGCATCAGGCTGTCCATTGACGACGAATAGAAAACCAGCGACTGCAAATATTGCTCAGTCACGCTGGTCAAGCCCGTTTGCGATGGGTAGAGTTGCACGGACTTCTGCGAGTAACCCGCCGCTTCAGCGGCCAGATAGGGCTGTCCGAGGCCACGCCACAGGTCCTCGCCGATCGGCCCATACCGATACTCAACCCATTTCAACTGAGTGGCACGCGCCGCCATCAAACGCGTTGCGGCCAGCGGCAGCGAGGGCTTGAGCGCCTCGCTGCCTTTGTCTTTGGGATTCAGCCGCGCACGCTCAATGCAGCGAGCATAGAGACTGGAGACTTCGCCCCAGTAGTTGTAGCACATGCTCCACAAACGGCGCTCTTCACTCTTCGATAGCCGCGGTGAGTACAGGTAGTCTCGCGACAGGCGTCGAATGTGGGGTTGCGCCGCCTCGTCGAGTTGCCGAACCACATCAAAAAAATGATCAACCCGGAAATCGTCCGCCGACTGCAATGATTCGAACCAGCCGTACAATTCATCAACTGCCTTGAATGAATTATCCAGAGGCAATTCGGCAAGAACCCGCTTGAACTCCTTGGCATCACCCAGCGGATGATCCGGACGTGACGAAAAAAGATTCAGGATCATGGCGAGCAGTCCTTTATCCCGGGCAGGGGGAAAGATGAATGAATAATTCGATAGTATAAAGCGACTTCCAAAAGCTGCAAGTCAGTGAATCATGTCGTTGTGCAATGATAGTCCACCAGTCGGCATTTGAGAAAACGGACAGGGACAGCAGCCGATCCATTACAATTCGGGGCATTGCAACCATCCCCGCCTACGCATGAAGCCGTATCTTGACCTGATGCGCCATGTCCTCGAACATGGCACCCCAAAGGCAGACCGCACCGGTACCGGTACCCGCTCGGTATTTGGCTGGCAAATGCGCTTCGACCTCAGTGCCGGCTTTCCGCTGCTGACGACCAAGAAGCTGCACCTGCGCTCGATCATCCACGAGTTGCTGTGGTTCCTGCAGGGCGACACCAACATCCGCTACCTCAAGGAAAATGGCGTCCGCATCTGGGACGAGTGGGCTGACGAGAACGGCGATCTCGGACCGGTCTATGGTCACCAGTGGCGGCACTGGAAAACTCCGGACGGACGCGAGATCGACCAGATCGTCCAGCTCGTTGACGGCCTGAAGAATAATCCGGACTCGCGCCGGCACCTGGTGAGTGCATGGAATCCCGGCGATGTCGAGCGTATGGCGTTGCCACCCTGCCATTGCCTGTTCCAGCTCTACGTTGCCCCCCCGGCACCCGGCGATGCCGATCAGCGGCCGAAACTCTCCTGCCAGCTTTACCAGCGCAGTGCCGACATTTTCCTTGGCGTCCCCTTCAACATCGCCTCTTATGCGCTGCTCACGCTGATGCTGGCGCAGGTCTGCGGTTATCGTCCCGGCGATTTCGTGCACAGCTTCGGCGATGCGCATCTCTACAGCAATCATTTTGACCAGGTACGCCTGCAACTGGCCCGCGACCTCCGGCCTCTACCCACCATGCACCTGAATCCCGAGGTCAAGGATATTTTCGCCTTCCGCTTCGAGGACTTCACGCTTGAAGGCTACGACCCGCACCCGCACATCGCGGCACCGGTTGCGGTTTAGACGAAGATCAGCGCTGAAACCATGATTTCACTGATTGCTGCCGTCGCCAGCAACCGCGCCATCGGCAAGAACAACGAACTGCTCTGGCACCTGCCGGAAGACATGCGCCACTTCCGCGAAACGACGCGCGGCAAGCCGGTCATCATGGGACGAAAAACCTGGGAGTCGCTGCCCGACGCCTTCCGCCCGCTGCCCGGAAGGCAAAACCTCGTCGTCAGCCGCAATCCGGCCTTTCAAGCGCCCGGCGCCACGCTCGCCGGCTCGCTCGAAGAGGCACTGCGCAAAGGCAGAACTGTCCGATAAAGTCGATCAAGCATTCGTCATCGGCGGCGCCGAACTCTATCGACAGGCGCTGCCCTTGGCCAGCCGGCTCTATCTGACGGAGATCGCAGAAAGCATCGAGGGTGATGTGTTTTTTCCTGAAGTCCTGCCACAGGAGTGGGAAGAAGTATCTCGCCAGGCGCAGCAGGGCACGTCCGGGCTGAGGTTTTCGTTCGTCGTCTATCGGCGCCGCGCATGATCTCCTGCGGGACTGGCCCGGGCTGTTTCACGCCTCCAGCGGCGGCACGTCGAAGTCGGTCGGCGGCAGGCCTGCGAGGTGCCGCTCCCACATGGTTTCATAGGCGCGTTCGATTTCCCGCACCCGGCGCTCACTGCAGAAGAGGCGGGAGCCCTTCCGGCGCGAAGCAATGAGGCGAACCTGAGCGCGAAATACGGCGTCGCTAGCCAGGCGCACGGCAATTGCCACGTATTCATCGGCGCTGTCGGCGACAAGCATCTCCAGACCATGAGCACGCAATAGACTTCCTCCCACTCGAGCAACGACACTCTCACCTGGCCAGGAGACAACAGGCAAGCCGCAGGCCAGGGCTTCGATTGCGGTTGTATGGGCATTGCACAGGCGGGTATCAAGAAAGACGTCGGCAGCGGAAAAACGGGCCAGGTGTTCGACGTGTGGCACCTTGCCTGAAAAATGAAGGCGTTCGGCATCCATGCCATACCTTAGTGCCTCGGATCTGAGGCTGTCGATGCAGGAGTGCGTTTCCGCATAGAGCCACAATACTGCATCCGGAACAGCCTGCAGGATTCTCATCCACAACTGGAAGTCCTCCGGGCTTATTTTCCACGGAGCATTCAGACAGCAGAAGACAAACTTTGTCGCCGGCAACCCGAGAGACTCACGGTCGGGTGCAGTGCTGGCATCGAAGACGAAGCTGTCATCGCACAAGTAGAGCGTATCTGGCAAATAGGCCACACTCTCTGACCACCATTGACGCTCTTCGATGCTTAGCACCATTCGGTCGAGCAGAACATAATCTATCCATGGCGCGCCGAGTGTTGCAAGGTAAGCCAGATAAGTCACTTGCACTGGGGCGGGCCGCAGTGAGAATACCGCCGTGCGCGCATGCAGGGTATAGCCCTGCAAATCGATCAGCAAGTCGATTCGGTCATGGGCAATGCGCTGGCCGAATGAGGGGGTATCGTAGCCGGAAACGTCCAGAAAAAAATCGGCGTCATGCCTGAATCGCTGCCGATAGGCACTATCCTCATTGGGCCCCGTCGAATAGGCGAATACCTCGAACCGCGAGCGATCATGCAGTTCAAACAGCCTGGCAATAAGGTACGCGGTCGGATGCTGACGAAAATCGCCACTGACATAGCCGATCCGAAGCCGAGCGTTGCGAGAACGTTTCGGGCGAACCAGGCGTCGTGGCGCGCACTCGCCAGAGATACGTCTGGCAACCTGCGACGCCGCCCGCAGGCGATATTCCCCCGCGACTGGCAGCCCAATTCCCAGGAAAGGCAGATCAGGATTGTCCAGTGGGCGGCAACCATCGCCGTCGATAACTCGTTTATAGAGTTGCACGAACTCGCCCCGGTGACGCCACTTGCAAGCCCGATAGTCGGCATACGCGGCAATCAACGCGATACGTCCGGGCTCGAGTTCAGGATAGGCGGCGAAGGCATCGGTAGGCAGTGGGCTGCGAAACGCTTGCAGCGCCTCCGGAAAATGCTTATGCAGGTCTTGAAAACGGGCTGATGCTTCGCCCAGCCGCCCAAGCGCTGCAAGCGAAACTGCAAGGGCTACCGCCGCCTTCGTCATCCTGGCATCGAGTGTCAAGGCTTGTTCGTAGGCGGCATGGGCATTCTGGTGATCACTGGCACTTGTATAAGCTTCACCGAGGTTGAACCACAGATCGGCCTGTCCGGGATTGCTATCCAGCGCCGTCCGGCCAGCCGCAATGGCCTCTTCAATGCGGCCGAGGTGCAGCAGGCAGGTAATGCGGTTCAGGCCTGCCCCGAAGTGCCGTGGGTCATTCGCCAGCACCTTGTCGTAGGCATGCAGCGCCGGTTCAAGAAGGCCAAGCGCCGCCAGAACCACGGCCACGTTAAACAAACTTTCAACATTCCCGGTATCCATTTGTAAAGCGACGTTACAAGCCAACAAAGCCGCTTAGGACGATTGAGTGCAAGACGCAGCGCCGAGACGGCATGCCAGACATCGATTCTGCCCGGCATTTCAGATGACGCACATTCGAATGCGGCCAGCGCCGCTTCCAGATCACCAGCCTGATGCAGCCTGATGCCCATGTCCACGAGTTCATTACCCGTAAGAGGGCTGGCATTGGCAATATGCCGAGCCAGCTTGGCCCGCTCGGAAACGAGTGAGGGTTTGCTTGATAAAATGTGGGTAAATTCCATGGGAGCGAATCATGAGTCAGCCTATTCACATTGTCACGCGATTTGATGGGACCGGTGGCACCGAGAATCACGCGTCTGCACTGTTTCAGCTCCTGGCCGGAAAGCGCGCGGTAACTCTTTGGGCCGACCGACCGGGAGAGGCCGCACGCAGATACGCCGCGACGCCCATTATCAGCTTCTCGGGGCAGCGGCCTGAAGGTGGGATACTGATCATTCTCGGCACCCAACTCGAATCAGGAATCTGGCTCGAATACGCTCGCGTGCGCAGGCTGGTGGTGATCTGCGACCTATTTTCGCTGGAGAGGATTTTTTCCCTGCTCGCGCTTCTCGACCGACCTTCTCTGCCGGTTGCCGAATTGGTATTTGTCTCGCAGACTTTAAAAAATGCAGTCGGTCTGCCTGGAATCGTCTGCCCGCCACTGATCGATCTTGATCGTTTTCATCCCTCGCGGCGAATACCGGCCTCAGCATTTCGGATCGGTCGCCATTCGCGGGACGATCCTTGGAAACATCACCCGGAAGACGTTTCGCTTTATCGCATGCTGGCGTGGCGCGGCCATCAGGTTCGAATCATGGGGGGAGAATGTTTGCGTCCTTTTGTCGCCGACACACCCGTGATCGACCTGCTGAAAATCGACGAAGAGGATGCTGCGGATTTTGTCGCCAATCTGGACTGTTTTTTTTATCGTACAGCCCCAGGAAAACCCGCAGCCTCAGGAAGAGCGGTTATGGAAGCGCTCGCCTCGGGAACCCCGGTCGTTGCATCGCCAGCAGGGGGTTACGCGGAATGGATCGAGCCAGGGATCAATGGCTTTATCGTCAACAATCAGGAAGAAGCATTCGAGCGCATCGTCGAGCTTGCCGGGAACCCGGAAAAGGCCAGGTGTCTTTCCGAAAACGCGCGTGCCAGTGCGCAACGAATCTGTGGTGCGGCCAGCTTGGCGAACTACCTTGACTGGCTTGACGCTTAATCCATGCGCAAGCTTCTTAGCGCTTGAATGCACCCACACCGGACACATATCCCATGGACATGCCACTGTCGATCTTGTACGCGATACCCGCATGAGACGCATTGGCACCCGTAAAGAAGCCATTGACCGCAGCACACGCCGTATTGAAGGAAAACGTCTGCGGCATTGATGCGCTCGCCCAGGATGTACCGCCAACGATCGAGAAGGTCTGCCCACCGATCGGTACCGTCATGTTCAAGCTGATTGTCGAATTAGACATCCCCCCCCCGAAATTGGCAGTTAGCGTACCGCTCGGCGCTTGACCAACCGTACCATCCTGTGCCGTGGGGAAGGTGAACCCGATCAGGTTATACGTTGCAGTGATGCCGCCAAGCGCTGCGAGATCGGCCGTTGGCGTCGGAATGCCAGTTACATAATGGAAGCCGATCAGCGAACCTGAAGCAGAAGTAGTGCCGCTGGCCCAGCGCCCCCAGCCGATAACACCCTCGGAAGAGAATGCGCCGGCAATCACGCTCGCAGAATAGGTAACGGATCCATCGTCAAACGAAGTCAGTGCGTTCGCGGTGTCAAAAGTGGCATTCACTGGCGAAACAACATTCGAATTCGGAGACCCCGAGACTTCACCGGCAAAAGCCACGGCGTAGTTGGAACCCGAAACCAGGGGCGGTGTGGGTGGCAGTGTCGGTGGCGGAGAAGGTTCAGGGCGCTGATTCGCGCTTGAAAATACGGGCTGAAGGTTTTGTGGAATTGAAGCCGGCGGCAAAAGAGGACGCACGTCGGAACGGCGCGGCGCAGCATTTCCCTGCACCAGGCCCGACTCGCCACTGGCCAGCAAGATGCAGCCGGCTGCGTTGCACACTTCGACCAGACCCTCCCCGGTCGCCACATTCAACTCGTCGCCTGAGGGGTTCAAACCCGCCGTATATTCCGTGCCGCGAATGCCGATCGTGGCCACACTGGTCGACACCTTGTAGTTATCGCGATTGGATCGCCCGACCAGGCCGGTGATGGTACGCAACCCGCCCTTGAGCAAACTGAAAAAGCCCTTCTCGGACTCGTCCGCTTTCCCCGAATACTGATAGTTGTCGATGCGAAACTCGGTCTGCGGCTGCAAGGAGACGATCGCGCCATCGGAGAAGCGTACCTGCGCGCGACCGCCATCGCCGGTGCGGATGGTATCGCCGTTACCGATCTCGGCCCCTTTGCTCAGTGGCCGCTGCACGCCAACGGAATTGACTGCTGTTACGCTACCGGCGGCGAAATCGACATTGGCCGCCCCCGACGCGTAGGAAATCACCGGAAATGCGGCCGCCAGGGCCATCAGCAGGGCCGGGTTGCGCAAACGAAAAATCTGTTGTGCTGACATGGCAATCTCCTTTGTGCTCAGAAGTCGCGGCGAACGGTCACCGCCGCCGCTGCACGGCTGTACTGGTAGATATCAATGTTTGAATCGTTGAAAGTCCAGATCAGCTTCGGTGACACGGTCCAGAACCTGGCCGGCGTATACCTGGCGCCCACCAATACGGAATACTCGGTATCCTTGCGCGTGGTCAGAAATACGGGATCGACCGAATCATAGGGGCGATACTCGATCGCACCGCCGGCAAAAAGCACGGTCCGGGGGTCGAAGTTCATCTGCCCGCCGGCGCGCACGCCAAAACCATTGAACGCCAGCCAGGACGCACCGCCATCGTGCGCACGCTGGTTAACCCAATAAGCCGATGCAAAAGCCAGCTCACCGCCGCGAAAGGCATGGGCCATTGCGCCGCCGGCCACCCAGCGATCGGCATTTTGTTCGGACTGCGTCGGGTAACGCAAATCGGAATACTGAACAAACGCGCTGAGCTGATTGCTGGCATCCGTGTTGTATTGCCACTGCCCCGAAACGCCTGACGCCGTGCGATAGCGGTCACTGGCCAGGTCGTACTGGTTGAACTGCGCGTTAAACGAGAAAACGTTCTTGTCCTGCGTCACCACCACACCGGCGTAGACGTCGCCGATCAGGCTGTCAAACTCGCTCGCCCCGAAATTGTTGCGCAGCACTCCCGAAACGCCACCGACCAGGGCGACCTCGCTGTTGATCGGTGAACGTACGTTAACCCCTCCGCCCACGGTAGCAAACCAGGCCTCGGTCGCCACGCTGCTATTGGCCAACGTGAATGGCAAACCACCAAACACCGGGATGGCTACCGAACCCTTGCTGGTAGCCGCGTTGACGTTGGTGTCGTAACCCAGCGAGCCTTCCAGATAACCGCGTAGCGTGGTGCGGGTCACCGCATCGAGCCGGTCAACCGCATCCATGAAGCGATCGATGTTTGCCGAGACTTCGGGCGGCACACCCTGCTTCTGTACCGTTTCAAATTCCTGCCTGGCGCTGTCCGTTTCACCGAGGGCCAGATAGGCGCGGGCGATTTCGGCACGCGCCCGGGCGTTGCTGGGCTCTACCGCCAATACACGCTCCAGCGCGAAAACGGCGCGCGTCGTCTGCCCGGACTCAAGCGCAGCGATGCCCAACAGCAGATCGAAGCTGGCGTCACCGGCGCGAGTGCCCTCAACGGGGTCAAGCAATTGAAACGCTTCGCCGGCCTTGCCCTGATTGAGCAGCGCTTGCGCCCGGTCGGTCAGTTCGTCGGCTGAAGCCATCCCGGACAGCAGCGACAACAGCAGTGCGATGATTGTCCGGATCGTATTTTTTTCCATGTTTTCCTCCCAGCATTGCAATTCTCAAGGAACTCCACGAGAGGGCCCGGTTTGTGGCGAATAAGCTGGTCCCTGCATCGGTGATCCGGTTGGTGGTATCTGTGTTGGCACCTGCGCCGGCCCCTGCACGGGTGGCGTCACCGCCGGCAATAGTTCACCCGGTCTGGGTGGCGGCAAATCGGGCATGAGCGACATCCCTTCGCTGGCTGGCCCCTTGCGCTGTGGCTTGCTGTCGCGGTCGGCAACAACAAAGGTATCACCCGGCCTGACCAGAGCACACCCGGCAGTGCTGCAAACCTCGACCAGTCCCCCGAAGGTGCTCAACGACAAGCCCTCTTCGGTAAGCTGTGCCGAGTAATCGGTGCCGCGAATGCCGATGGTGGCCACCACCGCATCAACCTTGTATTGCTCACGCTGCTGTTTACCGATCAGACCGGTGAGCGTACGGAAGCCCCCCTTCAGCAGCGAGAAAAAGCCTCGATCGCCGCTACTCGCCTTGCCGCTCTGCTCGACAAAGCGATATTCATCGACCCTGAAGCGTGTCGCGGGTTGCAAGGACATGCTGGCACCATCGCGAAAACGCAACTGCACCCGGCCATCCACGGTTTCTACCGTTTCACCGGCAAAAAGCTCACCGCCTCGAACAGCCGCTCGCGACTGCCCGTCTGTGCCAACAATCTTTGCGTTTCCGCTGACAAATACCGCAGACGCAGCACCCTGGGCAAGACAGGCACCAGCGATCAGGGACAGCGCAACAAATAACGCGGCTTTCATGGCATTGGATATTAACCCAATCACGCTGGTAAATCTAACGCTATGCCCTTTGGCCAGTCGGCTCTGTCTGACGGAGGTCGCTGAAAGCATCGCGGGTGATGTGCTTTTTCCCGAAGTCCTGCCACAGGACCGGGATGAAATCGGACACCAGGAGCAGCAGGTTATGAGCGGACCGAGGTTTTCGTTCCTCATCTATCGGCGCCGCACATGATCACCTGCCGGACATGCCTGGACTGTTTCACGCCTCCAAGCGGCGACACGTCGAAGTTGGCCGGTGGCGGGCCAGACGCATAGCGCTCCCAAATGGTTTCATAAGCGCGTTTGTATAAGCTGACTGTAATGTATCAACTCTGGCCCAATGGCATGCTGCGCGCGCGTTCTGGTGTGCGTACGTTCAACTGCCGGGCGCAGCATAAAGAAAAAGGCCAGCGGACTAGTCCGGTGGCCTTCAGCACTGGTGCGGCGAGAGACTGATTGCGGCAGATCAGGCTTGCTTGACGCGACGGCGCATACCAAACAAACCAAGCAACCCGAGACCGGCGAGGGCCAGCGAGCCGGGTTCGGGAACCGGGGTGATCTCCTTGATCAGCTTGTCCTGGATGGCCGTGGCGAAGTCGCCGAAGCTGGCGGTGATGACGAAACTGTTGGCCCCGCCAGCGATGTTGTTCTGGTAGAAGGTGGTGATGGCGGCGCCGCCGATGGCCAGGCCATTGATGGTGTCGATGCCGGCGGCCAGCGCCGCGTTGCGGGCTGTGGCCGTGTCGGCACCATCGTTCTCTTCCCCGTCGCCCGACACGTCAATAACCTGGCGCGCGCTATCGAAGCTGTTACTGACAAACAGCGGCGTGGCGAAATTGAGCGCGCTGCCTGGGGCTGTCAAACCCTGGAACGATTGCGGCACAGCGTTCACCAGGGCGGCGAAAGCATTGGACGAGGCGGCGTCATTGATCAGCGTCCAGCCGACCGCCTGAGTCTGCTGCCCTGCGCCCGACCACGGATGAAGTTCCACCGCGATGGAACCACCAGTGATGTGATGATGGCGTTCTGGACGGCGGCGCTCTGGAAGGCTTGGACATAGCCGTTGCGCTGCAAGTTGTATTCAGTGGCATCGACGCTGCCCGAAACATCGATCAGCAGCGCGAGTTCAAGACCGACCAGCTGAGCAGAGTTAGCGGAGCCGATGGAGCCGATGAGGCCGACGGCGAGCGCGGCGAGTTTGAGTTTCTTGTTAAACATTGGGAACCTCCTAAAAAAGTTGGTGGTAGTGAAAGCTATTGGTTTCGACAAACGCTTCAGTCGTCCGCACCAAGCATTAAGCAGATAGTGTGCCAACATATTTAAGCTATTGTTTTATATAACAAACGCTTTTTCAGTCTTCCGGTGCGGGGGGGGGGTTGTAAAAAAACCCGACACTCCGCTGCCCGAATGGCCGCAAACTCTGTGCGTTTGATCATGGTGCAAACTAAAGGGGCAGCATCCTATCAGCCCTGTCGGCATATGTCCCGTGGCTATCGTCAAGAAGCGCCCTAAACCTGGACGCCTCGCTCTACACTTTGTTACCCCTATTGACGGTCGCGCTGTTCGAGAAGATGCCCCCACCGCAAGCCTTTCCCGGTAGCAGTTACGAAATGCTCGGGGGGCGATCAGTGCAACCAACGTCTTGTCGCCCTTGAGTGCGTTGGTAGCCGCTTGCCCTTCGACTTTCGGCAAGCGATTCCCAATCTTCCTTGTTGTCATGCGCTTGCTCCTTGAACTGGCCGCTGAGCCGCCTTTGGGTGAGCAAGGCGATCACTTTATCCCCGCTGCCCAGTTTCCTGCGGCCGGCTCCGCTCAACGCACGCAATCGACGTAGTAGGCCGCTTTGCCGTCGACCATGGCCTTGACCAGCCCGTGGATATCGGTTTCGAAGCCGGGAAACTTCTCGTTGAAGAATCGTGCAAACTTCAGATAACGGACAATCGTTGCATTGAAGCGCTCGCCAGGAATCAGCAGCGGAATTCCCGGCGGGTACGGTGTCAGCAGAATGCTGGTGATACGCCCTTCGAGCTCGTCAATGGGTACGCGGTCGATCTCGCGGTGCGCCATCCTGGCGAAGGCGTCGGCAGGGCGCATCGCCGGGATCATGTCGGAAAGGTACATCTCGGTCGTCAGTCGCGCTACGTCGTTGGTAGCGTACACCCCATGAATCAGGTGACACAGCTCGCGGAGGCCGATACGTTCGTAGCGCGGGTGTTTGGCGACGAACTCGGGCAGCACTTTCCACAAGGGCTGATTCTTGTCGAAATCGTCCTTGAACTGCTGCAATTCGGTCACCATGGTATTCCAGCGTCCCTTGGTGATGCCGATGGTAAACATGATGAAGAACGAGTAGAGACCGCACTTCTCGACGATGACGCCGTGTTCAGCCAAATACTTGGTGACAATCGCCGCCGGAATGCCGCACTCGGAAAAGTCGCCATCGACTGCCAGACCGGGGGTGATCACGGTGGCCTTGATCGGATCGAGCATGTTGAAGCCTTCGGCGAGCATGCCGAAGCCATGCCAGCGCTCGCCCGGCTTGAGCATCCAGGCCTCGCGCTCCTCGATGCCTTCTTCCGAAAGATCGTCCGGACCCCAGACCTTGAACCACCAGTCGGCACCCCACTCTTCATCGACCTTGCGCATGGCGCGGCGGAAGTCGAGCGCTTCGGCGATCGATTCTTCAACCAGCGCGGTGCCCGCCGGCGCTTCCATCATCGCCGCCGCCACATCGCATGAGGCAATGATCGCGTACTGCGGCGAGGTTGACGTATGCATCAGGTAGGCCTCGTTGAAAATATCGCGATCGAGTTCGCGGTCTTGCGAGTTCTGCACCAGAATCTGAGATGCCTGCGACAGGCCGGCGAGCAGCTTGTGTGTCGACTGCGTCGAGAAAATCATCGACTCCTTGCAGCGCGGACGCTCGGCGCCAATGGCATGGTAATCGCCGTAGAAGTCGTGGAAAGCGGCGTGCGGAAGCCAGGCCTCATCGAAATGCAGGGTGTCGATTTTCCCGTCGAGCATCTCCTTGATTTCCTCGACGTTGTAGAGAATGCCGTCGTAGGTGCTCTGCGTGATCGACAGCACACGTGGCTTGGTTTTCACGTCGCGCGCAAAGGGATGGGCATCGATTTTCCTCTGGATGTTTTCCCAGAGAAATTCTTCTTTCGGGATCGGGCCGATGATCCCGTAATGATTGCGCGTCGGCATCAGGAACACCGGCACCGCGCCGGTCATGATGATCGCGTGCAATATCGACTTGTGACAGTTGCGGTCGACGATGACGATGTCGCCCGGTGCCACGGTCGAGTGCCAGACGATCTTGTTCGAGGTCGACGTTCCATTGGTGACGAAGAACAGGTGATCGGCATTGAAGATGCGTGCCGCATTGCGTTCCGAAGCCGCCACCGGGCCGGTATGGTCGAGCAACTGTCCAAGTTCCTCGACGGCGTTGCAGACATCGGCGCGCAGCATGTTTTCACCGAAAAACTGGTGGAACATCTGCCCCACCGGGCTCTTCAGAAAAGCCACGCCACCCGAGTGCCCCGGGCAGTGCCACGAGTAAGAGCCGTCCGAGGCGTAATGCGTCAGCGCACGGAAGAACGGTGGCGGCACACTCTTCAGATAGGTCTTGGCTTCGCGAACGACATAACGGCCGATGAACTCGGGCGTATCCTCGAACATGTGAATGAAGCCATGCAACTCACGCAGCACGTCGTTCGGAATGTGCCGCGAGGTGCGTGTCTCACCGTAAAGGAAAATCGGGATATCTTCGTTGCGGCAGCGGATTTCCTTGACGAAGGAGCGCAACTCGGCGATGGTTTTCTCCGCCTGTCCGGCACTGAACTCCTCATCGTCAATCGACAGGATAAACGCCGACGCACGGCTTTGCTGCTGGGCAAACGAGGTCAGATCGCCATAGCTGGTCACCCCCAGCACTTCGAAACCCTCGGCCTCGATGGCGTCGGCCAGCGCGCGAATACCCAGACCACTGGCGTTCTCCGAACGGAAATCCTCGTCGATGATGATGACCGGAAAATGGAAATGCATGCTTGCTCCTGAAATCGGTAAAACCGCCTTCAACGCAGAGAGCGCGGAGGCGCAGAGAACGCGGAGAACCCAAATACAGGAAAACCCTCTGCGAACTCTGCGCCTCTGCGTACTCTGCGTCGAAAGAGGTTGTCAAATCTTGGGAAGAGTAACGCCAACCTGCCCCTGGTACTTGCCACCCCTGTCCTTGTACGAGGTTTCGCACTCTTCGTCGGCTTCGAAGAAAATGACCTGAGCGATCCCTTCGTTGGCGTAGATCTTGGCCGGCAAGGGCGTGGTATTGGAGAACTCGAGCGTCACGTAGCCTTCCCACTCGGGCTCAAAGGGAGTGACGTTAACGATGATGCCGCAGCGGGCATAGGTGCTTTTGCCGAGGCAGACGGTCAGCACGCTGCGCGGGATGCGGAAGTACTCGACGGTTCGCGCCAGGGCAAACGAGTTCGGCGGAATGATGCAGAAATCGTTGTTGACCTCGATGAATGAATTCGGGTCGAAGTTCTTCGGATCGACGATGGTCGAGTTGATGTTGGTGAACAACTTGAATTCGTTCGAGCAGCGAATGTCGTAGCCATAGCTCGACGTGCCGTAGGAAACAATCTTGCGCCCGTCGATCTCGCGCACCTGATTCGCCTCGAATGGCTCGATCATGCCGTGCTGTTCCGCCATGCGGCGGATCCACTTGTCGGATTTGATGGTCATCGCAGATTCCCGGAAACCGTTGAATAAAGCCGGCTATTTTACGATTTCCGAAGGATTGCAACTGAAAAACTTCAAAACCCACCGCAAAGACGCCAGGAGCGCAAAGTTACCAGCAATTACCAGCAGGTCGGGTTAGCGCAGCGTAACCCGACATCCCTGCCCGCAAACGCAGCCCGCACCCTTCGCGTCAAGCTGCGCAGCAGATACTCCCGGGGTACCACCGGTGTGCTAATCAGACCAACCATTTACCATTGGCAACAAGGTGCAAAGTATCGATTTTCTCTGCGCCTTTGCGGTGCGGCTTTTGGAACGGCCTGGCCGGCTCAGGTGTTCTGCACGACGATATTCGGGAACCTGGCACTCATGTCCTTGGCGCGCTCGGCCACCTTCACCGCAACCCGGCGGGCAATCGTCCGGTAGATGTCGGCCGCACGCGAGTCCGGGGCACCGACCACGGTCGGACGCCCGGCATCGGCCAGTTCGCGGATCGAAAGCTCCAGCGGCAATGAGCCAAGCAATTCGGCATCATAGTCCTTGCACATTTTCTCCGCGCCGCCATGGCCAAAAATATGCTCTTCGTTGCCACACTTCGAGCAGATATGGATGCTCATGTTTTCAACCAGGCCAAGGATCGGGATGCCGACCTTGTCGAACATCTTCAAACCCTTGCGCGCATCGATCAAGGCGATGTCCTGCGGGGTGGTGACGATCACTGCACCGGTCACCGGAACTTTCTGTGCCAGCGTCAGTTGCGTATCCCCGGTGCCCGGCGGCATGTCGACGATGAGATAGTCTACGTCGCGCCAACTGGTCTGGTTGAGCAGTTGCTCGAGCGCCTGGGTGACCATCGGGCCACGCCAGACCATCGGCGAATCGACATCGATCATGAAACCGATCGACATCGTCTGCAGGCCGTAAGCCTGCAGCGGATCCATCGAAGTACCGTCTTCCGATTCCGGATGGCGCCCGGCCAGTCCCATCATTTGCGGTATCGACGGGCCGTAGATGTCGGCGTCGAGCAAGCCGACACTCGCCCCTTCCTGGGCCAGCGCCAGCGCCAGATTGACCGCTGTCGTACTTTTACCCACGCCGCCCTTGCCGGAGGCCACGGCGATGATGTTCTTGACGCCCTTGAGCGGCTTCAGATTGCGCTGCACGGCGTGGGCAACGATCCTGAAGCTTACATTGGCGTCGACGCGGGCGACACCGGGAATTGCCTTGATCGCATCAACCACTGCGCTGCGAATGGCCTCGATCTGCGTTTTCGCCGGATAACCGAGTTCGATATCGAGCGACACCTGCTCGCCATCAACCTTGATGTTCTTTGCCGAGCGGGTCGAAACGAAGTCTTTTTTCGTATTGGGATCGATCAGATTTTTCAGCGCCGTCTGCACGGCTTCAATTGTTACGGACATTCTGCACTCCTTGTTGATATACCCGAGTAATTTTGTCTAGTTTACCCGAAAACAGGCGCCCTGTCCGGCTTGCTGGACAAGGCGCCTGTTTCAGTGAAGGCTGACCTTCAGGTTATGCCGCAACTAAAACGTGAAGGACTGCACTTTGCTAGAATGCACGCTTTGCCGCCAGCGGCTACAACAACAACTCCAGCACCTCACCGGAATTCCCGATCGCTGCCCATGACCCGCAAAATCCTCGTCACTTCCGCCTTGCCTTATGCCAACGGCGCCATCCACCTCGGCCATCTCGTCGAATACATCCAGACCGACATCTGGGTGCGCTTCCAGAAGATGCAGCCGAGGGAAAAAGTCGGCGAGTGCTGGTACGTCTGCGCCGACGACACGCATGGCACACCGATCATGCTGCGCGCCGAAAAGGACGGTATCACGCCGGAGGCGCTGATCGAGCGGGTGCATGGCGAACATGCGCGCGACTTCGCCGGCTTCCATGTCGCTTTCGATAATTTCTACACCACGCACTCCGAAGAAACTCGCGCGTGTGCCAACGCCATTTACGCTCGCCTGCAAGCCGCCGGCCTGATCGAGAAACGCCTCATCGAGCAGTACTACGACCCGGTCAGGCTGATGTTCCTGCCCGACCGCTTCATCAAGGGCGAATGTCCCAAGTGCGGCGCGATGGATCAATACGGCGACAACTGCGAGAGTTGCGGCGCGGCCTATACACCCAACGATCTGAAGAACCCGTACTCGGCCATCTCCGGCGCCAAACCCGAACTGCGCAACTCCGAGCACTATTTCTTCAGACTCTCCGACCCACGCTGCCAGAGCTTCCTGCGCCGGTGGACGCGTGAACCCGGCCGTCTGCAGGCTGAAGCGGCCAACAAGATGCAGGAATGGCTCGGATATGACAACAATGCGAACAACAATGCGGACGACAATGCGGGTGAAAACAAGCTCAGCGACTGGGACATCTCGCGCGATGCGCCTTACTTCGGCTTCGAGATCCCCGATGCGCCGGGCAAGTATTTCTACGTCTGGCTTGACGCTCCGATCGGCTACATGGGTTCGTTCAAAAACCTGTGCGAGCGGCAAGGCATCGACTTCGACGACTTCTGGAAGCCTGATTCGCAGACCGAGCTCTACCACTTCATCGGCAAGGACATCCTCTACTTCCACGCATTGTTCTGGCCGGCCGAGCTCGAACATGCCGGCTATCGCACGCCGACGAGCGTCTTTGCGCATGGTTTCCTGACCGTCAATGGCGCCAAGATGTCAAAGTCGCGCGGCACCTTCATCACCGCCGAAAGCTATCTGCAACAGGGGCTCAACCCCGAGTGGCTACGCTACTACTACGCCGCAAAACTCAACAGCACGATGGAAGACATCGACCTCAACCTTGAGGATTTCGCTGCACGCGTGAATTCCGACCTGGTTGGCAAGTACGTCAACATCGCCAGTCGCTGTGCCGGCTTCATCAGCAAGAAATTTGACGGCAAGCTGGCCGCCACCCAGGTCGTCTGGCTCGAACCCTTGCGTGAAGCGGCCATGAGCATCGCCGAAGCCTACGCAGCGCGCGACTACGGCCACGCCATGCGCCAGGTCATGGCGCTGGCCGATGTGGCCAACGTCGTCGTCAATGAACGCAAACCGTGGGAACTCGCCAAGCAGGAAGGACGTGAAACCGAACTTCATGCGGCCTGTTCGGAAGCCATCGAAGCCTTCCGATTGCTCACGCTTTACCTGAAACCGGTGCTGCCCAAGGTCGCCGAAGCTGTCGAAGCCTTCCTCGGCATCAACCCGCTCACCTGGAGCGATGCCGCCGCATCGCTACCTGCGGGTCACACCATCAATACCTACAAACATCTCATGACACGCATCGATCCGAAACAGATCACGGCCCTCGTTGAAGCCAGCACGGAATCTCTGGTACCCGCCGCGGCAGTCGCGCCTGCCTCCCCTCTCCCTGCGGGAGAGGGGCCGGGGGTGAGGGCCCACAAGCCGTCCCTGGCCCCGGATCTGATTACTCGCGCACGCACCCTGCGTCACGGCCAGACCGATGCAGAAGTGTTGCTCTGGGGGCTGCTGCGTGACCGGCAACTTGCTGGTGCAAAATTCCGGCGTCAACATCCGCTAGACCTTGGTCATGGTCAGCGCTACATCCTTGACTTCTTCTGCCAGGAAGCGTTGCTTGCCGTCGAACTCGACGGTGGTCAACATGCCGATGCCAGTCTCTACGATAACGAGCGCACCCGTGCACTGGCCGTCGCCGGCATCCGCGTGTTGCGCTTCTGGAACAACGAAATGCTTCAGGAGACCGAAGGCGTTCTGGAGACCATTCTTGCAGCTCTCGGGGCAAGAGTTGCGGCACCCGCTGTTGCCCTCACCCCCAGCCCCTCTCCCGCGGGGAGAGGGGAGCAGGCGCTCGGCATCGATGACTTCATGAAGGTCGATCTGCGCATCGCGCGCATCGTCGATGCCGGCCACGTCGAGGGTGCCGAGAAACTGATTCGCCTTTTGCTCGACATCGGGGAAGACAAACCGCGCCAGGTATTCGCCGGGATCAAATCGGCCTATGACCCGGCGCAACTGGTCGGACGCATGACAGTGATGGTCGCCAACCTGGCGCCGCGCAAGATGAAGTTCGGCATCAGCGAGGGCATGGTGCTTGCCGCCTCAGGCGTTGAAGGCAGCGTGGACAGCAAAACGTCCGCCACGTCTGGCCTCTTCCTGCTCACACCCGATGCCGGTGCTCAACCCGGAATGCGCGTAAAATAGATCGCCATGACCCGACCACAGCGTCCCCGGCTCACGCTGAAGATCATGTTCTACGCCATCTTTGATGTCGTCGGCATGGTCTTCCTTGCAAGCGGCGCCCTGTGGTTTGCGCGCGGACAATCGCTGTTCATTCCGGACTTCCCCGGCACCATGGTCGGAGCGCTGGCGTCCATCATCGGCGGTTTCTTGCTGATGCTGTGGGCCGCAGCGCAAATTTTGCGCGAGCTGATCAAACGGCCAGACAACGTCGTTGAGGAAGGTAAATAGCCGGTGCAGAGTTATCAGCCAAACATAGCCCAAGCGGGTTTCTTCCGGTGCAAAAGGCGAAATCCGGAAAAATCAGGGCAATGGACACCGGCTTCTGCCCCGAAGGAAATACTCCTGGGGTGCGCCGGTGTGACGACCTGTACGGCGTTTCCCTAGCGAAAAATGCGTGAATTCCTGCTCATCGACTGGGTACTGACCACGGCTCTGGTGTGGCTGCTGATTGGCCTCATCGGTGTGGTTTTCCAGCACAATTTCACGCTGATCAGCCGTGTGCTTTTCCCGCTTGGTGCCGCCTTCGGCCTGGTACTCGCTGTTCTCGCGCTGAACGGCATCGACGGCAGTCCGCAAGTTCTTGTACTGCCGATCGGTCTGCCTGATCTGCCCTTCCATTTGCGCCTTGACGCGCTCTCCTCGTTCTTCCTCTTTCTGCTCGGCGCCACCGCTGCCGGCATCTCGATCTATGCCGCCGGCTACATCCGCAAGGGCGAGGGGACAGCGCCGGGGCTGCAATGCCTGCTCTATCACCTGTTCCTGACCAGCATGGCTTTCGTGATGCTGGCCGATGACGGCTATGCCTTCATGGTGGCCTGGGAAACGATGGCACTCAGTTCCTTCTTCCTGGTCACCTCGGAACACCGCCATGCCGAAATCCGGCGCGCCGGCTATCTCTACCTGCTGGTCGCCCACGTCGGTGCCGTTGGCATCCTGCTTTCCTTTGGCGTCATGGCGGGTAGCGCGGGGGACTACACCTTCGATGCCATGCGTGATTTTTCGACAGTGGGGATCTGGCCGACCATCGCCTTTCTGCTCGCGCTGTTCGGTTTTGGCGCCAAGGCCGGCCTGCTGCCGCTGCATGTCTGGCTGCCCGAAGCGCACCCGGCTGCGCCCTCGCCGGTCTCGGCAATGATGAGCGGGGTCATGCTCAAAACGGCGATCTACGGGCTGTTGCGTGTCAGCTTCGATCTGCTGCATGCGCAACTGTGGTGGTGGGGCGCACTGCTTCTCCTGCTCGGTCTGGCCAGCGCAATTTTTGGCGCCATCTTCTCTACCGTGCAAACCGACATGAAACGCCTGCTCGCCTACTCGTCGATCGAGAACATCGGTCTGATTTTTGTCGGTTTCGGGCTGACCCTGATCTTCAAATCCTTCGCCATGCCGCAACTCGCCGCGCTGGCCCTCGTCGCCACCCTCTACCACTGCCTCAACCACGCCTTCTTCAAAAGCCTGCTCTTCCTGTGCACCGGATCGGTGCTGCATGCCACGCGCGAGCGCAACCTCGGCAAGCTCGGCGGCCTGATTCACCGCATGCCTTGGGTCACCTGGCTGGCTCTGGTCGGCGTGCTGGCTTCAGCCGGCCTGCCACCGCTCAACGGCTTCGTTTCGGAATGGCTGCTGCTGCAAAGCTTCCTGTTCACCTCCGGGCTGCCGCAGGGCTATCTCAACATGCTGCTGCCGCTCGTCGCCGGCGCCATCGCCCTGATCGCCGCGCTCGCCGGCTTCGCCATGGTCAAGTTTTTTGGCGTTGTCTTCCTCGGCCAGCCGCGCGAGGAAAAACTTTCGCAAGCCCACGACGCCGGTCGCCTTGAACGTATCGGACTCCTCTGGCTGGGGATTGGCTGCCTCCTGCTCGGCCTGCTCCCCAATGTCGTGATTACCCTGCTTGACCCGGTCACCCGTCTGCTCGTCGGCAGTGGCCTGAGCTTCGCCGCCAGCAGCCATGGCTGGTGGCTTCTGGCGCCGATCAGCGAGGATCGAGCCAGTTACAGTCCGGCCATCTTCCTCGGCAGCATTGTCGTCCTCATGCCACTCGTCTATTGGGTGGTCAACCGCAGTTTCCGCAGACGCCTGAAACGCGTCCCGCCCTGGGACTGCGGTTTCCCGCTGCAAACCAGCCGCATGCAGGACACCGCCGAAGGCTTCGGCCAGCCGATCCGCAGAATCTTCTCGCCCTTCTTCAAACGAACTCGCGAGCACCCCTCGCCCTTCGATACCCAGCCACGCTACCGCAGCCTGGTTGAAGACCCCTTCTGGTACTGGCTCTATCTGCCGATCGCCAGGATTGTCGGGTACGGCACCCGGATCATCGCTTTCCTGCAGCAGGGGCGCATCGCAATTTACCTGCTCTACAGCTTTGTCACGCTGCTCTGCCTGCTGGTATGGACGCGCGGATGAACTTCTACGCACTCTTCGCCCAACTGCTGGAACTCGTCATTGCCCTGATCATGGCGCCGATCCTCAATGGCTGGGTCAATCAGTGCCGCGCCTGGCTGCAAAACCGCTCGGCGCCGCCCTTGCTGCAGACCTACTACACGCTGAGCAAGCTGTTCCACAAGGACGTGCTGCTGGCGCACAACGCCTCCTCGCTGTTCCGTGCGGCGCCCTACCTCATTTTCTCGTGCATGGCGCTGGCCTCGGCGATTGTGCCGACGCTGTCGACCGAACTGATTTTCTCCCCGGCCGCCGACGCCATCGCCCTGGTCGGCCTGTTCGCGCTGGCGCGGGTCTTCATCGCCCTGGCCGGCATGGATGTCGGCACCTCATTCGGCTCGCTCGGCTCGCGGCGCGAGATGCTGATCGGCTTTCTTGCCGAACCCGCGCTGCTGATGGTCTTCTTTACGGTCTCGCTGATCGCGCAGTCCACCTCGCTGGCGACCATCGTCGAAACACTGGCGCACAGGGATTTCGTGATTTATCCGAGCCTGGCTTTTGCCGGTGTCGCCTTCACCATGGTTTCGCTGGCCGAGAACGCTCGCGTACCGATCGACAACCCGACCACCCACCTCGAACTGACGATGGTGCATGAGGCGATGATCCTTGAGTACTCGGGTCGCCATCTGGCGCTCATCGAATGGGCCGCCAGCCTCAAGCTGTTTGCCTATTCGTGCCTCGGCATCGCCCTGTTTTTCCCCTTCGGCATACCCAGCGCAGCCGATCCGGCAGCCCTCGCTGTGGCCGCTGCAATCCTGGTAGTGAAGCTGGCGCTGGGCGGTTTCGTGATGGCGCTGATTGAAACACTGAGTGCCAAAATGCGCATTTTCCGTGTTCCGGAGTTCCTTGGCACCGCCTTCCTGCTTGCCGTGCTGGCCATGCTGGTGCACCTGCTGCTGGAGACGGGTCAATGAACCCCTCGCTGATCCATGCCATTCCGCTCAGTGGCCAGGTGATCAACCTGTGTGCGGCGATCATGCTGCTACTCGGCTTCGCCATGCTCTCGCAGCGCCGCGTCCTGACGCTGATCAACCTGTTCATGCTGCAGGGTCTGGTGCTTTTCGTGTCGACGCTGATCGTCGCGCTCACCACCGGCCAGAGCCATCTCCTGTGGTCGGCGGGGCTGACCCTGATCCTCAAGGTTTTCGCCCTGCCCTACATCCTGCATCGCCTGATCCGCAGGCTATCGGTCAAGTGGGACATTGAAACGCTGCTCAACATCCCGACCATCATGCTGATCGGCATTGCACTGGTGGTCATCGCCTTCAACGTCGCGCAGCCCATTTCGCAGCTTTCGGGCACCATCACGCGCGCCACCATCGGCATTGCCCTGGCCTGCGTGCTGCTCGCCTTCCTGATGCTGATTACGCGCAGCAAGGCGGTGCCGCAGGTGATCGCCTTCCTGGCAATGGAAAACGCCCTCTTCTTTGCCGCCACCAGCGCCACCTACGGCATGCCGATGGTCGTCGAACTCGGCATTGCGCTCGACGTCATGGTCGGCATGGTCATCCTCGGCGTTTTCTTCTTCCAGATTCGCGAGCAGTTCGACAGCCTTGATATCCGGCATATGGAGAGGATCAGGGACGAATGATCGAACTGGCCTTCGTTCTTGCTGCCCCCTTCGCCACCGCCTTGCTGCTGGCGCTTTTCGGCCACCGGCGCGGCGCGGCAGAGATCAACTCGGCGGGCAGCCTGCTGACCTTGCTTGCGGCCGGGTTTCTGACCATGCGCGTGATCAGCGAAGGCCCGATGACCCTGTTCGACCAACAATTCTTCGTCGACCCGCTCAATGTTTTCCTGATCGCACTGACGGCTCTCGTCGGCTTTACCACCTCGCTGTTCTCGCGCCCCTACATGCGCGTCGAGCACGACCACGGCCGCCTCTCGGCCGCACGCCTGCGCCTTTATCACAGCATGTTCCAGATGTTCATGTGCACCATGCTCGTCGCGCTGTCGACCAACAACCTCGGCATTCTCTGGGTGGCCATGGAAACCGCGACGCTGACCACCGTCCTGCTGGTTGCCCTCTACCGCACGCCGGCCAGCCTTGAAGCGGCCTGGAAGTACTTCATCCTGTGCGGCGTCGGTATCGCGCAGGCGCTGTTCGGCACCATCCTGGTCTATTTTGCCGCCGAGCGCGTGCTGGGTCACGAGGGTGGTGCCCTGCTGTGGACGCATCTCGACGCCGTCAAGACACAGCTTGAACCGACCGTCCTCTCGCTGGCTTTCGTCTTCCTGTTTGTTGGTTACGGTACCAAGACCGGCCTCGTACCCCTGCACAACTGGCTGCCCGATGCCCACGCCGAAGGCCCGACGCCGGTGTCTGCCGTTCTTTCCGGCCTGCTGCTCAACGTCGCGTTGTACGCCATCATCCGCTGCAAGGTGCTGGTCGATGGCGCACTGGAAACACACTTTGCCGGCAACCTGATGATCGTCTTCGGCCTGCTTACGGTGGTTGTCCCTGCCTTCTATCTGTCGCGTACCAAGGACGTCAAACGACTTTTCGGCTACTCGTCGATCGAGCACATGGGGCTGATCACCTTTGCTTTCGGCATGGGCGGCCCGGTCGCCAGCTTTGCCGGCCTGCTGCACATGACCGTACACTCGCTGACCAAATCGGCGATCTTTTTTGCCGTCGGCCACGCCGCGCAAATGGCCGGCACCCAGATCATCGATGACATCAAGGGACTGCTCAAACAATCGCCGACCATCGGCTGGGGTCTGATGCTCGGCACGCTGGCCATACTCGGCATGCCGCCGTTTGGTGTATTCACCAGCGAGTTCATGATCCTGACCACGGCGATAAAATACTATCCGTGGGCCACGCCGATCCTGCTGACGGCCCTGGGCGTGGCTTTTGCCGCCATGTTCGGCAAGGTACAAGGCATGGTTTTCGGCGAGCCAAGCGTGCAGCCTCTCTCGCATAATCCGGCGCTGTTGCCGGTATTCATCCATCTTGGACTGGTGCTCATGCTCGGTCTGTGGATCCCGCCCTACCTCGCCGACTGGTACCGGCAGGCGGCCCGATTGATTGGCTAGGAAGCCAGGAATACAGCGGTGAACTGATGCAACTTCTCAATCAACCCATCGATCTGGAACCGCTGGCCGAGCACGCCATGCTGGCCTTCGCGGCGCGCGTCAACAGCCGCGAGCTGCTCAACTTCTGCAGCGCTGTCGTCAAGGCGGATCGCCGGCTAGTGGCGCTGTGGGGCAGCGACGAACGGGATCGTGACGAGAAATATGGCTATGCTGTGCACGTTGCGTTTGATCTGGCCGAAGGGCTGGTTTGCCTGACTCTGCCGCTAGCAAGCGAAAACCCTGTGTTTCCAGACCTCTCGCTACTTTTCCCGTGCGCGGACCGCATGCAGCGTGCCGTACGCGATCTGACCGGTGCCAGCGCAGAGGCCGGCGATCAGCGCCCCTGGCTGCGCCACGCCAACTGGCCTGCCGAACACTACCCTCTGCGTCGCGACACGCCCGATGCCCGCTTTGCAAGCGAAAACGAGAACTATGCCTTCGTTCGTGTCGAAGGCGACGGGGTACATGAGATCCCGGTCGGCCCGATCCATGCCGGCATCATCGAGCCCGGCCATTTCCGCTTTTCGGTGATGGGCGAGAGCGTGCTGCGCCTTGAGGAACGACTTGGCTGGAAGCACAAGGGCATCGAGCGCCGCTTTGTCGGCATGGGGCTTGGCGACGGCGCCCGGCTGGCCGGCCGCGTGTCCGGCGACTCGACGCTCGCCTACGCCTGGGCCTACTGTCAGGCCGCCGAAGCCATCGGCGGCGCCCTGCCGCCGCCACGTGCGCTGTGGCTGCGCGCGCTGCTGCTCGAACGCGAACGGATTACCAACCATCTGGGCGATCTCGGCTATCTCGGCAATGACGTGGCGCTGGCTTTCGGGCTGATGCAGTTCATGCGCCTCAAGGAAGACTGGATCAGGCTCAACGCCAGCCTGTTCGGCCACCGCCTGCTGATGGATCGCGTCGTCCCCGGCGGCGTTGCCGTCGACCTTGACGCCAGGGGAGCCCAGGCCATAATCGACCAGTGCCATGCTCTTACAGTCGAATTGCGCAGGCTGAAGAAAATCTACGACGAACACGCCGGCCTGCAGGATCGTTTCCTGTCGACCGGCCGCGTCACGCCACACCTCGCCCAGCGCCTCGGCGTCATTGGTCTGGCCGGACGCGCCAGCGCGCAACATTGGGATCTGCGCTGCAATCACCCGTGCTCCCCCTACGATCGACTGGAGCCAAAGATGGTGATTGAGCGCAACGGCGATGTCGCCGCGCGCGCGCTCGTCCGTTTTGCCGAAATCAGCGAATCGATTCACCTGATCCACAGAATCATCAGTGACCTGCCGCCGGGCAGTATCCGCAACGAACTTCGCAGTGCGCCCGGGCAGCGTGGCTTCGGCTGGATCGAAGGCTGGCGCGGCGATGTCCTGGTCGCTCTGGAAACCGGCGCCGATGGCAAGATCCGTCGCTGCCATTGTCACGACCCCTCGTGGCAGAACTGGCCGGCACTCGAACACGCTGCCATCGACAACATCGTTCCCGATTTTCCGCTGATCAACAAATCCTTCAACCTCTCTTACGCCGGGCAGGATCTGTAACCATGCTCCCGATGCTCAGACAAATTCTCCGCACCGGCATCGTCAGCGAGCCGGCACCTGACGCCGACGAGGCCTTGCGTGCCACCACACAACGGCTTTCCGATGCTGTACTCAAGCAGCTCGGCCGCGCGCTGGTCATCCGCCACATCGATGCCGGATCGTGCAACGGCTGCGAGCTCGAAATCCACGCCCTGAACAATCCCTATTACAACCTTGAGGCGATCGGCATCAAATTTGCCGCCAGCCCGCGCCACGCCGACCTGCTGCTGGTCACTGGCCCGGTCGCCAGGAACATGGAAGTCGCCGTCAAACGGGCCTACGATGCCACCCCGGAACCCAGGCTGGTGGTCGCGGTTGGCGATTGCGGCTGCACCGGCGGCATTTTCGGCGAAAGTTACGCCTCCTGCGGGCGGGTCGCCAACGTCATCCCGGTCGACGTTTCAATACCCGGCTGCCCGCCGACTCCGCTGCAACTGATTCAAGGCATCCTGGCCGCCATCGCCCCCGGCAAAAGCGAGACCTGAACTGGATTCGGAAGCCAAATTCAAATGCCTCACCACCAAGTCACCAAGAAGAACAAGATTTTCACTTTGCATGCCTTGGTGCCTTGGTGGTGAGGCTTTTTACCTTCGCCTTTTGACCATGACTGACAAGACGTATCTGACTCGACGCCTGGCCATCTACGGTCGCGTCCAGGGTGTTGGTTACCGCTGGTCGCTCAGTGCCGAAGCAAAGGCACTGGGGCTCAGTGGCTGGGTACGCAACCGCCGTGACGGCAGCGTCGAAGCCCTGATTTACGGTACGCCGGAGGCGGTCGACGCACTGACCGCCTGGGCTTATCGCGGCCCGCCCAGCGCGCGTGTCGAGCGCATCTTCAGCACCGACGAACCCAATTCTGAAAACCAGGACACATTGGCCGGATTCAAGCAGCGTCCAACATTTTGATTTGCCGGGAACTCGCCAAGACGCTATGCTGACTAAACGACACTGAATGGGTACCCGCCCCTTTCTCGTTCCCTCACCTTTAATCAACAAATCACTTCAAGGAGATATTCATGGCCGTTCTCGTCAGCAAGCAAGCCCCCGATTTCACGGCAACTGCCGTCATGGGCAACAATGAAATTCGCGATTACACGCTGTCCACCGAAACCAAGGGCAAATACGCAGTCATTTTCTTCTACCCGCTCGACTTCACTTTCGTCTGCCCGTCCGAACTGATCGCCTTCGATCACCGTCTTGCCGAATTCAAGCAGCGTGGCGTCGAAGTCATCGGCGTCTCGATCGACTCGCAGTTCACCCACCTCGCCTGGAAAAACACACCGGTCAACAATGGCGGTATCGGCCAGGTTCAGTACCCGCTGATCGCCGACATCAAGCACGAAATCTGCCGTGCCTACGACGTCGAATTCGGCGCTGCCGGTGTGGCCTTCCGCGGCTCCTTCCTGATCGACAAGAAGGGCACCGTTCGCCACCAGGTGGTCAACGACCTTCCGCTCGGACGCAATGTCGACGAAATGCTGCGCATGGTCGATGCCCTGCAATTTACCGAAGAGCATGGTGAAGTCTGCCCGGCCGGCTGGAGCAAGGGCAAGGCCGGCATGAAGGCTTCGACATCAGGCGTTGCTGAGTATCTGGCAGCCCATGCCAAGGAACTGTAAGCACCGACGCTGGCGCTGAAGCATCGGCGCCACTGGACCTGGAAAGCCCCGTCTGCGCTTGCGCAGACGGGGCTTTCTCTTTGACAACAACACTACCCTCTCAAATGCATCAAAGAAGAGTATGCTTGTTGCGTTTATGTATTCCGTCTTCCCATTCAAACCGTTTATGAAAGGCAGATCATGAATCTCGTCCAGCGTGTCAAGGAAATCCTGCTTGCGCCGAAGCAAACGTGGCCTGTCATCGAGGCCGAGCCGGCCGATACCGCTTCACTCTATACGCAGTACATCATGATTCTCGCGCTGATCCCTGCTATCGCCGGGTTTATTGGCATGTCGCTGATCGGAGTCAGTGCCATGGGGATGACAATACGCATTCCGCTGGTCAGTGGCCTGGTCAATATGATTGTCGGTTACGTTCTGTCGCTGGTCATGATTTTTGTACTGTCCCTCATTGCCGATGCACTGGCCCCGACGTTCGGTGGCCAGAAAGACCCGATGATGGCATTCAAACTCGTAGCGTACAGCAGCACGGCGGGGATGATCGGCGGCCTGTTCTCATTGATTCCAGCGCTTGCCATGCTCGGCCTGCTGACCTCGCTGTATTCGATCTACCTGATCTTTCTCGGCATTCCGGTGCTGATGAAATCGCCGCCGGAAAAGGCACTGCCCTATACCGCCGTACTGGTAGTCTGCGGCATTATCGCCGGCGTCATCATCGGTGCGGTCACCCAGCTCGTGACACCGGGGCCGTCACTGCAGATGGGCGCCGTCGAACGCGCACCGATGGTGTCGATTGAAACGCCGAAGGGTAGCGTCACGGTCGATACTGGCAAGATGGAAGAATGGAGCAAACGCATGGAAGAAGCCGGAAAAAAGCTGGAGAAGGCCCAGCAGTCCGGCGACCAGGCGGCCGTTGAACAGGCCCTGAAGGAAATGGCGGCGCTCAACCAGCCCCCCGTCAAATACTGAGCCTGCTACGCCGGGTCCCGCCCCCGGCCCCGGGTCAAAGCCGAACTCCTGGTTCGGCTTTTTTACGTCAGACAATCGGATCGCTCAACAAGCCGGCAGAAAACAACTCGCCAGAGCCCGGCGGCTCATGAACTTACTTGATATTCGTGGCTGACAGCAACATCACCTGACCGGCAACAAAATTGATCGTGATGCCCTGCTTCTCTTCACCCCAGATGCAGGTACGAATTCCCAGCATTTCATCGCAACGCGCCGGCTCGCCGATGATTTTCCTGACCTCCTCGTAAGACTGGCCGACTTTAAGCTTATTGTAATTCTCCATGCTGAGTTGACTGCCACACGCGGCCAGCAACAGGCTGGCCAGAAAGAGGCCGGCGATCCGGCGCAGGGGAATCAGGTTCATCGATGTTTCCTTCGCTCAGGCATGTAATTTCTAGCTGTAATCGATGCTGACATTTTCGCTGCTCAGCCAGTCGCCCAGCGCCGCCAGCAAATCGTCTTCGAGGCGTACCCGGCTAGTGTCCCCGAGTGCCAGTTCGCAGATCGCGTCGGCGTTGCGGTAGGCCAGACGAACCGGGCAATTGCCGGGGGTGTAGGGCGCCAGCAAGGCGCGCAGACGCTGTACGGCAGCCTGTGCATTCGGCCCGCTGGCCTGACCGTTGAGCGATAGTCTCAGATACTTGGCAAAGCGACCGCGCGCCTCGGCAAGCGTCAGCAGTCGCTCGGCAATGACGCGTACCTTGCCTTCGCCGGCAAAGTCATCGCGCTGCACCTTGCCCTCGACGATCAGCACCTCGTCATCTTTGATCTTGGCGCGTTCGGCTTCAAAAATTTCGTTGAAAACCGAGACTTCAAGCGAGCTGGTGCCGTCGTCGATCTGCACAAAAGCCATTTTGCCGCGCGAAGTGAACTTGGTACGCACGCCGACCACGAGGCCGGCCAGCAGTTGCGGCTCCTTCCGGGCTTCCAGCGCTGCCAGCGGTTTGCGCGCGAAGCGCGAAACCTCGGCCTTGAAACCATGGAAGGGGTGACCCGAAAAGAAGAAGCCAAGGGCCAGCTTTTCCTCGGTCAGCTTTTGCCTTTCCTTCCAGCGGGGTGCTTCACGGTATTGCGCTGCGTGTTGCGCACTGGTGGCACTGTCAAACACATCGAACAGGCTGACCTGCATTGAATTGCGCTCCGCCTGTTCGGCCGCTTCCATGGCGATGCCGACGGAAGCCATCAGGCGCGCCCGGTGATCGTCAAGCGAATCGAATGCTCCGGCACGAACCAGGGCTTCAACGGTGCGCCGGTTGACCATGCGCTTGTCAACGCGCTGGCAGAAGTCAAACAGGTCCTTGAAGTGTCCATCACTCTGGCGCGCCTTGAGAATCGAGGTCACCGCCTGCTCGCCGGTGCCCTTGACGGCACCCAGACCATAGCGAATGGTGCTGCGATCGACCGGCGTGAAGCGGTAATCCGAAGCGTTCACATCCGGCCCAAGCACGGTCAGATTGTTGGCAATGGCATCGTCGAAAAAGATCTTCACCGAATCGGTGTTGTCCATGTCCGACGACAGCGTCGCGGCGATGAAAGCCGAACAGTGGTGCGCCTTGAGCCAGGCGGTGTGATAGGTGACCACGGCATAGGCAGCCGTGTGCGACTTGTTGAAGCCGTACTCGGCAAACTTTTCCATCAGGTCGAAAAGCTGCATCGCCAGCTTTTCGTCATAGCCTTTCTGCTTTGCTCCCTCGCGCATCAGGTCGCGGTGCAGTGCCATATCCTCGGCCTTCTTCTTGCCCATCGCGCGGCGCAGCAGGTCGGCGCCACCGAGCGAGTAACCGCCGATGATCTGGGCGATCTGCATCACCTGCTCCTGGTACACGATGACGCCATAAGTCGGTTCAAGACAACCCTTCAGATCGTCGATGAAATAGTCGATCCTCTGCTGGCCTTTCTTGCGCAGGATGAAGTCATCGACCATTCCCGAACCCAGCGGGCCGGGACGATAGAGCGCGAGTACAGCGATGATGTCCTCGAAGCGATCGGGTGCCAGCTTCTTGAGCAGCTTCTTCATGCCTTCGGATTCGACCTGGAAGATCGCCGTGGTGTTGGCCTCCTTGAGAATCTGATAGGCGCGCGGATCGTCAAAGCTCAGCGCTTCCAGATCGGGGCGCTGCCCGGTGAGTTGTTCGACGTAATCGACGGCGAGCTTGATGATGGTCAGGTTGCGCAATCCGAGGAAGTCGAACTTGACCAGGCCGACTTTCTCGACGTCATCCTTGTCGAACTGCGAAATGACCGAGCCGCCGCCGTCGGCCGAATAAAGCGGGCAGAAGTCGGTGAGTTTGCCCGGCGCAATGAGTACGCCGCCGGCATGCATGCCGACGTTGCGCACCAGATCTTCGAGGCGGCTGGCCAGATCGAACAGGTCGCGAACGTCCTCGCCCTCTTCGATCCTGGCCTTGAGCTGCGGTTCGGCCTCGATGGCCCTGGCCAGCGAGAGCGGCTTGTTGGTTTCAAGCGGGATCAGTTTCGAAAGCTGATCGCAGAAGTTGTACGGCAGATCAAGCACGCGCCCGACGTCGCGAATCACCGCCTTCGACGACAGGGTGCCGAAGGTGGCAATCTGCGACACCGCTGCTGCGCCGTATTTTTCGCGCACGTATTCGATGACCCGCCAGCGCTTGTCCTGGCAGAAGTCGATATCGAAGTCGGGCATCGACACCCGTTCCGGATTCAGAAAGCGCTCGAAAAGCAGCGCGTAACGCAGCGGATCGAGATCGGTAATGCCCAATGAGTAAGCGACCAGCGAACCGGCGCCCGACCCGCGCCCGGGGCCGACCGGGACGCCGTTGTTCTTCGCCCAGTTAATGAAGTCGGCGACGATCAGGAAGTAACCGGGGAAGCCCATCTGCACGATGGTTTCCGTCTCGATCTTCAGCCGGGCCTCGTAGCTTGCTCGCTGTCGCTCGCGTTCGGCGAGGTCGGGAAACAGGTACTGCAAGCGAATCTCAAGCCCGCGAACGGCTTCCTGACACAGGAAGTCGTCGAGTGTGACGCCTTCCGGAGTCGGGAAATCGGGCAGATAGTTTTTGCCGAGCGTGATTTGCAGATTGCAGCGTTTGGCGATCTCGAGCGAGTTTTCCAGCGCTTCCGGCAGATCCGAAAACAGTTCCGCCATCTCTTCCGCTGACTTGAAGTATTGCTCTTCGGTGTACAGCTTCGGACGTCGCCGGTCGGCCAGCATATAGCCCTCGGCAATGCAGACGCGAGCTTCGTGCGCCTTGAAGTCGTCGCGCTCAAGGAACTGGATCGGATGCGTGGCCACCAGCGGCAGCCCCAGATCGGCCGCCAGACCGGCGGTTGCTGCCAGCAGGGACTCCTGCTGCGCCTGACCGCGCGGGTGCGCACGCTGCACCTCGAGATAGAAGGCGCCGGGGAACAGGCCCGCCCAGTAGCGGGCACGGCTGGCCGCCTGCTTCCTGTTGCCCTGCAGCAGGGAATCGCCGACATCGCCACAAGCTGCGCCGGAGAGAGCGATCAGCCCATCGACGCCGACGTCGTGCAGCATCTGACGCGTGATTTCGGCGCGCCCGCGCAGTCGCGGCGCCAGGTAGGCACGCGACAACAGCTCGCAAAGCTGGCGGTAGCCCTGGCGCGAGCGGCACAGCAGAAGCAGTCGATACGGGCGCTCGGGATCCGCTTCGTTGGCCAGGAAAATATCGCTGCCGAGCACGGGCTTGACGCCCTTGCTGCGCGCTGAGGTATAGAACTTGACCAGCCCGAAGAAGTTGGCCAGATCGGTGAGCGCCAGCGCCGGCATGCCGCAAGTGACGGCTCGCGCAACGGCATCGTCAAGTCGAACGATGCCATCGGTGACAGAGTATTCGCTGTGCAGACGAAGGTGGACGAAGGGGGGCGAAACGCATTGCTCGGGCATCCCGGCATTTTACTCTGACGCCGCTGCCTATGGACTCTAAATAGCTCGCCTGTTCGGGCACAAGCCGGGTCAAGGCCTGCAACGCATGCTGCGTAAATTCCGGCACGGCAGGCGTCAGAAAAGGATAGCGAAGGCGAGCTTGCCGATCTGCCGGCAATCATCAACCCGGCAAATCAAACAGCAGGATTTCGCTGTCCTCTGCGGCGATAAAGTGCAGCAAGGATTCGGTGGCGATCTTGGCGCCGTCACCGGAACTCATCTCGACACCGTTCAATGTCAGACGACCGCGCACCAGATGCACGTAGGACAGCCGTTGCGGGTCGAGCTGGAAGTCAAGATCTGTACCTGGATCGAGTTGCGTGGCGTAAATTCTCGCATCCTGATGAATCAGCGTACTGCCCTGTGCCGCATCGGGTGAAGCGATCAGGCGCCAGGCGTTGCGCGCCGGGGCCAGCGGCTGTTGCTCGTAGCCGGGCGCGATACCCAGTTCACGCGGCTCGATCCAGATCTGCAGCAGGTGCGTTGTCTCGCTCTGCGAGGGGTTGAATTCACTGTGGCGGATTCCGCTGCCCGCACTCATGCGTTGCACCTCACCCGGCCGGATCAGTTCGCCATTGCCCAGGCTGTCGCGATGTTCAAGTACCCCTGCGATGACGTAGGTGATTATCTCCATGTCACGATGACCGTGCTTGCCGAACCCCCTGCCGGGTGCTACTCGATCCTCATTGATCACACGCAGAACTCCCCAACCCTTCTCAGCCGGATCGAAGTAGTCGGCAAAGGAAAAACTGTGGCGCGCCACCAGCCAGCCATGGTCGGCAAAGCCACGCGAAGCACTCGGGCGAAGTTTGATCATGTTCGGCTCCTTGCGAAGAATCCAGACGTTTTACACCAGTATTTTGAGTTGCCTTCCTGAGAAAAGTTTTAGCGAAACAGAGTTCGCCGTTTCAAGCGGGCAAACCAGGTTTTCCATCGCCCTGCGGATTCCCTGTACGTCAAGCACAGCAGCCGTCGCCAGGCCCGCGCAAACGAAAAATCAGGGGGTCGCTATTCGTTCACCCAGTCGAGGATCGGCTGCCACTGTTCGATGTCCTTCTCGGCACGCGCCGGCGTTAAATCGAAGAGGGTCATGCCGTTGGCGACCAGTTGCACATAGAGTTGCGTATCCCGCAGGTAAGCCAGGACGGGCAGCTCGTAGGCGCCCAGAAAGCGCTCCAGCTCGCCCGCAGCTCGCGTGCGCGCATCGACGCGCATGCCGCACACGGCAACAAAGGTGTGTGCCTTGCGCACGGCTTTTTCTGCGAGAAGGGTTTCGAGGAAATGCCGGGTCGCCAGAATGTCGAACAGCGAAGGCAGCACCGGAACGATAACCCGGCTGACCTGCTTGAGCATTCGTTCGAGCGCCTTGCCGTGCAGGCCCGCCGCGCTATCGAGCACAACGTGGGTCGTGCCCTTTGGCGGGCGTGCCGGCAATTCCTTCTCGATGTCCCAGTTCCTGATCGGCGGCAAGGCGTCCGCCCGCAGTTGAAGCCATTCCCGCGCCGATTGCTGACGGTCGGTATCCCCGAGCATGACCTGATGGCCGCAGCGGGCAAAATAACCGGCCAGGTTGGTGGCCAGCGTCGATTTACCCGAGCCGCCCTTGGGATTGGCGATGAGAAAGGATTTCATGTCGTTTTGCCGGGCATGGCCCGCGATTCGATCTGTGAAAGCTCTGCGCGGACGAGATTGATGTGTTCGCGCAGCGTATAGAACAAATCGCTGAAGGCGAGTGGAATGTTGCGTGAATAGGCGTCGTCCTCGATGCCGTCGAGCCGACTCAGATACTCCGCATGACGGGACGGATCGTAACTATGGCGTACCTCGTTTTCGAGAAACTTAAGATCGCCATAACTGCGAAATATCTTCGAACGTACGCGCCAGTTATAAACTGAAGGAGCGATCCTGAGCAGTGGAAACAGCAGAATGATGATCGGCAGGATCAGAACGAACAGCCGTTCAACCAGCACCGCGATCCAGAAGGGAAGATAACGCTGCAGGAAAGGCGGCCCGGACTTGTAAAAACGCTGCGCCTGCTCCGAGAGAGCAAAGCTGCGGTCCTTGTAGGCTGGAAACTCGCCGGCACGCTGGAAAAACCCGCTCTTGCCGTGCACCTCGGTCATCGCTTGCAGCATGAGGCTGACCAGTGCCGGATGCAAACTGTCCCGCACAATCACGTTGGCGGTGGTGGCCAGCAAAACGGTATCTCGCGGCGGCGTATCGCGCACCAGATCGACCACACCGCGCGGCAGGACGATTTTTGAAAGAAAGGGGAAACGCCGCACGTAGGCATCGGCCTGGCTGAAGCTCATCACCCGCACACCGGGCGAACGCAGCAACACCTGCACGACAGGCGCTTCCGGCGCGGCCACGATGAAAGCGGCATCGATTTCGCCGCGCTGCAGCGCTTCGGCTGCATTAAGCCCGGCAACCGGCAGGAGATTCTTGCTTTTCGCCTTGATCTCGTTGGCCTCCAGCAATTGCAGTGCCAGCCCGCGGATACCACTTCCCTCTTCACCGACCGCGATACGCTGGCCGTCAAGCTGAAACAGCTTGTCAATCCGGTTGTCGCTACGGTAAAAAACCCATACCGGCTCGAAGGCAACACTACCCAGCGAACGAAGATCGCTGTCACTGCCATTATCGCTTTCGGCATTGACAACCTCGCTTATCCCGCCTTGTACAAAAGCAATGTCGGCTTCTTCTTTGTTAAGCCGCTCCAGATTCTGCAGCGAGCCGGCCGAAGTCCTGACTTCCAGCGTGATGCCGTTGGCCGCGAGCAGCTCGGCGTAGCGTCTGGCATAGGCATAGTAGGCGCCCGACTCACTGCCCGTGGTGATCGTCATGTACCGCGGTGGCGCCGGTTCGACAAACTGATAGGCAACGACAAAACCGATCGCCGTAATGAGCACAATCGGCCAGGCCGTCGCCAGCAGGTCGCGAATTGAAACAAACTTGGCGCGAAGCTTCATCATCATCAAGGCAGCAGGATCGTCGAACCCGTTGTCTTGCGCGCCTCAAGATCGCGATGCGCGTTGGCGGCATCGGCCAGCGCGTAGGTCTGGTTAACCTCGATTCTGACTTTGCCCGAGCTGACGACAGCAAACAGCTCGGCACCCAGAGCGAGAAGTTCATCGCGTTTGGCGGTGTAGTGCATCAAGGTCGGCCGGGTTATGAACAGCGAACCCTTTTGCGACAGCAGCAGCGGGTCGAATGACGTCACCGGGCCGGAGGCATTGCCAAAGCTGACCATCATGCCGCGCACGCGCAGGCTGTCGAGCGACCCCATGAAGGTATCCTTGCCGACCCCGTCGTAGACCACGGCCACGCCTTCGCCAGCGGTGATCTCGCGCACCCGTTTGGCCACGTCTTCACGCGTATAGTAGATGATGTGCTGGCAGCCGTGCGCGGTAGCCAGCGCCGCCTTGGCCTCGTTCGACACGGTACCGATGACCGTCGCACCAAGCGCCCTGGCCCACTGGCAGGCGATCAGGCCGACGCCGCCGGCGGCGGCATGAATCAGCACCGCATCGCCCGGCTGTACACAATAGGTGCGGCGCAGCAGGTAGGCGCTGGTCAGCCCCTGCAGCATCATCGCGGCGCCGCTACGAAAATCAATTCCCTCCGGCAACTTCAGCAAGCGATCGGCCGGCAGACAGCGCACCTGGCAATAAGCGCCGACCGGGCCGCCGGCATAGGCCACGCGATCACCGGGCTTGAGGTCGCTGACGCCGGCACCGATCGCCTCGACGACACCTGCGCCTTCCATGCCCAGACCGGCAGGCAAGGGCAGTGGATATAGGCCGCTGCGATGATAGGTGTCGATGTAGTTGAGACCCACCGCTTCATGGCGGATACGCGCCTCACCGGGCGCCGGATCGCCAACGGCAAGTTCCTCCCAGCGCATGACTTCGGGGCCGCCGGTCTGATGAATACGTATGGCAAAAGGCATGATTTTCTCCAGGGTAAAGGTTGGCAAAGAAGGTCATCAAGGAACAAGGCAAAACGTTAATCCTGCACTCAAAAGCCCTAACACCAACCCTAGGCAGAGGGTACTCAAGAGCGCTGCGAGAACCAGAATCCGGAAAAACGAAGCGCCCTACGTCAATGGCACCCGTCTGAGCATGGACAACCGGTAGCCTAGCTGCTGTTCGCTGTTCGGGCAAGTCAAGCTGCTTCGGAAAGACCCATCCACAGACTTGTACACACCCCCTGTGAGCAAACTGTGGACAAAAAAATAACAGCCCGGCAATAACCAGCCTGTTGTCAATCTGCGGCCATTGTCCCGGAGTCAAAGCGCATCTCCTGGAGTGGAATTCACGCCTTCACCCAGTCCCCTTCCCCCAGCCAACTAAGCCGGCGTCAGCTTCGCATACTCCAGCGCCAGCCATTTCATTCCCTGGGCGCCGAAATTGACCTGTACGCGCGCATCCGGACCGCGCCCTTCGGCCGATACGATCACCCCCGGACCAAACCTGGCATGCCGGACATTCTGCCCGATGCGCCAGCCGCCGGCTGATGACACGGGTTCGGCATAAGCCGTCCCGGACGTTCCCGAGCTGTAAGGCGGCTCCTTGACCGCAAAGGCCGGCGTACGGCCGATCCTGCGCAGCAATTCCTCTGGCAGCTCTTCAAGAAACAGCGAGGGCAGGCAAAAGCGCGTCTGGCCGTGCAGCATGCGCGTTTGCGCGTGCGACAAGTAGAGGCGCTTGCGGGCGCGGGTCACGGCCACGTACATCAGCCGCCGCTCTTCCTCCAGGCCGACGCGCTCCTGCGCGGCGTTGTCGTGCGGGAACAGCCCCTGCTCCAGCCCGGTGATGAAGACCACGTCGAACTCCAGCCCCTTGGCGGCGTGCACGGTCATCAACTGCACCGCCTCCTGCCCCTCGCCAGCCTGGTGCTCACCGGCTTCGAGCGAGGCGTGCGCCAGGAAGGAGGCAAGCGGGCCGCCATCCGGTTCGTCGTCCTGGTTGGCGGAGGTATCGGTTTCTTCCTGCAGGAAGTTGGTCGCCGCGTTGATCAACTCGTCGAGGTTCTCCAACCGCTCCTGGCCTTCCTTCTCGCCAAGGTAGTGCTGGCGCAGGCCGCTTTTCTCGATGATGTGATCGATGATTTCTGGCAGCGGCAGGTTTTGCGTTTCACTGCGTAGCGCTTCGACCAGGCGGATGAAGGCGCCGACCGATGTTCCCGCCTTGCCGCCGAGGCTGGCGGCGGCGTTGTAGAGGCTGGAGTTGGCACGGTGCGCCGCCTCCAGCAAGGCGTCGACGCTGCGGCTGCCGATACCGCGTGTCGGAAAATTGACGACGCGGGCAAAGGCCGTGTCGTCGTCCGGATTGCCGATCAGGCGCAAATAGGCCAGCGCATGCTTGATTTCCTGACGATCGAAGAAACGCAGACCACCATAGACGCGATAGGGCACAGCGGCGGTGAACAACTGGTGTTCGAGGACGCGCGACTGGGCGTTGGAGCGGTAAAGAACGGCGATCTGGTTGCGCGGGAACCCGTCGCGCACCAGTTCGCGCGCTTCGTCGACGACAAGGCGCGCTTCGTCGATGTCCGAAACGGCGTCGAACACGCGGATCGCCTCGCCGGCACCGGCCTCGGTCCATAGCGTCTTGCCGAGACGGCCGCGATTGTTCTTGATCAGGGCATTGGCGGCGTCGAGGATGTTGCCGTGCGAGCGGTAGTTCTGTTCGAGGCGGATCACGTTGGCGACGGCGAACTCGCGCTCAAGGTCGCGCATGTTGCCGACCTCGGCACCGCGAAAGGCATAAATCGACTGATCGTCGTCGCCGACCGCGAACAGGCAGGCGCCGTTTGGCTGCGCTGTCTGCCCGTCACGCCCGGCCAGCAGCTTCAGCCAGGCGTATTGCAGGCGGTTGGTATCCTGAAACTCGTCGACCAGAATATGCCGGAAGCGCTCCTGATAGTGGCGGCGCAGCGGTTCGTTGCGCTTCAGCAGCTCATAGGTGCGCAGCAGCAGTTCGGCAAAGTCGACAACGCCTTCGCGCTGGCACTGGGCATCGTATTCGGCGAAAAGCTCGACGCGGCGCCGGGTATGGTCGTCGTAAGCCTCGGCCTGCGCCGCCCGCAGCCCCTGCTCCTTGTGCGCGTTGATGAAGCCGGCGAGTTCGCGCGGTGGAAACTTCTCGTCGTCGACGTTGAGGTTCTTCAGCAATCGCTTGATGGCCGACAGTTGATCGGCCGAATCAAGGATCTGGAACTGCGCCGGCAGGCCGGCATCGCGGTGATGTGCGCGTAGCAGGCGGTTGCACAGCCCGTGGAAGGTGCCGATCCACATCCCGCGGGTATTGATCGGCAGCAGCGCCGAAAGGCGCGCCAGCATTTCCTTCGCCGCCTTGTTGGTGAAGGTCACGGCGAGAATGCCCTGCGGCCCGACCTGACCGGTCGAAATCAGCCAGGCTATACGCGTAGTGAGCACCCGCGTCTTGCCGCTGCCCGCTCCGGCAAGAATCAGCGAGTGCTGCGGCGGCAAGGTAACGGCAGCGAGTTGTGGCGGATTGAGATGGGCAAGCAGATCGGACATGGCAGAATTTCCGCAGATACAACGCCCATTGTAACGAGCGCTACGAGGGACGAACGGTGTTCTTGTGCAATGCAGCAAAAGTGGCGGCTAAAAAATTAGTTAAAAGATTCTAGTATTATGTGCGGAGGCGAACTATAATCTTTTTGCGCTGCAACAATTCAAGGCCCACAAGGTCAATATTTCCCAGTGCCTGGCTACCGCCAGAACACAAGGAGTAAAGGCATGAAAGCACCGAAAATACTTCCGTGGATCGCCCATAAAGACGGCATCTCCGACCAGCTTGCGCTCAATCTTTGGCGCCGTGCGGCCGGAGAATCCGAAGAGATAAGCGGTTGCTGCAACAGCTCGGACTATTATCGCCTGGCCGTCAGTCGATTCATTGATCTGGCGGACGACGAAGGCGCGAAGTGCGCAAAGCGCGATCATCCGCTCGCCCTCTTGTCGCTCATTCCAAGCGTAAGCTGGATGATGCGCGAGCAAAACCGCTTGTGGCAGGTGAATCTGCTCGCGACACAAAAGGCCTGCCGGTTCTGGCTGTCCAATCTGAAACACCTTGTCTCCGGCCAGAAACTGGTCGTCTGAACACCCGGCTTTCGCTGCGGCATGATGGCGTCGGCAGACGCCAATTCAGGGCAGAGATCACTACCGGGTAACGACGGGAGCCGTCAAGCCAAGCGTCACTTTGAGTTTTTCCGCCAGTACAGCGGCTTCCACCTGTGACGCCAACTGGGTAACGCGTAGCGAGTAACGATAGCCGCCAGCCGCCCTTAGCGGCTTGATGCCCACCGCGTAACCTGCGGCCCGGACGCGGTCGTACAAGGCCAGGGCATCGGTTTTTCCATCCACAACGGCCAGTTCAACCTTCCACTGACCACCGCGCCGGACATAGCCGCTATCCGCTTGCACCTCCGTCTGCGCCGACCATTTGCGGACCTGCTCAGCGTCGACGCTGCCCACCGGATTCGGCGCCGCTCGCTGGGTACCACATAGAAACTCAGTGCTTCGCTCATTTCACGAACTTCGTCCTCAGGATGCCACACGGTAATCCGCCCTTCGAGCAGGCAGACGAGATCGCGTTCGGCATCCGAACTGCCCCACAGGTCAGTACCGCGAATTCCGGCGGTGATCGTCGCAATGCGTACATTCACGGCGCGCCTCTGCTGCAATTTTGCGAATACGTCGGTAGTGAAACGAAAGGCGCCCCGCGCCACATCGAGCGCCGCAGTGAACACCCGGTTCTCGCGCCAGCCGAGCGCATTGAGATCGAGTTGAGCGTTCTCGCCCAGCTTGACCGCGCTCCCTTCGGCCAACTGGATGAGCACGCGTGCGTCGGCACCGGTGATGACGCGATCACGGTTTTGCAGCACTTTCCCCGGCTCGAGTGGCTGCCGGACACCGTTATGCTCGACCCAGGCAGGCATCTGCACGCTATCGACGACGGCAAAGGCACGGTCACGCTCTCCCGTTGGAACGGCTTGCGCCAGGGTGCCGCAAAGCAACAGACAGGCAGCCAGCAGAAAACGCGGTGAGAGCTTCTTCATGGAACAATCTTTCGCAAAAGGAACGAGCGCGATTCTAACAGGCTGCCGGATTTGCGGGTATCTGGCCAAAAACTCGGTTCGGAGAGCGATTCTTTCTCCAGCCGTCAGAGAAGAAACATTGACCGGAAGTACAAATACGTAGTAAAGTTTTTTTCCCTTCGACCAACCGCTTTTGGATATCTCATCATGAATGCACCGCAGGTAAAATCGGGAGTTGCCACTGGCGATGATTTGCAAGCCCTCTTTGCGCTGGCAAAACAAAAGAGTTTCGCCATGCCGGCAGTCAACGCCATCAACACCAGCACGGTAAACGCCATCATGGAAACCGCCGCCGAAGTCAAGTCGCCGGCCATTATCCAGCTCTCCAATGGTGGCGCCCAGTTCTACGCCGGCAAGGCTCTGAAGAACGAAGCGCAACGTGCCTGCATCGCCGGTGCCGTTTCCGCTGCACACCACGTTCATGCTCTGGCGGGGCTGTATGGCGCCACGATCGTTCTGCATACCGATCACGCGGCCAAGAAACTGCTGCCGTGGATTGACGGCCTGCTCGACGCCGGCGAAGCCTATTTCAAGACCCACGGCAAGCCGCTGTTCAGTTCGCACATGCTCGATCTGTCGGAAGAGCCTCTGGAAGAAAACATTGAAATCTGTTCGCGCTATCTCACGCGCATGAGCAAGCTCGGCATGACGCTGGAGATCGAACTCGGCGTCACCGGCGGTGAAGAAGACGGCGTCGACAACAGCGATGTCGACAGCTCCAAGCTCTACACCCAGCCCGAAGACGTAGCCTACGCCTACGAGCAACTGTCCAAGATCAGCAATCGCTTCACCATCGCCGCGTCGTTCGGCAATGTGCACGGCGTCTACAAGCCGGGCAACGTCAAGCTGCAGCCGGTCATCCTGAAGAACTCGCAGGCCTACATCCAGAAGAAGTATGGTACCCCGGCGCAACCGATCGACTTCGTTTTCCACGGCGGTTCGGGTTCGTCGCTCCAAGAAATCCGCGATGCCATCTCCTACGGTGTCATCAAGATGAACATTGACACCGATACGCAATGGGCCTTCTGGGAAGGTATCAAGAACTACTACACGAAAAACGAAGGTTACCTGCAGGGCCAGATTGGCAACCCGGATGGCGAAGACAAGCCGAACAAGAAGTACTACGACCCACGCGTTTTCCTGCGTGCCGGCGAAGAACAGTTCAAGGCACGTCTGAAACAGGCCTTCGCCGACCTCAACAACGTCGGCACCCTGGCCTGATCAGCGCTCTGTATCAAGCAAAAGCCGGCTCAGTATTGAGCCGGCTTTTTTTCCTTATGCCTGACTGATTCTTTACCGGCAGCAGATCGAAATGGGGGTTGGGGGGGAAGCCGGTCGTTAAGCCGGGTTCTGTCGTGGACAACCATTCCTCTAGGCGTACTGTTACCAGCACGCTCAAGCAGCCTACCCGGAAGCGGCGCGAGCCACGCCGTACGCTTCCCTATTTGGCCTTGCTTCAGATGGGGTTTGCCGTGCCGTCCGTGTTACCACGTCCGCGGTGAGCTCTTACCTCGGCCAGGCTTTCGCCTGACCGCCCCGGCTTGCGCCAGGGCGCCGTTTCACCCTTGCCGGCCCGGGTTTCCCCGTGCTTAGGCGGTCTATTCTCTGTTGCACTTTCCGTCACCTCACGGTGCCCGGCCGTTAGCCGGCATCTTGCTCTGCGAAGCCCGGACTTTCCTCTCGGTTGGGGCTTGCGCCTTTCGCCCAGCGGTTGCCTGACCGACTTCCCGACATGATTATACGCTGTCCCGCGGCATGGATCAGTTTGCTGCCGGTGCAGGCACTGCAACAGGTTGGGGTGGAGGCTCGACTTTGGGCGCGGCAACGAACACCAGGGTGTCCTTGCGCATCTCGAAAGTGCCCATCAGCGGCCCCATGCCGCCTTCCGGAACCTTGTCGAGACTGGCAAAGCCTTCGCAGGTGCGGGTTTCTACTACGAACATGCGCCCGTCCTGCTTGAGTATCCAGGCCTCGTTGCCTGGCGAATAAACTTCCACCCTGGCATCAAGTCCTGCGGTTGACATCGGGTGGCGCCGCATGCAGTCGGGCATGCGCGCGGCAACGATTGAATACTTCGCCGTTTTCTCCCACGGGAAGCTGGTGACCCGGATCAGGGTCAATGTATTGGTACTGCTACCGTTGATTTCGAAAGCAGCCCGCTGGTCGGAGCAGGCCACCAGAAAAGGCAACAGGAGCAGTGCAAGCAGTCGGGTCACGGACACGGCAAATCTCCCAAGGCAATCAGATAACGATAGTCATGCGACGAATTTCCAGTGCAGCGATTCGCCGGCGAGCAGCGGCACCAGTTTGTCGCCGCCGGCATAGTCAAATGCTTCCGGCATCACCCACGCCTGTTTTTCCAGCGTCACTGTACCGCTGTTGCGTGGCAGACGATAGAAATCCGGGCCATTGAAACTGGCAAAGGCTTCCAGCCTGTCGAGCGCACCCGCGGCAGCGAAGGCCTCGGCATAGAGCTCCAGTGCGGCAGGTGCCGTATAGCAACCGGCGCAGCCGCACGCCGTCTCCTTGGTGCCGCGGGCGTGCGGCGCCGAATCGGTACCGAGAAAATATTTGCTGCTGCCGGAAGTCGCTGCGCCAAGCAGCGCCTGACGATGAATCTCGCGCTTCAACACCGGCAGGCAATAGTAGTGAGGACGCAGGCCGCCGGCAAAAATGGCATTGCGGTTATAAAGCAGGTGATGCGCGGTGATCGTCGCCGCCACATTCGCTCCGGCTGCGGCAACAAACGCCGCCGCATCCCTGGTCGTAATGTGCTCGAATACCACACGCAAGCCCGGTCGGCGGGCCAGCAAGGGCTGCAGCACGGTTTCGATGAAGACATTCTCGCGGTCGAAAACGTCGATCGCCGGATCCGTCACCTCGCCATGCACGAGCAAGGGCAGACCGAGCTTCTCCATCTCGGCCAGCGCCGCATCGCATTGGGCGAGGTCGGTCACGCCGGCATCCGAGTTGGTCGTCGCCCCCGCCGGATACAGCTTGACCGCATGGACAAAGCTGCTATCGGCCGCCCGCCGGATCTCATCGCCCGGCGTGTTGTCGGTGAGATAAAGCGTCATCAGTGGCACAAAATCCATGCCCGCAGGCAAGGCAGCAAGAATGCGCTGGCGATACGCTGCGGCGGCTGCAACGGTGGTTACCGGCGGACGCAGATTGGGCATGACAATGGCCCGCGCGAACTGGCGCGCACTATGCGGAAGAACGGCGGCAAGGGCTTCGCCGTCACGCAGATGCAGGTGCCAGTCGTCGGGTTGGGTGATGGTGATTTGCATAATGTGGCTTGAAGATTGAATAGCCCGATTGTAGAGGAAAACCGTTGAATGCGGTTTCGGTGCAGTCTGATGCGAGACAGGCGAGGGTTGAGTCTGCACCTCGGGTTGTGCTGCGAAGCAAATCCTCCTGGGGGACGCTTCGCCAACCCGACCTACACGTTCTTCCTGATTTTCAATGCCAGTTCATACATGGCATTCTTGCCGGCTCCGGTGATCGAATGCGCCAGTTTCGCCGCCTGCCTGACCGGCAAGCCTTCGTCGAGCAACAAGCCGAGAACCCGCTCGCCATCGCCTACACCATCATCAGCGGCCTCAGGCGCGCCGGAAACGAGCAGTACGAACTCTCCACGCTGGCGGTTGGGCTCTGCGGACAACCAGTCGTGCGCCTCACCCAGCGGGCAACTGTGGATCGTCTCGAACAGTTTGCTCAGCTCGCGCGCCATGATCAGCGTACGTTCGGGACCGAATACCGCTGCCAGCGCCGCGACCGTATCCAGGATACGATGTGGCGCTTCGTAAAAGACCAGCGCATAGGGCAAGGCTACCAGCCCGCGCAGTGCGTCTTCGCGCTGCCTGGCCCTGGCCGGCAGAAAACCGTAGAAGAGGAAATGCGCCTCGGCCAGCCCGGAGGCCGAGAGCGCGGTCACGGCAGCGCATGGCCCGGGCAGCGGAACGACACGAAAACCAGCCGTCCGCACCCGCGCCACCAGCCGCGCTCCGGGGTCGGAAATGGCCGGCGTACCGGCATCGGAAACCAGGGCAACCGACTCACCCTCGGCCAGGCGTGCGATCACCTGCTGCGCCGCCGCCTCCTCGTTGTGCTCGTGCGCGGCCAGCAAGCGGGCGGTGCAGCCGAAATGCTTGAGCAGCGGTGCGCTATGGCGCGTATCCTCGGCCGCAACCCACGTCACCCGGCGCAAAACATCGATGGCGCGCTGTGTCATGTCGCCAAGGTTTCCGAGTGGCGTCGGTACTACATATAATGCGGGAGATTCTTGCGTCATGGCGGTCACGAAAACAATGAACGACAACGATACCACGAGCAGCACCGGCAAACTTGCCGAGGGACTGGCAGCGCGTTTCCTCGAAAAGCGCGGGCTGCTGGTCGTGGCACGCAACTTTCGCTGTCGCGGCGGGGAAATCGACCTTGTTTGCCGCGACGCAAAAGTGCTTGTCTTCGTCGAGGTGCGCCTGCGCCGCAACGTGGCCTACGGCGGAGCGGGCGCAAGCATCAACGCGAGCAAGCAGCGGCGAATCATTCTGGCCGCACAACATTATCTGGCGGCTCACGCCAAAGCCGATGCAGAATGCCGCTTTGACTGCATTTTGCTCGATGCATGCTCTGAAAAAAACATCGAATGGATTAGCGATGCCTTTGCTGCGCATTAGGGAAACGCTGAACAAGCCGTCACACCGGCGAAAGCCGGTGTCCAGTGCCATGAATTTTCTGGCTCTGCATTCCCTGCGATCAGATTCCGGCCTTTACCCCGAAGGAAATGCTCCTGGGGTGCGCCGGAATGACGATTCGACACTTGTTCAGCTGCTCCTTAGCCTGCTCGTCATCTGTCTGATCGGCTTGCCGCCCGCTCATGCCGAATCGGTAAAAATCCTGGTGCAGAGTTCGCCGCTGGCCGGCAGCCAGTTCTATGCCGTCGCCAGGGTGTGGGACGAAATCCGGCCGGGTGACCGCCTGACGCTGACCCGTGAGCCGGACAACCGCCACGACCGCAATGCGGTACGCGTGGACTGGAACGGCCAGCAACTGGGCTACGTGCCGCGCGCCGAGAACCGTGCCGTGGCGCGCGCACTTGACGCGGGCGAGAAGCTGGAAGCGCGCGTTTCAAAATTGCGCAAGGACCCGAATCCCTGGCAGCGGGTCGAGTTTGAGGTCTATCTGATCCTGTGATGTTAGACTAGGAGCCTATTTCACGTTCCCGGCCACAAAACCAATGAATCTGATTTCGCGTATCGGTCAGCACTTCCAGGACAGTGCCCAGACCAAACTCGTCGCCAGCGCAATGCTTGCCCCACGGATTGCCGACGCCGTCGAGGCGATGGTCGGATGTTTGCTCGGCAATGGCAAGATTCTCGCCTGCGGCAACGGCGGTTCGGCTGCCGATGCACAGCACTTTGCTGCCGAACTGGTTGGACGCTTCGAGATGGAGCGCCAGGGGCTGGCGGCGATTGCACTGAGCACCGACACTTCGATCATGACCGCGATCGGCAACGATTACGGCTTCAAGGCCATTTTTGACAAACAGGTGCGAGCGCTCGGGCAACCGGGCGACGTATTGCTGGCCATCTCGACCTCGGGCAATTCGGCCAATGTCATTGAAGCCATACACGCGGCGCACGACAACGATCTTCGCGTCGTGGCACTGACCGGCAAAGGCGGTGGCGAGATCGCCGAGCTGTTGCTCGACAGCGATGTCCACATTTGCGTACCCTCGGAGCGTACGGCACGCATTCAGGAAGTCCATTTACTGACCATCCACTGCCTGTGCGATGGTATTGACGGCCTGCTTTTAGGAGTTGAAGAATGAAAAAACACGTCATTGCCGCGCTGCTGCTTGGCGCCACCGCCCTTCCCTTGCTACAGGGCTGCGTTCCAGTTATTGCTGCAGGAGCCACGGCGGGTGCGCTGTCGGCCTTCGACCGCCGCTCGCTCGGAACGCAAACCGAAGACGAAACCATCGAATGGAAGTCCAGTGCACGCGTCGGCGAGAAGCTCGGCGACAAGGTGCACATCAACTTCACCAGCTTCAACCGCAAGGTGCTGCTGACCGGTGAAGTCCCCTCGGCCGAAGACAAGGCCGAAGCTGAACGCATCGTCAGCGATGTAAACAACGTGCAGGGTGTCTATAACGAGCTGACGGTCGGCCCCGTCAGTTCATTCTCGGATCGCAGCAACGATTCCTACATCACCTCCAAGGTCAAGGGCCGCATGATCGATTCCGGCAAGTTCAACCCGGTGCATGTCAAGGTCGTCACCGAAGCAGGCGTCGTTTTCTTGCTGGGAATGGTTACCCAGCCCGAAGCGGACTCGGCCATCAGCGTTGCGCGCACCACCTCCGGGGTCAAGAAGGTGGTCAACCTCCTGGAAATCATCACCCCGGCCAGGGCCAGGGAACTCGACATCACCCAGTCGAACAGCAGCAAGCCGGCACCGGCGGAAACGAAGACTCCGTAATTCCCTTAGGAACGACTACGAAATAACTTCCCGATTTTGTAAGGTCTAAATTAACTGGAACAAGCAATCCAGTAGGTCGGGTTAGCGCAGCGTCCCCCAGGAGGATTTGCTTCGCAGCATAACCCGACGCCAGTGTATGCCTCATCCGACGATTGTTGGGTTAGGCTCCGCTAACCCGACCTACGATGTGTCACCTGTACTTGGGGGACACCAAGGAAAGCCAGGTTATCTTTTAGTTTTCTTGGTGAATCTTTGTGCTCTTTGTGGCTTGGTGGTAAAGCTTTTTCCATGTCTTTCAACAAGCTGATAGCTAGCGGTGCGCTTCCTGGTAATCCAGGACCTCTTCAAGGTGGCGCATCACCTCGTCACTGATTTCGTTCTCGCGCCACATGCGAATCAGTTCTTTGCGTTCCGCCCGAATCACCGCCTGGCGGAGACGCGTCACCAGTTCGCTACGCGGGGTATGTTCGACGACGTCCGGGGCAGCAAGCATGATCCGGTCGGCAATTTCAGCACGCAATTGATCGGCCCACTCCCTGGGTGCACCTTCGCTGGCCATGATCTGGTCGATGGCAGCAATTGCCGTTTCACTCATGGCGGCCCGCACGCGCTGTTGTTCGCTGCGAATATTCCATTTGGAACCGACCTTGAGCCTGCGAATCAGGATAGGCAAGGTCAGCCCTTGTCCGATCAGCGTTGCTGCAATGACGAAAAAAGAGAGAAAGATGATCAGTTCGCGTTGCGGAAAGGGTGAACCATTGGGCAATGTCACCGGAATAGCCAGTGCGGCGGCCAGCGAAACGATGCCGCGCATGCCGCACCAACTGATAATGCCCAGCTCGCGCTTGCGCAGCATCGGCTCGTCTTCACGCAGGCTGCCGCTCAGCCAGCGAGGCAGATAGGCAATAGGATAAACCCAGGCAAAGCGTACTATGATCGCTACTGCAGTGATGACTGCGCCCAAGCCAAACAGTTGGCCCACCGTGAAACGGGACAGCTTTTCAACCACATCCGACATCTGGATGCCGATCAGGATGAAAATCAGGCTGTTCAGCATGAAGACGAAAAGATTCCAGACCGAGCGCGCAATGATGCGCATCTCGGCGGATACAATCTCCGGGGCATAGCGTCCACGCAACAGCCCCGCCGCGACAACGGCCAGGACGCCGGAAACATGCACGGATTCGGCAGCGATATAGGTCACGTAGGGTATGACCAGCGAGGTCAGCACCTCGATAAAGGGATCGCCAAGACGTTTGTGAATGGCTATGAATAGGATCGCGAAAAGGATTCCGAGCGCGATGCCGCCGAGCGACACCATGGCGAACTGAAGGCTGGCGTCCATCAGCGAGAATGCCCCGGTCAGCGTCGCGGCGATGGCGAATTTGTAGATGACCAGGCCGGAAGCATCGTTCACCAGACTTTCGCCTTCCAGCACCGTGACCACGCGGCGCGGGATATTGAGCCTGGAGAGGATGGCGGTGGCCGCAACCGCATCGGGCGGAGAAACGATGGCACCGAGGACAAAGGCGGCAGCCCAGGGAACCGAGGGTACCAGCAGTTTGAATACGGCGCCGACGGTTAGCGTAGTGACGATCACCAGGCCGATCGCCAGCAGGCTGATCGGGCGGATGTTGGCCTTGAAGTCGTTCCACGAAGTCAGCAGCGCGGTCTGATAAAGGATCGGTGGCAATACCAGGACCAGGATCAACTGCGGATTGAAGGGAAACTGTGGCAGCCTTGGTATCAAACCGAGCAGCAGCCCGCCAACGACAAGCGCAATCGGATAAGGAAATTTAAAGTGTCTGGCGATCCAGCCGAGGGCCACGGCACACAACAGCAACAAAAGAACGAGTTCGATTAAAAGCATGGCGGTTCAATTTCAAGTATTGGTTCAAGTCCAGGAGACTTTCCGGGACGATGTCTTCAGGCTATGTTTGCGCGGCCTGGTTGTTCATTTCAAGGAAGTTCAAGCCTTGCACTGACCCAAGGGCGGTTTTCCCGTCGATTACCCCTTGGCAGGAGCAATTAAGTAGGTCGGGTTAGCGCAGCGTCCCCCAGGAGGATTTGCTTCGCAGCATAACCCGACAATCGTCGGATACGGCATACTCTGCCGTCGGGTTATGCCCCGCAGGAAATCCCCCTGGGGGACGCTACGCTAACCCGACCTACAATGTGTAACGCGAAAGCCCGGCAGCGGCTTGATGCGTCCGAAGTCCGGCCGACCGGCAGTTGGTTTAACGCGTAGCATGGGTGTTTCGACTACGGACAGTCAATTCAAGCACTTCGGCCAACATGATAGCCGATTCCTGTTTTAAGCGTACTTTAGCAAGCCGTAGCACTCAACAGAGATCGGAATATTCCCGGATTTGCGGCACAATCCCGTTTCCCTACCCGGTAATTGATTTTCAATCGCTCAACAAGGACACAGCCATGCAGAAACTCGCCGCAACAAGCATTGCCATGCTGATCACGCTCTCCTTCCCGGTCGCTGCGGCTGAACCCAGGGTAGAGACGACGGCGTCTGGAATCGTGATTACCACGCTCAAGGAAGGTACGGGCGCCAGCCCGAAAAGCAGCGAAACGGTCAAGGTTCATTACCGCGGCGTGCTGGAGAACGGCAAGGAATTTGACAGTTCCTACAGTCGCGGCCAACCGGCCACCTTTCCATTGAACCGGGTCATCCCGTGCTGGACCGAAGGCGTACAGACGATGAAGATTGGCGGCAAGGCAAAACTGGTTTGTCCGCCCGCCCTGGCTTACGGCAGCCGCGGCGTTCCCGGTACGATTCCTCCCGACTCGACGCTGGTTTTTGAGGTTGAACTTCTTGAAATCGTCAAATAACAGGTGGGCACAAGCAATACAATCGACCTCCGTTTGAAAGCAGAACGCATGATTGCCGAGAAACCCCTGCCCCAGCAGCTTACCCGCCTCAATGACGATTTCGATCAGCGGATCGTCGCTCATGCGGCGGATGCGGTCTGGCGTCAATCGCCACAGCCAGGCGTCGAACGGCGCATGCTGGACCGGGTCGGCGCCGAGATCGGACGCTCGACCAGCATCGTCCGCTATGCCCCCGGTTCGGCTTACAGCGCCCACATCCACGGCGGCGGCGAGGAAATCCTGGTCCTCGATGGCGTATTGACCGACGAAAGCGGTGATTATCCGGCAGGCAGTTACGTACGTAATCCGCCGGGAACGACACACACGCCCTCCTCGCGTGAAGGCTGCACCCTCTTCGCCAAACTCTGGCAGTTCGCCGCCGATGACCGGGACAGGGTGCACATCGACACCCGCCGCGCCGATTGGCATCCCGGACTGGTTCCCGGTCTCTCCGTCATGCCCTTGCATGGACACGATGGCATCAGTACGGCGCTCGTACGCTGGGCGCCGAATACCCGCTTCAACACGCACAGTCATCCTGGGGGCGAGGAAATCCTGGTGCTGTCGGGGGTATTTCGCGACGAGGCGGGTGAGTACCCGGAAGGTAGCTGGCTACGCAATCCACGCTGGAGCAGCCACACCCCCTTTACCGGCGAACAAGGAGCACTCATTTACGTCAAAGTGGGCCACCTCGGGGCAACGCTTCTCAGCCCGCAGGAATCGTAAGTTTAGGGACAAAAAAATCCCCGCCATGTGAGTGGCAGGGATTGAAATCTCGAAAGGGGATTTCGAGAGGAGGGGTTGATTCGACGAACAGACTTTATCTCGCCCTCGACCTCTGCGTCTGTTTGTCCTTTGTCGCCATTGTGTAACAGCATGTGGCTTAGGAACGACTAGGAAATAACTTCCTGATTTTGCATTAAAGTTGAATTAGGTAGGTGCAGGTATCACATCGTAGGTCGGGTTAGCGCAGCGTCCCTAAAGGATTTCCTACTAACCCGACATCGGGGCGGCATCACTGGTCGGGTTATGCTGCGAAGCAAATCCTCCTGGGGACGCTGCGCTAACCCGACCTACTCGATTACTCAAGTGGAAAAGGGGTTTGCAGGCATCAACCCCGTGCAGTTTCAAAATCATTACAATCCCACAGATCAAACCAGGAATCACCATGAACGAATCAGGCTTCTGGCTGCTGCGCTGCGGCAATCAAGTGCTCACTGCAATTGACCACGCTCCGGAATCTGTTTTCCCGTACGGACAGGCAGCCGATTTCGGCAATCCCGGAGACGCCCTGCTGATTGGGGAATGGCAAGGACAGCCTTGCTTCGCGGTCGAAGTCGAGCGGCTCCCGGACAATGTTTCGGGAGAACCGATGACCGTCGGGCGCCTTTACGGCCGGGCGGGCGCCGAGGCCTTTGCGCTGGCCGGTCGCGCAACGCAACTCCTGGACTGGAAGAAAAACCACCGCTATTGCGGCGGCTGCGGCACCCCGACCGAAATGAAATCCGGGGAGTTTGCCATGTCATGCCCGGCCTGCGGTCTGCTCGCCTTCCCAAGAATTACGCCGGCGGTGATGGTGGTGATCCAGCGCGGTGACGAACTGTTGCTGGCGCGCAGCCCGCATTTCAAGCCCGGTGTCTTCAGCGCCCTGGCCGGCTTTGTCGAAGCCGGCGAAACCCTGGAGCAATGTGTAATCCGTGAAGTGCGCGAAGAAGTGGGAATCGAGATCACCAATCTGCGCTTTTTCGCAGCCAGTCGTGGCCTTTTCCAAATTCCCTGATGGCGGCATTCCTGGCCGACTACGCTGGAGGAACCATCACCCCCGATCCCCAGGAAATCGAAGCGGCACAATGGTTTTCACGCAACGCACTGCCCCTGTTGCCTGACCCGGTGAGCATTTCCCGCCATCTGATCGATGCCGCGTGCCAGCATCTTTGACTTGGGTGAAGTCCTCTCGCATTTACCCCTTGTCAATTGTTGTCCACCTGAGCAAAGTAGGTGCCGAACAAAACCTGACGATCCATAGACCGAATGGTCTATCCATTCACGAAAACGTAATAGAGACCTGACACCATACTCAGATCGGTTGATACGGCAACTCGAAGCTAATCCACATTCCGTCAGGGGTTTTTTTATGCGCAGAAGTTCGACGCAAGGTGTCAATGACGGAATATCCTGCATCATTGGTGCTTTCAACGAAGCGCCGAGAATTGCAGCCGTACTTGCGGTCGCTTCTGTGCATCCCTTATTACAAGAGGTCATCGTAGTGGATGATGGTTCGACCGACGACACAGCCAAGGTCGTCAAGCGTTTTCCGTCGGTAAGACTCATCTCTTACACCGAGAATCAAGGCAAAAGCTTCGCCATGGCAACCGGCATCGCCAAGGCTCAAAGCAACTTTCTCATGCTTCTTGATGCGGACCTCAAGGGACTTACCGCTGAATACCTGACAAAACTGGCCACACCCGTTCTGTCAGGCAAGACGGGCGTTAGTTTGAGTCTGCGAAAGAATAGCCTGTTGATATTCCGCGCCATAGGTCTCGATTTCGTCTCCGGCGAACGGGTAATCAGCAAGGAACTTTTGAGCGATGCGCTCGACGAGATTTTTGAACTGCCTCGATTCGGTATCGAGGTCTTCATGAACCGAATAATTATTGCCCGTCAGCTTTCTATCTCGGTAGCGCATTGGCATCAGGTTACACAATCGAGGAAAACTGAAAAACTCGGATACTGGAAAGGGATTCGAGCGGAATGGCGAATGATCGCCGATTTATTGCGAGTGGTTTATCCTGCCCTGCTGATTTCGCAAACTTGGCAGATGCTTTCATTGCGAGCCAATCATGCCGGCAAAGTGGCGACGGTTGTACAGCTAGTGAAGGCGCATTACAACGCGCTGTGACTTGTCGGCAGAGTCTCCAACTGACCCATTGCGCTCTCGTCCTTGAGTTCCACGCCAGTGAGATTACGGGTCAGTGACTCGCGGATTAGCCAGGCCAGTTTCTTAGCGGCCGCGGCAGGCGGCAATCCTTCGTCGCGGATATTCGAGACGCAGTTGCGCTCCGCATCCCGTCGCCCGAGCTGTGGGGCAAAGGTCAGGTAAGCGCCGAGGCTGTCGGGGGCGGACAAGCCGGGACGTTCGCCGAGCAGGATCAGCAGCAGGCGCACCCTCAACAAGGCGCCGATCTCGTCGCCAAGGGCAACCCGGCCCTGCTCGGCCAGCACGAGAGGGGCGACGCGCAGGCCTTCGAGCAAGGGCATCAGCGCATGCACGACCGGGAGGGCATGACGCTGAACGGCGGGGGCAGACAAACCATCGGCCAGCACGATGGCGAGATCTTGATTACCCGCCTGAGCGGCCAGGTTTTCGGCGCTATCCTTGTCCAGCCGGCGGCCGAGGTCCGGGCGTTGCAGATAGGTCGTTCGGTCGCGTGCCCGGCTGCGAACCACGAGCGCATCCTCACCCCCGGCAGCCCGCCAGTGCGCCGCCAGTTCGGCCAGATCGAGCGGCTGATGCACCGCATCGCGTGCCAGCGCATGGGCCAGGTCGAATTCCAGAATGGCGCGGGTCGGCAGGCTGCTCCCCGCACGGCCGAGGGCAATGCGTGCCGGCGTCAGGGCCGCCAGTCTGTGCCAGGGATCAGGGCGGATCAATGACCTCATGCCAGTCAAGCCGGTAATCCGGTCAACAGCCGATGATCGGCACGGGCGGGCAATAATTCGCCCGCCGGGTCGCTCAGACCCATCGCCTGCAACCAGGACTCGAACTCCGGCGCCCGCTTCAAGCCAAGCACGCGGCGCACGAAGAGCTGGTCATGGAACGACGTGCTCTGGTAGTTGAGCATGATGTCGTCGGCACCGGGAACACCCATGATGAAATTCACCCCGGCGCTTCCGAGCAGCACCAGCAGGCTGTCCATGTCGTCCTGGTCGACCTCGGCGTGGTTGGTGTAACAGATGTCGCAACCCATGGGCAGCCCGAGCAGCTTGCCGCAGAAGTGGTCCTCGAGCCCGGCGCGGATGATCTGCTTGCCGTTGTAAAGATATTCCGGCCCGATGAAGCCGACCACCGTATTGACCAGCAGCGGCTTGAAATGGCGCGCCTCGGCATAGGCGCGCGCCTCGCAGGTCTGCTGGTCGACGCCGTGGTGGGCATTGGCCGACAGGGCGCTGCCCTGGCCCGTCTCGAAATACATCACGTTATCGCCGACGGTGCCGCGCTTCAACGCCAGCGCCGCCTCGCGCGCTTCCTGCAGCATCGCCAGATTGATTCCGAAACCCGTATTGGCGGCCTCGCTTCCCGCCACGGACTGGAAGACCAGATCGAGCGGAACACCCATCTCCATGGCGCGGATCTGGTTGCTGACATGGGTCAGCACGCAGGACTGGGTCGGAATCTGAAAACGCCCGATCAACTCGTCGAGCATCAGCCACAAGGTGGTCAACGCCGACGGGCTGTCCGACGCCGGATTGATGCCGATCAGCGCATCGCCGACGCCGTACATCAGCCCATCGAGCAGTGCGGCGGTGATGCCGCGGGCGTCGTCGGTCGGATGGTTGGGCTGCAAGCGCACCGCCAGCCGCCCCGGCAGGCCGATGGTGTCACGGAAGGCGGTCACCACCCGGCATTTGCGGGCGACGGCGATGAGATCCTGATTACGCATCAACTTGCTCACCGCCGCAGCCATTTCCGGTGTAATGCCGGCGGCGACAGCCGCCAGTTGCACGGCGTCGGCAGAATCCGCCAGCAGCCACTCTCTGAATTCGCCTACCGTCAGCGCGGCCAGGGGGGCAAAGGCCGCCGATTCGTGGCTATCGACGATCAGCCGCGTCACTTCGTCGATTTCGTAGGGAATCAGCGCCTCGTCGAGAAAGCGCCGCAAAGGCATATCGGCCAGGATCGTGCGCGCTGCCATGCGCTCGGCAGCGCTCTCGGCGATGATGCCGGCCAGAGCGTCACCCGAGCGCTCCGGGCTGGCTTTCGCCAACAAATACTTAAGATCGGTAAAAATGTAGCGCCGGGTGCCGACGACAGCGCTTAGCGACATTGCAGACTCCATTCCGCCGGGGACGAGTGAGTTTGCTCTACTCCGAAGTAACTGGCAATGGTCGGGGACTCGGCGTGGGAGGTAGGGGCCTTGAGGCTTCTTCCTATCACGATTAGACCTCGCCAATCGGAAGGGACTTCCCGTTGGATGTTTATAGTGTTGTCTCTATTTTTTAAGTGGTTATAATAACCACCATGGACAGCAAACAAATCATCAAGCAACTGGAAGCCGATGGCTGGTTTCTGGCGCGGGTCAAAAACTCACATCACCAGTTCAAGCATTCTGCGAAGCCGGGCTTAGTGACCATCAAGCACCCTGACAGCGACATCCCCGCCGGTACGCTGAACAGCATCAAGAAGCAGGCGGGTTGGAAATAGGAGAAGATCATGCGTTTTCCCGTGGTGTTGCATTCTGATGATGGTGTCCGCTTCGGCGTGACGGTGCCCGATCTTCCCGGCTGCTTCTCGTCGGGCGATACCTTTGACTCAGCGCTGGATTCCGTGCTGGAGGCCATTGACCTGCATCTGGAAGGGATGGTCGAGGACGGCGGTGATGTGCCGGTTCCCAAGGCCATTGCCAAGCATCGAGAAAATCCCGACTTTGCCGATGGTGTGTGGGCGACGGTTGAGGTGGATGTGTTCCGCTTCGAGGGGCGCGCCGAGAAGATCAACATCACCCTGCCGCGCCGTTTGCTGGCGAAGATCGACACCTACGCCAAAGCGCATGGCGAGTCGCGCTCTGGTTTTCTGGCCGAGGCCGCACGGTTGGCTATGCGGTAGGTTGGATGCGCTCAACTTTAGACCGCCTTGGGCTTGTTTTCCGCCCCGGCGAAGTGGGTCCATACCAAGTTGGCCCCGCGCCCCCGTGGGTAGATCGAACCAAAGGGGTCATATTCATTAAAAAACCAGGGCACCAATTATCAAATGACTTCGACCCCCTAAAATACTGAAAATCCTATCGAGCCACGTATGCCAATCCCTGACTATCAATCGCTGATGTTGCCGCTACTTCGTTTCGCTTCCGACGGCAACGATCACACAACCCGAGAGGCTGTTGAAGTTCTTGCCAACGAATTTCAATTGACTTCGGCAGAACGCAATGAACTGCTGGCCAGTGGCCAACAAGCAATTTTTAATAATCGCGTAGGCTGGGCAAACTCCTACCTCAAGAAAGCCTGTCTGTTGGAGTCGCCGCGCAGAGGCGCATTGCGAATCACGGCGCGAGGAAAGCAGACACTCGGCGATAATCCAGATCGAATTGATGTTCGCTTTCTTGAGCGTTTTCCCGAATTCATCGTATTCCGAGATACACCTCGAAGCAATAAAGAAACAGCACCTGAGCCCGTTGTTCCTGCCACAGAGCAGACCCCGGAAGAGGCGCTTGAACTGGCACACCAAAGCCTGCGACTAAGCCTTGGTCAAGATATTCTGTCCCGAATTTTGACATGCTCGCCAACCTTCTTCGAACGACTTGTGGTCGAACTTCTCGTCAAGATGGGTTACGGCGGCTCACGCCGAGATGCTGGCGAACGAATCGGACAGAGCGGTGATGGCGGAATTGACGGAATCATCAAGGAAGACCGTCTTGGGTTGGACACCATCTTTATTCAGGCAAAGCGATGGCAAGGGTCTGTCGGGAGGCCGGAGGTTCAAAAGTTTGTCGGTGCGCTGCAAGGCCAGCGTGCCAAGAAAGGGGTATTCATCACCACTTCGTCATACACAGCAGAGGCAATTGACTACGCCTCCCGCATCGATACAAAAGTTGTGCTCATTGACGGGCAACTTCTAGCAAACCTCATGATGGACTTCGATGTCGGGGTTTCGGTTTCTGCCTCATACATCGTAAAGCGCATTGACTCTGACTACTTTGAAGAAGGTGAGCTTGGTCTCTAACCATGCTAAAGAGTATCGCTTTTTTTCCCATTTGGAATAATGCGAAGCTTGCGCTGTCCTGGGCGACAACGAGAGTAGGGCGCGTATCTCAGGGAAGAAGACTGGAGCGAACCCCATGAAGATTGCCGTGATGGGTGCCGGTGCGGTGGGTTGCTACTACGGCGGTATGCTGGCCCGCGCAGGCCATGACGTGGTTCTGATCGGTCGACCGACGCATGTCGAAGCGGTGCGTCGCTCCGGACTGTATCTCGATACACACGCTTTCCAGACGCAGGTGCCGATGCGCGCCAGCACCGACGCCAGCGGCGTTCAGGGCGCACAGCTTGTGCTCTGCTGCGTCAAGTCGACCGATAGCGCGAACGCCGCAACGCAGATGGCGCCTTACCTTGAAACCGACGCGATCGTCCTTAGTTTGCAGAACGGCGTTGACAATGCCGAGCGGCTGCAAGCGGTGCTCGGGCGCGAAGTCGTCCCGACGGTGGTCTATGTCGCCACCGAAATGGCCGGGCCGGGGCATGTCAAACACCATGGACGCGGCGAGCTGGTGATCGGACCATCGCCCGCCAGCGACGAACTGGCGAAGCTGTTTGCCGAAGCCGGGGTGCCGGCGCAGGTCTCCGACAACGTGAGGGGCGAGCTGTGGGCCAAGCTGATCCTCAATTGCGCCTACAACGCCCTGTCGGCGATCACGCAATTGCCCTACGGCCGTCTGGTGCAGGGTGAGGGCGTCGAGGCGCTGATGCGCGACGTGATGCACGAGTGCCTCGCCGTGGCACAGGCCGCCGGGGTGAGTGTGCCGGGGGATACGTGGGAAGCCGTGCAGCGCATCGCGCGCACGATGCCGGCGCAGCTTTCATCGACCGCGCAGGATCTGGCACGCGGCAAGCGTAGCGAGATCGACCATATCAACGGCCATGTCCTGCGCCAGGGCGAGGCGCTGGGTATCGCCACGCCGGTCAATCGCGTCCTGCATACGGTGGTCAAGCTGCTCGAAAGCCGTTCGGCGTCGATTGACCAATGATTGATTGAGAGTGCTTAAAGGAAGCGCCGAATAGGCCGTCACGCCGGCGGAAGCCGGTGTCCAGTGCCTTGACTTTTCTGGATTCCGACTTGCGCCGGAATGACGGTTTGATACTTGTTCAGCGGCTTCTTGAACGTTCCCAAAGGACATCCCTCGACGTGGCCCAAAGCCATAGTGGATAGAGAACACTAAACCGCCAAGTGTACAGAAAGAATCGTCTCACCCTTTGCGTTTTTTCTCCGTGTTCTCCGTGTTCTCTGTGGTAAATCATCTTCAGGATTGATATTTTTACGGGCGCTCGGAACCGAGTGCAGGCGGACGCCTCTTACCTTTCATGCTCGAAATTGAAAACCTCTCGCGCCAGTTCAACGGGCGCATTGTCCTGCGTGACGTGTCGCTGCGCCTGCAAGCGGGCGAGTACGTGGCCATCGTCGGCGAATCCGGCGTCGGCAAGTCCACGCTGCTCAACCTGATCGCCGGGCTGGACCGGCCCGACGGCGGCCGTCTGGCGCTCGACGGCAGCGATTACGCGCAGCTCGACGAAGATGCGCTGACCCGCCTGCGCCGCGACAAGCTGGGCTTCGTCTTCCAGGCTTTCCACATTCTGCCGCACCTCAGCGTGCGCCAGAACGTGGCCCTGCCGCTGTGGCTGCAGGGTCTCGACGGCGCGGCAGCCGACGCACCGGCGCAGCAGGTACTCGATGCGGTCGGACTCGGCGATCGTGCCGCAAGCTGGCCGCGCGAACTGTCCGGCGGCGAGATGCAGCGCGTGGCGATTGCGCGGGCGCTGGTGCATCGTCCGCGTCTGGTACTCGCCGACGAACCGACCGGCAACCTGGACCCGGCCAACGGCGCGCGGGTGCTGGCGCTGCTCGCCGAGCGCATCCGTCAGGCCGGCGCCATCGGTATCCTGGTCACTCATTCGCAGGACGCCGCAGCGACGGCGGATCGCGTCCTGCATCTCACCGCCGACGGGCTGCACGCGTGAGACTGGCGCCGGTTTTTCTCGGCTCGCTGGCCCGGCGGCGGGTGGCCACGCTGTTTTCCTTCGCCGCCATTGTCCTTGGCGTGGCCCTCGGCATGGCCGTGCAGGCGGTGCATGAAGCGGCGCTGTCCGAGTTCGGCCGCGGCCTGCGCGCGATGGCCGGCGAGGCCGACCTGCAAGTGCTCGGGCCGCGCGGCGGCTTTGACGAAAACCTCTATGCGCAACTCGCCGCCCGCCGCGAAGTGGCCGAAGCCAGCCCCGTCGTCGAGGTGCAGGCGAAAGTCGCGGGGCGCGAGGAAACCCTTCAAGTGCTGGGTATCGATGTCTTCACGCTGGCCCGCGTGACGCCGGTACTGCTGCCCAGGGTCGTTGAATCATCAAAAACGACTGAAGGTTCCGGGCGCTTTGCCACGCTGGCCGACGATACGCTGTTTCTCAGCACGGCGGCGCAAAGCGCCTTCGGCGTAAAACCCGGCGACAGCCTGCACTTGCAGGCCGGCACCCGGACAGTGACCTTGCGTGTCGCCGGCGACTTGCCCGGCGCAGACGAAAACCGGCGCCTGGCGGTGATGGACATCGCCGCCGTGCAGAAGCACTTCGCCCGGCTCGGGCGGCTAACGCGCATCGATCTGCGCCTGGCCGCCGGAGTGGAGCCCGAGGCAGCGCGCACCGGCTTGCAGGCCCTGCTGCCCGCCGGGGTAGTGATCGAAGCGCCGGAAACGGCCGAGAACCAGGCGGCCAACCTGTCGCGCGCCTACCGGGTCAATCTGACCATGCTGGCGGCCATGGCGCTGCTGACCGGCGGCTTTCTCGTTTTCTCGGCGCAGGCGCTTTCGGTGGTGCGGCGGCGCACCGAGTTCGCCTTCCTGCGTGCCATCGGGCTGGCCCGCCAGCAACTTTTCGCCTGGCTGCTGGCCGAGGGCGCGCTGGTCGGGCTGGCCGGGGGCGTGGTCGGTGTCGCCCTCGGTCATGGCCTGGCCTGGGCGATGCTGGCGCTGCTCGGCGGCGATCTTGGTGCCGGCTACTTTTCCGGATTGCAGCCGCAACTTCAGTTCCAGCCCGAGGTAACGGCCATTTACGTTGCGCTCGGCGTGCTGGCCGGCGTTGCCGGCGCCTGGCTGCCGGCACGCGAGGCGGCCACCGTGTCGCCGGCGCAGGCGCTGAAGGCCGGCGACGAGGCGGCGCTGCTCGGTGGGCGCGGGCACCCTGCGCTGGGCCTGGCGCTGCTGCTGGCCAGCCTGGCCGCGTGCTGGATTCCGCCGGTGAACGGCCTGCCGCTGGGCGGCTATCTGGCCATCGCCTGCCTGCTGGCGGGGAGCGTGATGCTGTTGCCGGCGGTGGCATCCGGCCTGGCCTGGCTGCTGCCGGAGCACGGGCCGGTAGCGTCCCGCCTGGCCACCGCCCGCCTGGCTGCCGCACCGGGGCACGCCGTGGTGGCAGCGGCCGGGGTGCTGACCAGCGTAGCGCTGGCGGTGGCGATGGCGATCATGGTGGCTTCCTTCCGCGATTCGGTCGACCAGTGGCTGACCCAGATCCTGCCCGCCGACCTTTACCTGCGCGCGAGCTCGGCGCAGACCAGCGGCTATCTGGATGAAGCCCAGCAGGCCCGGATTGCCGCCGTGCCCGGCGTTGGCAGCGTCAGTTTCACTCGCCACGAGAACCTGCGAGTCACAGCCGGGCAGGCACCGATCGCCCTGATTGCGCGGCCGGTTTCGGCCGACGGGCGTGAGTTGCCGCTGGTCGGCGCAACCCGGCCCGGCGCCGGCGAGCCGGCGATCTGGATTTCCGAAGCGATGCACGATCTCTACGGCTGGCGGCCCGGCCAGCGCGTCGAACTGCCGCTCGCCGGGCGCCCGGTACCGGTGCATGTGGCCGGTGTCTGGCGCGACTATTCACGCCAGACCGGTGCGGTTTTGATCGATCTTGCCGACTATCGCCGCCTGACCGGCGAGCGGCTGGCCAATGACGCGGCGATCAAACTCGCGCCCTCGGCGACGGCAACGCAGGTGGCCGCCGCGCTCAAGGCTACCGGCAGCGCAGGGGCGCTGGAGATTGCCTACCCCGGCGAGATTCGTGCCACCAGCCTGCGCATCTTCGACCGTACCTTCGCCGTCACCTATCTGCTGGAGGCGGTTGCGGTGATCATCGGCCTGGCCGGAGTGGCGGCCAGCTTCGCGGCGCTTGCGGCAGCGCGGCGGCGCGAGTTCGGCATGCTCCGCCATCTCGGCCTGACGCGCCGCCAGATCGGCTGGATGCTGGCCCAGGAGGGCGCGCTGGCGGCTGGCGTCGGCGTGCTCGGCGGGCTGCTGGCCGGCAGTGCCATCGGGCTGGTGCTGATCGAGGTGGTCAATCGGCAGAGCTTCCACTGGAGCATGGATGTGCACGTTCCGTGGGGCTCGCTGACCCTGTTCGCCGCCGGACTGATCGCCCTGGCGGCACTGGCCGCCGTACTCGCCGGGCGCCAGGCGATGCGCCAGGACGCGGTGCTCGCGGTCCGCGAAGACTGGTAATGAGCAGCCATGAATAAGCGCACTTTTCTCCTGGCTTTGGCCAGCCTGTTTGTAAATGCACGGATCGGTGCCGCCGAAGCGCCTGGGTTTGCTCCGGTGCTGGCTGGCCGAACGCTGGTCTTTCCTTGATGATCACGGCGCGCACCCCGATTGCCGTACCGAGTGGTGGTACGCCACCGGCTGGCTGAGCTTGCCGGACGGCAGCCCGCTCGGTTTCCAGAGCACCTTCTTCCGCGTGCGCACCGGTGTCGGCGAGGGCAATCCAAGCGCCTTCGCACCGCGTCAGTTGATCCTCGCCCACGCGGCCATTGCCGACCCGCGCCTTGGCCGCCTGCGTCACGAGCAACGCGCCGCGCGCGTCGGCTTTGGCCGCGCCGGCTTCGCCACCGGGCAGACCGGTGTGTGGATCGGCGACTGGCGTTTCGAGCAAAGCGACGGGCGCTATCAGGCCACTATTGCCGGCGAGGATTTCGCTTACGCGCTGTCGCTGACCGCGGGTGGCCCGCCGGTGCTCAACGGCGACGCCGGGTTCAGTCGCAAGTCCCCCGATCCGCGCCACGCCAGCTATTACTACAGCCGCCCGCAACTCAAGGTGAGCGGCACGGTGACCCTCGACGGCCGCACGCAGCCGGTCACTGGCCAGGCCTGGCTGGACCACGAATGGTCGAGCGAACTGCTGCCTGAAACAGCCCAGGGCTGGGACTGGATCGGTCTGAATCTTGACGACGGCAGCGCCCTGATGGCCTTCCGCCTGCGCGGCAAGGACGGAAGCCCGCTGTGGTCCGCCGCCACTTTCAGCCAGGGCGCAGGCCGTGTGCAGGCGCTGTCGCCGGATGCCGTAGCCTTTACCCCCCTGCGCCAGTGGCGATCAGCGCGTACCGGAATCACCTACCCGGTCGAATGGCGCGTGCGCATCGGCACGCGCGACCTCCACCTGCAAGCCCTGATCGACGACCAGGAACTCGACAGCCGTCGCTCGACGGGTGCCGTGTATTGGGAAGGCGCGGTAAGGGTGACTGAAGACGGTCGCGAGATCGGGCGCGGTTATCTGGAAATGACCGGGTATGGCGAGAAAATCAGGACTTGCCGGTGATGCTGCTTGTCGCCGTGCATCGACCGATCTATGCGGACTCCCCACCTTGCTGTTTGTCGTCTCAGCAGTGGTTGGGAGCTATCTCCTGAGCCGTTCCTGATGTTAGACTCTTCGATTGTCCGACGGAGACCTTGAGTTTCCTGTTCATTTCCTTCGTTTCAACCAGAAGCCAGCCATCATGAGTACGAACCGGGAAGCAAGCCCAGAAGCGGGCCTGGAAGTTGACCAACAGGCAGTCAAGGACGCTGAAACCGAAGATGCCGCTGACAAGGTCGGCGAAGCCCTCAACGCCCAGCGTTTCCAGATGCTCGAGGATATCGCCCGCGAGCTGGCCGGCGAGGTTGTCTTCCCCACCTCATTCGAAGCCGCCATCCGCCTGCGCAAGGCCTTGCAGAATTCGAACCTGCCCATTCCGCGCATTGCCAGCATCGTCAGCGTCGAACCGCTGGTTGCCGCCAAGCTGATTCACCTGGCCAATTCCGTCCTTTACAGCCCCGACGGCACGCCGGCCCGGGATCTCCAGGCCGCCATCAGCCGCCTGGGGGTCAAGCTGGTACGCACGACGGCGCTGGCCATCGCCATGAGCCAGCTCATGCGCTCGAAGGAAATGGCGATCTTCAACGAATTTACCCAGGCTCTGTGGGCACATACGCTCAAAACAGCGGCAGCGGCCCGCATCCTGGCGCGCAGCCAAACCCGGATCAATCCGGACGAAGCCATGCTGGCCGGCCTGGTGCACGACCTCGGGGCCTTCTACATGCTGTACCGCGCCGCCCAGTACCCGGAATTACGCACCCGCCCGGAGACCGTGAAGTACCTGATCATACAGTGGCACGAAGGCATCGGGGTCACCCTGCTCCACGCACTGGGCATACCCGAGGACATCGTCAACGCCACCATCGATCACGAGCAGCCGCGGGCTGCACCGGAAACGGTGCGCACGCTGGCGGACATCGTCTATGTCGGAAACATCCTGGCCGGAACGCATTTCGAATGGCTCTATCAGGACCTCGATCCGGATGCCGGCGAAGCAGGCATCGTTCGTCAGAAGTACGCTGACCTTCTACCGGAAATCGAAACCGTCACGCAGGAAATGCAGGCCATATTTGCCTGACATAGCCGCAGACGCTGGAGAATACATGGCAAGGCAAGACAACTATCCGGCAATCGAACCGTTGCGCAGCGCGATCGATGCCATCGAAAAACCTCTCGTCATCGAATTCGGCACCAACTGGTGTGGCCATTGCATGGCCGCCCAACCCTTGATTGCCTCGGCCCTGGCCGGTCATCCCGGGCTCCGCCACATCAGGATTGAAGATGGCCCGGGACGCCGCCTGGGGCGTTCATTCCGGGTGAAACTGTGGCCGACTCTGATCTTCATGCGCCAGGGTCAGGAAGTCGAGCGCCTGGTCCGGCCCACCGATGCAAGAATGATTGAGCAGGCGCTGGCGCGGATTGATCAGGGCGCTGAATGACCTTGAATGTCTGCATGACGATTGCAGCGCGGTCGGGTTGGAAAGCAATGTCGGGTTACGCACTGCGTGCTAACCCGACCTACCCGGACTGCCTGATTTCCACGCTCGTCACCCCGGCGTAAGCCGGGGTCCAGCTCGTTTAACCGATCATTGATTTACAGCCTCTGAGGCTTCAGCAAGTTGCTTCATAGCCGGCGTCGACGATGGCCTGGAGAATATCGTCCGGGCTGACAAAGCGGCCATGCTCGACGCTGGCTTCGCCTTTGTCCAGCGATACCTCGAGGTGACCGATGCTGGGCAGATCCTGGATCGCGTTGGCCACCAGACGCACGCATTCCTCGTCTTTCATGCCGCTGATTCTGATAATGATGGTTTCCATGGAATGTCCCTGTTAACGACGCTCCCAGAGGCTGACTTCAGAGAGCGTATGCTGAAATTTCCGCCGGGTTTCTCGAATGACAAAGGGAACCGACAGCGGCCCGCGCAGCAGATTGAAGTGCTTGCCGAGGATGGCTTTGAGGCCGTCGAGGGTAGTGAAATTCTCGCCGTCCTTTTTGAATCCGCCGATCCATTCCTCGCGTTTGGTGTGTTCCGGCAACCAGGTGTAGGGCGAAGCGATCAGCAGCACGCCTCCGGGATTGAGACGCTGGTGCACCGTTTCGAGGAATTTTGCCGGGCTGTACAGGCGGTCGATCAGATTGGCGGCAAGCATCAGGTCGTAGCCGGTGAATACCGGCTTGAGATTGCAGGCATCGCCCTGGAAGAATTCGACTTTCTGCGCGACGTGAGCAAGCCCGAGTTCGGCCAGACTGCGTTCCTTGTAGGCGACCAGTTCTCCCTCGTCGACCAGCGTGTAGCGCAACCTGCCCTGCTCGGCAAGGCGGACACCCAGGCTGATGAAGCGGGCAGAAAAATCGATACCGGTGACCTGCCCGAAATGCCGCGCCAGTTCAAAGCTGGCGCGCCCGGTGGCGCAACCCAGATCGAGCGCCTTTCCTGCAGGTTTGTCGCCCATCGCGGCAATGGCCAGTTGAGCCAGCGCGCGCGGGAAATTGGGTACTTCGAAGTACTCGTCGCCGTAATGAAATTCGGCATACTCGGAAACCAGCCGATCGGTTTCGTAGTGCGAGGCCTCGCTGGCAGCCGGTGCGTCGGAGACCACGTAGCGCAATCCGGCATGCTGGAAGAAATGACGACGGAAGGCGTAACGTGACGTCGGCAACGCTTCATTGCCGCAGGCAATCCATGACCCGCCCTTGATCACGTTATGGCGCTCGTCAAAGGTGGGGGTGGTGAAGTCGTCGTAGATCGGATGCACCTCGAATCCGGCGAAGGGATAAATCGGCGTCTCGGTCCACTGCCAGACGTTGCCGATCACGTCGAACAGCGGGCCGTGCGCAAACTGGTTGACCGGGCATGAAGAGGCGTAATGGTCGAGTTCGATGTTTGCCGGCGCCGGGTACCCGGACGGAAGCTCATTGGTGCCGGCAAACCTGCTCAGGGCCTGCCATTCGTCCTCCGTCGGCAGACGCACGGGCTGGCCGCTGACGCGCGCCTTCCACCGGCAGAACGCCTTGGCCTCATGGTAATTGGTTTCGACCGGCCAGTTCCACGGCATCGGCACTTCTTCAAGCATCAGGCGCAAGCGCCATTGCGCGCCGTCCCTGACCCAGAACGTGGGGTGTTGTGCCTGCGTAAATTTTAGCCAGCCGGCGCCTTCTTCCAGCCACAGAGACGCGTCGGCATAACCCCCGGCTTCGACAAAAGCCAGGAACTCCTGATTGGAAACCAGATAGCGGCTGGCCTGGAAAGGAGCCGTCGAAGCTTCATGACAGCCAAATTCGTTGTCCCAGCCGTACACCGATTCACCCCGCTCCCTGCCGACGCGAAACTGCGCTGGCGGAATGTCGACCAGTTCGTTTGTCGGTGCCTCTGCAGCGGCCCGGCAAGGTTCCCAGGCGGGGTGTGGCGCAACGTATTTCAGCAGGTGCTGACGAATCAGCACCGACGAGGTTTCCAGATGGATGCGCTCATGCTCGATTCCCATCAGGATAATCCACCACGGGTGATCCCAGCCGATGGGCAGGGTCAGCGTTTGTGTCCGGATCAGTTGCTCGACGGTAGCGCGCACCGCCTGGCGATAGGCCTTCACCTCGTCTACGCGGGGCCACTCGTAGCGCGCTTCACTGAGGTCATCCCAGCTCATTTCGTCGACGCCAATGGCGAACATCGACTCGAACTCCGGGTTGATGCGTTTCTCGATCAGGCCGGCCAACAGCAGCTTGTTGATGAAAAAGGTGGCGGTATGGCCGAGGTAGAAAATCAGTGGGTGGCGCAGGGCGATCGGCTTGACGAAGTAGGCCTCGGCACAGGTCAGCACCTCGAACAACTGTTCGTAGCGATCAAATGTGGCGCGAAAATAGTCGAGGATCTCCGTGCGTTTTTGCTCGGTATCGGCACCGGCCAACAGCTGCGATCGTGGAATGATTGGGCGTTGCATGCGAAATCGGGCTTTCAACAGAAGTTTGTGACGCGGGTGATGCCCCGAAGGAAATTCTTTTCGGGACTTTACGCCAACCTGAGCAACGTGAATGTATGCGCAGCGAATCCCGTGGGACAAATACCGGTCTAAAGAGCTCAGGGCTTTGGCAAGCAAGCGGACTGGCAAGACTATACTTTTCTCGCGCATCTCTCAGCAGGCTCAGACCTCGGTCTTGTAGCCAATGCGGAAACCGCCCCAGTGCCGATCCTTGACATACACCGGTGACGAGATGTCATGCATGATCTCTCCGGTATCGCGACGATAGGTCTGCAACAGGAAAGGTTGTTCGTGATCACCGCAACGGCGGCCAACCGGATCATCAAACAGGCGCTTGGTGCGGTTATTGACAAAATCGACTTTTTCATCGCCGGTCAGAGGCTGCGAGAATTTCCGGTTGTGCGTCGGCACATAACCTTTCCGGTCGCAGGTGATGCCATAGACGATCCACTTGTTCTGCTCCAGTAACTGCTCTTGCAGCGATGTCAGCGTCTGATCGGCAAAATCGTCAAAACGCGTCTTGAACTTTTTGCGGCTTCGTATTCGGGATCGGCTGGTACTTGTCGTCAAACAGATCTTCGATCCTGATCCGTCCCGAATCAACGGCCTTGTCGAGAATCTGGCTGATCGCCTGTGCGGTGCGCTTGACAATTTCGGGCATCTTCGCGTGTGTTTCAAGCGCCTTTTCACCGGCCGGACCCAGCTTGAAAACGTTGCCGATTTCCTTCAGGTTGGCTGCCAGATAATTCAGATGATTGGCCTCGCCGAGTTCTTGCCCGGCCTCGGCGCTGTTGGTTTCGGCCATTTTCAGGATACGTTCCACATGATCGGCAATGATCTGCCCGGCCCTGCTCTGCTGAGCGACCGCCGCGGCGATGGCATCAACCTTTTCCATCGTTGCGCGCGCGCCGTTGTTGATTCGCTCGAGCGAAATGGCGGCCTGCTGGGCGAGATCGGCGCCATTTTTGGCCTGCCCGGTGCCGGCTTCGATACTGACAATCGCGCTTTGTGTTTCGGCCTGAATCGCACTGATCATCTGACTGATTTCACCGGTCGCTTTGGCCGTGCGTTCGGCGAGTTTGCGCACTTCGTCAGCGACGACGGCAAATCCACGCCCCTGCTCGCCGGCACGCGCGGCTTCAATGGCCGCATTGAGTGCCAGCAGATTGGTCTGATCGGCAATTTCGCGAATGGTCTGAACGATGCCACTGATCGCCTTTGAGCGCTCACCCAGGGCATGAACGACCTGAGCCGACTGGGTCACCGAGCTTGAAATCCGTTCCATTTCAGCCGACGCGTTGTGCACTATCGTCATGCCCTCTGCCGAGAGATTGCTGGAGGATTCGGACAGGCCGGCCGTCTCGCTGGCATTCTGGCTGACCTGATTCATGTTTTCAGTCAATTGCGTCATGGCGCTGGCTGTCGCCAGTGCCGCATCGCGCTGCTGGTTCGATCCCGAAGCGACACGATTGGCTTCGCCAATCAGCTTCTGAGAAGCGTGGGCGACTTCGACCGAGTTGAAAAAAACCTTGCCGATGATTGTCTGAAAACTTTCCATAAGCTTGTTGAATTCTGCCGCCGTCCTGGCGATCTCGTCTCCCCCTTCGACCACGGCACGCTGCGTCAGGTCGCCATCCAGATACATGCGTCCGATCGCCCCGCGCAACAAATTGAGGCGTCGGACCAATCCGGTCTCAACCAGCAACCCGAGGAGGACGGCGACAAGCACCAGCAGGCCCAGTGCAATGCCCCAGCCCTGCATTCCGTCGCCGAAGACGTTGACCGCCAGCCACGCCAGCAACGCGGCTGCCGCGACCTGCAGCAGCATCGCCCCACGAATCTTCCAGGCCACTCCATTCATTTTTCATCCTCCGTAATCATTATATTTTTCAACGGATAACAGTCTAAGGCTGATCGAGCAATTACCGGCAAGATATTTCTCAAGGCGGTGATCCGGCACCGGCCTTATTGTGTCCGGTACAGTAACCCGGGCCACAGTCCTGTTGCCGGCACCTGCCGGATCATGCCCCATCAAGCGCATGCCGAACGCCGAACCATCCTTGTTATCATGCAGAATATTTTGAATTCAACGCGCGCTCCGAGAGTATCTCCGAGCCAGACCGCCTTGGTCAATCGCCGGTTCTGGCCAGAAAACCAGGCATCCAGCACACGCCAATACTGAACATAATAAACAACAGGATAAAAAATCCTGCTGTGCCATGAGGATTTGCTGAACGACACAGTCCCATTTGCGAGATTCCGACTTTCGCGGGTAGGGCGAACTCCGAAATCGGAGTCTGATCAGTCTTCCACTTGCGTTCAGATGTCAATCAGGATGGATTCTGGTCGGGACGGTATTTCTTCAGCTTGTACCACAGGGTCCGTTCGCTGATCTCCAGTAACGCCGCCGCTTTGGCCTTGTTGCCTGCGGCCATTGCCAACGCGTTATCGATCAGTTGAGCTTCGAGGTCTTCGACCGCCTGATTCAGGGACGTCGCTGTGTCGAGGCCTGCGACGGGCAAGTCAGATCGTGTCGGTTTGGCTTCTGCCACCAGCGGCGGGAGCAGAAAATGCTGTTCGTTCAGCAGCCCGCCACCGCTCAGGATGAAAACTCTTTCGACCATGTTTTCAAGTTCCCGGACGTTGCCCGGCCAGGGATAAGCGACAAGTTGTTCAAGCGCCTTCGCTGACAACCGGGTGTCTGTCGTCGAATGACCCTGTTTGCCTATGAAGTGATCGACCAGGCCAGCGATGTCGTCCACCCGCTTGCGCAGGGGGGGTAATTCGATCGAGAACACGTTGACGCGGTAGTAGAGATCTTCACGCAGTTTTCCGCTACGCACACCTTCAAGAGGATCACGATTGGTGGCGGCAATGACCCGGATGTCGAGCTTGATGACGCGGTTACCCCCAGTCGCTCGATGGTGTTCTCCTGGAGAACGCGCAGCAGCTTGGCCTGCAGGGGCATTGGCATTTCGGTTAACTCATCAAGGAAGATCGTTCCGCCGTCGGCCAGTTCGAATTTTCCGACGCGATCCTTGATGGCTCCGGTGAATGCCCCTTTCTCATAGCCGAAGAGTTCGCTTTCCAGGATGTCGGCCGGAATCGCCGCACAATTGATCGGAACAAAGAGTTTTTCGCAGCGTGGCGAGGCATTGTGGATGGCTCGTGCCGCCAGCTCCTTGCCGGTTCCCGTTTCGCCGGTAATCAGCACCGAGGCCTTGCTCGGACCAACCCGCCGGATCAGTTCGTATACCTCCCGCATGGCCGTGCTGGTACCGATGAAGGCATCCCAGCCGCGATCGATCTCCTGTTTCAGGAAGGTGTTTTGCCTCTTCACTTCGACACTGTTTAGCGCCCTGTTGACGGCAAGTTCCAGCACGTCGATGTCGAACGGTCTGAGGATGTAGTCGCAGGCCCCTTGTTTCATCGCTGCCACGGCGGTTTCTATGGTGCCATGCGCGGTTATGACCACCACCGGGACATCCGATTCCTGCGCACGCAGGCTGGCCAGCAGCCCGATACCGTCCATTTCGGGCATGCGCAGATCGGTGATGACGAGGTCGACGGTATGGGCCTGAAAATGGGCAAGGGCTTCGCGGCCATTTCCGGCAGTGAGAACCCGGTGCCCCATCTTCTGCAACATGATTTCAAGGACACGTCGCATCTTCGGTTCGTCGTCCACTACGAGGATCTGTCTGTTTTTCATGCTTCACCCGATTGATTGCGCGGCAGACGGATGCGGAACAGCGCGCCCCCCAACCTGCTTTCGATCGCCTCGATGTCGCCACCATGCGAACTGACAATTTGCTGAACGATGGCCAACCCGAGGCCGATGCCGCCTTCCCGCCTGAAGAAGAATGCCTCGAAGACCTTGGCTCGTTCCTGCGGATCGATGCCTGGCCCATCATCGGAAATTTCGATGCAGAAGTACTGCCCGTCATCGCGTGTGGCCATTTCGATGTGGCCCCCGTGGTCGAGTATCTGCAAACCGTTCATCAGAAGATTGAGCAGGACTTGTGTAATCTGTTCCTCATCGCACTCGATCACCGGGTTGGCGGCCAGGAAAGACCGGGTAACGACAACCTCTTTCTTCTGCAACTGTCCGCCCAGCATGGCAACGCTCTGCTCAATCAGCGCATGAAGATCAACTTCGCCATAGGACGGAGCACGCGGTCTGGCGGTATCGAGCATCGCCGATACCAGGCGATTGAGACGCTCGGTCTCGCTGTCAATAAAACCGGCCAGCTCGCGCCCCTCTTCGCTGATGCCGGTTTCCCGCTGCAGCATCTGGGCCGACGAGCGGAGAATGCCAAGCGGTGTCCTCACCTCGTGGGCAATCACTGAGGCCATCTCTCCGACCACAGCAAGCTTCGAAGCGCGGAGCAGATTCTGCTGAGACTGATCAATGTCGCGAACCATCTTGACAAAGGACTCGGTCAGTTCGCCCACTTCGCCCCCTTTGGCGCTGGGCGGCGACTGCAATATCTTGTTGCGCATGTATCCTCTGGCGAATCGCGTCAGAGCGGTGATCGGCCGGGCGATTATTGTGCTGACCCTGGTGGCTACCGGAAATGTCAGGAGAATGACGAGCACGAGCAGACCGAGAAAGAAGAGTGCCATGCGATGAACGGGTTTGAGCGCCTGATCCACGGGCTGGATAATCACCGTCGTCCAGCCGAAACCGGCGAATTTCTCATAGCCGCGAGATGGCGCAGTCCCGACAATGACTTCGGAATCAAAAGCAGGCGCCCCTGCCCGGACAAACGGAGTTTTCCCGGTAGCCAGATTTCTCCAGTCAGCAAGCGCGTCGTCAAACAACAGGCCGCGCTGGCGTAGATCTTTGGTGGCCGCGATCAGTCTGCCTTCCCTGTCCAGGATGGCGAGCGTGCGACCGCCGCCACTGGCCGCCTGATCGAGGACGTCGTATACCTCTGACCAGTCGAAGGTCAGCAGCAAGTGGCCGAGCCTTTTTCCCGTAACCGAGGAGGTCACCGATGCGCGCATGAGCAATGCGCCACCTTCCTCTTCTGTAGGCGATACCAGTTCAACATTTGTACCGGAAATGGAAACATCGAGCCAGGCCGGCTTGTTCTCCACCCGCAAACCGAGCTGAGCCGCATCGCTACTGCTGACGATCCGGCCCTCATTGTTAACAGAAGAAAAATTGATGTAAAAGTCCTTGTAACCGGAATGCAGATCGACAAGGAAGCGGGAGAGTCGCTGGTCAGCATCGTCGCTCCTGATCTCCTGCATGATCTCGAGGCGACTCCAGGTTGCGGCGTTCAGCAGGCGCTCGAACATCATCTTGTCGATGTAGGCGGCGACCCCTCGGCCTGGATTTTGAGATTGAGCCTGATTTCCGCCTGCACTACGTCTCGCGCCTGGACAAAAGCGAGGCTGGCCAGAAGAACGGCAGGCACAAGGCCGACGCAGAGAAATGCAGCGAGAAGTGTCTTGCGAATGTTCACTGAGGAATGGTGACCGGATGAATGTCTGAATGTTCTGAATGAGGCTGTGGCGTTTCATTGATTTTGTCATACGCTATTCTGTTCCACTCTGTTTGATATTGACAGGCCTATAGGCTCCGAGTGAGGAACAATTGCACCACTGCACGTCCCGTTGCGCAATGATCTTCGCTGATATGTACGTCTGCAAGCGCTAATCGAGCACTGCAAATTTGGTGGACAAAGATTGCAGGGGGTGAAAGATTGCATTGCTCGACGGTCACTTGAGCCAAAGCCATAAACTGCAATTAAACCCTATAAAATCAATGTGTTGTAACCATTATCCGGATTGACATGAAAACTGGCACCGATATTGCGATTCCCTTGCTGTCTCCCTGTGGCCCTGGCCATAACCACTGCAAAGGAACACCATGTCATCCCTGCCCAACACGCTCATGTCGCCGATTGAAATCCGTGCTTCACTGCACGGATTGCTCAGCTTTCTTTTCCCGCCTGGAAAAAATGCGAGCGGTGAATTTTCCGCGAGTACCCGGACCGCAGCAGCCCCGGAATTCGAACTGTTCGAGCATGTCGGTGCCGAGCGCTCTGACGTCGAAACATTCATCAGCCAGCGTTTTGCCGCGAGTTTCGGCTCGCGTGTCGAAGCCTTCATGCCGCGCCTGTTCAGCCTGCGCAACCGGGAGGGTGATATCTGCGGCGCTTTCGGCTTGCGCTCGGCCAATCAAAAACTGTTTCTTGAGCAGTATCTCGATACGCCGGTCAATCGAACAATTGCAGCCTGCACCGGCCGCCAGGTTGAACGCCGCAGCATAGTCGAAGTCGGCCATTTTTCAGGCAAATTCCCTGGCGTCGTTCGCGCCATGATCGGACTGCTGACAGAGCGCCTGCATCATGAAGGCTTTTCGTGGGTTGTGTTTACCGGTACCGCGAACCTGCGCAACGCCTTTACGCGCATGGGTCTGTCGCCGATCGATATTCAGGCGGCTACGGTTGACAGACTGCCTGCGGAAGAACGTGCGGCCTAGGGGCAATATTACGAGCATGCTCCGCGCGTGCTCATCGGCAATATCCAGGAAGGCTACCGGGCAATGCATCGCCGAGCCTCGCCAGGCCTTCTGCACTCCGGGAGTACTTCATGAGCAGGATCATTGCGGCCTTGCAGCGTCATGCCACCAGCAATCCGCTGAAAGTGGCCTTGCAGGATGACTACAGTACGCTGACATATGGCGAACTGCCGCTCGAAATCGAGCGCCTGTCCAAACTGTTGCGGGAGGCTAGCGCGTGTGCCGCAGGGGGAGACGGCGCGCCACGTCCCATCGCCATCCTGGCGGATAACGGCAATGCCTGGGCGCTGGCGGATCTTGCAGCGAATGCTGCGGGGATACCGGTCATTCCCCTGCCGCCCTTCTTCTCGGCGGCGCAGATTTCCCACGTGATCAGTTCCTCGGGTATCGATCAGGTGCTGACCGATCAGGCTCCGCGTCTGATCGCCGCATCAGGCCAAACTGACTTGCCTGCCGAGCCATTTTACGGGAAGTTGCAGCGAGTTCGTCTGCCCGCCACTACTCGTGCCGTATTGCTTCCCGCAGGCACCGACAAGGTGACCTTCACATCGGGAACGAGCGGAGAGCCGAAAGGCGTCTGTCTCGGGCTTGCCGCGATGGAAACCGTTGCCGAAGCGCTCGGACGGGCCAGCGCGGCCACCCGTGACGACAGGCATCTTTGTCCCTGCCTCTGGCCACGCTACTGGAGAACATCGGTGGCATTTACACGCCCTTGCTGGCCGGGGCAACGATTTGCCTGCCCGGGCTGGCTGCGGTCGGCTTGACCGGCAGTTCCGGACTCGATGCCGGACGCATGATCGCTGCACTGGGTGACTGGCAGGCCAGTACGACGATCATGGTTCCCCAGATGTTGCAGGCGTTGGTTACCGCAGGCCAGGACGGTGTCAGCCTGCCCCGCAGCTTGCGTTATATCGCAGTCGGCGGTGCCCCGGTCTCTTCGAGCCTGCTTGAGCAGGCCAGGGAACTTGGTCTGCCTGCTCATGAAGGCTATGGTTTGTCGGAATGCGCCTCCGTCGTCGCCGTCAATCGGCCTGGAGAAAGCCGCACCGGCAGCGTCGGCAAGCCTTTGCCGCATGTACGGATCGACTTCGCCGACGATGGTGAAATCCTGGTTTACGGAACCTGCTGGCACGGCTACCTGGGTGATCGTGTATTGCCGCAAACAGGCGATTACATTGCCACCGGCGACCTGGGCTACCTGGATGCAGACGGCTTTCTGTTTCTGAGCGGGCGCAAGAAGAACATTTTCATCACCTCGTTCGGACGCAACGTCGCGCCGGAATGGGTGGAAGTCAATCTGGTGTCGCAGGCCGGCATTGCCCAGGCCGCCATCTTTGGTGAAGCCCGACCATTCAACAGCGCGGTGATCGTGCCGCAACCGGGGGCATCGCCAGCGGCCATCGAAGCCGCACTGGACAAGGTCAACCGGCAGCTTCCCGACTACGCGCAGGTGCGCGCCTGGATACCCGCCATTGAGCCCTTTACGTTCGGCAACGGAATGTCGACAGCGAACGGTCGTCTGCGACGAACTGAAATTTTCGGGGAATACGCCTCCCGGATCGATGCCTTGTATCAACCTTGAATCGGAACTGGAGACCCATGAACTTCTACCAACAACTGCAGCAAGCCACCGCTGGCGAACGAGCCAGCCTGCTTTCAATCCCATTGATTACGGCGGCCATGGACGGCCGGGTCAGGCGGCAGCATTACCTCGATTTTCTCAGCCGGGCCTTCCATCACGTCAAGCATACCGTTCCGCTACTCATGGCCTGCGGTGCGCGACTGCCCGACCAGCAGGAATGGCTGCGCAGCGCCGTAGCCCACTATATCGAGGAAGAGATTGGCCATCACGAGTGGATCCTTAACGACATCGCCGCTGCCGGCGGCGATGCCGAGGCGGTCAAAGCCAGCCAGGCTGATTTCGATACCGATCTGATGGTCGCCTACGCCTACGACACAGTCATGCGGCGCAATCCGGTCGGGCTGTTCGGAATGGTTTATGTGCTTGAAGGCACCAGCGTCAGCCTCGCTGCAAACGCGGCGGGAGTCCTGCAACTCGCCCTCGATTTGCCGCGCAGCGCCTTTTCCTACCTGAGCAGCCATGGCGCGCTTGACATCGAACATCTCGGGGATTTCGAGCAACTGGTCAACCGCCTTGAAACAGCGGCTGACCGCGAAAGCGTCGTGCGTAATGCACAGACCTTTTTCCGCCTTTATGGCAACGTCCTGCGCAGCATCGATCTCGGGGAGGAAGCATGAAACTTGCCGGCAGCACTGTATTGGTCACCGGCGCCAGCGGTGGCATTGGCGGCGCCATTGCGCGCCAGCTTGCCCAGCGCGGCGCTTCGCTGATCCTGGTCAATCGCGACGGTGAAAAGCTGGGGCATCTGGTCACTGAACTGAGGACTTCAGGAACCCGGGTGGTTCCGCTGGTCGGTGATCTCGCCATGCCCGGCCAGCCGGCCCGCCTGGTCGAGGAGGCGCTCGACCAGGGCGGTGCCATCGATATCCTGATCAATTGTGCAGGTGTCCAGAATTTCGGTTTTTTTGCCGAGGAAACCCCCGCTGACACGGCATCGCTGTTCACTATTAATACCATCGCGCCGATCGCCCTGATCAATGCCGTTCTGCCGCACATGCTGAATCGTGGGAAGGGGAAGATTGTCAATGTCGGATCGATTTTCGGCTCGATCGGCTTTCCCTGTTTCGCATCCTACTCGGCCAGCAAATTTGCACTGCGCGGTTTTTCCGAAGCACTGAGGCGCGAACTGGCGGGAAGCGGTGTTGGCGTCACCTATGTGGCGCCACGCTTTACCCGAACCGCCTTCAACCGCAGCGTCGTTGCGCGCATGGCGAAGGCCTTGAAGATGAATCAGGACGAACCGGAAAACGTCGCCGCCAGCGTCATCGCCAGCATCGAGCAGGATGGCCATGAGCGTTACCTCGGTTGGCCCGAGAAGCTTTTCGTACGCATCAATTCGATTCTGCCGCGCCTCGTCGACCAGAACCTGATGAAGCAGGTTGACCTGATGCGTCCGTTTGCAACTGAAGTAACCCGTTAATTCAATTTTTTTGGAGAAAGCAATGAACCGCAAATCAATCGCCACATTTTTTCTTTTCGCCGCCCTGAACGTTGCCGGCAACGCCGCACAGCCTAACCTTGATGAATCGATCGCCGATCTCGGCCATCGCTGGGCAAAGGTCTCCTACCAGACCCCGGATTCCGAAAAGGAAGCCGCATTCCGCACGCTGATTGCCAATACACAACAGGTATCGCAGTCCTTTCCCGATCGTGCCGAGCCGTTGATCTGGCAAGCCATCGTTTTGGCCAGCGCAGCAAAAGCCGAAGGTGGATTGGGCGCCCTGGGCAAAGCCAAGGAGGCACGTGACTTTTTGCTGGCCGCCGAAAAAATCAATCCGAACGCACTGGACGGCTCCGTATACAACTCGCTGGGCAGTCTGTATGCCAAGGTTCCAGGATGGCCGATCGGGTTCGGTGACAAGAAGAAGGCCAGGGACTATTTTGAAAAGGCGCTGGCCATCAACCCGAACGGGATCGACCCCAATTACTTTTACGCCGATCTGCTCGCTGACCAGGGCGAATATGCCAAGGCCGCCGAACATCTTAAGCGTGCCCTGGCGGCACCGGCACGCTCCGGTCGCGAAGATGCCGACAGCGGTCGTCGACAGGAAGCGATGCAATTGCTGGAGTCCATCAAGCAAAAGCATGGTGAGCAGTTGGCCAGCAAGTAACTTCAGCGATTGGAGTGATGATGAATACATATACTGACTTGATCGATTTGATCTGCTGCCAGATCTTCGGCATTACCAGCGTTGGTGGTGGGTTATGGTATTACTGGAACCTGGCCAGTTCAGCCCGGATGCTGCTCTGAATCGACAATCTGCAGCCTGTGGCGCAAGTCGCCATGGGTTGCGGTAATCCGAGGCGGCCAAGCGTGCGTTCAGCCGCAGAAAGGAGCTATCTCCTCTCATGTTATACGTCCTCTTTGCCTGCGCTCTGCTTCTAGTCGGAACGACCTTGCTGCACTATGAAGTGTTACGCGCCCTGAATACCGGCCTCCCCGCACTCGGCATTCCGAATCGAAGCAAACTGTTGGTTGTCATCCTGGTCACATTCCTCGCCCATGCGACAGAGATGGCCATGTATGGAGCAGCGCTTTACCTCCTGGTAACCTGGCTGGGATTGGGCAATCTTTCTGGCACGACAGGTTTTTCACTGACAAGCTACATGTACTTTTCCGCAGAAACCTACACCTCCCTGGGCTTCGGAGACCTCACCCCGACCGGGCCTGTTAGACTCCTCGCAGGAATCGAAGCGCTAAATGGCCTGCTTCTTATAGGCTGGAGCGCCTTCTCACCATTTCCATGGAACGCTTCTGGGTTATCAACTCACGTACCGGGGAGAAGTCAGACCAGCCATGAACATATCCGATCCAGGCTCGGCATGTCGTGGAAGCCAGTATCCATTGACCTCTCCAGAGGCATGTGTTGTAAAAACCGCCCGTCACCGTGTCTTGCACCCGTGTTGTTGGCCGTCGCACTGGTTTTCTACAGCAACCACGTAGATGAACCCTGCTCGAAAATTAGCTGCAAAATTGATGAATATCATGCGGCACGGGCGCCCGCTCGGTATACTTGCGGCTTCGCACCGAGAGAATTGACATGCAGCCGCAAAAAATACCCGAACTCGTTTGCCCTGCCGGCAGCCTGCCGGCGCTCAAGGCAGCGGTCGACAACGGCGCCGATACGGTCTACATCGGCTACCGGAACGATACCAACGCGCGCAATTTCGCCGGCCTTAACTTCGACCAAAAGGCGATGGTCGAGGGCATCCGCTACGCCCACACGCACGGCAAGCATGTGCTGATGGCGATCAACACCTTTCCGCAACCGGGACGCGAGGCGGACTGGCACCAGGCTGTCGATGGCGCCGCCGATCTGGGCGTCGATGCGGTCATTCTGGCCGACATCGGGCTGCTCGACTACGCCAGCACGCGCCACCCCGACCTGCGTCTGCACCTCTCGGTGCAAGGCTCGGCGACCAGCTATGAAGCGGTTAATTTCGCGCATCGCGAATTTGGTGCGCGGCGTGCGGTGCTGCCGCGCGTGCTGACGCTGGCACAGGTTGAACTGGTGATCAACAACACGCCGGTCGAAATCGAGGTCTTCGGCTTCGGCAGCCTGTGCGTGATGAACGAGGGGCGCTGCTGGCTGTCCTCCTACGCCACGGGCGAGTCGCCCAATACCGTCGGCGCCTGTTCGCCGGCCAAGTACGTCAAGTGGGAGAAGTCGCCGGGGCAGATGTCCACCCGCCTCAACGGCATCCTGATCGACCGCTGCGCCGACAACGAAGCCGCCGGCTACCCGACGCTGTGCAAGGGCCGCTTCGAGGTCAATGGCGAAACCTATTACGCGCTGGAAGAGCCGACCAGCCTGAACGTCATCGAGATCCTGCCGGAGATTGCCAGGATCGGCGTATCGGCGATCAAGGTCGAGGGGCGCCAGCGCAGCCCGACCTATGTCGCGCAGGTCACGCGCACCCTGCGCGCCGCGCTCGATGCGCTTGCCAGCGACAGTGAGCACTACCACGTACAGCCGGCCTGGCAGGCCGATCTGGCCAGGGTTTCCGAAGGCAACCAGGCGACCCTGGGCGCGTACAACCGACCGTGGCGCTGATTTTTTTATCCACTAACGACGCAGAGATCGCAGAGGCGCTGAGAACGCAGAGATTGAAAAATCTCGAATTATGCCTTTCTCTGCGGCCTCTGCGCCTCTGCGATCTCTGCGTTAAAAGAGGTTTTTAATGAAACTCGCTTTAGGCCCGCTGCTTTACTTCTGGCCGAAACACGAAGTGCTCGAGTTCTACGCCGGGATGGCGCAGACCGACGCGATCGACATCATTTACGTCGGCGAGGTGGTCTGCTCGCGCCGTCAGCAACTGCGCGTGAGCGACTGGATCGGTCTGGCGCGTGACCTGGCCGATGCGGGCAAGGAAGTTGTCGTTTCCGCACAAGCCCTGCTTGAATCGGAAAGCGATCTCAAGGCCTTGCGCCGCCTCATGGATGAGGCGGGCTGCAAGGTCGAGGCCAACGACCTGGGCGCGGTTAACATCGCCGCCGGACGCCCTTTTGTCGCCGGGCCGCATCTGAATATCTATAACGCGGCGACACTGGAGACCTTTGCCCGCTATGGCCTGCAACGCTGGGTGCCGCCGCTGGAGGCGGACCGCCATTTGATCGAAACACTGCACAACAGCCGCCCGGCGGGCGTCGAAACCGAGGTGTTCGTCTATGGCAAGCTGCCGCTCGCCTTCTCGGCGCGCTGCTTCACCGCCCGGCATTTCGACCTGAACAAGGACGACTGCCAGTTCAAATGCCTCGATTACCCCGAAGGGATGACGCTGAGAACCCGCGAAGGACAGGCTTTCCTGGCCATCAACGGCATCCAGACGATGTCGGCACAGACCTGCAACCTGCTTGCCGAAGTACCGGAGATGCTGAAAATGGGCATCGACATCGTTCGCCTCAGTCCGCAAGCGACGCACATGCCGGCCATCGTCGCCGCCTTCGACGCGGCGCGACGCGGCGAAACCGTGCATCCCGACTGCAGGGGCTGGGCGGCGGAAGGAATGGTCGATGGCTACTGGTTCGGCGAAGCCGGAATCAGTACGCACCAGCAATTGGAGCTCGCCCAGTTGCAGCAAGCACAGCAGTAGGTACACTGTCATCCTCGGCTTGACCCGGAATCCGCTAGTGCCCCTCTGGATTCCGGCTGAAGCTGGCATTACTGATTTAAGACGTCGTTAAGCAACACTCAGGGAACCGCTGAACAATTGTCAAATCGTCATTCCGGCGAAAGCCGGAATCTGACCGCAGGGAATGCAGAGCCAGAAAATTCAAGGCACTGGACACCGGCTTTCGCCGGTGCGACGGCTTATTTAACGTTTCCCAAGTTAGAAAAAATGCATCTGTCACCACGCCAAGGAGTTTGATCATGTCTGCAAGCAGCCTCAAATCGTTCAGCATTCCCAGCTTCAAGCTGCCGGCCTTCGTTTCGTCGATCGGCAACAAACTGCCGCAATGGCCGCACGCCGTGGCACTGACCGCCGCATTGAATGCCGTGGTCAAGATGAAGCTGCTGCCGGAGGACAGTCTTGAACGGCTCGAAGGGCGCAGATTCCTCGTCGACGTGCTCGATACCGGTGGCCGCGCCAGCTTTACCTTTCGCGACGGACTGTTCCGCCCGCTTTTCTATCTGCCCGAAACGCCCGATCTCGCATTCAGCGCCAATCTCTCGGCCTTCCTGCAACTGATGGCCCGCCAGGAAGACCCGGATACGCTGTTCTTCAACCGCGAACTATCGATCGAGGGTGACACCGAACTCGGGCTCGTCGTCAAGAACATGCTCGACGCCGTGGAGTGGCCGGAACTGCCGAAGTTGCCGAAACTTTCGAACATCCTGTCTTTCCGCACCTAAGCCAATAGTCAGTCATGCCAGAAGACAGAGAAAAAGCTTCACCACCAAGTCACAAAGAACACAAAGATTCACCAAGAAAACCAGAATTCAAATTGTTTTTCCTTGGTGCACCCTTGGTGAACCTGGTGTCCCCCAAGAGGATTTCCTGCGGGGCATCTTGGTGGTTCGCAGTTTCATGGCGACTGACTACTGCCAACACCAAATCAGCCTAACCCAGGAGTCAGCGCATGCCCATCTGGAACAAGGAAGCCGAGTGCGCCTCAAGCGAGGCACGACAGAAACTGCAACTGGATCGACTGCAAAAAACAGTTGAGCGGGTTTACTCGCGCGTGCCGTTCTACCGCGAGCGACTCGACCGGGCCGGCGTCAATCCCGATTCGATCACCAGCCTGAAGGACATCGCCAGGCTGCCCTTCACCAGCAAGGACGATCTCCGGCAAACCTACCCCTACGGCCTGCTGGCCTGCGACCCGGCCGATCTGGTCGAGATCCACACCTCGTCGGGAACCACCGGAACGCCGGTGGTCGGCGCCTACACGGCGTTGGACATCGATATGTGGTCGGACGTCATGGCGCGCACGCTGTCGATGGCTGGTTGCGAAAAGGGCGACACAGTACAGAACGGCTACGGCTACGGCCTGTTCACCGGCGGCCTGGGTGTGCATTACGGCGCACGCCGCATCGGAGCCAACATCATTCCGATTTCGGCAGGCAATACCCGCCGCCAGTTGATGATCATGCGCGACTTCGGCACGACGCTGCTGACCTGCACGCCCTCGTACTCGCTGTTCCTTGCCGAAGCGGCGCTTGAAGAAGGCATCGACTTCCGCACACTGCCGCTGAAAGCCGGCTGTTTCGGCGCCGAGCCGTGGAGCGAGAACATGCGTGTCGAAATCGAGAGCAAGCTCAATATCAGCGCGCATGACATTTACGGACTGACAGAATTGATCGGCCCCGGCGTCGCCTCGGAATGCGAACACAAGAACGGGCAGCACTTCAACGAGGATTATTTCTACCCCGAAATCGTCAACCCGGAAACCGGCGAAGTCCTGCCCGACGGCGAGAAGGGCGAGCTGATCATCACCAGCCTGCAGCGCGAGGGCACGCCGCTGCTCCGCTACCGCACGCGCGACATCACCTACCTGATGCGCGAAGCGTGCCCCTGCGGCCGCACATCGGTGCGCATCCACCGCCTGCTCGGTCGCACCGACGACATGATGATCATCCGCGGCGTGAATTGCTTCCCCTCGCAGATCGAGAACGTGCTGATGCGCATCGAAGGCACGCAGCCGCACTACCAGATCGTCATCGACCGCGGCGCCACGCACCTCGACGAGATCGAGGTCCAGGTCGAAGTCGAGCAGGCCATCTTCTCCGATGTGACGCGCGCCATGGAACAACTGAGAAAGCGGATTCACAACGAACTGAAAAGCGAACTGGGAATCAGCGCCCACATCAAGCTGGTCGAGCCGCGCTCGATCGCACGCAGCGAAGGCAAGGCCCAGCGCATCATCGACAAGAGGAGCCTCTGATGATCATCAAACAGATTTCCATCTTCATGGAAAACACCACGGGCCGGCTGGCCGACGTCACTGCATTGCTGGCCAAAGCCGGCGTCAATCTGCGCGCCCTGTCAATCGCCGACACTGCCGATTTCGGCATCCTGCGCATGGTCGCCGACCAGCCCGACGAAGCCGTCCAGTTGCTCAAGGACGCCGGCTTCATCGCCCGCGAAACCGACGTGATCGGCGTCGAGGTACCGGATCATCCCGGCGAACTGGCGCGCATCATGGCGCTGTTCCGCGACGAGGGGGTCAACATCGAGTATCTTTACGCCTCGCTCGAACACAAAGTGGACAAGGCGGTGATCGTGCTCAAGGTCGACGACATCAACGCCGGCCTGGCAATGCTGGAGAAGCATGGATTCTCGACGATACCTTCGTTTTAGTTTTCAATTGTATTCAATGCCCTGGTGCATCGACATGCGACCTGAATTCTCGTGAATCCTTGCCATGTCATCAGTGTGTAGACTGGTTCGATCACCATCAGGCTATATGCACCAGACAAGTTGCCTGATAATCTTGGCAAGCTGAACCGCCCGTAGCTCATCTGGATAGAGCACTTGGCTTCGAACCAAGGGGTAGGGGGTTCGAATCTCTCCGGGCGGGCCAGTTCCTGACGTTCATTAGCTCGGAAAAATCCCCGCCCCGCCACCACAAAAACCCCCCCCGCGCCCGAACCCCGTTCCACAATTACACTTTTTTTATCCCCAGCCCCTTCCCCATCCCCCTGTTTTTAAAAACGCCCCCCTCGGCTTTCAACCTTCCTTTGCGCCCCCCCTGAAAAAAACGAACCCCTGGAACGGCAAAATCCCCCCCCCCGGCCACGGGGGTTAACCCCCCCCCGGGTGTTTCCGCACCACCCGGGTTCGGTCCCCCCCACCCGCCTCCGGCCTCCCCCTCCCCCCCCCCCCCCGGTGGGGCCCCGGCGCCTTAGGCCCCGGGATTTTGAGTCGGGTGGCCCGCAGGTCGCCCGCCTCCGTTGCCCGCGGGAAAATTTGGCCGAACCCCCCCCCCGGGCCCCCCGGCCAAACCCCCCCAAAATTTCGCCACCTTGCCTCTCGGGTTTGGGTTCCCTTCCCCAAGGCCAGGCCCCGCCGCTGTCCCCGCCCCCCCCGGCCCCCGCCCCTGCCGAGCCCCCCCGGCGGCGCAGCCGGTTCTTCCGGCGGCCGCCTGAAGCCTCCCGGGGGTATCAATCCAGAACAAGAAGGGGGGGGGGGGGCGGGTTGTGCGATACCCGACAGCAGCAACGTTCCGGTACGGCAGGTACAAAATCTACCTGTTTTCAGGATGATGTAGTCGGCGCATTGGCAAATGGATGAGTTACAAATATTGATCGCGCTTTACAGTACGGCGCTCTTCAATACCCGACTTCCTGATGCCGCGTACGCCGGGGCCGCCGGGCGGGCCGGGGGCCGCCCCGGGGGCCCGCCCCCGCGGGGGGGGCGCCTTAGCGAAGACAGCCACAACCAGGGTCATATCTATATGGGTAAGTCGGAGGTGCTGGCATATAAACAGGCGGCTGCACGTAATAAGGCTGTTGAACGTAAACTGGGGGCTGCACGTAAACCGTCGGCTGTTGCTGATAATAAACCGGCGCCGGCTGGGCAGAGGCCGCGCCAATAAGCGCACCGCCCAGCACCCCTACACCCACCGCCGTCCACAACTGGTTGCTGCTGTAGTAATTGCCATGGTAACCACCGTAATTGTTGTGCTTGTACCCGTAGTTGTTGTACCCGTTGTGCTGGTATCCGTGGCGATGCCCTCCCGCCAACGCATCAGTAGAGCACAGCGGGGCGGCCATGATAACAATGAGTGCGGTGCCTACCAGTTTTCTCAGGCTGTTTTTCACGGGAACACTCCTCTGAAAGCGACTATTCGTTTAACGTCTTTACTGACCGCTGGTTGACAAAAAGCTGCGGCCCGATGAAGTCTGAAACGCCTGTCATGCCGGCGCACCATACCTGCTCATCGGCAACAATTTCGAGTCCCACTTTTTCCAGTTTGGCCCTGGCATCGGGAATATCCTGAACATCAATAACCAGGAAAGCGCTGTCGCCCTGATTTACGGATATTCCGTGGGCATTGGTGAAATTTACGCCGGCTTTTACGACGTCTTTCAGCAGCTCGTCCAGGCCGCCAGGCTTGTCGGCCATTTTCACCACAACGATCTCGCGCAGTGCCGCCGATATTCCGTTATCATTGAGTACGTGCTGTGCCCGCTGCGGGCTGGAGACCACGAGATTCAATATCCCCCAGCCGTTGGCGGTATGGTTGAGGTGGATGGAACGGATATTGATCTGCGCTGCTTTCAATATTGCGGTCACCTTTTTGAGGTGTCCCAGTTTGTTCTCAAGAAAAATTGAAACCTGATAGCTCATGTCCGGCGCTCCCGCAATCCTTATTTTTTACGACGATCAAGAACCCTGACGGCCTTGCCTTCCGCCTTGGGGATCGATCCCGGCTCAACCAGTCTGATCAGCGGTCGAACCAGCACTTCATCGCGAACCAGGCGGGTGATATGCCGCTGCAGCCTGTCGAGAAACGCCAGATCGCCCTTGAACCACTCCTGTCTTACTTCGACTTCGACAATCATTTCGTCCTGCTCGTCAATGGTGTCGAGAAGGATCCGGTAATCGTCGCCAACTTCAGGCAGTTTCATGAGCACGCCTTCAATCTGCATCGGGAATACATTACACCCCTTCATGATGAACATGTCATCCGAACGTCCGGAGATGCGCTCGATCCGGCGGTGGGTGCGCCCGCATGGGCACGCGCCGGGCAGGAAGCGGGTCAGATCGCGGGTGCGAAAGCGGATGACCGGCATGGCCTGGCGGTCGAGCGTAGTCATCACCAATTCGCCGACTTCACCGTCGGCAACGGGTTGCAGCGTTACGGGATCGATGATTTCGACCACAAAAGCATCCTCCCATATGTGCAAGCCATTCTGCTCGGTGCATTCAAAAGCGACACCCGGACCATTCATCTCGGAAAGGCCGAAGGAGTTGTAGGCTTTGACGCCAAACATTTCTTCGATGCGCAGGCGGTGCTCCTGAGTGTGCGGCTCGGCGCCAATCACCAGCGTATGCAGTTTTGTGTCCTTGCGGGGATCGAGTCCCTCGTCCTTGAACACCTCGAACAGGCGCCCCAGATAGCTGGGAATGACGTGGGCGACGCTGGTTCCGAAGTCGCGCATCAGTTTGATCTGACGCAGGCTGTTCCCGGCACCGGCAGGAATGCTCAGACAACCGAGCTTCTCGGCGCCATACTGGAAACCGAGACCGCCGGTGAACAATCCATAGCCACAGATGTTCTGGAAGATATCGGTATCGCGCACGCCGGCAGCATACATCGAGCGCGCCATCAGATTCGCCCAACTGTCGAGATCGTGCCGGTTGTGATAGACCACGGTGGGGTTACCGGTGGTGCCACTCGAACTGTGCAGCCGGACAACGTCCTTTTTGTCCGCCGCAAGCAAGCCCCAGGGGAAGTTGTTGCGCAAATCTTCCTTGCTGGTGAATGGCAGTTCGCGTATCTGCTCGATCGCCTTCATTCCTGACTGAACGAAGCGTACGATTTCCGGAAATCGTCCATAGTACGGTGATTTTGCGGCCTGGCCCAGCGTCTTTGCCAGGCGCTCAAGCTGAAGCCTTTCCAGGCTTTTCCGCTCCAGAATTTCCAACTCTTTTTCCCAATACATGGCTTGTCGATAAAAGGTATTCCCGCCGGCCCCCGGCCCCGCCCCCCAACCCCCCCCCCGCCCCCCCCCCCCCCCCCCCCCCCCCAAACCCCCCCCCCCCCCCCCCCAAAAAGTGACGGCCGCCGAGGCCGAGATAGCTTTCGATGACTCGCGCGTCGCTGGCCAGTTCACTGCTCGGGCCTTCGAGCGAGACTTCGCCGGTTTCAAGCACATAGCCGTAATCGGCCACATGCAGCGCGGCGCGGGCGTTCTGCTCGACCAGCAGGATGGAGACGCCGGTCTTTTTCAACTCGGCGACGGTGCGGAAGATGTCCTTGATGATCAAGGGGGCCAGCCCGAGGCTGGGTTCGTCGAGCATCAACAGTTTCGGCTTGGCCATCAAGGCACGGCCCATTGCCAGCATCTGGCGCTCGCCGCCGGAAAGCGTGCCGGCCATCTGCTCGTGGCGCTCGCGCAGGCGCGGAAAAATGTCGAATACCTGATCCATGGTTTCCAGTTCGTCGCGATGTCCGACGCGATAACGGTCGAAGGCTCCCAGCAGCAGGTTGTCGGCAACGCTCATTTCGCCAAACAGCTCGCGTTTTTCGGGAACCAGGGTGATTCCATGACGTACCCGTTTTTCGACCTGGCGTGCGGCGCCTTGTCGCTCGCCAAGATAGATGATCTCTCCACTCGCCGGGAGGAGGCCCATCAACGCGCACAGCAGCGTCGTCTTGCCGGCGCCATTGGGGCCGATGACGGTGACGATCTCGCCCTTGTTGATTTTCAGGTTGACGTGGTGCAATGCTTCTTCCTTGCCGTAACTGACCGACAGGTCGCGCACTTCGAGCACCAGCGGCCTGGCCTGTGCTTCGTCGATGCCGGCTGGCAGACTCATTCGACCCCCCCGAGATAGGCTTCCAGCACGGCCGGGTTACGCTGAATATCTTCGGGCAAGCCCTCGGCCAGTTTCTGTCCGAACTCCATGACGACGACGCGGTCGGCAAGACCCATCACGAAATCCATGTCATGTTCGACGAGCAGGATACCCATCCCCTCATCGCGCAAGCGGCGCAGCAGGTCGGCGAGAGCCTGCTTTTCCATATAGCGCAAACCGGCGGCAGGCTCATCGAGAAGGAGCAGGCAGGGGTCGGCGGCCAGCGCACGGGCAATTTCGACGATGCGCTGTTTACCGAGCGGCAGGCTGCTGGCCGCGTCGTACATATGCTCGGCCAGTCCGCAGCGTTCGATCTGCAGCGCCGACTCGTGCAACAGGCGGGCTTCCTCGGCGCGCTCGGCATGGCAGGCGGCATGGATGAAGCTCTTGCTACCACGCAGATGGGCGCCTATGGCTACGTTTGACACTCATGGTCGGCAACAGGCGCACATGCTGGAAGCTGCGGCTGATGCCGCGGCGGGCGATATCGCGCGCTTCCAGCGCCTCGATACGCTCGCCGCAAAAGCTGATCTCGCCCGAAGTCAGCGGGTCAACGCCGGAGATGCCGTTGAACATTGTGCTCTTGCCAGCACCGTTGGGGCCGATCAGCGCCATGATCTCGGCAGAGCGGACCTTGAAGTTCATGCGATCATTGGCGATCAATCCGCCGAAGCGTTTGCTGGCGTTACTGATCTCCAGCAAGACGCTGCCGGCGGGCGGGATGGCGCGGCGCGGCAGGGCTTCGGCATGGGCTACTCGCGGGCGTTCGGGGTGCTCTGGGATCAGGCGCAGGATGATCGGCCAGAGACCATCACGCGCACGGTGCAGGACAAGGATCATCAGCAGACCAAAAACGATCATCTCGAAATTGCCGCTCTGCCCCAGCAACTGCGGCAGCCAGTCCTGCAGCCATTGCTTGAGGATGGTGATCAGACCGGCGCCCAGAATGGCACCCCAGACGTAAGCCACCCCGCCGACAACGACCATGAACAGATATTCGATTCCCTGCAACAGCGAGAACGGCGTCGGGTTGACGAAGCGCTGCAGGTGGGCGTAAAGCCAGCCGGAAAGGCAGGCGTAGAGCGCGGCAATGGTAAAAATCACGATCTTCGAGCGCGGCGTATTGACGCCCATGGACTCGGCCATCAGTGTGCCGCCCTTGAGTGCGCGAACGGCACGCCCCTCGCGTGAATCGAGCAGGTTACGCGTGGCGACGACGATAACCAGCAGCATGGCCCAGATCAGGTAGTAGAACTGGCGCCCGGACTTGAGTTCGAAACCGAAAATCTGCAATGCCGGAATTCCGGAAATCCCGGTGTGGCCACCAAGGAAGTCGACACTGCCGAACAGGTAGTAAAGGCTGATTCCCCAGGCAATGGTGCCGAGGGGCAGAAAGTGACCGGAGAGCCGCAGCGTGATGAAGCCGATCGACAGGGCCACGGCGGCGGTTAAGGCGAGTCCGGCGGGGAGCGTCAGCCAGGGCGAGACGCCATACACGGTGGTCAGATAAGCCGTGGTGTAGGCGCCAACGCCGACGAAGGCGGCCTGACCGAAGGAGGTCAGGCCGCCGACCCCTGTGAGCAGCACCAGTCCGAGCGCAACGATGGCGTAAAGACCGATGTAGTTGAGCAACGTGACGTAAAACTCGGGCAATACCAGTGGCCCGAGCGCCAGCGCAACAACGAAAGCAAAGAGGAATCTGAAGTTGTTCATACCCTCTTCATTCCTCTTCCTCGATGTGGCGCGTGGTCAACGAACGCCAGAGCAGCACCGGGATGATCAGCGTAAATACGATCACCTCCTTGTAGGCGCTGGCCCAGAACGACGAGTAGGATTCAAGCAGACCGACCAGGATGGCGCCGGCGGCGGCAAGCGGATAGCTGGCCAGACCGCCGATGATGGCGCCGACGAAGCCCTTGGAGGCCGATCAGGAAACCCGAGTCGTAGTAGATGGTGGTGATCGGTGAAATCAAAATTCCGGAAAAGGCACCGATCAGTGCCGCCAGCGTGAATGAGAGCCGGCCGGCCAGGGTCGCCGAGATGCCCATCAGGCGCGCGCCGGTGCGGTTCATTGCGGTGGCACGTAAGGCCTTGCCGTAGATCGTACGTTCAAAAAAAAGGTACAGGGCGACGATCAGCACAACGCTGGCCACGACGACGAGCAAGGTTTGCCCCTGTAGCAGGGCATCACCGATGGCGAAGCTGGTATCGGTGAAGGCCGGGGTACGCGAGCCTTCGGCTCCAAAAAAATACAGCCCGAGGCCGATCAGCGTGACATGCACGGCGACCGAGACAATCAGCAGGACAAGCACGGACGCTTCGGCAATGGGCTGATAGGCGAGCCGATAGATCATCGGCCCGAGCGGGACGACCAGCATCAGGGCAAGGATCACCTGCACCGGCAAGGGCAAAGTCGCCGGCGATACGGCGAACAGGATGCCGGCGAGGATCAGCGGCACACCGCAGTTGAGCAACAGAATCGAGGGAATGCGGCGAATCCGGCGCTCGCGCAACGCCTTGGCGAATTCCATGAGGGTGATTACCGCACCCATGCCCAGCAATAGCCACAGTGTTCCCGGCAACTTGCCGGCCTGCAGGCTGGCCAGTGTCAGCGCACCAAAGGCGACGAATTCGCCCTGCGGAATGAAGATAACGCGGGTAACGGCGAAAACCAGCACCAGCGCCAGCGCCAGCAGCGCATAGATGGCGCCATTGGTAATGCCATCCTGGGCAAGCAGCAATGCAATCTGCAGATCCATGAAACGCAATTCCAGTCGAAGCCCCGCCTGTCCTTCGAGCCTGGACGCCGGACAGAGACGTCAATCGGGTCGAAACTAGCGCAACAAAACGGGGGTGCTCGCCAGGACAATACGTTCCCGTGCCAGCAATAGAACAAACCCTGAATGATACCAAAGGAATTGCTCACCCTGAACCCCTTGATGCCACACGAGGCTCAGGGCGAGCCGAATACTACTTGACGAGCTTCCAGTTGCCCTCCTCGATTTTGACCATGACGCGAGCGCGCTGGTCGAAGCCGAGGTGATCCTGAGGGCTGAGATTGAACACGCCATGCGTTGCAGTCAGGTTTTGCGTGCCCTCCAGCGCATCGCGCAGCGCCTTGCGGAACTCGGGCGTTCCCGGCTGAGCCTTCTTCAGTGCGACAGGGATGGCGTTCGACAGCAGCTTGCCGGCGTCCCAGGCGTGGGCGCCAAAGGTCGACACGCTACCTTTGCCATACATGGCTTCGTACTTCGTCACATACTCCTGCGCAACCTTCTTGATCGGGTTGTTATCCGGCAGTTGCGCGGCCACCAGCACCGGGCCGGCCGGCAGGAAGGTCCCTTCGCAATCCTTGCCGCAAACGCGCAGGAAGTCAGCATTGGCGACACCGTGTGTCTGGTAGATGATGCCCTTGAAGCCCTTTTCCTTGAGCGAGCGCTGGGGCAGGGCGGCCGGCGTGCCGGCACCACCGATCAGCACGGCATCCGGCTTGGCGGAGAGAATCTTGAGTACCTGACCAGTCACCGAAGTATCGGCACGGTTAAAACGCTCGTTGGCGATCACCTTGATCTTGCGCACTTCGGCGATCTTTGAAAATTCATTCCACCAGCCTTCGCCATAGGCATCGGCAAATCCGATGTAGGCGACCGTTTTTACATTATTGTTGGTCATGTGTTCGACGATGGCCGTGGCCATTTGCGCATCGTTTTGCGGTGTCTTGAAAACCCAGGCGCGTTTGGCATCCATCGGTTCGATGATGCGCGCCGCTGCGGCCATGGCGATCATCGGCGTTTCTGCCTCGGCAGCGACGTCGATCATGGCCAGCGAATTTGGCGTAATGGTCGAACCGATAATCACATCGACCTTGTTCTCGGCAATCAGCTTCTTGGTGTTCTTGACCGCCGTGGTCGTATCGGAAGCATCGTCGAGAATGATGTAGTTGACCTTCTGACCCCCAATGCTCGTTGGCAGCAGCGCGAAGGTATTCTTCTCGGGGATGCCCAGCGAGGCGGCCGGCCTGGTTGCGGAAAGCGTTACGCCGACATTGATATCGGCATAAACGGTGGATGCAGCCGCAATAGCCGCAAGCGCAAACAAGCAGGCTGGTACTTTCTTGATCTTCATGATGCCCCCTAAGTTTTTTAGATGTAATGCGCTACCGACCGTGCCTGTAGCGAGTGCCTATTGTGCGGTTTGTCCGCAGGTAAAACAAGATTGAATGGAATCGTCGTGCTACCGGTTCTTTCGTTATAAGCCCTCGCGTGTCAGCGTTCGTTTTTCCTGAGCAGATCTTTAAGATTGGCAAAGGGCTGCGCCGTGGCCCGGCTCACCTCGGCCTTGCCGCTGCCGACAACTCCCGCCTGACGTGCTGCTTCGGCGTCAAGTTCGCGCGAATGTTCATTGTCATGGCAATAAAGACAGAGCAATTCCCAGTTGCTGCCATTCGTCGGGTTGTTGTCGTGGTTGTGGTCACGATGATGCACGGTCAGTTGCTGCAGGTTCCCACGCGTGAACTCGCGGGCACAGCGACCACAGATCCATGGGTATATTTTCAGTGCCTGTTCGCGGTAACCCGATTCGCGTGTCTGACGATTGCGAATGGCGTCGGCAACCACCTGATCCAGGCGGGAAGTTGGAGGCTTGTTAGTTGGCATGCTTGACGATTCGCTCGTATTTTCTGTTGAATTTGCTGCCGGTTTTATGGCCAGTCGACACACTGCACGGCAGGTTTCTTCAATAATTCTGTCGCTGCAATGAAACTTCGAAGATTATGGCCATAGTAGGGCTGACTGACAAGACTGTCGGGTTTCAATCTATACCTTGAGGGCAATCAGCGGCACAATCATTTCGGCGCTGCTGATGCCGCCATGTACGCCGAGCATCGGGTAATGCCGTTCGCCGGGAAGCCAGTCCTTGATTGTCCAGTTGTCTTTCATCACCAGCGTGTAGTCGCCAACGCGCGAGGCCAGGCGCGGATGGCAAGGCGGCGGGCCAAACCAGCCGGCCGCGATCAAGGCGCTGCTACGCCGCAGGTCGACGCAGTGCCCGAGGTTCTGGCGAACATAGGTTTCGAAAGCCCGCCGCCGTCTCTTGCTAACGTAACAATAAGCGGCACGTCGTTCACCGCAAAGTGGACGGGTGAGGAGTGCAGCAAGATGCGGGTGCTGGGCAAGATTAATCACACGGTCGGGTGGTGAATCAATGAAGCCGTGATCGGCGGTGGCGATCAACCAGCTATCGCTACCCTGTACGTCCTGCACAAATTCGCCGAATGCGACATCAAGCGAAGCCAGTATCCGCTGTGCTTGTTCGCTGCCCGTGCCGTAGCGGTGCGAATTCGTATCGAGATCAGGGTAATAGGCATAAATGAAGCGTGGCATTTGCGCTTCGTGCAGCAGACCGGCAAGCCGGGAAAACAATTCAGGCAAGGAATTGTAGGCAATGCTTTGGGCACCGCGCGAGTACCAGGCGTTGAAGGGGCTGCTGGCGATGCTTTGTGGTGCCAGCACCCAGCACTCGCGATCAAGTTGCCGGTATAGCGTGCGATGCTCGAAAAGACGCATGGGCAGTGCTTGCGGCAACATTTTCGCCGGCTCGCCGCGTGGGGTCAGCGGCAGGATGGCCAGCGTCTGGTCGATTTCTTCAAGGTACATGTGCCAGCCGGTAAGGCCGTGTTGCGCCGGTGCGAGCCCGGTCATGAAGGTCGTAATGGCACTGGCGGTAGTCGAGGGAAACACCGATGTCATGGTGCCAATTATGTGACGCTGAAGATTCGGGCTGGCCGGATGACTGGCCAGAGTACGCTGCCCGAGACCGTCGATCACCAGCAGAACAATGTGGCGTGCTGCACCGAGTTGCAAGGCAGACAGGGCGCCCAGTTGCGGATAGTGCGTCCCGCTGCTGCCACAGGCTGAGGCGATGCTCTGCATCAGGTTGACGATGCTGCCGCCCCCGTACTCCGGTTGTTGTGTGGAATCCATGATGGGAACGATTGTACGTCAACGGAAAAGGGGGCTTGCGCCCCCTTGATGATTCAAGTAGCCCAATGAATGTCAGGCGGCCTTTTTCTTGTCCAGCCGCATCTTGACGAAGGCGCCCGGTGCGTCTTCGATCACCTTGAGTTCGCTCGAACCCGGTTTGCGCGCAGTAATCTTCTCCTTGCCGCCGACCTGATCGGTCACCCACTGCTGCCAGTCGGTCCACCACGAACCGGGGTTCTGCGTCGCGCCGGCGAGGAAATCGTCGGACGCTTCAGGCAACTCGGAATTGGTCCAGAACCCGTACTTGTTGGCCGACGGCGGATTGATGATGCCGGCGATGTGGCCGGAGCCGCCAAGAACAAATTTCACCGGCCCGGTCGGGAGCAATGCGCCCATGTAGGTACTCTTCCACGGGGCAATGTGGTCTTCGATCGCCGAAACGAAATAGCACGGGGTCTTGACCTTGGTGAGGTCGATCTTGACGCCGCCCAGCTCGATGCCGCCCGGTTCACGCAGCTTGTTGCCGAGATAGAAATTGCGCAGGTAAAAACTGTGCATCTTGGCCGGCATGCGCGTCGAGTCGGAATTCCAGTAGAGCAGATCGAAGGGGAAGGATTCCTTGCCCATCAGGTAGTTGTTCACCGCGAACGACCAGATCAGATCGTTGGCACGCAGCATGTTGAACGTGCCGGCCATGTCGGAGCCATCGAGATAACCGCGCTCGTTCATTCTCTTTTCAAGACTGGCGACGGTACCTTCATCAAGGAAGACCTTGAGTTCGCCCGGCTCGGAAAAATCAAGCATGGTCGTGAAGAACGTGGCCGAAGCGATGCGCTTGTCTTTCTTGGCGGCCATGTAGGCCAGTGTTGACATGAGCAGGGTGCCGCCGAGGCAATAACTGGCGGTGTTGATCTTGCTCTCGCCAGTCGCTTTCTCGACCGCGTCGATGGCCAGCATGGTTCCTTCGAGCAGGTAATTCTCGAAATTCTTGTTGGCGTGTCTTTCGTCCGGATTGACCCAGCTTATGATAAATGTGGTGTGGCCCTGATCGGTTGTCCACTTGACGAAGGAGTTCTTGTCACGCAGATCGAGAATATAGAACTTGTTGATCCACGGCGGCACGATCAGCAACGGCTTCTTGAACTGCTGCGGGGTTGATGGATCGTACTGAATGAGCTGGAACATGTCGTTCTGGAAGATGACCTTGCCCGGGGTGGTGGCAACATTCTTGCCAAGCTCGAAGGCATCGGGGTCGGTCATGCGGATTCGCAACTGACCGTCGCCGGCTTCCATGTCACGCAACAGGTTGTTGAAACCATTGATCAGGTTCTGCCCGTTGGTGCTGACCGTTTCGCGGACAACGGCTGGGTTGCTCAGTGCAAAATTGGTCGGAGAAAGTGCGTCAATGAACTGGCGCGTGAAAAAATCGACTTTTCTTTGCGTCGACTCGTCAAGCCCCTCAGCTCCTGCAACGACGCCATTCAGGTGGCTGGACGTCAGCAGGTAAGACTGCTTGATAAAATCGAAGACGAAGCTGCTGTCCCATTCTTCGTCCTTGAAGCGCTTGTCCGATTTGTCGGGGGTGGCCACGGCCGGCAACGATGTTTCGCCCATCATTTTCGCCGCAGAATACTGCCACAGCGCAAAGTAGTCTTTCATCAACTTCATTTGCGATTCCGCCATCTTCTGGGGATTGGCCATCAAACACGCAGAAAGATCAGAGAAGGCCTTGGCGATTCCCATTTCGTCCTTGGGCATCGAGATTCCCTCACTGGCCTTCTTCTCGACGTATTGCGCCATCATTTTCGAGGCACGCTTGGCCACTTCGGCATAGCTTTTGACAAGCTCTGCGGGATCGGGCATTGATTTGACTTCTTCAGTTTTATTCGGCTGCGCCATTGAAAGACCTCCGTATACGGGTACTCAACAAAGTGAAAGGAACGCCTGGCAAAATGCGGAGGCGATATGAAAAACCTCAGGAAGCGATAAACTTTCCCCAAAGCGACCTGTTTTGGTTAATACCCTACATAATATAGCATTCAGCGATTTTTTTCGATTGCTTTGGCAACGAGTTACCCTGAAATTTCAGTTTTTTCTATCTGGCGCACGTTATCTGGGGATTTACCGGGCTAACCCCTGCGGCATGGGAAACCCGATCGAAACCTCTGTGATTCATGCGTATTACAAAGGATTTCCAGGTTGCCTGAAGGAGAATTAATGTTTCAATCAATCATTTGTGAGGTCGACGAATCCGTCGGCATTCTTACACTGAACAAGGCCGAACGGCACAACGCTTTTGATGAGCGGCTGATAGCGGAAATGACCAGCGGACTGCTCGAACTTGAGGCCGATACACGTGTTCGTGTCCTTGTAATCTCGTCCACCGGCAAGAGTTTCTGCGCCGGCGCCGACCTCAACTGGATGAAGCGTGCCGCGAGCTATACGCCGCAGGAAAACCTGCATGACGCGCGCAATCTGGCGCGCTTGATGAGCACCCTGAATACGCTCTCCAAACCGACCATCGCCCGCGTACAGGGGCCAGCTTATGGCGGCGGAGTGGGCCTGATTGCCGCCTGTGATATTGCTGTCGCCACGTATGACGCAGTGTTTGCTCTGACCGAAGTCAAGCTCGGCATTGTGCCCGCCGTAATCAGTCCTTATCTTCTGACCGCCATCGGTGAGCGGTACTGCCGTCGTTACATGCTCTCCGCCGAGCGGTTTTCTGCGGCTGAGGCTTACCGTATCGGTCTGGTACAGGAAATCGTTCCGGGTGAGGAGCAACTCGACGAGGCGATCGGCGAGATCGTTGACAGCCTGCTGAAAAATGGTCCGCACGCCCAGGCCGAGTGCAAGTCACTGATTCGTGTTGTCTCGGGTCAGCCGATTGACGAGTCGTGCATCGAAGAAACGGCACAGCGCATTACCCGGGTGCGTTCGAGTCCGGAGGGAATGGAAGGACTGGCCGCTTTTCTGGAGAAGCGCAAACCGAACTGGATGGGTTGATGCGTGTCTTAATCAGCACCACCTCCACGTCCCCGGGAAATATTTCATGATTCAAGCCAGAAAACAGAAGGTAGCGGAATCGCCGTGTATCAATATATGCACACTGGATGCCGCCAACGGATTTTGTGTGGGGTGTTTTCGCACTCTTGACGAGATTTCCGTCTGGAGCAGTGCTTCAAACGATGAACGGCTGAACATCCTTGACGCTGTGGCGCGTCGACGCGAGGAATTCAGTCAATGAACGAAACGGAAGACGCCTATCCCTGTGTCGGCGTGTGCCTGTTCGACCCTGACAACGGTTATTGCCTGGGTTGCGGGCGCCCACCGTTACCGGTATCGATGATTGGCCAGGGCGCTGGCAGCGAAGCAGCGAATGAAGAAACAGCGATCCCTCATTCAGCTTCTGTAGCGAACCATGGACTCCCAACCAACAACGCGATCACCAAGAACAGCCAGTAAAAATAGTGGCAACTCACACTTCGGCAGTCATGCTGTCCGGAACTGTTCTACTGCGCGTTTTCCACCAGTCTGACCCAGTAACTGATGCCGAATTTAAGTATCTCGTCGTTGAAATCGTAATGCGGGTTGTGCAGGGTGCAGCCGCCGGTTCCCGGCCCGTTGCCCAGCCACACGTAACAGCCCGGCTTGTCTCGCAGCATGTAGGCGAAATCCTCGGCGCCCATTGAAGGCAGTTCATCCTGGTGCACCCTGTCGCTGCCGAACACCTGTGCGGCAACGCGCCGGCAGAGTTCGGTTTCGGCGATGCTATTGACTGTCGGCGGATAGCGGCGGTCGAAATTGACCGTGATCTGGGCACCAAACGCGCTGGCAATACCGCTGCACAGGCGCTCGATGGCGTGCTCGACGAGTTCCTGCACTTCGGCTTTGAAGGTGCGGATCGTACCGCGCAGCACGGCATCGTCGGGGATGATGTTCCAGGCTTCGCCGCCGTGAATCTGCGTGACGCTGACCACCGCTGCTTCGCAGGGGTGCAGGTTGCGCGCGACGACGGTTTGCAGGGCGAGCACCAGTTGGCTGGCCGCAACCAGCGTGTCGACGCCCTGATGCGGCATCGCGGCATGGCAGCCATGGCCGCGCACGGCGATCTCGAAGGCGCAGGTGCCGGCCATCACCGCGCCCGGCATCACGGCCATTTCACCGACCGCAATCCCCGGCCAGTTGTGCAGGCCGAATACCGCATCCATAGGAAACTGCTCGAACAGGCCATCCTCGATCATCACCGCCGCGCCGCCCTCCGACTCCTCGGCCGGCTGGAAAATGAAATAGACGGTGCCGTCAAAATCAAGACTTTCAAGATGTTCAGCCATGTAACGCGCGGCCCCGAGCAGCAGGGTGCTGTGGCCGTCATGGCCGCAGGCGTGCATCTGCCCCGGCTGCCTTGAGCGATGCGGAAATTCGTTTTTTTCATGCAGTGGCAGGGCGTCCATGTCGGCACGCAAGCCGATGGCGCGCGCGCTGCTGCCCTTGCGCAGAACGCCGACGACACCTGTTCCGGCCAGCCCGCGATGTACTTCAAGCCCGTAGGCGGCGAGTTCGCGCGCCACGATGTCGGCGGTCCGTACTTCCTTGAAGGCCAGCTCGGGGTGGGCGTGGATATCGTGACGGATGGCGACGAGATCGGCAAGGAAGGAAATATCAAGAAGTTTCATGGCATCGGTTTCAGCAACAGAATGGATAGTTTAAGCCAGCCCGGCTTGCCCGTGTAAGCAAGGTTCCGCTATGCTCCGGCACATGCACATCGTAATCATCAGCAACCTCTCGGGTTCAGGCAAGTCGATCGCCCTCAACATGCTTGAGGACGCGGCGTATTACTGTGTGGACAACCTGCCTTCGCAATTGTTGCAGCAACTGATTGACCAACTCGCCCAACAAGGCTACGACAAGGTCGCCGTCGCTATCGATAGTCGCGGCGGCGAGAGCATCGCGATGCTCCCACAACAACTGGCCGCGCTGCGTGTCAACGACCTGGAACTGCAATTTCTCTTCCTAGACACGAAAACCGAAACGCTGCTCAAGCGTTATTCCGAAACCCGCCGCCGGCATCCGCTGGCCAGCGAGCAGCGCACCGTGACCGAAGCCATCGCCGAGGAGCGCCTGCGTCTGGAAAGCCTGTCCGAACTCGGTCATCACATCGATACCAGCGACCTGAAACCGAACGCCCTGCGCGAATGGATACGCCAGTTCATCACCAGCGAAGCGCAACAGGGACTGACCCTGATCTTCGAATCCTTCGGTTTCAAGCACGGTGTTCCGCTCGACGCCGAACTCGTCTTCGATGTGCGCTGCCTGCCCAACCCTCACTACAATCCGGAACTGCGTCAGCAAACCGGACGCGACGCCCCGGTAATCGCCTTTCTTGAGGCCGAACCCGACGTGCTGCACATGCGTGACGACATTGCCCGTTTCGTCGCCACCTGGCTGCCCTGCTACGTTCGCGACAATCGTAACTATCTGACCGTGGGTATCGGCTGCACGGGCGGCCAGCACCGTTCGGTGTATATGGCCGAGTGGCTCGGACGCGAATTCCGCAAACAGGCGCGGGTACTGGTTCGTCACCGCGAACTGCCGCCCGCTGTTGCGTCCGATTCTGCATCCACTGCTGCGTTTACTCCCACCGGCAACTCCTGATGTACTGGCTGGCGCTGTTCAGGCCCGGTGACTGGCTGGTGGCCGCGCTGGGACTGACGATCTGTGGCGTATCCATTCCGCTGGCCTGGCAAGGCGGCGTTGCCGAGAAGGCCGTCATCAAGCGGGGTGGCGAAGTCTTCGCTGAGCTCGATCTGTCCCGAAATCGCCAGATCGACGTTCCAGGCCCGCTCGGTATCACCACGGTGCGCGTTGAAAAGCGCCGCGTGCGCGTTGTCTCCGACCCCGGGCCACGCCAGTATTGTGTGCGCCAGGGCTGGCTGGCACGCCCCGGCGAAATCGCCATCTGCGCGCCGAATCAGGTCAGCGTTCAGGTACAGGGGGGCAAGGAAGCTTATGACTCGCTCAGTTACTAAGCTGACCACGACCCCCGAAGATCACCGCATCGCTCAGCTCGCGGCGGCGGCGATTGGCCTGGCGCTGATCGATGCGGCGATTCCCTTGCCGCTACCCGGTGTCAAGCCAGGACTGGCCAACATCGTTACGCTGATTGTGCTGGCCCGCTACGGCTGGGCAACGGCGGCCTGGGTCAGCGGCTTGCGCGTCATCGCCGGTGGCCTGCTGCTCGGTCAGTTTCTTTCACCCGGATTTTTCATGAGCCTGACCGGGGCATTGCTCAGCCTGCTCGTACTGGCGTTTGCCATCCGTCTGCCAGGGCGCTGGTTCGGGCCGGTGAGCTGGAGCATTCTGGCCGCCTTTGCACATATCGGTGGCCAGTTGCTGCTCGCCCGGCTGTGGCTGATCCCGCATAACGGACTGTTCTATCTGGTGCCGCTTTTTTCCGCAGCAGCGCTGGCTTTCGGTATCATCAACGGACTGATTGCTGCGCGTCTGCTCGCCGAGCTCCCGGCCACCGAACCTCTGACAGCGGAATGAAAATGCCCAGGACCATCTGCCTAGCCTTTACCGGTGCCTCCGGCATGCCTTATGGCATACGGCTGCTTGAGTCTTTGCTCGCCGCCGGCTGCCGCGTGCAGTTGCTCTATTCCCAGGTCGCCCAGGTGGTTGCCCGACAGGAAATGGCGCTCGAGCTCCCGTCACGAGCCAGCGAGGCTCAGGCTGTTTTGCGCGAACGCTTTGCCGCACTCCCCGGCGAACTCGTGGTCTACGGCCGCGAAGAATGGTTTGCGCCGGTAGCCAGCGGATCGAATCCGCCGGAGGCCATGGTGGTTTGCCCCTGCACCATGGGCACGCTGGCCTCGATCGCCCAGGGCCTGGCCAGCAACCTGATCGAGCGTGCCGCCGATGTGGTCATCAAGGAAGGGCGCAAGCTGATCCTGGTACCGCGCGAAACACCGTTCTCGGCCATTCATCTGGAAAACATGCTGCGCTTGGCGCGAGCCGGCGCGGTAATTCTTCCACCCAACCCCGGTTTCTACCATCATCCGGAAAAGCTTGAGGATCTGGTCGACTTTGTGGTCGCCCGCATTCTCGACCAACTGGCCGTTCCGCATACGTTGATGCAACGCTGGGGCAGGGAAGCGGAATGAACTGGCTGGGCTTTCAGCGCAAGGAATCGACAGAAATCGACATTCCTCTTTTCCCACTCGGCGGCGTCCTCTTTCCCGGCGGCGTATTGTCGCTCAAGGTTTTCGAGCAGCGTTATCTCGACATGGCTGCCGCCTGCATGAAGGACAAGGCACCCTTTGGCGTATGCCTGATTGCCAGCGGCAAGGAAGTCGGCGAATCGGCAGTGCCGCACAGGGTCGGCACGCTGGCGCATATCGACCAGGCCGACATGCCACAACTCGGCATTCTGATGCTGACGGTGCGCGGCGGGCGTCGTTTCCGCATCGTTTCGACGAGTAGCCGGCCCAATGGATTGTTGCGCGCTCAGGTCGAGTTGCTCGCCGAACCTGCGCGGCAGGACGTTCCGGCAGCGCAGCACGGTTTGCTGCCACTGCTGCAGAAAGTCGCCGGCGATCTCGGCCCGGAGAAGATGCCCGAGCCGCATGCCTTTGACGACGCGGCCTGGGTCGGTTACCGGCTGACCGAGATTGTCCCCGTGCAGGCACTCGCCAAACAGAAGCTTCTGGAACTGGACGATCCGCTGTCGCGGCTGCAAATTCTGCATACCTATCTTGCACAACGCAAACTGGTACTGTAAAGACGAAACCAGACGCTCGTCATGACGCCTTGTCCGGCGGCTAGCCCTGAACCTTGGCCGCCTCTTCGAGCAGCCATTCGCGGAATGCGCCAATTACGGGGCGCTCGGCAACAGCTTCGGGAGTGACCAGATAATAAGCCTGCGGTCTGCGGATGAGGATATCGAAGGGAACGATCAGGCGTCCGGCAGCAACCTCGGCCTCAACCAGCGGTACCGAAGCCAATGCAATATCGAGGCCATCGATTACTGCCGACAGAGCGAGACTGGAATCACTGAAGTGCGTCCCGGCATTGTCGTCGATTCCTTCGACGCCAGCGAGTTGCAACCACTCGGCCCAGGTCGGCCGATCCATAAGTTCCGGGGTGGTATCGTCGTGCAGGAGGTCGTGATAGCGCAAATCCTTCGGCACGTTCAGCGGGCGCATTCCCGAAAGCAGGCGCGGACTGCACACCGCCGTGTAGGCCGGCGAAAACAGGCGATCGACCCGGCAACCGGGATAACGGCCGCGACCGAAACGAATGAACAGCTCGGTTTCATCATCGCGCACGTCGATCGTCTCGAAGCCCGAAACCTGCAAGGCATCCGGTGGGTCGATCATTTTCGGCGACGCCGTCATGTGCAATTGAACTTCCGGATGGCGTGCGGTGTATCCGGGAAGATGGCTGATCAACCAGCGCGAGGCAAAAACGGGAGGCGAGGCTACCAGAAGACGCCCGCCGGACTCATGGCGCCGCGTGCTCTCAACGGCTGCCGCGAAGCATTCGAGGCCCTCGCGCACCTTGGGCAACATGGCCTGCCCTTCGACCGTCAGCTCGAGCGCCCGCGTCAGTCGATGAAAGAGCGCGAAGCCGAGATAGTCTTCAAGGCCGTGGATCTGATGGCTGATCGCCGTGGGCGTCACGGAAAGCTCGTCACTGGCCTTCTTGAAGCTCAGGTGGCGAGCGGCGGCTTCGAAAGCGCGCAACGCATTCAGCGGAGGGAGTCGATAACTCATATGGCTGAGATTTTCTCACGCATCGACTGACAATTGATCGTTTGTTTCGACGCACCTTGCTGCCTATAGTGACGCCGTACCCGAAACCCGGGCAATACAGATGGAATATCGAAATGAAAAATGAACTCAAAACCCAGGATATCACTGCGATCATCGCACAGGCGAACAGGGAACGAATCGACGCCATCGGCATACTGATTGTTGCCGGCTCACGCAAGGCATTGGCGTGGACGGCCAGACGCGCCGACCGGTTTCTGCATGCCTTCCTGATGTCGCCGGTCGACCCGCGCTGAGCCTGCGGCTTCAAGCAAGAACTACCGGAATTGATTTACGATCCCGCTAAATAACCAAGGTAACGCTGAGGCAAGCTTTAAGAGTCCTTGGTCTTGCCTGGTGAAAACTTGGCGCCCTTGCGGCGGGTGTCGGGGTTTCATCGCAAACGTTCTGCCGGTGCACTGAACAGCACTTCCAACACAGCATCCGGAGGTTACAATCAGGACTCTCCGTGAGTCCGCCCTCCATGAAAAGCCCGCCAGCTTCCGAAGTCACCCCTGAACCGCTGCAGCGCGTCGTCAAGATACGGCGCGACTACAACACCTGGGTGGCCAACGAAACACTCGAAGACTACGCCTTGCGCTTCACCCCGCGCAGTTTTCGCAAATGGTCGGAAATGCGCGTCGCCAATACCGCTTTTGGCGCATCCTCCTTTCTCGTGCTGGAAGCCGTCGGCGCGACCATGCTGGTCAATGCCGGCTTCGTAAACGCCTTCTGGGCCATCCTGGCGACCGGGCTGATCATCTTCCTGATCGGCCTGCCGATCAGCCACGCTGCGGCCCGTTACGGGCTGGACATGGACCTGCTGACGCGCGGGGCCGGCTTCGGCTACATCGGCTCGACCGTCACTTCGCTGATCTATGCCTCCTTCACCTTCATTTTCTTCGCGCTTGAAGCAGCGATCATGGCCTATGCGCTCGAGCTGGCCTTCCACATTCCCCCAAGCTGGGGTTACCTGATCTGCGCGGTGGTGATTATTCCGCTGGTAACCCATGGCGTCACCGCGATCAGCCGCCTGCAGGCCTGGACGCAGCCGCTGTGGCTTTTCTTGCTGGTTCTGCCCTATGCTTTCCTGCTGGTTCAGGAGCCCGAGGTCATCGGCGGACTGTTGAGGTACCCCGGCGAAAAAGGTCTGGGCGGCGAATTTTCCATACCGCTTTTCGGTGCGGCACTCACCGTCGGCATTGCCCTGGTCACGCAAATGGGCGAACAGGCCGACTACCTGCGCTTCATGCCCGAGCGCACGGCAAAAAATCATCGCCGCTGGTGGCTGGGCTTGCTGCTTGGCGGCCCCGGCTGGATCATCCCCGGGGTGGCCAAAATGCTCGGCGGCGCCCTGCTCGCCTATCTCGCCTTGCGCAACGCCATACCTGCCGACAAGGCGGTCGACCCCAACCAGATGTATCTGATCGGCTTTTCCCATGTTTTCAGCAATACCTCGCTGGCGATTGGCGTCACCGTCCTCTTCGTCGTCGTCTCGCAGATCAAGATCAACGTCACCAATGCCTACGCCGGATCGCTGGCCTGGTCGAATTTTTTTTCACGGCTGACTCACAGCCATCCCGGACGGGTGGTGTGGGTCGTCTTCAACATTCTGATCGCCCTGTTGCTCATGGAACTCGACGTTTTTCAGGCACTCGGACAGATTCTCGGCCTCTATTCGAATATCGCCATTTCGTGGATGGCGGCCGTCGTCGCCGACCTCGTCATCAACAAGCCGCTGGGACTTTCGCCGCCGCATATCGAGTTCAAACGCAGCCGTCTGTATGACATCAACCCGGTCGGCATCGGCGCCATGGGCCTGGCCTCGTTGTTATCAATTGCCGCCTTCAGCGGACTGCTCGGCGCGAGCGTGCAGCCGTATGCCTCCTTCATTGCCCTGCTTACTGCCTTTGTCGCCACACCGCTGATCGCCTGGATCACCGGCGGCCGCTATTACCTGGTCAACAGCGACCACGCGGCGATACTCGGCATGCGGCATTGCTGCATCTGCGAGCACGAATACGAGAGCGAGGACATGGCCCACTGCCCGGCCTACGGCGGCACCATCTGCTCGCTGTGTTGCTCGCTCGACGCCCGCTGCGACGATCTGTGCAAGCCGGGCGCCAATCTCGCAGCACAATGGAACGGCATGCTGCGCCGCATTCTGCCGGCGGCGGCTCTGCCCTACCTGGAGACCGGGCTGGGCCATTACCTGCTGCTGATGGCCGGTATCGTACCCCTGCTGGCAGGACTGCTCGGCCTGCTCTACACGCACGAAGTGCTGACGCTGAACCCCGACCAGGCCAGCCTGATTCCGCACCTGCAACAGACCTTCGTCAAAGCCTTCTCGGCGCTGCTGCTGCTGGCCGGCATCGGCGCCTGGTGGATGGTGCTGACGCACAAAAGCCGGCAGGTCGCTCAGGAAGAATCGAACCGGCAAACGCACCTGTTGATGCATGAGATCGACTCGCACCGGCGTACCGACGATCAGTTGCAAAAATCCAAACAGGTCGCCGATCAGGCCAACCAGGCCAAAAGTCGCTACATTACCGCCATCAGCCATGAACTGCGTACGCCGCTGAACAGCATTCTCGGCTACGCACAGATCCTCGATGGCGACGAAGCCATCCCGGCCAGCCGCCGGCAAGCGATCAGCGTCATCCGCAAGAGCGGTGACCATCTGCTGTCGGTGATCGAAGGTACGCTCGACATCGCCCGCATCGAAGGCGGCAAACTGACACTGGAGGTCAAGGCACTCGATTTCCCCGAGTTCCTGCAGCAGATCGTCGGCATGTTCGAGCTGCAGGCGCGTAACAAGGGTCTGGGTTTCGACTACCAGCCGGTGGGTGAACTTCCGGCCGTGGTGCGCGCCGATGAGCGGCGACTGGGACAGATCCTGATCAACGTTCTCGGCAACGCGGTCAAATTCACGGTGCGCGGCAAGGTCAGTTTCCGCGTCGAGTTCCTGCGCGACATGGCCGTCTTTGACGTAGACGACAGCGGCCCGGGAATTCCACCGGAAGACCTTGAGCTCATCTTCGAACCCTTCGTCCGCGGCAGCAGCGCGCAGGCGGGCGGTAGCGGCGTTGGCCTGACCATCGCGCGCATGCTGACCGACCTGATGGGCGGGGAGATGAGCGTCAGCAGCGTCCCTGGTTCGGGCAGCCGATTCCGCATCCGCCTGTTCCTGCCCCAGGTGCACTCGGCGCTGGCCGCCCGCGAGCGGCCACGGGTCAGCCGTATCGGTTACGTCGGTATCCGCCGCCGCATCCTGGTAGTAGACAATGAAAAGGTCGATCGCGACATGCTGCAGAGCGTCCTCGACCCCCTGGGCTTCCAGGTTGAACAGGCCGCCAGCGGCGAGGAGTGCCTGCAAGTTTTTTCCCGCTTCAACCCGCATCTGGTGTTCATGGATCTGGCCATGCCCGGCATCGACGGCTGGGAGACGATACGCCGCATCCGCTGCACGAATTCAGGCGAGGCCCATATCGCCATCCTCTCGGCCAATGCCTTTGACAAGGGACTGGAAAACGATGTCGGCGTCGCCGCCGAGGACTTCATCGTCAAGCCACTACGGGTCGATGAACTGCTCGACTGGATCGGCCGCAGGCTGGGGCTGGAATGGGTCAGCGTCGATGCACCGTCGATCTCCCCCGAACCTTTCCAACACCCGCCTCCCCTGATTCTGCCCGGATGGCAGCACCTTTCGGCGCTCGACGAACTGCTTACCCTCGGTTATGTGCGCGGCATCCTCAACAAGCTCGGTGAAATCGAGCGCCTCGATCCGGCGCACGCGGAATTCGTTCGTGTCCTGCGCGATCTGGCGCGCCAATTCCAGTTCGAGGCCATGAAAGAAGTGCTCAGAAAGGGACGCGATGCCGCCTGACACAACCATCGAGCGTGCCATCTCCGACATCGTCCTGATTGTCGACGACATCCCGGAAAACCTCTCCTTCCTGCACGACGCGCTGGACGAATCGGGCTACACCGTACTCGTCGCCACCAACGGCGAATCGGCGCTGCAGCGCGCGCGCCAGAGCCTGCCCGACGTCATTCTGCTCGACGCGCTGATGCCCGGCATCGATGGCTTCGAAGTCGCGCGCCGGCTGAAGGCCGACTTCGCCACGCAGCACATCCCCATCGTCTTCATGACCGGGCTGACCGAGACCGAACACGTCGTGGCGGCTTTCGCCGCCGGCGGCGCCGACTACGTCACCAAGCCCATCCGCCCGGCTGAAGTCCTCGCCCGCATCGCCGCCCACATGCAGAACGCCCGCCAGATGAAGCAGGCACGCAGCGCGCTGGACGCCTTCGGCCAGGCCACCGTGGCCGTGCGCGCCGCCGACGGCAAACTGGTGTGGCAGACGCCACTGTCGAGAAAGCTGCTCAAGGACTATTTCACCTGCGGCGAAGAAGAAACGCCGCCGCGCCTGCTGGCGTGGATCGCCGAAGCCGAAACCGCCCGCCGCAACGGCCGCGAGCCACCTGCCCTGCTGCTTGCCGATGGCAGCCGACGGCTGCTCGCCTCATTCCACGACCAGACCGGCGACCAGGAATGGCTGGTCGTCCTGCGCGAAGAAAACGACGCCTCGGCCATCGAGTCGCTGATCGCCGCCTTCCGCCTCACCCAGCGCGAAGCCGAAGTGCTTTACTGGGTGACGCTGGGCAAGACCAGCAAGGACATTGGAGAGATCCTTGGCAGCAGCCCGCGGACGGTAAACAAACATCTGGAGCACGTATTCGAGAAGCTCGGAGTGGAGACACGCACCGCGGCCGCCAATCTGGCGCTGGGCAGAATGCGGGGGGCGTAGACTGTTACCGGAACGCCAGCCAATCCGCTGCGGGCGACAACCTTGGTGGCCTCCAACTTACCACTGCGTTTATCCGAATGAAAAAACCGGAACAGGGAACCTCTGGCCGTCATCGATTATCATAGCGCGTCGGTAAGGAAGTAATCTGTAATCCGCTCACCTGAAAAGGAGATTGCCATGGATGTGGCACTGGTTGAATGGTCGCAAAAGCTGGAGTTCGGTCTGCCGATGATCGACAGCCAGCACAAACAGTTGTTCGACCTGGCCGCTACCTTCGCCGGCAACGGGGACCAGATCCGGGTGATGAAAACCCTGGTCATGCTGTGCGACTATGTCAAGGTCCATTTCCGTGCCGAAGAGGAGATGCTGGCCGCGCTCAATTACCCGGATCTCGACGCACACAAGCTGCTGCATGCCGAATTCAGAGGCATGTTGCTCAAGTTGCTCGATAGCGCCAGGCAACTCACGCTCGACGAGATTGCCAATGAAGTGCAGTACCTGATCTACGGCTGGTTCTCCAACCACATCCTGCAGGTCGATGTCGCCTACGTTTCGTGGATGCGCAGTCAGTCCCTGCAGAACCAGGACTGAGGGACTCCTTCCCGGCCCCCTTTTCAGTACCAGGGAACACGGGATACGCAATCTGACGTATTCCGGCATTTCCGTGAGTTCCTTAATCTGCTGTTGCGCTGCAAGAATGCGTTGCAGTTCCTGCGCAAGCCCAACCTTTAAGGAGCCTCTCCATGAAATCCCGTCGTAATTTCATCAAGGCCACCGTGCTGTCTGCGGCCCTGGCCACTGCTGGTCTCGTTTCCTTCGCTGCCTACGCTGCCGACACCATCAAGGTCGGCATCCTGCATTCACTCTCCGGCACCATGGCAATTTCCGAGACGGCACTCAAGGAAACGGCCCTGATGACCATCGCCGATATCAACAAGTCCGGCGGTGTGCTGGGCAAGAAGCTGGAGCCGGTCGTCGTCGATCCGGCGTCCAACTGGCCGCTGTTCGCCGAAAAGGCCCGCCAGTTGCTGACCAAGGACAAGGTGGACGTTGTCTTCGGCTGCTGGACCTCGGTTTCCCGCAAGTCGGTGCTGCCGGTGTTCAAGGAACTGAACGGCCTGCTCTTCTACCCGGTCCAGTACGAGGGTGAAGAACTGGAAAAGAACGTCTTCTATACCGGTGCGGCGCCCAACCAGCAGGCCATCCCGGCCGTCGAGTACCTGATGAGCAAGGAGGGCGGTGAAGCCAAGCGCTTCGTGCTGCTCGGCACCGACTATGTCTATCCGCGCACCACCAACAAGATCCTGCGCGCCTTCCTGAAGTCCAAGGGCGTTGCCGAAGCCGACATCATGGAAGAGTACACCCCCTTCGGCCATTCCGATTACCAGACCATCATCGCCAAGATCAAGAAGTTCGCTGGCGAAGGCAAGAAGACCGCCGTCGTGTCGACCATCAACGGCGACTCGAATGTGCCTTTCTACAAGGAACTGGGCAACGCCGGGCTGAAAGCGACCGATGTACCCGTTGTCGCCTTCTCCGTCGGCGAAGAGGAACTGCGCGGCGTCGATACCAAACCGCTGGTCGGCCATCTGGCGGCCTGGAACTACTTCATGTCGCTGAAGAACCCGGAGAACGCCAAGTTCATCAAGATGTACAAGGACTGGGCCAAGCAGAACAAGCTGCCCAATGCCGGCTCGGTCGTCACCAACGACCCGATGGAAGCCACCTTCGTCGGCATCCATATGTGGAAGCAGGCTGTCGAGAAAGCCAAGTCCACCGATGTCGACAAGGTCATCGCGGCGATGGCCGGCCAGACCTTCAACGCGCCCTCCGGCTTCGTCCTGAAGATGGACGAAACCAACCACCACTTGTGGAAGCCGGTGTTCATCGGCGAAATCAAGGGCGACGGCCAGTTCAACGTGGTGTGGAAGACCAAGGGTCCGATCCGCGCCCAACCGTGGAGCCCGTTCATCGCCGGCAACGAGAGCAAGAAGGACGGCCCGGAAGGCAAGTAATCCGGCCAGCAGGCGGCAACGATCAACGGGGCTTCGGCCCCCGTTTTTTATTGCCTGTCCGATCCTGCTACGCATGCGCTTGCCCTGCATTCGATTTACCATCACACTTCCCCACCGTCCATTGACGATGCCGTAATGAAGCGACTCATCCCTGCCCTGCTGCTCCTGGCTTTTGTGCCGGGTTCGAGCGCACAAGCCGAGGCTTACCTCGAAGCCCCACGTGTTGTCGCCGCGCTGGCGCAGGGACTGGCGGCAGAACGCGGTATCGGTATCCGGCAGAACTCCGGCCTGGCCATCGAGCTTTATTGCGACGCCGGGACCATGGGCAGCTCGGAGGGGTTCTTCCGCATCGGACGCCTGCTGCTCAAGGGGCCACCCAGGCTGCGCAATCCAAGTCTGGCCAATGCCTATCTTGCACTTGCGGCCCGTCTGGGTCACCAGAAAGCGAGCATGCTGCACAACCCGCTGGTCAAGAATGCCAATATCGACCTGATATGCAGCAATCTCCATGGACAAGGCGGGCAGCCGAAGTTTGATCTTGAGGGCTATATTGCCGGACTGTCACCGGCAAAGCGCAACCTGGCCGCACTGATCCGCAAGAAAGCACCGCATTACGGTGTCGATACGCGATTGGCGCTGGCCATTGCCCTCGCTGAATCGAACCTCGATGCCAACGCCGTTTCGCCCAAAAACGCTCAGGGCGTCATGCAACTGATCCCCGATACCCAGGAACGCTTTTGCGTAGAAAAACCCTTCGACCCGGAACAGAACATCAAAGGCGGTCTGGCCTACCTGAAGTGGTTGCAGAACCGTTTTGGCGGAAACCTGAAGCTGGTCGCCGCGGCCTACAATGCCGGTGAGGGCAACGTCGATCGTTATGGCGGCATTCCGCCCTTCCCCGAAACGCAGCACTACGTGCGGCGCGTGCTCAATTTCTCGGGGATGGCCACGACTGCCGGAAGAACGAGAGAGTGATCGAGGAAATTACCATGGTTTTCATCTGCCGAGAAAATTTCGAGGAATGATTCGAAGGCAATTCACTCCGATGGAATATATGTGATTTTTTCCTGTTGGCTTTTGATGGGCCTTGTCTTGCTTATCAAGTGTTTAAACTTCATACTTGCGAACATACTCATATTTCATTGGAAGAATCATGGAATCCAAATGAAATGTTGAATTCACCAATTTTTCACCCTACGATAAGGAGTTTTCTGTGCTCGACGAAAACGCGATTCAGGAAGCGGCAAGCCGTCTGGCAAGTGCGGTACGCCAGCCAGCATGTATCATACTTTTTGGCTCCTACGCCCGTGGGAGTGCGGACGAAGCCTCTGATCTCGATCTACTGGTTGTTGAAGAATCGCTGGATGACAAGGCCAGCGAGTACATGCGGCTACGGGGTGCCTTGGGCGGGCTGACGACAGGGGTCGACCTGCTGCTGTTGTCACGCCGCGATTTCGAGCGTCGCAGGCAGGTCAAGGGCACGATGCCGCACCGCGCGCACCACGAGGGCCGCGTGTTGTATGACACCACAGCTTGAGGAGGCGCTTCGCCTGCTACGACTCGCTGAGCGCGACCGCGATGTTTTCGAAATTCTTGCAGGCTATGGCGACAATGTTTACGCCGCCGCCGGCTTCCACGCTCAGCAGGCGGTCGAGAAAGCATTGAAGGCCCTGCTCTGTTTTCGGGATATTGATTTCCCGCGAACTCATGATCTTGAAAGCCTGATAAATCGGCTTGACGGTACGGGACCGGTGCTGCCCCTATGCGGCAACGCACCTTCGCCCGCTGACCCCATATGCCGTTGATTTTCGCTACGACGCTGACGTCGTTCGCTTGCTCGCTGAAGGCGATATGCGTGCCATCATTCTGGACACCCTGAATTTTGTCGCCCGCGAACTGGGACAGCATCGGGGGTGAATTGATGGGAGTGATGTGCTTTTGGGGCAGCATCGCATTGTATTTCTCAAAAGAAAGAATTCGATGCTGAACATCCCTCCCAAAATTTCAACCATTTTTTGTTGGTGAAACGATTTGATAATCACGGCCCTGTTTTAGCATGGACCACATTATTCGAACGAGAACGCGCGCCAGGGCGCGCAGGGCCTGATTGTGGGTTTTGCCTTGCGAGCGTTTTTTGTCGTAGAAAGCCTTGGAGTCCGAAACGGTGGCGGCATTCTGCGCGGTAGCAATCATCATCGCCGCTTTGGCTCGGACATTAACGTGACGCGGAGGCTTGCAGCCCGAACGTACGCCCGAGCTGTTATTCAGCGGCGCCATGCCCATATAGAGCGCAAGGCTCGATTCCCGTTGAAACGCTGTAGCGAGCCAATCTCCCGGCAAGCTCAGCCGAACAAACGCGGCCGAAGCCGGGAGGGTATCAATCCGACACGCCATCCGGAATGGGCCACCAACGCGTCGATCTGAGTTTCAAGGGCAGCAATCTTGTGCCTCTAATTCCGCATGCGGAATTAGAGGCATAATTCCGAGTCCCGGATTATTCCGCATACTGATCTCCGGGGGCTGAAATCCCCGGAGAATACGCAGTCAATGCCACCACCAATGCGGAATAATCAGAGGCTCTTCAAGAACGCCAGCAGGCGATCATTGGGACGGAAACGCGGTTCTCGAATTGGTGGTGGCCTTGACCAACGCCGTTACGACGCGATGAAATCAATACAGATTGTGTAGGAGTGATCTGCGCCACGGTGGGCGCTTGCGTTTCCGACGTTATTGGCGTGTCGTCTTCTTGGGGATTTTCCCCCGATTTAAGGAGACTGACGATGAAGATCACTTGCAACGATGCCGTCACGGCACTACCCAGTTGCTCCGGCGGTGGCCCGCTGGTATCCCACCTCGATAGTTTTGCAACGCTCCTCGCCAGCGAGGGTTACGCCGCGACGACTATTCAGGTGAAATGCACGCTGGTGGCAGAACTCAGCTGCTGGCTCAAGCGGCACAATCTTCCACTGGCAAAGCTGGATGAGCAGGGGCTCCAGCAATTTCACGCGGGTCGCCGCCATCGCGGTGTTGCGCAACGCGGAGACGTCGCGACGACGCAACAACTGCTCACGTTCTTACACGGCATCGGCTGCGCTCGGGTAGCGTCACCACGGATCGATCGGAGCGCGGTGGGCAAGCTCACACGAGATTTTGAGCGATTCCTCAAGTCGGAACGTGGCCTCTCGCCGTCGACGTTGATCAGCTATGTGCCTATCGTGCGGAGTTTTTTGACTGAACGGTTCGCCGGCAAGGCGCTGCGTATTGCGGAACTTTGCCCGCAAGATCTCCATCACTTCATTCTTAGTGAAGTCCAGCGGGTCAGCCGTACTCACGCCAAACTGACGGTCACGGCGCTGCGCTCGTTCCTGCGTTTTCTACTCCAGCGCGGAGCGATCAAGACGGATCTGGCTGCGGCCGTACCGGGCGTTGCGCTCTGGCGCTTATCACACCGCCCAAGTCGCTCCACCCGAACAAGTGGGAGCGACTGCTCGAATCTTGTGATCGCAATACACCGGCAGGCCAACGCGATTATGCAATCTTGTTGTTCCTGGCGCGTCTGGGGTTGCGCGCCGGGGAAGTCGTTGCGATGACCTTGGAGGATCTGGACTGGGAGACTGGCGAGATTGTCGTACACGGCAAGGGCCAACGGCTGGCACGATTGCCACTGCCCAAGGATGTCGGCGCCGCCTTGGCGAACTATCTGCGTCACGTTCGTCCCGCGTGTTCGACGCGTCGCGTATTTATCCGCTCAAAAGCGCCACGGCGCGGCTTCGCCAGCTCTGTCGCCGTTTGCGATGTTGTGCGTCGCGCACTGCAACGCGTCGGGTTGAACCCCGAGTTCAAAGGAGCTCACCTGTTGAGGCATTCGTCGCTGCAGAACTGCTGCGCAGGGGGCGTCCCTAGATGAGATCGGTCAATTGCTCAGGCATCAACAACCGACGATAACGCAGATTTACGCCAAAGTGGATATTGCTGCGCTGCGCCGCATTGCTCTGCCGTGGCTGGGTAGTACATCATGAGAAATCAACCCCTACTACGTCGTTACAAGCTTCGCTCGATCAATATCTGGCGCTCCGCCGTGCCCTCGGCGTCAAGCTGCGGTTGCCCGGACGCTTGCTGCAACGCTTCGTCGACTTCGCCGATGCCGCGGGCGTAACGTACATCACCACCGATCTCGCTCTGGCGTGGGCGACCCAGCCTGCCAATGTGCAGCCGGCGCAATGGGCGAACCGCTTAGGATGGTGCGTCGGTTTGCGCAGTACTGCAGCGCGAGCGATCCACGCACCATCGTGCCATCACCGGATTTGCTGCCGTATCAGCTACAGCGTCCGGAGCCCTACATTTATCGTGACGAAGACATTGGCCGCTTGCTTGAGCAGGCACGGCAACTGCCATCGGCGACCGGTCTGCGACCGCATACCTATGCAACGTTATTCGGCTTATATGTTGCCACCGGTCTGCGAACCAATGAAGCCTTGCATCTGGATCGCGACGATGTCGATCTCGTCAATGGCGTGTTGACGATTCGCGAGAGCAAATTCGGTAAGTCGCGCTATGTGCCGGTGCATCCCACCACGCAATCGGCGTTGCAACGCTATGCCAAGCGCCGGGGATCGTTTGTGCCGTTACCCTGCTAGTCCAAGCTTCTTCCTCTGACCGTGGCACTCGCCTGACGGAATGGGCGGTGCGGTGGACTTTCGTCAAATTGTCTCGCCAGATCGGCCTGCGCGGCCCGGATGATTCACGCGGACCTCGCCTGCTGACTTTCGGCATCGACCAGCCATCAACACACCTGACCGAGTGGCACCGCCGCGGCGTCGATGTCGAACGGCACCCCGGAACTTTCCCACCTATCTCGGTCGTGCCCACATTACCGATACTTTTGGTATCTCACCGCAACGCCGCAGCTGATGCACTACGTAATGCGCCGGGTAGCACGCTCAGAGCGAGAACGCGGCCATGAACACACAACTCAAAATAGTGTCAGCACTTTCTCGGCGCTTCTGGAGTCGTTCTTCCTGGATCGACTCCTGCGCCAGCGGCAGGTCAGTTCACACCGTCGCCAGTTACCGTGATACCTTTCGCTTGCTCCTGCAGTTGCGCAGCAGCGCCTGCACAAATCACCTTCAGCGCTGTCGCTGCCCGATCTGGATGCGGCGTTTATCGGTGTGCCTCGATCATCTCGAGCAGGACCGCGACAATAGCGCCTGCAGCCGTAATGTACGCCTCGCCGCCATTCATTCCTTCTTCCGCTATGTCGCCCTGCACGCACCGGAGTACAGCGCCGTGGCGCAATGCGTCCTCGCCATGCCGAGCAAACGCTATGTGCGCCGACCGATTGCCACCTGACACCGGCTGAAGCGGATGCGCTACTCGCCGCGCCTGACCTCACGACCTGCCTCGGGCGGCGGGATAGAGCCCTACCCTCTACTATTGGCCTTGCGAACAGGGCTGCGCGCATCGGAACTCCTCGGCCTGCGGTCAAGACTTTGTCCGGGCGCCGGTGCGTATGTACGCTGTATGGGAAGGGGCGAAAGGAGCGCTGCACGCCGCTGCGAAAAAATACCGTGGCGGTGCTACGCAATTGGCTGCGCGAATGCCACTACCACCGTCCAACCCGGTCTTTCAATCACTGCGTGGTACGGCGTTGAGCCATGACAGTCTGGAATATCTGCTGAACAAGCATCTCGCCGTAGCGCGCCTTCACTGCCCCTCACTCATCGGAAAGAAAGTAACGCCGCACAGTTTGGAGACATTCGCTGGCGATGAACTTTGCTGCACCATGGCGCAGATCGCGACGTGATCGCCCTCTGGCTCGGTCACGGATCGGTAGGAACGACTGCCATTTATTTCCAGGCGGACATGCAACTCAAGAAAAGGCGCTGGCCAGGGTTGCGACCAGCGATGTGCGCGAACCGCGTTTCCGTCCCAATGATCGCCTGCTGGCGTTCTTGAAGAGCCTCTGATTATTCCGCATTGGTGGTGGCATTGACTGCGTATTCTCCGGGGATTTCAGCCCCGGAGGATCAGTATGCCGAATAATCCGGGACTCCGAATTATGACGCACTTCGAGCATTCTCTTTGCGTCTTCGACGATCATCGGCCCGATCCAGACCACGGTGTCGGAGAACGTCGCCTGCTTCTGCCAAAGTCGGATCTTGCCCGCGTAGCCTTTGCCTACCCCGGTCAGCGCCAGCAGCGAAGATTCGCGTACCGTCTTCAGCTTGGTCAGATCGGCACGACAGGTCAGGAAATTCAGAAACCACAGGTTGTCGGCTTCGCCGGATATCGAGCAAACCCGGACACGCACCGCCTGCAAATCCGTCTGCAATCGCGAACTGACTCCGCTTCCTTTCATTGACCAGTTGCTTGCGTCGGCGGGTGAGCGCCTTGAGTTGCACATTGACCTGGGGCACGGGCGCGACCTCTTGCAGTGCCTCGCGGGCCAGCGGCAACTTGTCCTTGAGGCTGAACATCTCCAGCATCTTGCGCGTATCGACCGGGTCGGATTTTGCCGGCCCCGGGAAGATCTCCTTAAACGTGCTTTGTTTACCCCCACAAGCCAAACCCTCTGGTACCGCAGGGTTTATAGCGATTTTACTGTTTCATCAGAGTGGCTACAGTGGGCTACAACTTGACGCGTAACAAATCAAGGATACGCTGTTGATCCTCTTCGGGCTGGGTCACCTGCTCGAACTCGGTGTTGGCGATTTTCACCCGCTGGAGCCGAATGGCGGATAGCCGAGCCACCACCGCCTTGAACGTCCATTGACGCGCCTCATGCTGCCCATCTTCAGCAAAAAGCGGAGCCAGGCGCTGATTCATATGCCATTGCAGGTAATAGGCCAGGACACACAGGAACACATGAGCACGGATGCGGTCATCCGTTTTATGATAGACGGGACGGATCTCCAGTTGCACCGTTTTGAGATTACGAAAGGCGTCCTCCACCAAGGCCAGGCTCTTGTATGAAGCCACCAGCTCACGTTTGGACATACGTTCTGCAGGCACGTTGCCACAAATGATGTAACAGCCATCAAAACACTTTTCAGCGGCAATTTTTTCCTCATCGAAGCGCCACTCAAGATGTCCGCTCTCCACGCTCCAGACCACAAACTTGCCCATCCGGGTCTTGGCCAGCAAGCGCCCCACCCGAGCGCCGATTTTTTCCGCATCGCCTGGGCGTTTGGCTTGCGCCACCCGATCCAGTTCTTCGCGTGTCCGACGCAGCAAGGCGCTTCGCGTCTCCCCCTCGCGCTGGGCGCTCTGCGGGTTGCGGCACAGGCAATAGCGACGCGTCAGATCCTCCGGATCGATGACCTCGGCAATGTCCTTCTCATCGAACAGATCCGTCTCGATCACCTTGCGCTCCAGCAGGCTCACGATCTGTCGGTGCGTCAGCGCACTGATGGTCGATAACCCCTCGACCCCCTTCAGCTTGCTCTCGACGCTGTGAGTAATCATGCCTCGATCCCCGACGAAGATAAGCTCCTTGAGGCCATAGCGATTCTGAACCTCGGCAATTTTATCGGGCACCGTGCTGGCATCCTGGTGTTCCCGCGAAGACTTCGACCCCAACGGGGCAGCCCGCTTCGCTGCACAGCAAGCCGATCACCATTTGCTCGTGGCCCCGCTTGCCGTCACGGTTATAGCCAAACTGCACGATCTCGCTATCCGCATACTCCCCTTCGAAATAGCTGCTGGTGATGTCATAGAGTACCAGCGAACCGTCCTTCAGATGCAAGCTGGCCAAGCGTTTCTGAATGGCCTCCTGGCGCTCCAACAAGCGATCCATGGCGGCATAGCAATGCTCACGGACATCGACCGGTCCCGAGACGCCACACAACGCCCACAACGCCGTATTCTTCCCTTGATGGCTCAGGGCAAGTTTGCTTCCCGCATAAATGACACGCCCGACGATCATGGCCAAACAATCGCGCACCCAAGGTTCGCGCCGTGAATAGATCGAACGGGATAGGCCGATCTCATCGGCCAGAGCCAACAAGGCGCGGCTGGCGCCGTACTCCCTTGAACTGAGGAGGCAGAGTGCTTCTGGATCCTCTTTGAGAATAACGTCTCCGCGAAAAGCGGCCTGGATGAGCCTGAGCTTACTGAGAGGCACGCCGCTGATGCGGCCATGGGAGGTGTGTTTGACCTTGCTCCCTTCACGGAAGGTTGAACGGATCACGCCGCATGGTTTTCCGCGATGGGTCTGGATTTCGAGGTGGAGGGGTGAGCTGCCATGGCTACATATTATGCAAAATAATCCTAAATGTAAAGCTATAAATACAAAGCGTATGGCTACATTTGAAAAGCAAAAATCGCTGAAACCCTTGCCTGGAGAGAGTTTCAGCGATTTTGGGTAAACAAAGCGCGTTTCAGAACATGTACCCGGAACTCGGAGTGCCATGGCACGGCCTCAAGCCAGGGACAGCGGCCACGGCGTCGATCGACTCCCCCGCTGTGCTTAACCTGCTGTTTGCAGGGCGCAATCCCTGAAAGATGCTGTTAGGCCACCCGACTCTGCGCGTCTACGCCAAACGGTGCGGCGCTCCCACTGCGCTCGCTGGCCAGCACGCGCTGGGCGTTGAGGCTGCCGATGGGAATGCTGGCGTCCTGCGGGATGCCCCCCGATAGCTGCAAGGCCAGGTAGCGGCCACAGCAGACGCGCAGGAACGAGGCAAAGTTGTCGACCTTGCCATGCTCCTGCACCAGTTCGTCGTAGAGTTTGGTGCACAGTTGCGGGACGCGCATGCCGTCGCGGCTGGCAATGTCGGCCAGAACATTCCAGAACAGGTTCTCCAGCCGTATGCTGGTGGCCACGCCGTGCAGGCGCACGGAACGCACGCGGTATTCGTAGAGGTGCGGATCGGCGCTGATGAAAACCTGGCACATGCTGTGGCTCCTGCTCGCTCTTGAGATTTGCCATGATGCGGCCCCTGCCGCCGCGCGTCAATGGACCTGCACGGCGAAGTGCATCGTGCAGCCCGTGTCGCCTCAGAGGCAGTGGATCAATGAATAGGGAACGGCTACGAAATAACTTCCCGATTTTGTAAGGGCTAAATTTTCTAAAACTCTCGATACAGTAGCAATCCAGTAGGTCGGGTTAGCGTAGCGTCCCCCAGGAGGATTTGCTTCGCAGCATAACCCGACAATCGTCGGATGCGGCATAACTGCCGTCGGGTTACGCTACGCTAACCCGACCTACGATGTGGCACCTGTACCTACCGAATTCAAATTTCAAATGCAGGGAAAGTTGAAGTTATTTCGTAGCCGTTCCTAAACACCTTCCAGGCCGTCATTCCGGCAAAAGCCGGAATCCAGTACCTTCTTCCGATAGCCATTGAAACAATCGGATAAACAATCTGGGCCCCGGTGTCCGCCGGGGTGACGAGCGTGGAAATCAGGCAGGCATGATTTTTCCGCAGACTCTCGGTCAGTGGGTGATCATCGTTCCCAAAACCGCCAGGAACTGGGCTATCCAGGCCGGATGAGCAGGCCAGGCCGGTGCCGTGACCAAGTTGCCGTCGGTGTGGGCAGCGTCGATGGCTATGTCGGCGTAGGTGCCGCCGGCGCGCTCCACCTCGACGCGGCAGGCCGGGTAGGCCGAGCAGGTGCGGCCTTTCAGCACTTCGGCCCCGGCCAGCAACTGGGCGGCGTGGCAGATGGCGGCTACGGGCTTGTTGCTGTCGAAAAAGTGTTTGACCATGGCAACCACCGCCGGGTAGGTGCGCAGGTACTCGGGGCCACGACCACCGGGCAGCAGCAGGGCGTCATAGTCCTGCGCCCGGATGTCGGCAAAGGTGGCGTTGAGCGTAAAGTTGTGGCCTGGTTTCTCGCTGTAGGTCTGCGCGCCTTCGAAATCGTGGATAGCGGTCTTGATGCTATCGCCCGCCTTTTTGTCCGGGCACACCGCGTGTACCGTATGGCCCACAGCCAGCAGGGCCTGGAAGGGCACCATGGTTTCGTAGTCTTCACAGTAGTCACCACAAATCATCAGAATCTTTTTCGCTGCCATATCGGTCTCCTCAGGTTTGTTGAACGGAAGAACGATTGTGGGCGTGTCGCATCCCTCGTGGTGGTATCAGGTTGTTACATCGCGATCAAGCCATTCTTATCCCGACTAGTGGGGAAACCTCCCAAGCCGTCATTCCGGCGCAAGCCGGAATCCAGTACCATCCTCTGACATCAATTAAAACAATCAGATAAACGAGCTGAACCCGCACTAGCCTATAATTCCTGCGACCATGCTGCCCCGACTCCTTACTTCCCTTCTGATTTTTCTGGGTTTTGCCGGGCCGGTATCGGCGCGTACCCTGACAGTGGAGCTTGAGGTACTGCATGTGGCGGGATGGTTGAGTCAGGCCGAGTTGGACAGGCTGCTGGCCAGCCCGGAGTTGCGCATCGAGGCGCACTACCAGCCGACCAGACTGATCGTTGGCGAGACGGCGCGACGCGAGAAGATCATGCCCATCGGCAGCAAACTGTTTGCCATCGGCCAGATCACGACATTGCGAGGTGCTCAGATCGAACGGCAAGGGCGCAGCTTGCGCTTTCGCATTGACGAAACACATTCGGCGCATGCGAGTTACCGGCTGCAATGGCTGCGACTGGCAGTGCCGATCACGTCGGGGCCAGGGCGGCCGCAGCCGGACCTGGAGGTGAAACTGAAAGATCCGGTAGCGCCCCAGGGTGCGCATGAGTCGGTGTTTCTGCACCGCAATTCGGCTTTTACACTCGGCCTGCGCCTGCGCTATCGCTGGGACGATGCGCAGGGCGACTATGTGCTGGCAGCGTTGCCCTGCGATGGCGATATTCAGGCGCTGGGCAAGGGGCAATATCGTTTCCGCCCGGAACAGCCCCTGCTGCGCCTTTTCGGCACCCTGGACTTCAGCAGCCCCGGCCAGGGTGCAAAGCGTTTCATGCTGGCGCCACCCTACCCGGCGCCGCTGGGCGACTGGCAGGCGAGCGAACAGCAACTTGTGCAGTTGCATGCCGAGGGCAAGACGCTGGAATCAATGAGCTTGCGTGTCGAGCGCAAGGGCGCAGATGGGTGCAGCTACACACGCAACTATGATGCCTGGTTTGCCGACGGCAAGCCGGTGCAGTTGAAGCGCAGTGGCTACGGGATGCATAGCGACACCTGCGAAGAACCCGCTGCCAGCGACCCTACCACCGAGATGCGCTGGAACGATGACGGCACGCTGGGCTGGTTCATCGAGAGTAGCCGTCTTTCCGCCACCCGCGTCTGGGATGATTTCCGCGCCACCAACCCGGCATGCGCAGCGGAAGAATCGTCGCCGCCGAGCAGTGCCGAAGTCGCAAACCTGCGCGACGAGTTTGTCCGCTTGCGGGCGGCGTTTCTGAAAGGAAGCAAGCCTTGAATCTGGCCTTCCGTGAAATGCACCCGGCGCTGTGGGTGATCGTTGTCATCCAGATCGCGGTGGACATCTTTCTGGTGCTGCGCCTGGTTGATCGCTGGCAGCAATACACACAGGCACAACGCTGGCCGCGCCTGACGGTAAAAGCCGACAGCGTACAACTGGTGCGAGTGGCATACGAACGCGAAGGCAGTCCGACTTCGCGGCAGGATTACTACGAAGCCATTTTCGACTATCGCTATCAGGTGGCCGGACTTGACTATCACAAGCAGTCGGTGAGGCAGGTGGCCAGCCAGAGCGATGCCGATGCAATGAAGGAGGAAGCGAAAATCTCGTTCCTCTACAATCCGGCCGATCCGGCGCAGACGCTGGATGCAGCGCCGGGGCCGGCGGCGGTAATCGGCACCGTGATCGGGCTGCTGATCTTGAACAGCATGATGTTCGGTCTGTTCGCCAATGTGCAGAATTTTTTCGGCATGAATGAGCATTGAAAGGAAAGCTGACATGGACGGTGCTTCTTCATCCAGTTCGCTGCTTTTGCTGGTCGGGGGAATCTTCATCCTGATCGGGCTGATCTTCGTGCCGGTGGCAATCAAGACCTTGCGCATCGATCAGGCCAGCCGCAACTGGCCGCAAGCCACGGCAACGCTGGAGCGCGCCGAGGTGATGAAGTACGTGATCGACCGCATGCACAAGGACGAGGGCCCGACCCAGCGCATCAGTTACAATGCCTTGCTGAGCTACCGCTACGAAGTGAATGGGAAAAGTTACAGCGCCCAGCACGGCGAGGCGGCCGAAGACCCCAGCCACGCCGCCCGCCTGGTGGCCGCGCACCGGCTCGGCGAGACACGCAACATCTACTACAACCCGCAGGCACCGCAGGAATATCGGGCCGAGCTGGCGGCTCGCTATGCCGGCCTGCTGTGGCTGTTGCCCGCACTGGCGTTCGGCGGCTTCGGCGGGCTGGTCATCTGGGTTGGGCGCAGCTAGCTGCGTCAACAAACCACCCCTGAAGCGTTTTCGTTCTGCAACACTCGCGCCTATCGGCTAATGTCATTGTGGCCATTGGGGCGACTTCCTTTCGCGATTCCTGGTTGAGTGGAAATGAAGCAGGAAATGTCACCCCAATAACACGTTCGTGGTGAACCTGTCGAGTTGGTCATCTCAAGGGACGCGTCGCGATAAAGCCGTATCGCGCCTTTGAATTTTCTGCGTGACTTGCAGAACATTGCTCTTTTAATGAAGGTGCAGCAAACCTGATGCGCGCCGTCACCAGGTGCCAAATGCGATTCTGTGATTTTTGTCATTCTCTGATGCAGTAAAAACCTTATAGTCATCAAATCTCAACCCTGGACTGACCATCACCATGAAAACGAAAGCTGCCGTCGCCTGGAAATCCGGCGCTCCACTGACCATCGAAACCGTTGACCTGCAGGGCCCGCAATTCGGCGAAGTGCTCGTTGAAATCAAGGCGACCGGAATTTGCCATACGGACTATTACACGCTCTCGGGCGCCGATCCGGAGGGCCTCTTCCCGGCGATACTCGGGCATGAAGGTGCCGGCATCGTCGTGGATATCGGGCCGGGCGTTACCACGCTGCAAAAGGGCGACCACGTGATCCCGTTGTATACGCCGGAATGCCGCCAGTGCAAGTTCTGCCTGAGCCGCAAGACAAATCTGTGCCAGAGCATTCGCAGCACCCAGGGCAAAGGGCTGATGCCCGACGGCACCAGCCGCTTCAGCCTCGATGGCAAGCCCATCTTTCACTATATGGGCACCTCGACCTTCAGCAACTACACCGTTGCCCCGGAAATTGCGCTGGCCAAAATTCGCCGCGACGCGCCCTTCGACAAGGTTTGCTACATCGGCTGTGGCGTTACCACCGGCATCGGCGCGGTGATTTTCACGGCCAGAGTCGAAGCCGGTGCCAATGTCGTGGTGTTCGGTCTCGGCGGCATCGGCCTCAATGTGATTCAGGGGGCGAAGATGGTCGGTGCCGACAGGATCATCGGTGTTGACATCAACCCGGCGCGGCAGGCGATGGCGCGCAAATTCGGCATGACGCACTTCATCAATCCGAAGAAGACCGCGAACGTGGTGGACGACATCGTGCAACTGACCGACGGCGGCGCCGACTACAGCTTCGAGTGCATCGGCAACACGCAGGTGATGCGCCAGGCGCTGGAATGCACGCACAAGGGCTGGGGCCGCAGCATCATCATCGGCGTGGCCGAGGCGGGCGCGGAAATCAGCACCCGGCCCTTCCAGTTGGTGACCGGGCGCAAGTGGGAGGGCTCGGCATTCGGCGGCGCACGCGGTCGCACCGACGTACCGAAAATCGTGGACTGGTACATGGAGGGCAAGATCAACATCGACGATCTGATCACCCACACCATGCCGCTCGAAGACATCAACAAGGGTTTCGATCTGATGAAGCGCGGCGAATCGATTCGCGGCGTCGTGCTGTATTGATGGGTATGCTGGAACCATTGAGCGAGCATGCCTGCTTTGGCGGCGTACAAGGCTTTTACCAGCATGCTTCGCAGGAGATCGGGTTGCCGATGCGCTTTTCGGTGTATCTGCCGCCACAGGCCGTGCAGGGAAAAGTACCGGCTCTGCTCTATCTGGCCGGGCTGACCTGCACGGAAGAAACGTTCATGATCAAGGCCGGCGCACAACGCGTCGCCGCCGAGCTGGGGCTGGCGCTGATTACTCCCGATACCAGCCCGCGCGGTGCCAACGTGGCGGGCGAAAGCGAAAACTGGGACTTTGGCGTCGGCGCCGGCTTTTATCTCGATGCCACCGAGGCGCCCTGGTCGACGCACTACCGCATGGAAAGCTACCTCATCGCCGAACTGATTCCGCTGCTGGCGCGGGAGTTGGCCGTGGATAGCCGCCGGCTGGGCATTTTCGGCCACTCGATGGGCGGTCACGGGGCGCTGACGCTGGCCCTCAGGCATCCCGGGCTGTTCAAGTCGGTATCGGCTTTTGCGCCGATCTGCGCGCCCACGCAGTGCCCTTGGGGAGTGAAGGCATTTGCCGGCTATCTCGGCAGCGACGACACCGCGCGCTGGGCTGAACACGATGCCTGCGCATTGATGCGCAGTCGACCTGTTGCCCCTTATCCCGCCGGCATCCTGATCGACCAGGGCCTGGCCGACAGGTTTTTGCCGGTTCAGCTGAACCCGCATCTGTTCGAGCTGGCCTGTGCCAAGGCCGGCCAGCCACTCACACTGCGCCGCCATGCCGGCTATGACCACGGTTACTACTTCATCTCGACCTTCATGGCCGATCATCTGGAACACCACGCGCAGAGGCTGGTTTGAGGCGGGTCACGGACTATAATCGAGGTCTGTGCATTCGCCAGCCCATATGAATGGGCGTATTTGGAGATACCCATGAAGGAAACCCTGAAACCCGGAGTCCGACACGAGCACAAGTTCGTTGTTCCTGCGTCGAAAACCGTCCCGGTGCTCTATCCGGAGTCGGAGGAGTTTGTTGTCATGCCCGAAGTTTTTGCCACCGGCTTCCTGGTCGGTCTGATCGAATGGGCCTGCATCAAGGCGATCAAGCCTCATCTCGACTGGCCACAGGAGCAAACCGTCGGCACGCACATCGACGTCAGCCACGATGCGGCAACCCCCATTGGATTTGAGGTCACAGCCCGCGTTGAGTTGATCGCGGTCGAAGGGAAAAAGCTTGTATTTGCTGTCGAAGCCCACGATGGCGTGGAACTGATTTCCAGGGGCAAGCATGAACGCTTCGTCATAAACAAGGAAAAATTCGATGCCAGGCTTGCCGGCAAGCGTGGAAAACCATAACCCGGTATCCAGGGAAACGCCGAATAAGCCGTCACACCGGCGCACCCCAAGAGTGTTTCCTTCGGGGCAAAAGCCGGTGTCCAGTGCCTTGACCGTTTGGCAGCTCCCTGGCGTATATTCAGTCTGGATCAATAGACACCAAACCTTCACCCTCGCTTGAAATGACACCATGAGAATCTCCAGTTACCTCGGTACTTCGCCCCGTCTGGGCGAAAGAATCTATCTCCACGAGTCGGCCCAGGTCATCGGCGACGTTCAGCTTGGAGACGATTCGTCGGTATGGTGCAACGCCGTTCTGCGCGGCGATGTCAATCACATTGTCGTTGGCCGCTGCACCAACATCCAGGATTTCGTGATGTGCCATGTTTCGCATAAAACGGAGCGCAAACCTCTCGGCTCGCCACTGATCATCGGCGATTATGTGACCATCGGGCACGGGGTGATCCTGCATGGCTGCGCAATAGGCAATGAGTGCCTGATCGGCATGGGCACCATCGTTATGGACGACGCCATGATTGGCAGCCAGGTCATGGTCGGCGCCGGCAGTCTGGTGCCGCCGCAAAAGCACCTGGAAAGCGGCTACCTTTACGTTGGGCGACCGGTGAAACGGGTGCGTCGTTTGACGGCTGCCGAAGTGGCTTATCTCCGCTACTCGGCAGAACACTACTTGCGCGTCAAAAACAACTATCTTGCCGGAGAGCATGCCAATGGCGGGGCTGATACAGCATGAGCGTTTCGCTAGACGTGTTGCCATGTAAAAAAGCTTTACCACCAAGCCACAAAGCACACAAAGATTCACCAAGAAAAAATCAAGCTGGTTTTCCCTGATGTCGCTCAAGAGGATTTCCTGCGGGGCAACTGGGTGGTTCTCTGTTTCACTTTGACTGATGACTAGTCTTCAATCCAGGCGCGTGAGCGTTCTACGGCTTTTTTCCAGCCCTTGTATTTCTTCTCGCGAGCATCGGCTTCCATGGCTGGCATGAAGGTGCGATCGACAGTGCATCGGGCGGCAATTTCCGCCTTGTCCTTCCAGAAACCGACGGCCAGACCGGCCAGGAATGCAGCGCCCATGGCCGTTGTTTCGGTAAGCGCCGGACGTTCTACCGGGACTCCGAGAATGTCGGACTGGAATTGCATGAGGAAGTTGTTGGCGACTACACCGCCGTCCACCTTGAGTGCCTTCAGCCTGATTCCGGAATCGTCTTCCATGGCCTGCAATACGTCGCGCACCTGGAAGGCAATCGCTTCGAGCGTGGCGCGAACGATGTGATTCCGGTTTGCGCCGCGTGTCAGACCGACGATGGTGCCGCGTGCATACATGTCCCAGTAAGGCGCTCCCAGTCCGACGAAGGCCGGTACCAGGTAGACGCCGTTGGTATCCGGAACGGCCATCGCCATCGCTTCGGATTGCGCGGCGTTATCGAACAGCTTAAGCTCATCGCGCAGCCACTGAACCGCCGCACCGGCGACGAAGATGCTGCCTTCGAGCGCATAGCTGACCTTGCCGTCAACGCCCCAGGCGATCGTCGTCAGCAGGCCGTTTTTCGAAGGGATACGCTTCTCGCCGGTATTCATCAGCATGAAACAGCCCGTACCGTAAGTGTTTTTGGCCAGCCCATCGCTGAAGCACGCCTGACCAAACAGGGCGGCCTGCTGGTCACCCGCATCGCCCGAAATGGGGATTGCCGCACCTCCGAAGGTATGTGCATCGGTATGGCCATAGACATGACTTGAGGGCTTGACTTGCGGAAGCATGCAGGCCGGGATGTCCAGTTCGGCAAGAATTTTTTGATCCCAGGACAGATCGCTGATATTGAACAGCAGGGTACGCGAGGCATTGGAATAGTCGGTGACGTGTACCTTGCCGCGCGTGAGATTCCAGATCAGCCAGGTATCGACGTTGCCGAACAGCAGTTCGCCGTTCCTCGCCCGCGCACGGGCACCGGCCACGTTATCGAGTATCCATTTCACCTTGGTTGCCGAGAAATAGGCATCGACGATAAGACCGGTAGTCTGGCGAATGTACGCTTCTAGTCCCCTGGCCTTCAAATCGTCACAAATACTCGCTGTGCGACGGCATTGCCAGACGATTGCGTTGTAAATCGGCTTGCCGGTTTCCCTGTCCCAGACGATGGTCGTTTCACGCTGGTTGGTAATGCCGATCGCCGCCACGTCTTCGGGGCGTATGCCCGTCTTTTCCAGGACTTCACGCGCAACGCCGCTCTGGGTGCCCCAGATTTCCATCGGATCGTGCTCAACCCAACCGGGTTGCGGATAGATTTGCGTGAACTCTTTCTGGGCCACGCCAATACTTTTTCCCGTCTCATCGAACAGAATGGCACGCGAGCTCGTTGTGCCCTGATCGAGAGCCAATACGTATTTACTGTTCATCTGCGTTTCTCCACGTGTTGATAGGCCAAGCAGGGTAAATCACTCAGACCGGTTCTTGAAGTACTCCTCGTATTTTTCCCTGGCCTGGTCGCCGAACAGGATTTCGCACGCTTCAATCAGGCCCTCGGCATGACGGATATCTTCGTGACGGACGACCAGTGCGATTTTTGAACGTCGACGCAGGAAGTCCTCCAGCCGGGTAATCATTTCCTGATGCCGGGCCAGCCGGATCTCGCAGCGAATATAGTCGGTCCCCTTGATCAGTACTTCAGCCTGGCGCGGGTCCTCACGGATGGTGGCCAGCAATTCGAACGCCTGCTGATCATAACGGCGCCACAAGCGGGTACTCAGGGTCTCGATCGACTCCGGTGCGGTGTAACTGTCAAGATTCATCAGCCTGGCCTGATGCATGTATTCCTCACGTACGGAGGGATGCGGTTCACCGTACCACTTGTACTCCGGAAAGGGCAGCCTGACCCCCATTGCGGAAACATTTCTGGCGATTTCGTTGCCTACGTTAATGCAATCGGTCAGCTTGCCGCCAAAAATACTCAAATGCGTGCTGTCCCAATTAACATCGATTTCGTGCTTGCGCGACATCTGTAACCAGTCACGGGTATTGTCGCTGGCATCGCCCGTTTTCACGACCAGCGGCCGCACTCCGCAGCGCTCGGCAATGATGTCGGCTGTCATCAGCGGCTTCGACAACTTCAGGCGCTTGTTGATATTGTCGAGGACGAATTGACGGTCTGCTGCACTCACCTCGGTGAACGGCGAATTGACTCTGTTGTCGGTCGTTCCGATGCAGGTTCGCACGCCCATCGGAATGACAAAGAACAAGCGTCCGTCATCGGCAAAAAAAGTCAGGATCCGCTGCTGCGGCGTAATCCGGGGAACGATGAGATGGATGCCCTTTGAGAACTGGTGGCGGTGCCCGGTTTTTTCTCCGGTGAGCCGGTTGTGTTAGTTTACGAAGGGGCCGGACGCATTGATGAGGACTGTGGAGCGAATTTCCAGCGTCTTTCCCGTAAGGACATCGCGGGCACGGGTGATCCAGTAACCTTCTTCCCGGCGCGCACCGAGCGATTCGACATAGTTGGCCGCGATACAGCCACGATCCATCGCCGAACGAACAAACTGGAATACAAATCGCGAGTCATTGTCGTGCAGATAGGCATCCGAGTATTCAAAGCCGCCATGAAATCTGGAGGTATCGATGACCGGTTCCTCGGCATTGATGGTTTGCCTGGATAACCAGCGCGGGGTTTTCGTAAAGCCATTGCCAAACAGCCAATACACCCAGGTTCCCAGCCACAGGAGCAGGGGTGGAAAACGGAAACCCCGTTCGATCGTCGAATAGAATCGAATCTCCTTTACCCTGGACGGATAGTTCTCAATCAGGTGATTACGGCCAAGGCAGAGTTCTCTGACCAGCCGGTAATCATGACTTTCCAGATACTTGATACCCCCCCAGGCAAGATTGCTTGACTGCTGACTGGTGAAGCCGGCAAAGTCACGCTGGTCGATCAGCGCCACTTTGACTCCCTTGCCGGACAGCGCTGCGGCAGAAACGGCGCCGTTGATCCCGCCGCCAATGATGAGCGCATCATAACAGGTACCCTGACCCAGTTTCTCGATGTTGCTATCCCGGAGTTTCATCGGTTGTTTTTATGCATATCAGAGGAAGGTACTGGATTCCGGCTTTCGCCGGAATGAGCGCGAAGCCTGGCCTCGGGCCACGGCTTGTGAGGTGTTTATCAATTAATGCACAGTCTCCGAGCGAAAAAAAGCGCCAGCCATTTCGGGCTGACGCTGTATCCTGAGCAAGGCTGGACTATGGTCGATATAACCCGTCCTCAGCGTGGGTGCGGTTAAAAGCCCAGACCGAGAAGAACGACCGCCGAAACCACTGTGGCGACGAAGGCCGATCCGTAACAGATCAGTTTGGCTCCCAACCCGGCATGAATTCCAATCTCGTGCAGCGAGTGGAAAATACGGTGCGCGGCAAACCACAGAAAGAGGGAGATGACCGCCAGGATGAAGCCTTTGCCGATGAAGTTCTGCGCAAAAGCCAGCATCTTCGGATAGCTCATCGTTTCGGACGGCAACATCAGGCTGAGCGGAACGGCGATGCCGGTAATGAATACCAGCACCGGGCCAAACAAGGCCGAGAACATGCCGCCGGCACCAAACAGGCTCCAGAAAATCGGCGCGTTGGAACGTTTCAGTCCAGCCTTCATTGTGCAATCCTCCAAACCAGACCGAGCATGAAAACGCTCGCCACAACTGCAGCCAGCAGACCGCTACCGGTAATCACCTCGGGGCCGACTTTCTTGCCGCCAACGATGATCGGCGGCAGCGTTATCGGCATGATCTTGAACCAGGTGTAGGTGTGGTACATGATGGCCAGCAGAAAGACCACATGGCAAATCAGCGACAGCGGACTCTTCATGGCTTCCAGCCAGCCGTTCCAGGCCACTTCGCCCTGACCCAGGCGAACCAGGCCCACCAGCAGGGTGAAAGCGTAGGCGGCAACGAACAAGGCCGTACTTTCGTGAATCATGTACTCGACGTAGAAGGGGTTTTTCTTCCACCAACCGTCCATCGAACGGACATAGGGACGACGCTTGCTCACTTGGAACCCCCTTTCGGTGACAGGAAGCGCAGGAAGTAGTCCTTCGCTGCGTTGGTTTTGTTGATATTGACGGCGTTGGCCGGATCAACGTGTTTCGGACAGACTTCCGAGCAATATCCCACCGCACTGCAGTTGAAAACGCCTTCTTCGGCAGCGACCAGTTCCATCCGCTCTGCCGCCGCGCCATCGCGCGAATCCATGTTGTAGCGGTGAAGCAGGGCAATCGCAGCGGGGCCGATGAAGTCCGGATTCAGGCCAAACTGCGGGCAGGCGGCATAGCAAAGGGTGCAGTTGATGCAGGAGGTGAACTGGATATACGCATTGAACTGCTCGGGCGACTGGATGTACTCACCCTGGTCAAGCGAGCGCGGCTCCCTGGGGATGATGTAGGGCTGGATGCTCTCGAGTTTCTCGATGAAGCCGCTTAAATCGACGACCAGATCCTTTTCGATCGGGAAGTTGGCCATGGCTTCGATACGAATCCGGTTCGGAAAGTAATCGCGCAGGAAAGTCTCGCAAGAGAGCTTGGGTATGCCGTTGATCATCATGCCGCAACTGCCGCAGATGGCCATCCGGCATGACCAGCGGAAGGTCAGCGAACCGTCGAAGTGATCCTTGATGTACTGGGCGCCCTGCAACACCGACATGTCGTCGGAAAAAGGGACCTTGTAAACCTCGAGATGGGGCTCCTTGTCACTCTCGGGGTTATAACGCAGAACCTCGATTTCAATGATTCTTTGGCTGTCAGGCATGGGATCCCTTCCTTTCCTGGTCTGCTTTTTCGCCGGCAGCGCCATAGACGCGTTCCGCCGGTTGAGACGTGGTGATCTTCACATCGCCATAGGCGATGCGCGGTTCGTCGCCAGCAACGTAGTACGCTTCCGAGTGCTTGAGGTAGTTGACATCATCACGCAGTTCGAAACCGTCGAGACGCTGGTGGGCACCACGCGATTCCTTGCGCCTGATCGCCGAATGCGCCATCGATTGCGCGACGTCGAGCTGATAGTCAAGCTCGACGGCCGTCAGCCAGTCGGTATTCCAGACGCTGGATTTGTCGTCGATGCTGATGTTCTTGAAGCGCTCACGCAGTTCGGAGAGCTTGTCGCAGGTCGCCTGCATGGTGTTTGCCATGCGGTAGATACCGCAGCCATCTTCCATGCTTTGCGCCATTTCCTTGCGGATCACCGCGATTTTCTCGGTTCCGCCCGTCTTCGTCTTCAATGCCATGAGGCGCTGCTCGGTGGCCTCGGCCTGCTTGAGCAGGCTGGCCGATTTGCCGGGAGCGAGCGACTTGGCGTTCCTGGCCGCATCAACACCGGCCACCTTGCCAAAAACGAGCAGTTCGGTGAGGGAATTCGATCCCAGGCGGTTGGCGCCGTGAATGCCGACGCTCGCACATTCGCCAATCGCGTAGAGACCCTTGAGCGATGCGGCGCAGTTGCCGTCGACCTTGATGCCGCCCATGGTGTAATGCACGGCGGGACGAATCGGGATCGGGTCTTTGGCTGGGTCGAGGCCCATGAAGGTTTCGGCCATTTCGTAGATCAGCGGCAGGCGCTCGTGCAAATACGCTTCGCCGAGATGGCGCAGATCGAGGTGAACCACCGAGCCGAGCCTCGGGTGTTCGATGGTGCGGCCCTTCTGCTGTTCGAAGTAGAAAGCCTGGCTCAAACGGTCGCGCGGACCAAGCTCCATATACTTGTTTTTCGGTTTGTCCGACACGGGGCCGAGGCCGTAGTCCTGCAGGTAGCGGTAGCCGTCCTTGTTGACCAGAATGCCGCCTTCGCCACGGCAGGCTTCGGTAAAGAGCAGTCCGGTGACCGGCATGCAGGTCGGGTGATACTGAACGAATTCCATGTCACGAAGTGCTACGCCATGACGGTATGCCAGCGCCATGCCGTCGCCGGTGACGATACCGCCGAGCGTGCTTTCACGGAAGACGCGTCCAGCGCCACCGGTGGCAATGATCACCGACCTGGCCTCGATCATCGAGAATTCGCCGGTACCCATTTCGATCACGACGACGCCCTGGCAACGACCCTCATCTTCCAGCAGGTCGACACAGAAGTGCTCGTCAAAGCGCTTGATCGAGGGATACTTCATCGAGGTCTGGAACAGGGTGTGCAGGATATGGAAGCCTGACTTGTCGGCGGCAAACCAGGTGCGCTCGATCTTCATGCCGCCAAAGGCGCGCACGTTGACGTGGCCATCGGCGGTACGGCTCCACGGGCAGCCCCAGTGTTCAAGCTGGGTCAGCTCGATAGGCGCCTGCCTGACGAAGTATTCGACGACATCCTGTTCGCATAACCAGTCGCCACCACCCACGGTATCGTGAAAGTGGTACTCGTAGCTGTCGGTCGGTTTCTTGACACCAGCGGCACCCCCCTCTGCGGCCACAGTGTGGCTGCGCATCGGATAGACCTTGGAAACCAGCGCGATCTTCAACGAAGGATCGGTCTCTGCCACGGCGATCGCCGCGCGCAAGCCGGCTCCACCGCCTCCCACTATGACTACATCAGCCTTGAAAATTTCCACGCCCAATCCTTTCTCGCATTATGCGAATTCAGCTACGACCAGCGCACATTAGACACCGACAGAAAAGTCCCTGGCGACGCTTGATACTTGACAACGAGCGATTATGGCGTTTTTTCGGTTCTCCGGCAACTTCAGGCCTGTTTTGCCTTGTCGAGAAACATTCTCGCCAAAGGGCGTCAAACAGCCATTCCGGGCGAATCCTGATCCATCAGGCCAGGCAGCGGCAAATTCAAAATTTCAAGTACGTTGGCCGAAGTTGCCGCCAGCGCCTCGGCTAGGGACAGACCGCGCAATTCAGAGAAAGTTCGGGCGATCCTGGCCACTTCAGCCGGCGTGTTGCGTTCACCCGCAAGCCAGCAGGGTGCCATGTCGGGCGCGTCAGTTTCCAGCACGATGGCATTGATCGGCAGGGTGCTGGCGAGCTTCCGGATGCGTGTAGATCCGGGGTAGGTCATGGCGCCACCAAAACCCAGCCTGAATCCCAGGCGGATGAATTCATCGGCCTGCTGGTGACTGCCGTTGAAGGCATGCGCGATGCCGCCGCGAACGCCGATCCGGCGCAGGCATTTCAGTACCTGATCAAGCGAACGGCGCACATGCAACAAGACAGGCAAATCGAACTCCCGGGCAATCTTCAGTTGTTCGATAAAAAAGTGTTCCTGGCGCGCTGCATCAAAACCAGGGACGAAGTAATCCAGCCCGATTTCTCCCAGGGCAAGAGGTGGAAACGCGCCGATTGATTCCTTGCGCAGCCATTCTCGCAAAGTGGAAAAGTCGTCCTCACTGGCTCGATCGAGGTAAAGCGGATGAATGCCATAGGCCGGGAAGCATCCGGGGTAGCGCCTGCAGCAATCGCGCACCGCAGAAAAGTTATTCTTTTCGACACTCGGGATTACGATTCCCGACACCCCGGCGGCATGCGCGGCAACAATGACTGCATCCCGATCTGCGTCGAACTCGCGTGCATCGAGATGGCAATGGCTGTCGATCAGCATGCGCAGGAATCAATTCTTGTTGTAGACCGGCTTGCGCTTTTCAAAGAAACCACTCAGTCCTTCGGCAAAATCGGGCTTCGTTGCACAGTCTACGAAGGACATTTGCTCGGCGTGTAACTGGGCTTCAAGCGAGTTGTCGAATGACTGGTTGAGCAGGGCCTTGGTATGTGCCAGCGCTGTGCTCGGCCCGGCGGCAAGGCGTCTAGCGAGCTTCAGCGTTTCGGCCTCCAGATCGTCACGCGGGACAACGCGATTGACCAGTCCCAGTTCTCTTGCGCGGGATACGTCAAAGCGCTCGCCCAGCAAGGCGATTTCCATGGCTTGTTTCAGCCCGACCTGACGTGGCAGCGACCAGGTCGCGCCACCATCCGGTGAAAGCGCGATGTTGCTGTAGGCCAGTGTGAAATAGGCGTTATCTGAAGCCAGTACCAGATCGGCAGCCAGCATCAGCGACAGGCCGAATCCGGCAACCGCGCCGTGCACCGCGGCAATTACCGGCTTGTTCATGCGCTTGAAGTTCAGCACCGAGGCATGAACCCCCTCGATCAATTCCTCGAAGCGTTCCCGGCTCGCCTGCGCGGGCAGACCAGTTTGCTCGCGAAACCACTTGAGATCACCGCCGGCCATGAAGTGATCGCCGGCACCACGCACAACCACCGCACGCACGACGGCGTCGCTGGCCGCGCGCGAACTCGCCGCCAGCAGGGCATCAATCATCGCCGGATTGACCGCGTTAAGCGATTCCGGCCGGTTAAGTGTGAGTATGGCGATGTTATCCTGTACATCGTATAGAACAGCATTCATGTCATCTCCTGCCATGGGTAAAACGACCTAGATTTGGCGTAGCCTGATTTCCGGTGATCGACCACTGATGATGTCGGCCAGTGCCGAACCTGAACCGCAGGCCATGGTCCAGCCGAGTGTACCGTGACCGGTGTTGAGATAAAGATTTGAATACACCGAACGCCCGATAAAGGGCACATTTGACGGTGTCGATGGACGCAGGCCGCACCAGAATTGAGGTTCGCCGACCGCCCGCAGATCGGGAAACAACTGCTGTGTGCGTTGCATCAAGGCCAGGCAGCGCACGCTGTTGAGTTCGGTATTGTAGCCGTTGAATTCGGCTGTACCGGCAATGCGCAGGCGCTGGCCAAGACGAGAAAAGACCAGCTTGTGGCCATCGTCGGTCAGGGCCACCGTCGGTGCAACACTCGATTCAGTAAGCGCCAGCGTCGCCGAGTAACCCTTGGCCGGATAGACCGGCAGCCGAATACCGAGCGGACGCAACAGCAAAGGTGTATAGCTCCCGAGCGCAACGACATAGGCATCGGCCGCCAGCACTTCGCTGGCGCCTGACGTTTTCACCAAGGCCCCGGTAATGCGTCCGCCCTCGGTGAGCAGCCGCTCAAGCGTGGTGTCGTAGCGGAAGCTGACGCCGCGCGTGCGGCACAGTTCGGCAAGATTCCTGGTAAAACAATGCGCATCACCCGACTCATCGGCGGCCGTATAGTCACCACCGACCAGCAGTGGTCGCGCCGCTATCAGTGCGGGCTCAATCGCCACGCACTCGTCGGCGCTTATTGTTTTCCGGTCGCAGCCAAACTCGCGCAACACTTTGGCTGATTCGACGGCTGCCGCAAACTCATGGCGCTCGGTGTAGACGTGCAGAATGCCGCGTTCGAGATGGTCATACTCGATGGACGTTTCGTCGCGCAAGGCCTTTAACTGGCTGCGGCTATACAGTGCCAGCGAAACGATGTCGCGGATGTTGGCACGTGTGCGTTTCGGCGTGCATTCGCGCAGGAAGCGCAGGCCCCAGTCGAAGAGTGCCGGATCCCAGCGCAGACGAAACAGCAGGGGCGCATTCTCGCGCCCCATCCACGACAGGGCCCGCAAGGGGGCGTGCGGATTGGACCAGGGTTCGGCGTGCGAAACGGAAATCTGGCCGCCGTTGGCAAAACTGGTTTCCATCCCGGCGGCCAACTGGCGATCAATGACGGTGACTTCATGACCCGCTTTAAGAAGATACCAGGCACTGCTGACGCCAACGACGCCGGCACCGAAAATCAGGACTCTCAACCACTACTCCTGTTTGCGAACAATGCGCACAACGTCGCTAATACGGCGAAGGCTGCGCATCAGTGCGGCCAGATGCTGGCGACCGGAAACCTGGACAAGGAAGTCCAGTTCCGTGTACAGGCCGGGGTTTTCCCGGTCCATGCTGACATGCTCGATGTTGACGCCGGCCTGCGATATGCCTGTCGCGACGCGACCCAGTACCCCGCGAACGTTTTTCGCGGTTACCCTGATTTGTACGTCAAAGAATTGACCGGGATCGGCTCCCCACTCAACGTGAATCCAGTTCTGTGGCTCGCTGTTGCGCAATTTTCTGGCCGTCTGACAGGCATGGGTGTGGATCAGCAAACCCTGATCCTTGCGCAGCATTCCGTCAATCGGGTCTCCGGGAATCGGCTGGCAACAGGACGCCAACTGGATGGCCATGCCCTCGGTACCGCGGACAACCAGCGGCAAGGATACACTCGCTTCGGTCTGGGGAACCTCGTCGTGAGCGGCCAGACGACGGGCGAAAACGGCGGCCAGACTGCGGCCAAGGCCAATATCGGCAAAAAACTCCCGTCTCGATTTTTTCCCCGCATCGCGAATGACTCGCTCCCAGATGGCTGACGGTATCTCGGACGGAAGCACGCCGAGCGCCTGCAGTTCCTGATTAAGCATATTTTCGCCAAGCGTGCTTGATCCCTCCTGCTGGATGGTGCGCAGAAACTGGCGAATCTTGCTGCGTGCCCGGCCGGTTTTGACATAGGTCAGCCAGGCCGGATTCGGGCTGGCATGCGGCGCCGTAATGATCTCAACCTGATTTCCATTGGCCAGTTCAGCCGACAGCGGAATCAGTTCGTGATCGATGCGAGCCGCAATGCAACGGTGGCCAACATCGGTATGCACGGCGTAAGCAAAATCGATGACCGTCGCACCACGCGGGAGCGCCAGAATCTTTCCCTTGGGCGTGAAGACATAGACTTCGTCAGGGAAGAGATCGACCTTGACGTGCTCAAGAAACTCGGAAGAATCGCCGGTCGAGCTTTGCAGTTCAAGCAGCGATTGCAGCCATTTGTGCATCTTGACCTGCAGGTTGGCGCCGCTTTCTTCGCTATCCTTGTACAACCAGTGCGAGGCGATTCCTTGCTCGGACAGATGGTGCATGCCCTGGGTCCGGATCTGAATTTCGATCGGTGTGCCATAGGGGCCGATCAGCGTCGTGTGCAAGGATTGATAACCGTTTTCCTTGGGGATGGCGATGTAATCCTTGAATTTTCCCGGCACCGGCTTGTAACGGGAATGCAAGGCGCCCAGGGCCAGATAGCAGTGTGGAATATCCCGGACAATGATGCGGAACCCGTAGATGTCGAGCACCTGCGAGAAGCTGAGGTGTTTCTCGACCATCTTGCGATAAATCGAATAGAGGCTTTTTTCCCGACCGAAGACGCCGGCTTCAATGTTCGACTCATGCAGCTTGTTGCGAATGCCTTCAAGAATCTTCGACAGCAGTTCGCGCCGATTGCCGCGCACGGCACTGATAGCCCGCGTCAGCACCCGGAAGCGTACCGGATGGATGTGCTCGAAAGAAAGATCCTGCAATTGCCGCGAGATATTGTTCAGCCCAAGCCGGGTGGCGATTGGAACATAGATATCCAGTGTTTCGAGCGCAATGCGACGCCGCTTTTCAGGGCGGACGGGAGCCATTGTCTGCAGGTTGTGCAGGCGGTCGGCGAGCTTGATCAGGACAATGCGCAGATCGCGCGCCATGGCCATCAGCATTTTGCGGAAATTTTCCGCCTGCGCATCCTGATAGGACTGGAACTCTTTTTTCTCAAGCTTTGAAAGTCCGTCGACCAGTTCGGCCACCGGTTTGCCAAAACGCTCGGCGATCTCGGCTTTGGATACGGCGGTATCCTCCATGACATCATGGAGCAGGGCGGCGATGATGGCTTGCGCGTCCATGCGCCACTCGGACAAAGAGCCAGCCACCGCCAGCGGATGAGTGATGTGGTTCACCCGAGAGGCGCGTTTGTCCGTGGTGCGCATCCTCGCCGAAGTGATAGGCCTCGATGACGAGCGCTATTTCATCCGGCTCAAGATAGCTGAGGCTGTCAATGAAGACCCGGTAAGCGGGATCTTCATTCTGATAGATTGTTTTATTCGGCCCGGGCTGATCGGCGGAGGCGTTGGCAGGGTCGGCGGTTATGGCGACGGGATTCACGATGGCGCACCACGTAACCTGCCGAGGACGGTCAGGCGTGACTGCGGTTGAGAACTTCCAGACCGTACATGCCCAGCGCCAGTTCGCGCAGAGCGATGACGGTCGGCTTGTCGCGGTCGGCATCAACCATCGGTGTTGCGCCGGCAGTGATCTGGCGGGCGCGATAGGTGGCGGCCAGCGTCATCTGGAAACGGTTCGGGATACAGTGAATGCAGTCGTCTACGGTTATTCGTGCCATTTTTCATGTCCTGAAAATCAGAGTAGTGTGGCGAACAGCGCGGAGTGCCGCTGGCGCTGGGTTGCGTATTGAAGCCGCGAGGCTCTGATCACTGACAGAAGATTGTCGTGTGCCTGCTGCAAATCGTCGTTAATAATAACATAGTCGAATTCATCAACATGCCTCATCTCTTCGCGCGCGGCGGCAATCCGGCGGGCGATGGTTTCGGCGGAGTCGGTGCCCCGGCCGGATAGCCGGTCACGCAACGCTTCCAGCGAGGGAGGCAGGATGAACACGCTGATCGCCCCCGGGAAAGTCCGGCGTACCTGCTGTGCTCCCTGCCAGTCGATTTCCAGCACGACGTCACGCCCGGCGGTCATCTCCGCCTCAATCCAGTGCTTCGACGTTCCATAGTAGTTGCCATGTACTTCGGCCCATTCAAGAAACTCGCCGCGGCTGACCCTGCCAAGAAAATCCTGGACATCGACGAAATGGTATTCACGGCCGTCCTTTTCGCCCGTTCGCGGCGCGCGCGTGGTCGTCGAGATGGAGACACCCATTCCAGAATCGCTTCCGAGCAGCAGACGTACCAGTGTCGTTTTGCCTGCTCCCGACGGGGCTGTCACAATATAAAGATGACCTGTCATGCGTTTTGGCCTGCAATAACTCGCTGCTGATTGACAGTCTGAATTGTACCTGCGAAATCCTCCGAATCTCCCGCTCCTAGACGGCACGGGACATAAAGACGAGAATTGGCACATTGTCGTGTTACTTGCCCTGGGAAGATTCATGTCGAGAAAATTGCCACCGCTGTCCCTGTTGTTGTTTTCTGCCTTGATTGCCACTGGCGCTGCTGCGGCGCAGTTAAAAACCGTCGGCTTTGATGACATGTCCTGCAATGCCTGGGTCAAATCAAAAGACGATGCAGAACAACGAAAAATTTACCTGGCCTGGATTCGTGGCGTACTGACCGGTCACAACTATGCCAGGCAAAGTCAGCAGGTGTCGGCCATATCAAGCGGAACAGTGGAAAATTTCGTCGACCGCTATTGCGTCGAGAAGCCTCTGGGTGAGTTCAGCGATGCTGCTCTGCGCATGAGCGACAAGTTTTCGGGGCGCAACGAGGCCATCACCCGCTAATCAATCTGCCAGTCGTCGACAACTTTCCGGCAATTGGCAGAATGGGACTGGATATATAATAATCAAGGGCTTGAAAGTTCTTCAACCCACTTGACACGGCGTTCAACAGGGTAGCCGGTTTTGTTGGCGGAAATGGCATGCGAGGGTGGTATCATCACTCCTGATTGTCCGGGCTGCGACGCCTCGTTTCGAATCTTTGGGGATGTAAAACATATGAATTCCAGGGGAATAAATGCGCTTCTGCTGCTGGTAACCGTTCTGGCCGGTTGTGCCGGCAACCCGATGCGTCAGTACGATGACGAATTGAAGGGTACGGTCAATCTGGTCAACAGCGGCGCGGTCAAGCAGGCCATCGAGCAACTGGAAAAAAACAATACGCCGGGCGTCATGACCCAGGACAAGGACATTCTCTATTATTTCCAGCGTCAGGACCGACCCCGCCAAGCTGATGGGTAACATCGGAAGCGTCCTGATCAATGACAAGACACGGCGCTACGAAGGCCAGGATTACGAAAAAGTGATGCTGTCCACCAATCTGACCCTGAACCACGTCATGCTCGGCAACTACGATCTGGCCCGCATCGAGATGAAGAAAACCTATGAGCGGGAAAAGCTGATAGAAAGCTTCCGCGAGAAGGAATATGACAAACTGCAGGAAGAAGCCAAAACGCAAAACGTTGCTGTCGATGTCAAGCAGATGAAAGAGTATCCGATGGCTGAACTGGATACGCCAGAGGTCAACAGCCTGAAGAATGGTTTCCAGAATGCCTTTGCCCATTATCTGGCCGGCTACTTTTTTGAAGTGACCGGTGAATCTTCACTGGCCGAACCGGGCTATCGCAACGCGCTCAAGCTGGCGCCGAATTCCCGCATAGTCCAGGCCGGACTGAAGGACGTCGGTCGCCGCAGGCCGGGCCCCAAGGAAGCCGATGTCTTGTTCGTCATTGAATCGGGTTTTGCTCCGTCCTGGAAGTCGATAACCATTCCGATACCCATTCCCCGGTCATCCGGCTTCATGATCACGCCACTTTCGTTCCCTTTGATAAAGTCCGAGAACAAGGGTTTCGTTCCCTCGACGGTTTCAGTGGCCGGGAAACAGCTCCCGGTAGAAACGCTGACCAATATTGATACCATGGCCCGGCGCCAGCTCAAGGATCAGATGCCGGGTATTCTTTTGCGTACGGTTATCCGTGCCGTCGTCAAATCCGTCGCCCAGGATCAGGCCTATAAGGGCGGGCTGGCGCTGGGGGTGCTGGTAAACATTGGTACTGTGGTTACCGAGCAGGCGGATGAACGGAGCTGGCGCACCTTGCCCGAGCGTATTTCGGTTGCCCGCGCCACGCTGCCACAAGGCAGCCAGATGATCGAATTTCAAACTGGAAGCGGAAGTTACAAAAAGGAAGTGGTCATCGGCAGCCGTTTCACGATCATCCCGATCCGCATTGCCAGCGGGGCTGTTTACGTCGGTCAGCCGAGCGTACTGGGAAGTGGTTTGTCGGATGTAGGCGCTAGTGGCAAGCAGGCGCCCAAAAAACCTGCAAAAAAGACCAACCTCTAAGAGCAAACCTGCCTGGAAACCCCGCTGGAGAATCCTATGAAGCGCACATTACTTGTTGTCCTGAGCCTGCTTTTCACGCTGTTTGCTGGCGGCAACGCGATGGCAGCAGCAGAGCGTCGTGTCGCACTGGTGATCGGAAACAATGATTACCAGAACATCACCAAACTTGAAAAAGCAGTCAATGACGCCAATTCCGTTGCTGCCGAACTACGAAAAGTCGGCTTTGAAGTCCAGGCCTTCAACAACGTCGGTCAGAAGAAGATGAATCAGGCGATCAACGACTTTGTCCAGAAAGTCTCGGGAGGCGGCGTCGGCGTCTTCTTCTTCGCCGGTCACGGCGTACAGATCAACAATCAGAATTTCCTCATACCTGTCGATATGGATACGCCGCGCGACCCGGCTGACGTTGCCGATCAGGCGATCAGCGTTCCCGTCCTGCAGGACAAACTGGCGGATGCCAAAGCCAAGTACACCCTGCTCGTGCTTGATGCCTGCCGCAACAACCCCCTGCCTAAAAAGGCCGGGCGTTCGATCGGGTCGTCGCGCGGTCTGGCGATGACCAATTCACCCAGCGGACAAACCGTGCTGTTTTCGGCGGGCGCCAATCAGGAGGCGCTCGACAGCCTCGGAAACGACGACAAGAACCCGAACGGTCTGTTCACCCGCGAGTTCCTGCCGACGATCTCGCAGCCTGGCGTCAGCAGCACCGAGGCACTCAAGAAAACACGCTCGATGGTGATCCAGAAGGCCAAGTCGGTCGGCCATGAACAGCAGCCGGCCATCTACGACCAGACCGATGGTGACTTCTACTTTGTTCCGGGTCCTGCACCGGCAAAGACCACGGCAGGTGCTACTGCCGCAGCACCGGGCGGAACGACGACGGTTGTCCAGGCGGTCGATCCAAAAGCCGTCGAACTCTCGTTCTGGGACAGCATCAAGGACAGCAAGCAGGTCGAGGACTATCAGGACTATCTTGGCAAGTACCCGAACGGTCAGTTCGCAGCGCTGGCTACCCGTCGCGTTGCCGCAATGAGCAAGACCGTCAGCCGGAGCAGTGATTCTGCGTCGTCGCCCGCCGCCGCTTCCGCAACGCCCGCTCCTTCCGCTACGGCCAGTGCACCGACACAGATTGCCATGGGTACAGCACCGCCGCCCTCCCCCCCACCGAGCAGCGGCCCTTCGATAGCCAGCAAACTCGAAGAACAGGGCAAGATGAACAACTTGAAGGTGACCGACTTACGCGCTGTGAAGCGCGATAATCTAATGCGTATTCAGGTCGAAGTCACCAATATCAGCTCGGGCAATCAACAACTCTATTACCGCTTCAAATGGCTGGATGCCAATGGCTTTACGGTTTGGGACGAGGAGCCGTGGAAACCGCTTTTAGTCTACGGTAATCAGAAACAGATCATCAATGTATCCTCGCCGACATTCAAAGCGACGGATTTCAGGCTCATACTGCAGAGTCCGGATAGCACCAGCAATTAGCCAGCACTTCCATCGGAGGATTCATCATGCAAGTTCTCTTCGGCGCGTTTAAACCTCTTTCTTTGGCAGTTTGCTTTGCGCTCGCTCCGCTGGTCGCCGCTGGCGCCAGTCCGGCCAGCGTGCCCGTCAGCCATGGCTACGCTACGCTGACTCAGGACAATTCCGCCGCTATCGGCATCAGTGACCTTCGCGCGACAAGGCAGGACCGGCTGTTACGCGTTCAGGCCGAGCTGAACAACGCCTCGGCAACCAACCGGCAAGTGTATTACCGTTTCGAATGGATGGATCAGCAGGGCCTGGCCGTTTGGGATGACGAGCCATGGAAGCCGCTGATTGTCTATGGCAACAATAAGCAGACGATCAGTGTCTCATCACCGTCTTTCAAGGCAACAAGTTTCAGACTGGTTGTACAAAACCCGAACTGACACCTTATCGTCACTGTGGTAGTGACGGCATGATGTCGAACAACACTTTTTTCAGGAGAAATTCGATGGGCTCAAATCTTGGTCGTGATTACCGTACATCTCTGCTTGCCGGCGTTATGTTGCTTGCGCTCGCCGGCTGCCAGACAACCTCTCCCACCACCGGAACGAGCGGGGTGAGCTACGGCGATGCCAAAGCGGTTGAAACGGTAACCACCGATCTCGGATCGACCGATATCCAGATGATTTCCGAGAAGATGACCCAGGGCCTTATTCAAACCCCCGAAATCCAGACGCTGATCAAGAAACGCCAGTTGCTGATGGCTTCTCCGGTCAAGAACAAGACCAGTGAGTACTTCGACACCCGTATGATTACCGACACGATTCTGACGCAACTGCAGAAGAATGGTGTGAAGTACGTGATCGAAGGCGAAGACATGCAGAATCAGACAGATGAACTGATGCGCCAGAACCAGTCCGGCCTCTACAGCAAATCCAAGACCGTCAAAATGGGCAAGATGCAGGGGGCCAAGTACCGCCTTGATGGCAGCATTTCTTCCATCGTCAAAAAGACCAGCGACCTGAAGGACGTGTATTACAAGATGAATCTGCGCCTGATCGAGATCGAGACCGGCATTGTCGAATGGTCCGACGAGAAGGAAATTCGCAAGTCGGCCAGACGTTGATTCTGTCAGCCTTCGCGGCAACCTGGAGAATTTGAGATGAATGCCAAGTGGTTCATACGGGCGGGTCTGGCCCTGTTTGCTACAGTCAGCTTTGCTGCGCCATCCTCCCCGCCCAGGCTGGCCGTGGCCGAGCTGGCCTACGGTCAGCATGTCAGCGGTACGATTGATCGCGCAGACTTGCGCAAACTCGCTGCGGATATCCGCAGTGGACTACAGAAATCCGGCAGTTTCCAGTTGGTTCAGGGCAAGTCGTCTGCAGAGGCCAGGAAAAACGAGAGGCTGAGCGACGTCATCGGACGCATCAAGAGTGGGATGTACCCTGGAGCCGATTACGTTCTATTTGGCGAAATCAGCAGTTATGAATTTCGTCAGGAAGCCAACCCGATCAAGAGCACCGATACGGTTTCGCATACCCTGAGTCTTGACCTGGTAGGCGAGTTCACTGTGGTCAGCACAAAGAACTATGCGGTCAAAACCCGCTTCAGCGCCACCGGCGAGGGACAGGATGTCAAATTGGTGACCAGCCAGGGCGGACGCGTCGTACTGAACCGTAACAAGGTTATCTCCGAAGCGTCCAGAAGTCTCGGCGAAGAAGTGACCAAGCAGCTCGAAGAGCAGCTCGGCGGGTTTTCCGGCGGCGCGGATGATAGCGCCAACCGCCCGCTCGTGGAAACGCCTCGCGAGGAAGTCATCATTTTCAAATGAAGCTGGATGGGGATAGCCGCTCCCCATGCACTTTATTTTCCTGCGCTCTTCGCCTCCCTGACGGCGCGCGTGTAAAGCATGTTCAACGCGGCCAGATCCTGGTCTCCCGAGCCTTTCTCGTTGAGTTGTCTGAGTACGTTTTCCAGCTTGTCGAACTCGCGCAGTTCCAGATAGCTCGCCAGCAGATAAAGTTCCGGATTCCGGTCCTTGGCGTCGGCCTGCTTGCGCATTTCCTCATAGTTCTTTTCGACCGTCTCCAGCTTCTCGTAGGGAGGGATCGAGCGCATGCGGATCATGCCGGACTTGACGTTGCCGTCCGGCGACGGGGTTTTGGACAACTGTTTGACGAGAATTGCAGGCAGCGTCTTGATCTCGGGTTGCAGGCTGCCTTTCAGCGTTTTGCTCGATCCGTTGCCGACCTCAAGGACAACCGGGCCTTGCCAGGTTTCCTGACGTCCTCCCTCAAAATAAACCACTTGCAGCCGGGAGCTGCCTTCCATCATCAAAAGATCACGCTCCCTGACCTTGACGAAGGGCTTGAGTTCGCTGGCAGCGGCTTTTTCTTCCTGCAACTTGACGTTTCCTGAAACCGCAGTAACCAGACCGACTTCAGCGGCCAACGCGCCCAAAGAGACAAGGGCCAGTAGCGCCCCGCCAAACCACCCTGTTTTAGCCATTTTCCTACCCTCCTGCCTGTAGCTTCAACACTTCAAAAACGCGAACCGCTTCCTCGCGACCTTTTACCTTGACGACCTCGCTGCGCCCGCAAACGACGGTTTTACCAGCTTCGACAATCGTTGATTCGCTTGCCAAGATAGCGCAGCCGATCTCCTTTGTCATCCCTTCCAGTCGGGAGGCCAGATTGACGGTATCGCCGATCGCCGTAAAACTCCATGCGCGTCGGCGAGCCAATATTGCCGATAACCGCCTCGCCGCTATGCAGGCCTATGCCCACCGCGAATTGTGGCAGATTGCGATCAGGAAAGCGATGCGCCATCCACACCGAAAACTCCTCGGCCACCGTGCGCAGTGCAATTGCCGCGCGCACTCCGCGCAGGGCATGGTCGGCCAGGGGAAGGGGCGAACCAAACTCGACCATGATGGCGTCGCCGATAAACTTGTCGATACTGCCCCCCTGTGCCAGAAGCGGTGCACAGGCACGCTCAAAATAGGTGTTCAGCATCTCGACGACTTCCTTGGCGTTCAGACGCTCGCTGATCGTCGTGAAGTTGCGGATATCGGAGAAAAGAACCGTCATCGCCTGCGACTGGCCGCCAAGTTCCGGGCGGTTGCCCGATTTCAGCAAGGCTTCGACCACCTGGTCTGAAACGTAGCGACCGAACATCTGGCGCACGCGGGAGCGCTCGCGTTCCTCACCCGTCAAGCGCCAGCCAAGTACGCTGAGCAAGCACAGCCCGGTGGCTATCGCATACACCGAAACCGGAACCAGTACGCCGACACGGAAAGCCAGAAATCCGGAAACCGCCAGCATCAGCGCGCTCACCAGCCAGAGCAGGGCACCCGCCCAGACCGGAAGAGCCACGAAAGCGGCTATCGACAGACCGGTCAGGATGAGCAAGGAAACGATGCGCAGTCCGTCGTTCAACGGCTGCATGCGCTCGCCGGAAAGCAGCGACTCAAGCACGTTGGCGTGCAGCTCGACGCCGCTCATCAGGATGCCGCGTCCGGAAAAGAGCCGTGTCGCGTAGGGCGTGAAATGCTCATCATTCAGACCGGCCGCTGTCGCACCGATGAGTACGGCCTTGCCACGCAGCGCGGCGACAGCCGGGTCGTTCAATGCGTCGGGCGCCAGAAGTTGCTTGAGTGAAACGCGCGGGATGGTACCCGGAGGACCGATGTAGGGAATCGGCTCGGGAGCTTGTTCGCGAGCCACCTGGCGACCGGCAAGCATCCAGCTTGCCGCCAGCGGATCCAGCCCGGCGGCGCGAACGGCGAGCAGCGAGGGCAGGCCGAGTACCGGAACGCTGCCTTCCAGCGGCGCACGCTCGGTCTGTGCGACGGGAGCCACCAGATAGCGGCGAATGACCCCGTCCCCCTCATCGAGCAGATCGGCCAGTGCAACATGGCCGGGGATATCAAAGTCAGGGAGCGCCAACAGATAATCCGGGCTCGGCAGCAAATAATCCGTTTCACGCCCGCCTGAACCTGAACGGGTCGACGCCAGCACCAGTTGTCCGCTATTGATCTGCTCACGGAAAGGGCGGTCATAATCCCGTGCCGCCTGTTGCAGATCGCCACCCAGTTTGCCAAGCCAGCGCTCGGGGCTGATGCTGAGCAGCATGTCGAGTCCGACCGCCTTGACGCCCGCTTCGCGCAAGCGGTCAACGGCAAGGGCCAGCCGATCCGTCCAGAACACCATCGGATCGTCCGGATACGCCGCCAGCGTTTCCTCGTCAAGCGCGACGATGGCCACATGTCGAGCCTCGGCCCGTTTGCCCTGCCATTGAAACCAGAAATCCTGCAGGCGCTGATCCACCGTATTCAGTGCGCCCCCACGCAGCAAGGCCTCGGCAATCAGGCAGGCGGCCACAGCAAAAAACACCAGCCAGAGCCGGCGAGAATCTCCAGGGTGTCTAAACATCAGGATCGGAATCAGGAATAGCAGGCACAAAGGCCCGCCACAACTGATTCTCTGTTATTCGACATTTTCCGTGGATACACGCTTTTCATGGGCTTGCCTGATCCGATGAGATTTGATTGATTCTATCTGAAACCCTCGCCCCGGAAACCAGGTTTCAGGCGGCTGCGGGTTCTCCCGACGACTTCTTGCGCGCCCCCTTGCGCGCCTTGACCTTTCCGACGGGCGCCGCGTGCAACTTGATCTTCAATGCCTTGATGACCTTCAGTACGGTCGAGAATTCCGGGTTTCCGCTTGCCGACAGCGCCTTGTAAAGGCCCTCGCGGGTAATCCCGGAGTCACGGGCAAGCTGTGACATGCCGCGAGCACGCGCAATATCCATCAGTGCGGCACGCACCACGCTACCGTCACTGGGGTCTTCGTCAAGGCAGGCATCAAGATACAAAGCCATTTCCTCTTCGTTAGCGAGGTGATCTGCGGGATCCCATCGCGTAAATTTTTCAGTCATGGTATTTCAAGCCCCCCCCCCCCCCCCCCCCCCCCCCCCCCCCCCCCCCCCCCGCCCCAGGGCCGCCCCCCCCGGCCGCGGCCCCCCCCCGCGGCCCCCCCCCCCCCCCCCCCCCCCCCGGGGCGGGCGAAGGCCCCCCCCCCCCCCCCCCCCCCCCAAACCCGCCCCCCCCCCCCCCCGCCCCCCGCCCCCCGGGCCCCCCCCCCCCCCCCCCCCCCCCCCCCGACCCCCCCCAAAAAAAGAAACCGGGGGGGACCCCCCCCCCCCCCCCCCCCCCCCCCACCCCCCCCCCCCCCCCCCCCCCCCCCCCCCCCCCCCCCCCCCCGCCCCCCCCCCCCCCCCCGGGGCCCCCGGCGGCCCCCCCCCCCCCCACGGGCCCCCCCCCCCCCCCCCTCCCCCCCCCCCCCCCCCCCCCCCCCCCCCCCCCCCCCCCCCCCCCGCCCCCCAAAAAAACCCCCCCCCCCCCCCCCCCCCCGCGGGCCCCCCCCCCCCCCCAACGGGACCCCCCCCCCCGCCCCCCCCCCCCCCCCGGGCCCCCCGGTCGCCCCCCCCCCCCCCCCCCCCCCCCCCCCCCCCCCCCCCCCCCCCCCCCCCCCCCCCCCCCCCCCCCCCCCCCCCCCCCCCCCCCCCCCCGAGAGGGGCCCCCCCCCCCCCCCGGGCCCCCCCCCGAACCCCCCCCCCCCCCGCAGCCCCCCCGCCCCCGCCCCCCCCCCCCCCCCCCCCCCCCCCCCCCCCCCCCCCCCCCCCCCCCCCCCCCCCCCCCGAAAAAAACAAAACCCCCCCCCCCCCCCCCCCGCCCCCCCCCCCAAACCCCCCCCCCCGCCCCCCCCCCCCCGCAGGCCCCCCCCCCCCCGCCCGCCCGCCGCCCCCCCAAAAAAAAAAACCCCCCCCCCCCCCCCCCCCCCCCCCCCCCCCCCCCCCCCCCCCCCCCCCACAAAAAGCCAGACCCCCCCCCCCCCCCCCAAAGGGGCGGCCCCCCCCCCCCCCCCCCCCGCAGGCCCCCCCCCCGCCCCCGGTTCCCCCCCCCCGGGCCCCCCGCGGGGGGGCCCCCCCCCCCCCCCCCCCGCAGGCGCCCGCCCCCCCCCCAGCCCCCCCCCCCCCCGACCCCCCCCCCCCCCCAAGCCCCCCCCCCCCCCCCCCCCCCCCCCCCCCCCGCCGGGCGCCGCCGGCCAACAAAAAAGGCCCCCCCCCCCCCCCCGGGGCCCGGGGCCCGGGGCCCCCCCCCCCCCCCCCCCCCCCCCCCCCCCCCGGGCCGGCCGGGGGGGCCCCCCCCCCCCCCCCCCCCGGCCCCCGCCCCCCCCCCCCCCCCCCCCCCCCCCCCCCCCCCCCCCCCCCCCCCCCCCCCCCCCCCCCCCCCCCCCCCCCCCCCCCCCCCCCCCCCCCCCCCCCCCCACCCCCGCCCCCCCCCCCCCCCCCCCCCCCCCCCCCCCCCCCCCCCCCCCCCCCCCCCCCCCCGGGGGGGGCCCGGGCCCCCCCCCCCCCCGCCCGGGGGGGGCGCCCCCCCCCCCCCCGAAAAAAAGGGCGGACGGCCGCCCCCCCCCCCGGGGGCCCCCCCGGGAAGGGGGGGGGCGCCGCGCCCCCCCCCCCCCCCCCCCCCGCGGGGCCCCCCCCCCCCGGGCCCCCCCGGGGGGGGGGGCGCCCCCCCCGGGCCGAAAAGAAAAACCCGCCAAAAAAAGGCCCCCACAAAAACCCCCCCCCCCCCAAAAAAAAAAAAAAAAAATATGTTGGTGGGGAAACCCCCCAAAACCCCCCCCCAAACCCCCCCCCCCCCCCCCCCCCCCGGGCCCCCCCCCCCCACCGGCCGGGGGGCGCAGGGGGAGGTCCGATTCCAATCCCTGGCTGCGCAGCTCACTGACGCCTTCACGCACCGGTTTTACCTCACCAAAGTTAACCGTTCCGAACAGGGAAGTGCAGAACAGCCGATATGGAACGCCTACGAAATAAGTTCCCGGTTTCGTGTTCAGATCCATCCCGTAGGTCGGGTTACGCTACGCTAACCCGACCTACGACTAAGACTACGGCTAATCCTTGCATTGATCCGTGCGACGGCCTGAAATATCACTCCAGATTCTGGATCTGCTCGCGCATCTGTTCAATCAGCAGCTTCAGTTCCATCGCCGTCTGCGAAACCTCGCTGACCACCGATTTCGAACCGAGCGTGTTGGCCTCGCGATTGAGTTCCTGCATCAGGAAATCCAGGCGCTTGCCGCTGGCGCCTCCGGCTTTCAGCACGCGCTCGACTTCGTCGAGGTGGGTCGACAGGCGTGCCAGTTCTTCGGCAACGTCGATGCGTACGGCGAAAACCGCGACTTCCTGTCGGATTCGTTCGTCATCGGCACTGCCGATGGCATCGATCAGCCTTTGCCTGAGCTTGTCCTGAAACGCCGCCTGTGCCACCGGTATCCGCGGTGCCACGTCGCGCACCAGATCGCGCATGCGGGCGACCCGTTCAACAATCACCGCCGCCAGTTTTTCGCCCTCGCGTGCGCGGCTGGCGGTAAAGTCGTCCAGCGCTTCCCTGGCCAGCGCAAGGCAGGCCGGAATCAGCGCCTCACTATCGAGTGTGTCGTCCCCGAACATCCCCGGCCAGCGCAGGACATCGCTGACCGCCAGCGGTGCGGCCAGCGGCAGTTCGCTGCGCACCTGTGCCTCGAAGGCTTTCAGGCGCTGCAGCAGATCGGCGTTGAGGTCGAGCTGCCCGGCTCGCACGCTTGCTGCCGCAAAACTCACCCGACATTCGAGCTTGCCGCGAGTCAGTCGAGCGCTGAACATTTCACGCAACGCCGGTTCAACGATGCGCAATTCATCGCACACGCGAAACTGGAAATCAAGGTAACGCGAATTGACGCTTTTCAGCTCGATATGCAGCGCGCCGCATTCAACATCGAGCGTTCTGGCGGCATAACCGGTCATGCTATGGATCATGGAAGACCTGAGGAATTGGAGAACGAACGGGCAATCGGCTTTACAGTCAACCGCCAAAGCCCGAGAATGGCCGGAAAACCACATGATAGCTTCGATACCGATGGCACAACAAGTGAACCATGCCCTTCCTGCCGGTTACCAGCTCGATGAATACCGGATCGAGCATCAGCTTTCCCTGGGCGGGTTTTCCATCGTCTATCTGGCCACCGACCACAAGGGCGAGTTTGTGGCCATCAAGGAGTACCTGCCGAATAGCCTCGCCTTGCGCGGCGAAGGTGAAATCAAGCCGCTGATCAGCGAAGAGCACATTCCCGCATTCCGTTACGGCATGAAGTGTTTTTTTGAAGAAGGCCGCGCGCTGGCCAGGCTATCCCATCCGAATGTAATTCGCGTGCTGAATTTCTTCCGCGCCAATGATACGGTTTACATGGTCATGGAGTACGAGCACGGGCGCACGCTGCAGGAGTTCATTCAGAAGAACAGGGCGGTCATCACCGAGAATTTCATCCGCAATGTGTTCACCAAGCTGCTCAATGGCCTGCGCGAGGTGCATTCGCACAAGCTGCTGCATCTTGACCTCAAGCCATCAAACATCTACATGCGTAACGACTACACGCCGGTACTGATCGATTTTGGCGCCGCTCGCCAAACGCTGGCCTGCGACACGCCGATGCTCAAGCCCATGTATACGCCAGGTTTTGCTTCGCCGGAGCACTACCACCAGCGAGAATTTCTCGGCCCGTGGAGCGACATCTACAGCGTCGGCGCTTCAATGTATGCCTGCCTTGCCGCATCGGCGCCACAGGCCGCCGATAGCCGCATGGAAAAGGACAAGCTGATTCCCGCCATGGTGCGCTGGGAAGGACAATACTCGGATCAATTGCTCGAAACGATTGACTGGTGTTTATGTCTTAATCATCTTTATCGGCCGCAAAGCGTCTTTGCGCTGCAAAAGGCGCTCACCGAAAAGGTGCACAAACCGCAATTAATCAAGAAGAACTGGCTTGGCCATATGGTCGGCAAGTTCAAGGGCAAGACGGGAACCTCATGAAATTCACCATTTATCAGGAAAGCCGGCCCGGCAAGCGCGCCAACAACGAAGACAGGCTGGCGCACTGTTATTCGCGTGACGCCTTGTTGATGGTCGTTGCCGACGGGATGGGTGGCCATTACTACGGCGAAGTTGCCGCGCAGATCGCCGTGCAGGTACTCATCGAATCGTTTCAGCGGGAAGCAACACCGGGAATCAGTGACCCCTTCCTGTTTTTGCAGAAATCGATGAACAATGCGCACCGCGCGATTATCGATTTTACCGACGCCCACAACCTGAAAGATTCTCCGCGTACCACCTGCGTGGCCTGTATTGTCCAGCATAATATTGCCTACTGGGCGCATGCTGGCGACTCCCGCCTTTATCTGATGCGCGACGGTAAAGTGCTGACGCACACGCGCGACCACTCGCGCGTACAGTTGCTCAAGGATCAGGGCGTGATCAACGCCGCACAGGCCGCCGTGCACCCGGAGCGCAACAAGGTCTATAGCTGTCTTGGCGGCCGGCTGACGCCGGAGATCGAGTTCTCGCGCAAAACACCCCTTGAAGCGGGCGATGTGCTGGCCCTGTGTACGGATGGATTGTGGGGGGTGTTGCCTGGCGAGATGATGGCGGTCGCCCTGAAGAGCGATAATCTGATGCAGGCGGTGCCGATGCTGCTTGGGCGGGCCGACATCCGCGGCGGTCCGAACGCCGACAACCTCTCAATTCTTGTCGTGCGCTGGGAAGACAGCTACATCGAAGAAGGCGCCACGGCGACCAGCACGGTTTCAACGCAAACGATGTCGCGCGACACGATCACCACCCGACTCGACGAATTCGGACGCAACCCGAATTTCAAGACCGAGTTGAGCGAGGAAGAAATCGAGCGCGCCATCGAAGAAATCCGCTCAACCATCCAGAAATACTCAAAATAGGACTATTCATGCGCCCCAGCCAACGCCAGCCTGCTGAACTTCGCAGCATCCGCATCACGCGCAATTTCACCCGCCATGCCGAAGGTTCGGTACTCATCGAAATGGGCGATACGCAGGTGCTGTGCACGGCCAGTGTCGAAGAGTCGCTGCCGTCCTTCCTGCGCGGCAAGGGGCAGGGCTGGGTGACCGCCGAATACGGCATGCTGCCGCGTTCGACGCACACGCGCAGCGCACGCGAGGCGGCCAAGGGCAAGCAGAGCGGTCGCACCCAGGAGATCCAGCGTCTGATCGGCCGTTCGCTGCGCGCCGTGACCGACCTCAAGGCCCTTGGCGAACGTCAGATCACGCTCGATTGCGATGTGCTGCAGGCCGATGGCGGCACGCGCTGCGCCTCGATCACCGGCGCCTGGCTGGCGCTCAACGACGCCTGCGAACAACTCGTCGCCCAGGGAAAACTCGCCGCAAATCCGGTTCGCGATCACGTTGCCGCCGTTTCGGTCGGCATCTACAGGGGAACACCGGTGCTTGACCTTGACTACCCCGAGGATTCAGGGTGCGACACCGACATGAATGTGGTGATGACCGGCAGCGGCGGCATCGTCGAGATGCAGGGCACGGCCGAGGGCGAACCGTTCACCCGCGCACAGATGAACCAGTTGGTCGATCTCGCCGAAGCCGGAATCAATGAACTGGTCGCCCGCCAGAAAGCGGCTCTGGCCACGCTCGTCGCGGCATGAAACTCGTCGTCGCCTCGAACAATCCCGGCAAACTTCGCGAATTCGGCGCACTGCTCGCCCCGCTCGGCTGGGAAACGATAGCGCAAAAGGAACTCGGCGTTCCGGAATGCGCCGAGCCGCACCACACCTTCGTTGAAAACGCACTGGAAAAAGCACGACATGCGGCAAGGTGTACCGGCCTGCCGGCACTTGCCGACGACTCCGGACTCTGCGTCAATGCGCTCGGCGGCGCACCCGGCGTCTATTCGGCGCACTATGCCCAAAGCGCAGCCGGCGAAGCGAAATCCGATGCGCGTAACAACCAGAAACTGATCGCCGATCTGGCCGGCCACACCGACCGGCGTGCCCATTTCGTCTGCGTTCTGGTCTTTGTGCGCCATGCCGACGATCCACAACCGATCATTGCCGAAGGCGAATGGCACGGCGAGATCGTCGATCAGGCGCGCGGCCACGAGGGTTTCGGTTACGACCCCTATTTCTTCCTGCCGGAACTCGGCCTGACTTCGTCCGAACTCGACGCCGCCGAAAAGAACCGTCGCTCGCATCGCGGGCAGGCACTCGCCCGACTGGTCAAACGCCTGCAAGCCCGTCGCTGATGCCTGAAAAGCGGTTCGCGCGCGTCATCCCGATTGTCCCGCAGAGCACTCAATCCGCTGGCGCCAGCGGCACCCGGCTTGAGTTCCGCAACCCGCCACCGCTCTCGCTTTACGTGCATATCCCGTGGTGTGTGCAGAAGTGCCTATTGCGACTTCAACTCGCATCAAGTGCGCGATTCCATTCCCGAAGCCGATTATGTTGCAGCACTGATTGCCGATCTCGAATCGGCCTTGCCGCTGGTCTGGGGGCGCAAGATATCGAGCGTTTTCTTCGGCGGCGGCACGCCGAGTCTGCTTTCCGGGCCGGCGCTCGACACCTTGCTGACGGCCATCCGCACCCTCCTGCCAATCCAGCCTGACGCCGAAATCACCCTGGAGGCCAATCCCGGAACGGTTGAAGCCGACAAATTTGCCGCTTTCCGCGACGCCGGCATCAACCGGATTTCGCTTGGCATCCAGAGCTTCAACCCGTTGCACCTCAAGGCTCTGGGCCGAATCCACGACGAGCGCGAAGCCCGGCGTGCCATCGAGATTGCCGCCACCCACTTTGACAATTTCAATCTCGACCTGATGTACGGGCTGCCGGGGCAAACGCCCGAGCAGGCGCTGAGCGACCTTGAAACGGCGCTTTCCTTCGCCCCGCCGCATCTCTCCTGCTACCAGTTGACGCTCGAAGCGAACACCGTCTTTGCTGCCGCACCGCCGGTATTGCCCGACCATGACACGTGCGCCGACATGCAGGACGCCATCGAATCCCGGCTGGCGAGCGGGACCAATTCGGCTGGCTACACGCATTACGAAACCTCGGCCTTTGCCCAGGCCGGACGGCAATGCCGGCACAACCTCAATTACTGGACTTTTGGCGACTACCTCGGGATTGGCGCCGGCGCGCATGGCAAACTCACGCTGCATGATCGCGTGTTGCGCCAGATGCGCTGGAAACAGCCGAAACAGTATCTGGCCAAAATCTCGGAAGCTTCACCCCTGCAGGAAGAGTTTTCGGTCGACACCGCCGACCTCCCCTTCGAATTCATGATGAACGCGCTACGCCTCAATCAGGGCTTCGCTGCGCCGCTCTTCGCGGCGCGCACCGCACTGCCCCTGATCCACATCGAAAGCACGCTACGCCAGGCCGAACAGGACGGTTTGATCGAACGCCGGCCAGGGCACATCGCACCCACCGATCACGGACGACGCTTTCTCAATCGCTTGCTGGAGATGTTCCTCGTGGAGCGCCGCTGAATACCCACGAAATCACTACCCGCAGTTGAGTGAAATGCCAATATCGTAGGCCCTCATCCCCAGCCCTTCTCCCGCAGGGAGAAGGGTGCAAACCCCCTCCCTGCGGGTTGGGGTGAGGGCCAAACCCTTGCCAAACTTGGTGTTGTGGCCTGATTGTCGCGCTCAACTGCTGTTTCTGGGTTGATCCACCTGCCCCAAAGCACAGACCACCTGCCGCGCAAAAGCCTAAGCAGCCTCGATGATCAGGGAAAAGGCAATGCCGTCACCGCGCTCGCAGACCAGGGCGGAAAGCTCGGGCGAAGCCATGCGCATGATGACCGGCACGTTCAACTCCCGGGCATGCAGGGCGATCTGCAGGTTGACGGCGTCAACCTCGGTGACCGCAACGACCAGCGCAGCGCGCTCGAGGGCGGCGAGTTCGAGTGTTTCCCTGTGCGTGGCATCGGCGATGATGGCGTGGTGTCCGGCAAGCCGGAGCGTGTCGATATTGCGGCTGTCGGTGTTGCGCTCGATGATGACCAGCCGCTTTCCATCCGCCGCGAGCAATTCGGCAACACTCAAGCCGATGTTCCCGGCGCCGACGATGATCACGTGTCCGCTGCCGCGCTCGCGGGTTCGGCCGAGGACCATGTCAAGCCGACGACTCAGTACCCAGTCCGAGAGCAACGCGAAGAGCACCGCGATGAAACTGGCACCGGCGAGCATCAGCGCCATGCCAAACAGTTTGACACCCGCCGACGCATCGCGCAGCGAAATGTCGCCGTACCCGACGGTCATCACCGTCGTCCATACGAAATACAGTGCGTCGATGTACGAGAGGTCGAGCGCCTTCGAGAAAAACAGGGCCGATGGGAAAACCAGCAGAAAAGGCAGAGCAGTGCGCCGAGAAGAATGCGGTCCGCCTGGAAGGGCCGAGCTGACCTGGCGTGCTGATGGTGTCGGGTACGGGTTGGCGCAGACGGATCATCGAGCAGGCGGCGGGCGGCGGCGGCCAGCACCGGCGCGGTAATCCTGGACATGCTGAGAATGCTGACATCGGGAATGGTCTCCCCAAGATACGAGGCCAGCGCCGTGTCGAACAGGCGCACGACGAGGCGCAGCGAAGGCTTGATCCGCCGCGCCCTGAGCGCCAGGTCGACATTGCCCGCATCATCGTCGGCGGCCAGCACCAGCACATCGGCACGCCGGCAAAGCGCTGGATCGAGTCCGTCTGCATCGTCGCCACAGGGGTGCAGTCGCTCAACCGGACGGCCGCTGGCGCGCACTCGCTGTTCGATAGCCGCTGCCAGTTGTCCGCTGCCAGCAATAAGGATCATGGTTTGCAGTGTCCGTAAACAGAAGAAGTCGATACGAGGAGTTGTCAAGACCAGCTCAGGATCAATTCGAGAGTAGCATACGGCACTATTCGGGATAAACTCTCGCTTTCGTTTTAACTATTGTCTTTGCATGCGCATTTTCCGCCTTGTCAAAATTGTCAGCGTTGCCAGCCGTTATGGCATCGACGAGATGGTATTCGAACACGAGCCCAGCGGTCGTCTGGCGGCGCTGTCACGTTTTGCGCACTTCTGGCGGCGACTCGATGCACCGCGTGCGGTGCGTTTACGGCTGGCGCTGGAGGCGCTCGGGCCGATCTTCGTCAAGTTCGGGCAGGTGATGTCGACGCGCCGAGATCTGCTGCCGCTCGATATTGCCGACGAGTTGGCCAAATTGCAGGACCGCGTTCCACCCTTCTCTCCCGAACTGGCGCTGTCGCAAATCCAGCAGGCCTATGGCCGACCTGCCAGCGAAGTTTTTGCCGAGTTCGACGCCACACCCGTGGCCAGCGCGTCGGTTGCACAGGTGCATTTTGCCAGGCTGCACGCCAGCGATGGCGGCCATGAGGTGGCGGTCAAGATCCTGCGCCCGGAAATGCATGGCGTCATCGCCCACGATCTGGCCCTGCTCGACACGCTGGCCGGATTGCTTGAAAAAATCTGGTCCGACGGCAAGCGCCTGAAGCCGCGCGAGGTCGTTGGCGAGTTTGCCAAGTATCTCTACGACGAACTGGACCTGATGCGCGAAGCGGCCAACTGTTCGCAACTGCGCCGCAACTTCAGCGATTCCAGGCTTCTGCTGGTGCCTGGGGTCTATTGGGATCACTGCACGACGACGGTGATGGTCATGGAACGCATGCGCGGCATCCCGATCAGCCAGATCGAGGCGCTGGTTGCTGCCGGCATCAACCTGCCGGCGCTGTCGCGTGCCGGGGTTGAAATATTCTTCACGCAGGTTTTCCGCGACGGGTTTTTCCACGCCGACATGCACCCCGGCAATATCTTCGTCGCCACCGACGAGGTGCATCACGGCAAATACGTCGCACTCGATTTCGGCATCGTCGGCACACTGACCGATGTCGATAAAAACTATCTCGCGCAGAATTTTCTCGCCTTCTTCCAGCGCGACTACAAGCGCGTGGCGATGGCGCACATCGAGGCCGGCTGGGCTCCGGCCGACACCCGCGTCGACGAGTTCGAAGCGGCCATCCGCTCGGTCTGCGAGCCGATCTTTGACCGGCCGCTGCATGAAATTTCCTTCGGTCGTGCGCTGCTGCGCCTGTTCCAGACCTCGCGCCGCTTCAACGTCGAGATACAGCCGCAGCTCGTGATGCTGCAAAAGACCCTGCTCAATATCGAGGGGCTGGGCCGTCAGCTCGACCCCAACCTCGATCTGTGGACCACCGCCAAACCCTTCCTCGAACGCTGGATGGCCGAGCAGATCGGCTGGCGAGCGCTGGCGCGCGGGTTCAGGCAGGAAGCGCCGAACTGGGCGCGCACCCTTCCGCAATTGCCGCGCCTGCTGCATCAGGCGCTCAACCGCGACAAGCCCACTGAGCTGGCGCCGCTGCTCGGTGAGCTGGCTGCCGCCCAACGCCGGCAAAACCGCCTGCTCGGCCTGATTGCCGTGCTGCTGGTGGTGTTGCTGGTCAGCCAATACCTGTACTGATAAAACTCAAGGGAGCAGTCAATGCATCAGGTTGTAATCAGCGGTACCGGTCTTTTCATCGCGCCGTACAGCATCGGTAACGAGGAACTGGTCGTCTCGTACAACGCCTACGTCCGGCAGTTCAACGAGGCGAATGCCGGGCGTATTGCGGCTGGCGAACTGGCCCGGCTCGAAGAGTCGAGCGTAGAGTTCATCGAAAAAGGCCTCGGGATCAAGCGCCGCAGCGTGATGGAGAAGGCAGGCATTCTCGATCCGCAGCGCATGCGCCCGAAGTTGCAGCCGCGCCCCAACAGCGAGCTTTCAATGCAGGCCGAAATGGCCGTTGCCGCCGGGCGTGACGCACTGGCCGCCGCCGGCAGGTTGCCGGCCGACATCGACCTGGTGATTTGCGCCGCCTCGGCGATGCAGCGCTACTACCCGGCAATGGCCGTCGAGGTGCAAAACGCGCTCGCCATCACACAGGGCGCGGCCTTCGACATGAACGTGGCCTGCTCGTCGGCAACCTTTGCGCTGGAAATGGCCAGCAACGCGGTGCGCAGCGGCACCGCCGTGCGGTGCTGATTGTGAACCCCGAGTTGTGCTCGGCGCAACTGGCGTGGAAGGATCGCGACTGCCATTTCATTTTCGGCGATGTGGCCACCGCGCTCGTCGTCGAAAAGGCAGAAGCGGTCGCGTCGACGAGTGCCGGGAACTGCTGGGAAGTCCTCGGCACAAAACTGTTCACCAGCTTCTCCAACAATATCCGCAGCAATGCCGGTTTCCTCTCGCATTGCGAGGATCGCGACCCGGCCGACCGCGACCAGCTCTTCATCCAGGAAGGCCGCAAGGTGTTCAAGGAAGTGTGCCCGCTGGCGGCGGCACACATTACCGCGCATCTGGCGGCCCTCGGCTTTACCCCTGCCGATGTGCGCCGCTTCTGGCTGCATCAGGCCAACATCGCGATGAACCAGTTGATTGCCCGTCGTCTGCTCGGCCACGACGCAACGTCCGACGAGGCGCCGGTGATTCTCGACCAGTTTGCCAATACCGCCTCCGCCGGTTCGATCATCGCCTTCCACCAGCACAGCCGGGAACTGCTTGCCGGCGACGTGGGCGTCATCTGCTCGTTCGGTGCCGGATACTCTATCGGCAGCGTGGTGGTGAAGAAGGTCTGAAGGGCGGCTGACGAACGGCGAAATTTTGACGCTGCCGCTCTACGAGCAAGACGAACTCGCACGCTCCCTGCGGGCGCTACTCCTTGATGGCTTCGACGGCGATGCTCAGGGTGACCTCGTCGCTGACATCCGGCACGTACTTGCCCATGTTGAAGTCCGAGCGTTTGATTTTGGCGAACGCATCGGCGCCAATCGCGTCCTTCTTGGGCAAAGGGTTCGGCTTTGCAATGAAGGAGGTCAAGTTCAGCGTCACCGGCCTGGTCACGCCCTTGATCGTCAGATTGCCTTCGACGGCGACCGGTTTCCCGCCATCGAACCTGACCTTGCTTGACTTGAACACGATGCTCGGGAATCTGGCCGTATCGAAAAAGTCTTCGCCCTGAATGACCTTGTTGAACAGCTCAAATCCGGTGTTGACCGAAGTGGCGTCGATCGTCACCTCCACCGATCCGGTCTGCGCGGAACGGTCGAGGACAATCTTGCCGCTGGTCTTGTCAAAGCGGTGCATCTGGTTGGAGTAGCCGTAATGGCTGTATTCGAAGCGCGGCGCGGTATGGTTCGGATCGATCACATAGGTTTCGGGAGCGGCGAGCGCGGCGGCAGAAAATGCAAATAAGGTAGAGACGGCGGCAACGAGGGCGAGCTTTTTCATGAATTTATCTCCTGATTGAAAAGTGCAGTGATTACTTTGCGGCGGCGGTCGCCACCAGACGGTACCTGACCTGGACTTCGTTGGCGACGGTACCGAAGTCGGCCCACATGCCTTCGCCAATCGCAAAGTCGGCACGCTTGAGCACCAGGCTGCCTTCAAGGGTGGCGCTGTTGCCTTCCTGGCGTAGCGTGACGGGCGCAGTCAGGTCCTGGGTTTTGCCCTTGATCGTCATCTTGCCGGCGACCTCGAATCGGTTTTCACCCAGAGGCTTGACCGAGGTCAGGACGAACTTCGCGACAGGGAAGACTTTGGTATTGAACCAGGCCTTGCCGGCCAGCTCGTCGTTGGCGTCCTTCGAGCCGGCATCGATGCTGGCCAGGTCGATTTCAAGTTCGGCGGTGGCCGCTGAGGGTTTGGCCGGGTCGAAAGCAAGCTTGCCGCGAAAGCTCTTGAACCGGCCTTCGACCGGCACGTTCATCTGCTTCGAGACGAAGGTCAGCGTGCTCTTTTCGGCTTGCACCTGATTGAACTCGATGGCATTCGCCACCGGCATTGCGCTGACCAGCGCGCCAAGCAGCAAGGCAGGCAAAGCGTAGTTCATCGGGAATCTCCGGGAGTTGGTTTTGCCGAGAAAGGGCAGCATACGCGCGAGCACCTCGTCGCGGTCAACGAAATGGTGCTTGAGCGCAGCACCGAGGTGGGCAACGACCAGGGCCGCCATGCTGTAGTTGAACAGCATGTGCACCTGCTGCAGCAGGTCTCCCAGTTCGTCATTTTTGGCCAGCAGATCCGGCAGCGGCAGGACGCCGAAATACACGGTCTGAAAGCCCTTGGCCGAACTCATCAGCCAGCCGGTAAACGGAACGGCAAGCATCAGCAGATAGAGCAGCACATGCGTCGCTGCGGCCACCTTGCGCTGCCAGGCGGGAATGGTGCCGGGCAGTTCGGGCGGGCGGTGCGACAAGCGCCAGACAAGGCGCACCAGCACGCAGAGAAAGATCGTCACGCCGGCCCACTTGTGCCACGAATAGAACTTGAGCTTCTGTGGAGACAGCGGCAAATCGCTCATGTAGAGACCCAGCGAAAAGCTGCCGGTGATGGCGATCGCGATCAGCCAGTGCAGGCCGATGGCGACACTGCCGTAGCTTGTATCGGGACTTGGAGTTGAGGGAGGCTTGGGACTCATGGTGTTGGCGGGGGCATCGGTCTCGGGACAGGCGAGGTCTGACTTTCACTTCGTGTGGAGGATGGAAAGATCGGCAGGCAGAAAGGACAGGAATTTCAAAACCCCGAGTATCCTCGACCGTTTAACAACCGGTCAAGCCTGGTTTTGTAACGAAAAATCGCCGGGCGAGGCAGAATTTAACCACTACTGAAAGCACCAAAGGAGTTTAGAAAGCCGATTTGGAGGGGCGGATAGTCAATGCTGAACATCATCCTTGATCTGGGTAACAAACAGGCGTAATGTCCGCATTAATTCCCAGAGAAGGGAGTATATTCATGGTCACTGTCCGCCGCGTACCAGCCCCGATCGCATGATCTGGCTATGACTTGCCTCGCGGCAGGCGCCACGCCATAAAGCCGGCCGCTATTGCCCGCCACCTCGGTGTCGATGCGCGCACCGTTCGCCGCTGGGAGGTCAGGCAATCGGTTCCGGGGCATTACGTCTTCGGCCTGCAGCGCCTGCTCCCGCTGGATTTGCCTGTTGAAGGCGAGGCCAGCTTCAGATTCATCGATCTCTTCGCCGGCATAGGCGGTATCCGCCGGGCATTCGAGGATATCGGCGGGCGC
>JADJNC010000009.1 GCA_016709335.1 Candidatus Propionivibrio dominans | reverse complement strand
ACGTTTTCTGAATTACGCCCCGACGCACCGGCTGGAGGAGGTATTCGCGTTGCCATGCCGTGGTACGTGTCACTTCACACCACCGTCACCTTGTGGAGCCTGATCATGCGTTCTACTTGTGAGAAGATTCTTCGCAGCGTCAACATGCGTGGCGCTGATTATGGCATTTTTTATCTTTGCTCCGCTGCCTGTTATTGCGGCAATTGATGATCTCTCCCAGATAAGCTTGTCATCCTGCGAAGCGAAGCCCGCTCCACGAGCACGGTGAAGGAGTTCCCAAAGACCCGGTGCGTGCGGCCAGCCTCACTGTGATGGGGCGCGAAATGGGGATGCAGAAGCCCAGTTCAGCCTCGGCTGGATGTACGCCAACGGTCGGGGCATCCCGCGCAGCGACGAAATGGCTGCTTATTTCTTCAAGCTGGCGGCTGACAAAGGGCATGTGCAAGCACAAAAAATGCTGCGATTTGTCGGAGATAAGCTAGCACCGATGCCTGAATGCATGCGTAATTCATTTGCTGACTTCGACTTTGAAGATGTTTTTAAAGGGACCAATCCTTCACAGCAGGCCGTATTGGGTTTGGTACGCAAGCTGGCTCCGGAGTATGGCGTCAGCCCGCGACTGGTGATGGCGGTGATCCGCAACGAATCCAATTTTGAACCCTCGGCGGTTTCACCCAAGAATGCCCAGGGGTTGATGCAGCTTATCCCGGAAACCTCGGCACGCTTCAACGTCAAGAAACCCTTCGATCCCGAACAGAACATCCGCGGCGGCTTGTCGTATCTGCGTTGGCTACTGGCCTACTTCGAGGGCAATGTCGAGTTGGTCGTCGCCGCCTACAATGCAGGAGAGGGCGCGGTCAATCGTTACAAAGGGATTCCTCCCTATGCGGAAACCCGTGGTTACGTCAAGCGGATCATGAGTATCGTCAAGAAGGACGACCATCCCTTCGATCCGGGCGTGACCACCTGTCTCCGGAATTGCCGCGTATCCGGCTTGCCAAAGAGCTGTAGCAGTTTCAGGGAGGCCGTGATGCTTTTCATGGGATCGGATCCCCCGGTGGCCCGCACACCTGCTTGTTCTCTTCATACTACTGCCGTTCGCAAGCGTTTCAACGCCGCTTTGCCCGGAATTGATCGAGCAGATAAAACCCTCGATCGTCGTCATCGGCACTATGCCAAAACCGCAGCCCGGCATCCGTCATGCGCGGGACCGGCTTTGTCGTCGGCAATGGCTCGCTGGTAGCCACCAATGCCCATGTGGTGCCCGATGTTCTCGATGCAGCCAGCGGTGAAACCCTGCTGGTGCAAGCTGTTTCCGGCACTGCCGGGTCGCTGCGGCGTCTGGCAAAAACCGCGGCGAAAGATAAATCCCATGATCTGGCCTGCTGCGCATTGACGGTGCGCCCTTGCCGGCGATGACCCTGCACACCAGCGGGCCGGTGCGCGAAGGGCAAAGCGTGGCGTTTACCGGCTTTCCGATTGGCGGCGTACTTGGGCTTTCACCTGTAACGCATCGCGGAATCATTTCGGCCATCACGGCGATTGCCTTGCCTGGAGCGACAGCAAATCAACTCAACGAACAGGTGATCAAGCGCCTGAAAAGTGGCACCTTTGAAGTCTACCAGCTCGACGGAACCGCTTATCCGGGTAATAGCGGAGGGCCTCTTTTCGAGATGGAAAGGGCTGAGGTGATCGGAATCATCAATATGGTGTTTGTCAAAAGCACCAAGGAATCCGTGCTATCGCAGCCCTCGGGGATCAGCTTTGCCGTGCCAGTGCTGTATCTGCAGGAGTTGTTGCGGGATTTGCGCTGAGTTTTTACCGCAAAAACAAGAGCCTGCGCGATTCAAATGCGGTAGGTCTTTGGAAATTAGAGATCCGAGGATTTGGCAAAAGATTGGCTCCTGATTAAGTGTCGGAATACTTTACACCCAATCGATACGGAAGTCGCTTTGCTCATCGATGACTGACGAAAAATGCTTATTAAACAACGGTCAATAAATTAAAACTAGACTAGGGTATGAATCTTGCTAAGAATACTCAAAGAATGCTGGAGCCATCATTATTTTATGAGGTTCGTTAAATAGTTCACGTATTTGATGATTGAAAATTGCTATATTGAACTCATAGCAGCCGGCACAGTAAGGTAAAGGACTGATTATGAACGATAACGATAACGAAATGACCCAGGATAAGGTTGAGGCGGAAACTGCTGTTACCCCATCGGAGCCTACAGTTGCTTCTGCGAGGCGACGCTTGCTGAAAAGGGGTATTTCCGTTGCGCCGGTCGTGCTGACCTTGGCCAGCCGGCCGGTACTTGCTTGGCATTGTAAAAGCCCGTCCGCTTGGGGATCAGAGCAAATTGATCAAACCACCAGCCTCAAGACAAACGCCGGTCACGCGTCATGGGCCGATGAGACATGGACGATCACAAACTGGAAAAACAACACAGCGCGTTCTTATCTTGGTACGCCTTGGGATAAACTCTACAGCACCCCCCCAGTTGGATTTGATTTTAAAAATGTCAAAATCAGTGATTTAAAAACAAAGGTTTCAGGATTTGTAAAACCGGCCGGCGTGCAAAAAACATCAACAGTGGTGTGGGTATTGTCGAATGGTACTGAATTCCAGAAAGTCATGATTGTCGCTCAGCTTAACTATTTTTTGCTCGCACCACTCGCTCCTCCAAATGACATGGATATGTGCATAACACTTACTGAGTTGCAAAAAATGGTTAGTGGTACTTATACCCCCCCAAACTTAGGGAAAACTTGGCTCTCTCCGGACATTATCAAGTATCTCAAAGAAAATTATATTGTTCGTCCTAATTAGATTATGCCTTTCTTTGCTAGCTGCGTTTTTGATGGTTTTCATGAATTCATCATCTCAATGGTTCCCGGTGTTGGTCGGGAATCCTTGGGTTCTTTCATGGGCCGATGATGATCTTCTAGTCATCTATAATAGCTTAAATGGAGATACCCATTTGCTTGAGCCACTGGCCGGGATGCTGCTTCAAACAATTGAGACGGGGCCATGCTCAACAAAAGAACTTTTTTGATCGGTTTTGCTGATGTTCTTTCGGACGAGGATAAAAACAACGCTCAGCAAGTCATCAAAGACACTTTGAAACAGCTGCATGACGTCGGCCTCATTTTCAGCACTCCGAATTGAAGATATCAGATATTACTGAGGCTGACCTTACCAGTAGTCTGAGATGCGGTGAACTTCTGTTGAATCTCACCCCCCTTTGTTGTTCGTTTGCGCTCCGATATCCCTACGGTTTCTCGGGATATCGCACTGATGTATGCCGACTTTTGTACCAGCTCGGTTAATACATTCGCAGACTTCCATGTCGAGGTTTCCCTAGAATCCGGACTGCGACGCTGGCTTAAACCTCAAGCGCGTTTCTATTTTGATGGCCGCCCCTCCTTTATTCCTCTGCCCGCCGATCAGGCTTTTGCAATGCTCGAGTGGGGGCTTAACTGGTGTGTTGTGGCACATAGTCACCAGTACCTTATTATCCACGCCGCCGTAATCGAGCGGGACGGAAGGCAGCTGTTCTGCCTGCTCCGCCAGGGTCGGGAAAAAAAAAGCTCTGTGCTGCACTGGTCAATCGCGGTTGGCGACTACTCCGATGAACTCGCACTCTTGACATGGATAGTGCAATCTGCTTTACGGGATGTGTCGTCCAGTGAATCTGAAAAATGTCTCGGTCAATGTGATCAAGCAGTTTGCTCCCGAGTCGGTGATGACAGAGCCTGTACCCGATACAAGCAAAGGTACGGTTGCATTGATGCGCCCGCCATCGGAAAGTGTTCAGCGAGTAGACGAGCCAGCACGCCCCACATGGATCGTGTTACCGAAGTATTCTGCCGGGGCTCCTCCGACGCTAGAACGCCATAACCGGGCACGTACCTTCATGCTTGTCGCCGAGCAATCATTCAACTACGATATCCAGGGTTCTCAAGGCTTTAAGGCGGTTGGTCGGCCAATCGACCAAAGCCAGTGCTATCAATTCTTGACGACGCCGAGCGAGTCTTTGATGATTTACTTGCAGGGCGTATTGAATGATCAAGCGAGTTCTCATAGTCAGCGCACTTCTCGCTCCGAAATCGCTGTCACAGCTTACCTTGATGGATTGGGATGTACTGATCCGTCAGGGGCGACGCGCCAATCTCCTGGCACGCCTCGCGCACCTACTGATTCAAAATGATGATATTGATGCAGTGCCAAGTGCTCCGCGTTTCCATCTCACCTCGGCGCTACGCATGGTCGAACGGCAGGATGTCGCCATGCGTTGGGAAGTCGCTTGCATCCTGAAATCCCTTGCCAACGTTGGCATGCAAATAACTCTCTTGAAAGGTGCTGCCTACGTCATGGCAGGACTCCCGACAGCATTTGGACGGACCTTTTCTGATGTGATATCATCGTGCCGAAGAGCTTCATTGCTGAAGTTGAAAGCGAGTTGATGCTTAATGGTTGCTAAGTGGTTTCATCACGACGCTATGACCAGCGCTCGCCGCCGCTGGATGCATGAAAGCCACCGATGCGTCATGTGGGCGTGGAACTACGATCGATGTGCAAAACCATACTATCCTGCCCGAGTCGGCCCGGATCAAGGTTAATACGTTGGCTTTGCTTGACGCTGTTGTCGCAATGCCAGGCTATGACAACCTTTATGTTCTCGAACCGGTAGACATGCTGCTCCACAGTGCGACACATCTGTTTCACGAAGGCGGGCTTGAAAATGGATTGCGTGATCTCTTTGATCTTGACAGCCTCGTTTCGAAGCAGCCTTTGGGGTAGATGCCAAGTTCTGGGATGCACTTGTGCCTCGCGCGATTGAATTAGGCCTGACTCGCCCCTTGTACTATGCAATCAGATTTACCATCTTGATGCTGGAGACACCGATTCCTTTGGACGTGGTGAGCGCCTCCCAAATTGGTAAGCCCCCTTTAGTCATTGCGAGTTTGATGGACTATTGTTATCAGCGCGCTCAGACCTGTACATGCCAGTTGCGATCTTCCTGGAACCGCACTCGCCCGATCAGCTTTTTCGTTCGTCAACCATACTGATCGCATGCCGTTTCTCTGCGGTTTATCACCTGGTCGAAAGGCTACTGCGGGCCAAACCGCAGCCAGTGAAACTCTTTTGCTACAGGAGGATTTCCATGTGCCGCATAAGACCGCGAAAATTTTCGCTCCTTGTGCATGGCCGTAGTTCGTCAACAGATGGGGTTATCGACTCTGTCGACCCGGGATAGATTAGTCCGTCAATCTTCTTTAACCCTACTTTCCTCGCCATTATCAGCTTGAATGGGCTACTCGGTACTCTGTCAGAATCTACTGCCAATCTGACCTCTCTTTTTTTTGAGCGTAGTATGACAAAGCGAGCCAAGGGGGTGAAGCATGCTGAAAAGGGCACGTTCGCTTGCACGAAAATATGTGCACCAAATCATCAGAAAGCTGATCTCCTGGTTGCCGCGCAAGCAACGCTTTGAGGTTTTTCGTTCATTTGCCGATTGCAATCCTGCACCGAGTCAGCGGCTGCAACTGAAAATTGCCGAAACGAAAGAGGAGCTCGAAGCCTGTTTCGCAGTTCTGCACGATGCCTACGTCGATAGCGGCTTCATGAAGCCCGATCCGTCGGGAATGCGTGTGACCATCTATCACGCCCTGCCGACCACGACCACGCTGTGCGCCAAGTACGATGGCCAGGTGGTTGGAACCCTCTCGCTGATTCGTGAAAGCGCGCTGGGTGTCCCGCTGCAAACCATCTTCGATCTAAGCCCCTTGCGTGTGAAGGAAGGCAATGTCGCCGAAGTGTCGGCGCTTGCCATCCATCGAAAATTCAGGAAAACAGGCGGCAGCATCCTGTTTCCATTGATGAAGTTCATGTACGAGTACTGCACGACTTTTTTCGATACCCGGCATCTGGTCATTGCCGTCAATCCCAGCCATATCGAGATGTATGAGTCGCTGCTTTTTTTCCAGCGACTGACGGCAACCATGGTCGAGAGTTACGATTTTGTGAATGGCGCACCGGCGATTGGCGCCACTCTTGATCTCAAGGAAGCGCCGGAGGTTTTCCGGGAGCAATATTCATCCAAGCCGCCGCACCGCAATCTCTACGCCTATTTTCTGCAGGTCAAATTACCCAACATCCATTTTCCGCACCGCCGTTTTTTCACGACCAACGATCCAGTGCTGACGCCCGAGCTTATCAATCACTTTTTCAATGTGCGGACAAAAACCTTCGAAAATCTGAGTGAGCGCCAGAAAGTGCTGCTCCATTCGATTTACGATCTGCCTGAATATTGGTCGGTTCTCCCCGCCCTTTCAAACAATCAGGATGATATTCCGATCCGTCGGCACCAGCGTTTCTCAGTGAAGTGCCCGGCACAAATTACAGTTCTAAATGCCGATGGCAAACAGGAAATTACTATCGAAGTTGTTGAAGTATCGCGCCGCGGTTTCGGCACGTTCGCACGACCCGCTGCCGCTCAATACCTGGTGCGAAACGAGCGTTCAACTGGGGAAGTCCGATATTTCGCAATTCCGAGCCTGGCGCTACGCGAGAATAATAATGGCTTCGGGCTATTACGGCTTTCGTCTCGGCGAGTCTGATAACGTCTGGGAAAAATTCGTTTCGGCACTGTATCAGAGCACGACTCAGCAGCGATCTGGATAGTGCAACACGCTTTCTTCAATGACTTGAGGTGGGGCAGATTCAAGTCTGAATTTCAACAGTGTTATGACGAGTGAGCTAATGTCTCATCAAGATTCCATGGGGTGTTTTAAGCCTAGCCTGGATTTCCACGCCCCAAAATTGACCTAACAGACGGCCTGTTTATCTTGGAGCTACGAACTCATGCTCAGGGTGTAATCCTGCCACCAGGGCACCTGAACTGGTGAATCGAGTATACCTGAGGCGATGATAATCGGCAGGTGAGCGCGACGATGGAAGCGCACATGGACCTCGCGCTCGGTAACAGTGACATCGGCGGGGGTATCGATGAGGTCGCGGAAGATGTGGCGTGCCTGGGCGTCGGCGTAGCCACGCATGCGCTGAGCGAGCAGCCGGTACAGACCGCTGGCAATGACCAGCAGGGCCATATCAAAATCGACCTTGAGGCCGACGGCCGAGGAGAGTGCATCCATATGGAAGAAGCGCACGGCGTCCGACAGGGCGTTCTCGATGAGCATCCGCTGAGCATAGCGGGTCAGCAGCTTGGCGGGAGTGCTGTGGCGATCGTTGGTGAGCAGGATGGTCGGCTCCTCGTGACCCAGATCGAGCACGAACAGTTGCCGGAATGTGGCTCCGGCCAAGGTGACCGGCTGCTCGAACACCTGCGGCGTCTTGTACTTGCGCGCTGGCACATCCAGCTTCACGCGACGCCAACTGGAAGCCGGTAGTCCCTTGATTTCGGCGAGCAGCTTGGCGGAGCGCCGACGCAGCGTGATGAAAGTGATATCCAAGGCCTCCAGTCGCGCCAAATGCCCGTAGGTGGTCAGGCGCGAATCGAAGACGAGATGCCGGGGATTCTCGCCGTGGTGCTTCTTCCAGAAAGCGATGAAGTGGAAGATTTCCTCCGCTTCTTCCCCCTTACGCAGATCGGCGTTGGAGTAGCAGAACGCCCGACCCGCCGCGTCCTGGGCGAGGAAGGCCAGGACGCTGGGCTGGGCACGGCTGCGCATCGAAACATAGTGACGTTCGAGCTGCGGATCCTCGCCGTAGTAAGGAACCGAATGGAAATCGAGATTGAACGATTCACCGGCGAAGAGATTGTCCTGCGCCACCGTGCGATGCCAGGCCGCCAGCAGGGCGGTGGTGCGAACGTGATCCAGGCGCGAGGAATACTCGCACAGGTAGCTCTTCTTCGGGATCGCGTTAAGACCACAGAACAGCGCCAGACCGGGATCGGCGACGAGTGCCATCACATGGCTCTTGCGCTCGATAGACCACAACTTCAGTGCCAAAGCGGCGCGCAGCGCGTGTCCCGACGGAATCATGACCGAGCCCGGCAGGCGAGCCGCGTTGGCCAAGGTGTCCACCTGAAGGCGTACAAGCTCCGGCAAGAACAGGAAGAGTCCGCCGCAGCGGGTCACGAACTGGGTGCCGGGAATGAGTGAGAAGGCCCGCGCATCGGCCACCGGTTCCACGGTGGGCGCGATGCACGTTGGCCGTTCCTCGTCCAGGCGTCGCGGCAAGGGGGCGAAGCCTTCAGCGCGCAGCAGCTCCCGCACCGCCGTCGGGCTTAAGGCCATCTGCCTTTCCTTCAGCGCTTGGGCGATCTCGTAGACCGAATGGTTCTGTTTGCGCAGCATCACGGCGAGTTCCCGCGCCGAGGACTTCTTCGGTTGGGAGCGGGGACCGTGCGATGGGGTAACGAAGAACTGCGGATCCGGATCCCGGCGGAACTGATGGCAAAGCACCCGAAACGCGCCGGGGCTATAGCCGAAGTTGCGGGCGACTGTTTGGGAGGGCTGATCTTCGAGGAAGTAGGCGCGCAGGGCCTCGTACATACGCTGGCGCGGCTGGGAAGGCTCCGCGAAGAAACTGCGGCATTGCGTTATGTCTTTAGGTGCGCCTATAGCCATATACACATAGTTGCACATGTCATTCCCTCTTGTCAAGGGCTTTTTAACCCACAAGAGGTAGTAAGCTGTAAGCCTTGTGGTTAAAAGAAATGCAAGCAGTCGCTATCCCCAGCATAGAAATGCTTGAGATATGACGGTAGCGGTATGTAGGTTGAAATATGGGAGTGTCGGTGCAGTTTTAGCTAACGCAAGTAGAACCGCACCCACTCATTTCCGGTGCGCGGAGCCAGCCTGCGCACCGAACCGCGTTAGCCAACTCTGCTCCTTCGAAATCCGGGCTGGCTCTCTTCTCGCCTCTCCGCTCTGCTGCGCTGATCGACTTTGACTTCGATCCCGTATTTCCGCGCGACCTGATGGTAGGTTCGCGCGCTGAAATGACTTTGGCGTTACGCATTTCCTTGCTTTGTGCCATCTGCAGGTAACGTCCTCCACGTTGCCCCATTTCTTCGTTCAGCCTTTGCGCTCAAGCGGGGTGAAGATCGCCTTGGCAGCGTTGACCGGGATTGCAGGTTGGGAACGCGTTCGGCTTCGATCAGCATCTGCACCGAGAGTTCTCGATATCGCCGCTGCGAGCGAGCAGCAACGCCGCGGTTGTTGAGTTCAACGATTTCCTTGCCGACCCTGGCGAGCAAGGACTGACCCCCTCCTCGTGGCCTGTTCTGGAGAAGACTCCCTGGATGTGGGCGATCATGCTGCGGTCTTCGTGGTTTTCGGCAGCGACTTTGCCCAGAATCTCCTGCGCCATGGTTTCATTGCCCGCTGCCAGGCAGGCGCCGAGCCAGATCGACGGCAATTTTTTGCGGAAAATCCTTTTGCCGGCATCACTTTGCAGGCTGTTGTGCATCTCGAGTGCCTTCTCCAGTGCCTGTTTTGCTTTGGCCGGCTCGCCTTCCTGCTCGGCGCAGAGGCTGTCCATGATCAGCGCAGCAAGCTCGCCCTGCTTGTTGCCGCGCCAGTCCCGACGGAGTTCCCGGGTAATCTTTTTGGCGCCATCCGTATGGCCCCCCTTGTCGAGCATGACGCGTGTCAGGTTGGTGTAAGGTCATCGATGATTCTTAGCGACGATCCGCGATGACGTTCGAGCCTTTGCCGCAGGGCGCGTTCAGCGGCATCAAGATCATCATTGCGTACGGCGACATCGCCGACCATGCGTGTCGCAGCGAATTATTCGGCGATTTTTCGCTGGCCTTCTGCCAGAACTTCCTGCGCTTCAGCAAGTTTCCCCATTTCTTCGCGCACGCTGGCAACGGAGTCATATGCGGCAAGATACTCGGGAAAGTCGTCGATAACCGAGGCCCCCATGCTTTCGGCCGCAGCCAGTTCATCCATTCCACGCAGTGCGCTGGCCAGACCCATGCGCGCCCAGGGAACCATGGCGTTGTCGAGGACCTGTTGATAGACCGTCTGCGCCTCCTGGAAACGGCCAAGTGTGTTCAGAATTTCGCCCTTGAAGCGTAGCGTGTCGTAAAGAAAGGCCGCGTCCTGCCAATCAGCAGCTCACAGGCCACCAGCGCATCGGCAAATGCCCCGTTATCCAGATGCCCGAATACCTTTGCAAAGAACTGCTTCTTGTAGATTGCCCTGACCAGACGGGCATGCAGTTGATCGGCCGTGAACGGCTTGATCAGGTAATCGTCCGGTGCCAGCTCGGCTAGCGACACCACGTTGTGATAGGCGCGTTCGGCGGTGATCACCATGAATACCGTTGACAGCGAAATCAAATGCTTCTGTCGCAGTTCTTCAAGCAGTTGCTGACCATCACGCCCGTCCTCAAGCTGATAGTCAGAAAAATGATGTCGAACGAATAAGCCTTGACCTGCCGCAGAACCTCGGCGGAAGATCCGGCGTTATGCACGCCGCTGATCCCGAGGTTGTTGAGGATGATGCGCATGGAGTTGCGCGCGCTGGCGTGCTGATCGACGAGAAGTACCCGCATGCGAGCGAGTTCTTTCCCCATCTTATGCATCAGATCGGCGGTGTGGTCGGAATCGGGAGCGGCCATGCAATGAACATTACGCGAGTGCGGGTCAGCGAGCAAGCGCGACGGTGGGCAAGAGAATGAAAGCTGTTTCCAGGCCCGAGTTTTCCGCAAAGCGCGCAAGGAAGACAATAAATGGTTCTTGCACCGCTGGTTGCGTTTGCTCGCCGTGCCAGACGGATGATGTCAATAACTTGTCGGGTTATGCTGCGAAGCAAATCCTCCTGGGGGACGCTTCGCCAACCCGACCTGCTCGTTCTCCGCACTCCCGGAGACAATTCGAGCACAGCCGGATTTCAATGTTTATCCGTGTCTTGCAACTTTGCGGCGGGTGTTGGGGAATGGCCAGGAAAAGTGTCGAAACCTGTTATTTTTCAGCGAATTGGCGTAGAATCCGCATCCCTTCAGCGTTCCCGGACCTGGCCGACTCCTCATGCAGTTTCCTGACCGTTTTGACGTGATCGTGGTCGGTGGTGGCCACGCCGGCACCGAGGCCGCGCTGGCCAGCGCGCGCATGGGTGCCAGGACGCTGCTGCTCACGCACAACCTCGATACGCTGGGGGCCATGAGTTGCAACCCCTCGATCGGCGGGATCGGCAAGGGGCATCTGGTCAAGGAGGTCGATGCACTCGATGGGGCCATGGCGGCGGCGACCGACGAAGCCGGTATCCAGTTTCGCATCCTCAACTCAAGCAAGGGGCCTGCCGTCCGCGCGACGCGTGCACAGGCCGATCGCGTGCTTTATCGGCAGGCGATACGTAGCCGGCTGGAGAACCAGCCAAACCTGACGCTGTTCGCTCAGGCCTGCGACGATCTCCTGGTCGAGGGTGATCGCGTGGTCGGTGCCGTAACGCAACTCGGGGTGCGCTTTGCGGCGCCTTGCGTGGTACTGACCGCCGGAACCTTTCTCAATGGCCTGATTCACGTCGGGCTGTCGAACACTACCGGTGGACGCATGGGCGATATGCCCTCGGTTTCGCTCGCCGCACGTCTGCGCGAGCTGCAACTGCCTGCCGGGCGTCTGAAAACGGGAACGCCACCGCGCCTCGACGGCAAGACCATCGATTTCTCGGTGATGCAGGAGCAGCACTCGGACGATCCGCTACCGGTGTTTTCCCTCCTCGGCCACGCCAGCCAGCATCCGCGGCAGTTGCCGTGCTGGATTACCAGTACCAATGAGCGGACGCATGACATCATCCGCGCCAATCTTGATCGTTCGCCGATGTACACCGGCGTGATCGAGGGCGTTGGTCCGCGCTACTGTCCGTCAATTGAAGACAAGATCCACCGCTTTGCCAGCAAGAACAGCCACAACATCTTCCTTGAGCCGGAAGGGCTTACGACGCATGAAATCTACCCGAACGGGATTTCGACCAGTCTGCCCTTCGACGTGCAACTGGCGCTGGTGCGCTCGATGCGCGGCCTCGAGAATTGCCACATCCTGCGCCCTGGTTACGCCATCGAATACGATTACTTTGATCCCTGCGGCCTGCACGCCTCGCTTGAAACCAAAGCCATTCATGGCCTATTTTTCGCCGGGCAGATCAATGGCACGACCGGCTATGAGGAAGCGGCAGCACAGGGACTGCTGGCCGGTGCCAACGCGGCGCTGCAAGTGCAGGGCAAGGCGGCCTGGACGCCGCGTCGCGACGAAGCCTATCTTGGCGTTCTGGTCGATGACCTGATTACGCGCGGCGTGTCCGAGCCTTACCGCATGTTTACCAGTCGTGCCGAGTATCGCCTATCCCTGCGCGAGGACAACGCCGACATCCGCCTTACCGAGCACGGTCGCCGCCTTGGACTGGTGGGTGATGCACGCTGGGCAGCCTTCTGCGAAAAACGCGAAGCGATTGCCCGCGAGCAGGAAAGACTCAGATCGACGTGGGTGCATCCGTCCAGAGTGTCGGTGGACGAGGCGACGCGTGTGCTTGGCCAACCGATTGAGCGCGAATATTCGCTGCACGATCTGTTGCGGCGACCGGACGTGAGTTATTCGTCCTTGATGACCTTGCGAGTGAGCGACCCGGCGGGAGAAACGAGCGTCGATGGCGGCGTTACCGACGCTTTGGTCGTCGAGCAGGTCGAGATTCAGGCCAAATACCAGGGTTACATTGACCGTCAGGTCGATGAGGTGGCCAGGAACCTGTCCAATGAAGAAACGTGTTTGCCGGATGAGATGGATTACACACGAATTGGCGGCTTGTCGAACGAGATTCAGCAAAAGCTGATCCGGCACAGGCCGGAGACCATCGGCCAGGCTTCGCGTATTCAGGGGATGACGCCGGCGGCTATTTCGATATTGCTGGTCCATCTCAGGCGCGGCACTCAGGATGCGGCACGCAAGCTGGCCTGAAGAAGTCGAGTCCATGAGTCAGGCGGTGCAACTTGAGCAGGGCCTGGACGCGCTGGGCATTGAACTGCCGGTTGCCGCGAAGCACAAGCTGCTTCAATATGTGGCCTTGCTTTACAAGTGGAACAAAACCTTCAGCTTGACCGCGCTGCGCGAGCAGGAGAAGGCGATCAGTTACCACGTGCTTGATTCGCTGGCGATTCTGCCTTTTGTAGCGGCAGGTAGTTTGCTCGATGTGGGTAGTGGTGGCGGAATGCCCGGGATTCCCCTGGCCATTGCCCGTCCGGATTTGCGTGTAACCTTGCTCGACAGCAATTCGAAGAAGGCGGCTTTTCTGCAACAGGCGGCGATCGAGTTGGGTCTGCCCAATATTTCCGTTCACTGCGGGCGAGTCGAACAGTATCATCCAGCGTCCGGCTTTGCTTTGATTACATCGCGTGCCTTTTCGGATCTGGCTGATTTTGTTGCTTGTTCACGACACCTTCTTGCTGATGACGGGCGCTGGCTGGCCATGAAAGGTATCTGGCCGGAGGATGAAATCGGGCGATTGCCTGCATCTATAGCGGTCGATGCCGTACATCGGCTGGCGGTGCCGGGTTTGGACGGGGAGCGGCATCTGGTGGTTTTGCGTTGTACCGACGCCCAGCGTCGAGGGGAGAGTTGAGTTGGCAAAAATACTGGCAGTGACCAACCAGAAGGGCGGCGTCGGCAAGACCACGACCGCAGTCAATCTGTCTGCCTGTCTGGCTATCCTTGGACAGCGCGTGCTGATGATCGATCTCGATCCGCAGGGTAATGCCACCACCGGCTGCGGTGTTGTCAAGCGTGTTGCGCTGCCTACTGTTTACCAGATTCTGATTGGTCGCTCGACCTTCAGCGAAGCGCGCATCCGCACCGATTTCGGTTTTGATATCCTGCCGGCTAACCGTGAACTGGCTGGTGCCGAGGTCGAGCTGATCGAGATGGACGCTCGTGAATACCGGTTGCGCGACGCGCTTTCCTTGGCACGGGATGAGTACGATTTCATCCTGATGGACTGTCCTCCGGCGCTTAACATGTTGACCGTCAACGGGCTGGTCGCGGCAGAATCGGTGATGATCCCGATGCAGTGCGAGTATTACGCGCTGGAAGGGCTGACCGATCTTGTCGCCACACTCAAGAAAGTGCGCGCCAATCTCAATTCCAGACTCGAAATCGAAGGCTTGCTGCGCACCCTGTTCGATCCGCGCTCGACACTGACCCAGCAGGTCTCCGGCGAGTTGGTAGATCATTTCGGCAGTAAGGTCTATCGCACCATCATTCCGCGTAACGTCCGTCTGGCCGAGGCGCCATCCTACGGCAAACCGGTGATTGCCTTTGATCGAGCCTCAAAGGGCGCGCAGGCTTACATGGCGCTGGCGCAGGAAATGCTGGATCGGCGCGCTGGGCTGGTACGCCCCGGCGTCGCACAAGGAGCTGAAGCATGAAACTGAAAGGGCTTGGTCGCGGTCTTGATGCCCTGCTGGCCGACAGCGAAACGCAGGGCAGGGAGCAGCAGCGCTCGCTGCCGGTCGGCAATCTGCAGCCAGGAAAGTATCAGCCGCGCACCCGGATGGACAGCACCTCGCTGGAGGAACTGGCTGCCTCGATCCGGGTACAGGGCTTGATGCAGCCGATTCTGGTACGTCCGCTGGGCGATAAATCGGGCGAAGACCGTTTCGAGATTGTCGCCGGTGAGCGCCGCTGGCGTGCCGCCCAGATGGCTGGCCTGACCGAGGTGGCGACCCTGATCCGTGAAATCCCGGACGAATCAGCGCTGGCCATGGCACTGATCGAGAATATCCAGCGCGAAAACCTCAATCCTCTGGAAGAAGCGCAGGGATTGCAACGGCTGATCGACGAGTTTTCAATGACCCATCAACAGGCCGCCGATGCGGTGGGCCGTTCGCGATCGGCCGCATCCAATCTTCTGCGTCTGCTGCAGTTGGTGGCGCCGGTGCAGGAGTTGCTGATGCGCGGGGAGATTGATATGGGGCATGCCCGCGCCCTGCTGCCTTTATCCGGTGCGCTACAGATTCAACTTGCCCAGCGCGTAGTTCAGAAGGGCCTGTCGGTACGTGATGCCGAGCGTATGGTACAACATGCCCTCAAGCCACCAAAACCGGTTGCCGCAATCAAGCCGGATCGGGATGTGCTGCGTCTTCAGGAAGAGCTGTCGGATTTTCTCGGTGCGCAGGTTGAAATCATTACCAACAAGAAGGGTGCCGGTAAAATCAGGATTGAATTCGGCGATCTCGATCAGCTTGAAGGCATCCTGCAGCGGATGCGCTAGCGAATCAAATAGGTTTATAAATCAATCGGTTCTCGCGTCTGGATGACTGCTGCGAAGGGCTTGTTCTGGAGATTTCAGACTTTCGGGATGTTTGATCAATTTTTCATGCTGTTTTATGACTGGCAAAGTGCTATATTCAACTCTTGCACGAATAAGTATTGACGCAAATTTCGAATAGTCTTATAGTTAACTAGACGACTTGCAGCAAGTAGCCTTTTTGTATCAGCTAATGTTCAGAGCTATCATTCTGCAAGCAGGGGTAACAATAATTACGGCGTTAATAGCTGGTTTGTTCGCAGGAACGCAGGGAGCGGTGTCGGCAACATTGGGCGGGGCGGCGTGTATCCTGCCTAACTTTTTGTTTGCCTTGCGCCTGAAGTTCGTGGCTGGTCGGCCCGGAGCTTCATACTCTGCCAATTTCTTTGTTGGCGAATTCGTCAAGATTGCAGCAACGGTAGGGTTACTGGTTCTCGTTGTTACGAAATACTCCGATTTGCACGGGCCTTCCATGCTGATCGGCCTGGGGCTTGCTTTGCAAGCGGGTTTTTTGGCTTTCTGGAAAAAGTCCTGATCATGGCTACTGGTCACGAAGCTGCTGCAAACGCTCCGAACGCTGGCGAATACGTCGTCCACCACCTGACCCAGTTGAATACCTCGGGGCATGCGCAGACGTCGATAATCGACTTCTCCATCATCAATCTGGATAGCGTTTTCTTCTCGATCCTGATGGGTGTGCTCGGGCTGTTTGTCATGTGGCGGCTGGCAAAGAAAGTGACTTCCGGCGTTCCCGGCCGAGCACAGGCCGCGCTGGAAATACTTGTTGAAATGGTGGACAGCCAGGCCAAAGGGATTATTCACAACAAGGAATCTCGCCACTTTGTCGCACCACTTGCATTGACCGTGTTTGTCTGGATTTTCCTGATGAATTCGATGGACTTCCTGCCGGTCGATTTGCTCCCCAAATTCTGGCAGTACGCTTCCGGTGATCATCACGCCTACCTGCGTGTGGTGCCTACCGCAGATCTTAACGTGACACTCGGCATGTCAATCGGCGTGCTTCTTATCTGCATCTGGTACAACATCAAGATCAAGGGACTGGGCGGCTGGGTCCACGAGCTCTTTACAGCGCCGTTTGGTAACCACCCCTTGCTCTATCTGCCCAATTTCCTGATGCAGATGATTGAATTTCTGTCCAAAACCGTTTCTCACGGCATGCGACTGTTCGGCAACATGTATGCCGGTGAGTTGCTGTTCATGCTGATCGCGCTGATGGGCGCTACCTACGGTGTATCCACAGGCATGACCGGACCGCTACTATGGATCGGCCACATACTGGCCGGTTCGGCCTGGGCTATCTTCCACATCCTGATTGTCCTGCTACAGGCCTTCATCTTCATGATGCTGGCGCTGGTGTATATCGGTCAGGCACACGAAAGTCATTAAGTACAAAGTTTGTTGTAGTTCTGATTGTTAACTGAGTAGTTCAATTTGAAGGAGTGGTCATGGAACTTGTTCTTGGTAATGTAGCGCTGGCCTGTGGTCTGATTATTGGTCTGGGCGCTATCGGGGCTTGTATCGGTATCGGCCTGATGGGAGGCAAGTACATTGAAGCCGCCTCACGCCAGCCTGAGTTGATGAATGAACTGCAGACCAAAATGTTCCTGCTGGCTGGTCTGATTGACGCGGCATTCCTGATCGGCGTTGGTATCGCCATGATGTTTGCCTTCGCCAGCCCGTTCGTCATCAAATAATCGGACATCTCCCATCAACCTTTAAGAGGGAAGATAACCGTGAATCTGAACGCAACTCTGTTCGCCCAGATCGTTGTGTTCTTCATTCTGGCGTGGTTCACGATGAAGTTCGTGTGGCCGCCCATCATGAAGGCGCTTGACGAACGTGCGACAAAGATCGCCGATGGCCTCGCCTCCGCAGAACGCGGCCGGCATAGTCTGGAACTGGCATCGAAGAATTCGGCTGAAACCGTACGCGAAGGCAAGGTAAAGGTAGCTGAAATCCTTGCTCAAGCCGAGAAACGCGCGCAACAAATCATTGAGGATGCCAAGACGCAGGCCAAGGTCGAAGCCGACAAGGTCGTTGCCGGTGCCAAGGCGGAAATCGATCAGGAAGCTGCACGCGTCAAGGAATCCCTGCGTGAACGTGTTGCCGAACTGGCCGTTGCCGGTGCCGAGAAGATTCTGCGCCGAGAAATCGATGCCAAGGTGCATGCCAGCATGCTGGCTGCGATCAAACAGGATCTGTAACGCTCATGGCTGAATCTGTCACCATCGCTCGCCCCTATGCACAGGCTGTTTTCCGTCTGGCGCGGGAAAGCAAGTCGCTGAAGGCCTGGTCAGATCGATTGCAGCGGCTTGCTGCGATCGCGCAAGATGCCGAAATGACCAAGGTTGTAGGTAATCCGAAGTTTTCCGCCAGGCAGGTCGCGGATCTGTTTGTTTCACTTTCCGGTGAACCGGGCAACAAGGAGCTGACTTCCTTTATTGGCATTCTGGCCGAAAACGAACGGCTCGACGTGCTGACGCAAATCCAGGAAATCTACGAGCAGCTCAAGAGCAAAGACGAGGGGGTCAAGGAAGCTGTTATCAGCAGTGCCTATTCTCTCACCGATGCACAACTGAAAAATCTGATGAGCCAGCTTGAATCCCATTTTTCCAGCAAGCTCCAGCCTCGCGTTGAGGTGGATGCAACGCTGATTGGTGGGATCAAGGTGGCTGTAGGTGACCAGGTACTCGATGCTTCCGTTCGCGGCAAGCTTGATGCGATGGCCACGGCGCTTAAGAACTAGGAGAAATTCATGCAATTGAATCCTTCCGAGATCAGTGAACTGATCAAGAGCAAGATTCTGAATCTGGACGTAGGTGCCGAAACACGTACGCAGGGTACGGTTGTCTCGGTAACTGACGGCATTTGTCGTGTGCACGGTCTGGCCGACGTGATGCAGGGTGAAATGCTTGAATTTCCTGGCGGTGCCTTCGGCATGGCGCTAAATCTCGAGCGCGACTCGGTCGGTGCCGTGGTACTCGGCGAATACGAGCAGATTACCGAAGGTGATACGGTCAAGACGACCGGACGCATCCTTGAAGTTCCGGTTGGTCCGGAACTGCTCGGCCGCGTGGTTAACTCCCTAGGCCAGCCGATTGACGGCAAGGGCCCGGTCAATGCCAAGCTGACCGACAAGATTGAAAAAGTGGCGCCTGGAGTCATCTGGCGCAAGTCGGTTTCGCAGCCGGTGCAGACGGGTCTGAAATCAATCGACGCGATGGTTCCGATCGGTCGTGGCCAGCGTGAACTGATCATCGGTGACCGTCAGACCGGCAAGACTGCAGTGGCAATTGATACCATCATCAATCAGAAGGGCAAGGATCTGATTTGTATCTACGTTGCGATCGGCCAGAAAGCTTCGACGGTCGCCAACGTATTGCGCAAGCTGGAAGAACATGGCGCGATGGAATACACCATCATCGTTGCCGCCACAGCAGCCGAATCTGCAGCCTTGCAGTACATTGCGCCCTACTCGGGCTGTACGATGGGCGAATATTTCCGTGACCGTGGTCAGGATGCGCTGATCATTTACGACGATCTGACCAAACAAGCCTGGGCCTACCGTCAGGTTTCCCTGCTGTTGCGTCGTCCTCCGGGTCGTGAAGCTTACCCGGGCGACGTCTTTTACCTGCACTCCCGCCTGCTTGAGCGTGCCGCTCGTGTTTCGGAAGAATGGGTCGAAAAGTTCACCAACGGCGAAGTCAAGGGAAAGACGGGTTCGTTGACCGCATTGCCGGTGATCGAAACGCAGGCCGGCGACGTGTCGGCTTTTGTTCCGACCAACGTCATTTCGATTACCGACGGTCAGATCTTCCTCGATACCGACCTCTTCAACTCCGGGGTCCGGCCGGCCATTGATGCCGGTATTTCGGTGTCGCGTGTGGGTGGTGCGGCGCAGACCAAGGTCATCAAAAAGCTCGGTGGCGGCGTGCGTCTGGCGCTCGCCCAGTACCGCGAACTGGCCGCCTTCGCGCAATTTGCTTCCGATCTGGACGAAGCGACGCGCAAGCAGCTTGACCGTGGTCGCTTGGTTACCGAATTGATGAAGCAACCACAATACTCACCGATGGCAATTTCCGAGATGGCGATTACCTTGCACGCTGTTAACAAGGGCTTTTTCGATGATGTCGAAGTGAAGAATGCGCTTGATATCGAAAAGCAGATGCAGAGCTTCGTCAAGCAGAAGTACGCCGCCCTCGTCAGCAAGATCGAGACGAGCAAAGATCTTGATGCTGACGCTGAGAAAGAACTCACCAAGGCGATCGAGGAGTTCAAGGCCACGCTGGCCTGATCGATCAAGGAGATTGCCATGGCAAGCGGCAAGGAAATACGTAACAAGATCAAGAGCGTAGAAAGTACGCGCAAGATCACCAAGGCCATGGAGATGGTGGCCGCTTCGAAAATGCGCAAGGCGCAGGATCGGATGCGCGCGGCCCGACCCTACGGCGAAAAAATCAGGCGTGTGGCCGGGAACCTGTCGCATGCACTGACGGACTACAGTCACCCTTTCCTCGTCACACGCGAGCAGATAAAGTCGGTCGGTCTGATCGCGGTAACATCCGACAAGGGGCTGTGCGGTGGCCTGAATACCAATGTCCTGCGTCTTGCTCTGAGCCGGATGAAGGAGTGGGACGCTGAAGGAAAAAAACTTCAGGTGACCGCCATTGGCAACCGGGGCTTCAGTTTCATGATGCGCGCCGGAGCAGATATTGTGTCGCATGTTGTGGGTATGGGCGATACGCCGCATCTTGAAAAGCTGATCGGTCCCGCCAAGGTTCAGCTCGACGCCTACATCAAGGGTGAGATCGACGTTCTGTACATTGCCTACACCCGTTTCATCAACACCATGAAGCAGGAACCGGTCATTGAACAATTGCTGCCGCTGTCCGGTGAGCTGGTGGGAAGCAGTAGCCGCAACAGTTGGGATTACCTCTACGAGCCCGATGCCAAGTCGGTGATCGACGATCTGCTGGTGCGTTACGTTGAAGCAAGCCTGTATCAGGCGGTGGCCGAAAATATGGCTTCCGAGCAGAGCGCGCGCATGGTAGCCATGAAGGCTGCCTCGGACAACGCCAAAGACGTCATAGGTGAGCTCAAGCTGGTTTATAACAAGGCTCGCCAGGCATCGATCACCAAAGAGCTTTCGGAAATTGTCAGCGGCGCAGCGGCTGTCTGACCACGCCTATTTAGTTTATTGATTGGGGATACGACGATGAGTCAAGGAAACATTGTTCAGTGTATCGGTGCCGTGGTGGACATCCAGTTCCCGCGCGATGCGATGCCGAAAATCTACGATGCACTTATGCTCGACAAATCCGAAGAGCATGGCAACTGTGAAGCGGATCTGACGTTTGAAGTCGAGCAGCAACTCGGTGACGGTGTAGTCCGAACCATTGCCATGGGTTCCTCCGACGGCTTGCGTCGCGGCATGAAGGTCAACAATACCGGCGCCGGAATTTCGGTTCCGGTGGGTGATGCAACGATTGGCCGAATCATGAATGTTCTAGGTCGGCCGATCGACGAAGCCGGGCCGATTGCCACCGAAGAACGTCGTGAAATTCACCAGTTGGCCCCCAAGTTCGACGAGCTTTCACCCTCGGTCGATCTGCTCGAAACCGGTATCAAGGTTATCGATCTCGTTTGCCCGTTCGCCAAAGGTGGCAAGGTCGGCCTGTTCGGTGGTGCCGGTGTCGGCAAGACCGTCAACATGATGGAACTGATCAACAACATCGCCAAGCAGCACTCGGGTCTCTCGGTTTTTGCCGGTGTCGGTGAGCGTACCCGTGAGGGCAACGACTTCTACCACGAGATGAAGGACTCCAACGTTCTTGACAAGGTGGCGATGGTCTTCGGCCAGATGAACGAGCCGCCGGGCAACCGTTTGCGCGTCGCGCTGACCGGTCTGACCATGGCCGAGCGCTTCCGGGATGACGGTCGCGATATCCTGTTCTTCGTCGATAACATTTACCGTTACACGCTGGCCGGTACCGAAGTGTCCGCGCTGCTCGGACGGATGCCTTCTGCCGTGGGTTATCAGCCCACTCTGGCTGAAGAAATGGGTCGTCTGCAAGAACGGATCACCTCGACCAAGGTGGGTTCGATCACCTCGATTCAGGCCGTCTATGTGCCCGCCGATGACTTGACCGATCCATCTCCGGCGACCACCTTCCTGCACCTTGACTCGACGGTCGTTCTGTCGCGAGACATCGCCTCGCTGGGTATCTACCCGGCCGTCGATCCGCTTGACTCCACTTCGCGCCAGCTTGATCCGCAGGTGGTTGGCGAAGAGCACTACAATGTCGCTCGCGCCGTTCAGATGACGCTGCAGAAGTACAAGGAACTGCGCGACATCATCGCCATTCTGGGAATGGACGAACTTTCACCCGAAGACAAGTTGTCGGTATACCGCGCGCGAAAAATTCAGCGCTTTCTATCGCAACCCTTCCATGTCGCCGAAGTCTTCACCAATTCGCCGGGCAAGTACGTACCGCTCAAGGACACCATCAAGGGCTTCAAGATGATCTGCGACGGCGAGTGCGACAGCATCCCTGAGCAGGCCTTCTATATGGTCGGCAGTATCGAGGAAGCGTTCGAGAAGGCCAAGACCCTTTAAGCTCAATCCATCGGGGCGTCGTGATGGCGTACAGGCCGTACGCATCCGACACGACCCGCGCAGGGGAAAACCATGCCACTCAGAGTTCATGTTGACGTAGTTAGTGCCGAGGAACTGATTTATTCCGGCGAGACCGAGTTCGCGGTATTTCCTGGAGAAGCCGGTGAGTTGGGCATCTACCCGCGTCATACCCCGCTGCTGACTCGTATCAAACCGGGTACCGTTCGTCTGAAGATACCCGATCACGAAGATTTTGAGCTGATCTATGTCTCCGGCGGTGTGCTAGAAGTGCAGCCGACGCTGATTACTCTGCTCTCCGACACGGCGATTCGTGCCCACGATCTGGATGAGGCCAAGTCCATCGCGGCCAAGCAGCATGCCGAAGAAGCACTGAAGAATCGCGCTTCGGATACCAACTACGCTTCGGCAGAAGCGGAACTGGCGCAGGCAGTCGCTCAGTTGCACGCAATCAAGAAATTACGCAAACGCCCTGGATCCTGAACTCAGGACACTTAAAGAAGGCAGGTGGCAACGCCTGCCTTCTTCACATCCGGCCTGCGCATCAGGCAGGGCGACACCTGCCTTCGAATTATTCGCTCAGCCTTCGAGGCTTGTCACCCGTTTTTCGAGTTCAGCCAGGTCCTCCTGCAGGTTGCTGATTTCCCGGCAGAAAGTGGAAACGTCCTGATGGCGGGCGATAGTCGGATTTTCCTCGGTGAAATACTCGGCCAGACCCAGTGCCAGATTTCTGGCCTGCTGCTGATGCCAATTGACCAGTTGCTTGCCGCCGTCAAGCAGTCGTCGGGCGGCGATGTCACCCGTCAGCAACGCCAGATCACTTTCGGCATCCCAGCGCAGATTGCGGAAAACAAATCCGAGGCTCTCCGCCAGTTCGGCTGCGCCGCTGATCTGCGTTGCGGCACGCAACGCGGGGCGATCAGTCAGCACAAGTAATGGTGCATCGGCAGGCAGCTTCAGTGTAACGTTCGCTGCAGTACTCCTGTCGCCCGCAGCGAAGTATCCGGAGGTGGTGATTTCAAGCGGCAGGCTCAGCGCGCCGAGTTCAAGGCGTGCTGTCTGCCCGACAAAAGCCATGAGGCGCTGGCGTGCCCAATCTTCGCCCGCGAGAAGATGATTGACGCATCCGAGTGCCGCATCGACCAGCATCACAGACTCAACCGAGTTGCTGGATTCCGGCGATTACCCAGCCCTGGCCGCCTTCGCTCGGCTTGCTCAGATTCCAGACCTCATCGAAAGGCGCGGCAGCGGCGTCCGCCTCCTCGCGAATCATGCCGCTGAAATGTACGCTGGCAATGTGGCGGCTGCCCTCGGTACTGACCTCAAGGAGTTCCGCATTCAGGGGTCACAATGTCGGTCTGCTGCGCTGCCTTGCCGCGCTCGTCGATTTGCATCCTGATTTCGGCAAACAGCTCCGGACTGACAAATTCGCGAATGTCGTCAAGGTTCCCGGCGTCATTGGCGGCCTGCAGGCGAATGAAGTTGAGCTTGGCGACTCGCAGGAAACCCTCGCTGTCAAAGCCTTCGGGAATACGCCCCGCCGAGGTGGCGACGGCAGCAGGCGCCAGCGAGCCGGGCAACTGGGGAGTGACAGGTGGCGGGGCCATGGCCGGGCCACCGGCACCGGCACCGGCGTATTGCAAGGGCTCATGGGCTGCGGGGGGCGCCGCAGCCGTCTTGCGGCGGAACAGCAATTTGAAGACGAAAAACGCTGCCATCACCAGCAAGGCGATCATCAGGATGTTGGCCAGTCCTTCGCCCATGCCGAAGTGCGAGAGCAGGGCGGCTATGCCGAGGCCGGCAGCGAGACCGGCCAGCGGACCCATCCAGTTGCGTTTGGGTGCGGCGGCGGGTGCGGCGGCAGGCGAAGCGGGCGCGGCGGGGGTGGCCTGCTGGGCAGGTGTCGCGGGTTTGGGCGGCACCGCCTGGCGTTGCATGCCGAAAGACTTGCCACCGCCCAGGCGTGCGGCTTCGGCGTTGCCGACGCTCAGGCCAAGCGCCATGAATAAAGCCAAAAAAGCCAATAATGTATTTTTCAATTGTTTATCCTTCAGAATTTGAAACCACGATGCAGAGCGACAACTCCGAGCGTCAGATTGAAATAGTCGACCTTCTCAAGACCGGCCTGTTCCATCATTTCTTTCAGCTTTTCCTGATCCGGATGGACGCGAATTGATTCGGCCAGATAACGATAACTGGCCTCATCCCCGGTGATGATTTGACCGATGCGCGGAATGACCTTGAAAGAGTAGAAATCATAGGCCGGCGCCAGCGGCTTCCATACCTGGGAGAACTCCAGAACCAGCAAGCATCCGCCGGGGCGCAGCACGCGCCGCATCTCGGCCAGCGCGGAGCCCTTGTGGGTCATGTTGCGCAGTCCGAATGCCACTGTCACGCAATCAAAATAGTCATCCGGGAAAGGTAGTTTCTCTGCATCACACTGCGCGACCGGGATCAGGAACCCTTTGTCGCACAGTCGGTCACGGCCATTGGTCAGCATGGCATTGTTGATGTCGGTGAGCCAGACTTCGCCCGTTTTTCCGACCTTGCCGGCGAACGCCAGCGCGAGGTCCCCGGTGCCGCCGGCAACATCAAGCACACGCGAACCTTCGCGGACGCCGCTTCGGGCAAGGGTGAATAATTTCCACAGTCGGTGCATGCCAACCGACATGACGTCGTTCATCAGGTCGTATTTCTGCGCCACGGAATCGAAGACCTCAGCAACGCGCCGGGCTTTTTCGGCCTCGGCGACTTGCTCGAAGCCGAAATGGGTTTTGCTGTTCATCTTGCGCAGAACATGGAGTCAATCAGCGAAAAATCAACGCGCACTGCCGCAGGAGGGCGCTTTGACGGCAGGAGCAGGGCAATCAGCCGGGTCGCGACTGCCACCTCCCGCTTCCAGCTTGTCGAGGTAGGCCTGCCACAACTCGTCACGGTGTACGCAAAGCGTATGCAGAATATCCCAGGAATAGAGGCCGCTTTCGTGACCATCGGAAAATACCGGCTTGAGCGCATAATTGCCGACCGGTTCGAGGCTGACAATATCCACATCACGTTTGCCGACCTGCAGCGTCTCCTGCCCCTGGCCGTGGCCGCGCGCTTCGGCTGAAGGTGTAAAAACGCGCAGGAATTCGTAAGTCAGCTCAAAACGCTCACCATTGTCGAACGCCAGTTCGAGGATACGGGATTTCTGGTGCAGTTTGATCTCGGTCGGAATCGGCGTGTCGGGTTTAAGGCCTGCCATGACTACCTTCGTGTGTAAGCGGACGCGCTATCATAACGCAAAGTCGAGCCGGCGACTTCATGGATAGGGCGTTCCATTGAAAACCGGGAATCGACAGCACAGTCAGCGTGCAGCAAAGAAGTCGGATGAAACCGCGCAAGCCGCCTTCCCTCTTCTTATAACCCTTTCTCAGTCGCGGAATTTTGCTTCAATACGCTGTCTCCTGACGGTTTCGTCTGCCATATTGACCAATTGTCATCAATTTGTAATCCTGTCTTAATAAACTGGGAGCTGGAAACTTTGGAGATTCCCAATTTCATGTCTGCCACTATCCTTGTCGTTGAAGATGAGCCGTCGATTCAGGAACTGATTGCCGCCAGCCTGCAGCATGCCGGACACAGGGTGTTACGCGCAGATACCGCCGAGGATGCAGCGCTGCTGGTCACCGAAACACTGCCCGATGTGGTTTTGCTCGACTGGATGTTGCCCGGAATGAGTGGTATTCAATATGCACGCAGTTTGCGCAGTGCGGAGCGCACCCACGATCTGCCGATCATCATGCTCACGGCACGCAGCGAGGAACATGACAAGATTGCCGGCCTGGAGGCGGGGGCTGACGATTATCTGACCAAACCGTTTTCACCCCGCGAATTGCTGGCCCGGATCAAGGCGGTTTTGCGCCGCAGAGCGCCGCAAATGACTGAGGATTGTGTCGAAGTCGAAGGCTTGCGCGTTGATCCGGTTACACATCGGGTTTCCGGCAATGGCCAGACGCTTGACCTTGGACCGACCGAATTTCGTCTGTTGCATTTCTTCATGACGCACGCCGAGCGCGTTCATAGTCGAACCCAGTTGCTTGACCAGGTTTGGGGTGATCATGTCTTTGTCGAGGAGAGGACGGTGGACGTTCATATCCGCCGTTTGCGCGCATCGCTGGAGTTGACCGGGCATGACCGTCTGATCCAGACGGTTCGCGGCAGCGGTTACCGTTTTTCGGCACTGCCCGAATGAAACTTTCCGCAATCGCGGAGGACGGGTCTTGAATGCCATCTGGGCACGTACGCTGTGGCTGCTGCTCGCCATCGCCGGCCTGGTCTTTGCGCCGGTGGCTATTTTGTATGGGCTCAACTGGGGGCTGACGGCGGGGATCGCTGGCCTGTTTCTCCTGCTGTCCTTGCATCTGTATCATTTAAGACAGTTGATGGGCTGGCTGGAAGGCCCGCTGAATAGTCCATTACCAAGGGGTCGTGGCGTCTGGGAAATAGCTTTTGCCGACCTGCACCGCCGGGTGCGTATACGTCTGAGTCAGCAGCAGGTGCTTTCCGAAACCCTCGAGCGCTTCATGCAGGCATTTCAGGCCTTGCCGGACGGTGTCATCGCCTTTGATCGTCACCATCACATCGAGTGGCTGAACGAGCGTGCAGAAACGCACTTCGCGCTGTCGGCGGCAACCGACTGCGGGCAGGCGCTGACCAACCTGATTCGCCATCCGGATTTTGTCGCTTATCTTGCCGGCGAGCGCTTCGCTGAGCCGCTGATTTATCGCGGTGGGCGTGTCGACGGTCTGACCCTGATGTTGCAGATCATTCCCTATGGCGCAGAGCAGAATCTTCTGGTCTCGCGTGACATCAGTCAGATGGAGCGCATGGAGACCATGCGCCGCGACTTTATCGCCAATGTTTCTCATGAGCTGAAGACGCCTTTGACGGTGGTCGCGGGGTTCTCGGAAATGCTGGCCGATGATTTCGAGACCTATGGAGATAATGAGATCAGGCAGTATCTGACGCTGATTTGCGAGCAAAACGCTCGCATGCAGCATCTGATCGAAGACCTGTTGACGCTTTCAGCGCTGGAATCCGGAGGATCGCCGCCAAACGAAGAGCGGGTTGAACTCGAGCCGATGCTGCGCAGCATCTTGAACGATGCACAAGCGCTTTCTGGTGGTCAGCACGAGATTGCCTTGACGATCGAAACACCATCGGTGCTGGTGGGGTGCGCCAATGAACTGCGCAGTGCTTTCAGCAATCTGGCGGGTAACGCCGTGCGCTACACGCCAGCGGGCGGCAGGATCGATCTGATCTGGCGTATGCATCAGGGATGCGGAGAGTTTGTCGTGGCCGATACCGGTATCGGTATCGCCGCACAACACCTGCTACGCCTGACCGAACGTTTTTACCGGGTTGATCGAAGCCGTTCGCGAGAAACCGGAGGCACCGGCCTGGGACTGGCCATCGTCAAACACGTTTTGACACGCCATCACGCCACACTGGAGATTGAAAGTGCTCCAGGCAAAGGCAGCCGCTTTACTGCGCGTTTTCCCAAGCGCTGTTTTCGAGACACGGGGTCAGCAGATCGTGAAGCTGACCCGCTCGAAGTCCGGGCCATCGTCAAGCAAATGCACGAGCCTGACCTGCCAGGTGCCGTCGGTATGTAGCTCGATTGTCCGTTCGGGTCGAAACCAGCTCTTGGGCAATACCAGTGACTGTTCGGCGTCCACCGACGGCACGGAAGGCAGCAGGAATGCGCGATCGTATTTGCCAATGCGTTCGCCCGTTTGCGCGAGCGGCCGCGCCGCAATCGCCGACGGTATTCCCGGTAACACCAAGATTCCGGCAATCAGGCCGCCACCTTTCTCCTGCATCAGCCACGTCGTTTTCGCCAGCAGAAAACGATCGCTATCCTGCGGGCAGAGAGCGAGTAGCTGACCGTGCGCTACTTTCTTGCCGGAAGTGCTACGTACGAGACGGAACCCGTTGGCCGACTGGTTTACGACTTCCCAGGAATCAAGACTGTAGGCGAGTTGTTCCTGGCGTACCTGAAGGACCTGCATAGGGTCTGCCTGGTGGCGGAAGGCAAACAGGCTTTCAAACTCCCGTCTTGAATAAGCGCGGACGTTCTCAGGCTGCTCAAACTCCTTGCCGGAGATGAAAAAGTGCATTTCCTCAAAACCCGTACATAACCTGGTGATTCCGGAAGTGGCATGGCGCCGGTATTTTCTCGCCGCGCGCGCCTGCGACCACGTGCGGGAAAGATGTTCGAGCAAACGGTTGCATTGACCGGCTGTGCAACCATCGCCCAAGGCGAGCTGCGATGGTGGTATTTTCTGCCGCAACTGTTGCCTGATCTGGCTGATCTGCATGGCCAGACTGGAGGTGTCCAGACGCCGCAGATGGTCGGTTTGCAGGCAATCGGCGACGGGACGCAGGGCCACGTCCTGCATCAGATCAACAAGGTAGCTGGGCAATGAATCCCCGGGTTCTGCCTTGTGCAGGCTGACCAGAGGCGACCAGTAAATGGCCCAGCGGCGAACCAGAGTCTGTTCATGGACCGAGAGACTGTAACAGCCAGCCATTTCACAAAGCAGGAAACTGATATAGCTTGCCGCGCAGTGTGTGCTGCGACCCAGGCATTCAAGGGCGTCGGGAATGGGCAGGGTGGCGATACCCCACTCTTCGGCGCTGGCGTAGTAGCCATGCAGGTCAAGCCACAAACCCCATGGAAATTCGCGTCGCGCACGCTGGTGCTCAACGATGGCCATGCCGGTGTGATGGATACAACGTTGCAGGATCATGGCCACCCGCTGGGCATGGGCGGCGTCTTCTTCCGTTGAATCCTTCTCGGCGCAATGCGCGTAGGCTCGGGCTGTTTTCAGCCAGAGGGCGACGACCTGCTGAAAGATTTCCTCTTCGAGGTCTGCGAGTGGCAGGGGCTTGTTCAGGTAACGCTTGGCCAGTTCTTCTGCAACAAAGGCGACCGGGAGACGAACGTGTTCAAGTAGACGGAAATAGGTTTCTCCGTCGGGTGGCGCGGCCAGAAGACAGTCGAGAAAGCGGTTGATGTCGATTTCGGCCTGCTTGGGGTTGGCCAAAGGAAGGCGGGAGATGATCGCGAAGCCGGTCTGCAGGTCGCGAATCACAAAGGTGATTGAAGACGAGGCATTCATGACCGGCATTCGCTTGATGCTGCCGCCGGTTCCCCCAGCAGAACGGTCAATTCTTCCCTCAGTCGGCAGGTGTCGATGATCGCGTCAATTGAAGAGTCTGTTCTTAGCGCTGAAGCCCATATCGGATTGGGGTAGCAGCGATCATCACGCCAGCGCGGGATGACGTGCCAGTGTACATGAGGGGTCATGTTGCCAAGGCTGGCGAGGTTGATTTTGTGCGGGTTGAGTAATCGGCGAAGGGAGGCTTCAACGGCGAAGACAACCCGCATCATCTCTTGCTGTGCATCCTCGGACAGATCGGTCATTTCACGCTCGTGACGATTAAGGATGACGCGGCAAAAACCAGGGTAATCCGGATCGTCAATATTGACGACGCGACAAAGCGTGTTTTCCCAGACAAGTTCGCCGCCAACTGACGAGCACAGTTCACAGCTTTGGCAAAGTACGGAGGGTTTGGCCATCGTTCAGCTCCATTCAGGTTTGGCTTAAACGGCACATAAACGCCTATCGTCGCCATAATTAATTGGATTAAGGCCGGATTACAAGGAAATATGTCACACAATTTGGGTTTTTGCACAGAAAAACAGGCAATGGTTCGCCTGGATCGCTAAGTGATGCATTAAAGCAGAATGCGCTCAATGCCGCCATTGTTGATTTTTTTCACATAGTTCTCCATCCAGTCCTCACCAAGCAGGTGTCTGGCCAGTTCGACAACGATGTAGTCAGCCTGTGTTCCGCCATCGTCGTTGTAACGCGACAGACCCTGCAGGCACGAGGGGCACGAGGTCAGAATCTTCAGCTTGCCGGTGAATCCATCGGCTCGCAGCCTGTCGGCGCCTTTTTCGATTTCTTGCTGCTTGCGGAAGCGAACCTGGGTTGATATGTCAGGGCGCGTCATGGCCAGCGTTCCCGATTCGCCGCAACAGCGATCGGAGAGATCGACCTTCTGCCCGATCAGTGCGTTGACCGCCTTGATCCCCGGCATTGTCTGCATCGGCACGTGGCATGGTTCATGATAGATATAGCGGGTAGCGCGTTCTTCTTCTCCGCCTGCGAGACTGACGCCCTTCTCCAGCAGGTATTCGTGGATGTCGAGCAGGCGACAACCTGGGAATATCTTCTCGAACTGGTACTTCAGTAACTGATCCATGCAGGTACCGCAGGAGACGATCACCGTATTGATGTCGAGATAGTTCAGCGTATTGGCGACGCGGTGGAAGAGCACCCGGTTGTCGGTAGTGATCTTTTGTCCCTGATCCGCCTCGCCGGCGGCAATTTGCGGGTAGCCGCAGCACAGATAACCGGGCGGCAGAACGGTTTGCGCACCGATTTCGTAGAGCATCGCCTGCGTGGCCAGACCGACCTGTGAAAAGAGGCGCTCCGAACCACAGCCGGGGAAATAGAAAACGGCGTCGCCAGCGTAATCGGTGGCACTGACCTTGTGCGGGTCGCGGATGACCGCGACCATCTTTTCATCCTCGATGTCGAGCAGTGCGCGCGATGTACGCTTTGGCAGACCGCCGGGCATCGGTTTGTTGATGAAGTGGATGATCTGTGAGCGAGACGTCGGGAAAAAGACCGGCGGCTGGCCGAGCGTAGCCGGCGGCTGTCGGGTCTGGCGCTGGATCAGGCCGAAGAATCTGGCCGCCCGGTAAGCCAGGCGTTGCCCGGCATAACCCCAGTCAATCATCAGCTTGCGGACCAGCCGGATCGTTGCCGCGTCCTTCATGGTCAGGAAGGCCATCGCCGCCGCCTTGGCCGGAACGAATTTCTTCTTGCCCTGCTCGCGCAGGAAGTTGCGCATGCGGATGCTGACATCGCCGAAATCAATATCCACCGGGCAAGGGCTGGCGCACTTGTGGCAGATTGTGCAGTGGTCGGCCACATCGTTGAATTCGTCGAAATGCTTCAGTGAAATTCCGCGCCGGGTCTGCTCTTCATAGAAAAAAGCCTCGATCAGCAGCGAGGTCGCGAAAATCTTGTTGCGCGGCGAGTAAAGCAGATTGGCGCGCGGCACGTGGGTCGAACAGACCGGTTTGCATTTGCCGCAACGCAGACAATCCTTGACCAGTGTCGAGATGTCGCCGACCTCGGATTGCTCCATGATCAGCGACTCTGCGCCGAGCAGCGAGAAAGAAGGGGTGTAGGACTGCCGCAGATCGCCACCGGGCAGCAGCTTTCCCTTGTTGAAGTGGCCTTCGGGGTCAATCCTGGCCTTGTAATCGCGGAACGGCTGAATCTCGGCTTCGCTCAGGAACTCCAGCTTGGTGATGCCGATGCCGTGCTCGCCGGAGATTACGCCGTCCAGTGATCGGGCCAGGGCCATGATGCGCTTTACCGCCGCATAGGCGGTTTGCAGCATCGCGTAGTTGTCCGAGTTGACCGGGATGTTGGTGTGCACGTTGCCATCGCCGGCGTGCATGTGCAGGGCGACAAACACACGGCCGCGCAGTACTTCCTGGTGAATCGCCACGAAACGTTCGCGCACCGTACGGAAAAGATTGCCGTCAAAAATGGCTTCGAGCTGCGGCTTTAATTCCGCTTTCCACGAGACGCGTAGCGAGTAATCCTGCAGGCGGTGGAAAAGCGTCGGCTCGTTGGCCCGGTTGGAGAGGACGCCGGCGGCAATTCCGAAGCGGGCAAACTGTGCCTCGGCCTGCGCCAGTGGCAGGTCGAGGTGATCGAGAAGCCACTGCCAGCGCGCCCGAACGACAGCAATGGCATCGACAGCCGCATGGCGACGGTCGCCGAGCAATACCTCATTGTCGAGGTTGGCGTCACCACGATTTAACGGCAGTGCACCTGCCAGAAATTCATTGAGCTTGTCGCACAAGGCCAGTTTGTTCTGTATCGACAACTCGATATTGATACGTTCGATACCGTCGCAGTAATCGCCCATGCGCGGCAGCGGAATCACCACATCTTCATTGAGTTTGAAGGCGTTGGTGTGGCGTGAAATGGCCGCTGTGCGCGAACGGTCGAGCCAGAATTTGCGGCGCGTATCGGCATCGACGGCGATGAAGCCCTCGGCCGCGCGCAGATTGCACTTGCGCACCACTTCCGAAGCGGCCGCCATGACGGCTCTTTCGTCGTCGCCGACGAGGTCACCGATCAATACCATTTTCGGACGCCCCGAGTTTTCTCCCTTGCGTTTGGCCTTGGTCGCATAGCCGACAGCGCGCACGTAGCGTTCATCCAGATGTTCCAGACCGGCCAGCAGGACGCCGGCTTGATGGCCGGCCCCACCCGGTTTGAAATAATCGGTGATCTCAACGATGGCCGGAACGGCTTCGCGCACCTGGCCAAAAAATTCGAGACAGACGGTACGGGTGTGCGCCGGCATCTCGTGCAGCACCCAGCGCGCGGCAACGATCAGACCGTCGGTGCCTTCCTTCTGGATCCCCGGCAGGCCGCACAGAAACTTGTCGGTGACATCCTTGCCCAGCCCCGCCTTGCGGAAGGCGTGCCCGGGAATTTCAAGCACTTCAGGTTCTCCGAACGGCGTCGTACCGTCCTTGCGGAAACGCCGGATTTCAAAACGTGCGCTAGCCTGTTCGTGAATCTTGCCGAAGTTGTGATTGATCCGCGTCACTTCCATGCAGTGACCACCTGGATCGACCATTTTCCACCATGCAAGATTGTCGAGTGCCGTTCCCCACAGTACGGCTTTCTTGCCACCGGCATTCATCGCGATGTTGCCACCAATGCACGAGGCTTCGGCCGAGGTCGGGTCGACGGCAAACACCCGGTCGGCGGCGGTTGCGGCTTCGGAAACACGCGCCGTGACAACGCCGGCACCTGTGCGTATGGTCGCGCAGGGCTGCTGACAGCCGGGCAAGACAAGTTCTTCGACCGGGCCGATATCGATCAGCTTTTCGGTATTGATGACTACCGAGAGCGGCGTAAGCGGGACGGCGCTGCCGGTATAACCGGTACCGCCGCCACGCGGGATGATGGTCAGACCCAGCTTGATGCAGCCGCGCACCAGGGGGGCGATTTCCTCCTCGCTGTCGGGATGAGACGACGACAAAGGGATATTCGACACGCCAGTCGGTGGCGTCGGTCACGTGCGCTACGCGCGCCAGTCCATCGAAGGCAATGTTGTCGCGGCGGGTATGCCGGATCAGCGTTTTCAGTACCCGGCTGCGTAACGCCGCAGTATCGTGAAAATGCCGCTCAAAGGCATTGACCGCTGCTTGTGCCGCTTCGTACGGGCCGAGTACCTTGTCGTTCCCCTGCCGTCGCTTGTCGATTTCCCGCAGGCGATGGCGCAGCGCCTGCACCAGAGCTTCGCGTCGATGGCGGTTGGCGAGCAGGTCGTCTTCCAGGTAAGGGTTGCGCTGAACAACCCAGATATCACCCAGAACCTCATAAAGCATCCGCGCCGAGCGCCCGGTAACACGCTGGCTGCGCAGTTCGTCGAGGATCGCCCAGTTCTCCGCACCGAGCAGGCGAATGACGATTTCGCGGTCGGAGAAGGAGGTATAGTTGTACGGGATTTCGCGCAGGCGGGCGTTCATGACGATTCGGCAGCTTCCAAAGTAAGGATTCTATCGTATCGGCGGACAGCCAATGTGCGGCTTGTGTGACATGTCAAGGCTGCCGTACTTAATTACAGCCTTGTAGCGTAGATTCCACTCAGTGAAAGATCACGCTGCGAGCAAACAAAACCCACTGGCTGCTAGAATCCTTGCTTTACAAGCAGAGTGTGAGTCGCAATGCACCCGGATTACCTCGAAAAGATTCTCAACGCACAGGTTTACGACGTTGCCATTGAATCGCCGCTGGACGATGCACCGACCCTTTCGGAACGCATCGGCAACCGCCTGCTGCTCAAGCGCGAAGACTTGCAGCCGGTGTTTTCCTTCAAGCTGCGGGGCGCTTACAACAAGATCGTCCGGCTTTCACCCGAGAAGCTCAGGCGCGGTGTCATCTGTGCTTCGGCCGGTAACCACGCCCAGGGCGTTGCCCTGTCGGCGGCAAAAATCGGCTGCCGGGCGCTGATCGTCATGCCCACGACCACCCCACAGATCAAGGTGCAGGCGGTCAAGGCGCGCGGTGCCGAGGTGGTTCTCTTCGGCGACTCCTACGACGATTCCTATGCGCACGCCCTGGAACTGGAGAAAGCCCGGAAGCTGACTTTCGTTCATCCCTTCGACGATCCCGATGTGATCGCAGGCCAGGGCACCATCGGCATGGAAATTCTGCGTCAGCATCCGCAGGCGATCCATGCCGTGTTCTGTTGCGTCGGCGGCGGCGGGCTGATTTCGGGGATAGCGGCGTACATCAAGCGCTTGCGTCCGGAAACGAAAATCATCGGCGTCGAGGCTGTCGATGCCGATGCCATGACGCGCTCACTGCAAGCGGGAAAGCGCGTGCGTCTGGATCGCGTCGGGCTGTTCGCCGACGGTGCGGCAGTCAAATACGTCGGCGAGGAGACCTTCCGGCTTTGTCAGCAGTACGTCGATGAAATGGTGCTGGTCGATACCGACGCCATTTGCGCGGCGATCAAGGACGTATTCGAGGATACGCGCGCCATACTTGAGCCTGCCGGTGCACTGGCGGTGGCCGGCGCCAAGGAATACGCCAGACGCCACAAGCTGAAAGGCAAGACGCTGATCGCCACCGCCTCCGGTGCGAACATGAACTTCGATCGTTTGCGTTTCATCGCCGAGCGTGCCGAAATCGGCGAACAGCGCGAGGCCGTCATTGCCGTCACGCTACCCGAGCAACCGGGTGCCTACCGGAAATTCCTTGCGCTGATCGGCACGCGCAACATCACCGAATTCAACTACCGCTTCAATGACCGCAAGGACGCCCACGTTTTTGTCGGTGTTCAGGTCGCCTCGCGCGCCGAATCGCTCAAACTCATCGAGCAACTGCGCAGGCACGGTTACCAGACCCTCGATCTGACCGACGACGAAATGGCCAAGTCGCACATCCGCCATCTGGTCGGCGGCCACTCGCCGCAGCTTGAGCACGAGATTGTCTACCGCTTCGAATTCCCCGAACGTCCCGGTGCGCTGATGAACTTCCTGAACCGGATGAGCGCAGGCTGGAACATCAGCCTTTTCCATTATCGCAACCACGGTGCTGACTACGGTCGCGTTCTGGTCGGCATGCAGGTGCCGCCGGGCGAGATGGGCGAGTTCAAGAAATTTCTTAAAAATTTGGGATACCCGCACTGGAACGAAACCAGCAACCCGGCCTACAAGCTCTTTCTGGACTGAGGAGCCGCTGCTCAAGTCTAAAACGTCATTCCGGCGGAAACCGGAATCCAGGAAATTCAAGGCAATGGACACCGGCTTCCGCCGGTGTGACGACTTATTCAGTGTTACTCTATATATCCGATAATTATAAATTACTAATTTTTATGTATTATATTGAATAAATAAAATCCAATAGACTCCGATCATTGCTTGAAAAAGCGCATTGAACGGAGTCTGTCATGACCCAGCCACTATTTTCAGCCCTTGTTGGCGTCATCCTCTGGGTGGGGCGTCTCTCGCCCTGGCCCAGAACTCGCTGCTTAACGTCTCCTACGATCCGACGCGCGAGCTGTACCAGGATTTCAACGCCGCTTTTGCCCGCCAGTACAAGGCGAAAACGGGTGAAACCATCAATTTCAGACAGTCACATGGCGGTTCAGGCAAACAGGCGCTGGCGATCCGCGACGGCCTCGAAGCCGACGTGGCAACGCTGGCTCTGGCCTGGGATATCGACGCTCTGGCCGATAGCGGACTGATCCCGGCCAACTGGCAAAAACGCCTGCCGCACAACTCGGCGCCCTATACCTCGACCATCGTTTTCCTTGTGCGCAAGGGCAACCCGAAGCAGATCAAGGACTGGCCCGACCTGGCCCGGCCCGGAATAGCGGTCATCACCCCGAACCCGAAAACGTCCGGCGGTGCACGCTGGAACTATCTTGCGGCGTGGGGATACGCACTCAAGCAGCCGGGGGGTGACGAGCAGAAGGCGCGGGAATTTGTCGCCCGCCTGTACAAGAATGTGCCGGTGCTTGATTCCGGCGCACGCGGCGCAACAACAACGTTTGTTGAACGCAAAATCGGCGACGTGCTGATTGCCTGGGAGAACGAAGCCTGGCTGGCGGTCAAGGAGCTCGGACCGGACCGGTTCGATATCATTACCCCGTCGATTTCGATTCTTGCCGAACCGCCGGTCACGGTGGTCGACAAGAACGTCGACAAGCACGGGACGCGCAAGCTGGCGGAAGCCTATCTTGACTATCTCTACTCGGCCGAGGGGCAGGAAATTGTTGCCAGGCACTACTTTCGGCCGCGCGATGCCCGGATTGCAGAGCGTTACTCAAAGCAGTTGGCAAACATCCGTTTATTCACCATCGACGAAATGTTCGGCGGCTGGCGTAACGCGCAGAAGGCACACTTCAGCGAAGGCGGAAGTTTCGACCAGATTTTTCTTCGTCGATAAGACATTCCCCACGCCGCGATTCGGGACTAGAGACCCTTCGTAGGTCGGGTTAGCGCAGCGTAACCCGACAATCGTTGGTTACGGCATACACTGCCGTCGGGTTATGCTGCGAAGCAAATCCTCCTGGGGGACGCTACGCTAACCCGACCTACTGGATTGTCAGTTCCAGAATTCAGAAGGTTATTTCGTAGTCGTTCCTAAGACATTCCCCGCGCAGCGATTCCCGACTAGACTACACACCTGACTTCATCCCGGAGGAAAACTCAAAATGCCCCTGAAAATCGCCAATTCTGTGACCGACCTGATCGGCAATACGCCGCTGCTCCGTCTCAATCGCCTCGCTACCGGCATCAACGGTACCGTGGCGGTCAAGCTGGAGTTCTTCAATCCGGCGCATAGCGTCAAGGATCGAATCGCCTCCGCCATGATCGATGCCGCGCAGGCGGCGGGCCGGATTGGTGCGGAGACCATCGTTCTGGAGCCGACGTCGGGTAATACCGGAATTGGCCTGGCCATGGTCTGCGCGGCACACGGCATCAAGTGCTGCTTTGTCATGCCGGAAACGATGAGCCGTGAGCGTCGCCTGCTGCTCAAGGCCTACGGCGCCGACCTGGTGCTGACGCCGGGTCCGGACGGCATGGGCGGCGCCATCCGGCGTGCCGAGGAGATGGCGGCGGGCGACGCGCGCTATTTCATTCCGCAACAGTTTGAAAATCCGGCCAATCCGGCGATTCATCGCGCTACCACGGCCGAGGAGATCTGGCGCGATACCGACGGGCAGGTGGATATTTTCGTTTCCGGCATCGGCACCGGCGGCACCATTACCGGCGTTGGCGAAGTGCTCAAGGAGCGCAAGCCGGGTGTACAGATCGTCGCCGTTGAACCCGATGCGTCGCCGGTGCTCTCCGGCGGGGCCAAGGGACCACACCCGCTTCAGGGCATCGGCGCCGGTTTCGTCCCGAAAATATTGAATACCGCCGTTTATGATGAAGTCGTGCGCGTCACGGCGGACGATGCCTTCGCCACCGCACGCCGCATGGCGACCGATGAAGGGCTGCTGGTCGGCATTTCCTCGGGCGCCGCCGTGTGGGCGGCCTTCATGGTGGCCAGACGTCCGGAGAATGCCGGCAAGCTGACGGTGGTGATCATCCCCTCGTTCGGCGAGCGTTACCTGTCAACCCAGCTCTACGCCCACCTCGAAGTCTGACGGGCAAGCGATTGAGTGACTTCGACTTTGGCCGCCTGATCGAGCGTCGCGGGGGCGACTCGCTGAAGTGGAACAAATACGCCGGTCGCGACGTAGTGCCGCTGTGGGTCGCCGATATGGATTTCGCAGCGCCGCCGGCCGTCGTCTCAGCGTTACAGCAACGCGTTGCGCAGCAACATTTCGGTTACTCGGAAGCCTGGCCGTCGTTGATCGACGCCGTGCTCGGGCACTTGCAGCGCGAGTACCACTGGCACGTCGAGCCGGAATGGCTGGTCTGGTTGCCCGGGCTGGTCACCGGAATCAACGTCGCCTGTCGCGCGGTGGAGGGGAGTGTGCTGACGGCGACGCCGGTCTATCCGCCTTTCCTCTCGGCGCCGCATCTGTCCGGGCGCAAGCTGGTAAAGGCGAGCTTGCGTTTGCAGGATGGCCAGTGGGTCTGGGATTTCGCCGCGCTGGAAGCCGCGCTGACGCCCGAAAGCGGCCTGTTGCTGCTTTGCCACCCGCATAATCCGGTCGGCCGAGCCTGGCATCTGCACGAGCTGGCCGCGCTCGCCGACTTTTGCCAGCGCCACGATCTGACGGTCTGTTCCGACGAAATTCATTGCGGTCTGATCCTCGATGCCGAACGCCGGCATATCCCGCTGGCGATGATCGATGCCGAAATTGCCCGCCGCTGCATCACCCTGATAGCGCCATCCAAGACCTACAACATTCCCGGCCTCGGCTGTGCCCTGGCGGTGATATCCGATGCAACGCTGCGGCGCCGTTTTACCGGGGCGATGCGCGGCATCGTTCCGCACGTGAATACCCTCGGACTGGCGGCCTGCGAAGCCGCCTATCGTGACTGCGACGAGTGGCACGCGGCGCTGATCGGCACACTGCGCGCCAACCGGGATCGCGTCGAGTCGGCCGTTGCGGCCATTCCCGGATTGTCCATGACGCACGTCGAAGCCACCTATCTGGCCTGGATTGACGCGCGCGGTCTCGGTGTGGCCGATCCGGCGACATTCTTTGAAGCCGCCGGCGTCGGCTTGTCGAGTGGCGGAGATTTCGGTTTGCCGGGCTGGGTGCGACTCAATTTCGGCTGCCCGCGTACAACGCTGGATTGTGCTCTGGAACGAATGGCTTCGGTTTGTTAGCCGCAGCTATCAAAGCATACTCTGTCCAGCGCGTCGGAACGGCGAGAAACAAGGCAATTTTAACGTCCCCTGCTGCCTGTTGGCGCAGGATGCCTAGTGGAGGGTTTGTGGGTTTGGGTCCCCGGTTTTTTTTTTTTTTTTGCCCCTTTCCCCCCCCCCCCCCCCCCCCCGGCCCCTGCCCCGCGCCCCGGCCCCCCTCCCCCCCCCCCCCCCGCCCCCCCGCGCCCCCCCCCCCGCGCCCCCCCGGGCGGCCGCGCCGGCCGGGCGCCCGCGCCCCGCGGCGCGCCCGGGCCGCCTGTTCGCCGCGCGGGGGCTCTCCGCTGTCGCGCTCCGGGGCGGCCTCCCGGCGGCGGCCTCGGTTCCGGGCCCGGCCCGCGCGCTGCGTGCGGCCGGGCCGCCGCTCGCGGCCGGGGCGCCGGCCGCGCGCTGTGCGCCGCGGCGCGCCCCGGCCCGGCCCGTCTGCGGGGCGGGCCCCGGCCGGGTGGGGTTCTTCCCGGCGGCGCCCGCGGGCCTGCCCTTCGCGGCGCGCCGGCCGCCGCCGGCCGGGCGCCGGGCCCGCCCTCGCGCCCGCCGCGGCCCCCCGGCGGCTCGGCGGCTCGACGTGCCTCCGGCCGCCCCCGGCCCCGCGCCGGGGGGCCCGCGCTGGGGGCCGCGGCGGCGGCGCCGGCGGTCCGGCCCCGCCGGGGCTGCCCGCGCTGGGGCGCGTCGGCCGCTGCCCCCGCGCGCGGGCCCGGGTCGGCGGCCGGCGGGCCGCGCCGGCGCGCCCCGTGCTCGCCCGCGCCCCCCCCCCGCCCGGCCTGCCTGGCGGCGTCGCCGGTCGCGCGCGGCCGGCCCGCGCCCCGGGGGGCCCCCTGTTTCCCGCTGTGTCTGCCTCCGCGGTGCCGGCGGCCTCTGTTGCCCTCCCCCGCCGGCGTGGCGCCGCCCCGCGTCGTCCCGCGCCCCCGGGCGTGCCGCGCGGCGGCGCTCCTTCGGTGCGCCGCGGCGCGGCGGCGGGGGGCCGTTTTATCCATCGCAAAGTCGGCAAGCGCACACCGGCAAACTGCACGCTTCAAGCATCGCCCTCCGACGCTATGAAAAGGCTGAACAACTGGGCTTGCGTTGTGACGCCAAGCTTTTCCCTGATGCGGGCACGGTGAAATTCAACGGTCTTGACACTGATGCACAACTCGTCGGTGATCTGACGGGTCTGCTTGCCCTCAAGAATTCGGTTCAGAACTTCCCGTTCGCGCTCGGAAAGCGTTGCCAGACGGGTCGCCAGATCAAGAGATAAATCGCCATGCCGGTTAGTCTGTTTGCGCCGTTCATCGTCCATGCGCAAGGCGTTGAGTACCGCCAGAACCAACCGCTCCGCTTCATGGGGCTTCTCGATGAAATCGACGGCACCTTTCTTCAGCGCACGCACCGCCATTGGAACATCGCCGTGTCCGGTAAGAAAAACGATAGGGATGTAAATTTTGCGCCTGTGCAATTCGTCCTGCAGATCAAGTCCGCTCATTCCGGGCATGCGGATGTCCAGCACCAGGCAGCCCGTCTGCCCAGGGCGTAGCTCTTTCAGGAAAGAAGCGGCTGAGCGGAAAGTCTCGACTTCCATCCCGGCTGTCCGCAGCAGCATCCCGAGCGCATCGCAAACGGCCGCATCGTCGTCCACGACAAATACTGTGTTCCCGTTATCGTGCAATTTCATCAATCGATCTCCGGGGGCAAGGTGAAGTGAAAGGTGCACCCGCTGACCGGGTCTGCGCTATGCCATATGCGACCACCGTGCGCCTCGACAACCGAGCGGCAGATCGACAGCCCGAGGCCCAGGCCATGGGACTTGGTGGTAAATAAAGGTGTGTAAAGCCGAACGGCGATCTCTTCGGGAATACCCACGCCCTGATCGGAAACAGAGACAACGATGGCACCATCCGCTGCCTCGGTGCTCGACACCTCGAGTTGCCGACAGGATGGCTCTGTTTCTTCCATGGCATCGATGGCGTTCTGCAGCAGATTCACGATAACCTGGAGTAGCAGGGTACGGTCGGCATGGGTCATCAGTGGGGCTTCGGACAAGGACAACTCGGCTGTCACCGCATTGTCTTCCAGTTGGGTCTCCAGGAGTTCCAGCGATTCACGTATCAGTGCATTGATATCAAAATGAGTTGGACTCGGACGTCTGCTGCGAATGAAGTCACGCACACGGCTGATGATTTTTCCTGCCCGCAGAGCTTGCTCGCGGCTGCGCTTCAGGGCGGTGACGAGTTCCTTCTTTTCGATACCGGGCGCGGCCAGCATGCGCAGGCAAGCGTCGTTATAGCTGGCGATGGCCATCAAGGGCTGGTTGACTTCGTGGGCCAGAGAGGAGGCAATCTCCGCCAGCGCCGCCAGGCGGGCGGTCTGGTGCAACATGTCCTGATGTTGCTGTTTCAAAGCTTTTGCACGCTTCTTTTCGGAGATATCGGTGATCACCTGGACGCTGACGCGCCGGCTGGATTTCCACGGGATCGGAACGACCTGTACCAGGTACCAACGGCCGCTTATAGGGTCGCGCACTTCGCGCGCGACGATTTGCGCCGTGCTCGATTCTTTGTCTTCGCCGGGCGTACTCCCGGCGTTGGCCTCGCCGAGGCCAAAGCGTTTGCCCAGTTCATCTGCGCTCAGTGCGCCAGGTTCGGCGTCGATCATGCGCGCGAGGCTGCGATTGGCATAAAGGATTCTGCCGCTATCCTGGTCAGCAACATAAACTGCGGCGTGCAATTCCTCGAGCACCCGCACGAAGCGCTCGTCGGCCCGGGTCAACGCGACCCGCAGGCGTGCCAGCAATAAAACGAAGGCAATATATACGACGACCATCACAACGCCTTCCCAGTAGAAGAAAAAGTCGCCTGAATACGGGTGGGAAGAGCCAAAACTCACCAGCCAGAAAAAGCTGGATAGCACAACAATCGCTACGCCCGCGCGCAAGCCACCGGCCCACGTCGCCAGGGCGATCGGTATCAGATAGAGCATGGCGAAGCGCAACTCGTAGCCGGTGGCATGGTCGAGTGTTGCGACCAGAGCCACCAGCACCAGGGCCAAACCCGTTGCGGCGACAGGGCTGTTGGTGGCCCAGCGAGTCAAGGCGGAAACCCATGGCTGAGCTTGCTGTGGCGCTGTCCACGGCTTCACAGCGTACGCCTCCGAGCGTACCCGTTACGCGAAACAACTGAAGCTTTCAACACTTAATTCCTGTCGAATCTGAAGACCAGCCAGCACCTTAGCATGACCCGATGGCGCGTATGAAGACTAGGGGCAACCCTAGTTCCTGCTGCGCCTTGGCCGCGTATGATGCATCGACTCGAAAAAACCAGATGGCAAGTATTTGTCATTAACGACTTTAAATCAGAATCGATAGCCTGCTGACGCAGGCGTCGTCGAAAGAAGGTGTAACTTGCTGGACCAGATACCGATCTTTTTGCAGGCACTCCTCGACCAGACTGGTGCGGTTAACTTTTCCATAGGTAACCTGTTCATGATCATCATTGGCGTGATCATGATCTACCTGGCGATCGCCAAGCACTACGAGCCCTTGCTGCTCGTCGGTATCGGGTTTTCGTGCATCGTGGCCAACGTGCCCGGCCCACCGGACATCCCGGGTGGACCAGCCATCTCGGCGCTGCTCTACGCAGTGAAGGATGGCGGGTTGTTCCACTATGCCTACATGGGCGTTGAAAAGCTCATCATCCCTCCGCTGATTTTCCTCGGTGTCGGAGCGATGACCAACTTCGGGCCGATGATCGCCAATCCCAAGCTGGTCCTCCTCGGGGCGGGAGCGCATCTGGGCATTTTCGTGGCGCTGATTCTTGCCAAGATGCTCGGTTTCACACTCAGCGAAGCAGGAGCCATCGGGCTCATCGGCGGCGCTGACGGGCCGATGGCGATTTTCGTCGCGGTCAAACTGGCACCGCATCTGCTCGGCCCGATTTCCGTCGCCGCCTACTCTTACATGGCGCTGATGCCGATGATCCAGCCGCCGGTGATGCGTCTGTTGACCACCAAGGCGGAACGTGAAATAGGCATGGCGGAATCACGCAAAGTGACCAAGCTGGAAAAAATCGCCTTCCCCCTCGTCATCGCCATTATCGTCAACCTGTTCTTTCCGCCGGTCGCCCCGCTGATCTCCATGCTCATGCTCGGCAACCTGCTCAGAGAGGTCGGTGTGACGGATCGACTGTCGAAGACGGCCACCGGCGGGCTGATGAACGTCATCATCATCATTTTGACCGTGGCCATCGGATCGACCATGGCGGCCGAGAAATTTCTCACCTTCCAGACCCTCGAAATCGTCGTACTGGGACTGATTGCATTCCTCTTCGGTACGGGTTCCGGGGTGGTGACCGCAAAGATCATGAATCTGTTCCTCAAGACGAAGATCAATCCGCTGATCGGGGCGGCCGGTATCGCCTCCGTCCCCATCGCGGCGCGCGTCGCGCATATCGAGGCGTACAAGGCGAATCCGAAAAATCTCCTGATTTACCATGCCATGGGACCCAACCTTGCCGGTGTTTTCGGAACGGCCATCTCGGGCGGTATTCTGCTCGCCCTGCTGGGAGCGAACTGAGCATGAAACACGTGATCCCCTGTTTCATTGCAGCGTCGATGCTGCCACCTGGTGCTCATTCTTTTGTTATTACCATAGAGGCGAGGCCGTCATGACCGCTCTTGTTCCGGATACGCTCCAGGGGGCGATAATTGTCAGCGTTATCGACTTCTTTCTCAGCTTCATCATCATCAGCGGCATTGGCGTCGTGCTGTCGTGTTTTCCGCTGTTGAATCGCGCGGCGCTTTTCTTCAAGGCCGCACCCAAGACCGCACACGGAAAAAGGTGGCCACGCCAAAAGCCGTGCCCGACAACAGAGCCGACGTCGAAGCACTGGACAACATCGCAGCCATCGCCGCAGCGGTATTCGTCGTCATGGATGGCGCACCGCATCGGATTATCAACATCCAGCCCTCGCAGCGCAGTGCCGCGTGGACCGCGGAAGGGCGAATTGCCCAGCACGGCTCGCATACTGTGCGCTAAGGAACCGCTGAACAAGTATCAAAACGTCATTCCGGCGCACCCTAGCGGTATTTGAACCATATGACCTTTCACCTTCGGGGCAAAAGCCGGCATCCAGATAAGTCAAGGCACTGGACACCGGCTTCCGCCGGTGTGACGGCTTATTCAACGTTTCCCTGAATGGTGATCCCCCGGAGCTGGTAAAAACCCGGTAATTAAAGGCCTGAAGCGTATTGTTGCCGGGGTCTGCCGGCTGAGAGGTTGTGAAAAAATCATTACTGCCTGATTTCCATGCTCGTCACCCCGGCGGAAGCCGGGGTCCAGCTCGTTTATCTGATTGTTTTAATGGATATCAGAGAAGGTACTGGATTCCGGCTTGTGCCCCGTAGGAAATACCCTTGGGGTGCGCCGGAATGACGGTTTGGGAGGTGATTCTCCATTAATTCACAGCCTCTGAGGTCAAATGTGTCTGAAAACTCCGGCTTCGCTGACCATGGCATCGAGCCGGACATCGTGTGCTTCGGGGCGGATCGAGTCGACGCGAGCCAGTTCAAAACCGACGCCGATGCTTAGCGGAGCCGGTTTGAGCGCGGCCAGCGTGCGGTCAAAGAAGCCGCCGCCATAACCGATGCGGTAGCCGGCGGCATCGAATGCATTGACCGGCAGCAACAGTGCTTGCGGCAGCAGAAATTCTCCTGCGGCCGGCGTCGGGATGCCGTAACGGTCGGCAATCAGCCGTTGGCCTGGAGTCCACTTGCGGAAGACGAGTGCGGCGTTGACTTCGCGGACAACCGGCAACAGCGCCGCAAACCCGGCCTGGCCGGATTCAATCCACGACATGATCAGTGGCCGCAGATCGGGCTCGTTTTTTACCGGCCAGCAGAATCCGACGCGCAGTCCTGCCAGTTGCGGAAAGTTATCCTGTATGTGCTCGCAAATTTTCGCTGAAAGAAGAGCGCACTCGTCTGCCGACAGTGCCAGACGACGCTCAATGCGCTGCTGACGCAATGAGCGCCGAAACGTGTCGTACGTTTCGTCACGATTTTCAGGCCTTGTATCCGGCGTCATTGCGGCGCTCATGTGGTATGCTGAAAGTCAGTGTTTACGGGGAATCCAGCTTATCATGAAGTTTCGTCTTACTGTTTTTCTCCTCACGCTTCCCTGCTTGATGGTACATGCCGCAATCGGGGCCGTGACGGGCGATGATCGATTTCTTGCGGCGCGTGACGCGGTTCGCGCTGGCGACCGCGCCAAACTAGAGCGCATTGCTTCCGAGTTGCAGGGGCATGAACTGCAAGCTTATGTCGAATACTGGCAGCTTCTGCTCGATCTGAATAACTCCGATCCGGCGACGATCAAGGCCTTCCTGTCGCGTTACGAGAAAAGCTATGTCGCCGAGAAGCTGCGCAGCGACTGGCTCAAGCAGTTGGGCAGGAAGCAGCAGTGGGCGCAGTTTGATGCCGAATTCCCCTTGCTGGGTCAGCCCGATCAGGAGCTGTCCTGTTTTGCCCTGCAGAGTCGCCAGGCACGCGGCGATGCGAGCGTGCTCGATGAGGCGATGTCGCTGTGGCTGACGCTGATTGAGCCTCCCGAATCCTGCTACCCGATACTCGAAGCGCTGATTCTGGAAAAGCGCGTACTCGCCGACCAGGTCTGGGCACGTGTCCGTCGCCAGATGGAAGCGAACAAGACGGCCGCCGCGCGCTACAGCATGAACTACCTGCCGCCCAGCCAGACGCCCGATGCACGGGTCGTTGCGGCGGTCATCGATACTCCGATACCGTGGCTGGTCAAACTGCCGACCAGCCTGGCTGGCAGCCGCATGAACCGCGAACTGGCGGCGCTGGCGATCAGCCGCATTGCGCGCAACGATCCGCGCATGGCGGCGGAGCAGTTGATGCGCATCGAGAGCCAGTTACAGGCCGGCGAAAAGGGCTGGGCGTGGAGCCAGATCGGCTGGCAGGCGGCGCAGCGGCATATGCCCGAAGCGCTGGAGTGGTATCGAAAAGCCGGCGATGTCGCGCTTTCCGAAGAGGTGGCGCAATGGAAGGTGCGCGCCGCCCTGCGCGAAAAGGATTGGGGAACGGTGCGCTCAACCATCGAAAGGATGCCGCCCGCACTCGCCGCACAACCGGCCTGGGTGTACTGGCTGGGGCGCGCCTACCGTGCCGGCGGGCGCATCGAGGAGGCCAACACGCTGTTCGCAAAAATTGCCGGGCAACCAAACTTCTACGGCAATCTGGCCGATGAAGAGCTGGGTCGGGCGATCATGACCCCACCCAGGGCGACGGCACTGACGCGTGAGGAGATGTCGCAGGTGGCTGCAAATCCGGGCGTGCAGCGGGCGCTGGCGCTGTATCGCGTCAATCTGCGCACTGAAGGCGTCAAGGAATGGAACTGGACGCTGCGCGGCATGAGCGATCGTGAGCTGCTGGCGGCTTCGGATATCGCCCATCGCGCCGGTATTTATGACCGGGCCATTGCCGCGGCTGATCGCACCAAGGAAGAACACGACTATTCGCTGCGCTACCTGTCGCCTTTCAGCGATCAGGTGCGTCCGGCGGCGAAGAGTCAAGCGCTCGACGACGCCTGGGTCTATGGCCTGATGCGTCAGGAAAGCCGCTTCGTGACCAATGCCAAGTCGTCGGCGGGGGCTTCCGGCCTGATGCAGTTGATGCCGGCGACGGCCAAGTGGGTGGCCCGAAAAATCGGCCTCAAGGACTTTCATCAGGGTCAGGTGAACGACACCGATACCAACCTGCTGCTCGGTACGACGTACATGCGACTGGTGATGGAGAGCCTCGACAATCACCCGGTGCTGGCTTCGGCGGCCTACAACGCCGGCCCCGGTCGCGCCCGCAAATGGCGCGCCGATCGTCCGCTGGAGGGCGCGATCTACGCCGAAACGATTCCATTCAACGAAACGCGCGACTACGTGAAGAAGGTGATGAGCAACTCGGTCTATTATTCGGCTCTGTTTGACGGCAAACCGCAATCGATCAAGAGCCGTCTTGGCGTGATCGGGCCTCGCTCGAGTGTTGATCCAAAGGCCGAAGAATTGCCGTAAAATCGGCTCTTCAAAACATATTTGATCGGCAGGGAGCCATGGAACTCAAGAAAGTACTATTGATTGGCGGGAGCGGGTTCGTCGGGGGCTGGATCGCCAACCGGCTTTCCGAACGCGGCATTCGCGTTAACATCCCGACGCGCCGTCGTGACAATACCAAGCAGCTCATTCTGCTGCCGACCGTCTATATGGTGGACGCCGATGTCCACGACCCGCAAGTGCTGGTTTCGCTGATGACTGGCGTCGATGCCGTCATCAATCTGGTCGGCATTTTGCACGACGGCGATTCCAGAAAGCCTTACGGCAAGCGTTTTGCTGCCGCACACGTCGAGTTGCCGAAGAAAATCCTGGCGGCCATGATGCAGACCGGAGTGCGCCGCCTGGTGCATATGAGCGCGCTCAGGGCTTCTGAAGATGCACCATCGGCCTATTTGCGTTCAAAGGCCGCGGGTGAAGCCGCCGTGCTCGGTGCAGCGAGCGAACTGGATGTCACTGTGTTTCGCCCCTCGGTCATTTTTGGCCCCGGTGACGCCTTCCTGAATACCTTTGCCAGCTTGCTCCGGGTTTTTCCCGTGATGCCGCTGGGTGGCGCTGACGCGCGCTTTCAGCCGGTTTATATCGGCGATGTGGCCGACGCCTTTTGCGCGTCTCTGACGGATCGAGCTACCTTTGGACAGACTTACGAATTGTGCGGCCCGACGGTTTACACCTTGCGCGAACTGGTCGAGTACACCGGCGAGCTTATCGGTCGGCGCCGTCCGGTGATCGGCTTGCCCGATTCCCTCGCCTATCTGCAGGCGGGGTTTCTGAGCCTGCTGCCCAATCCGCCGATGTCGCCGGATAACCTGCGCTCGATGCAGCTCGATAACCTGACCGATGGGAGTCACAACTACCCAGGCTGGCAACCGCAGTCGCTCGAAGCCGTCGCGCCCGGCTATCTTTCTGCGCTCAGACCGAATCTGCGACTGGATAAGTACCGCTGCCGTGCCGGGCGTTGAACGTTCAGGGAATTTTTTATCATGATGAAAATCGTCATCGGTGACCACAATTACTCATCATGGAGCTTGCGACCCTGGCTGGCCTTGAAGCAGACCGGAATACCCTTTGAGGAAATCTGCCTTCGCCTGCGTGAATCAAGGACCAGGGAAGAGATCTTGAAGTACTCGCCTTCGGGCAAAGTGCCTTGCTTGATCGACGGTACCACCGTGGTCTGGGATTCGCTGGCCATCTGCGAGTATGTTGCCGAGCAATCACCGACTTTGTGGCCCTCCGACCGCAAGGCGCGCGCCGAGGCGCGCGCTATCAGTTGCGAGATGCACTCCGGTTTCGGCGCGCTACGTTCCAGCATGCCGATGGAAATTGTTTCCTCAAGGCCTTATGACGCCCGCACTGCCGAAGTGGAAGCCGATATTGCCCGCATCGTTTCGATCTGGGAAAGCTGCCGCCTTCGCTACGCTCAGGACGGCCCCTTTCTGTACGGAAATTTCTCGATTGCTGACGCGATGTTTTCTCCCGTCGTCTGGCGTTTTCTGACCTACGCGGTAGAACTTCCTCCGGCCTCGCGCGCGTGGATTGAAACAATGCGCCTGTTGCCGGCCATGCAGGAATGGCGCGATGCGGCTCTGGCTGAAATGGCCAGGTAAGCGTTCACTTTCCTCACCCCATGCAAATATTCACGGTTGGTGGCGCGGTGCGCGACGAGTTGCTTGGCTTGCCGGTGCAGGATCGTGACTATGTGGTCGTTGGTGCTTCGCCTGAAGAAATGCTCGAGCGCGGCTTCAAACCGGTCGGCCGGGACTTCCCGGTTTTCCTGCACCCGACAACGCACGAAGAGTACGCACTGGCCCGTACCGAACGCAAGGCCGGGCACGGGTACACCGGTTTCTCCTTTCATGCGGCGCCCGAGGTCGGCCTCGAAGAGGATCTCGCCCGTCGCGACCTGACCATCAATGCCATTGCCCGCGCCGATGATGGCGCGCTGACCGACCCGTTTCACGGCGTGGCCGATATTCAGGCGCGGGTATTGCGCCATGTCGGGCCGGCGTTCGTCGAGGATCCAGTACGCATTCTGCGCGTGGCCCGTTTTGCCGCACGCTTCAGCGGATTTTCCGTCGCGCCGGAAACCGTCGACCTGATGCGCCGGATGGTCAGCGGCGGAGAGGTCGATCATCTGGTTGCCGAGCGCGTCTGGCAGGAGCTGGCCAGAGGACTGATGGAAGCCAGACCCTCGCGCATGATTGAAGTGCTGCGCGAATGCGGCGCACTGGCGCGCCTGTTGCCCGAGCTGGATCGACTGTTCGGCGTGCCGCAGCGTGCCGATTACCATCCGGAAATCGATACCGGCGTGCACGTCATGATGGCGCTCGATCATTCGGCACGGCAGGGTTATGCCCTGGCAGTGCGCTTTGCCGTACTCATGCACGATCTCGGCAAGGGGCTGACGCCAGCCGCCGATCTGCCGCGACATCCGGGGCACGAGGCACGCAGTGTCGAGCTGGTCAGCGAAGTGTGCGCTCGCCTCAAGACGCCGGCCGAGTGCCGCGATCTGGCGCTTCTGGTGGCCCGCTATCACGGCGATATTCGCCGCGGACCTGAACTGCGCGCGGCAACCATTACCCGTCTCCTGGAAAGTGCCGATGCACTGCGTCGCCCGCAGCGCTTCGAACAACTCCTCGAAGCCTGTGCCTGCGATTTTCATGGACGTCTTGGCTGGGAAGAAAAACCGAACCCCGATGCGCAACTTTTCCTGAGCGCGCTGGATGCCGTACGTTCCGTCGATGCGGCAGCGATTGCCAGCCGTTGCAGCGATGCGGTGCAGATTGCAGCGCAACTTCATGCCGCACGGGTTGCCGCCGTCAAACAGGTTCTGGCACTTACGGACTGATTTTGTGGAGGTCTTGACGTCATGATCACGCTATACACCTGGGGTACTCCCAACGGCCGCAAGGTTTCGATCATGCTTGAGGAGTGCGCGCTACCTTACCGCGTTAAAACCATCGACATCACACAGGGCGAGCAGTTGGCCCCGAAATTTGTGGCCATCAACCCGAATTCAAAAATCCCGGCCATCGTCGATCCCGACGGGCCGGACGGCAAACCGATCACGCTGTTCGAGTCGGGCGCGATTCTTCTCTACCTTGCGGGCAAGACCGGCCGGTTTTTGCCGACGTCCGATCGCGGCAAGTACGAAGCCCTGCAGTGGCTGATGTTCCAGATGGGCGGCGTCGGGCCGATGTTCGGTCAGACTCACCACTTCCTGCGTTTTGCTCCTGAACCGCTACCCTACGCAATCAAGCGCTACAGCACAGAAACGGCCAGGCTTTACGGCGTTCTCGACCGGCGTCTGTCCGAGGCTCCGTATCTGGCAGTCGAGTACTCGATTGCCGACATGGCCACCTACCCCTGGGTGGCGCGGCATGAGTGGCAGAAGATCGATCTGGCTGACTATCCCAACGTGCAGCGCTGGCATGCAGCGATTGGCGCACGCCCAGCCGTGCAGCGCGGCATGGCGGTTCCCGGCTGAATTCCTGAAGACCCGAGCTGACGACAATCAAGAGTCTGTGAAAAATCAGTACTGTCTGATTTCACGCTCGTCACCCCGGCGTAAGCCGGGGTCCAGCTCGTTTATCCGATTGTTTTAATGGCTATCGGAGGAAGGTACTGGATTCCGGCTTTCGCCGGAATGAGCGCGAAGCCTGGCCTCGGGCCACGGCCTGGGAGGTGTTTATCCATTAATTCACAGCCTCTGAGTTTCTGCGGTCCGGACAAACTGTTACCAAATAGTTATCGCAGGTATTCAACCTTTTCATTTCCCGACCGTTACTTGACTTGCCATCCATTCAAAAGAGCAGAGGCAGACAAAATGTTGATCGTTACCGAAATGAGCGCAGGAAAAGTCCTGGATGAAGCGTGCAACCATAATAACGACGTTTACAGCGACGAGGCCTTGTACGCAGCTTGGGCCGAGCGGCCCGGGGTTGAAGCCCGTCTGGCTGAATTCGACACCATGGCAGCCGGCAAGCCGTCAAGCGCCGACGGCCAAGGTTTCAAGGCCTACCTTTTTGCGGGCAAGGGTTGAGCAGCACCGCGAGCTGCGCTTATAGCGTCGCGCTGCGATCGCCCTGGGCAAAGCCGATCAGCTTCTCGTCGATGCCTTTGCCCAGCGCGATGACCTTGAACAGCTCGCCCATCTCGGCGGGCGAAATCAGTTTCTGCGCGGCTTGCGCTTGCGGCAGGTAGTTTAGATAATCTTCAGCCGGAGTGCGGGCAAGGATCTCGGTCAATCCGCAATTGAGCAGGAAAGCGGCTTGCGTCGTATAGCCGAGCAAATCCAGACCGGCCGCGAAGCCCGACTCGACAATCGCCGTGAAATCGACGTGCGCGGTGATGTCCTGCAAGCCTGGAAGAAAAAAGGGCTCGCCGTGCGCATGGTGGCGGTAGTGGCACATCAGCGTACCGGCATCCCGCTGCCAGTGGTAATACTCGTGCCGCGGGAAACCATAATCGATGAGCAGCAGGGCGCCCTTGCCGAGGATACTGGCCCAGGCTGCCGTCCAGTCGGTGGAGGCCAGGCTGATCTCGCTCAGATAACCGGGCGCTCGCGGGTACTCGATACTCAGTGACTGCGCCCGTTCAAGAACGCGCCCTGCAGCGGGACGATCGGACCAGACGAATTCATCATTCTCCCAGCCGACGCCGCGTTCAAATATCTCCGGGTTTTCCAATTCTTCAATCTCGTCGCCCTCGTTACCCCAGCGCACCAGATGCACCGGCATCGCGTCGAGTAGTTCGTTGGCCAGCACCAGCCCGTCGAAACGTTCGGGCAGGCGGTCGAGCCAGACGACGCGCTCAAGCAGATGCGGTGCGCGCTGGCCAATCGTCGCCCGCTGGCGTTCGCGTAATTCGCCGGAGAGATCGAGGATGCCGTAGCGTTCCGGGAGCGCTGCGCGCCCTTCAAGTTCGAGCAGCAGGTCGGCGGCAAGACGCCCGGAACCGGCGCCGACCTCGATCATATGCGGCGCGCTGAGCGCCATGATCTGCGCCGCCTGCGCCGCCAGCGTCCGGCTGAAGGCCGATGAAATCTCCGGCGCGGTGACCAAATCCCCGGCCGCGCCAAACTTGCGCCCGCCCGAGTAGTAGCCCATCCCCGGTGCATAAAGCGCCAGCTCCATGAAACGATCGAAGCCGATCCAGCCGCCGGAGGTTACGATTTCATCGCCGATGCGGCGTTTCAGCGCCGCGCTGTAGGCCAGTGCGTCGGGATCGGGTTTGGGTAGTTTCAATGTTCTCAAAACATCCACCGCAAAGGCGCAAAGAAGCAAGGAATCGCAGAGAAGTGCTGGAAACGCGAAGTCATCCTAGAAACCGCATTTGAGCGCGACAAATTGACTGCAACACCATGTTTGGCGAGGGGTCGGCCCTCACCCCGACCCTCCCGCAGGGAGAGGGGGTTTGCACCCTTCTCCCTGCGGGAGAAGGGCCGGGGATGAGGGCCTACGATATTGGCATTACGCTCAACTGCGTATTTTAGGGTCATAGCTTTGCGTTCCCTTTGCGCCTTCGCGGTGGATTCCAGATTCAAATTTCGATCTCCGTGATGCTGCCGAACTCGAATTTCAGTTGCGTCCATTCGGCAAGCGGGAGCTGCCGCCAGTGACCCACCAGGGCGCGCATGACCCCGGCGTGGGTGACCAAAGCGACACGCGAGCCAGCCAGCGAGGCGGCAAAGTCGATGGCACGCTGTTGCAGGCGGGCTGGCGATTCGCCGCCGGGCGGGCAGAAGTTGAAAACGTCGGCGGCCCAGGCATCGAGCGCGTCGCGACCGATATCGTTCCACGTCTGGCCCTCCCACTCGCCGAAGTCGACCTCGGTCAGTCGTGCGTCGATGCTCGCCTGCGGGTCAAGCGCCTCGGCCAGTTGCCTGGCGCGGCGCAGTGGGCTGGAGATGACGGGCGTGCCTTCCGGCAGCAAGGCTCGCAGGCGAGCGGCAACGTGCTGCGCGTCGGCACAGTCGATATCGAGCCGGCCGTAACAGACGCCGGCGTCGATCAGCGGGCGCGGATGACGGATCAGGAAAATCTGCACAGCATTCCGCAGTAGAAGGCGACTTCGGAGAGCTGCTGCGTGGCGCCCAGGCAATCACCGGTATAGCCGCCGATTTGCCGCTTGAACAGGCGTGCCAGCCAGAGCGTGGCGAGCACGGCAAAAAGTACGCCGATGACGGCCTGCCGCAGCGGCAACAGGAGCAGAGGTAGCAGCGCGGTGAGTGCCGCGAAAGCCAGTTCGCCGCGTCCGATGCGGGTGGCCAGTGGCTTCGACTTGCCTTCGTCGCGCACATAGTCGAGCGCGCGCAGCAGGGTGGTAGCACACAGGCGGGAGAAGGCATGCCCGGCAATCAGCGCCGCCGGGATCAGCAGCAGATCGATCTCGACCAGCGCGCAAAACTTGGCGAGCATCAGCATGACCAGCGCCACCGCGCCAAAACTGCCGATGCGCGAGTCCTTCATGATCGCCAGGATCTGCGACTTTCCCCAGCCGCCGCCAAAGCCATCGACCATGTCGCTCCAGCCATCTTCGTGAAATGCACCGGTGACGTAGAGCGTAATCGCCATCGAAGCCAGCACCGCCAGCGTTTTTGGCCACACGAACGAGGTCAGGAAAAAAACCAGCGCCGCGATACCGCCGACGATCAGCCCGACCGCCGGAAAATAACGCGAAGAACGCTCCAGCGCCTCGCTGCTGTGCCCTACCCAGGCAGGTACCGGCAAGCGCGTAAAGAAGCGGATAGCGCCGAAGAAGTATTCGAGTTCAGTACGAATAAACATGGGCAGGTCGTCAGAGGCTGCGAATCAATGGATAAACCCCACCCAAGCCGTGGCCCGAGGCCAGGCTTCGCGCTCATTCCGGCAAAAGCCGGAATCCAGTACCGTCCTCCGATAGCCATAAAAACAATCGGATAAACGAGCTGGACCCCGGCTTTTGCCCCGAAGGAAATACCCCTGGGGTGCGCCGGGGTGACGAGCGTGGAAATGAATAAACCGCGACCCACCAGCACCGAGGAAAACCAGCTTGACCCCAAGCTTTTCCTGGTGAATCTTTGTGTCCTTGGTGTCTTGGTGGTGAAGCATTTGACTTCAAATCCTCTCGCTCACGCCCGCCGCCTCGAAGCTGGCCATCTCGTTGAGGAAGGCGACGGCGGCGTTGACCAGCGGCCAGGCCAGCGCCGCACCGGTGCCTTCGCCGAGGCGCAGGCCGAGATCGATCAGCGGTTCGGCCTGCAAATCCTCCAGTTGCGCGACGTGTCCCGGCTCGGCCGAGCGGTGACAGAAAATGCAGTATTCGCGGATCGCCGGTGCGATGCGGGCAGCGGCGAGCAGCGCCGAGGTGACGATGAAGCCGTCGATGAGCAGCGTCATGCCGCGTTCCGCCGCAGCAAGCATGGCGCCGGTCATCATGACCATCTCGAAGCCGCCGAACTCGGCCAGCACCGTGTGTGCGTCGGCCTTCGCCGGCAGCGCCGCTCGCCGGGCGGCCTGCGCCAGCAGCTCGCGCTTGCGCGCCAGCCCGGCGTCATCGAGGCCGGTGCCGCGCCCGATGCAATCGACGAGCGCAGTGCCGGTAAGCGCATGGGTGATCAGCGAGGCCGCCGCGGTATTACCGATGCCCATTTCGCCGAAGCCGACGACATTGCATCCCTCATCCGCCAGCGTGCGGGCGATTTCCGCGCCTTTGGCCAGTGCCGCAGCACACTCGGCGGCGCTCATCGCCGGCTGCTCCAGATAGTTGCGCGTACCGGGGGCAATTTTGGCGTCGATCAGCCCGGCACGCTGGCCAAAATCATGCGCCACGCCGGCGTCAATGACCTTCAGCGCCAGACCGTTGTGGCGGGCGAAAATGTTGATCGCCGCACCGCCGGATAGAAAATTCTCGACCATCTGCCAGGTCACTTCCTGCGGGAAAGCCGAGACGCCGGCCCTCGCGGCGCCGTGATCGCCGGCAAAAACAAGGACGTGCGGATGCGAAAAAACCGGCGTCAGCGTCTGCTGAATCCGCCCGATTTGCAGCGCCAGTTGTTCAAGCTGGCCGAGTGCTCCCGGTGGCTTGGTCTTGTTGTCGATCCTGTTTTGCAGGGCCGCATCGAGTTCGCTGCCAGGAGGAGAAATGGATAAGTGCATGGGAAAATCGCTTGCTGCAAGCGCCTGCAAAAAGGAGCGATTATACGCTCGTGCTCCCATGCCAACGGGCATGGATTGACGCATTGCCGCAGCAATGCCGAACTGCACTTTTCCCTCCCTTGCAGGGCGCATTCCGGCTTTGCAGCCGGAATCGCTCGATTGGCACGGAGCATGCTCCGCGAATTCCAAATCTCGCCCCCCAACCTGGAGGGCCAACCCATGCACAAATCTCAAATGAACCGTCATCCCGGCGCAAGCCGGGATCCAGCATCGGCGCATCAGACAATCTGCTCGTTTAAATCGAGCCACCGCAGGTTCAGGTCTCGATGAGTTCAAGAACCCACACTCTGCTCCATTCCTTGATGGCCTTTACACGCTCGGTGCCCGATTGCATCGTCTTGAGTCGCTGGTGCGACTTTCGAAGTACACTTGCAGCATGAGAGAACTGATCATCGGCGGCGCCCGTTCGGGTAAGAGCACTTACGCGGAAAATCGTGCGGCAGCAAGTGGCCTGCGCGTCATTTACGTGGCCACCGCGCAGGCCCTCGATAGCGAAATGGAGCAACGGATTGCGCATCATCGGGCACGGCGTCCGGCGACCTGGGGGCTGGTTGAATCGCCCCTCGAACTGGCGGCGAGCTTGCAGCAGCATGCGGCGCCCGAGGTCTGCCTGCTGGTGGACTGCCTGACATTGTGGCTGTCGAATCTGCTATTTGCCGGAAGCGCGGCGCGTCAGGCCGAGGCCGGCCAGCCGCTCGACTGCCCGTTGTTCAAACGCGAAGTGCAGGCGCTGATCGACACCTTGCCGCAACTGCCGGGAAAGATCGTCATCGTATCCAATGAAGTGGGTTGGGGTGTGGTACCGATGGCCGCCGTGTCGCGCCTGTTCGCCGATGAACAGGGCCGGCTCAATCAGCGCGTCGCAGCGGTTTGCGAGAAGGTGACGCTGGTGGTGGCGGGTTTGCCGCTGGTGCTCAAATAACCCTAAAAACGCAGTTGAGCGTAATGCCAATATCGTAGGCCCTCATCCCCGGCCCTTCTCCCGCAGGGCGAAGGGTGCAAACCCCCTCTCCCTGCGGGAGAGGGTCGGGGTGAGGGCCAAACCCTCGCCAAACTTGGTGTCGCGGCCAATTTGACGCGCTCAACTGTGGTTTCAAGGATAACAGTTACGAAATCAATCGCTCCCACCGACACGAGCTCCATCTATTGCCTAAGGAAACGCTGAATAAGCCGTCACACCGGCAGAAGCCGGTGTCCAGTACCTTGAATTTTCTGGATTCCGGCGTTCGCTGGAATGACGTATAGACACTTGCTCGGCGGCTCCCTAACAAGATTCTGTGCTTGATATGCTTATGGCGTGTCGTGATTCACAACAAGATGAGAGCCAATAGGATTTTTGCCGGAAAAGCTGCGAGACCGTCGCTATGGCGTCCAGCCCCTGGTCTGCTCCACATATCGCCTGGTGGCCGGAATTCGAAATGCACGTTGACGATCAAAGCAAAGGTCCAGAGAAACAATCACACGACGCTGCTTTTACATGTCGTCCGGCAATCTGGCGCCATAATGGCGACAGTGATACACTGAGCATCTCAAGCAATTAATGGAGGTGAAAAATGGGAACCGCTATTGCCAAGCAAGATCGCATCGGTGCTCGCGTGCCCCACGAGGTTTATGAAACCTTGTGCCGTGCCGCCGAACTGACCGGTGCTACGGTCAATCAGTTTCTGGTTCAAGCTGCGCTTAAAGAGGCACAGGAAGTCATCGAGCGGCAAGAAGTCATCCGCCTCTCGCCGCGCGACTGGAACTGGTTGCTCGACCTGATGGAAAACCCGCCCAAGCCGAATGCCAGGCTGAAGGCCGCCCTGAAGCGTTACCAGAAGGCCAGGCGAGATGATGCAGGTACGAGCTTTAGCTGGGGATCATGACCGGCAGGGTTTTGACTGCGGCCGCCAGGAACTGAACGACTGGCTACGGCAGGTCGCCCGCCAGCATCAGGAAAAGGGGCTGTCGAAAACCTTTGTCGCCGTTCGCGAGGAAGCGCCAACCTGCATCTGCGGCTATTACGCGCTGACGCTGGCAGAACTCGAGAACCGGCATCTACCGGAAGCCTGGCGCAAGAAGTTGCCGCGTCGCATCCCCGGTGTGCGGCTGGGCCGCTTGGCTGTCGATAGGCAGTATCAGGGCAAGGGGCTGGGCGAACTGCTGCTGGTCGATGCCCTGACACGGGCGCAGCGCATCTACGCCGAGGCAGGCGGGATTGGCTTGTTCGTCGATGCGCTGGATGAGCAGGCGGCAGGGTATTACCGGAACTTCGGCTTTGCGGCATCGCCGGATAACCTGCTGCTGTTGTTCCTCTCGGCAAAAGTCGTTGAGTAGGTGAGCGGCAGGCCTGCACTCGCAGAACATGAATGGAGAGATTTGGTCTGATGATTTTCAGTGAAGACTCAAGAGTCAAAATCCCCTGCATTCTGCATCTGGTGAGGCTGGGCTACAGCTACCTCTCGCTCAAGAATGCCGTATGGGACGAAGAGACCAATATCTTCCCGAAACTGTTCCATGCCGCCATCGCCCGTATCAATCCCGGCATTGAGAGCGCCAATATCGATCGGCTGTTGGCCGATGTCAAACTCTCGCTGGAAAACGAAGATCTTGGTAAAGCCTTCTACGAAAAGCTCACAGAACGCTCCGGCACCCGGCTGATCGACTTTGCTGACTTTGACAACAACAGCTCCCATGTCGTCACCGAGTTGACCTGCAAGAATGGCGACGACGAGTTTCGGCCCGACATCACTCTGGTCATCAACGGCATGCCGCTGACCTTCATCGAGGTCAAAAACCCAACAACCGCGAAGGCGTACTCGCTGAGCGCAACCGCATTATCACGCGTTGCCGTAACCACCGTTTCCGCCGCTTCATCAACATCACCCAGTTGATGGTTTTCTCCAACAACATGGAGTACGACGACGGCTCGCCACAACCCATCGAGGGTGCGTTCTATGCCAGCCCGTCATACGATGCGCCGACCTTCAACTATTTCCGCGAAGAGGAGGATCTAAATCTGGCAGACCTGCTGGCCGACGTGGACGACGCCGTCGAAAACGCAGTTCTACGCGACAACAACTTGAACGTCATCAAACACAGTCCGGAATTCATCGGCAATAAATCGCCCGACACGCCAACCAACCGGATCTGCACTTCCCTGTACAGCCGCGACCGCCTGTCATTCCTTCTGCAATACGCCCTGGTCTATGTGAACGATACCGACGGTATGCACAAGCACGTCATGCGTTACCCCCAGATCTTCGCCACCAAGGCGATAGAAAGAAAGCTCGATGCCGGTGTACGCAAGGGGATCATCTGGCACACCCAGGGCAGCGGCAAAACTGCGCTGGCCTATTACAACACCCGCTTTCTGACCGACTATTTTCAGCGCCAGGGAATCATCCCCAAGTTCTACTTCATCGTCGACAGGATCGACCTGCTTATCCAGGCACAGCGGGAATTTTCCAGCCGGGGGCTGACGGTGCATACCATCGACACTCGCGAAGCCTTTGCCCGCGACATCAAAGCTACCCAGGCCCTGCACAACCACTCCGGTAGGCCGGAGATCACCGTGGTCAATATTCAGAAGTTCGAGGATGACCCGGATGTGGTGCGCACCGAAGATTACGATGTCAGCATTCAGCGGATCTACTTTCTCGATGAGGTGCACCGCAGCTACAACCCAAAGGGCAGCTTTCTCGCCAACCTCAGTCAGTCAGACCGGAATGCCATCAAGATCGGCCTCACCGGCACGCCGCTGCTTGGCATCGACTACAACTCCCGCGCCCTGTTCGGGGACTACATTCACAAGTACTACTACAACGCCTCCATCGCCGACGGCTACACCCTGCGCCTGATCCGCGAGGAGATTGCCACCAACTACAAACTATCGCTGCAAGAGGCTCTCGCCGCAGTGGAACTTCAGCAGGGCGATATCGACCGCAAGCTCCTCTACGCGCATCCGCGCTTTGTCGAGCCGATGCTCGACTACATCATCCGCGACTTTGAAAAAAGCCGGAGCGCGCTGAACGACGCCACTATCGGTGGCATGGTGATCTGTGACAGCTCCGAGCAGGCGAAGCAGATGTTCGAGATTTTCAATACGGTCTATGCGGATCAAGCTCGGCCCCATTACGCATTGAAAGACTCTGCACAAGATTTAATCGCAGCCCGCCTGCCTGACAGTTACGCCGCCAAAACGATGCTTGAAAACAAAGTCAAAGGCGGCGAGCTGATCCTGCACGATGTTGGCAGCAAGGAAGAGCGCAAAGATTGGGTAGAGGATTTCAAGGCAGGCAAGATCGACCTGCTGTTCGTCTACAACATGCTACTCACCGGCTTTGATGCCCGTCGGCTGAAGAAGCTCTACGTCGGCCGGGTGATTCGCAAGCACAACCTGCTCCAGGCACTCACCCGCGTTAATCGCCCCTACAAGGATTTTCGCTACGGCTATGTCGTCGATTTCGCCGACATCCGCAAGGAGTTCGACGCCACCAACAAGGCCTATTTCGACGAGCTGCAGGCTGAGCTAGGCGATGAATTGGAGCACTACTCGAATCTGTTCAAGTCCACTGAGGAGATTGCCCAGGAGATCGAGGCGATCAAGGACATCATGTTCCGCTTTAACACCGAAAACGCCGAGATCTTCTCACAGCAGATCAGCCAGATCCAGGTCCGCGCGACGGTGCTGGCCCTGAAAAAAGCACTGGCCGATGCCCGCAGCCTTTACAACCTGATCCGCCTGCAGGGCGATTACGGATTCCTCCAGCAGCTCGATTTCCAGAAACTGAATCAGCTTTACCGCGAAACCTGCAATCACCTCGACCTGCTCAACCTCAAGGAAAGCATCGAATCCAGTGCCGACACCAGCAATCTGCTCAACATTGCCCTGGAAGACGTACTGTTCATGTTCACCAAGGTTGGGCAAGTAGAGCTGGTGCTGGCCGACAAGCTGAAAAACACTCTGCGTCAGACTCGGGAAGCCCTGGCCGATAACTTCGACCCACAGGACCCAAAATTCATCACCCTCAAGGAAGAGCTGGAGCGGCTGTTCAAGAAAAAGAAACTGAACGAAGTGACTCAGGAAGAGATGACCGCCAATATTGGCGCGCTCAACGCCATCCACGACCAGGTCAAGGAACTGAACCGGCAGAACAATCAGCTCCGCGCCAAATACCACGGTGACGCCAAATACACGCGCATCCACAAACGGCTGCTTGAGCGAACTGCCGTGTCCGAAAACGAACGGCGCATCTTCGACGCTCTCTCCGGCGTCAAGCAGCAGGCCGACGAGCAGGTGCTGCAAAACACCCAGCTTCTGGCCAACGAAAGCTACTTCGAACGGATGATGATGCCGCTGGTGATCGGCGAGTTCCAGACTCGCCACAAGATCAAACTCGACCCGGACGCCTCCCGCATCATCAACCAGCTGGTGGTGGCCGAATACGTGAATGAATTTGCGGCTGGTTCCCGAGCGGCACCAGAACAGGAGTACGCGCGTGGTAACGCATGATTTCGAAAAACGCACCCGGCAATTGATCGACAGCCTCAAGGGAATCTGCGCCGCCTATGGCCTCGGCAACGACGGCAACGAGTTCAAGATCATCACCCAGGTCTTTCTCTACAAGTTTCTCAACGACAAGTTCGCCTTCGAAGCCAAGAAGATCAGGCCGGATCTGGCCCAGGGCGAAAGCTGGGAACAGGCCATCGCCAACTTGGACGCCGACGAGTTGGAAATGCTGCAACTGCAGATGGGGCCGGACACCGCCCGCCTGAAGCCCGAGCACTTCATCGCCTACCTCTTCGGCCGCCAGAACGCGCCGGAATTCGCCAAGCTGTTCGACGACACATTGCGCGACATCGCCATCAGCAACAACGACATCTTCGCCGTCAAGACCGAGGGCGGCGCCAAGGTCACCTTGTTCGACCGGGTGAGCGAGTACATCACCGACACAGCCAAGCGCGACGACTTCTGCCGCGCCATCATCAACAAGCTGGTGGAATTCAGCTTCGAGCGCATCTTCACCCAGAAGTACGACTTTTACGCCGCGTTGTTCGAGTACCTGATCAAGGATTACAACAAGGATAGCGGCGGCAAATACGCTGAGTACTACACACCGCACGCCGTGGCCAAGATCATGGCAGCTATCCTGGTGCCCGAGGCGGTGCGCGGCATGGTGAGCAACGTGAGCTGCTACGACCCCTCGGCCGGCTCCGGCACCTTGCTGATGAACCTCGCCCATGCCATCGGCGAGCAGCGCTGCGCCATTTTTTCGCAGGACATCTCGCAGAAGTCATCGAGTCTGCTGCGCCTGAACCTCATTCTCAACAACCTGGTCCATTCCATCCCCAACATCATCCAGGGCAACACCCTGTTGCACCCCTATCACCGGGAGGGCAAGGCACTGAAGAAGTTCGACTACATCGTCTCCAATCCGCCCTTCAAGATGGATTTCAGCGATTTCCGCAATGAGCTGGATTCCAAGGAGCACCGGGAACGCTTCTTCGCCGGGGTGCCGAACATTCCCAAACAGGCCATGGACAAGATGGCCATCTACCAGCTCTTTCTGCAACACATCATCCATTCGCTGAAAACTGGCGGCAAGGCGGCGGTCGTAGTGCCCACCGGATTCGTCACCGCCCAATCGGGCATCGACCGGAAAATCCGCGAGCATCTGGTGAACAACAAGATGCTCGCCGGCGTGGTCTCCATGCCGAGCAACATCTTCGCTACAACGGGCACCAACGTCACCATCCTGTTCATCGACGATGCCAACAAGGAAGGCGTTGTGCTGGTTGATGCGTCCAATCTCGGCACCAAGGTCAAGGACGGCAAGAACCAGAAAACCCTGCTCTCCGAAGCCGAGGAAGACCACATCATCGCCACCTTCAATGGAAAAGTGGCGGTGGAGGATTTCTCCGTGGTGGTGAGTTATGACGAGATTGCCACCAAGAACTATTCCTTGAGCGCCGGACAGTATTTCGAGGTAAAGATCGAGTATGCAGGCCTGTCGCCGGCACAGTTCGCCACGAAGATGCAGGGCTTTACCGGCAATCTGGACAAGCTATTCAAGGAATCGGCGGGGCTGGAGCAGGAGATTCGGAAGCAGTTGGCGGGTTTGCGCTATGAGTAGTTTTTCTAAAGGAAAAATCGGAGACCTTTTGACTTTTCAAAGGGGCTTCGATATTACGAAGAAGGAACAAACTGACGGTATCTACCCTGTCGTCTCATCTGGTGGAGTAGCGAGTTACCACAACAAGTTTATGGCCATAGGCCCTGGCGTCGTAATTGGGCGAAAAGGGACTTTAGGTTCTGCTTTCTATCTTGAAACCGACTATTGGCCCCACGATACGACTCTTTGGGTAAAAGATTTCAAAGGTAACGATCCAAAATTCATCTACTACTTTCTGAAAACCCTTCGTTTGGAGAGGCTTGATTCCGGCTCATCAAACCCAACGCTAAACAGGAACTTTGTTCATCAATTGGATGCGAATAAGCCGGAACCAAAGGAGCAGAAGGAAATCGCCGCTGTCCTCTCTGCCTTAGACGCAAAAATCGTCTGCAACAACCGCATCAACGCCGAGCTGGAGGCGATGGCCAAGACCCTGTACGATTACTGGTTCGTACAGTTCGATTTCCCCGACGCCAACGGCAAACCCTACAAATCGACCGGCGGCGAGATGGTCTATAACTCCACCCTGAAGCGGGAGATTCCGGCGGGGTGGATGGATGGTTCTTTGTGGGAGATTGCGCGTTACTTCAATGGGCTTGCGATGCAGAAACACAGGCCCGCTGGTAGCGAATATCTGCCTGTGATTAAGATCAAGGAGATGGGAGAGGGTATCTCAGACAGCACCGAGAAAGCCAGCCCAGACATACCGCGAGCGGCGATTGTTAATGACGGAGATGTGCTCTTTTCTTGGTCAGCAACGCTTGATGTGAAGATATGGTCGCAAGGTAAAGGGGCGCTCAACCAACATATATTCAAGGTTACTTCCGACAAGTATCCGAAAACTTTCTACTATTTCGAACTTTTGGGATACCTTGCGCATTTTAAGATGATGGCTGAAAAGAGAAAAACAACAATGGGCCACATTACGCAAGATCACTTGAAGCAAAGCAGGATTTGTATCCCGCCAACTGAATTGCTCTTTAGCCCGACTTCCGCTATTCGCCGCAATTTTTCCGATTTTTGACGAGCTTCGCGCTCGTAAGTGTCTGATTGATGGGGTGGGCAAAACCGTCAAACTGGGCGACCTTCCCTGCGTGGGGGCTATTATCGGCTTTCTCGAAGAAGGGGCCCCGGCACTGAATCAGCCGCCGCCACGTTGGTGCTGTGTCAATGTCAATTGACGTTTTTTCAAGGTGTTCTCCGCACCCGATACCCGTGCCGACGATCCCCCACCCCCCTTGCACGAACAGGTAGAGCCCATATTCAAGATGCATCTGTTACATGAGCTGGAAAATCAGCAACTCGCCCAACTCCGCGACTGGCTGCTGCCCATGTTGATGAACGGCCAGGTTACGGTGGCGTGAGTGAGGACGCCATGACCGACCGTGGAAAGAAGGTGATCCGTAGCCGCATAGCCGGATACCCGATTAGGCACCCGGCATGGCGCATACGGCTAGAGCAACTGTTCATTTTCGCGCTATTTCAGCAATGCGTTGAGATGCCTGAATGCAGCCTCGAAACGATCCTTCGTGGCGTCTGATACCTTGGGCCCGAGCGTGGCCGCATTCTCCGCAAAATACCTCGCGGGTCGATAATGGCCGAACGCGCCGGACTGGAGGGGATTGTCCACGAGGAATGATTCTATCGCCCGCAACGTGCGCGGCTCCTTTGCATTCAGGGAAGAGGCAACGATGGGCTTCTTCAACTCCCTGGCAAACTCCGCGTTAACGAGTTCCACATAGAAATCGCGCTCGAACATATCCTCAACATCCGCTTCGCTCTTTCCAGCGAAGTCTCCGTAGGTGGCCACCTGCCTCTTCTTGAGCAGCTTCTTTTTGTAGAGGTCTTCGTTCTGGACGCGGTCACTGCTCTGTATATCGAGCAGCGTAGCGACATTCATGCCCTTCTGGGGCGCGAGCAGGGCAACAAACGCCGGAACCTTGCCGCTGCCGCCCGTCGGCGTGATGACCCACTTTTCGGACAGTCCCTCGCGCCCTTCGCGCTCAAGTTCGGCGGACACCGCACGCAAGAACAGCATGTCGGCGGGACCTTCGACCACAAGCGAATTGGGGCCGATGAACAGCGTTTGCTGAATCTCGTAGCCAAGGGCGCCCTGCAAAGGGAACAGGCTGTCGTCGGTGGCGTCGAAGACGTTGGAAAGAACCTTCGTGCCGTCCTGATCCCTCGGCAGCGGCTCCTTCGCATCGATCCCCAAATCCTGCACGATCCGCACACGCTCGAATTTGGCGGGGTCGATCATAAAGGGCGAATGAGTTGTGTAGATGAGTTGGTGGGCGGACAACTCCGCCTCGAAGTATCTGAGAAGGTCGGCCTGCGCGCGCCCATGTAGCGAAAGCCCAGGCTCGTCGAGCAACAGGATCACGTTCTGCTTCTGGCGCTTGATATCCTCGTACCAAGCAAGGAAGGAGAAGAACCAGACAAAGCCGCGCGAGCGTGAGCTCAGCGGCGTGTGAGCCCAATGCACGGTGTCGTATACTTCGCCCCAGACGTTGATGCCCTGCCGCATGCCTTCCGGGTCTTCGGGCTTGGCGTCTCGGACATCGAACCGCATCTGGATATGACGGTTCTGGGACCAGTATTTGACGATGCGGTTGGTCAGGTGGTTTCCGGCCCCTTCAAGCTTGTTCTTCAGATCGGCCGTGTTCTTCGTCTCGACGAGCTTCCGGTGATCAAGCCGCGCCAGATTGATTAGCCCCAGAAGTGGATAGTCGGAATCCTCAAGTGTCGTGGCATCCTCACGAGCGATTAGGGAGTTCAGATTGGCTTGCCCCTCCATCTGATAATATTCATCGAAGTAGAGAAACTTTGGTGCGCGCGGCCAGATTAGCGAATTGAAGATGTAGGAGGGCAGGCCCTTCTCTCGGACCTTGGCCACCAGCCCCTTGAGCGCCTTGACGGCCTCCGTGGCTTCCGCCGCATCCAGTGCAGCGGTGAACGCATCCCAGTCCGGAGCCCCGGTGAGCGCAGTCTTGAGTTCGTCGGGTAACGCAGGATTGTCGGCAAGGTGTTTGCGCGCAGCGGCCTCGTCCGCAGTCAGTATGAACCTGTTTTGAGCTTTGCCGTAGTAGGTCTTGCGGGTGAAGGTCTTGCCATTGAGCACCTTAGATCCGAAGACCGAAGTGACGGCTTCCGCATCTTCCGTGTCGAGTTCATACAGGCACTCAACGACAACAGCTTCGTCGCGGTCGCCGTTCTCTACGGCAAAGCGGTAGTCTTCGACCTCGCGCTTGGGGTAGTCGTAGGTTTCATCGAAGGCCGCATCGGCTGGAATGATCGGGTTCGTCCGGTAGAGCGCCGTCAGAAGCGTCGTCTTTCCGGCCTCGTTTTTACCGACGAGGCACGTAGTCTGGCCGTCCACCTTGACGGTGCCGGAACCCCAGATGCTTCGAAATTCGCGGACGGTGTATTCCTTGAGTTTCATGGTAGTTGTGACCTTGTGTGCCTAACTTTTTTTATGGGGATACAGTTTTGCTGCATAACTATAGCGCCTGCTCACTGACTCGGCGACGTTTGGCACATGAAAAGCCTCTCTACTTCTGGCTTTGCGCCATTCTATTCATGTTTTCTACAGTACAAAATAAAAGCGTAAACCGGCACGCTGAAATATAGGGCTCTAGCATACATCAAGAAGGCATGACCGGCTGCTTTATGGCGATTTCGCCACCGACCGGAAATGGCCGACTGTACGCATCAGGCACCCCTCGCGGCTCTGTAACTTTACTGCGGATAGGCAGCTCTGAAAGAGTTGATCAACGACGCGCCGACCAGTACGATTTCGGCGAAAAGAAAACACAAATCTGCCGAGCCATGCCTGCCCGCCGCAGGGGTGTTAAACTTCTGCGATGACCACCGACTACACTACCGACCTGTGCCTGTGGGCACAGCAACAGGCCGCCTTGCTCGACACCGGCAGGCTCGACGCGCTCGACCAGGCCAACCTGGCCCGGCAAATGCAGGCGTTGGCAGAGCAGATCCAGGACGACGCCGGGCGTAACCTTCGGGTGCTTCTCGAATGTGCCGTGCGGCTGGCGTTTGGTGCACCGGCCGAACACCGCGTGGCGGCCAAAGTGACGGCCAGTCGGCGTAACCGCCTGCTGGACTCGCTGGCACGAGCCCCGTCGATCCGGCCCCGACTGCAGGCCGACCTGCAACAGACGTGGCTGCGTGCCTGCCAGACCGAGTCGAAAGATTGCGCCCGCGCCGGGGTGCCACTACCGGCCTTGCCCATTGCCTGCCCGTGGACACTCGAACAGTTGCTTGACCCTGCGATGTTGTTTGGAGCCCGTTGAAGGCACTGGCGAAGTACCGGTCATGGCCGTTTGGCGACAACCAGTAACTCCAGCATAAGTCAGTCACTTATGCTGTTGAGCTACACAGCATGACTTCAATCACCGAATCCGGAAACCCTATCTTTTGTTCTTGCTGCTGGCGTCGGGCGTAAAGAAAAAACCGATACCGAGGGCGATCAGGATCAGCGGCCACCAGGTGCGCATCAACTGTGCGAGGTTGATGTCGAGGTAGCCCAGGTTGTGTGCCAGCGCCAGGGCGCCGATCAGGATCAGGACGAAGGCGCCGTAATTTCCTCTCATCGAAGTATTCCTTTGGCCAGGTTGTAATAGGGCAAGCCGTCATTACGGCTGGAGAACTGTTTTTTGCCTATTTTATACGAGGCTTTGCCAGAGTCGACGTTTGGAAAAAATACATATTTGGCTGGTAGGGGATTGATTTCAGTCGATCAAAGGACTATTGTATTAGCAATTAATGATTAAATAATATGTCATACTGAATCGCAAGGGGAAGAGTATGGGGCTCAATTCCTTACGACAGTCTGCAGGATGTGCTCTTGCGGTCTTGTTGTATCTGTTTTCTGTAACCACGTTGGCGGCTGATGAGCCGAAGCCACTCAAGCTGACGACGACGGCTGATCACTCCAAATTCAAGGAGCTGCAGCGAGAATTTCAGTCCGGTCCGGAGGTGACCAAGGCCTGCCTGACCTGCCACACCGAGGCGGCTGGCCAGATACACCGTACCAAGCACTGGAAGTGGGAGCACCTTAATCCCGACAGCGGGCAGACGCTGGGCAAAAAGCACATCCTCAACAACTTCTGCATTTCCATCGCCTCCAATTACTCGGCCTGTACCAGTTGCCACATCGGATACGGCTGGAAAGACGCCAATTTCGACTTCAGCGTCAAGGAAAACATCGACTGTCTGGTTTGTCACGACACCACCGGCATTTACAAGAAACCGCCGGGTCTGGCTGGCAATCCGGTGATCAAGGACATGGAACTGCCGCCCGGGTCCGGCAAGATCGTCAAGGGTATCGACATCACCAAGGTCGCGCAGAAGGTGGGCAAATCCAGTCGCGACACCTGTGGCGCATGCCATTTCTTCGGTGGCGGCGGTGACGCCGTCAAGCATGGTGACCTCGACAGTTCGATGGCCGCGCCGGACAGGGAACTGGACGTGCATATGGATGCCACCGGACTGGATTTTACCTGTGCCACCTGTCACAAGACATCCAGCCATGATGTCGCCGGTAGCCGTTACAACCCGACGGCGATGGACAAGGACGGAGTTCACATCCGGGGCAAGGTGGACAACAGCAATCCGGCGACCTGTGTTTCCTGCCATGGGAACGGGCCGCACAAGAAGGAAGAACGCCTCAATCAGCACGCTACCAAGGTCGCCTGCCAGACCTGCCATATTCCGGCCTTTGCCCGGGGTGGTGTGGCTACCAAGATGAGCTGGGACTGGTCGACGGCTGGCGAGCGTGATGCCGAGGGCAAACAGGTCGTCAGGAAGGACGACAAGGGCCGCGTCATCTACGAGTCGAGAAAAGGCACATTTACGCTGGGCGAAAACGTAAAACCCGAATACTTCTGGTTCAATGGCGACGTCAATTACACGCTGGTGACCGACAAGATCGAGAAGTCCGAGGGCGTCATCCGCATCAACTGGCTCGGCGGTAGTCCCACGGACGGCAAGTCGTTGATCTGGCCGGTCAAGGTCTTCCGCGGCTCACAGCCTTTCGATCCGATAAACAAGACGCTGGTCAAGCCGCACACCGCGGGCAACGACGACACCGGCTACTGGAAAAATCTGGTCTGGGACAAGGCGGTTGAAACGGGCATGAAGGACGCCGGCCTGCCCTTCTCGGGCAAGGTTGATTTCGTCAAGACCGAGATGTTCTGGCCGATCACGCACATGGTCGCCCCCAAGGAAAATGCCCTGGCCTGCGTCGAATGCCACAGCAAGAATGGCCGCCTGGCGGGCATTCAGGGCGTCTATATCCCGGGCCGCGATGCCAACAAACTGATCGACACCATCGGCTGGGGAATTGCCCTGCTGGCCCTGCTCGGCTCGCTTGGCCACGGCCTGATGCTCTTCGTCGCTCGTCGCAAGCACCAAGGAGAATGAAAATGGGCGAACGCGTATATATCTTCAAGGGTTTTGAACGCTTCTGGCACTGGTCGCAAGCCGGCCTGATCATGTTCATGATGCTGACGGGTTTTGAAATCCATGGTGCCTATTCGCTCTTCGGCTTCGAACGGGCAGTGAGCTTTCACAACATTGCCGCATGGTCGCTGGTCGGCTTGTGGATCTTTGCGATTTTCTGGCACCTGACGACGGGTGAGTGGCGGCACTACATCCCGAGCGTCGAGAAAGTTCTGGTCATTGCGCGTTTCTATTCCTCCGGTATTTTCCGGAACGAGCCGCATCCCTTCAAGCCAAGCCAGCTTAACAAGCACAATCCTTTGCAGCGTCTGACCTATCTAGGGGTGTTGTTGTTCATCAGCCCGCTGATCTGGATCACTGGCTGGCTTTATCTCTTCCATGGCGAATGGTCGGCCTGTGGCCTGAGCGGTCTGCAACTTGAATGGGTGGCCATCGGCCATACCATCGGTGCCTTCCTGATGCTGGCTTTTTTCGTTTCCCACATTTATCTGGTGACAACAGGGCATACGCCCACATCTCAAATCAAGGCCATGATTACTGGCTGGGATGAGACCTGACGAGCAATTCATCCAACGAATACCAACCCACTGCAATGGAGCCCAAATCATGAAATCCGCAAAACCCATAGCTGCCGCCGTCCTGCTCACTCTGCTCGGTGCATCCTTTTCCGCAAGCGCTTACGATGCCGACTGGAAGCGCGGTCGCATCTACTACCGCAGCGTGTGCACTTCATGCCATGTGGCGATGCCTGTCGGCTCGATCAATCCAAGTGCCAAGACGATGGCCGAATGGTCGAGCTACATACAGGCCGACAAGCATGCCAAGGGTAAAGACACGGTCAAGCAGTATGTGAGCAAGAGCTATCGCGCCAGCATAAAATCGGCCAACAAGGCCGCCGAGAAATTTGCCGAAGTGCCGGATCAGGAACTGCTTGATGACATCAAGGCGTTTCTGATCAAGGGGGCCAAGGACGGTGAGGCACCGGCCAGTTGCAGTTAATCCCCATATCACTTTTCAGGAAGGAGATTGTAATGAACGTAAAACGATTGGGTTTGCTGGCTGTTTTCGCGGCCGGTCTGGTGGCTTTCCCGGTGCTCTACCCCGCTTCTGTTCAGGCGGCCGATGCGCCGGTAATTCAGGCCAGGGAGGGGTGGTACAAGGTGCTGGTCGACTTCGACTTTGTTCGCTCGAATGTGGATATTCCACCCGTGAAGGGCGTGCTGCTCATCGACTCGCGGCCGGCTGCCAGACAGTTTGATCCGGGCCATATTCCTGGTGCCATCAACATTCCCGATAGCCAGTTCGACAAGCAGGTCGAGCGGCTACCGACCGACAAATCGACCTTGTTGATATTCTATTGTGGTGGTGTCGATTGCATGCTGAGCCACAATTCGGCATTCAAGGCCGAGAAGCTGGGTTTTACGAATATCAAGGTCTATGCGGCAGGCATGCCGGAGTGGGTGAGCAAGGGGGCACCGGTATCGGTGTCAGCGGCCTACATCAAGAAGCTGATCGACGACAAGGCGGCTTACGCCCTGATCGACGCGCGGCCCAAGCGCGTTTCCGACAAGGGAATGATCCCGACCTCGATCAATATCTCCGATAGCGAGTTCGACAAACAGGTCGACAAGTTGCCGGCAAACAAGGCGACACCCTTGATTTACTACTGCGGCGGACTCGAATGCCTGCTTTCCGACAAGTCGGCAGAGAAGGCGAAGAAGCTTGGCTACACGACGGTACTGACTTACCCGGAAGGTTATCCCGAGTGGGAAAAACTCCACAGTGCACCACCGGTAGCGACAACTGCTTCGGGTACGGCAGCAGGCAAAGCGGCAACGGCGACATTGATGCCCGGCAAGGAGAAGGGCTCGGTGACGGTCGAATCGTTTGAACAGGCCTGGAAAGCAAATCCAGCGGCAATCATGCTCGTCGATGTGCGCGATGCCAAGGAGTTTGCCTCCGGCACGATCAAGGGGGCGGTGAGCTTGCCGATCAATGACCTGGAGAAAAAAGTCGGCACGCTACCCACTGACAAGCCGGTTGTGTTTATCTGTGGTACCGGCGCACGTTCCGGCGAAGCTTACGATACCGTAAAGCTGCTCAGGGGCGAGGTACAGGCGTATTTCATCGACGCCGATATCAAGTTCAACAATGACGGTGCTTACAGCATGGTCCAGAAAAATAGCCCATCCGCAATCCATTGGTGGATTGCATTTAACCTAGAAACCGCAGTTGAGCGCGACTTATTGGCTGCAACACCATGTTTGGCAAGGTTTTGGCCCTCACCCCGACCCTCTCCCGCAGGGCTAATCTATGCACACATTTTGCTTTAAATCTTTTGGTGAATGATAACCGGAGGATTGACATGGAAAGTGTGCAAGCGTTGGAGAGGAATGAGACCTACGATGTGGGTGATTTTGGCGATGTTCGGTTAAAAAAAACGGCGCGGCACTGTTTCAGAGCATGGTGTCGAAGCAGACGGTCTGTCTTCGGCAACTGGCAGGAAGCAGGGCGCGAGAGGTGCAGTATGGTCGCTGGCTGGCGAATGACAAAGTGACGCCTGCACAGTTGATCGTCAGTGCCTGTGCGCGAACCGGAGCGATTGCCGCGGGGCGACGGCATGTGCTGGCGATCCAGGACACGACAGAGCTGAACCACCAAGCCCACGCAGGTCGCGTCAGCGGCCTTGGCACGGTAGGGAATGGACGCGACGTGGGCATGTTTCTCCATCCCTTGCTGGTTGTTGATGCCAGTGATGGCGCCTGTCTTGGCTTGGCGCACATTCATCACTGGATCAGGACCGGCAAAGCCTCCCCCGCTTACCGGAAACTCCCGATAGAAGACAGGGAATCCTACCGCTGGCTGGACGTCGCCGAAGCCGGCAAGAATTGCCTGTCCGAAGCGGCCATGGTGACGATCATTGCCGACCGGGAAAGCGATATCTATGAAGAATGGGCGAGGGTGCCTGACGAGCGCACGCATCTGCTCACGCGTGCTTGCCGTGACCGCACCCTGGCCGCTGGCGATAAACTGTATGCGTGGATCGATGCGCAACCCGCACAAGGCACCCACTGCTTTGACGTGCCGGCCCGCCCGGGCAAGCGCAGCGCCCACCAAGCCACGCTGGACGTACGCTTTGGGCGTGTCACGATTCGGCGTCCCGCCTCCTGCTCGGACAAAAGCGCACCGCCGCAGATTGAATTGAGCGTTGTTGAAGTCAAAGAATTGCCAGGCAGCGTGGTGGGCAATGAAGCGCCCATTCATTGGCGCCTGCTGACCACGCACCGTATCGCATGTCTTGAGGAGGCCTTGCAATGCGTCGACTGGTACCGGCAGCGCTGGCACATCGAACAACTGTTCCGAACCTTGAAGAAGCAAGGCTTGAACCTTGAGTCCAGCCAGGTTGAAACTGCGGCGGGACTGACCAAGCTGGCCTGTCTGGCCATTCAGGCGGCGGTGCTCACCATGCAATTGACCTTGGCCCGCGACGGACACAGTGCCGTTCAAGCCGCCGACGTATTCAATGCGGACGAGATCGAAGTCTTGCAGCGCATACGACCGACCCTTGAAGGAAAAACGCAAAAGCAGAAAAACCCTCACCGTACAGGCTCCCTTGCCCAAGCCGCATGGGTCATTGCGCGTCTGGGCGGGTGGAAGGGCTATGCTTCTGAAGCCAAGCCCGGCCCTATCACCATGCTTCATGGATTGCAGCGCCTCTCGGCGATCTGCCAAGGCTGGAAATTGGCTACAAAAGATGTGTGCATAGATTAGCCCGCAGGGAGAGGGGGTTTGCACCCTTCGCCCTGCGGGAGAAGGGCCGGGGATGAGGGCCTACGATATCGGCATTACGCTCAACTGCGTTTTTTAGGTTTAACTTCAATAGGATCAAATCATGAACAAGCTGCTTATCACTCTGGCGCTGGGGTGTTCCATTGCCTTGCCGGTGCACGCCGAAACCTCGACAGAACTTTTCGTGACACTCAACTCAGGCAATCCGCAGACGCAGGGCATGGCCCTGGTTCTGGCTACCCAGGCCGTCGAGCAGAAAGCCGTTGTGCGGGTTTTGTTGTGCAGCGAAGGTGGCCAACTCGCTGTCAGGAACAAGGAATCGGTGCCCTTGAAGCCGCGTCATGTAAGCCCCAAGGACATGCTGCAAAGTCTGCTGAAAGCCGGCGCCAAGGTTGAAGTCTGTGCCCTGTTCCTGCCCAACAGCGATTGGAAACTGCCTGACCTGATCGAGGGGGTCAGCGTTGCCAAGCCGGCTGACATTGCGGCTTATTTGCTGCAACCCAATGTAAAAATTCTGAGCTACTGAACGCGCGACATAACAGTCAGACGTTTCCCGGAACCCCGAATTTAAAAGAGAAATCCCGGACGAGGGGATGGGGTCTCCGTCCGGGACAAAGGTATTGCAAATGGCGCACGGTGCGAAGTGATTCGTCCGCGCGTCTCGTTTATTCAACGTGGGCTAGCTCCCAGTATCCAGGCGACCAGTTCCTTGCAGCATCGACAGGCGATGCAGGGGATGAGTAGCGGGGCGATACCGATCAGAGCCGCGAGCAGTATGGGTGCCAGTGCAATCATCTGAGCGGTTTGCACGACGTTGTTCCTGAGTGTGAGGGTGGTCATCTAAGTTGCCCTAAAAAAGTTGTGTCACCAAGTACCTATCAAACTTCATGCCAGTATTTCTGGCATACGCCAATTATTCCAACTTGCTGATTTTTATAAATTTTTGAAATAAATAATTGATGCTTGGTGAATTTTGTGTGCCATAAATGGCAGTTTGCCGAGAGTTTGTGATAGATTGGTGCCAATTTTGACATCCTCTGGTAGAACAATGGATTTTCCGGTCAAGTCCTTGCCCGAGCTGGTTTCCTTTCTCGATGGTCAGACGGAACCGCGCATCGTCATGGATGCCGAGTACCGGATAGTCGCCGCCAACCGTGCCTACAGCGAGGCTTTTGCGCAATGCGGCCCGGTGGCCGGGCAACACTGTTATGAGGTCTCCCACCATTTCAGCGCGCCCTGCGATCAGGCGGGCGAACCTTGCCCGCTACGCATGAGTCAGGAAAGCGGGCAGGTACAACGCGTTCTCCATCTGCATCACACCGCGCGTGGCGAAGAACATGTCGACGTTGAAACCATCCCCATCCGCGACGAAAAGGGAAACATCGTCTATTTTGTCGAGACGATGCGTGTCGTCAAACAGGCGTTCAGCAGCCCGGCAGCGGAGGGTCTGGTCGGCCGCTCGGCGAGCTTCAAGCAGATGCTCGCGTTGGCAATGCGCGTTGCCCCGACCAACGCGGCCGTTCTGCTGCTGGGTGAGACCGGTACGGGCAAGGAACTGGTGGCTCGCTTGCTGCATGAGGCCGGGAAAAGCGCCAGTGGGCCGTTTGTTGCCGTGGACTGCTTGGGGCTGACCGAATCGCTTTTCGAGAGCGAGTTGTTCGGTTATGAAAAAGGGGCATTCACCGGCGCCGTGCACCGAAAGACAGGTCTGGTTGAGTCTGCAAGTGGTGGCACGCTGTTTCTTGACGAGGTTGGCGATATTCCCCTGCCGCTTCAAGTCAAACTCCTGCGCCTGCTCGAAAGCGGCACCTATCGGCGCGTCGGTGGCGTGGAAACACTGCGCTCGGACTTCAGGCTGGTTTGCGCCACGCATCGAGACATCAAACAAATGGTTGAACAGGAGGGTTTCCGGCGCGATCTCTTTCACCGCATCAGTACGTTTCCCATCCACGTCCCGTCCCTTGCCGAGCGCATTGATGACATTCCATTGCTGGCGGATTCATTTCTCAAACGCGTTGCTGGCGAACGGAATCTGCGACTGTCTACGGCAGCCGTTACAGGGCTCAAACAGCGCCGCTATTCGGGCAACATCCGCGAACTGCGCAACCTGATCGAACGGGCAACCATACTCGTTGACGGCGAAGAGATCTCCGAGCGGCATTTCGACATGGAGGCGATGTCGCCAGGTCAACAGAGCTCCTCGTGGCCAGCCAGCGCCTTTCTCATCGACTCACCCGTCCCGCTCGACGAGGTAGAACGTCGTTATATCGCCTGGGCTGCGCAACGTTTTGAAGGAGATCGTGCAGCGCTTGCCGATTGCCTCGCTGTCAGTTCCCGGACTCTCTACCGAAAGCTCGCACTGACTACTGCGGACGACAAGAGCAACGCGGCCTGAATTCCTGATTCCGGGGTGTTGCGGGTTATCCGCTGAAGCGGCTATCAAAGCTAGCGCGCAAGCGGCAGCCATTCGGCCAGACGTTCAAGGTCGAGACTTTCCTCAACCGCATCGGCCAGCCGGTCAAGGTCGCGCTGGCGACGCTCGTCGGGGTCGAAGTGACTGCCCGGCTTGTGCCCCGCCCATTCGAGCAGCGCCGACAATGCTTGCGGTGCATCGAACAGCCCGTGGCAGTAGCTTGCCATGATCTGGCCGTCTTTGGAAAGCGCGCCCTCCGGTACGCCATCGAGCAGGGTTGCCGGATGCTCGAGTGCCGTACCGCGCGTCACGCCCATGTGGATGCGGTAACCGCTGATGCGTGGCGCATTTTCCGACACGCCGGGCAACAGCAATGTACCGCTCACGTTCTCCAGCGTCTTTTCCGCGCCCAGCGTCGTTTCGTAGTCGAACAGTCCCAGCCCCGGCGCGCTGCCCGGCTCGCCTTCGAGCCCGAGCGGGTCGTGCAGTTGCCGGCCGAGCATCTGCAGGCCACCGCAGATGCCGATCAGCTTGCCGCCGTAGCGCAGATGGCGGCGGATCGCCTCCTCCCAGCCCATGTTGCGCAGCCAGGCGAGGTCGGCCTGCACCGCCTTCGATCCGGGCAGGACGATCAGGTCGCAGGGCGGTGGCGTGTCGTGCGGGCCGACAAAGGTGAAGTCAACTTCCGGGTGGAAGCGCAGCGGATCGAAGTCGTTGTGGTTCGAGATACGCGGATAAACGGGCACGACGACCTTCAGGCGTGTTCCCGTTTTTGCTTCCTTCTCGCGCGGCAAGGCATCCTCGGCGTCCAGATAGAGGCCGTGCAGGTAGGGCAAGACGCCGAGAACCGGCTTGCCGGTGCGTTCTTCGAGCCAGCGCAGGCCGGATTCGAGCAACGATATATCGCCGCGAAAGCGGTTGATGACAAAGCCCTTAATGCGCGCCTGTTCCGAAGCCGAAAGCAGGTCGAGCGTGCCGCACAGATGCGCAAAAACGCCGCCCCGGTCGATGTCGGCGATCAGGATCACCGGGCAGTCGACGACTTCGGCAAAGCCCATGTTGGCGATGTCGCGATCACGCAGGTTGATCTCGGCCGGGCTGCCGGCGCCTTCGACGATCACGCACTCGTAGGCGGCGCACAGGCGCTCCCACGATTCAAGCACGGCCTTCATGGCACGCGGCTTGTACTCGTGGTAAGCACAGGCGTCGAGATCGGTCAGCGCCTTGCAGTGGATGATCACCTGCGCGCGCGTGTCGCTTGCCGGTTTGAGCAATACCGGGTTGAAGTCGGTATGCGCCGGAACGCCGGCGGCCAGCGCCTGCAAAGCCTGCGCGCGGCCGATCTCGCCGCCGTCTACGGTGACCGCCGAATTGAGTGCCATGTTCTGCGGCTTGAACGGCGCGACGCGCACGCCACGGCGGTGCAGAATGCGGCACAGCGCAGCAACCAGCGTCGTCTTGCCGGCATCAGAGGTGCAGCCCTGAACCATCAGGGAGGGTGTCTTGGTGCGATGATTCGTCATGTTTGGGAAGTCAATAAGTTACGGAGAAGATTTGTTCACATGTCGTCATTCCGGCGAACGCCGGAATCCAGATTTGTACATCTGATCAAGTTGTTAGAAAAACTGTTTTGATAAACGAACTGGATTCCGGGTCAAGCCCGGAATGACCGTAATTCAATATGTAGGCGTAAGAATTAATTTACTTGTCTGTGCCCTTCGTGCTTAGCCGTGTTCAAAGGGTTCGGCGTAGAATCTTGGCTTCCTTCCGCCGATTTTCTCATGCCCATCTCGCTTACCCCCGATCTATTCACACGCTACGTCCCGGCGACACTGTGGTTGCCGTTTGCCGCGCTGGCGGGTGTCGCGCTCGATCGTCTGCTCGGTGAGCCGAAGCGCTGGCATCCGCTGGCCGGTTTTGGCGCTTTGGCCAACGTCGTCGAGCGGGCGTTGAATCGCGGCCACAGTGGCTTGGGGCGGCGCGTGGCTGGCCTGCTGGCCTGGGCGTTGCTCGTTCTGCCGTGGGTGGTGCTTGCTTTCGTGGGCAAGCGCTATGACTTCATCGGCTGGCTGGTCGATGTCATGCTGCTGTATTTTGCACTCGGCGGGCGCAGTCTGGCGCTGCATGCCGAACGCGTTGCCGCCGATCTTGCTGCCGCTGACCTGCCCGCCGCACGGCAGCATGTCGGGTGGATCGTTTCGCGCGATACCAGCGCGCTCGATGAAACCGGCGTCGCCACAGCCTGCGTCGAATCGACGCTGGAGAACGGCAACGACGCGGTGATCGGCGCGCTCTTCTGGTTTGTCCTGTTTGGCGGAGCGGGCGCGCTGTTCTTCCGTCTGGCCAACACGCTCGACGCGATGTGGGGCTACAAGAGCGATCGCTTTCTGCGCTTCGGCTGGGCGGCAGCGCGCCTCGACGATGTGCTCAATTACCTGCCGGCCCGTCTGACCGCGCTGGCCTACGCGCTGTGCGGCGGAAGCTTCGAAAACTCACACCGCGCCCTGGCCTGCTGGCGCCGGCAGGCCGCGCAGTGGGAAAGCCCGAACGCCGGCCCGGTGATGGCGGCCGGTGCCGGAAGCCTCGGCCTGCAGCTCGGTGGTGCGGCGATCTACCAGGGGCGCGTCGAGGAGCGGCCGCTGCTGGGCGCAGGGCGCGCAGCACGCGGCGACGACATCGCGCGGGCGCTGTCGCTCGTTCGCCGCAGCACCGCGCTGTGGCTGGCGCTCTACGTTTGCATCGGGCTGGCCGGTGCTTGAGCATGGCGGCAAACTGCGCGCCGCCGCGCAGCACTATGGCATTGCTCTGGCCGACTGGATCGACCTGTCGACCGGCATCAACCCGCTCGGCTACCCGATCCCGCCGATCGATCCGGCCTGCTGGCAACGTCTGCCGGAAGACGACGACGGCCTGGAGGCTGCCGCCGCGGCGTACTACGGCAACGAGCGGCTGCTCGTGCTGCCCGGTTCGCAGGCGGCGATCCAGATCCTGCCGGCGCTGTTCGCGCCGGTTGCTGTGGCCTGCCTGACGCCGATTTACGAGGAACTGCCGCAAGCCTGGCAGCGCGCCGGCCACCGGCTGCGTCGCCTGCCGACGCTGCAACGCGCACTGGCTGCGGCGACGCCGAACGTCGTGCTGTGCAACCCCAACAACCCGAGCGCGCTGACGCTGCCGCGCAGCGCGCTGCTCGATGCCGCCGCCCGGCTTGAGCAGCGCGGCGGCTGGCTGATCGTCGACGAAGCCTTTGCTGAAAGCGAAGCGGAGAATGGCATCGCCGCGCTGGCCGGCAGCGCAGAGGCGCCCAACCTGATCGTGCTGCGTTCGCTCGGCAAGTTTTTCGGGCTGGCCGGCGCGCGTGTCGGCTTCGTTTTCGGCGTGGCGGAAAAGCTCGATCGCCTGCGCGAAGCCATCGGCCCGTGGCCGGTGTCGCATCCCGCACGCGCCGTGGCACGGCAGGCGCTGGCCGATTCGGCATGGCAGGCCGCGACACGCGCCCGGCTGGCCGGGAGTTCCCGGCGCCTGGCCGAACTGCTGGCGCCGCTCGGCGCGGTCAGCCGCACCGCCCTGTTCTGCACGCTGAGCATGCCGGATAATGTTGCGCATTTGACGGCACTGCACGAACACTTCGCCCGCCGCGCCATTCTGACGCGCCGCTTCGACCAAAACGCCCTGCTACGCTTCGGTCTGCCCGGCAGCGAAGAGCAGTGGCAACGATTGACTACGGCCATTGCCGAATGGACTCCCCCATGCTGAAAACCCTGCTTGCTTTAGTCATCGTTGCTGCCTGTCGTATGGCCGGCGCCGAAGTGCTGGTCAAGGACGATACCGGGGCAACGGTCAGCCTGCCCCAGCCGGCCCAACGCATCATCACGCTGGCGCCGCATCTGGTCGAAACCCTTTTTGCCGCCGGCGCCGGCGAAAAACTGGTCGGCACCGTACAGTTCAGCAACTACCCGGAAGAAGCGAAGAAGATCACCCGCGTTGGCAGCTACGAGCGCGTTGATCTTGAAACCGTGGTTGCCCTGAAGCCTGACCTGATCATCGGTTGGCTCAGCGGCAATTCAGCGGCGAATATCGAAAAGCTGCGCGGACTCGGTTTCCCGGTCTATATTTCACAAATCGATCGCATCGAGGACGTGGCCTCCGAGATCGAACGCTTTGGCATCCTGGCCGGCACCAGTGCCGCCGGCAATGCCGCCGCCGGGCGTTTTCGCGAGCGCTTCGCCGCGCTGCAGGAGCGCTACAGCAAGCGGCCCCCGGTACGCACTTTCTACCAGATCTGGAAGCAACCGCTGATGACCGTCGGCGGCAAGCAGATCATCTCCAGCGTCATCCGCCTGTGCGGCGGCGAGAACGTTTTTGAAAAGCTGGAAATGCTGGCGCCAACGGTGACCGTGGAAGCGGTGATCGCCGCCAACCCCGAGGCCATCGTCGCCAGCGGCATGGGCGAATCGCGCCCCGAGTGGCTGGATGACTGGAAACGGTGGACGTCAATTACCGCCGTCGCGCGCGACAACCTCTTCTTTGTCCAGCCTGAATTGATCCAGCGTCATACGCCGCGCCTGCTGGACGGTGCCGAACGCCTTTGCCAGCAACTCGAAACGGCACGCAGCCGGAGACCGCGTGGATAGGCGAACCTGGCGATGCTGCCGTGAAGAAGGGCGTAGATAGTCGGCTGCGCGGCAGGCCGCGTGCACATCGCCATTTCATGCGCTGCACAGGCCGGTCATCGGGCAGACTTCCTGTCACGATGGACGCCGCCCGCCAAACCGGCTATGCTTCGCACCCTCTTCGCGCCTGTAGCTCAGCTGGATAGAGTACTGCCCTCCGAAGGCAGGGGTCGCACGTTCGAATCGTGTCGGGCGCGCCATAAAATCAAAGACTTAGGCAGACTTCTGGTGGCCTTTTTCTTGACGTACGGAAATCAGTGTTCTGTCGTCGGTAAAAAACGGAGGCCAAACAATCGTCCAGCCAGCCAGAGTGTCTCGCTGGTTGACTGTCGCAACAAAAGAAACCACTGGCCTCAATACAAAGCGTTACCCGCCATTCAGGTCTAGCCCGAAAGAGTTCTGTTGCAATTTGCAATCATTCAAGGCAGGTGAAACGCGGCGACACGAACGACAGGTAACTGACCTCAAGCTTGTCACTCGATGCTTTCATCGGCGGGTCCGCTCCTCGGCCTTATGTGGAGCGCTGCATAAAAACGATAAGCACTCATTGATATCGATATTGCGAGCGTCCACCGTCTGGGGGCGATGCTGACGTTCATTTTGCCAATTTCAGCGAACTGCGAATGTCGGTAATATGCTAGTTGCTTCCTTGCCGGGACAACTGGGTCAGTTTTAACTCGGCGTTAACACCGATGGGTATTTTTCTTTTCCCATGCTCAGCCACCAGCGACGGATGCTTCCAACGGCAAACGCCGCCGTACCCGGGGTCTGGTCTGGGGGTGTAGGCCGGAACCCATGATTTTTCCGACGCAAGTGAAAAGCCAGTAACGGTGCAGGTTGACTACAAACACTTGTTTCTCGACACTGGCAACAAAGGGACGCAAACCGGGCACAACTTTTGGAAAAAATGTCGGATAGGTGCTTCGTCCGAAAACCTCGCCTTCCAAGGTATCTGGCAGAAAATTGGGGGTTCGGGCTTAAAACCCCGCTTAGCCGCCTAGCCGAACGTGGCGGTTTTAGCTTGCTGGAGTTGGCAGCGGTCAGCGGTCGCAAGACAGTGCAGATGTTAAAGAAATATACGCACCTGCGGGCTACAAAGCTAGCCGAAAGAATGGGGTAACAATGGGAACGCGATTAAGAATTGGGACTTGGCGGGTGATGATCTACACTCACGACCATGCTCCGGCCCATGTTCACCTGGTGGGTCCACATGGCCGGGCTAAGATCGCACTAAATTGCCCGGAAGGGCCGGTCGTACTGATTGATTCTCGAAGCATTGACGCGGGAACGCTGAAGCGAGCGTTAGGTCAGATTGAGCAGGCACTTTCAGCACTTTGCGAAGATTGGAGATTAATGCATGGAACCTATTGACGAAATGATTGCTCGCGCGATGAAGCGCGGCGAGGACGCGGCCGCAGTCGAGCCACGCGCTGTAGCCGCTCGTTTCGACACGACTCGTAACCGTCTTGTTTTGGAATTTGAAGGAAGCGTCGAACTTGCCATCCCGGCTAGCGCCCTTGGCTTGCCGGCAACAGCGGATTTGTCCGATGTTCGCTTGGAAGGCGGCGGTTTCGATCTCTATTTTCCATCGATAGATGAAGGTGCGTTTGTTCCAGATCTAGCACGCGCGGCTATTGAGCATCGTCTGGCGGCCTGATTGCTCGCCCGACGTCAGGGTGCCGCGCATAAAAAAGGGTGCCGAAGCCGAGGCCTGTTATTCCGCCAACTTGAACTTCGGTGTCTGAATATCAACCCTCATTGGTTAATGTGGTCACTGTTTTTATCTCCGCCAGTGGGGCCCGACTTTGACACTCGCTAGCGACATACTCACGAAGAGCAGCAAGGCGCAATGGATAGCGGCAATCAGCCGAAACGGGTGTGCATCCGCACAGACGACACTTGACGCCGCCGTTCATGAGGTATCACGTCAGCCCTGCCCTTTTTGTTGGCGCAGTGCGGGTGCTATAACATCACTACCCTGTCGAGCTTCGAGATTAATACTGAATGCTTCAGGTGTCCGTAATTCTGCTCGATCATCGCATCAGATGTACCGGCGAGGTTTGCCACGATGTAAGAGCCCATTCCAGCAAGTATCATTTCGCTAATCGCCGTATGACGGAGGGAGTACATCACCACTGCTTCTGGTAGTTCGGCGGCAATCGTGGATGCCGTCAGCGCACCGCTCGTCGCCTAAAGAGCGGCAGCACGCGTCCGGCGCGCCTTGAGGAAAAAGCGGACCTGTAGCACGAACAGCGCGGCACACAGCGCGAGCATCCCGAGGTTCACCGTGAGTGCAAGCGGGCTCATTTGACCGGCGCGGATCGCCAGCGCCGCTGCGGGAGCCAGTGCGCCGAGCAGGGCGACCAGCGACGCACTATGCATCAGGTGCTTGCGCGCCCCAACAAAGGCGATCGAGAGCACGCCAAGCACCAGCAACGCGACGCCCACATAGGCCGGAAGCAAGGCAGTGGGGCTGGAGGAAACGATGAACGCTCCGCCTCCCAGCGCGATCAGCAGCAGTGCAACACTATTCGTAACTTTCAGCATCATTCTCTCCGGTCGAAAAATCCATCTCTCTCTCTGCGAACTCATTCATTTTGATTCTACCTGCTCTGAAGACAGTGACAGCCAGATTTCATTGCGTCGCAAGAACCACGGTGTAAATGGCGGGTTGTAGCGGGAGAAAACCGGTTCACCTGACCAGGCAAGCCCTTCCAAGGTGAGTGTTGCCTTTAGCTTGTCCAGGTGCTCTACGTAGTTATCGGCGGACCAGAATCCCGAGTAACGTATCGCCGCAATACGTCTGCCTGGCTCCTCGCGCAGCTTGACTCTCGAATCATTCGGCTCGGGTGCCGAGGCAAGCTTCACCCCCCTGGGCAGCACGAACTGCACGATCCAGCCGTCGGCGACCGCCGTCTGGGTGACTGGCGCCGTCATCTCCAGCTTCACCGGGGCGACGGTCTGCGTTACCGGCGCGGTCATCGAAAAACTCCGCTCACCCTTGTTATTTCCGAAGATGTAGCCTGCGAGAATCGGAAAGGCATCATTGCCTGCCGTATCGGCGCTGCCCTCGACAAGGACTTCGGCGACCACATAGGGCGCATACTGTCGAATCTCGATGTTGTTTTCGAGCTTGCGCAGCACTTCATGGGTCGGCTCTTCAGTGGCGCGGGTCACGACAGGCGCCACCAGAAGGACGAAGCTAAACAGATAGAGGAGCATGGCATCCGGTCAAATGAAAAAACGTAAGGAAGAATGGCTTAAGAACCCGGTGTAATGAACTTGGCGACAATCGTATTATGGCGTGCAGGCCAGTTGCGCAGTGCCGCATCGTCGCTGCCAAATATACTCTCGAAGAAAGCGAGCGAGAGTTCCTTGGTCGCGGACTTGACCAGCAAATTGAGTTCGGTACCGCCGGTGCCAGTACGATCGGTAAACATGCTGTGGGACCCGCCGTCGAATACCGCAAGCACTTTGTGCGTGCCGGGCATGGCATCGAAGACTGCGATCCTGTCCTCAACCCCCGAGTAGTACCCCGGAATGCGGATGATGTCTTCGGTCGCAGTAATATGCAGTGACGGCACCCTGATTTCCGAGAGAATTCCAGCCGGGTTGCTTTCACCATAAAAGGGCGGTGCCGAAAGCAGTACGGCCGCCCTGAGACGCGGCTCAACCAGGTCAATGATCTGATCATGGCGCTCGATGCGCGCGCCAAGCGCCAGCATGACGGTATTGGCGCCGTAGGAATGGCCGGCAGCAACAATGCGGCCGGCGTCGATCCTTGAGCCCATTTCTTTATCGGCGAGAATCTGATCAAGCGCAAAGCGCAGATCACCGACACGAGCGATCGCCTCATCTTCCTTGGCCGCTACCTGAAGCCGCCCGACCAGGCCGAAGGGGTTACCGGACCACAACGAACGGTCACTGCCGACATGCTGCAGGTGCAAACTGGCATAGCCGTGACTGGCCCAGTAGGCGCCGAGATAACTATAACCCCGTCGTGATCCACCCATGCCGTGCGAAAACACCACCAGCGGCAGCGTCTGTGCAGGCGCCGTTTGCGCCGGAAGATACAGCCGCACCGGAACGGCGCGGTTGCGTGCCGTATCGAACCAGTCGAAATCATGGGTAACGAACTGCGCAGCGCCAGCTTCAACGACGGTCTCCGTCTGCGCGATACCGGCGGGGACGGTCACCGGCACCTCGACCATTTGGGCCGCGAGACGAGTCGACGCGAAAAAGAGCACGACAAACGTTGCGCTTGCGGCCACGGCGAACCTTGGCAAAGGCGTTATGAACACGGGTATCACGATCCTGTTTGACGACTTGGTAATGAGCTGCCTGAAAAATTTCATGGTGAATAAGCCTAAAAAACGCAGTTGAGCGTAATGCCAGTATCGTAGGCCCTCATCCCCGGCCCTTCTCCCGCAGGGAGAAGGGTGCAAACCCCCTCTCCCTGTGGGAGAGGGCCGGGGTGAGGGCCAAACCCTCGCCAAACATGGTGTTGCAGCCAATTGGTCGCGCTCAACTGCGGTTTCCAGGATAAGTACTCGCCAAAGGGCGGAGGTCGGCGCGGGCCTGCATGTCGGGAAGGAAGAATCTGTCTGGGGCGTTCATTTTGTGGTCTCCATGGTGGCGAAAAGGCTGGATGTCAGACGGACGTTGGTCACGGTTTGCCGAGAAACTCTTCGATCCTTGCGAGCAAAGCCCTGTCCTCGGGCTTGACGCGACTACCGAAGCTCAGCACCTGCTGGCCGCTACGATCGATCAGGTACTTGTGAAAATTCCATTGCGGTTCCGAACCGGTCGCTTTGGCCAGTTGCGCGTAGAACGGGTTGGCGTTCTTGCCGACTACCGTTGTCTTGGCGAACATCGGGAACTTCACGCCATAGGTCAGCCGGCAAAACTCGGCAATTTCACGGTCGCTGCCGGGTTCCTGGTTGCCGAAGTCATTGGACGGAAATCCGACAACGACCAGTCCGCGATCCTTAAGCCGGGCATAGAGCTTTTCGAGACCATCGTACTGCGAGGTGAAACCACAGTAACTGGCGGTGTTCACTACCAGCACCACTTTGCCCTGCCACTGGCAAAGTGACTGTGACTTCTGATCCTGCAGCGGCTGGAAGCGATGATTCAGGATCGCCGGGCAGGCATCGGCTGCGAAAGCAGGCACAGCAGCCACCAGGCTGAACGCCAGAACCAGAGCAGATAGTCTCAGGGCGCCAGTCGTGCCTTCACGGACGGCAACGGGTGCCGGAATCAAAGGCCGGGCTAAGCGTGAATTGTCCAGGACATTGATGCGCGAAACTGTCCTGATGCTTACGGTCTCACAATTCGTTAGTGTATTGTGGACAGCGTCCGCAACCGAAGGAAAGCCGCGCAAAAACACATGCCAATCCGTCGGGGAAGGTCTGGTTGGATATGGAGCTTCATCATGACGCACGATAGTACTTTCTTATTGTCCTGGACAAATATCTAATGTGATGCTAGATTAGATACTTCCAGCTACCTTGTCAACCCTCTTCGATAGTTTGCCCTGGACAACATGGATACTCGGCTGGAATTGTTGAATTTCCTTTCCTTTCACCCCACCACCCACCCAAGGAGTTGCAAATGAACCGACCACCCCGCCGTAATTTCATGATCGCGCTGGCCGTTACCGGCGCGGCGCTTGCCACCCGCGTCCAGGCTCAGACCCTCGTCGATGAAAAAGATGCCCAGGCCGCAGCGCTCGGCTACGTGGCGGATGCCAAGCGCGTCGACGTCAAGAAATTCCCGAAGTTCGTCGCCGGCCAGCACTGCGCCAACTGCGCGCTCTTCCAGGGCAAGGCCACCGACAAGTCCGCCGCTTGCACGCTGTTTCCCGGCAAGCTGGTGGCGGGCCCGCGCCAGCTTTCGCGGCAACAAGGCCGCATTGCCGAGCAAGCCTTGTCTGGCCTGCGGCCTGGCAATAAGCTGGCGCCGTCGCTGGGCGAACAACTGGGCCGAGGTGAAATACTGCTCCGATGCCTGCCGACGCAACAGGACTGCGCGTGGCTAAGCTACGCGCCTTGATCGTCGTACTGGGCGACCAGCTCGACCTCGACGCCGCCGCCTTCGACGGCTTCGATTCCGGTCTCGACGCCGTCTGGATGGCCGAGGTGGCCGACGAGTCGACCCATGTCTGGTCGAGCAAGCCGCGCACCGTGATGTTCCTGGCGGCGATGCGCCACTTTGCGCTGGCCCTGCAAGCCGCCGGCCGGTTGCTGCACTATACGCGTCTTGATGCGCCCGGCAATGGCGGCAGTCTGGGTGCCCAGTTGCAAGCCGACATCCTGCGCCTGAACCCGACCTGTCTGGTGATGACCGCCCCGGGCGACTGGCGCGTGCTGCAGTCGATCAAGGCCGTGGCCGAGGCCAATTCCCTGCCCTTGGATATCCGCGAAGACCGCCACTTTTTCAGCAGCATTTGCGAATTCGCGGCGCATGCCAAGGGTCGCAAATCGCTGCGCATGGAGTATTTTTACCGCGAGCAGCGTAAGCGTCACGACGTGTTGATGGAAGGCGATCAGCCCATCGGCGGCCAGTGGAACTTCGACGCCGACAACCGCGAGGCCTTCGGCGTGGCCGGTCCGGGTGTCGTTCCACCGCGCTCGGTCTTCGCGGCCGATGCCGTGACACGTGAGGTGATCGCGCTCGTCAACACCCGCTTCGCCGCCCACCCCGGCCGGCTCGACAGCTTTGCCTGGCCCGTCACGCGGGCTGACGCCTTGCAGTCCTTGCAGGCTTTTATCAAGGAGCGCCTGCCGCTGTTCGGCCGCTACCAGGACGCGATGTGGCCGGGCGACCCGTGGCTGTACCACGCGCACCTCTCGGCGGCGCTCAACCTGAAGCTGCTGAACCCGCGCGAAGTGGTGGCGGCAGCCGTTGCGGCCTACCAGGCCGGGCATGCGCCCCTGGCCAGCGTCGAAGGCTTCGTTCGCCAGATCCTCGGCTGGCGCGAGTACGTGCGCGGCATCTACTGGACGCAGATGCCGGACTACCTGGAGCGCAACGCGCTCGACGCCCAGGAGGACTTGCCCGCGTGGTACTGGACTGGCGCCACGGACATGGCCTGCCTGCGTGACGCGCTGGCGCAAACGCTGACACACGGCTACGCCAACCATATCCAGCGGCTGATGGTCACCGGCCTCTTTGCGCTGATGCTGGGCGTGCAGCCGAAACAGGTGCACGCCTGGTACCTGGCGGTCTATGTCGATGCCGTGGAGTGGGTCGAGTTGCCGAACACCCTGGGCATGAGCCAGTACGCCGACGGCGGCGTGATGGGCAGCAAGCCCTACATCGCCACCGGCAAGTACATCGCCCGCATGAGCCCGCACTGCAAGGGCTGTCGCTACGACCCCGCGCAGCGCAGCGGCGACAAGGCCTGCCCGTTCACCACCCTGTATTGGGACTTCCTGATGCGCCATCAAGCAGCACTGGCGAAGAACCCGCGCATGGCGCTGCAGGTGAAGAACGTGGCGCGGCTGAGCGAGGTGCAAAAGCAGGCGGTGAGCGAACGCGCGGCGGCCATCCGGCGCGGCGAGATCGGGGTCGATGTTCATGCCTGAGACCTTTGCGCCCAAGCTCGCCGCAGCGCAGGCCCTCATTGCTGCGCTGCGTCCGGCTGCCTACGCGCGCACACGCAATGCGCTCGACGGCGCCGTCAGCGGCCTGTCGCCTTACATCACGCATGGTTTCGTCACGCTGACTGACGTGCTGACCAATATGGCAGCACGCCATGCGCTCGACGTGCAGCACAAGTTCGTCTTCGAACTCGGCTGGCGCGCCTACTTCCGCCATGTCTGGCAGTACCACGGCGAGGGCATCTTGTGCTCGCTGCACGAAGGGCCGCTCCCCGACGATGCGTACGCCTGCGAGCTGCCGACGGATATCCGCCAGGGCTGCACCGGGGTGCCGGTGATCGACGAAGCGGTGCGTTCGCTGTATGCCACCGGCACGCTGCATAACCACGCGCGCATGTGGCTGGCCAGCTACGTGGTGCATGTGCGCAAGGTGCACTGGCGCGCCGGCGCCGACTGGCTTTACAGCCACCTGCTCGATGGCGACCTGGCCAGCAACCATCTGAGTTGGCAATGGGTGGCCGGTACCGGCAGCCGCAAGCCCTACCTGTTCAACGCCGAAAACGTAGCACGCTACGCACCCGAGGCATGGCACAGCCCTGGCAGCGTGATCGACACCTCCTACGAGGCGCTTGAGCGCATGGCACGCCAGCCGGTGCAAGAACAGCAGTGCAACTTCGGCGCGCCATCCGGCAAGCACTCGCTGGACGAGCCGCGCCTCGATGCCCGCCCGCCCGACGACCTGGGGTTGACCATGCCCGATGCCGCCATCGTGACGGACCGCGACGTCTGGCTGGTGCACCCTTGGAGCCTGGGTGCGCTGCCTGCCGCGTTGCCGCCCGACACGGTGGTGATCGGCGTTTTCGTCGCCGACTTCCACCGCGCCTGGCCGTGGAGCGAGCGGCGCTGGCGCTTCGTTTGCCGCCGCATGGCCGAGCTCGCGCCGCAGCGCTGGTACGGCAACGCCGCAGCCATCGGTACCGCATTGGCTGGCGCACGCCGCGTGCGCAGTATCGACGAGCCGCACCTCGCGCCGTGGCTGGCGAACTGGGCTGGCTGCGAAGTTCCGCCGGCGCTGTTTCCGCAGGTAGATCGACGCTGCGATTCCTTCTCTCAATGGTGGGCTCGTGCCACGCGGAATATGGGCTCGGCTGCGGACCTGCTGGCCGTCAACGAGGTGCTCGAATGCTGACCGAAACCAGGGACAAGCGCGATAACAAGCGCGAGAACGAGCTTTCCGTCGAAGCGCCGCCGCTGACCGTGCTCTACGATGGCGCGTGCCCGCTGTGCCGGCGCGAGATCGGCATCTATCGCGGCCTGCGGCCGAACTCGCCGGTGTGCTTTGCCGATGTCAGCGACAGCGCACAGCCGCTGCCGCCGGACACCACGCGCCAGGAACTGCTGGCGCGCTTTCACGTGCGCAGCAGCGACGGCCAACTGCTCAGCGGCGCGCAGGCGTTCCTGGCATTGTGGGCGGCGCTGCCGTGCTGGCGCTGGCTGGCACTGGCCGGTCGCCTGCCAGGCGCGGCCTGGGCGATGGAGCGTACGTACCTTCTTTTTCTGCGCTGTCGGCCGGCGCTACAGCGCTGGGCGTCCCGGCTGGAGCGTCCCGCCCCGCCCGGCTGATTACCGATTCAACCTGCTGCACCTTCTTTACCTGCCCCATGGCTTCAATCGCTCTCATCACCGACGATTGTTGTGGTCAAGCGAGGCTTCGCTTCGCAACCGATACCCTGCGAGTCACTCGCTGAAGGAAGGTGCCGATTGCGAATGTTGAAAAAGATTGAACTCGGTTATTGTCATCTTGTCCTAGACAAAGAGACAATAGGTCTCTTTCGTTTTACCCTTAACTTTTGGAGAACAGCATGATAACTAAACTCAAGTCCGCACTGGTTGTTGCTTCGTTTGCATTGTTCAGTTTATCCGCCACGGCCGCCGACAAGGATATCGTCGATACCGCAGTCGCCGCGGGAAATTTCAAGACCCTGGTCATTGCAGTACAAAAAGCCGGCCTGGTCGAAACGCTCAAGGACGAGGCCCGTTCTGGTGTTCGCGCCGACCGACGAAACTTTGCCAAGATACCCAAAGCCCAGCTTGACGCTTTGCTTGCAGACAAGGCCAAGCTTTCGGCGGTGCTGACGTACCACGTGGTACCGGCTCTGGTGCTGGCCAAGGATGTGAAAGCCGGCGAAGTAGCGACGGTGCAGGGTGGCAAACTGACCATTACCACCGACGGTGGCGTCAAGGTAAATAATGCCAAGGTAATCGCTACCGACGTAATGGCCAGCAACGGTGTCATTCATCCAATCGACACTGTGCTGATGCCGAAGTAATTTTTTAGGAGCAGACTTTTAGTAATTTGTCCAAGACAGTATTATCTTCAGGGGTCCAGCAGCTCCGGTTTGTTAGCCGGAGCTGTCCTTGATTCTTTTTAAGCGCTTTTTGTTTTCCACTGCGCATGCTAACTCAAATTGTGAATTGAGTTTCCTCTACCATTTGAAATCCAGCGTGCCGTCAAGTGCATTATTCGCACGTCCGCGTGGTGCCAATAGCAAACCCAGGTTCTATTAGACTAAGGCTTCACGCCCCGCCGTGACCTGCTTTTTCATTTATCCCGTAATAGCAGCAACCTAAAATTCCTTTTGACCCTCAGCGCCAAAGCGTATCATGTACAAAATACTGCACGTTTTTTTCCGGCACAGGAGACCACCATGGGTATTTCTGCAAGCGACGTCATCACGCTCTCGCACGCCCGAGCGAACTTCTCCGAATTGGCGGAAGAGGTCAAAGCCGGTGCCGAGAAGATCATCACCAAGAACGGCGAGAGCTATATTGCCCTGATCGACGCCCGCCGATTGGACTACTACCATCAGTTGGAGCGCGAGCGCATTCACCTGCTGCTGATCGACGATGCCGTCAAAGGACTCGATGACGTTGCGGCTGGCAAGGTGAAGGACGCCCGCAGCGTGATCCAGTCCATCAAGCGTCGTCGCAGCGCGTAAGTTGCGGCGGGTCTGCTTGTGGCGAAAAAACCTGCCGTCAAATTCACCGCGAATTTTGAGCGCAACCTCGAAGACATCGAACTATTCCTGACCGAAGCAGAAGCGCCGCAGGCCTTCGACGGCTTGCTGGATGAACTGCTCGAAACGGTGATACCGAACCTTGAGCGCTTCCCGGACATGGGGCGGCCGTTTATGGCACGCCAGCCGTGCTCCGTCGAGGCCACCAATGCACTGGCAACGCTCCGCACGAAGTTGTCGGCGCTGACATCTGACACCGATGCGTTACGCGAATACGTGCTCAAGGATTACCTTCTGCTCTACGCGTTGACTGGCGGAGCAATTTACCTGCTCGCCATCCGGCACCAGCGGCAACTTTCTTTTGACTTTGAAGGGCACTGGGGACGTTAGACCAAAGCCATAGTCCTGTCTGGAACAAGTGCACCAAAAAAGGCTACAAGGGGTACGTGAAAATTTGGTCTGCTTTGGTCCCTTGCTGCTTATCCAGCAAAGCCGAACCTGACACCTTCACCGCTGTGCACGAGCATTGCGGCGAGCAGCGGGTTGGCGTTGGCGAATTCCTCGATTGAACCCGTGTGCCAAACCCGCGGCCGAAGATTCATCGGCAGTCCGTGCCGCTCGATGGCCGGTTCGGCTACGGTCACCAGGAGAGCCGGGGCCGGCGTTGTCAGAACGGGAGCCCATCCGCCAACGAGCGTCAGGTTTCTCTGCGCGCCCGCCGGATAAGAGGTGCAAAACGCGGCAGCGATCCGTTTTGCCGCAGTGGCGCCAATGGCAGGCGACGGAACCAGCCAGACCGGCACCCGGCCTTCGCCGTCCATGAAACTACGCTCGTTGCCCAGCCAGCCGTCGAGTTCCTCGTCTGCTGCCGCTTCGCGATCAGACAAATACCAGGCACCGGAAGGAACATTGACTTCCAGCACGGCACCGCCCGCAGCGATGCGTTCGCCGGCGCGCGGAATCACGATATCGAAGGCCCCGCTGGGGTTGCCCTGCATCGACAGGAAACATTCGAGCATCTCGATGTCGGCAGGATGCAGCGGTCCGTTGCGCTGACTTTCGCCGACCCAGGGAACGAAGGCCCCGGGAGGATGCGTTGTACCGGCTTCGCCTGCGATTCGGCGAGACAGCGTCTGATGGATAAGGCCACGCACGAAATGGACGCGAAGCTCGACGCCTTTCACGAAGCGCTCGACGATGATGAATCGATGCCCCGCGAGTAGTTCATGTGCGGCCCGGCGGACATCGCGGTCGCCCTGGATTTCGACTCTTACTCCCCGGCTGTTGGCTCCCCGGACACGCTTCAGAACGACTGGCGCGTCAAGCGAACGCGCGATACAGACCGCAGCCTGAGGGCTATCGGCACGCCCCCCTTCGGCCACGGGCAATCCGTACGATTGAAGTAAGCCACGACCGATGTCCTTGTCGCAACCCGCCAGCACGAGTACGGGAGAGGTCGTCGGTGCGAGATTCATCGGCACGATCCGGTGCCGGGCAGCGCACCCGAACAGGATCGCCGGCAGGCGACCCAGAGCTAGCGGCAAGGCCGGCCAGCCGCGAGCGAGCGCGGCATCGGTCAGCAAGGCACCGGCCGCCGCGTAGCCGGCGCAATCAGCGGCGAGGAGGTCGAGTTCAACCGAAAGCGACCGGGGAATCCAGGTCCGGCCGTGCCCGGCCCGCAAGAAGGCTTCCAGCCGATCTTCGAGCAGGAAAGGATAGCACCGCCCGTTCAGATACTCGTTTCCGGAGATCGACCGCCACATTCGAAGCGGTGCCGCCAGATCGCGCGACACCAATTGCCGATCCCAAGCCCGAACTACCGCATCTACGATGCCTGTAGCGCAAACGATCAGTGCGCTTTCGGTACCCGGAAGTACTGACGCGCCGCGATGGATTCCGACGCGCATCGGGTGTGGCTGCTCAGAGGCTGTGAATTAATGGATGAACACCTCCCAAGCCGTCATTCCGGCGCAAGCCGGAATCCAGTACCTTCCTCTGATATCCATTAAAACAATCAGATAAACGAACTGGACCCCGGCTTGCGCCGGGGTGACGAGCGAGGAAAGCAGGCAGTAATGATTTTTCACAGATTCTCAGTCCATATCCCTTGACTGATGGTCGATTGGGTTCACCCCTCGCCCACCCGGGCGGATCTGCGCCAACAGATCCTTACCCCCGACCAGCTTGCCCAGGTTGAGCAGCTCGTCGCCCGGCGCCAGCGGCAGCACTGTGCCTCCATCCATCAAGGACAGACCCGCCGAAACCTGGTCGAGTTCGCCATCGCTCAATGCGCCCGGGCCGGGAGTTACTACGGTCGCGGTGGGCTTGATCGCAGTGGCTTCAGTCGTGCTGGAAGGCTTGGTTGATTTGGTATTCATGTGTACCTCCTGAATGATCCGTGTTGAAGCGAGCCGGGGCGTGACGGCCACAAGCGATGATTCTCTGCGCCCGACCCGTGTAAAGCTGGAAAATCACCTCGACAAGAGCCCCATCTTACCCAGTATCGCTTCGAATTTCTTTCTGGTGTAGCTGTGCAGTCGAATTGGTAAATTACGAAATCGGACTGGTTCTTCGGACATAAGTTCCTTGCTGTCATGAGTCTTCTGAACTGCCATCGCGCCAGGAAGCAAAGGTCCCAAAAATTAGATATGCGATGATGCGCCCCGACTCAGGACTTGCGCCTTTGCATGTCCGCCAGCGCCGCCATCAGCCATGAACGCATGCCAATGACGATGGTGTAGGGGCGGCGCTGCTCCGGCGGCAGTTTCTGGTCGGTGAGGTGCTGATTGGAAAAGTCCTGCCCGATGCGCGTCAGACGTTCGCGGAAGGAATTGGCCAGACCGCGACCGATCTCGCCATGCACCACCATCAGCATTTCCGATTCGCCGTTGAAGCCGCCGGCGAAATAATCGTGCAACACCTCCTTGCGGAAGAAGGCCATCACCGGGCCGTGCGGCAACCAGCGGAAACCCTTGGCCACCTTGAGTCGATAGCGGTTGCCGGGGCGCAAATCGATGATGCCGATCCGGTCGAGCTGCGTCAGGGCACGGACCAGTTTCGCTTCGCTCACCTCGTAGGTGGCGAGGATCTCTGCGGCGGGCATCTGGCTGACGACGCAGATCGCCACCACCAGCAGCGTGCGGTCGGCAACGACCGCCTTCTCCTGCGCCAGCGTCAATTCCAGCATCAGGGGCTGGGTATCGGCGACGCGGCGGGCGAGGTCGGCAAAGTCGAGATTGATGGTGCGGCAGATATCGTCGATGCGCGACACCGGCATGTCACCGCCTTTCGAGAACATCCGTTTGACGCTGGATTCGGCCATACCGAGGCGCCCGGCAACCACGGCATACGTGACCCCGGCGGCCTTGAGTTCGCTCTTGAGGTGCGTAATCAGATCGGCTGTGGTGCTCATGACATTTACAATTCCGGATAAAAGTATCTTCCAACGATACTACAAGTCGAGATAAATGGCACATCGTCGCTCTTGCTTGTACCGCTGACCAAGCGCGCCGATGATGTGCCCGTCACCCGACACAACCAACAAGGAGAACATCATGGAAAGCACGATTCGCATCATTCAACGCGACACAGGCGCCTGGCGCATGCAGGTATGGATTTCCTTCGGCATCGCCGTGCTGGTCTGCGGCAGCGGACTGGCGTGGCTACCGGGCGGGGATCTCGACCGCGTCTTTATGATCATGGGCTATTTCTTCTGCCTTTCGGCGGCCTTCGTGCTGTCGAAATATGTCCGCGACAAAGCCATCGCTTCCTCCGACACGCCGATGTGGGGCATGGTCGTCTGGGGCGGCTTCGCCCTGGCCATGGCACTCACTGGCTGGGGGCTGTGGCGCATGGAGATCAACCCGACCTGGAAGGCTTATCTGCTGGTCAGTTGGCTGTACCTGATCTCGTCGGCATTCACGCTGGCCAAGACCCTGCGCGATGCCTACGAGGCCGAGCGATTCGAACACGGACAGGACCCAGCCCTTGCGCTGCCCGCCAGCGAATCCGCTACGGCACAAGCGGCAACTCACGCCAGCACGAACCACTAAATCAATCGATCCACTCACGATCAAGGAGAACCCACATGAAACACGATAGCTCCCGCCGCCGCGCCTTGCACACCCTGATCGGCCTGTCTTTCGCTACCGCCGCTGCCTTTCTGGCCGCACCCAGCCGGGCGCATGGCGGCGCAGTGGAGGCCAGCGCCGCATCAAGCCTTTTGCTCTCGCTGCCGGTCGCCGTGCTCAGCGTCGCGCCGGTGACGATCCTCAGTGCCGGCGCCATGCTGACCGTGGTCGCCGTCGAGGCTTCCGCCACGGGTACGGTGTGGCTGCTGCGCCGCGTCTCGGACGGCGCCACTGCCAGCCTGCGCTTCAGCGGAGAAGTCGCCGCTGCATCGCTGGTGGTGGCCGGAACCGCCATATCGGTTACCGCCATCGCCGCCGGCTGGCTGCTCTCCGTCGCCGGCGAAGTGCTGTGCCTGGTGCCCAATGCCCTGGGCGAGTCGCTGCTCTACAACGAGAGGATACGGTGATGAACTTCCTGAGCCGGTTGATGGGCGGCGGCTGCCGCGCACTATGCGCCGTGATGCTCGTGGCGACCCTGGCCGGTGCCGGTGGTCCGGCACTGGCCGGGCAGAATTGCGAGCCGCGCAAGCCCAGCCTGGATTCGATCAGGCGCGACCTGGCGCTGGCGGCCAGCGTTGCCGACCAGCTCGACGAGATGGCCAGGCGCGACGGCACCCAGGTCGTTCTGATCGCCCGCGCCGGGCAGGATCTCAGCCAGTACGGCCTGCGCTATTCGCATCTCGGCATCGCCTATCGCGACGATGCGGCACTCGGCGGTCGCGGCGCATGGCGTGTGGTGCACAAGCTCAACCAATGTGGCAGCGAGCGCAGCATGCTCTACCGGCAAGGACTGGCCGAATTCTTCGGCGACGGTCTTTACGCTCACGAAGCCGGTATCGTGGTATTCAAGCCGGGGATCGCCATGCGCCTGACGAAGCAACTGAAGGATGACATGCTCTTGACCACGCTGCACGAACCGCGCTACAACATGCTCGCCTATCCGTGGTCCGGGCCCTATCAGCAAAGCAACCAGTGGGCGATCGAAACCCTGGCGATGCTGGTGGATCCCGCCGTGGTTAGCCGCGCAGCGGCTCGTAGCTGGCTGCTCGCCCACGATTACCGGCCGACGACCTTGCAGATATCGTCCATGACGCGCCTCGGGGCCCGCGTGTCGTCGGCCAGCATCAGCTTCGACGACCATCCCTTCGGGCGGCGCATGGCCGGGCAGATCGACACCGTCACGGTCGACTCGGTGTTCGCCTGGATGCAACGTTCCGGTCTCGGCGGTGCGCCGCTGCGACTCCACACCTTGCCAGACGATCGCCCGTGGCGCCCGGCGGCCATTGAAACCTGAACCGGCTTTCATGATTCTTGCGACAATATGACATCCCTGTGGAACGCCCAAACAACCTGCCTTAAGGAATCCTCCCGATGAGTACCCAATCCGGCCTGCTGCGCGCCCGCCGCTTCGCCCCGCTGTTCGTCACCCAGTTCCTCGGCGCACTCAACGACAACGTGCTGAAGAACGCGATGATCGTCCTGCTGACCTTCCAGGCGGCGAGCTGGACCACGCTGAAGCCCGAACTGCTGGCCAACCTGGCGGCGGGAATTTTCATCCTGCCCTTCTTCCTGTTTTCCGCGACGGCGGGGCAACTGGCCGACAAATACGACAAGGCGCGGCTGGCGCAGATGGTGAAAGCTGCTGGAAATCGGCATCGTGCTGGTGGCGGGCCTGGGTTTCATGCTTCACAGCATTGCGATTCTGTTTGTCAGCCTCTTTCTGCTGGGACTGCATTCGACACTGTTCGGCCCGGTGAAGTACGCGATCCTGCCACAGCACCTCAAGAGCGAAGAACTGGTCGGCGGCAACGCGCTGATCGAGGCCGGCACCTTCATCGCCATCCTGGTCGGCACCCTGCTCGGCGGCCTGCTCGCCGGCAGTCAGGGCGGGACGGCATGGATCACCGGCGCCGGTCTGGCGATTGCCATCGCCGGCTATGGTGCCTCGCGTTCGATTCCTGCCGCCGCGCCGCCAGCGCCGACGCTGGCCATCAGTATCAATCCGCTGACCGAGACCTGGCGCAACATCCGGTTTGCCCGCGAGAACCAGACCGTTTTCCTCTCGATCATGGGAATATCGTGGTTCTGGCTGTTCGGCGCGATGTTCCTAGCCCAGTTTCCCGCCTACACGAAGAACGTCCTCGGCGGCAGCGAAACCGCAGTGACCCTGCTGCTGGCGACCTTCACCTTCGGCATCGGCGTCGGCTCGCTGTTATGCGAAAAGCTCTCGGCGCGCCGCGTCGAACTGGGCCTGGTTCCGCTGGGATCGATCGGCCTGACGCTGTTCGCGCTCGACCTCGCCATCGCCTCGCCCGCCTCGCCCTCGCCCTCGCCGCTGGGTGCGATCGGCCTGCTGGCCTACGAGCAGACCTGGCGAGTATTGCTCGACCTGGCGATGATCGGCATCTTCGGCGGCTTCTTCATCGTTCCGCTGTATGCGCTGGTGCAGCAGCGCTCCAACCCCGCGCACGGCGCCCGCATCATCGCCGCCAACAACATCATGAATGCACTGTTCATGGTGGTCGGTGCCCTCTGTGCCGCCGGCCTGCTTGCCGCCGGTCTGTCGATTCCGCTGCTTTTTGCCGTGGCAGCGCTCTGCAACGCCGCGGTGGCGCTGTTCATCTACGGCCTGGTGCCCGAATTCCTGCTGTGCTTCATCGTCTGGATGCTGATTCACAGTGTTTATCGCCTGCGTGTGCAGGAGCTGGACCAGGTGCCGGAGGAGGGTCCGGCGGTGATCGTCTGCAACCATGTCAGCTTCGTCGATGCCCTGGTGATCATGGCCGCCTGCCGCCGTCCGATCCGCTTTGTCATGGATCACCAGATCTTTCGCTGGCCGGTGCTCAACTTCGTTTTCCGCACCAGCAAGGCCATCCCGATCGCCTCGGCCAGGGAAGATCAGGCAATGATGGATAAGGCCTTCGATGAAGTCGCCAAGGCGCTCGATGCCGGCGATCTCGTCGGTATATTCCCCGAGGGCAGGATCACCGCCGACGGCAACATCAATCCCTTCCGCCCCGGCATCACCCGCATCCTGCAGCGCAACCCGGTCCCCGTGGTACCGATGGCCCTGCGCGGCCTGTGGGGCAGCTTCTTCTCGCGCAAGGATGGTCCGGCGATGACCCGGCCGTTCCGCCGTGGCTTGTTTTCACGCATCGAACTGGTCATGGGTCCTGCCGTGCCTGCCGCCGAGGCGTCACCGGAACGGCTTCAGATGGATGTCACGGCCTTGCGTGGCGACTGCCAGTAATGGGAACTGGCCCACTTGCGCGACCTTTGACCAAGGGCGTCGAACGACGTATTGGCCAATAACATCAGGGCAGCCCTCGTAAGGGCGAGAAAAACAGTTTCCCGGAATGAGCCTGTGCTTTGATAATGCCGGAATGGTTTCCAATCAGCCTGCACTTCCTCCGGCCATCGTTCTGGCCACGCTCAACGCAAAGTATATTCATGCGTCGCTCGGGCTGCGCTACCTGCTGGCCAACATGGGCGATCTGAGGGCACAGACGGCGTTATGCGAATTCACTATCGCGCGCAAGGCGCAGGACGTGGTCGATGAGCTGTTGCTGACGCTGGACGGCCCGGCATCAAGCGCGGTGCGGGGCGCCCGAGGTCCGCAAATCGTCGGCCTGGGCGTCTATATCTGGAACGTCGTGCAAACCACCGCCGTGCTGCGGCTGCTCAAGGCGGCACGCCCAGGGATAATCGTGGTTCTGGGCGGGCCGGAGGTCAGCCATGAGCTCGACAGGCAGGAAATCGTCCAGCTCGCCGACCATATCATCACCGGCTGGGGCGACCTGAGCTTCCCCGGACTATGCCGCGCCCTGTTGAACGGTACTCGCCCCTTGCACAAGGTAATCGCCGGAGAGCAGCCGGACTTGAAGCGGATAGCACTGCCCTACGCCGAATATTCCGACACCGACCTGAAGCACCGCCAGATCTATGTCGAGGCGTCACGGGGCTGCCCTTTCACCTGTGAATTCTGTCTGAGCGCACTGGACCGAACGGCCTGGGCGTTCGATCTGGAGGCCTTCCTGGCGGCAATGCAGGGCTTGTACCTGCGTGGCGCGCGCAATTTCAAGTTTGTTGACCGCACCTTCAATTTGAAGATTGACGCCTCGGTGCGCATCCTTCAGTTTTTTCTCGATCGCTTGCCCGCACCGGGAATGGGCAATCCGTCAGGCGATCTGTTCGTGCATTTTGAGGTCGTCCCCGATCATCTGCCCGATCGCCTCAAACAGGTGATCGCCCAGTTTCCGCCGGGTGTGCTGCAATTCGAGGTCGGCATCCAGAGCTTCAATGTCGAGGTGCAGCAGCGCATTTCGCGCCAGCAGGACAACGCCAGAAGCGAGGCCAACCTGCGCTGGCTGATTAATGATTCGAAGGCCCACGTGCACGCCGACTTGATCTTTGGCCTGCCCGGCGAAACGCTGGAGAGCTTTGCCCGTGGTTTTGACCGTCTCTATGCCATCGGCGCGCACGAGATTCAGCCGGGTCTGCTGAAGCGTTTGCGCGGCACCCCGATTGACCGGCATACGGCCGGATTCGGCATGGTGTATGACGCTGTCCCGCCTTACGCGGTGCAGCAAACCGGGGCGGTGGATTCGGCGACGATCCAGCGCTTCATCCGCTTCTCGCGCTATTGGGAGCGGGTGGCCAATTCCGGGCGCTTCAGACAGACGCTGTCCTTGCTGCTCGGTGAGGGTGGGCAGGTGCAAACGGATGCCCGCCGGCCTGCTCGTACCCTCGTCAATGGGGTGGCGGATTCGCCGTTTTATGCTTTTCTTGGCTTTGCTGACTGGCTGTGGGAGCGCACGGGAAAATCCAGCGGCCTGTCGCCCGAGTTTCTGGTCGATGCCCTGTTTGATTATCTCTGCACCAGGCGCGGGTGGCCTGCACAGACCGTTCAACAAGCCCTGGTGTCCGACTATGCGGGTAGCGGCGCGCGCGGCAATCCGAGGGCCTTGCAAGGGCTGTTACCCAGGCGCGATGCGCCCCTGCCCCATGCACGGGCGCTGGCGCAGCGACAGGAGCGCCATCTGGCGATCCGGCAAAGCGTCGACTGAACGCTGTGAATAAATCATCGAAGCCTGATTTCCAACTCGTCACCCCGGCGCACGCCGGAATCCTTCGGGCAAAAGCCAGGTCAGCTGGTTTATCTGATGGTTTTGGATATGGAGAAGGCTTGATTCCGGCTTTCGCCGAAGACGTTGTGGGTGCCTTGATAACCTGCATCAACGGGATGAACACGCAGCTCGAAGCGGCCCGGAGTCAACTGTTCTTCGTCTTGTTTTGCGCCATCTTGCACTCGTTGGCGAGGGGACGACCATTGTTGCTGTCCATCAGGACGCTTTTCCATGGCAGATCGATCCACAGCAGGCCATTCTGCCGGTCCTCGTAGCGCGGAAGACCGGAGGAGGAGTCGTAGCGTTGCAGTGTGTGACGACTGCCCTGCCAGTTGACTTCGATCTGATTGGCATTGCGGGTATCGCGCTGAATTTCGACACTCTGACCGAGTTCGCACTGGTAGACGCCACTGGCGAGCTTGAACTTCAGTTGTTGATTCTGACGGCCTTTGGCACTTTCCTGGCGGGCTGCATCAGTTGTCTGCTGCGACCCCGTCGTCGAGCAGGCAGCGAGCATTCCGGACAGGGCGGTCAGGGTGATCAAGCGATCCAGCGTCATGAGCGATACTCTCGAGTAAGAGAAAGGCAAAAAATAGCATGACTTGCAGCGCTAGGGGCAGACTATTTATCAGCTTTCAGCAAAGCACCTCACAGCGGCAAAGGCGAGCGAAGGAAGATCAGAAGAGCCCGTTGCCCGAAGGGGTTTTCCGATGCCGGGTTGAGGCTTTCGTTCCTACCGGCTTTCAAAAAACCGGACAGCGTTCAGCAATTCCGGGAAATGATAAATGATGTAGTCGGGCTCTACGCCTTGCATTTCCTGGTTCCCCTGGTTCGACTTGAAAAAGACCGTTTTAATCCCGAGTCTTTGCGCCCCGTGAACATCGCAGTGCATGTCGTTGCCGACATAGATTACCTCTGATGCGTCAATTCCCATGGCACTCAATGCGTTTGTAAATAGGCGTTCGTCGGGCTTGCGGTAACCGTAGTCTCCCGAGACGATGATCGGGTCAAAATACCCGTAGAGCCCGACGGCGTTCAGCTCCGGGATGGCGTAGGCCGTCTGGGCATCGGAAACTATTGCCAGACGATAGTTCTGGTGCAGTTGCCGGATGGTTTGATCGACGCCTGGATAGAGCTGCAGGCGGTGTCGGGAGGCGGCACGGTAGGTTTCGGCGAACAATCCGGGAAGCTGTTCAAGCTTTGCGGCCGGCAGCGCGCGCGTGAAGTCTGTCGAATGCTGCCTGATGATTTCACGAAAGATTTCAATGGCATCGAATTCCGGGTAGGGTTCCTGGGCTGCCGCACGCTGCTCCTTCTGGATACTGAAATACAAATCCTTGGTTGCGGCCGGGTCGAGAAAAACACCCTGATATGATAAAAGATTGCTGATGACACGATACACGCCGTCGTCTGCTTCATTCGTCAGGATATCCGTCATTGTTCCGTTGATATCGAAAACGATGCCTTTCACGATCATGCAAAATCTCCTCATGGTTTTGATTGACGCGCCGATCAGCCGATCCCGGCTTTCCGCTTCGATCGACTGTTTCAAGCAAGGCCGCCATTCTGTCCGAAATATGTCTCTACAGCACGGAATTCTCATTGACGAGATACACCGCCGCAAATCCCCCCAGCCCCGCGAGGCCCCCCTCCCCTGACAAGGGGAGGCCGGGAGGGGTTGAATCCAGGCGCCAGACTTGACGACATGTGTTTCGAGTTAACACTGGCAACACGAACCACCATTGGGATAAAGTGCGACAAACACGCTGAGTCTGCAAGACGGGCTGACCCTGCCGTGCAAGCCCGGACTCGCCTGATCTCCCAACAACCGACAGCAGAACCATGATCAAAACCGCCCCCGACCGGTACCAGGACATCCGCGATGCGGTGCGTGCCCTGTGCGCCGGGTTTCCCGATGGCTACCACCGCAACATCGACGAGCAGCGTGGCTACCCCGAGGCTTTTGTCGAGGCCCTGACCCAGGCTGGCTGGCTGGCCGCCTTGATTCCACATGAATACGGCGGCTCCGGTCTGGGCCTGGTTGAAGCTTCGGTGATCATGGAAGAGATCAATCGCAGCGGCGGCAACTCGGGTGCCTGCCACGGCCAGATGTACAACATGGGTACGCTGTTGCGCCACGGATCGCTCGCGCAGAAGGAGCGGTACCTGCCAAAAATCGCCAGCGGCGAATGGCGTTTGCAGTCGATGGGCGTGACCGAACCGACTACCGGCACTGACACCACCAAAATCAAGACCAGCGCCGTAAAAAAGGGCGATCGTTACGTGGTCAATGGCCAGAAGGTGTGGATATCCCGCGTGCAGCACTCGGAGTGGATGATTTTGCTGGCGCGCACCACGCCGCTGGCCGACGTCAGGAAAAAGTCCGAAGGCATGTCGATCTTCATGGTCGACCTGCGGCTGGCCGAAAAGACCGGAATGACGGTACGCCCGATCCGCAACATGGTTAACCACGAGACCAACGAGCTGTTCTTCGAGAATCTGGAAATACCGGAGGAAAACCTGATTGGGCAGGAAGGCCAGGGCTTCAGATACATCCTCGATGGCCTGAACGCCGAGCGCACGCTGATTGCCGCCGAATGCATCGGCGACGGCTACTGGTTTCTCGACCGGGTGACGAAATACGTCAAGGAGCGCGTGGTTTTTGGCCGCCCGATCGGGCAAAACCAGGGCGTGCAGTTCCCGATTGCCGACGCCTACATCGAAGTCGAAGCCGCCAATCTGATGCGCTTCAAGGCCTGCGAACTGTTCGATGCCGGCCAGCCCTGCGCGGCGCAGGCCAACATGGCCAAATACCTCGCTGCCAAGGCGAGCTGGGAAGCGGCCAACGCCTGCATCCAGTTCCACGGCGGCTTCGGTTTTGCCAACGAATACGATGTCGAACGCAAGTTCCGCGAGACCCGTCTGTACCAGGTGGCGCCGATTTCCACCAACATGATTTATGCCTACGTGGCCGAGCACGTCCTCGGTTTGCCGAGGTCTTTCTGACCAGAGGTCGGTGACGGGGTAAGCCAGGATTGCCGCTTGGAGCGCATCGCCGCCGTGGCTTTGTTCACAGAAAAATCGGCTCCGGCGTCAGTTCGACGCCGAATTTAATGCGCACGTCGCGCTGCACGGCCTGCATGAGCATGGCCACATCGGCGCCCGTTGCGCCGCCCCGATTGACCAGGACCAGTGCCTGCTTTTCGTACATGCCGACCGGGCCGAGATTCTTCCCCTTCCAGCCGGCCTGCTCGATCAGCCAGCCCGCAGCGAGTTTGACCCGGCCCTCGCTTTGCGGGTAAAGCGGCAAGCCGGGATGCGCCGAATGTAGCCGGTCTGCCATTGCTGCATCGACCACCGGGTTGTGAAAGAAGCTGCCGACGTTGGGTATTTGCTCAGGATCGGGCAGCTTGCGCTGGCGTACGGCGATCACCGCCGCAGCGATCTGGCGGGCGTTTGCCGTGACAATGCCTTGCGCAGCCAGTTCGGCAGCGACATCGGCGTAGCGCGTGAGTGGCTGCCAGACCTTGGGCAGGCGAAAAGTGACCTCGGTGATGGCGTAGCGCCCGTCGAGGTACCAGCCTTCCTGTTTGAAAATGCTGTTGCGATAGCCGAAGCGGCAGGCGTTGCGGTCAAAGTCCACGATCCGGCCGGTGTGCATGTCGCAGGCGGCGAGCGAATGAAAGCGTTCGGCCACTTCCAGTCCGTAAGCACCGATATTCTGGATCGGCGCGGCGCCGACCGTTCCGGGGATCAGCGACAGGTTTTCCAGCCCCGGCCAGCCTTGCGCCAGCGTCCACTCAACAAAGTCATTCCAGTTTTCGCCGGCCCCGGCGCGCACATACCAGGCATCGGCATCCTCACCGGCCAGTTCGCGGCCGGTGATGGCCATGTGCACCACGAGGCCGTCAAAATCGCCTGTCAGCACGAGGTTGCTGCCGCCGCCGAGGATGAAGCAGCGATCAGTGGTGCGGCCGGCGAAAGCAGTCAGTTGAAGCGCAGAAGTAATTTCGGCATAAAGCGCCGCATGTCCTGGCAGTGCCAGCGTGTTGGCCCTGGTCAGATCGACATGGACTTGCGGCTGTGATGCTTCAGTCGACGCAACCGGGCACATATAGCGCGGTTTCCTGGAGCAAGCGAAGCTGGGTTTCCCGAGTCAGTTTCCGTTCGGTCAGAATATGATCACCGACAACTTCAGGAACTTCGTTTCCCCAGTTTTCCCAATTTTCGCGTCGATGGCGCGCAAACAGCTCAAGATAGGGGCCTGGGCTACAGGACTCGACGATTTCATAGAATTCGTCTGGTTTGCGCGAGTGCTCACGTTTTTTTGTTGCAAGGAAATTAACCTGACGTCGTCCGGGAGGTAGAGTTCGCATGCTGCCACGCACACCGAACAGAACCAGTTCGGTCACATTGCGGAAGTAGAAGCCGACGCCACGACCATCCGGCCCGCCGTCTTTCCTGATTTTGTGCCAGACGAGGTTCGACTTGTAAGTAAATCCCCAAGCCTTAAGTACGGACAGACCTTCAGCCAGAAGCGCGTTGGGCACCCACAGATAAAGGTGGCTTGTCGGAGCAGCGGCGTCAGCAACCGGAATGGCCTTGATATCTTCCAGCGTCAGGGTTGAATAACGCGACAGGCGCTTGTGTTCTGGCGCCATCTTTCCAGTTCTGTTCTGGAACTGCCACGGTGGGTCGGCCAGGATGGTGCCAAACTTGCCATGGATCGAATTCTTGAAGTCTTCAGCCGCTGTTTGCACGAATCAATCCTCCACAAACAGGGATTTTTTAATTCCGAATACGAGCAAGGGACAACCCCCGCCACTACCGCCCTGTATTTTGGGTAACAGCTTGCTCATATGCGTCGTTGATGAACCGTAAGATGATCCTCGCCCAAGATCGTCGAAAATATCCTGCAAGTCGTCGCATCGGGTAATGATAACGCCAACGCTGACCACTCGCAGATCGAAAAGGAGACGAAAGTTATTCAGATCCCGATCAAAGAAAGGATCCTTGTTGTTCCATTCGATTTCAAGCGCAACCCGATTCTTGAAACAATCCACTTTATGCGTCGGTGAATCCAGGCTGTGCTGGTCGACGACAACTTTTGTGTCGAATCCTTTTTCAACCCAGCCGCGCTGTCCGAGAGCACTGTCGAGTGATTCGGAAACTTTCGATTTTCTTCCGCCTCCGACAGTTATCCAGCTTTTTCTCAGTCGGAAGTCCGTCAATACCTCACAAATGTCACTCCATTCTGCAGGAAAATCCTGTTTCAGGATGGCGCAGGAATGTTTCCATTCATGTACTTCGTAGTGGGTATGAATGTAGTCGGACAATAGATCAAGATTCATGGGCGTATTCTAACGAGTTGTCCGGGCGATCGCCATTACAGTAACGGTGCCAGCCAGCGTTCGGCTTCGGCGACGCTGAAGCCGGCGCGTTGCGCCCAGTCCTCCAACTGGTCGCGGCCGATCTTGCTGACTGCAAAATACTGCGCTTGCGGATGCGCCAGGTAGAAGCCGGAAACGGCGGCAGCGGGCGTCATGGCGAAGGATTCGGTGATGCCCATTCCGGCATTGGCCGGGGCGTCGAGCAGCTCGAACAATGCGCCTTTGGCGGTGTGATCGGGACACGCCGGGTAGCCGGGTGCTGGCCGGATGCCGCGATATTCCTCGCGGATCATCGCGTCGTTGGAGAGCGACTCTTCAGCGGCGTAACCCCAGTAGTCGCGCCGGACCTGCGCGTGCAGCCACTCGGCACAGGCTTCGGCGAAACGGTCGGCGAGTGCCTTGAGCATGATCGCGCGATAGTCGTCGTGCGTGGCCTCGAATTCGGCAAGTTTCTTCTCGATGCCCAGCCCGGCGCTGACGGCGAAAACGCCGATCCAGTCGGGCACGCCGCCTTGATCGACTCGATCGGCGACGAAATCGCTCAGACAGTAATGCGGCTTGCCCGCCGGGCGCTCCTGCTGCTGACGCAGGTTGTGCCAGGTCATCAGTTTTTCCCGGCGTGATTCGTCGCTGTAGATCTCGATGTCGTCGCCGACGGCGTTGGCCGGATAGAGACCGAAAACGGCGTTGGCGGTGATCCACGGGTTGCTGTGCCGGTCAGCGATGATCTGCGCCAGCATGGCCTGGGCATCGGCAAAGACCGAACGCGCCGCTTCGCCCACCGTCGCGTCATCGAGAATCTTCGGATAACTGCCGGCCAGATCCCAGGTCTGGAAGAACGGGCTCCAGTCGATGTGGTCGGCCAGCGTCGCCAGATCGATGTTGCGCAGCACGTGCAGGCCGGGCTTGTTCGGTGCGCCCGGCTGGTAGGCGGGATCGCTGTTCCACGCCAGACGATTGCTGCGCGCCTTCTCCAGCGACACCAGCGGGATGCCTTTCTTGCCGGCGTGCTGGGCACGCACCTTGTCGTAGTCGGCGGCGACTTCGGCCTTGAAGCTGGCGGCGTTATCGATCGACAACAGCTTGGTGACGACGCCGACGGCGCGCGAAGCATCCGGAACGTAAACGACCGGGCCGCTGTAATGCGGCGCAATCTTGATCGCGGTGTGCGCACGGCTGGTCGTCGCTCCACCGATCAACAGCGGGATGGCCTCGCCATGGGTTCCGTCGGCAAAGCCAAGACGCTGCATTTCAGCCGCGACGTGACTCATTTCCTCCAGCGAAGGCGTGATCAGCCCGGACAGACCGATAGCCTGCGCGCCGTGCTCTTTCGCCGCGTGCAGTATCCTGTCGCAGGAGACCATGACACCGAGATCGACGATGTCGTAGCCGTTGCAGCCGAGCACCACGCCGACAATGTTTTTGCCGATGTCATGAACGTCACCCTTCACCGTGGCGATGACGATCTTGCCCTTGCTGCTGGCACCGGTGCGCAGCTTCTCCGCTTCGACATAGGGAATCAGATGCGCTACTGCCTGCTTCATGACGCGCGCCGATTTGACCACCTGCGGCAGGAACATTTTGCCGGCGCCGAAGAGGTCGCCGACGACATTCATACCGCTCATCAGCGGCCCTTCGATGACCGCCAGGGGCGGCTGACCGGCGGCTTCCAGCGCGGCGCGGCATTCCTCGGTGTCGGCCACGACAAAGTCGGTAATGCCCTTGACCAGCGCATGCGAGAGACGCGCTTCGACCGACAGTTCGCGCCACGACAGATCGGGTCCCGAGTCTTTTGCCTTGCCTTCCTTGACCGTTTGCGCGAATTCGACCAGCGCTTCGCCGGCCTCGGCGTTGCGGTTGAGTACCACGTCCTCGACCTTGTCGCGCAGTGCCGGATCGAGATCGTCATACAGGCCGAGCATGCCGGCGTTGACGATGCCCATCGACAGCCCGGCCCTGACCGCGTGGTAGAGGAAGACGGTGTGGATCGCCTCGCGCACCGGGTCGTTGCCGCGGAAGCTGAAGGAGACGTTGGAGACGCCGCCGGAAATCTGCGCCCAGGGCAGATTGGCGCGAATCCAGCGGCAGGCCTCGATGAAGTCGACGGCGTAGTTGTTGTGCTCCTCGATGCCGGTGGCGATGGCGAAGATGTTGGGGTCGAAGATGATGTCTTCGGGTGGGAAACCGGCTCCGCCGTGCTCCGGCGATGCCGTCAGCAGGTCGTAGGCACGCTTGCAGATTTCGGTCTTGCGCTGGTAGGTGTCGGCCTGCCCGGCTTCGTCGAAGGCCATGACCACCACGGCGGCGCCATAACGGCGTGCCAGTCTGGCCTGGTGCAGGAAGGCCGCTTCGCCCTCCTTCATCGAGATCGAATTGACGATGCCTTTGCCCTGGATGCACTTGAGGCCGGCCTCGATGATTTCCCACTTGGACGAGTCGATCATGATCGGCACGCGCGAGATGTCCGGCTCGGTGGCGATCAGCTTGAGGAAGCGATCCATCGCCGCCTTCGAGTCGAGCATCGCCTCGTCCATGTTGATGTCGATCAACTGCGCGCCGTTTTCGACCTGCTGACGGGCGACCGCCAGTGCATCGTCAAGGCGGCCTTCGAGGATCATTCGCGAAAAGGCTTTCGAGCCGGTAACGTTGGTGCGTTCGCCGACATTGACAAAGAGCGACTCGCGACCGACATTGAAGGGCTCCAGGCCACTGAGGCGCAGTTTCCTCTCGACCTGCGGAATCTCGCGCGGCTTGATGCCGGCGACACCTTGGGCAATGGCTGCAATGTGTGCCGGCGTCGTGCCGCAGCAGCCACCGACGATGTTCACAAAGCCATTTTGCGCCCAGTCGACGATTTCCTTCGCCAGTTGCTCGGGGGTTTCATCGTAACCGGTAGGCGACAGCGGGTTGGGCAAACCGGCGTTCGGGTGCGCCGAAACGAAGCACTCGCAGATGCGCGAAAGTTCCTCGACATACTGGCGCAGTTCGGCGGCGCCGAGCGCGCAGTTCAGCCCGAAGGACAGCGGCCGGATGTGGTTGAGCGAGTTCCAGAAGGCTTCGGCGGTTTGCCCGGAAAGCGTGCGCCCGGAGGCATCGGTAATGGTGCCGGAGATCATCACCGGCCAGCGTCGGCCGAGCTGTTCAAAATACTGCTCGATCGAGAACAGTGCCGCCTTGGCATTGAGCGTGTCGAATATTGTTTCGACGAGCAGGATATCGGCGCCGCCGTCAGTCAGGCCACGAATGGCTTCGCTGTAGGTGTCGACCAGTTGATCGAAGCTGGTATTGCGGCAGCCCGGATCGTTGACGTCCGGCGAGATCGACGCCGTGCGCGAAGTCGGGCCGAGCACGCCGGCAACGAAACGCGGTTTGGCCGGATCTCGCGCGGTGTATTCGTCACACGCTTCACGCGCCAGTTTCGCCCCGGCGACGTTCAGCTCATAAACAATGCTTTCGAGTTTGTAGTCGGCCTGCGATACCGCCGTCGCGTTGAAGGTATTGGTTTCGATAATGTTGGCGCCGGCGGCCAGATAGTCGGCATGGATGCCGCGAATGACATCGGGCCGGGTCAGCAGCAGCAGATCGTTGTTGCCCTTCAGGTCATGCGCATGATCGGCAAAGCGCGTGCCGCGATAGTCGGCCTCCTGCAGCCGGTGGCTCTGGATCATCGTGCCCATCGCCCCGTCGAGAATGAGGATGCGTTTTTCGAGCAGGGATTTCAGTTCGGCTGTACGGTCGGGCTGCATGGATTCTACCTTGTTGGTCGTGCGTTGCCTGTCTGGCCGCTTGTAAAGAAAAAACCCGCCAGCGTAAAGCTCGACGGGTTTTCGTGTGACGTTACCGGCTTCGCTTTAGCGGAATTTCTAACGCGCCCGCAATCTGTACAGATCAAATCGGCGCAAGCCCTGTGCTGGAGTCGGGCAAGGGCGTAAATCTACGTTTCAGGCCCTTGATTGTCAAGCGCTAACGGCGTTTCCAACAGGGTAAATTTGTGCGAAAAGTCCACTGTGGCCCGAGGCCAGGCTTCGCGCTCATTCCGGCAAAAGCCGGAATCAAGATTCGTCTATCCGATCGGAATGTTAAATGAACAGGGCCTGTCAACCGGCCAGGAAAGCATGGCTGGTCCGCAACCGAAACCGGACGTGAGTTGGAGTTCGTCGGCCTCATCAACCTTTGGGGTCAAAACTTGAACTTGTCCGCACCACGCGCCCGCTTTCGTCGAAATGCACGTTGAAATACCAGACCATGCCCGGCTCGACTTTGCTTTTCCAGTCCCAGACGTGTTCCTTCTTGAGCGGGAAATAGAACTCGTGCGCCGGTTTGCCGAGCAGGCGGCGGATTTCCTCGCGGCTCATGCCTTCCCTGACCCGGGCAAAATTTTCCTCGCTCAGCACCTGCCTGACTTCGCGCAGCCTCTTGTCCGGGCCGAAGACGATCATGTAGTTGACGATACCTTCCGGGGTGCGTGGGTATTCCCAGGTCAGCGTGCCGTCGGGATCCGCCCACTCCATGGTCGGCGGACCCATGATGTCACGCACGTCCTGTAGCGTCGAAATGCCTGGTTTCAACTTCTCAAGATTGAGGCCATCGCAGGCCGGCAGGACGATTGCCATCAGGCCGGAAAGCAGGCCGGCGAAGAGCCTGTTCAGCATGTTGTCTGCCTGCTTGCCCAGGGACGCAGACTCTGATCAGTGGCGCGCAGCGGTTCCGTCAGGGTAGTCTTCTGCCCGAAAGCGCTTACAATCCACAGCGCATTGATTGGCGGTAACTCGTTTGTTCCAGGATGCAAAAGTAGTTCCTTCAGGAAAAAACCGTTGAGCGACATGAAAATAATACCATTCCGCACGACCGTCGGTCGGCAAGTCGATGATCGGGATGACTTCAGGCCAGCGGCAGAAGATCGCATGAACAGGCCGCACATACCCGCCTGGCTCCGGCGAGTCCTCGACCGCAGTGCCGGACATCGCTATTACCCGCTGGTGGTGGCGCTGATCGCCTTCGCCTCGGCCGCCACTTTTGCCTTCCCCTTCGTGATCGTGTTGATTCCTGCCGTGCTCATCGCACCCCGACGCTGGCTGATACTCGGCCTGCTGTGCGGCATGGCCAGCGGTATGGGAGCTGCCGTGCTGGTCGAATTATTCCAGTACTTTGGCCGGGAGCTGGTTATCTCGCGCTTTCCGGAGTTGGTCGAATCGGTAACCTGGCAACTGGCCAGTGACTGGCTGGAGAGCTACGGCCTGTTTGCCCTGATGATCATCGCCGGCTCTCCCATGCCGCAAACGCCAGCATTGTTTCTCTATTCGCTGGTCAACCCTCGGCCTCTGGTGTGCTGATCGCTGTCGGTATCGGCAAAATGGTGAAATATGTCTTTCTGGCCTGGGCAACTGCCCACTATCCGGCACGCTTTATTGACTATCGTTGAACAACGGGCAGAGCTACTGGCCAATAAACTCGGCCCTCCTGAAGACATTGACCGCAGTAGCCAACATGTATTGCCTGAGCACGTCACACGGTCTCAGGATCGCCGATTGACACGGTCATCGCTTATTCCTTGCAGCGGAAGCCTGCGGGCGAATGGTTTGAAGTTGCTTGCGCAGAGCGGCAATTTCACGTCGCAGTGCCGCCATCTCGCTCTCCGCAACCGGCTTCGCCTCGTCGCCATGCTCCTGCTGGATGGCGTTGACGATGACGGCGATGAACAGGTTGAGCAGAGTGAAGGTCGAAGCCAGGATAAACAGCAGGAAAAAGATCCACGCCAGCGGATAGACCGCCATCACCGGACGAACGACTTCCATCGCCCACCCTTCAAGCGTCATCACCTGAAACAGGGTAAAGGCCGTGCGCCCCAGGTCGCCGAACAGCTCGGGAAACTGCCCGGCGAAAAGTTTTGTGGCGATCACCGCCGAAACGTAAAAAATGATGCCGATGATCGCGCTGACCGAGCCGAGCCCCGGGAGCGCCGACAGCAGTCCGCCGACGACGCGCTTCATGCTCGGTACCATCGTGATCAGACGCAACACGCGCAGCACGCGCAAGGCACGCAATACAGCGAGCGGACCCGACGCAGGAATCAGTGCAATGGCCACGACCGTGAAATCGAAAACGTTCCACGGGTCACGGAAGTAATTGAAACGATGCGCAATGAGGCGCAGGGCAATCTCGACGACAAAGACGGCGAGGATCGCCCGGTCGGCGGCGACCAGCCAGGGCCCCCAGTCGGCCATCAGTGACGGGCTGGTTTCCAGGCCGAGAATCACCGCATTGACCAGAATCAGCACGATCAGGGTGCGCTGGACGAGCGGCGTTTCGAGCCAGGCGGCAAGACCGGCGAAGTTGCGCGGGGCGTATGACGCTTTGTTTGCCATGATCATTGCTCAGCGCTTCTCGGCGTCGGACTGTGTTGCTGCGCGTCGCTGACGTGCCTCATTGCGCAGCGAGAGGGCAATCGAAGTGGCAATGATCGCCGCAACAACGCCAAGCGAGAACAGCACCGGGATCTTGAACAGGTCGATCAGCAACATCTTGACGCCGATGAACATCAGTACGATGGCCAGGCCATACTTGAGCAGCGAGAAGCGATCGCCCATGTCTGCGAGCAGGAAGTACATCGCACGCAGGCCGAGGATGGCGAAGATGTTTGAGGTCAGCACGATGAAGGGATCCGTGGTGATGGCAAAGATCGCCGGGATCGAGTCAACGGCGAAGATCAGGTCGGATATCTCGACCAGGATCAGCACCAGGAACAGCGGCGTCGCGTAGCGCACCCATTTTCCGGCCTCTTCCTTCATGACGAAGAAGCGCTCGCCGTGCAGTTCCTGGGTCACTTTCATGTGCCGGCGCAGCCAGTTTATCGCCGGGTTGTTGTTGAGGTCGGGCTTCTCGTCGGCGAACCACCACATCTTGATGCCGGTAATCAGCAGGAAGGCGCCGAAGACATAGAGCAGCCAGTGAAACTGGGCGATCAGCCAGACGCCGGCGAAGATCATGACCGTGCGCATGACAATGGCGCCTAGGACGCCGAGAATCAGCACGCGCTTCTGCATCTCGATCGGGATGGCGAAGAAACTGAAAATCATCATCCAGACGAAGACATTGTCGACCGCCAGCGATTTTTCGATCAGGTAGCCGGTGATGTATTCGAGCGCCTTCTGGTTGGCGAACTCGCGGCCCATTTCGCCATCGAGATACCACCACAGCGCGCCGGCGAAGGCAAACGAAACGCAGACCCAGATACCGGACCAGGTCGCTGCTTCCTTGAACGAGACCCGATGCTCCTTGCCGCCGCCCACGAAAAGGTCGATCGCCAGCATGGCCAGGACGATGACGAAGAAACCCGCCCACATCCACCACGTACCGATTGTTTCCATTTAACAATGCTCCCTGCCAGAACGAAAAATGCATCGACTGCCGGCAAACCCGACAAATCAAAACGGCCCTTGTCCAGCGAGGACTGAGGGCCGTTCGGTGTTCTGACAAGGGAGCCTCAGCCAACGCGGCAAAGGTCTTGCTCGCGGCTGTCTTGCGATAACCGCCCGGAGCGCCGGGAAACCCTGAAAACCACAGGAATTTCCGTATTGACGACGCCACGGCGAAGAGCTACTCCCCCTTGGGACGGAGTGACTGTAATAAACCTGAACGTATTAGTCAACTATTCAATGATTGCCGTGTGCATGAAGGAATGATGACCGGAAGCCAATGTCCGCACACGATCCTCAAATTACCCCTCGCCCGTTGCGCGAGGGGTTGGAGGGAAGGAAACGGGCATGGCTTGTTTTACTCGGGGTGCCTGCCAAAGTCATACCCGCTAGGGGTTGGGTTTTAAGTTGGAAGGTCGTTCTCGATGCGACTTTTTAGTCAGCCAGTAGCCGACCGCCAGCGCCAGAGCGAGCGCTGCTGTTGCGTAAACATAGTCCGGGCTTACCTCCTTGTAATCGAGAATGATGATCTTTCGGAGAACCGCCATGTAGGCTGTCGCCAACACGATGTCTATATGCAATGCGTCTTCTTTGAGGTAACTGACGATATTCACAAATACTTCTATCGCAATCAATACAGCCATGAACGCCCCGAAGACAGCGAGAATGTCGCTGATCTCAAGCAGGTAGTAAGGGTGTTTGCTGACACGGCTATACAGTACATAAACAACGTCGGCCACACCCCACCAGATCACCATCACCATCAGCACGGCCAGTACCCGGGCGGCGTGGCGGATGCTGGCGCGCAGGCGACGGACAAGGGGTTCATCGAAAACGTCTTGCTGTGTCGGCATGCCGCCGGTTTCATTTTCGTTCATTCTTTTCTCCTCTGATTTCCTGCAATTCTGGTTGGGTAAGGTATCTGCCCAACCCATTGTTGGTCAGTGCTTAATCCTGGATAGCAATGACAATAGCTTGCTCACTTCATCCAGCATCGGTAGCGACGCGGCAAGCGCTATCGCCAGATCCCGGTCTTTCAACGTCAGGTCCATGGTATCGAACAGGGTGCACCGGGATCCAATGCACTATCAGAACATGCATCGCCAGCACGGCAGTCAGGTCATGCCAGCGTTTGCCAATGGCGAAGAAGGGGGCATTGAAGGAGTTGCCTTGAGCTGCGGGGGTCTTGAAGTCGAAAAAACTGAAACAGTAACAAGATTGTGAAGCCAATGTCAGCGCGGAGTGCTGGCCGTGCTTAGCAAAAATATACTCAAACATGAACGGGGTAACGGGCATCATCGTAACACCATAAAGTTCGCAAAGGAACTTACCGAACCACAGCCTATAAGGATGCACCAAGCGCAGCGCATAGTACCAAAAAACGATGACGCTTCTCAGGCGAGGCGCCGTCGTCGACCAGGTGGGCGAAGATCTCGCTGATCAGCAGGCCGATGTCTCCGTCGACGAAAGTATGCATTCGGTGTTCAAGGCCAATCATTCCTTCTGGTCATAGTTGGGAGAGAATGGCGGGCAAGGGTATCGAATGCTTTAGCCTAATCAATATAATGCTACGAATTTTCCTCCCACAGGCAACCCTGCCACCTGCTCGATTGAACCCTAGCCTGCCCTGTATTGTCATTCAGGCGACCTTGTCAGTTGTTGAACGTGAGTTTGTAACATTAATGTGCAATACCAACTGAGCCAATTACCATGACACCCTTGCTTTTCTTCATTCTCGGTCTGCTGGCACTGGTAGCGGGCGCCGAACTGCTGGTGCGAGGTGCTTCGAAGCTCGCGCTGTCTTTCGGCATTTCGCCACTGGTGGTCGGGCTGACGGTGGTGGCCTGCGGCACCAGTGCGCCTGAACTGGCGGTTTCGGTGCAATCGGCCTGGAGCGGGCAGGTCGATATCGCTCTGGGTAACGTGGTGGGCAGCAACATCTTCAATGTGCTGTTCATCCTCGGCGTATCCGCCCTGATCACGCCGCTGCTGGTCGCCAGCCAGTTGATACGGCAGGAAGTGCCGATCATGATCGGTGCGTCCTTGTTGTTGTTCGCGCTGGCCTGGGACGGAGGCATTTCGCGCTTCGACGGGGCACTGCTCTTCGGCCTGCTTTCGGCCTATACAGTTTTTCTTATCCGGCAGAGCCGCAGGGAAAGCCAGTCCATCGAGGCCGAATACGTGCAGCAGATCGGCGAGGTCAAAGTGGGTGAGGGACAGCACTGGGGCGTTCAGGTGACGCTGATTGCTGCTGGTCTTGCGCTACTGGTGCTGGGTGCGGACTGGCTGGTCGGTGCGGCGGTCACCTTCGCCAAGCAACTCGGTGTGAGTGAACTGGTGATCGGACTCACCATCGTTGCGGCTGGTACCTCAATGCCGGAAGTGGCCACCTCGGTCGTCGCCGCCTTGCGTGGCGAGCGCGACATTGCGGTGGGTAACGTGGTGGGTAGCAACATGTTCAACATCCTCGGTGTTCTTGGGCTGTCGAGTCTGGTGGCACCTGAAAGCCTGTCCGTGCCACAGTCCATGTTGAGTTTCGATTTGCCTGTCATGATCGCGGTAGCGGGAGCATGCCTTCCGATCTTCTTTACCGGCCATCTGATTTCGCTCTGGGAGGGCGCTGTGTTCCTCGCTTACTACATGGTCTACACCGCCTATCTTGTGCTCGCCGTGCAGCGTCATGATTTGCTGGCCAGTTTCGGATTCGTCATGACAACGGTGGTGCTGCCCCTGACGGCCCTCACCCTGGGGGTACTGGCGTGGCGTGAGTGGCGCACGCCGCGCAACAACATGATTGACAGGAAATCGTGAGTGTTTGCCTGCTGGTGCCGCATTCACCAAATGGCTCACCTCGCCTGAGTTGATGCAGCGTTTCAACTCTCTAAACGCCTCCCGCTACAATACTTAAGCGAGCAGGTAGAGAATGATGGTGATGCAGAGAAGGGCCATACCCGCCGCGCTCCAACTCCTCAGACAGCCTTCCATGCGCGACCAGCGTAGCCCGGAGTCTAGACGTCGTAGTGCTAGCAACAATGAGGCCGCTGTTTTTTTCCAGAATACGATCAGGTGATCAATGGGTAGATCCAGACCGATCCGCGTCGCGTATGGGGCTGCCCAGGCGATTAGCGCGAGCCAGTCACCCGCTGGTATTCTGGGGTAGCCCATTCCTCCTTCCCTGCCGGAACGTACAAGCGCCACCGACGCCACCAGGATGCCGATGGCGAAAGGCCACAAGCCCGCCAGGATTTTGTCAATCTTCAGCGCGTCTTGCCCGCTGCTGTTGGCGATCGGCAGGGTCCAGGCGACCAAGGCTACGGCGACGAGCAGCAATCCCCATGCAATCCACAGGCCAGAACGCGAGTGACCATGAGCGGCGGGCTTCGACCATAGCAGCCAGAGGAAGCGCGCCATCAGCAGTGTTGTGCCGACAGCGGCGAGTGGCAGCGCGATCTGCAGGAAGCCTGCCCAGGGCGCCGGGAGTGAAGTGAAGTCGGCCTTCAACGCCGTTTTCGCAATGGCACCGCTGGTGAATGGCGCGCCGATCAGCGCCAATGCGGGCACCAACATGCCGACGAATAGCCACAAGCGCTGTGCCCGAGTTGCGGCATGGCTGGCCACGCCGACACCGAGAAACAACGCGCCTTTGGCCAGCGCGTGGTGCAACGCGTAAATCAGGATCGCCGTCAAGACAGGCGGCCACAGCGAGGGCACCATCAACACGACGCCGACGGCGATCGTGATCAACCCCATCTGACTGATACTCGAATAGGCCAGCACGGTTTTGGAATTCGTTTGTGTTACACCGACAAGTGCGCCGAAAAATGCGGCCGCCAGCCCTGCACCCATGACGAGTGCGCCCCATTGCGGAAACGCTTCCAGGCCTAGCGGGAGGAAACGAATCCAGCCGAGCAGACCGGCTTTAATCATCGCGCCGCTCAATACCGCGCTCGCGGGTACCGGTGCGGCAGGATGTGCCAGTGGTAGCCAGACGTGCAAGGGCAATGCACCGGCCTTGATGCCAAAGCCGAGTAGCAGCAACGCCAGCGTCACGTCGCTCATCGGCTCGGCGATGACGTCGCGCAGCAGAATGGAGTTGGCGTTCGTTGCCATCGTCACCATTGCTGCAAAGAGCATCAATTCACCGAGAACGACAAGGCAGAGATAAATGCGGCCGGCGCGGAGCGATTCGTTTTCGCCATTGTGAATGACCAGGCCGTAGGATGAAAAACTCATCAGCGAAAAGAACACGTAAAACGTCACCAGGTCCTGCGCGAGAATCAGCCCGAAGTTGCCGGCCATTGCCAGCAGGTAAAAAGCGAAGAAGCGTGAGCGCTGCGTGTCATCTGCCAGATAGGTTTGTGCAAACAGACCTGACAACAGCCACAGCGTGGAGGTAAACAGAAGAAAGATGTAGCCGGTCTGGTCGAATCCCAGGTGGCTACCGAGGAAGAGCCAGGAAAAAGAAGCTGCGGCGCCCTGAGGCACCACAAACACGACGAGGAGTGCCGGCAAGGCCGCCCACGGTGCCAGCCGCAGCAAGCATGAACGCCAGCCGCGCCGCGCCATTCCTGCTGCCAGCAGGAGCGGCAGAGCGATGGCGCCAAGCAGGAGTGCGGCATTGAAGTCAGGAAAGTTCATTTGCCGTATTCGATTTCGGTGATGTACCGCACCCATTCGAGCGGACTGAACGGCGCGTTGGCCAGCACGCCTGCCGCCACGACCAGCGCCGCCGTGACCAGGGGCGGGGCCAGCAGCATCCAGTGACCTTCCCCGGCGCCGTGCGCATGATCGGCAGGCCACGGATCCTGCCGTTTCTTGAACCAGGCAGCATGCAAAATGGGCAGGAAGTAGGCGGCATTGAGCGCGCTGCTGGCGGCGAGAATGGCCACCGCCCAATAGCTGCCTGAGCCCACTGCGCCCAGGCCGATGTACCATTTGCTGATAAACCCGGCGAACGGTGGCACACCGATCATGCCCAGCGCGGCGATGGTGAACGCTGCCATGCTCCAAGGCATCCTCAGGCCCAGCCCTGCCATCTCGCTGACTTTGTGTACACCGAGGGTGTGAGCGAAAATTCCGGCGCAGAAGAACAGGGTGATTTTCATGATGCCCTGATGAACAAGATGCGTGAGGCCGCCAATCGTCGAAAGATACCCGAACAGCGCCGTGCCCAGCGCGATGTAGGACACCTGGCTGACGGTGGAAAAGGCCAGCCGTCGCTTGAGGTCATCCTGAAACAAGGCACGCACGGAGCCGTAAATAATGGTGAAAGCCGCGACGCCGGCCAGCGGTGCGAGCACGCCGAGGGCTTCAGCCGTGTACACGCCGTAGAGGTCATACACGACGCGCACGATACCGAAGGCGCCGGCCTTCACCACCGCCACAGCATGCAACAGCGCGCTGACCGGCGCGGGAGCGACCATCGCCTGGGGTAGCCAGCCGTGCAGCGGGAACAGTGCGGCCTTCACGCCAAGCCCGGTAATGAGCAGCGCGAAGATGGCGATCAACTCGCTCCGGTGTTGCGTCGCAACCTGCGCCAGTGCTCCGCCGAGCGAGAACTCTACCGGTCCCGCCAGTGTGTGCAACCAGACTGTGGCCAGGAGCAATAGCGCGCCGCCGCTCAAGGTGTAGATGAGATATGTGCGTCCGGCCTGCAGCGACTTTTCTGTGCCGCGATGCACGACGAGAGGGTAGGTGGACAGCGTCAGAAGTTCGTAGAAGATGAGGAAGGTAATCAGGTTGCCGGCCAGCGCAACGCCGGTTGTGGCACTGACGCAGATGCTGAAGAATCCGAAGAAGCGGCTGCGGTGTGGCTCGCCTTCCAGATAGCCGACAGCGTAGAGCGTGGTGACCAGCCAGAGCACCGACGACAGCGTGGCGAAAAGTGCCGACATGGCGTCGGCGCGTAACACCAGGTCGAGACCGGGCAACAGTTCGAGCCGTGACTCATAGACGTGATTGGCCTGCACGCCGGCAATCATCACGCCGACGAGAATCACTTTCAGCAGCGCACCAAAGAGATTGAGCAGCGTACGCAAGCGGTGCGCTTCCTCCTTGAGAAAGAAAATGATCAGCCCGGTGACAAACGAACTGAGCAGAATGAAAACCAGAAGCCAGTGGTCGAGATTCATGTTTGACCCGGTGCATGCATTGACACGGGCGCCCCGCTGCGCAGCAATTCCACCGGGCGTGCCGCCATCAGTCCCAGCAGCACCGCCAGCAGTGACAGTGCAAGCGCTGACCACTCCATCGTGCGCGGTACGCGATGCAAGGGGCGCGCTACCTCAACTTGCGTGAAGGCATGCCAGAGTACCCGCATCACGTAAGCCGCCGCGAGCAGGCTGCCGACCAGGATGAGCGTTGCCCAACCCCACTTTCCGCTGCCGATGGCCGCCTGTAACAACATCCACTTTGCGATGAATCCACCGCTCGGCGGCAGACCGATGAGGCTGATGCCGGCCAGGGCAAATGCCGCCACCGATAACGGTAGCGCCTGCGTGATACCGTCCAGGTCGGCAATGCGGTCGTGCCCGGCAGCATGGGCGATGTTGCCGGCAGCCAGGAACATGGCCGTCTTCGCGCAGGCATGAGCCAGCACGAAGTAAACGCAAGCGCTCCAGGCAGTCAGCGCCGAGCCGGCATTCTGCGCGAGCGGAAAGACCAGCATCAGGTAGCCGAGTTGCGCAACGGTGGAATAAGCGACGAGCAGCTTGAGTCGAGGCTGATGAAGTGCTTGCGCCGAACCCCACAAAATCGCCCCGGCACCGAGCAGACCAAGGAAGGTCGCCGTAGCGGGAGTCACTACCGCGCCGAACAGTTCGAACCAGAGCCGCAGGAGGATGTAGAACGAGGCCTTGACCACCAGCGCGGAGAGCAGCGCGCTCACCGGCGTGGGTGCGTTGGCATGTGCCGGGGGCAGCCAGAAATGCAGCGGGAACACCGCGCCCTTGATCAACAGTCCAGACGCCATCAAGGCCAGTGCCGACCAGGCCAGCGGGCCGGGCTGCACCTTCCCGGCTAACGCCGTCAGATCCACAGTGGCATAAGCCGCGTAAAGAATGGCCACGCCAAACAGGAAAAAGAGCGAACCCGACAAGCTCACCAGCAAATAGCGCATTGCCGCGACAACAGCGGCGCGTTTGCCCGCAAGCGCTGCCAGCGAGACGGCAGCGAAGCCGAGCAATTCCAGAGTGACGTAAAGATGGAAGATATCCGCTGCGAGAAAAAGCCCGTTCAGACCCGCCAGCAGAAACATCCAGAGTGGCCAGAAATAGGCGCGCTGGTGGGCCTGGACTGCGCGCTCATCCGTCGCGTCTGCGTCTGAAAAGTAGCGGGCCGCATAGACGCTCACTGCCACACCGATGACTGCGCTCATTACCAGCATCAGGACACTCAAGCCATCCGCGCGCAAGTCGATGCCGAGTGGCACCCCCCAGCCCCCGACCGAGTAACGCAAGGGACCAGAGTGCACCACCTGCGCTGCCAGACCGGCAACCGAGACGACGCTGCCGAGTGTCGTGGCGATACCGATCCAGGGCGCAGCCCGCCGGAAAAGAAAGGTAAGGATTCCCGCGCTCAGCGGCAACACGATGCTCCAGAGGAGCCACGGGGCAGTGTCCCATAGTGTCATGCGCCAGACTCGTCATTTTCCGCCAGTACCATCCTGCCCGTCGTCGTCTGTACGCGGTGCGCCAATGCTAAGGCCAGGCCGGTTGCACACACGGAGACAACGATGCCGGTCAACACCATGGCCTGTGGCACCGGGTCAGCTACGGGCTCTGAGCGATACGCGATGGCGATGAGAAACAGAAACACACCGGTGCCCATGACATTCAACGCCAGAATTTTTCTCAGCAAGTGCGTGCGGGCGATGAGGGCGTAAAGGCCAATGGCGAACAGACCGACGCCAGCGAGCGCGTAGAGCAGGTATGGTTCGAGAGTCATTCGGGCTGCACGCCATTATCGGATGCTCTGCTCGAATCTTCATCACTGAGCGCTCGACCGCCGACGAACAGTGCGGCCAGCGTCAGGGCGATGGAGATGAGCGCGGCGGATTCAATGAGCAGGATGAGCATCCCGGCGTGGGCGCGCGGGTACTCGAGCAGTTTGCCGCCACCAGCCATCACGCCGACGGCGACCGCGATGAAGACGGACAAACCCAGCACCAGGCAAAAGCGGAGCCAAACCTCGTGCGACCAGATCGCGCGGTCTTGATTGGACAAACGCAACAGGACAAGAACGCCAGCCAGCACCGCACCCCCTTGAAACGCGCCGCCAGGCGCGAAGGAGCCAATCCACAGCAGGTAACCGGCGATGAGTATCATCAGCGGCAAAACAATTCTCAAGAAAGAGAGCAAGACAGGACTCGCAGGCTCAAACGCCGCTGGCGGCTCCGCTTGCGCCAAGGACCAGACACCAATCACCGCGAGCAGGAGAACGGCGATCTCCAGCAGCGTGTCGTAACCGCGGTAGTTCAATACCGCCGCCGTGACGGGATTGAGGACGCCGCTGTTTGACAATTCGGCGAGCGCTGTTACGGCAAGACCGGAGGAATATGCCGGCAGCGAGCAGACAGCCCAGCCGAGCGCGCCAGCCAGCGTCAGCACGAACAGCATGATCATCAGCCGCAAAGGGGTGAGCCGGGTGTCGTCGGTGAAGTCATCGGGAGCGTTCATGGTTCGCTTCCGATGTGCGGCTGAGCACTCCGCTCAAGGCGACGTAAGCGCGCCAGTCCCGACAGCAGCAGCGCACCGGTGATGCCGGAACCGACGGCCGCTTCCGCCAGGGCGATGTCCGGCGCACGTAGCCGCATCCAGGCCAGCGCCATGAGCAGGCCAAACGCAATGAACAGCACGATGCCCTTGAATAAATCCGCTGCCGCCAAAACGCGCCACGCGAGCCAGAGCAGTGCCAGCACCAGCACCAGGTCGAAGACCGTTTGCAGCGTGTCCATCATTTCGTCCAGGGCTTCTGCCCGTGGCGTAGCGCGGTACGGGCAACAAGGAAGCACAAGGTTGCGCTGGCGCCCAGTACCAGCAGCCAGATCAGTACCAGCCGCGTTACGTCTGCCCACGAACTGGCCTGCACAGCCAGACCGGCGATGACCAGGCCGAGACCGAGATTGTCCGCTTTGGTCAGCGCGTGCAGGCGGGTGAAGAAATCCGGAAACCTGAGCAAGCCGACTGTTCCGGCCACAAAGAAGAACATCCCACCCAGAATCAGCACGGCGGATATCGATTCGCTAAGGTTCACTTCTATCCCCCCGGTTTGACTCGGGTTCGACCCAGCCGCGCAGCGCAAATGCGACGCCGACGACCGCCGCCAGGACCGCAAACACCAGAGCCAGATCAAGCAGGCGCGGAATGTCCATGGCAAAAGCGAACAAGAGCACAACAGCCACTCCGCTTGTACCGAACAGTTGCGCAGCCAGCATGCGGTCGCCTGGCGTCGGTCCGTTCAGGATGCGCACCAATCCCGCGACGATCATCAGCAGGAGCAGTACGCACATCGCGAGGTTGAATTCATTCATGCGCGTACGTCCTTTCCCGTGCCCAAGGGGATGGAAAACAAGCCCGCTACCCGCTCTTCGAGGGTTTGCATGTCGGCGAAGGTCTCCGGGCCGGCATCCAGTACGTGAAAAGTAACGACGCCATCCGCCAAATCGGCAGAAAGCGTTCCGGGCAACAAGCTGTTCAGGTTGACCAGAAGCACTTGCGCCAATTCATCGCGCAAGCGCAGTGGGTAATTGAGCATTGCCGGATTCAGCGGCATGGCCGGTGAGAGCGCGCGTTTGGCGACGTCCCAGCCGCCACGAAAGGATTGGTCGACGAAGAATGTCGTAAGGCGCACTGCGCCGAGCAGGCTGTACCGTCGCGGCACCGGGCTGTGCAGGCGCAACGCAACAACGCTCGCCAAGGCCACAACAGGAATGCCGACCAGCCAGGAATGGAGGTCGCCGGGATTGATGGCCGACCACAGCAGCACAAACATGATTATCCATAGCAGGGCCTCGCCGGCAGTTTGCTTACGCGGCGCAAGACTCGGTTGGTCAGTGGGCGTGGATGGCAATGACATGACTTCCTATTATTTTGTCAAGACAGGATTAGAAATTCTGTGGCGTAAATTGAGAGATGATGAAAAGTGGCTGCTCTGTTACATCAACGCGGTGTTGCTAAAGCCGTTTTGACTGTCATTGCAGAAAATTGTTCTGCGATTTTACTTTGAGTCTCGACCATCTGATTGCTTCTGCATGAAGCATTCTTCAACATCAGCCTGGCTGCCTGATCGAACAGCGCGTTCATGGCGGTATCGTCAGTCACATCACGGAGCAAATGATACATGCCAAGCAAACCGCTCCCGTCGCCATTCATTCCCGGAAAGTTGCGTTTACTGAAGCGGCAACAGCATCGATGCACATCTTGTTATCGACCAACGCAGGTACCCGAGGTTTGTGTGATCTCCGGTAACCCACTTTGCCGCAGATCAGCAGCCATAATATCCGATTCGAAATGACTGTTCAGGGAATTTCTCCTATAATCAGCATGGGTATTCAACCTGGTAAAAAACATCGCGGCCATAGTTGGTCTGCACTCAAAAAAACTTTCATTCCGGAATCTTCCTCATGATCGCTACCGAACTGTTTACCTGGTCCGACGACTTCAGTGTGCATATTCAGGAAGTCGACGAACAGCATAAAGTACTTGTCGGCCTGCTTAACCAGCTCCACGTGGCGATTATCGAGCATCATGGCAAGGCTACTTCACGCGAGATCCTCGACCGCCTGGCCGAATACACGCGCACCCACTTCATGCTCGAAGAAAGCCTGATGCGCCTGACTCACTACCCGGGGTTCGAGATCCACAAGCAGCAGCATGAAGAACTGATGGCTCAGGTGCAGTCCCTGCAGCACAAACTTGACAATGAAAATACGACGATCACCTTCGAGCTGCTGCATTTCCTGAAGAACTGGCTGGTGCAGCATATCAATGACAGCGACAAGCGCTTCGGCGCCCACTTCCAGAAGGTCGGGCTGGGTCAATACTCGACCTGGACCAAGGAAGTCGAGAAGACGATGAAGAAGAAAAAGTGGTGGTGGAAGTTCTGGTAAGCCGGCGGCTGAAAAATCTGCTTGCGCTTCTGTCTGCACAGCACGCACGGTCGGGCTGGCAATGTATTGAAGGCTATCGTGCTAATAGCAGAGCAAGGGCGTTTTTCCAAAGCACGTTGGCGTGGCCAACTGTTTCAGCATGAAGTCGGCAACATCGCGGCGTGAAATTTTTCCTGCCGTAACACCCGTGATGTTTTCAATCACCCGGTATTGTCCGGTCCGGGGCCCATGGGTCAGAAATCCCGGACGCACAATCAGCCAGTCGGCCTTACTCGCTCTGATGATGGCTTCCTGGCGGTCCTTGTCGGCGTAAATGGTGCCAAGGAAAAGCGGGTTGAGCAGCCGATCGTACAAACAGCCGCCATGACCTTTGCTGTCTCCGGCGCCGATACCGGTAACCGAAATCAGTTTTTGCCGTGAATCCTGGCCCATTGCCGCCAATACACATTCAATTCCACGCGAAAACACATTGACTGCCTGCAGGGTTGGCGCGACGCCGATGCAAACGCAAATCGCGTCCTGACCGGCGACAACGGCCGCAGTCGATGCCGGGTCAAGTATGTCGCCGGCTACCAGCTTCAGGCGTGAGTCGGTGATATTCAGCCTGGCCGGGTTGCGCAGCAAAGCCGTGACTTCGTGGCCTTCAGCCAGGGCCAATCTGAGCAACTCATAACCAATTCCGCGAGAAGCGCCGATCACTGCAATCTTCATGGGGTCACCTGTTTGCTGGTCAAACCTTCGCTACGACTAGAGTGCTTAAGACGGCTTCGCTCCGGCGCACTCCATGGCCTGGGCCACGTCGGGCCGCAAAGCGGTAACTCTATCGCATTACCACACGCGCCTGAATTATTGCTTTGCCACTTGGGGCATTGGCGCAAACTCTATCGGCACCCAACTGTAACTGCCCTTGCCGTCCGCCCGAACATGACCGATGCCAGGAAAGGGCAAGTGCATGCCGGCGACCAGGGATTTGCTCGCCGCCATCGCTTTCATGGCGAGGCTGCGCCGGGTCGCGATGGCCTGTTTCTGGTCGATATCGAACTCGATGGAAACGCCCGGTCGGGCAAACTGCACGGCGTGGGCATGCACCAGATCACCCCAGATCAGCAACTTCTGTCCTTCCGACTCGATGGCAAAAGCGGTATGGCCCGGCGTATGGCCGCTGGCCTTGACGGCCTGAATGCCCGGTAGCAGTACGCTACCCTCGCTGAAGGTGTGCCATTGTCCGCTGGCCAGATAAGGCGCCGCGCTGTCGCGCGCCATTTTGAAGAAGGGCTGGACTTCAGCCGGCGCGCCATCGGCGATCTTCTGCGACAGCCAGAAGTCGTTATCCGCCTGTGCCACCAGAATTCTGGCCTTCGGGAAAAGTGGCTGGCCACTGGCACCATTCAGCCCGCCGACATGGTCGCCGTGCAGATGGGTGATGATGACGGTATCGACCTGCGCCGGCTCGTAGCCCGACGCTTTCATATTCTGCAACACGTAACCCAGCGAGGGGCCGAACAGTCTGGCGGCGCCGGTATCGACCAGCACCAGATGGTTGCCGGTGTTGATCAAATAGGCGTTAACTGCCGTCTGCATTTTCGGATTGCCGACAAAAAGGCGCGACAGCAACGCTTGCAGTTCGTTTGCGCTGGTGTTGCGCAGCAGTTTTGTGTCGAGTTCGATCTCGCCATCATAAAGGGCGGTAATTTCGAACTGGCCAAGCTGGGTGCGGTAATAGCCGGGCACCTGCGTCTGAACCTGCGGGGCTTCGGCCTGGGCGAGAGGCGCGAGGCCCATCAGGGCAGCGCCCGCCAGGGCCAATATATGCCGATAAAGTTTAGTCACGGGTAGAACTCCTTCTGAAAAATCGATCATGCGGATCGCTGGCGGGCAACCCGGCGTGACGGTTCGCCAGGAGAAAAGCTGTCTCCTCGTTGAACCGGGTCAGGTGCGGCCTTGCTGCCCGCATGCGGCATTTTACTTGCCATTTGGTTTTTGAATTGCTTTGGAATTGCTTTGGAATGGCGACAGCGCCAGATTGACGATGCGACACCGGAAATTTTCCGGCCCTACCGGTCTGAACACGGAAGAATATCGCGGGATTTGGCATGGCCACGTGGGTAAACTGGCATTGACCAGTTTTTGACCGTCAGAGATACTCCGCCCATTCGCTTGTAATTCCTGACCATTCAAATCAAGCCGGGGCGTGCAGACGGCGGGGAGTTTTACCTTGGCTGATTCGCGAAGCGCGGGAAGATTGTCGCAAACTGGAGCACGTCATGTTGCTGAAGACTGTAAACGATGACAGCGGTGCAGCCCGGCACATGCTAGGTCGTGAAGGGAAGAGAGTGTTCCTGTGACGAACAAGCCGAATACCGGGGCCGCTATCAAGTGCGAGCCTCAGGAAAACTGCCCCTTCTGTGGCTCATCAGGTCGCGTCCTTTTTGAGGGTCTGACTGATCGAATCTTCTGTTGCGTCGAAGGGACCTGGCGCGAGATGGAATGCGCCAACAATGACTGTCAGTCGTTATGGATCGATCCGCGCCCGGTTGAACAGGAGTTGTTCAAGGCCTATGCGCGCTATTACACCCACGCAGCGGGCAACGATGATAACGCCTCCCATTCTTTCGGGCATCTGAAGCACCAGGCGTTCAGGCTGGCCACCCGTGTCATCAAACGCTTCTACGGGCTGAAAGCGGAACGTGCACAATTGAAGCTTCTCCACTTGCCTGCTGGTCAAGGCAGGCATCTTCTCGAAGTCGGATGCGGCGGCGGAGAACGCCTGCAGTTGCTCACGCGGCATGGCTGGGTAGTGGAAGGGCAGGATGTTGACGAAAAGGCGGCCGCAAACGCCCGGAATACGTATGGCGTTCCCGTCCACTGCGGAAAACTGGGGGACCTGTCGCTCGCTCCTTCGTCATTCGATGCCATTGTCTTGAATCATGTCATCGAACATGTATCCGACCCGGCATCATTGCTGCGCTCATGCCACACCCTGTTGAAGCCCGGCGGAATACTGGCGATGGCAACCCCGAACGCCACCAGCTTCGGCCTTGCCACTTTTGGTGCCGCATGGATGGCGCTGGACGTGCCGCGACATCTGCAGGTTTTCAGCATGAAGTCGATCGAACAACTGGTTTCCCGCGCGGGATTCAAGGAGATACGCACCTGGACCTCGGCAGCCAATGCGTCAAGGGTCGCCGCCGGAAGCCTCGCCATTCTTCGCAACGGCAGGTTCGCCGTTGACCTGGAGATTGGTGACGACATCAGGTGGGAAGCCATGCGATTCCAAAAGAAAGCCATCGCCCGGCTGCGGAAGGATCCGAACAGCGGAGACGATATTCTGATCCATGCGACGCGATGAGATGAAAGCCGATTCAAATCCGCACATGACGGGCCGGCACTTCGTAACCTGTTTCCGGCAACAAGCAGAACAACAAATGCAGTCCCACTAACCGCTCACCGATCAGATACCCCGGTGCTGCCGGGGACGCTGCGGAACATGTCCGGCGTGAGTTCGTGTTTCTGCAGCAGGCGGTAGAACTCGGTGCGGTTGCGATCAGCGATTCGGGCAGCGTCGGCCACGCTCCCGTCGGTCAGTTTCAGGAGTTGCACCAGATAGTTGCGTTCAAAGCGCTGTTTCGCCTCGGCGTAGGACAGCGCCTCCATGCTCTGGACGCGCAGGGCGCGCTGGATGAGGGTCAGCGTGATCAGCGGCGTGGTGGCCAGCGCGCAGGACTGCTCGACCACGTTGTAGAGCTGGCGCACATTGCCCGGCCAGGCGGCGCTGGCAAGGACTTCGAGCGCTTCCGGTGCAATGCCGGTGATCCCTTTCTTGTATTTTCTGACCAGTTCCTGGACAAAATAGGCGGCCAGCAGCGGAATGTCCTCGCGCCGTTCGTCGAGGCGCGGCAGCGTCAGGGTGACGACGTCCAGGCGGTAGTAAAGGTCCTCGCGAAACTGGCCTTCGGCCATGGCGACTTCAAGGTCGCGGTGGGTGGCGGAAAGCACCCGCACATCGACCGGCTCGGCACGGGTGGCGCCGACCGGTCGCACGGCCCGATCCTGCAGAACGCGCAGCAGCTTGACTTGCAGTGCCAGCGGCATGTCGCCGATTTCGTCGAGAAACAGCGTCCCGCCGTCGGCGGTCTGGAACAGGCCGACGTGCGCGCCGGCGGCACCGGTGAACGACCCGCGAGCGTGGCCGAAGAGTTCCGACTCGAGCAGTTGCTCAGGAATCGCCCCGCAGTTGATGGCCACGAAAGGTGCCCTGGCGCGCGGGCTGGCGCGGTGGATGGCGCGTGCCAGGACTTCCTTCCCGGTTCCGCTTTCGCCGCGGATGAGGACGCTGGCGTCGGAGGCAGCGACCACCCGGGCTTCCTCCATCACCTCCGCCATGCGGCTGCTGCGGAAGACGATGCCTTCGCGCCAGGCTTCGCCATTCCCCGTTTCCTGCACGGCACCGAGCGGGGAGAGTTGCAGGGCCTGCTCGATCTTCTCCAGCAGGATCCTGCTCTCGAAAGGCTTGGTCAGATAGCCGAAGACGCCGCGTGACATGGCCTGCACCGCGTCGGGAATCGTTCCGTGCGCGGTCAGCAGGATTACCGGCAGGGTCGGTCGGGTCGAGCGGATTTCATCGAACAGGGCCAGCCCGTCCTTGCCGGGCAGGCGGATATCGCTGAGCACCAGTTGCGGTGCTTCGACGGCAATGCGCGCCAGGCCTTCCTCGGCGGAGGCCGCCGTCGATACCCGGAACCCCCAGGAATTCAGGCGCATCGATAGCAGGCGCAGCAAATCGAGGTCATCGTCGATGACCAGGACGTGAGCAGCGTCGGACTTCAGACCGGGTTTGAGCGCAGGCTTCATCGCGGTGCTCCGGGCAGGTTCTCGCCGGCGGTCGGGCGCACCGGCAGCGAGCGTTCGATATCGGCCAGGGCATCGAGCTTCTCCTGAAGTTCGCCGCTGCGGCGCTGGCTTTCCTTCAACTGCTGGGCAAGTTTTTCGTTTTGCATTTCGAGTTTCAGCCGCTCCTGATATTGACTGGCCAGTGTCCTCGCCAGCGGGTGCAGGCTGGCCGCCGCCGGGTCGCCTGATTTCAGCACGGCTTCGAGCAAAGCCAGCGCCCGGTAGAGATCCATCGGGCCGCGCACCAGCCCCAACAGCATGGCCAGGCGCACCTGGATCGCCGGGCTTGGCGGTAAAGCAGCAAGCACATTGCGTTCCCGCACCAGGTCCTGCGCCGACATGCGTTGCAGGCGCTGGAAGTAGGCGAGCAGCGGCAACATCGCACTCGCATCGAGCTCGGCCTCGACTGCCGGTGCTGCCGGTGGTGGCGGCACATCTGGCGCCGGCTGGGTGGCGCAGGCGGCGAGCAGAGCGGCAGCAAGCAGCCCCGGCCAGGCACTGTGCATTCGATACAACTTCATGGACTCATCCCGTTAAAAACCAGAACCTCGCCGCCAGGGTGCCATGGCGCGGCAGCGACAGCAAAATCAGATCTACGACTCACAGGGTACCTCAATGCAAAAATTTGCCCCCGGCGCGTTCCTGTTACCCGGCACCAGCAACACGCGTCCACCCATTGCCGTCATCAGTTCGCGGACAATCGACAAGCCGACTCCGCTACCTTGCCGTGGTGTCGGAGAGGCGCGTCCACCCTGCACAAAGGGCTCGAAGATACGCTCGGCATCCTCTGCCGCAATGCCCGGTCCCTGGTCGATGCAGGCGATGCGCAGGATGTTGTCGACGACCTCGGCCTGCAGCCGGATGACTCCGCCTTGCGGGCTGAAATCGATGGCGTTGGAAAGGAGGTTATCGAGTGCCACCTGCAGCTTTTCGCCGTCGAGTGTGCGCGTGATCGCCGGCGCATCGGCAAGCACGCTCAGTTGGCGCGCCTGAATCTGCAACTCCCGGCCCTGTACCACGTCGGCCAGGAGTTTTCTCAGAGGCAACGGCCGGTAGCACAGGCGGCGCGCCTCGAAGGCTGCGGCATTGAGCCGGAGCAGGCTTTCGATATGTCGCTGCAAGGCCATCACGTTGTCTTGCAGGATATCGACGACTTCCTGCTGCGATCCTTCAAGCGACCCGACCACCTCTTCCTGCAGTAGCGCGATGCCTTCGCGCAAGGCCGTTAGCGGAGTCTTCAATTCATGCGAAACATGGCGCAGGGTGCGCTCGCGTTCGGCTTCGAGTTCGCCCAGACGACGCCTCAGCCAGTCCAGGCGGCGTCCGACTCGCCGCAGGTCGGCGGGTCCGCCAACCGTCACCGGCTGGTCGAAGCGGCTCTCGCCCAGGCGTTCTATTGATCGCTCCAGACTGACTATCGGTCGGGCCCGCCACCAGCCCATTGCCAGCGCCACCAGAAAGGCGCCGACGACCGCCGCCATCACCAGCCGTGTCAGGTGCTGGCGGCTCTGTTCCAGTTCGGCCAGCATGCTCGCCTGCTGCGCGTTGATCCAGCGCCGGCCGGTATGTTCCAGTTCGCTATTGACCCTGGCCAGCCGGTTCAGAACAGGCACCAGCCCGGCCCTTGAGGCCCGTGACTCCGCCTGGTGAAGACCCTGGCTGAGCTGCTCAACGGCCTGTCGCCAGGCGCCGGGCAGTTTCCCCAGCGGCTCTCCCGGAACCGACTCCAGGCGCTTCACTGCGTCCAGTGAGTGGTTTACATTCTCGTCAAAGCGACCGAGCAGGGCGGCATCGTTGAGCACCATGAACTGGCGCGTGCTGCGTTCGAGATCGACCGTCCGTTCGGCGAGTTCCTGGATCGATGCGCTCAGTTGCAGTGCCTGTTCGCTACCCTGCCGGCTTTGCTCGACAAACTGCTCAAGCACCAGCCAGCTTCGTAGCGCCGCCCAGCTTAGCAGCAAAGCGATCAACAGGAATCCGGCCAGCATGCTCTGGCGAAACGATAGTCGAATCATCTCAGGTGTCAGTTATTTTCATATGCAAGGGTCTCAATAGCTCGCCACCTGTTGCTGCGGCCCGATGAAGTCAGAATCTGCCGTCATACCGGCGAAAGCCGGTATCCAGTACCTTCCTCTGATATTTATTAAGAAATAAGTAAACGAACTGGACCCCGGCTTTCACCGGGATGACGAGCGTGGAAATCAGGCAGTAATGATTTTTTAACTGACTCCCAAGCGTCAGTTGTTTTCATGCGCAAGGCTAAAACCTTGTTAACGACCACCAGTTTAGACCACCAGCAAGACCCCATGCGCAA
>JADJNC010000008.1 GCA_016709335.1 Candidatus Propionivibrio dominans | reverse complement strand
TTACTACGGCGAACTGCTCGACCTCACTGGCCAGACCGTGACACTGCGCTGGAGCCTTGAGGGCAAGCGCATGCAGGACGTCCCCGTCGGGTGACCAGCGCGACAGCCCGCCTGGACGATGATGAAAATGCAGCCGCAATGGACGGGCAACGGACCGTCCAGGTACCTTCGACGGCAAGGGGCAGGTCATCGACCAGAGTGATTTTGCCTACAATCCGCCCATGTAATGGCGTGCTGCCGGATTGCCCAGGCGTGACCGACTGGCCGGTTCACCCATTAATGCCCGACCACCGATGCCGTCGCCATCAGTTCGTCGAACAAGGCCATTGACGCTTGCCGGAGCAGTTGAACGGATTGAGTACCGGGAGCTTTACATTTGAGCAGCAATGAGGGGATTGACCGTCGCCATTGTTTACACGGCCCATGGTCCAGCTACCAAAGCGGCGCGCTCGGCGATTTCCTCGAAACAGAGGATGCAACGTTGACGGTGGCGCTCATCGCGGACGATGGTGTTATACAACCCGGCACACCTCGTCCCGCCCGCCTTCGAGCACCTGCAGGAACAGATCTCGCTGTAGCACAGCATGCCGGTGATGCCGAGCCTGGGATTGTGAGCGCGCGACTGGAGCGAGGATGAATCCACATCAGCGGAGGTCAGGGCGCGGCGCGACTGGCATAGAGCAAACGTACAAGCATCGGAGCCTCAGTTCTTCAGGTTGATCAAGGAAAGGAACTGCAGGCAGGGCGGCGTCCTTGAGGAAGGAGCCGCGCATGACGCTGTTGATCATCTTGGTGTTGCTGTCCTTCACCCCGCGCCAGTGCATGCAGAAATGGTCGGCTTCCATGACCACGGCCAGGCCGTCGGGCTGACCTCGCCGATCAGCAGGTCGGCCATCTGGGTGATCGCTTCTCCTGAATCTGCGGCCGCGACATCACCCATTCGGCCAGCCGCGAATATTTCGACAGGCCGATCAGATTGGAGTGCTCGTTGGGCATCAGCCCGATCCACAGCCGTCCCATGATCGGGCAGAAGTGGTGGCTGCAGGCGCTGCGCACCGTGATCGGACCGACGATCATCAATTCGTTGAGGCATTCCGCGTTCGGAAACTCGGTGACCGGCGGCGCGGCATGAACGGCCACGGAAGACCTCGGTCAGGTACATCTTGGCCACACGGCGCGCCGTGTCCTGGGTGTTGTGATCGCTCTCGGAGTCGATCACCAGGCTCACCAGCACGCCCTTCATCTGCCCGTGACCTCGTCAATCAAGGCGTCCAGATCGCCCGGCTCAAGAAAAGCGGCGATGTTGTCGTTGGCGTGAAAGCGCTGCCCGGACTCGTTGATCCGCTCACGGATGCGGGTCGAAACCGGCGGCAGCGTGGCCTTTTCAGGCTCAGGTGAAGAGCGTTCGCGAAGTACCGTTTTGTTGGTATTGATCGGCAGGATTGCAAATGACCGACGTCAGACAGCAAACATAGCAATTGTGTTCAATCCTTGCGGAGAGCTCTTTCTGCTGTGCGCAGGTATGCGTTTTGGAGAATTCAAACTTCAAAAAGTTGTCCATTCCTTTAAGTACCCGATACGTCGGCCAGTGGATGCAATATGTTCGGGAATGGAAGGATGGAGTGAGGGTGAATAATCGACCCATGGTGGTGGTGCAGTGTTGGGATGATGGGGTCGCGACGGATGTGCGGCTCGTTGACATCCTTCGCCGGCATGGCGCCAAAGCCACCTTTAACCTCAACGCGGGCCTGCATGATCGACATCGCCAGTTCGGATGGATTTACGAAGGCACCGAGGTGAGCAGGCTGGGCTGGGATGAGATGAAAGAAGTCTATCAAGGCTTCACGATCGCCAACCACAGCCTGACGCACCCTCGCCTTGAGCTAATGGAGCGCGCGGTGGCAAGGCGCGAGATTGCAGAAGGTCGCGATCGCCTGCAGCAGTTTTTCGGGCAAGCGGTACCGGGATTTGCCTATCCGTTTGGATCGTACAACGAAGAAATCGTGCAGTTGGTCCGCGAGTCCGGTCACGTGTACGCGAGGACCACCAATAACGTCAGTCACCCGTTCCCCCCGGAAGACGCCATGTTGTTTCATCCCTGCTGCCATTTCCTCGCACCTGACCTTTGGTCGCGCTATAAGATGGCAAAGCAGTGCGGGGTTTTCTACTTCTGGGGGCACTCCTACGAGTTGATCAGCGACGTGATGTGGAATGCATTTGAGGAAGTCATTGGGCGAATCAGCGCCGATCCCGATTCGTGTTGGGGAGAGGTGGCGGATCTTTTCGATGGCGAAATGTACACAATGCTTGTACCGGATAAGTGACACGTGGGAGGTGTTTAACAACTCAGAGACTGTTAATTAATGGACAAATACCTCCTAAGCCGTCATTCCGGCGCAAGCCGGAATCCAGTACCATCCTCTGAATCCCATAGCAATATTAAAGAATATCAAGGGGTCGAAGTCATTTGATAACTTGAGTCCTGTTTTAAATGTCCACGACCCCTTTGGTTTTGCTTTGGCCCCTTGACTTATAAGTCAGAAGCAGAAACATGCTCTTTATACAACTGTAGTAGTTCATTAAGCGTTCTACAGAGATATGGATTTAAAGTCTTTCGTTCAAAGTACCATCCCCAACTTGTTTCATTGAAACTCTCTAGATCATTTTCATCTCGCACGGGATCAGAATACTTGAAGTGATTGCGCCAGTAATCAGAAACTTCAGTTGATATTGGTGAAAATCGGAAAACCTTCTGTCGCTCCGGCCAGTTGGCTAACAGTTGGTCACAATTCAATGTGGTCACTCCCATTCGAAGTGCATAATGAAGTGAGTGAAAGTCAAAATAATAATGAAACGGAGGTTCTGCTCGAATCCAAGCAACTCTAAATAGTTTCGGTGACGCCGGCCGTTGGTTGCAGTATTTCTGGGCTATCGACTGAACTACGGTAATTGCCTCAGCAACAGTGACATTAAAAAACTCCCGGTTAAGATTAACTCTCGATGCAGCAAGTAACTGGTGAACCTCTGTTTCTGCGGATTCCACATCCGAGACTGGTTCAGAATGTGCTAGCGCAAACGGAAATGGTGTGCCCGTCGAATAAAGTTCTGACGCACGCTCTAGCGGTGATCTAGTAGTGCGCCCAATCTTCCATATGCAAGACCAGTGACTGTTGAGTACGTAAATATATTCCTGATGGCACATTATTCTCCCATAAGCGCTGGAACGAATCGGTAGGCCAGGCGCGAGGATATTCCTAACGCTTTCCCACGGTTTGGTGCATCCACGTTGCAACTTCTTGGCGGTTGTTAAAGCGATGCACTTGAGATGGATCTGTCTTCAACCAGCCTCGAATTTCAATCCTGTAGCAGGGGAATCTCAATACCATCTATTGAGGCATGGGTGATCTCATAGACTGCTTTAACGGTAATAACAGCTTTAGAAGGAGCGCATATATAACATTCTTGATCGTAGTGTCGTATCTCAATCGATTTTGATTTCATCGTCGTCATGTGGTTAGCCTATTTTTTCACGTTTTAAAAATTTGCTGAAATATGTTATTTGTGGCGCCGCAAGAATGGATTTTGAAGTCCTCCAAACCGGACGCCGCGTATGACGGCGAGTGCATGTGAATGACAAAATTAGCCTAGCGCCCCGCATCACCTGCCTGCGGAAGCGGGCGAAGCCCGCTGTAGCGGGTCAGGTGCATGCGGATGTTGGACGTCAGACTCGATCAGCTCCAAGAACCTCCAAACTTCATCAGGCTTTCCTGAAAAGACTTTGGCCACTGGAAAGGTCATGTTCGATGCCGCGACTCGCTCTCGAACTTTCTCGGCCTGCGTCTTCCAGTGCTTATCGAGAAGCACGATATCGCAATAGGCAATAGGGACGACCGAATGCATAAGATCGATCGCATGATTCCGGGAGAACTTAAAAGACTTATCGAGCAACACGGGACGAACAAGTTCCCTCAACACGTACCGCGTTCCATGCTGGATGGGTTGCCCCTGAGGTAGCTTCCTTACTCGGCTCTCAAACTCCGCATCGCTGAGGAATGTGGCTCGCAACGCGTCCACACGTTCCACGACGGTATCCGCTAGGCTGTCCATACGAGGATGCAAGCCGCTCTCCTGAGGGATGGTGAAGAGGTTTTTGGAGGTAAAGGGACGAGGTGAGTTGGGCTTCAACGCGATGAAGGCGCTGAGAAACTGCGCGTCCGCATGAGGAGGAAAAGGGTCAGCGCCGGCAAGCAGGGTGTCCTCGGCCTCGATAACGGTAAACGGATTGACTTCAAAGAAGAACACGTTCGGCAAAAGGTCCTCGACGAGCGCCTCAGCCGCGCGGGCCTGGTAGGAGTCCGTAACCTTCGTGAACTCCACCAAGTTGAGCCAGGACAGCATCAACGTTCCTTCCCGTCGAAGCAGCGCATCCGTAAACCGATGACGAAGAGTGCTGTCCTCTGAGATGTCGCGTAGAGCCCAGTGGTCGAAATAAACCGCTGGTGCGACCGTCCACTGTTCAACGCGCAGTTGACCGTGCCTGTCTATAAGATACTTGACCATGCTACTTATGCACTGACGTCCAACGTAAAGTCCGCCACCTAATTAAAGTGATGCTTTCTGTCATGCAAAACATCCCGTCAAATAGGACTTATAAACAACAAACCCTCGAATCAAACTGAATTCAATCATCGGCTTAGTCAAATTTAGTGGTGATTGAAACGGTCTTCGCTTCCCGCGCAACCCGAATCACTGACAGCACAACAATTTCTGGAGAGAAACACCGGATCAGACAAGAATACTCGATAACCCATGGGATGAACTCAACTGTATCGTTTGTCATGCAGTGTGTCCACCGCAACACCGCATCCAGCTTGCCTCTCGGCTAGTTGCCCGATCGGAGCGGCCTGTAAACGGACGTCTCCGGCCGACCGGAATTCAGTCTGTCCTGCATCGAGTACAGCATCAGGCGATAGGAGCAAGTGAGTTAAACTCTCCACTTCCAGTTCTCCGCCTGCGGCCCCATGCCTGAATCCAGCTATCTCGCCCTGTTCCTGATCGGTCTGCTCGGCGGAACGCACTGCATCGGAATGTGCGGTGGCATCGTCGGTGCGCTTTCAATGGGTGCCGCTTCGCGTCCCTCGCTGCATCTGGCGTACAACGCCGGGCGCATCGTCAGCTATGCGCTGGCCGGGGCCATCGCCGGTGCCCTGGGTGGGGCGAGTCTGGTGCTCGCCGGTCAGTTGCCGGTGCGCATCATCCTCTTCGTGCTGGCCAATCTGATGCTGGTGGCGCTCGGTTTATATCTGATGGGTGTCACCCGTGCGCTGGCCTTCAGCGAACGCCTGGGGCAGAGGCTGTGGCGGCATCTGCAGCCGCTGAGCCGCCGCTTCCTGCCGGCGCGCAGCGTGGCGCAGGCTTTTCCGCTCGGCCTGTTGTGGGGCTGGCTGCCCTGCGGTCTGGTGTATAGCGCCCTGGTGACGGCGATGACCAGCGGTTCCGCGCTGCACGGTGCCGGGATGATGCTGGCCTTCGGTCTGGGGACGCTGCCCAACCTGCTGCTCGCCGGCCTGCTCGCGGTTCGCCTCAAGGCCTATGCGGCCAATCGCGTGTTGCGCACGGTGGCCGGATTGCTGGTTCTGACTTTCGGTCTGTGGGGTCTGTTCGAATCCGCACAGTTGATCATTGAGGGGTAGAGGATAAGGAGGGTATGTCCGTATCGTCAAAACTCTCAGAACCCCTCCGCCGCCTCGATCTTCCGCTCAGCGGCATGACTTGTGCGGCCTGTGCCGCGCGTATCGAGAAAGTCCTCAATCGCCTGCCCGGAGTGGACGCCAGCGTCAATCTGGCCAGCGAGCGGGCGCGTATCGCGTTGTCGTCCAATGAGACTTCGCCACAGCAGCTTGTGGCCAGTATTGAGAAAGCCGGTTTCGGCGTTCCGCAACAGAGCGTCGAGTTGGCTATCGAAGGCATGACCTGCGCCGCATGCTCGGCGCGCATCGAGAAGGTGCTCAAGCGTTTGCCGGGTGTCGAGGCGGCGGTCAATCTGGCCGCCGAGCGGGCGCGCATTCGTTATGTACCCGGCGTCGCCGATCCGGCGTTGCTGATCGCCGCCATCGACAAGGCCGGCTTCACGGCCCGCCTGGTCGACGACAACTCGCGTGCCGAGGACAAGGCCAGAAAGCTCGCCGTCTATCGGGCTGAACTGCGCCGCTTCTGGATTGCCGCGGCATTGACGCTGCCGCTTGTCGCGCAGATGGTGACCATGTTCAGCGGCGCCGGCTGGAGCGGGCATGCGCATCAGGATCTGCTGCCGCGCGGGCTGCAACTGGCGCTGGCTACGCCGGTGCAATTGTGGATCGGCGCACGCTTTTACGCGGGCGGCTGGAAGTCCCTGCGCGGCGGCGGTGCCAACATGGACGTTCTGGTGGCGCTCGGCACCAGCGCGGCCTATTTCTTCAGCCTGATCGTCACGCTTGGCGCCATCGACAGCCTGCCGGTGTATTTCGAGGCCTCGGCGGCGGTGATCACCCTGGTGCTGCTCGGCAAGCTGCTCGAAGCGCGGGCCAAGGCCAAAACGACGCTCGCCATTGAAGCGCTGGTTCGCCTGCAGCCGAAAACGGCGCGCGTCGAGCGCGACGGTCAACTCGTCGAACTCGATGCGCGCTTGCTGATTCCCGGCGACATCTTCATCGTGCGGCCGGGCGAGAGCCTGCCGGTCGACGGCGAAGTGATCGAAGGCGCATCGAATGTCAATGAAGCGATGCTCACCGGCGAGAGCATGCCGGTCGCCAAGTCTGCCGGCGACCGCGTCTTTGCGGCGACGGCGAACAGCGAGGGCATGCTGCGCTGCCGTGCCACCGGCGTCGGCGAACACACCTTGCTCGCCGGCATCATCCGCCTGGTCGCCGAGGCACAGGGTTCCAAGGCGCCGGTGCAGCGACTGGCCGATCGCATTTCGGCAATTTTTGTTCCCGTCGTTTGCGGCATTGCCGTGCTCACCTTTGCCGGCTGGTGGATTTTCGGTGGCGTGTTCAGCGAGGCGCTGATCAATGCCGTCGCTGTGCTGGTCATCGCCTGTCCCTGCGCGCTCGGGCTGGCGACCCCGACGGCGATCATGGTCGGAACCGGGCAGGGCGCCGGTGCCGGGATTCTGGTCAAAAACGCCGAAGCGCTCGAACATGCCGAAAAAATCGGCGTGCTGGCGCTCGACAAGACCGGCACGCTGACGCGCGGCGAAGCGCAGGTGACCGATCTGCTGCCGCTGGCGCTGGATGCCGATCGCTCGCTGATTCTGGCGGCGGCGCTGGAGCAGGGCTCCGAACATCCCTTGGCGCGTGCCATCCTGAAGCGGGCGCAGGCGCTAACGAAGACATTGCCGAAGCTGAGCGACTTCAGGGCGATTCCCGGGAAAGGCGTTGAGGGTAGCGTTGACGCTCGACACCTGCGGCTCGGTGCGCCCGACTGGTTTGCCGGGCTGGCGCTGCCGCTGGCGCAGATCGCCGCACTGCAAGGTGCCGGCAAGACGGTGGTCGTCCTCGCCGATAACGACGTTGCGCTGGCCCTGCTGGCGATTGCCGACCCGCTGCGCGAAACCTCGCGTGCCGCCGTGGCGCGACTGAAGGCGATGGGTCTCCACGTTGTCATGCTGACCGGCGATAACGCCGCGACGGCGGCGGCGATTGCTGCCGAAGCCGGGATCGACGATTATCGCGCCGGCATCCTGCCCGGCGACAAGGCGGCTGCGGTCAACGCCCTCAAGGCCGATGGCCGGTTGGTGGCGATGGTCGGCGACGGCATCAACGACGCACCGGCGCTGGCTGCCGCCGATGTCAGTTTCGCCATCGGTGCCGGTTCCGATGCCGCCATCGAGGTGGCCGATGTGACCCTGGTGCGCAGCGATCTGCACGGCGTCGCCGATGCCATCCTGCTTTCCCGGGCGACGCTCGGCAAAATACGGCAGAATCTGTTCTTCGCCTTCATTTACAATGTTCTGGGAATTCCGTTGGCGGCGCTGGGACTGCTCAACCCGGTCATTGCCGGCGCCGCCATGGCCATGAGTTCGGTCTCGGTGGTTTCGAATTCCTTGCTTTTGAAACGCTGGCGGCCTGGCAAGCGGTAGCGTGAGACGTATATGACCGTTGTCATCGTAGGTCGGGTTAGACGAGCATAACCGGCAGCGGCAGCATCGTAGTGTCAAATCCGACGATTGTCGGGTTATGCTGCGAAGCGAATCCTCCTGGGGGACGCTGCGCTAACCCGACCTACTGGAACTACTGGAACAGAATCGGGAAGTTGTTTATTAGTCGTTTCCTGGCGATAGAGTAGCGTCAGGCTGACCATGGGGGGTGCATGACAGATCGAGGCAGCATGGAGGTGGTGGGCGGCGAATTGTCTTCGCACGCCGGTCTTGCCCCGCTCGACGAGTTGCTTGCCGCCAGCGAGCATATCGCCTATCGCCTTGATTTTGTGCGCGGTGGTTACGACTTCATCAGCCCGCGTGCGGCGATCCTGTTTGGCGTTACGCTGGCCGAGCTGCATGCGCGCGGCCTGCACCTGCTGCGCGAGCGACTCACCCTTGAAGATGGCGAGCGCTGTTTCAGCGAGATCGAGACCTTGTGCGCGGCAGCGCCGGGGCAAACGCAGTCGCATTGCCTGGAATACCGCGTGCGTGATGCCGCCGGCAATCTGGTCTGCTTCAGCGATTCGATGAGCGTGCACTCCGATGCGGCGGGTCAGCCGCTCAGCGCCTGTGGCATCGCCGTGGATGTGACAGAGCGACGCGAGCATGAGAAGGCGCTACGCGACAGCGAAGAGAAATACCGGGCCACGATGGACGCCGCGCAGGTCGGCGTTTCCATTCTGCACGACTACAAATTCAGTTATGTCAATCCGAAGCTGGTCGAGATGTTCGGTTACCGCGAGGACGAACTCGTCGGCAAGCTCGGGCCGCCCGATGTAGTGATCCCCGAGCAGCGTGAACTGCTGATCGGCAAGATGCAGCGGCGCGCTGCCGGCGAGATCAGCGCGCCCTATGAACTGACCGGTTTGCGCAAGGATGGCAGTACCTTTCCCTTGTTGATCATGGGCCGTCCATTGGCCATCGGCGGTCGCCCGACGTCGGTCGGCACGCTGATCGACCTGAGCGCCCAGCGCCGGATCGAAAAGGAACTGAAGGACAAGACCAGGCGCTATGCCGCACTCTTTGAAGGCGCGCAGGATGCGATTCTGGTGGCCGATATCGACAGCCGACGGGTTGTCGATGCCAATGTCGAGGCCGAGCTTCTTTTCCTGCGTCCGCGCGAAGAGCTGATCGGCATGTCGACGGCGGCCTTTCATCCGCCCGAGCTTTCCGCTGCCTATGGCGAAGCCTACGCACGGCACATCCGCGCCGGTGGTGGTGGTCCCGACGAAATGAAGATTGTCACGGCCGACGGTGACATTGTTGATGTCGAGATCAGCAGCAACGTGATCGAAACGGCAGACGGACATCGCCTGATCCAGGGTGTATTTCGTGATATCCGCCAGCGCAGGAAGAGCGAGGCCGAGCTGAAGCTGGCGGCGCGCGTCTTCGAAAGCAGCCAGGAATCGATCATGATCACCAATGCCGACTCGATCATTGTCTCGGTTAACCCGGCATTCCTGAGAATGACCGGCTACAGCGCTGCTGAGGTGATCGGCCACAACCCACGCGTGATCGGTTCGGGGCGCCACCCGGCCGAGTTCTTCGCGGCGATGCGACAAACCCTCAATGCCGAAGGGCGCTGGCAGGGCGAGATCTGGAACCGGCGCAAGAACGGCGAAATCTACCCGGCATGGCTGACGATCAGCGTCTATCGCGGCGCCTCGGGCGAAGTGCTCAACTATGTCGGGATCGAATCCGACATTTCCGAGCGCCACGCCGCGCAGGAGCATATCCGCCAACTGGCCTACTTCGACCCGCTGACCGGGTTGCCCAATCGCCGGCTGTTGCAGGACCGTGCCGAGCAGGCGCTGGTCGGCGCCGAGCGTGAGGGCAAGCGCGTTGCCCTGCTGTTTGTCGATCTGGACCATTTCAAGACGATCAACGATTCGCTCGGGCACTCGGCCGGCGATCAACTGCTGAGCGAGGTGGCGCAACGGCTGCTCGGCTGTGTGCGGCGAATGGATACCGTGGCCCGGCTGGGTGGCGACGAGTTTGTGGTTCTGCTTGGCGAAGCGACGCTCGAAGGCACGAGCGAGGTGGCGCGCAAGATCCTGGAGGTGGTGGGGCGTCCCTGCCAGATCGAGAAGCATCAGCTCGGGGTGACGCCCTCGTTGGGCATCAGCCTGTTCCCGCAGGATGGCGGTGACTTCGAGACCCTGCTCAAGCACGCCGATACGGCGATGTACCGGGCCAAGGAGTCGGGGCGCAACGCCTACCGGTTCTTCGCCAGTGAAATGAACGTCGCCGCGCTGGAGCGGCTGCAACTCGAAAACGGTCTGCGCCAGGGACTCGAGCGCAGCGAGTTCGTTCTCCATTATCAGCCGCAGATCAATGTGGCGAACGGCCGCATCATCGGTGCCGAGGCGCTATTACGCTGGCGGCATCCGCAGACCGGCCTGGTGTCGCCGGGAAGGTTCATCCCGGTCGCGGAAATCTCCGGTCTGATTGTCCCCATCGGTGAATGGGCGCTGCGCGAAGCCTGCCGACAAAACCGTTCCTGGCAGGATACCGGCCTGCCGCCGATCAGTGTCGCCGTGAATATTTCCTCGGTTCAGTTTCGTGGCGGCCAACTGGAGGAAAACGTTCGCTCGGCGCTTTCCGATAGCGGGTTGCCGCCCGAATTCCTTGAGCTCGAGCTGACCGAGGGCATCGTCATGGGCAATGCCGACGAGACGGTCGAAATTTTGCGTCGGCTTTCAGCCATGGGCATCAAGCTGGCCATCGACGATTTCGGTACCGGCTATTCAAGTCTTTCGTATCTCAAGCGTTTTCCCATCGACAAGCTGAAGATCGACCAGTCCTTCGTGCGCGATATCGTCAGCGACCCCGACGACTGGGCGATTGCCACCGCCGTGATCAGCCTCGGGCACAGCCTGCGTCTGGCGGTGATTGCCGAGGGCGTAGAGCAGGCCGAACAGCTTGAGATGCTCAGGCTTCAGGGTTGCGACGAGGTTCAGGGGTATTATTTCAGCGTTCCGCTGCCCGCCGACGAATTTGCCGAGCTTCTACGCCGGCAAAACTTCACCGAGCTTATACAGCAGCAAAACATGAAGGGAGTCTGAGCATGGAACAGATCGTGATCGGTATTGGCGGAATGAGCTGCCAGGGCTGCGTCAAGAATGTCAGCGGGGTTCTGCTGGCCTTGCCCGGTGTCGCCCGCGTCGAGGTATCGCTGGAGGCCGGCCAGGCCAGCATTGCTTTCGACCCGGAGAAAGTCGGTGCCGGACAGTTCCGGGCGGCGATTGAAGGTGCGGGATTCGACGTGGCTTGAGAGTCTGTGCAAAATCATTACTGCCTGATTTCCAAGCTCGTCACCCCGGCGCAAGCCGGGGTCCAGCTCGTTTATCTGATTGTTTTTACGGATATCAGAGGAAGGTACTTGATTCCGGCTTGTGCCCCGAAGGAAACACTCTTGGGGTGCGCCGGAATGACGGCTTGGTAGGTGTTCATCCATTAATTCACAGTCGCTGAATCCGTTCCAGCCGGCCTTTAATTAGTTTCCAGTTATCCAGAAGAAGAGAATGCGCAAGAAGAAAACAGACGTTGTTGCGGCTCCCGAGCCCGCTGCCGAAGCGCCGGTCAGGTTGACCCAGTTGGCGCATGGCGGCGGCTGCGGTTGCAAGATCGCTCCCGGCGTGCTCGAACAGATTCTCTCCCGAAGCGCGCCGGGTCTGCTGCCGCCGCAACTACTGGTTGGCCGCGAAACGAGTGACGATGCGGCGGTTTATCAGATCAATGACGAGCAGGCGATTGTCGCTACGACTGATTTTTTCATGCCGATTGTCGACGACCCCTACGACTTCGGTCGTATCGCCGCAACCAATGCCCTGTCGGATATCTACGCCATGGGTGGCACGCCGCTGTTTGCGCTGGCGATTGTCGGCATGCCGGTCAGTACCCTGCCGCTGGATACAATCCGGCGCATCCTCGAAGGCGGCGAGTCGGTGTGCGCCAGGGCGCACATCCCGATTGCCGGCGGCCACAGCATCGATTCGCTTGAACCGATTTACGGTCTGGTGGCCATCGGTCTGGTGCACCCCGGAAATGTCAGGCGCAATACCGGCGCACAAGCCGGCGACAAGCTGATTCTCGGCAAACGTCTGGGGGTTGGATTGTATAGTGCCGCCTTCAAAAAGGGCCTGCTTGCGGCGCACGACTATTCGACGATGATCGCTTCGACAACGCAGCTCAATACGCCGGGTGCGGCGTTCGGCTGTCTGGCCGGCGTGCACGCCATGACCGATGTCACCGGCTTTGGTCTGCTCGGCCATCTGCTTGAAATCTGCAAAGGTTCCGGCGTCACGGCGGTGCTTGATTTTGCCTCGCTTCCCGTCCTGCCCAACGCTCTGGATTATGCCGAGCGGGGTTGCGTGACCGGAGCCTCAACCCGCAACTGGGCGGGCTACGGCAGTAGTGTTGAGCTTGACCCCAAACGTTTTGGCGACAATGAGCGCGCGCTGCTCACCGATCCGCAGACCAGCGGCGGTCTTCTCATAGCCTGTGCGCCGGAAGTGGTCACCGAGGTCCTCTCGGTCTTCCTGCAGCAGGGCTTCGATCATGCCACGGTGATCGGTGAAATCGTCGAGGGAAAAGCGCAGGTCAAATTCACCCCGCCGCCAAGGAAAAAGTCCAGATTCGCTCTGTATTAGACGCCGGCCTTCAGATCTCCCGTCGTTCCAGTTCCGAGCGCGTGAAATCGATGTGGGCGAGCATGGCTTGCCGCGCCGCCTCCGGTTGATGCTTGCGGATCGCCTCCCAGATCCCGAGGTGTTGCTGGCGCAGGTCATCGGTGACTTTCCCGGTGGCGTCCTCCATGTCCTTCAGGTTCAGGCTGATATGTTCGCGCAGCATGCGCAGGATGCTGGCGTGCAAGTAGAGAAACATGCTGTTGTGCGAGGCTTCAGCGATGGCCTCGTGAAAGTCGGCGTCGGCCTTGTGTTCTTCTTTTTTGTCGCCCGTCGCATAGGCTCTGGTCAGGCGGTTGACGATCTCTTCGATTTTCTTCAGGTCGTTCCTGTCGGCGCGCAGGGCGGCGTAATGCGCGGTGGCGCCTTCCAGTTCGCGGCGAAACTCCAGTGTGTCCCAGCGCAAATCAGGATGATCGGCGACCAACTGTCGCCAGGGGGAGGAAATGGCCGCCTGCAGGCGATCGGTAACAAACACGCCGTTGCCCCACTTGCTGACCAGCAGGCCACGCGCCTTCAGGCAGAATATGGCTTCGCGCAACGAATTCCGGGAAACGCCGAGCGTTTCCGCCAGCACCCGCTCGGCCGGCAAGCGCATTCCCGCCGGCCAGGAACCGTCGAGCAGGTGTACTTCAATGGCTCGCTGAGTCTCCTCGGCAACGCTGCGCTGTGTCATGCGGATACTCCAGCGAGTCAATCCTGCAAGGTCCCGCCAAATCCTTGCCAAAGGGGTGGTCTGGCGAGGAAAAAATTATTGGTACTACCAATTTTCAGAGCATTCTATCTTTGATTAGTCTTTGCGTCATCACTTCAATCGATGCAATATGTTGGCAATGGGTGAATTTACCGGGACACGGCATGACTAATCGTTATCATCTGTTGGTTCTCTGAAGGAGCAAGCCGAAAATGAACTCGCTTATTGCGGCGCTGCGTACCCATTTCCCCGTAGAACGCCTGATCACCGACGAACTGCGCCGGCTGGCCTGGGGTACCGACGCCAGCTTCTACCGGCTGATTCCACGCGTCGTTGTGATCGTTGAAAATGAAGCCGACGTCGCGCACGTGCTGGCGGTAGCCCGGCAAGAGAATATCCACCTGACCTTCCGTGCCGCCGGGACCAGCCTGTCCGGGCAGGCGGTGACCGACGGCATCCTGGTGCTCATCGGTGAAGGTTTCGCCAGCTTTGAACTGTCCGCCGATGCGCTCAGTGTGCGCCTGGGGCCGGGGATCATCGGCGGCGAAGTCAATCGGCGCCTGGCCCCGCTCGGGCGCAAGATCGGTCCCGATCCGGCGTCGATCGCCTCGTGCAAGATCGGCGGCATCGCCGCCAACAATTCTTCCGGCATGTGCTGCGGCACCGCCGAGAACAGCTACCGGACGCTGCTCGGGTTGCGCGTCATGCTGGCCGATGGCAGTGTGCTCGATACTGAAGATGCAACCAGCGTCACCGCTTTTCGCCAGAGTCACGCTCAACTGGTCAAGGAACTCGAACGTCTCGGCAATGAGACGCGTGCCGACATTCCCCTGGCCAGCCGTATCCGGCAAAAATTCAAGATCAAGAACACCACCGGCTACAGCCTCAATGCGCTAGTCGATTACAGCGATCCGATCGACCTGCTGGCGCATCTGATGATCGGCTCGGAAGGCACACTGGGCTTCATTTCCCGGATCACCTATCGCACCGTGGTCGAAGATCCCTTCAAGGCCACCGCGCTGGTCTTCTTCCCGGACATTGAAACCGCTTGCCAGGCGGTGATTCGCCTGAAGCCGCAGCCGGTTTCCGCCGTCGAGTTGCTCGACCGTGCCTCCCTGCGTTCGGTGGAAAACAAGGCTGGTCTGCCGCCACTCATCCGCTCGCTCGGCGAGTCTGTTGCCGCCTTGCTGATCGAGGTTCGTGCGCGCGATGCCGCCGGGTTGCAGGCGCGCATCGATGCCAGCCTGTCGGCCATTACCGGCATCGCCACCGTCGAAGCCGCGTGCTTTTCGACTGACCCGATCACCTGCGACATGTACTGGAAAGTGCGCAAGGGCACCTTCCCCTCGGTCGGCGCCATGCGGGCCAGCGGCACGACGGTCATCATCGAGGACGTAGCCTTTCCGATCGAATCGCTGGCCGCAGCGACCCTCGACTTGCAGGCGCTGCTCAAGCAGCACGCTTACCACGAGGCGATCATCTTCGGCCATGCCCTGGAGGGCAATCTGCATTTCGTGTTCACCCAGGATTTCGGCGAGCAGGCGGAAGTCGAACGTTACGCGCGCTTCATGGACGATGTGTGCGCGATGGTGGTTAACAAGTACGATGGCTCGCTGAAAGCCGAGCACGGCACCGGGCGCAACATGGCGCCTTTCGTCGAAATGGAATGGGGCAAGGAGGCGACCGACCTGATGCGCCGCATCAAGGCGCTGTTCGACCCTGAGAATCGTCTCAATCCCGGAGTCATCATCAATGACGATCCGGCCGCGCATCTGAAAAACCTCAAGCCGATGCCGGTCGCCGAGGACATCGTCGACCGCTGCATCGAATGCGGTGCCTGCGAACCGATGTGTCCCTCGCATCAACTTACCCTGTCGCCGCGTCAGCGCATCGTCAGTTGGCGTGAGTTGTCGAGGCGAAGCGCCGCAGGCGAGCCGGCCGGTGCGCTGGGCGATGACTATGCCTATTTCGGTCTCGATACCTGTGCCGGCTGCGGACTGTGTTACACCGCCTGCCCGGTGGCGATCAATACCGGCGACCTCACGCGTCTGCTGCGCGGCCGCAAACAGAGCGATCTCGGGCGCAAGGTCGGTCGCTGGACTGGCGAGCATTTCGGGGCTGTCGCTACGGTCTCCCGTCTGGGTTTGCAGGTCGGGCATCTGGCCAGTGCTGTCGTTGGTGACAAGGTGCTGAGCAAGCTTTCCGCCGGTGCCTGGAAGACCGACATGCCACGCGCCGGACGCGCCGTCGCAGCGCGCCAGGGCAAAGGCGATCCGGTGGTTTATTTTCCGGCCTGCGGTGGGCGGATTTTTGGTCCGAGCGAGTCGGGTGAAATGCAACTCGGCGATGTCATTCAGCAGGTGCTGATCCGTGCCGGTTACGCTCCGCGCCTGCCGCCTGGCTTCGACAGCCTGTGCTGCGGCCAGATGCTGGCCAGCAAGGGACTGGCTGAAGAGGCCGATGCCGGTGCGGCGCGACTCGAAGCGGCGCTCAACGAAGCCAGCGAAAACGGCCGTTACCCGATCATCATGGACGCCAGCGCGTGCAGCGTGCGCATGCAAACCTATCTGGCTGGCCGGCTGAAGTTGTATGACTTCCACGAATTCGCCCACGATGCCCTGTTGCCCAGGCTGCGGCTGGCCAGGCAAGCCGGTCCGATTGCCCTGCACATCAACTGCAGCGTGCGCAAGAGCGGTTCCGACGCCAAGCTGCAGGCACTCGTCAGGGCCTGCGTCGAGCAGGTGATCGAGCCGGCCGGGGTGACCTGCTGCGGCTTTGCCGGCGATCGCGGTTTTGTCGTGCCGGAACTGTACCAGCACGCCCTGCGCAAGATTCACGATGCCTTGCCCAAGTCCTGCGCGTGCGGCGTATCAAGCAACCGAACCTGCGAAATCGGGCTGACGGCAGAAACCGGACGCACTTACCGTTCCGTCGCTTACCTGCTCGAAGAGTGCAGTCGGACTGAAAGCATCGGAGCCTGTTAATCCCGTTTTTGTAGTCACCGCCACAACAGCATTCATGCAAGAGACAGGAGGTTCACCATGAAACCTGAGCGAATGCCTTCAATCCGGCAGGTACCCCGAGTTCGCCAGCGCCGGTCGCCGCGACCCCGATCCTGCCTTGAGGCAAATGCTGTATTGACTCAGCAATCCGCTTTGGTTGTTTTTTGCCACGATGCCGGATACATTATCGAGCCTCAGGGCATGAATAGAGCCAGCGGGACGAAGAAGCCCGAATTTTGAATCATCTTTGGAGGGACATTTTGTGAATGCTTTACTCAAGCTCTCGAAAATGATCGATGCGCTGACCAATCTGATCGGCAAGTCGATTATCTGGCTGGTATTGATCGTCACGCTGATCAGCGCCGGCAATGCCATCATGCGCTACACCATCAACTACAGTTCAAACGCCTTTCTCGAAATCCAGTGGTATCTTTTCGGGATGATTTTCCTGCTCGGTGCCGGTTACACGCTGATGAAGAACGAGCACGTGCGTATCGACATCGTTTCGGGAAAATTTTCCAAGCGCGGGCAAACCTGGATCGACATCTTCGGCATCATCTTTTTCCTGATGCCGATGGCCATTGCCATCATGTGGATGTCGTGGCCTATTTTCCTGCTCGCACTGCACACCAACGAACAATCCAATAATTCGGGTGGCCTTACCGTCTGGCCGGCACGCCTGATGATACCGGTCGGCTTTTTCCTGCTGGTGATGCAGGGCGTCTCGGAGCTGATCAAGCGCATTGGCTTCCTGCAGGGGCTATGTCCCGACCCGACCGAGAAACTTCACACGCTGACTCCTGAAGAAGAGCTTGCACTGGCCATCAAGGCACAGAAGGGAGACCTGTGATGACCGAGTTCATAATCAATAACATGGCGCCGATCATTTTCGTATCGATGGTCGTTTTCATGCTTGTCGGCTTCCCGGTGGCTTTTGCCCTGGCCGCCAACGGTATCGTTTTCGGTCTGATCGGCATCGAGCTCGGCCTGCTCGGCCCGCAGCTCTTCCAGGCACTGCCTGATCGTATTTTTGGCGTGATGGCCAACGATACCTTGCTGGCCATCCCTTTCTTCACCTTCATGGGGCTGATCCTCGAACGATCCGGGATGGCCGAAGACCTGCTCGACACCATCGGTCAGCTCTTCGGCCCGCTGCGCGGTGGACTGGGGTTCGCGGTGATCTTCGTCGGTGCGCTGCTGGCGGCGACCACCGGTGTCGTCGCCGCCTCGGTAATCTCGATGGGCCTCATCTCGTTGCCGATCATGCTGCGCTACGGCTACGACAAGCGGCTGGCCACCGGCGTCATCGCCGCTTCCGGTACGCTGGCGCAGATCATCCCACCGTCGCTGGTGCTGATCATCATGGCCGACCAGCTCGGCAAGTCAGTCGGCGACATGTATGCCGGCGCATTCCTCCCTGGCTTCGTGCTAACCGCACTGTATTTTGGTTATGTGATACTCGTCGCGATTTTCAAGCCGGAGTGGGCGCCGGCGCTGCCGCTCGAGGCGCGCTCGATACGCGGCGTCAAGCTGATGCTGCGGGTGCTGACGACGCTGTTACCGCCGCTGTTCCTGATCTTCCTCGTGCTCGGCACCATTTTCCTCGGTATTGCCACGCCGACCGAGGGCGGCGCAATGGGAGCGACCGGCGCGCTGATCATGGCCATCGGCCGCCGGCGCCTGTCCTGGAAGCTGCTCAGGCAGGCCATGGAAACGACGGCCAAGCTGACGACTTTCGTGGTCTTCATTCTGGTTGGCGCGCGGGTCTTCTCGCTCACCTTTTACGGCGTCGATGGACACAAATGGGTCGAACACCTGTTGAGCGGGCTGCCCGGTGGCCAGATCGGTTTCCTGATCGTGGTGAACATCCTCGTTTTCCTGCTCGCCTTCTTCCTCGACTTCTTCGAGCTTTCGTTCATCGTCGTTCCGCTGCTCGGGCCGGTCGCCGACAAGCTGGGCATCGACCTGATCTGGTTCGGCGTGTTGCTCGCGGTGAACATGCAGACCTCGTTCATGCATCCGCCTTTCGGCTTCGCACTGTTCTATCTGCGCTCGGTCGCACCGCCGACAATCAAGACGATGGACATCTACTGGGGCGCGATTCCTTTCGTCTGCATCCAGATCATCATGATTGCGCTGGTGATCATGTTCCCGCAGATGGTGACTTTCGGTCTGGACAAGGATGTGAAGGTCGATCTCGATTCGGTGCAGATCGAGATGCCAAGCTCGGACTACGGAAGTACTGCGACGACACCGGGCCAGGAAAGCACGCCGGCAGAATCAAAAGCCGCAGAAGACGCGGCCAACAAAGCGATCATGGATTCGATGAAAGCCGAGCCGGCGAAGTAAGTCTTCGGAGTCATCGGCATCATCGCTGGTCAAACAAAACCCGCTTCGGCGGGTTTTTTGCGCTGCCCCGGAGTTGACACCGCGTCACAGAAAATAAAACGGGGGCAATTGCCCCAGTTGGTCGGTTTCCCAGGAGAGGCCGATACATTTTGCCCTCGCCAGCAGGCCGCTTATCGCTTGCTATACATGAAGTTCGCGTACGAGCCTTCGGCAACCCGGTGCCACAGATTCTGATCGTCCATGAACTTCTTGTAGTCGTCATAGACTTTCTTGAACTCGGCGTTGGTCGCCGAGGTTTCGGCATAGACTTCCATCGCCGCCTTGTAGGAGGCGTCCATGATTTCCTTCGGGAATTGCTTGAGTATCGTACCGGAACCCACCAGTTGCTTGAGCGCCGTCGGATTTCTGGCATCGTATTTCGACATCATGTCGACGTGGGCATCGGCACAGGCGAGTTGCAGGATGGTCTGGTACTCCTTCGGCAATTCGGCGAACTTCTTGGCGTTGACGTAGGCCGACACCTGCGGACCGCCTTCCCACCAGCCGGGGTAGTAGTAATACTTGGCCACCTTGTTGAAACCGAGCTTCTGGTCATCGTATGGACCAACCCACTCGGCGGCGTCGATCGTGCCTTTTTCCAGCGCCGGGTAAATGTCGCCGCCGGGGATCTGCTGCGGAACGGCGCCCAGCTTGGAGAGAACCGCGCCAGCGAAGCCGCCGATACGAATTTTCAGTCCTTTCAAATCGGCGACGGTCTTGATCTCCTTGCGGTACCAGCCGCCCATTTGCGTGCCGGTGTTGCCACAGGGAATCGGGATGATATTGACTTTGGCAAAAAATTCGCCCATCAGCTTGGTGCCATTGCCATAGCGGAACCAGGCGTCCATCTGACGGTTGGTCATGCCGAAAGGAATGGCACAATCGAAGGCGTAGGTCGGATCCTTGCCGTAAAAATAATACGAGACGGTGTGTCCCATTTCAACGGTGTTGTCCTTGACGGCATCGAGCACGCCGGGGCCGGGAACAATTTCGCCCGCAGCAAAGACCTGGATCTGGAACTTGCCGCCGGTCGCTTCCGAAACGCGCTTGGCCATGTGTTCGGCACCGCCGTAGATGGTATCAAGACTCTTCGGGAAGCTGGAGGCCAGACGCCACTTGATGGTCGGGGCATTCTGGGCGATTGCCGGCATGGCTACGGCACCGGCCGCAATACCCACCCCTGCTTTTTTCAAAAATGAACGTCTTTCCATTTCTTGTCTCCTTTATTGGTTAAACTGCGGAATGCCTTGTGATTATATCCAATGCAAACGGTTACAGCATAAAGAACTTATATGATTTGACTTTTTTCTTTGAGTACGGGTTGATTTGCCAGGGCTCAGACTTGGCGGGATTGTCGATTAAACGCAAATGAAGGCTTTGGATGATAAATTGAGCTAACTCGTTCTTATATTCGGGCTGTTCTGCGAGGCCTCCTGGTGTGCTGTGCCAAAGGCTGACGTACGATATTTCGGGTAATATCGAACTGAGGAGCCTGAATCAAGACCTTGTGGCGGTATCCGTAGCAGGTGACACGGGAGGCGGCAGTTTTCCGCTCAGATTTAAGTAGTTTCTTCCGCAATAAATGGAGCAATAAATGTACAAGCGAATCTTGGTGGCCGTCGACGAAAGCTTCATGACCAACCGTGTACTGGATACCGCGATTGAACTGGCCAAAGCCAGTACGGCGCAACTGATTGTTTGCCATGCCATCGATGAGACGATTTTTGCCAGTCGCCAAATGGAAATGATGCTGCCGAACAGTGTGGGCAAGGCCGAGTACAAGTTGCGCCTCGGCGCATCGGGTTTCCTGGGCAAGGCTGCCGATACGGCGCGTGCAGCGGGGGTCGAGGTTGAAACCCGACTGATCGAATCGGAAGTGAAACACGTTTCCGACATGCTCGCTGACGCGGCGGAAGAGTGGAAGGCCGACCTGATCGTCATTGGCACGCACGGTCGGCGGGGAATGGAACGCTTCTTTGTCGGCAGCGTCGCCGAGCGACTGGTGCGCAAGGCAGAAACTTCGCTGTTGCTGGTGCGTGGCGAGTAAAGCCGGCTGGAGACCGGAGGGCCGCCATTCCCTGGTCTCCAGACACCTGTTCTGAAGCGGTTTCCAGAAAAATAGAATCCCCAGGACAGTACAGACCCCGGGGATTCTGGCTACGGGCTAATGCGAGCTAGCCGCAGGTGCCGACGGCGCCGCAGGCGGTACAGAAATCGCAACCGTCCTTGCGGATCATCGTGTGGTTGCCGCATTCGCTGCACAGTTTGCCGGCCGTCGGCTTGGCCGCCGTGCTGCCGGCCGGGACTTCGAGAATACCCATCTGTTGCAGCGGTATGCCCTTTTCATCAAGGATGCCGAGCATTGCGTAGCGGTGGATGATCAGTTGTGCCATGTAGGCGACCGTCGACGGGTAGTTGGTCTGACGACGGGTGCCGGGGATGAAGGCCATGAAGTCGCCGAGTGGCTCGGGGTAGTCGAGCAATTTCCTGAGCTTCATGCCGATCCAGGCCGGATCGAGGACGCGCATGTCGAGCGAGAGCAGCTTGGTCAGGCCGTCGAGCGCACGCGGATAGTTGCCGGACAACCACACCGAGTAGGGTCGGGTTACGCCGTCGGGCAGGGTGATTTCCTTGAGGCCGAGAACGAAGTCTTCGTCGGTCGCCGGGTTGAAGATATCGACCGTCCAGGACAGCGTGCCGTCGGTCCCGGTCTTCGGCTCTTTCAGGCTGAACAGGGCATCAAGCACCGGCGTCGGGCCTTCTTTCTTGAAGGCGCCGAGCTGTTCAACGCGGTACTGGATCAGACGCGCCATGGCGGAGACGACAGATGGCATGCGCTGGCGCTCGCCATGCGGCGGGAAAGCCATGTCGAAGCCCTCGCCATTCGGTGTCCTGGCCAGTGATTCGAGCTTGAGCGCCAGCCAGCCGTGGTCGTCGGCGCGCATGTCCATCGACAGGGTTTTGGCTACGGCACCGAGTCCGCGTGGTTGTGCCGGGCCGTTGACCCAGGCTTCAAACGGCCATGAGCGGCCTTCCTGTTCGACGTGGCCGATAAACAGCGCGAACTTGCCGAGTTCGTGCTCGATCATGTAGGTCCATGCCATATTGCCTTCCGGCAGGTCCGGGCGACCCGGCCAGCGCAGGCTGGAGAGCACCGGTGCCGGGAGGTTCTTGATCGACAGGCGGCGGTTGGCGTCGCCGCCGATAAAGTCCTGCGGCTGCTTCCTGTCGTCAGCCGGTTTGCTTGTTTCGACCGAGAGTACCGAGCCCAGCACGCTGTTCGGGCGGTAGGTCGCCAGGCCCTTGAGTCCGGATTTCCAGGCGCTCATGTAGAGATCCTGAAAATCCTCGTAGGGGTAATCGGCCGGAACGTTGACGGTCTTCGAGATCGAGGTGTCAATATAGGGTGCGACAGCGGCAACCATGTCCTTGTGTGCCTGCGCAGAGATTTCGAGCGCGGTGACGAAGTAGTCGGGCAGCTTCTCGACATCGCCGCCCAGGTGCTTGTAGAGACGCCAGGCGTAGTCTTCGACGGCGTATTCCTTGAGCGTGCCGTCCTGCATGCGCTTCTTGCGGTTGTAGGTCCAGGAGAAGGGCGGTTCGATGCCGTTGCTGGCATTGTCGGCAAAGGCCAGCGAGATGGTGCCGGTGGGCGCGATCGAAAGCAGGTGTGAATTGCGCAGGCCATGCTTGCGGATTTCGGCCTTGATCTCGGCCGGCAGACGCGAGGCGAAGTTGCCGCCGGAGAGATACAGTTCGGCATTGAACAGCGGAAAGGCGCCGCGTTCCCTGGCCAGTTCGACCGAGGCGAGATAGGCGGTGTTGCGCATGTGCTCGGAGATGCGGGCGCCCATGGTGGTGGCTTCCGGGCGATCATAGCGCAGGCAGAGCATGCACAGGGCATCTCCGAGGCCGGTATAACCGAGACCGACCCGCCGCTTGTTGGCGGCTTCCTCGCGCTGGCGCTCGAGCGGCCAGGCCGTCACGTCGAGCACATTGTCGAGCATGCGGGTGGACACCTTGACCACTTCGCCGAAGGCGGCAAAGTCAAACTCGGCGTGATCGGTAAAGGCGTGCCTGACGAACAGGGTCAGGTTGATCGAGCCCAGGCAGCAGCAGCCATAGGGCGGCAGCGGTTGTTCGGCGCAGGGGTTGGTGGCCTCGATGACTTCGCAGTAGTAGAGGTTGTTGTCCTTGTTCATGCGGTCAAGGAAGAGTATTCCCGGTTCGGCATGATCGTAGGTGGACCTCATCACCTGATCCCACAGGTCGCGGGCGCGAACCTTGCGGTAAACCCAGATGCCGTCTTCGCGCTGATAGGCACCGGCTGATTTCATGTCGGCATTGGGTTCGGCGCGATGCACGAGTTCAACCTCGGCATCGGCTTCGACCGACTGCATGAAGGGGTCGGTGACGCCGATCGAAATGTTGAAGTTGGAGAGGTCGCCTTTGTCCTTGGCGTGGATGAATACTTCGATGTCCGGATGATCGCAGCGCATTACGCCCATCTGTGCGCCTCGGCGGGCGCCGGCGGATTCTACGGTTTCACACGAGCGGTCAAAAACGCGCATGTAGGAGACCGGGCCTGACGCGCGCGACTGCGTACCCTTGACCTGTGCCCCCTGCGGGCGGATCGAGGAGAAATCATAGCCGACGCCACCACCGCGGCGCATGGTTTCAGCGGCTTCGACGAGCGCGTTGTAGATTCCGGGTTTGCCGTCGACGATTTCGACGATGGAGTCGCCCACCGGTTGCACGAAGCAGTTGATCAGCGTGGCCGCCAGCGGTGTACCGGCGGCCGAGTTGATGCGGCCGGCGGGAACGAAGCCGTTTTCCTGCGCCCACAGGAAACGCTCTTCCCAGCGCGCGCGGTGTTTCTCTTCCTCAGTGGCGGCCAGGGCACGCGCCACGCGGCGGCGCACGTCATGGACACTGCTTTCATTGCCTTTGGCATATTTTTCGATGAGGACTTCGGCGGAGATTTCCTGATCGGCGAGTGGAGCGGTATCCGGCGTTTCAGCGAGTGCGGTCAATGACAGTTGCTGTGCATTCTGGCTCATGTTTTTCCTCTCTTTTTTGTGGCTGCAAGTTGCGGTGTGGACGGCGCGCCTGATCGACATGATGAAAGGGCAGTGACTTTGTGCGACGAGGAGCAGGCTAATCATGCCGAGGTTTTTGCCGAGAATCAAGTAAAAAATACTACATATAGTGTCCACTCACAGGAAAATCACTAAATGTAGTTGTTTTTTATTGTGTGCAGCAGCCAGCAAAGACAGTGGAATCAGCGGTTTTCAGGGAATCGGGCCGGCTTTTGCTGCGCCGCACAAAACAGGCTGTGCGGCGCGAGGCGAGCAGCCGAAATCAAGCGAAACGGCGTTTTGACACCCCTGCGCCTTGTTCAGTGTGCTTTCTGATTTACTGCCGGAGCAGCGCTTGAGTGTGGTCAGCGATCATCCATTCCTCGTCGGTAGGGATGACCAGCACGTCAACACGGCTGGTCGACGTGCCGATATGAATGCGCTGGCCGCTATTCGCTTCGGGATCAAGTTCGACTCCGAGCCAGCGACAGCCGTCGACAATGCGGCGGCGGATTTCCGCCGCGTGCTCGCCGATGCCACCGGTAAAGACCAGAGCGTCGATACCGCCGATGGCGGCGGCCAGCGAGCCGATCTGGGTCACGGCGCGGTAGCAGAAGAGCTCGACGGCTTCGGCGGCCGCCGGGTCGCTGCTGGCCAGTAGCGTACGCATATCCTGGCTGAGGCCGGAAACGCCGAGCAGGCCGGATTCCTTGTACAGCAGCCTGGTCAGCTGCTTGACGCCGAGTCCCTTGTTCTCCAGCAGGTAGAGGATCACGCCGGGGTCGAGCGCACCGCTCCGGGTACCCATCACCAGGCCGTCGATGGCGGTGAAGCCCATCGACGTGGCCTGGCTGCGCCGGTTGACCATGGCACACATGCTGGCGCCGTTGCCGAGGTGGGCAACAATGACGCGGCCGCTGGCCTTGTCCGAGTGCTCGGGCAGTACGCGTGCAATGTACTCGTAGGACAGGCCATGGAAACCATAGCGTTTGACGCCCTCGGCGCTGAGCGCCCTGGGGAGGGCAAAGAGCTGGGCAATGTGCGGCTGTGTGCGATGGAAAGCGGTATCGAAACAGCCGATCTGCGGTATCTGCGGCAGACGTGCCGAAAGAGCGCGGATGCCGGCCAGGTTATGCGGCTGGTGCAGGGGAGCCAGTACGATGAACTGTTCCAGTTCGGCGAGCACCTCCGGCGTCAGCACCATCGGCTGCGAATACAGTTCACCGCCATGCACCACACGGTGGCCGACCGCGCTGATTTTCCAGTCGTCCTCGTTGTGTCCGCCGAGCCAGCGCAACAGTTCGTCGAAGGCCTCCTGGTGCTGGACGCCCGGTTTCAATCCGACTTCCGGAAACGCCTGGCCGCTGCCATGGGTGGCGACCAGCCTGGCCTCGGCGCCGAGTCCGTCGATCTGCCCGGACAGTGAGGGATGACGCGCCAGTCCGCCATTCAGCTCGAACAGCGCAAACTTGATCGACGACGAGCCGGCATTGATGGTGAGGATACCCTGTTTCATTCCGGGCTCGCCTGATTGTTACGGTTGGCGTGCGCAATCAGCGTGGCGATTACGCAGGAGGCGATGCGCGTTTCGGCGCTGTCGGCGCGGCTGGTCAGGACGATCGGCACCCTGGCGCCGAGAACGATGCCGGCGGTCAGTGCGTTGGCCAGATACTCCAGTTGCTTGGCCACCATGTTGCCGGATTCGAGATCGGGAACAACGAGAATCTCGGCACGACCGGCCACCACCGAGTTGATGCCCTTGGTTTTGGCGGCTTCGATTGACACGGCGTTGTCAAAGGCCAGCGGGCCGTCGAGCAGGCCGCCCTTGATCTGGCCGCGATCGGCCATTTTGCACAGCGCGGCGGCGTCGAGCGTGGACTGGATCTTGGAATTCACGGTTTCAACCGCCGAGAGGATGGCCACCTTCGGCTCCGGGATGCCGATGATGTGCGCCAGATCGATGGCGTTCTGGATGATGTCGACCTTGTCCTCGAGCGTCGGAGCAATGTTGATTGCCGCGTCGGTGATCAGGATCGGGCGCGGGTAGGTCGGCACGTCCATCAGAAAAACGTGGCTGATGCGGCGCGCGGTGCGCAGGCCGGCCGCGCGCGAAACCACTTCGGCCATCAACTCGTCGGTATGCAGGCTGCCTTTCATCAGCGCTTCGGCGTCACCGTTGCGGATCAGGGTCACGGCCATCGCCGCTGAATCGTGGCTATGCTTGACGTTGACGATACGGTGCTGTTTCAGATCGAGTCCGTTATCGCTGGCGACGGCACGAATCTTTGCCTCCGGCCCGATCAGGATCGGGTCGATCAGCCCGGCTTCAGCCGCCATCAGCGCACCTTTGAGCGACTCCAGATCGCAAGGGTGCACCACCGCCATGTCGATGGGTGCCAATCCATTGGCCCGGGCGACCAGGTGTTGCAGTCGAGCATACTTGTCCGAAATGGTGATATCCGGCAGCTCGACGCGCTTGGTTCTCAGCTTCTCGGTCGGGGCCAGTACTTCAGCGGTGCCGAGCACCACCTGCATGCCGTCCTGGTTGATGCACGAGCAGTCGCAAACGATGTGCTGATTGTGGGCGAACATCTGCTTGACCGTTACCGTTACGGTAATCGTGTCGCCGAGTCGCACCGGTCGCGTAAAATGCAGCGCCTGATCGATCAGGATGGTTCCCGGCCCGGGGAACTGCGTTCCCAGCACGGTGGTGATCAGCGACGCGCTCCACATGCCGTGGGCGATGACTTCCCTGAACATGCCGCTGTTGGCGAATTCCTGATCGCCGATCGCCGGATTCATGTCGCCGGACATGATGGCGAAGAGTTTGATGTCTTCGGCACGCAGCGAGCGAACCAGGACCGAACTGTCGCCGACGTTGATCTCGTCGAAAGTCCGGCTTTCAAGAAATTGTTGTTGAGTTTCAATACGCATGATCAAGCTCCGAAAAGGACTACTGCAACCACTCGTTTTCTCGCGCCATCGAGGTCGATGGTAGTGCGGAGGGTTATCTCAGTCGGAAACCTTGCGGCAGCAATCCCGATAAGCAACAGACGGCTGCACACGCAGGCCACACCGTGCCGGCGATGCCTGCGCTTTGCCCCGTATTCATGAATGCCGAATAATCAGGGCGCTCCCTTGTGTTATATATTGGATCATAAACTGCTGCGCTGCAACATAATAATTTCTGTTGCCGTAGGGTGATTGCGGGTGACTGCGGGTGATTTCGCAGATTCCCGATGTTGCGCTGTGGCCATGGCAGGATCAAGGGCTGGCCAGGTGTCAGCGCACCAGGGTGGCGCTATCAGATCATGAAGATCTTGTTGTAGGCGGCAAGTGCCTTGGCGATCGGTGTGGACGGTCTGGCCGGGTCGCCCAGCCCGAATTCGGCCTGGAGTGCGGGTTTGTTGTCGCTAATGTAATCGATGACCCGATCCAGATTGGCCAGCCGGTTGGGGATGAAATTGTTGGTGGAATTGAGCAATTCGGCCGATTTGGCAAAGTTGGCGCTGAACTCCTGAATGGTGCTGATCGCGCCCCCCCTGTTGGTCGCCAGCGCGGCATCCAGCCTGCTCGTATCGAGCGAGGCGAGGTTGGTTGTCTGGTCGATGCTCAAGCCAAGGTCGCGCAGGCCATGAAATCCGTTCCTTGCCCCGTTGAAGCTATTTTCGACGCTCTGCTCGAGTTCGTAGAGCGAGATTTCTGCGGCCTGCGTTCCGGCCAGCAGGCCATCGTTTTTCACGGTGCTGTCAAAGCGTTTGATCCACTCGTTGTACTTCCCGGCAAACGCCTGCAGCTCGGTCCTGATCGCCTCGTTGTCCATCGACGCGCTGACCTTGCCCAGGGACTGGCCGGCCTGTTGCATGATGCTCACATTGGTTTTCATCGTGCTCAGTTCTGAAAACTGGGCTTTATAGGTGACATCCCTGTTGTTGATCACGCTCATCATGCGGTAGGCAGATTCTGGATCGAACAGCGACAGATTGCGCCCGCCCGGGGAGAGTCCCCGCACACTTGTCGAGAGGCCGAGCAGCGAAAGCGGGTCGCTCGTGCCGGATGCTGTTTTGTTTGCACCGGTCAGGAAATCCAGGCTGGAGGAAGTCTTGCCCCCGGTGAACACCGAGCCGAGCAGCGAGTTGACCGACTGCGCCTGGAGTGCGGCCATGCGTAGCTCCAGTGACGACGAAAAATCTTCGCTTGCCCGTGCACCGGAGCGCACCGTCTCAGTGTTGTTCGATTGGCTGCTACTGCCAATCCCGATCGATTTAGCCAGGCTGAATAAAGTGCTTGCAATGGTGAAGGGTGACATGTCGTCTCCTGCCGTTTGATCGTATGGCCGGAAATTCCGGCGCCGTTCGCTTTGAATCAGGCAATTGCAAGCAATATACAGGCCAGTTGCATATGCTGAGGCTGGATCAGTCAAGCGGAGCTTTTCGGGCTGGTCCGGGGGGTCAAGGCTGGATTCTGAAGCCGCGTTTGCCGGCGAAGCGGCAATAACTGCCGCTACTCAGGGGAAATAATGGCCACTCAGCGCAATCGTCAGGCTCCGTCAGACGAGCGCCAGTGAATTCCAAGCACCCGCTGTTAATGCTTCAGGAAGAGTATCTGGCCTCAGCGCTTGAAGGAGAGAACCAGGACGCCGGCAGCGACCATGGCAATGCCGGTCCATTCGCGTAACGATGGACGTTCGCCCAGGAAGGTGAACGCAAAGACGACAACGAGAACCAGGCTCAGCTTGTCGACGGGCGCGACCTTTGACGCATCGCCGAGCTGCAGGGCGCGGAAGTAGCAAACCCATGAAGCGCCAGTGGCCAGGCCAGAGAGGGTGAGAAAGAGCCATGTCCTGGAAGGTAGCGTAAACGGATTGCTCCATTTGCCGGCCAGCACGACGAATGCCGAGAGAACGATCATGACGATTGCGGTTCGCACCAGCGTGGCCAGGTCCGAATCGACGCCTTGAATCCCGATCTTGGCAAAAATTGCCGTGAGCGCTGCGAAAACAGCCGACAGAAGAGCCCAGTAGAACCAGGAAGTGGACGATGTCATGGTATTCCTTACTGTTGATAACCGGACTGCCCATGTCAGGCCTGCTTGATCGGAAAATCAGTTCGCTTGTTGCGCTATGGAACCTTGATGATTTTCGGCTCAAGCCGGAAACTCATGACATCTGACCTTTTTCTCAAGAGTTCCGGAAACGTTCCATGGCAATCCAGGCAAAGGTCGGTAGAAGCAATCAATTGCGCTCCGACCAACTCTCCGATAACAGTAGTGGGATTTGCTGAATGAACTACTTCTCGAAGACGTAAGTGCCTGGAGCCGGGCCAAGATCAGGACAGTTTGCCGCCTTCAGATCGGGCGGCGCCACCATTGGCCCGCACTGCGGCGAAAGCCAGGCCAGCCAGTCCTCCCACCACGATCCCGGCTTCTTTTCGGCGCGCGCGAACCAGTGTTCGAAATGCTCGTTACGCGCGGGTTCGGCCACCCAGAAACTGCGCTTCGGTGGATTGACAACCGGATTGACGATGCCAAGAATATGGCCGGAAGTCGAAAGAACAAAACGTACCGGCGCCTTGACGTTGACGTATTTGTGAATACGGTAGGACTGTTGCCAGGGGACGATGTGATCGTCTTCGGCACTCACGGCATAGAGCGGCTGGGTGATACGGTCGAGGTCGATCGGTTCGCCGGCGATGGTCAGCGCATCGCGCTTCATCAGGTTGTTGTGCAGGTACATCTCGCGCAGATAGAACGAGTGCATCGCCGCCGGCATGCGCGTCGTGTCCATATTCCAGAACAGCACGTTAAAAGCCGGCAGCGGTTCGCCAAGCAGGTAACTTTTCTCGAAGTAGTGCCAGACCAGACTGTTCGAGCGCAACAGACGAAAGCTCGCGGCCATGTCGTTACCGTCGAGATAGCCGACTTCCGCCATCTTCTCTTCAAGCGCACGGATTGCGCCCTCGTCGATGAACACTTCAATGTCGCCCGGCCTGGAAAAGTCGGTCAGCGTGGTGAACAAGGTCCAGTGCGCTACCGGTATTTTTTTCTGGCCATAGTGGCGATTGGCCCACGCCATGTAGGTTGCCACCAGCGTACCGCCAATGCAGTAGCCGGTCAGATGCACCTGCGGCACCGAGCACAACGTACACACGGTATTGACCACCTGATCGACACCCTCAAGCAGATAATCATCAAAACCGACGTCGGCCATGTCGGCGCCCGGGTTTTTCCAGCTGGTGATGAATACGCTGTAGCCCTGGTCGGTGAGGTATTTGACCATGCTCTTGCTGGGTGTCAAATCAAGGATGTAGAACTTGTTGATCCACGGCATGATGATGACGATCGGTGTTTTGTGCACCTGGGCGGTGGTCGGCGTGTAGTGGATCAACTCGACCAGGCGGTTGCGGAAAACAACTCGTCCCGGCGTTGTACCGAGATCCTTGCCCACCGTGAAGGCATCGGCTTCGACCATGCGGATGTTTTTATCTTCGAAATCACGCAGCAGGTGCTTGAAGCCCTGCTTAAGGCTATCGCCATTGGTCTCGACGCACTTGCGCATGGCGATCGGGTTGGTAAAAAAGAAATTGGTCGGGGCCATGGCATTGAGCCACTTTCTTACCCAGAAAGCCGCCCGCCTGCGCTCCTTGTGGGAAAGGCCGGGCGTTTCGAAGAGCATGTCCTCAAGCCGGCGGGTGAACGCCAGATACGACTCCTTGATGATGTCCCAGGTCGGCGTTTCGCTCCACACCGGATCGGCAAAGCGCGCATCATCAGCGTGCGGTGTGATCACGTCCTCACTCGGCAAGCCGAAGGCACGGCGCATGACGTGCGTCTGCAAGGCCAGCACATCGCCGGACATCCCGCTGATCTCGCGCGACAATTCCTGCGGATGCATCATCCACGCCACTTGCGCATTGAGTATTGAAGTCGTCACGCCAAAGGGGTCAACGCGTTTTTGCAGCGTCGACATCAAACCCTCATAGGTCCTGACGCCCGTCAGGTCTATATCGGAAGACTTCTTGCCCACAGAACCGTTTCTGCTCATGACGCTCTCCACTCAATGACATACTGGAACGACGCTCCGGCTCAACCTGGACTCGGTAGTCACTGCGTCGAAATGATCAATCGACTGACCACCAGCACTGTGCATCAGAAGTCGGAAGAAACCGGATGCTACATTCGGGAAGCCGCAGAACGCGTTCCGAAGGGCATCATGATAAGGCCATTTGTCAAACTGACCAAGGCCGATATTGAGGATTGAGCATCAAGTCATGCCCTCGGAGCAACCCAGACCCGGCGTTGCTCCAGGCATTTTTAAACACACTATCTGTTCGCAGTCCTTTCAGGAACATGCGTCGCTTCACTCAAACCTGAAACTCTGGCGAAACAGCCGTCCAGAGGGCAATTGCGTCCCGGTGGACAGCCATGCTCCAGTGCGCACTCCCGCTGTGTCTGATCGGTCAGCACCATCGTGTGTTCGGCCTCACAGCGGCCAATCGGGGAATCAAGAAAGGTCATGATGTACTCCTTGTGAACGTCTTATACCCACTATAGACGCTACTACAACAGCATTCAATGTGATCAAGCCAGTAGATGCGGAAAGCAAATTTCTGGCAATCGTTGAACGACATTCGTACGCTTGGCGACTCGGGTTTTTGTCTAATCAACCCCGCAGCACTTCTTGAACTTCTTGCCGCTGCCGCAGGGGCAGGGATCGTTGCGACCGATCTTGGGTTGTTCGCGGTGGATGGTCTGTATGCCGCGCCTGGCTAGCCAGAAGCGGTAAATGTCGGTAACGGCCTGTGCCAGTTCTTCTTCGCACTCGTTTTCGATCTGTGCGCGTTCTTCGCCTTGCGGCCATTCCTCGCCGTGTTCTAGGGCGGCTGCTTCGGCTTCGCCGGTGAGTACCATCAAGGGAAAGAGACGTTCGTCGAGGAAGCCGATCTCTTCGTGAATTTCTTCACTTTCTGCTTCCCCTTCCACTTCGCCAAGGAATTCGAACCAGTCGTCTTCGGCGGCATCGACGCCGGCCAGATAGGCCTGGCACCAGGGGACATAGTCACTCGGGCCATTCTCATCGTCGTCCCTGGGGTAAAGCAGGAGGACAGGAGGCTCGCCTGCGGCCAGTTCGGCTTCCAGAGCGCTGGCGAAGGTGCGCAGCAGACCGGCGGCTTCACGACCGGTTTCGCTGGCCAGCGCTTCTTCATTGCCCAGCGTATCGGCCAGCCAGTCTTCTTCGGGCATCGGCTGCGGGCCGGAGAGGGCGGCGCACAGATAACCCTGAATCTCGTCGAGGCGCATGGCGTCCGGCATTTCAGGGTCGTCAAGCAGGGTTTCCAGACGGTCAAGCTGATGGTCTGCGAGTTGGGCTTGCAGTGATTTCTCGGAAGTCATTGTTCAGCCTCGGCAATTGGATTGAGTGGCGAATTCGGCCAGTTCGACTCGGGGGGATGGTTTCCAGCCCTTTTTGCGGTATTCGGCAACGACGTTGGTGAAAATGCCGCCGCGCACGTAAAAACGGGCCGTCAGGCGCATGAAGCGGGGTCGGGTGGCGCTGACCAGATCGTCGAGGATACGGTTGGTCACCGCTTCATGGAAGCAGCCCTCGGCGCGAAAGGACCAGATGTAAAGTTTGAGGCTTTTGAGTTCGACGCACGATTTTTCCGGGATGTAGTCGAGAATCAGTGTGGCGAAGTCCGGCTGACCGGTTTTCGGGCACAGGCAGGTGAACTCGGGAATCTCCATGTGAATATGGAAGTCGCGCTGCGGTGCCGGATTGGGGAAGGTTTCAAGGGTTCTGGCGGGCTGGGTGGTCATGATGGGTCCGGGTGCAAACGATTCTGGCTGGCAAAATGCTATTATAGGCGCCCAATTGAGCCAGTGCGGCGTCATACGCTTCTTTCAGGAACCCTTATCCGCGCAACCCCCTAGCAGGCCGTCATGTTGAAAAACAAGGATAAAAACTCAAGCAGCAAGCCACCAGGTACACCCGCTTCCACCAGGAAAACAAGTCCTTGACTTTGTGCATCCTGGTTAACTTGGTGGCTTTTCATGTTGACTGACTGCTAGGCTGCTTACCATTTCATGCGCCTGACCAAACTCAAACTTGCCGGATTCAAGTCTTTCGTCGATCCGACGACCATTGCCCTGCCCGGGCAACTGGTCGGTGTGGTCGGCCCCAACGGTTGCGGCAAATCAAACGTGATTGATGCCGTGCGCTGGGTGCTGGGCGAATCGAAAGCCTCGGAATTGCGCGGCGAGTCGATGCAGGATGTGATTTTCAATGGTTCCGGAACGCGCAAGGCGGTGTCGCGGGCAGCGGTCGAGCTGGTTTTCGACAATTCACTCGGGCGTATCGCCGGCCAGTGGTCGCAATATGCCGAATTGTCGGTCAAGCGACTGCTGACACGCAGCGGGCAGTCCGAGTATTACATCAACAACCTGCACGTTCGGCGCAAGGACATTACCGACCTGTTTCTCGGAACCGGCCTCGGCCCACGGGCTTACGCCATCATCGGGCAGGGGACGATTTCCCGCATCATCGAGGCCAGGCCCGACGAGCTGCGGGTTTTTCTCGAAGAAGCCGCTGGCGTTACCAAATACAAGGAACGGCGCAAGGAAACCGAGAACCGTATCGCCGATACACGCGAGAACCTGACGCGCGTAGAGGATATCCGGCTGGAGCTTGGCGCACAGATGGAACGCCTGGAAGGGCAGGCTGCCGTAGCCCGGCAGTATCGTGACTTCAGCGCTGAACTGACACGCAAGCAGCAATTGCTGTGGCTGTTGCGGCGCAACGAGGCGCAGGTCGAAAGCGAACGACTGGCGCGTGAAGTCGAACGGGCGGGCACCGAACTTGAGGCGCAGAACGCCGCCCTGCGTGAAACGGAAGCCCGACTTGAAGAAGCGCGCGAAAACCATTTTGCCGCCAGTGATGGGGTACATGCTGCGCAAGGCGAACTATTTACGGCCAATGCCGAGGTGGCTCGGCTGGAAGCCGAAATCCGTCACCGCCGTGAATCGCAGCACGAGTATGAGTCGCGTCTGGCCCAATTGCGCGATGACCAGGTGCACTGGCAGTCCCAGTTGCAGCAACTGGAGGCAGAGCACGCCCGCTGGCTGGCCTTGTCGGCGCTCAGCGATGAGCGCGTTGAACAGGGCCAAATTCGTCTGGCTGAGCGGCAAGAAGGTCTGCCAGTGGCCGAGGAAGCACACGCCAGAGCTCGGGACGAAGTCAATCGACATCTTTCGGCGATGGCTCAGGCTGACCAGCGCTTGCAGCTTGAGCAGGCCAATCGCGGCCATGCCCAGCGCTCGCTGCAGATTCTCGCCGGACGTCGTGATCGACTGGCGCAGGAACGCCAGGCACTGCCGGTGCCCGACGCTGCCGAGTTCGAATTCAAGCAGGACGCACTGGCCGAATTGCGCCAGCGGATCGTCGACGCGCAGCAGGCATTGGTCAGCCAGCAGCAGGGGTTGCCGCAACTGGAACAGCAGCGGCGTGAGGTGCTGATCGAAGTGCAGCAGGTGCAGAAAGAGCGTGCCGAAGCGCACGCCCGGCGTGCTGCACTCGAGCAGTTGCAGAAACGTGTGCAGGGTGACGGCAAGCTGGCCGACTGGCTGCATCGGCATCGGCTGGATAATCGCCAGCCCTTGTGGAAATCGCTGCATGTCGAGGCCGGCTGGGAGGATGCTGTCGAGGCCGTTCTGCGCGAGCGGATCAGTGCGTTGACGGCCGAGCACGCCGACCCGGCGTGGAGCAGGGATCGACCGGGCAGCAAATTGACCTTGTTGTTGCCGGTCGAGGGCGCAACGGCGGGTTTCGCTGTTGACTGCCTTCTGGCGCGGCTTCGTTGCGAAGAGCAACAACTGGCCGCGATTCTTGCCGACTGGCTCGGCGAGGTTTTTACCGCACCTGATCTGGCGTCAGCCCTGGCGCGTCGCGCGAGCCTGTCTGGCACCGCCTGCTGTGTGACGCCGGGTGGCGATATCGTCAGACGGCAGAGCGTCACGCTGTTTGCGCCTGACGCGGCAGAACATGGTCTGCTCGAAAGGCAGCGCGAGATTGACCAACTGGGCGGTCTGATCATGCAGCGTGAGGCGCGGGTAGAGCAGGAGCAGGGGCGACTCGCTGAAATTGAAGCGCGCATGGTCGATGCCCAGAACGCCTTGCAGGAATCACGAAAGGAACTCGACGATCTGCAGGAGCAGGCACACGCCATTCAGGTTGAAACCCTCAAGCTGGCGCAGGCTCTGGAACGCTTTGGCGAGCGGCAGGCGCAGATTGTCGCCAGCCTGGCCGAAATGGCTGCCGAGGAAAAGGGCGAAAACGAGCGTTTGTCCGTTGCCGAGCAGGCCATCGAGGCGCAACGCGAGCAGATTGTCCAGTTGCAGCGGGTCATGGATGCCGCCAGGGCAAGCTTCGAACAGGCTGAACGGGCCTTGCGTGACGAACGTGAGCAGGTTAATGGCGTCGAACGCGAACTGCATGAAGCGCAGTTTTCGCAACGCGAATGCCGCAACAAGATCGAGGAAATCAAGCGTAGCCAGGAACTGGCACGCCAGCAGATTGAGCGCATCGTTGACGAACTGGCGCGCTGTACTGAAAGCGCCGAGGCTCTGCAGGCCGAGGATCTTGAACCGAAGCTGCAGGAGGCGCTTGAGCAGCGGGTTTCACGCGAACAGAGGCTGGCGCTGGTGCGCGACGGGCTGGAAGCGGCGACGGCCGCTCTGCGCACGCTGGAAGAGCAGCGCATGAAGATCGAGCATGGTCTTGAACCCCTGCGCGAACGGATCGGCGAACTCAGGCTGAAGGAACAGGCGGTGCGCCTCAGTTTCGACCAGCTTGCTGCTCAATTGCTCGAAGCTCAGGCCGATGAGCAAAGCTTGGCCGGTGAGTTGCCCGGTTCCCGTGCGACGACGCTGCAGAGTGCAATCAGCGCGCTGCAACGCTCGATCGAAGCGCTCGGCGCGGTTAATCTGGCGGCTCTCGAAGAGCTGGAAGCGGCGCGTGAGCGCAAAGCCTACCTCGACGCGCAGTCGGAAGATCTGACGCAGGCCATGGAAACACTGGAAAATGCCATTCGCCGGATTGACCGGGAAACGCGCGAGCTGCTGCAGACGACCTTCGATGCCGTCAACCTCAGTTTTGGCGAACTTTTTCCGATTCTCTTCGGCGGTGGCGAGGCCCGGCTGATCATGACCGGCGAGGAAATTCTCGATGCCGGCTTGCAGGTGCTGGCTCAGCCGCCGGGCAAGAAGAATTCGACGATTCACCTGCTGTCCGGTGGCGAGAAGGCATTGACTGCGATTGCGCTGGTTTTTTCGATGTTCCAGCTCAATCCGGCGCCGTTCTGCCTGCTTGACGAAGTCGATGCGCCGCTGGACGATACCAATACCGAACGTTTTTGTGCGATGGTGAGTCGCATGTCGGCCAACACGCAGTTTCTGTTCATCAGCCACAACAAGATCGCCATGGAGATGGCGCAACAACTCGTTGGCGTGACGATGCAGGAATCCGGTGTTTCGCGTATCGTTGAAGTGGATATGGATGAAGCTTTGCGCATGCGCGAGCAGATTGTTTAGGAAATGACATGAGCGAACTGCAATTAGGTTTGATTGGACTCGGTGGCGCTGCCATTGTTGGTGTGGTGGCCTATAACAAATGGCAGGAATACAGGCACCGCAAGCTTGCAGAACAGCTCTTGCAGGCCCGGCACACGGACGTTTTGCTTGACCAGCCGGTTGCCGGCGAAACCGGCGCTGGCCATGCCAGGGTCACTCCGGATGCTGACGGTAAGCCAGACCTGAGTGTGACGCCGGGAGCGCTATCGTCACCTGAGATTGATTCGAATGCCGCACACACGGCATCGTCATCCAGCGAGCGTATCAATCGTAATGAACTTGAGCGCCAGGAACCGACCCTGTCGTCCCTGGAAGCTTCAGCGGATCCTGACCTTGCCCGGAGCCCTGTACCCGGGCCGGGTTCTGCAACGGGGTTATCGATTCCTGGCGATCAGACAAGGGAGTCCAGGGATGTTGCCGAGCCGCATCATTTGCTGTCTCCGCTGATCGATTACATCGCGACTTTGGAAACCGTTGAGCCGGCTCCGGCCTACCAGATCCTCGAAGCGCAGCGCGAAGTCCTGGTACGTATCCGCAAACCCGTTCACTGGATCGGCTACAACGAGCTGTCACGCGAGTGGGAACCGATCATCGATGACGGCGAGAGCGAATATCGCCACATCCGGGTCGGCTTGCAACTGGTTGACCGCCGGGGGCCGCTGGATGACAGCGATCTCTCGGTTTTCCATATTGCCATGCAGGATCTGGCCGCTGAACTGATGGCCATTGCCGATTTGCCTCCACGTCAGCCGGCGCTGGACGGCGCTGCAAAGCTCGATGGTTTCTGCGCCAGTGTCGACATTCAGATCGGCATCAATGTGATCAGCCAGGGTCAGGTTTTCCCCGGTACCAAGCTGCGCGCACTGGCTGAGGCAGCCGGCATGGTGATCGATGACGAAGGGCGTTTTGTGCGAAGTGACGACGAGGGCAATGTGCTCTTTGTCTTGCTCAATGCGGAAGCGCCCGGTTTTTCCGCCGAATCGATGAAGACCATGAGTACGCATGGCCTGACCTTCCTGCTTGACGTCCCGCGCGTTGCGCACGGCGAGCGCGTGTTCAACCAGATGCTCGATCTGGCACGGCGTTTTGCCGATGTCCTGCGCGGCGCGCTGGTTGATGACAACCACCATGCGCTTTCTGAGGGCGCACTGGAACCGATTCGTCGCCAGCTTGCACAGTATCAGTCGATGATGGCCGCGCAAGGTCTGCCGGCCGGCGCTCCGCTGACGCAGCGCCTGTTCTCCTGAGTCAGGGCGTATCGCGCATGAGTGCCCGTGAACGCGCCCTTGAGCTGCGGGCCGAGATCGAAAAGCACAATCATCAGTATTACGTCCTCGATGCGCAACTGATCGCCGACGCCGACTACGATCACCTGTTTCGCGAATTGCAGGCGCTTGAGGCGGAGCACCCTGAGCTGGCGAGTGCCGATTCGCCGACACAACGAGTCGGCGGCAAGGCGCTGGAAGCCTTTGCTCCGGTGCGTCATGCCGTTCCCATGCTTTCGATCCGCACCGAGACCGACACCGAAGCGAGTGGCGCCTTGACCTTCGATGCACGGGTGCGACGCGAACTGAAACTGGAACAGAGCGATCCGCCGATCGAATACAACGCTGAACTCAAGTTTGATGGTTTGGCCATCAGCTTGCGCTACGAGGCCGGCGTGCTGGTGCGTGCAGCGACGCGTGGCGACGGTGAAACGGGCGAGGACGTTACCGCGAACGTGCGCACGGTCGGGCAGATTCCTCTGCGCCTGCACACGTCGGAGCCGCCAGCCGTGCTTGAGGTGCGCGGCGAGATTTACATGAAACGAGCCGATTTCGAGCGTTTCAACGCACGCGCACTGGCCGCTGGTGAAAAAACGCTGGTTAACCCGCGCAACGGCGCTGCCGGGGGCATTCGCCAGCTCGATTCGCGCATTGCCGCCAGCCGGCTGCTTTCATTTTTCGCCTATGGCCTCGGTCAGGTGCAGGGCTGGCAAGTACCGGAAACGCACAGTGGCCTCCTCGATGCACTAGCTGCCTTCGGTCTGCCGGTTTGTGCAGAACGTGCCATCCTGAGCGGGCCGCAGGCCCTGGCCGATTTCCACCAGCGCATGGGTGAGCGGCGTGCCAGTCTGCCGTTCGACATCGACGGCGTTGTATACAAGGTAAATTCGCGCACGCTGCAGGAGCAACTCGGATTTGTCTCGCGCGAGCCGCGCTGGGCGGTGGCGCACAAGTATCCCGCCGAGGAGGCCAGCACCGAAGTGCTGGGAATTGATATTCAGGTTGGCCGAACCGGAGCACTGACACCGGTAGCCCGTCTGGCGCCTGTTTTTGTCGGCGGCGTGACGGTGACCAATGCCACACTGCACAATGAAGATGAAGTTCGGCGCAAGGATGTCCGTATCGGTGACACGGTCATCGTACGGCGTGCCGGCGATGTGATTCCGGAAGTGGTGCGGGTACTGCTCGACAGGCGACCGCTGCTGGCGCCCGAGTTCAACATGCCAGAATTCTGCCCGGTCTGCGCATCGCAGGTGGTTCGCGCAGACGATGAAGCGGTGGCCCGCTGCAGTGGAGGATTGTATTGTCCGGCCCAGCGCAAGCAGGCGTTGATCCACTTTGCATCACGCCGGGCGATGGATATCGAAGGGCTGGGTGAAAAGCTCGTCGAGCAGCTGGTCGATGATGGTATCGTGCGTACCCCTGCCGATCTTTACAGAATGGGGCTGCTGGCGCTGGTCAATCTAGAGCGCATGGCCGAGAAATCGGCAAACAATCTGCTGGCCGCAATCGAGAAAAGCAAGCAGACGACGCTGGCACGTTTCATCTACGCGCTGGGTATTCGCAACGTCGGTGAAGCAACCGCCAAGGATCTGGCGCGTCACTTCGGGCGGCTTGAACGGGTTCTGACGGCAGATGTTGAACATTTGATGCAGGTCAGCGATGTCGGTCCGGTGGTGGCGCAGTGTTTGCGCCAGTTCGCTTGTGAGCCGCATAATCTCGAAGTGGTCGAGCAGTTGCGGGCGGCTGGGGTCGTCTGGAATGAAGATGAGGGTGAGAGCAAAGCGCCGCCGGCTTCGGACGGTACCCTGGCGGGCAAGGTTTTCGTGCTCACCGGAAGCCTGCCATCGCTGACACGTGAGGAAGCCAGGGCATTGATCGAAGCGGCAGGCGGCAAGATCAGTGGATCGGTTTCAAGAAAGACGGATTATGTGCTCGCCGGTGCAGAGGCGGGTTCCAAGCTGGAAAAAGCCCGGGAACTGGGCGTGACGGTGATTGATGAGGCGCAATTACGTTCACTTCTGGCGCCATTACAAGGGAATAATTTTTCATGAAAAAAGTCACTAAAGCGGTTTTTCCGGTCGCTGGTCTCGGTACGCGCTTCCTGCCGGCGACCAAGGCCAGCCCGAAAGAGATGATGCCCGTCGTCGACAAACCACTGATCCAGTATGCGGTGGAAGAGGCGGTGGCAGCCGGAATTACCGACATGATTTTCGTCACCGGCCGTACCAAACGTGCGATTGAAGACCATTTTGACAAGGCCTATGAACTCGAAAGCGAACTGGCACTGAAGAACAAGGCCGATGTGCTTGAGTTTGTGCACAACCTGCTGCCGAGGAACATCAACTGCATCTACATTCGCCAGTCGGAAGCCCTGGGTCTCGGCCACGCGGTGCTCTGTGCCAAACCGGTGATCGGCGACGAGCCCTTTGCCGTGCTGCTGGCCGACGATCTGCTCGATGGCGATCCGCCTGTCATGAAGCAGATGACCGATATTTACGATTACTACCGGTGTTCGGTGCTCGGTGCCATGGACGTGCCAAAGGCCGATACCGGTAGCTATGGTATCGTCAAATCAAGTCCTGTCGCCGAGCGACTCGAACGTATTGAACGAATTGTCGAAAAACCGAAGCCCGAAGACTCGCCGTCGACGCTGGCGGTGGTCGGTCGTTACATCCTGACACCGCGTATTTTTCATCATCTGGAGAAGGTCACGCCGGGGTCTGGCGGCGAAATTCAGCTTACCGACGGGATTGCCTCGCTACTGATCGAAGAACAGGTTCTGGCCTACCGCTATGCTGGAACCCGCTTTGACTGCGGTTCCAAACTGGGCTACTTGCAGGCGAGCGTTGAATTTGGTCGGCGCCATCCGGAAGTGGGTGCTGCTTTTTCAAGCTATCTGGCTAATCTGGAAAGCGCATGACCGACATACAAGCGGCGAAGGATCTTCTCGCCAGAGCGGAACTGATTCACCCGGCCGAGGTGGTCACGGCGGCGGTTGGCCGTGTTGCTGCTGAGATTACAGTGAAACTTGGCGACACAAACCCCTTGCTGCTGTGTGTAATGAGTGGCGGTGTGCCATTTGCCGGTCAACTGATGATGCAGTTGAATTTCCCGCTTGATTTTGACTATTTGCACGTTACCCGCTACGGTCAGGATACTGCCGGTGGAGCACTGTCCTGGCGTTCTGCTCCGTGGATCCCGGTCAAGGGACGCACGCTGCTTGTCGTCGATGACATCCTTGACGAAGGTCTGACGCTGGCAGCCATTGTCGAGCGCATGCTGCAACATGGTGCCAGGGCCTGTTTTACTGCGGTGGCGACCGAGAAACTGAATGGCAAGGAAAAACCGATAAAAGCCGATTTCGTCGCGCTGACGGTTCCGGATCGCTTCGTGTTCGGCTATGGCATGGACATTCGCGGTGCGTGGCGGAACCTCCCGGCGATCTATGCCGTCAAGGAAGATTGAAATGCTGGCCGTAATTGGCGGTAGTGGCCTGTCGCAACTGGCCAATCTGGACGTCTCGCATCGCGAAGTGCTGCGAACGCCTTATGGTGAGCCCTCGGGTGCCATTACCTTCGGTCAGATTTGTGGTCGCCCGGTTGCTTTTCTTGCGCGTCACGGTTATGGCCACACGATTCCTCCGCATGAAGTGAATTATCGGGCGAATATCTGGGCACTCTGGAAACGCGGTGCCGTCGGCATCATTTCGGTAGCCTCGGTCGGCAGTATCCGGGCGGATCTCAGACCCGGCGATGTCGTTATCCCGCATCAGATCATTGACTATACCTGGGGTCGTAAATCGACTTATCACGAAGGCCAGCAATGTACGGTCACGCATATCGATTTTACCGAACCCTATGACCGCAAGCTGCGCGAGCAACTGCTGGCTGCGGCGAGTGCCGCCGGCATTGCCGTGAGCAGCTCCGCTGTTTACGCCGCGACGCAGGGGCCGCGACTTGAAACTGCTGCCGAGATTAACCGTCTTGAACGCGACGGTGCCGATGTGGTGGGAATGACGGGAATGCCGGAGGCGGCCCTGGCGCGTGAATTGGCCATTCCCTACGCGGCCATCAGTGTGGTGGCCAATTACGCGGCTGGCCGGGCCGATAGCCGTGACGGAATCAGCTTCGAAGCGATTCAGGGGGTATTGCACGAATCGATGGGTCATGTGCGTACCCTGATCGAGAAAATGGTGGGCTGTAGTGATCAGAACGGTACTTAAAATGGGTGATCCGCGTCTGTTGCAGCAGGCGCGTCCGCTTGATTTTTTCGCCACGCCGGAATTGCACGCCCTGATTGTCGACATGGAAGATACCATGCAGCACCTGGAGGGTGCGGGTCTCGCCGCACCGCAGATTGGGGTTGATCTGCGCGTGGTTATTTTTGGCTTTGAGGATAATCCACGTTATCCGGAAGCGGGCAGCGTTCCTTATACGGTGTTGATCAACCCCGTTCTGACGCCACTTTCAGATGAGATGGAGGAGGGCTGGGAAGGCTGTCTGTCGGTGCCGGGACTGCGTGGTATGGTGCCGCGCTGGCGGTACCTGCGCTACACCGGTTTCGATCCCATTGGGCAGCCGATCGAGCGCTCGGTCGAAGGCTTTCACGCCCGCGTTGTCCAGCATGAGTGCGATCATCTGAACGGCATTCTCTACCCGATGCGAATCCGTGATTTCAGCCGTTTCGGGTTCACCGAGGAACTTTTCCCGGACGTACAAGACCTTCCTGAGGAATGAATTCCTTGATCACTTCAGTTTTTCCAGCAGTTCCGTTTCCAGTTTGATCCGGCTCGCACTATTGCCGAGATCACTGCCGCTGATCAGAAAGGTATCCTCGACCCGCTCGCCGAGGGTGACAATTTTTGCGGTGTGCAGATTGGCGCCATGTGCCGCCAGCGCCATGGCAACGATATACAGCAGACCGGGACGGTCGGAAGCGCTGATCGAGAGAACGAAGAGAATGCCCTCTTCATCCGGCTGCAGCGTAACCAGTGGCTGGATGGTGACTTTCGGCTGGATCGGGAAGTACTTGACCTGACGTGAGATACGCCCGCTGGCCGGTGCCTCGGGCGGAGCCTGGCGGGTGAGCCGGTCGATCAGTTCATGTTCGATGTAGCTGATCATGCTGCGGTCACTGTCACGCCCGCTGACGTCGAGCAGCATGAAACTGTCGAGGGCATAGCCGTGGCGTGTGGTGTGAATCCTGGCGTCCATGATGTTGTAGCCGGCACGGCTGAAGAAACCGACGAGACGGGCAAAAAGTTGCCGCTGATCCCGCGTGTAGACCATGACTTCGATGCCTTCGCCATGCGGATAGATGCGTGCCTTGACGATCGGTTGTTTGCTGTCGATACGGTAGTGCAGAACGCGCGCATGCCAGGCAATTTCTTCCGCTGAATGGCGCAGGAAGTAAACTGCATCGAGCTGGTTCCACAGGCTTTCATGCGCTGCTTCCGGAATCGCAAAGAAGCGCATCAATCGCATCGCTTCATCTTGCCGCTCCTGAATGATGCCTTGCGTCAAAGGCGCCTGTCCGCCGGCAATCAGGAGGCGGCGGGTCTGGTTGAAAAGCTGCTCGAGCAACTGGCCTTTCCAGCTATTCCAGATCTTGGGACTGGTGCCGCGAATGTCAGCGACAGTGAACAGGTAAAGTGCGGTCAGGTGACGTTCGTCCCTGACCATCGCAGCAAAGGCCGCAAGGACATTCGGGTCCGAGAAGTCCTGTTTCTGGGCGACACTGGACATGACCAGGTGATTGAGTACAAGCCAGACCACCAGTTCGCTGTCTTCAGCACTGAGTCCGTGACTGGCGCAAAACTCCTGCGCGTCAACCGCGCCGAGCTCCGAGTGACCGCCACCGCGTCCCTTGGCGATATCGTGGAAGAGGGCAGCAATGTAGAGCACCCATGAGCGATCAAAGCCGCTGATCAACAGGCTGCAGAAAGGGTACTCATGGCCAAATTCGGTTTCGGAAAACCGGCGCAGGTTGCCAAGAACCTGCATGATGTGCTGGTCGACGGTGTAGGCATGAAAAAGGTCGTGTTGCATCTGGCCGACAATGGCACCGAAGTTGGGCAGGTAACGGCCGAGGATGTCAAACTGGTTCATCCGCCGCAGTTCGTGCATGACACCGCGTTTTTGCTTGAAAATCGCCAGGAACAGAGCCTTGTTTTCCGGGTTCTTGCGGAATTCATCGTCGATCAGGATGCGTGCTCGCCACAGCGAGCGCATCGTGCGTGCCGTCATGCCTTTCAATTCGGAGTGCTGCTGGAGGAGCAGAAAAGCTTCGAGGATGGCTGAGGGCGTTTCATTGAAAACATCTTCGTGAACGACGTCAAGCAATTGGTGCGTGTCCTGGAAACGCTCATTGATAGCGTGCGGGGTTTGTTCGGGCAAGGGGAAAATCGCGGCCCCCATGTTTTGCAGAAGAATCGTGTTGAGCTGGGTCACCGTTTTCGCTGTCTGAAAATATTCTTGCATCAATTGCTCGCTGACACGCCGTGTCGGTGTCGCCGCAAAGCCGAATTGCTCGGCGAGCGCTGTCTGATAATCAAACAGCAGGCGATCCTCACGACGGCCAACGTGGAGATGCAACTGGATTCGCAAGCGCTGTAAAAACCTCTCGCGCCATTCCAGTCCCTGTGCTTCCTCGTGCGTAATGAAACCATGCTGTTCGAGATCCTGCCAACTGTTGCCAAAGCCAGCCGCCTGGGCGATCCAGAGAATGCTTTGCAGGTCGCGCAAGCCACCCGGACTTTCCTTGCAGTTCGGTTCGAGACTGTAGGGTGATTCCTGAAAGCGCAGGTAGCGGTCGTCCTGCTCAATTCGTTTGGCCAGGTAAAATGTCTGCGGGTCAAGGATGTTATTGAATTCAGACGAGAATCTTGCGAACAGCTTGTCGTTTCCGATCAGCAACCGGGCTTCGACCAAGGCAGTCATGACCGTCAGATCGCCTGCCGCCTCGTTGAGGCACTCCTCAACGGTGCGTACGCTGTGACCAATCTCAAGTCCAATATCCCACAACAGCACGACAAGATGCTCAAGCCGTTCGCTGAGCAGCGCATCAGGTTGCTCGGCAAGCATCAGCAGCAAATCAATGTCAGAAGCAGGGTACAACTCGCCGCGCCCATAACCACCGACCGCCACCAGAGCAAGCGAATCCGGAAAGCGCAGCTCCTTCCACAGTTCGCGCAGAAGTTCGTCAATCAGTTGGCTGCGTTCATGCAGCAGCCGGGGTGCATCCGCATCAGCAAGATAATGCTCGCGGATTGCGCTCTGGCCTGACTGCAGACGTGATTTGTAACGCGCGAGAAGGTCGCTGCGTGCGGCTGAGCCGATCTTCATGAGCATGTCTTGATCCATTCCGGCGGCTTGCGCGCGCCCTCGGAGAGGGTAAGCACCTCAAATCCGCTTTCGCTGACAAGAATGGTGTGCTCCCATTGTGCTGACAGGCTGTGGTCTTTGGTGACAATCGTCCACCCATCAGCCAGTTCGCGGATCGCCGCCTTGCCGGCGTTGATCATCGGTTCGATGGTGAAAATCATGTTGGCTTTCAGTTCGATACCGGTTCCCGGCGTACCGTAGTGCACGACCTGTGGATCTTCGTGGAAGCGGACACCGATACCGTGACCGCAGAATTCGCGTACCACCGAGTACCCCGATTTTTCGGCATGGCGCTGGATGGCGTGGCCAATGTCGCCGAGATGGGCGCCCGCCCTGACCTGAGCGATGCCGAGCCAGAGACATTCGAATGTCACCTCGCACAGCCGTTTGGCCTGAATCGAGACCTCGCCGACATGAAACATGCGGCTGGTATCACCATGATAGCCTTGCTTGATGGTCGTGATGTCAAGGTTGACGATGTCACCGTTCTTCAACTGCCGGTCGCCAGGGACGCCATGACAGACCTGATGGTTAACCGAAGTACAGATCGATTTAGGATACGGTTTGTAGCCGGCGGGTGCGTAGTCAAGTGGAGCCGGGATACAGCCCTGAACATCGACCATGTAGTCGTGGCACAGTTTGTCCAGCTCGCCGGTGGTTACGCCGGGTTTGATGAAAGGGGTGATGTAATCGAGCACTTCGCCCGCCAGACGGCCAGCGACCCGCATTTTTTCGATTTCTTCTGGCGATTTTAGTGTGATGCTCATGTTTTTTGGGGCCATGCAGATGAAGTAGAGTGGCGAAGGATAAAGTAAGGCGCTCGCTTAGGCAATTTAACGCTGGAATGGTTCGGATCACTTTTCGATCAGCATTCAGTCCTGGCGTAGCACGACGGCAAGGCCGAAACAAAGCGGACAGACAGTGGAATTTCACCGGCTCCGATGATACAATTGCCGGGTTTTGCTGACCTCTGTCGGTGAAAATTGAATGATGAACGCGTGCCATGGTGGCGCGCTAGATGGGCCGGTAACGGCACCTCAACTACGCACATTCGCCTGTTCAAGGGTGTCCGCCAACTTTTCAAGGCGGGCTGTAGGTGGGCGAATGGTGGTCCAACCCTGATATGAAAGAAAAAGTATGTCTACAACCATGCGTCAAATGCTGGAGGCCGGTGTTCACTTCGGCCATCAGACCCGCTTCTGGAACCCTAAGATGGCTCAGTACATCTTCGGGGCGCGCAGCAAGATCCACATCGTCAATCTCGAACAGACACTTGCCAAGTACAACGAAGCCATGGCTTTCGTGCGCAAGCTGTCGTCCAACAAGGGCAATATCCTGTTCGTCAGTACCAAGCGGCAGGCGCGCGAGATCATCGCCGAAGAAGCCAGCCGCTGCGCTTCCTCGTATGTTGACCAGCGCTGGCTGGGCGGCATGCTGACCAACTTCAAGACCATCAAACAGTCGACCAAGCGGCTCAAGGACATGGAAGCCATGACCGAAGACGGTTCCCTTGAAAAGCTCGGCAAGAAGGAAGCGCTGATGACGCAACGCGAACTGGCCAAACTGCAAAAGTCGATCGGCGGCATCAAGGAAATGAATACCTTGCCCGATGCACTGTTCGTCATCGATGTCGGTTATCACAAGATCGCCATCACCGAAGCCAACAAGCTGGGTATTCCGGTGATTGCGGTGGTCGATACCAATCACTCACCCGAAGGCATTGATTACGTCATTCCGGGTAACGATGACTCGTCCAGTGCGATCCGTCTTTATGCGCGCGGTGTGGCTGACTCGATTCTCGAGGGTCGCAGTCAATTCGTTGAAGAAATTGTTGCTGCCGGGGCTTCCGGCGACGAATTTTTCGAAGAAACCGAGCAATAACAGGCTGTTGTCTCATCTGCTTGCTGACAATGGGATGGGCGAGCAGATCATTTGGTTTCAACTGTTTTGAATAAGGGTCGGCCGGTTATTCCGGTCGTGTCCGCAAGTGGAGAAAAAAATGGCGGCAATTACCGCAAGCATGGTGGCTGAACTGCGTGCAAAGACCGACGCGCCGATGATGGAATGCAAGAAGGCGCTGACCGAGGCCGATGGCGACCTGGGCAAGGCCGAAGAAATTTTGCGTGTCAAGCTGGGCAACAAGGCGACCAAGGCGGCAGCCCGCATCACTGCCGAAGGCGTGGTAGGCGTCAGCATTAAGGCTGATGGCAAACTGGGAGCAATCATCGAGATCAATTGCGAGACTGATTTTGTCGCCAAGAATGACGAGTTTTTACAACTGACCAAGGCTTGCGCCGAGTTGGTAGTCAATCAGAAACCGTCTGATGTGTCGGCTCTGTTGACACTGCCTATGGGTGACGGAACCGTCGAATCGACCCGCACCGCTTTGGTTGGCAAGATCGGCGAGAATCTCTCGGTTCGCCGCTTCGTGCGTGTTGAAGCCAAAGGGCAGCTGGTGTCCTATATCCATGGCGGTGCCAAAATTGGCGTACTGCTTGATCTGGTTGGCGGCGACGAGCAACTGGGCAAGGATCTGGCCATGCACATCGCGGCGTCCAAGCCCAAATCGCTGGATGCATCGGGGGTTCCTGGTGAACTGCTGGACACCGAGCGCCGCATTGCCATCGAAAAAGCCCGAGCCGACAACAAACCCGAAGCCATGCTCGATAAAATTGCCGAAGGCACCGTACAGAAGTACCTGAAGGAAGTGACCCTGCTGGCTCAGGTGTTCGTCAAGGCCGAAGACGGGAAACAGACCGTTGAGCAGTTGCTCAGAAGCAAGGGCGCGTCGGTTGCCGGCTTCACGCTTTATGTGGTCGGTGAAGGGATGGAGAAACGCTCGAACGACTTCGCCGCCGAAGTGGCTGCCCAGGCCGCGGCAGCTCAGAAGTAAGACAATGGGTTTGACTGCCATGACTCAAGCCGGCACTCCAATATTCAAGCGTATCCTGCTCAAGCTCTCGGGTGAAGCCCTGATGGGTGCGGATGCTTACGGGATCAACCGTCAGACCATTTCTGAAATCGTCGGGGAGGTCAAGAGCATTGTTGATTTGGGAGTTCAGGTTGGTGTTGTCATCGGTGGCGGCAATATCTTTCGCGGTGTTGCTCCCGCCGCTACCGGCATGGATCGCGCGCAAGCCGACTACATGGGAATGCTGGCCACCGTAATGAACGGTCTGGCATTGCAGGATGCGATGCGCGTCGCCGGTATGGTGGCCCGCGTCCAGTCGGCACTGAATATCGAACAGGTCGTCGAGCCCTATATTCGTGGCCGGGCCATCCGTTATCTGGAGCAGGGCAGGACGGTTATCTTTGCCGGTGGAACCGGCAATCCATTTTTTACAACCGATACGGCGGCGGCTTTGCGGGGTGCCGAAATCGGAGCGGAGATCGTACTCAAGGCAACGAAGGTCGATGGTATTTACTCGGCCGATCCAAAAAAGGATCCTCTGGCGACACGCTATGAACGGATCAGTTTCAATGAAGCGATTTCGATGAACCTGGCGGTGATGGATTCGACAGCCTTTGCGCTGTGCCGCGACCAGAAACTGCCGATCAACGTCTTCTCGATTTTCAAGCGCGGTGCGCTGAAGCGGGTTGTACTTGGCGAACACGAAGGCACGCTGGTCTATTGCTGAGGGAGATTGACATGTCGATTGCAGAGGTAAAAAAAACGAGCGAACACAAGATGCAGAAGTCGCTTGAGGCACTCAGGATCGATCTGGCGAAGGTGCGTACCGGGCGTGCCCATATCGGGTTGCTGGACCATGTTCAGGTCGATTATTACGGATCTATGGTGGCGGTGAATACCGTGGCCAACATCACCTTGATTGATTCTCGTACACTGGGCGTTCAGGTTTGGGAGAAGAGCATGGTGCCCAAGGTTGAGAAAGCCATTCGGGATTCCGATCTCGGTCTGAATCCGGCGTCCCAGGGCGAAATCATTCGCGTTCCGATGCCGGCACTGACTGAAGAACGACGCCGCGATCTGATCAAGGTCGTCAAGCATGAATGCGAAAACGCGCGGATTGCCATGCGCAATCTGCGCCGTGACGCCAATGCGACACTCAAAGACTTGCTCAAGAGCAAGGCGTGCTCGGAGGATGATGAGCGTCGGGCGCAGGACGATATCCAGAAACTCACCGACAAGTATGTCGCTGAGGTTGACAAACAGTTCGCGCAGAAGGAAATCGAGTTGATGGCCGTTTGAAGACGGCCCAAAGGATACGCGAGATGGCGATCTTCACCAGTTCCACTCGGGATATTCCGGGCGCTGCCGCACTGCCGCGACACGTGGCCATTATCATGGATGGCAACGGTCGCTGGGCCAGGAAGCGCTATTTGCCGCGATTTGCCGGGCATCGTCGTGGTGTCGAGACGGTACGCGATACTGTCAAGTATTGCCTCGAGCGCGGCATCGAGTTTCTGACGCTCTTTGCCTTCAGTTCGGAAAACTGGCGACGTCCCGAAGAGGAAGTGACGCTGCTCATGCAGCTTTTCGTGCGTGCCTTGCAACAGGAGGTGTCCCGTCTTGATCGCAACGGTGTCCGCCTGAGAGTGGTGGGCGATCTGTCGCGCTTTGACCCGGATTTGCAGTCGCTGATTCTTGCTTCGGAACAGCAAACGGCCGGCAATGAGAAACTGACGCTGACCATCGCCGCCAATTACGGCGGTCGCTGGGATATTCTGCAAGCCGTCAATCGCATGGCAATGGAACATCCGGAGAAGCAGGGCGCGTGGACTGAAGCCGACCTGGCGCCTTTTCTGGCCATGAGCTATGCACCGGAGCCTGATCTCTTCATCCGCACCGGCGGGGAGGAGCGAGTCAGTAACTTCCTGCTTTGGCAACTGGCCTATGCGGAATTTTACTTTACCGATACGCTCTGGCCTGATTTTGACTCGGCAGCCTTCAGTGCGGCCATTACATCCTTTCAGCAGCGTGAGCGTCGTTTCGGGCGAACGAGCGAACAACTGATCGGCAATCCTCCCGCCGTGGTGCCTGATGATTTGACGCTTGATACTTCGGGTTCGACCCGCCTGCTGGACGTGAAGATCAATGCTTAGAACGCGGATCATTACCGCGCTCCTCCTTTTTGCGGCCTTCTTTTCAGCACTTTTCTATCTACCCCTACTCGGTTGGGTCATCTTCGCTACGCTCGTTGCCGCAGTGGCCGCCTGGGAGTGGGGAGCGTTGATGGGTTTGGGTGCTTGGCCAAGGCTTGCCCCTGGCTGCAGGGCTTATCCTGATTTGCGCGGCTGTCGGTACGCTTGATCCTGTCGCGCTGGGGCTGCTGGGTATTGACAGTAATTTTACTGAAGCGGCATGGCAACTGGGACGCTGGTTCTATCTTCCGGCGGCATTTTTCTGGTTGTTTGTGGTTCCTTTGTGGTTGAGACAACGCTGGTCATTGCCTAAATCAGCGCTCGGATTGGCGATCGGCCTGCTGCTTATCCTGCCGACCTGGCTGGCATTGGTGCAACTGAGACAAGCGGGTGCGCTGGCACTTGTCGCTATCATGGCCACCGTCTGGGTGGCGGATATCGCCGCTTATGCCTTCGGACGCACCCTGGGTCGACACAAGCTGGCGCCAAACATCAGTCCGGGAAAGACCTGGGAGGGTGCGCTTGGTGGTGGCCTTGCCGTCATCGTTTATGGCTTTATTCTCTCACCCAGACTGCCGGCTGTTCTTTCCGAGCATTACGCTTTGTTATTTCTCGTCCTCGCGCTTTTGACAGCAATCAGTATCGCTGGTGACCTGTTCGAGTCGCTGCTCAAACGTCAGGCCGGGCTGAAAGACAGCAGCAATGTTCTGCCCGGGCACGGCGGTGTGCTTGATCGCATCGACAGCCTGACTTCGACCCTGCCGATGGTTGCTCTGGTCTGGCTGACTGCCCTGAATTGACGGCTGACGATGACCTTGCAAAAACTTACGATTCTCGGATCAACCGGTTCCATTGGCGTCAGTACGCTCGATGTCATTCGCCGCCACCCGCAACGTTATCGGGTGATTGCCCTTTGCGCCCATAATCAGATCGACCGCCTGTTTGATCAGTGCCTTGAGTTTCAACCGCGTTTTGCCGTAGTGCGTGATGCGCAATTGGCAGGAGAACTGCAAAGCCGTCTGCTGGCCGTTGCTTGCTCAACCCTGGTCGAGTCCGGGCCGGAAGCCCTGGTACGGATGGCCGAACTTCCGGAAGTTGATTCGGTAATGGCCGCCATTGTCGGTGCCGCGGGCCTGCAATCCACTCTGGCCGCTGCAATCGCCGGCAAGAAGGTTCTCTTGGCCAACAAGGAAGCCCTGGTCATGGCTGGGCCGATCCTGATGCGTGCCGTAAGAGAAAATGGTGCGACATTGTTACCGATTGACAGTGAACATAATGCTATATTTCAATCACTTCCAAATGGTTATTCAGGTAATTTATTAGAAAGCGGCGTGCTCAGTTTAATGCTGACTGCTTCGGGGGGACCGTTCCGGAATCGTGCGCTGACTGACCTAGAAAGTGTAAGTCCCGAGCAGGCCTGCGCGCATCCCAACTGGGTCATGGGGCGGAAGATTTCAGTTGATTCGGCAACCATGATGAACAAGGGGCTCGAAATGATTGAGGCGCACTGGCTCTTTAACGTCCCGGCCGAACAAATCGAGGTTGTCATCCACCCGCAAAGTGTCATCCACTCGCTGGTTCAATACGTGGATGGTTCGGTCATCGCTGAACTCGGCAATCCGGACATGCGTACGCCGATTGCTCATGCACTGGCTTATCCGGAGCGGATCGCCGCAGGGGTTGAACCACTTGATCTGTGCAAAATCGCTGCACTGCATTTCGAGCGGCCAGACTTTGAGCGTTTCCCCTGTCTTGCCCTCGCTTACCGTGCTCTACGTGAAGGTAATAGTGCCCCGGCAGCGCTCAATGCCGCCAATGAGGTTGCCGTTCAGTCTTTTCTCGACGGGAAAATCGGCTTTACAGTAATCCCGAAAATCATCAGGGCGGTACTGGACAGGACGCTGGTAACCCCACTGCTAACACTTGCAGAAGTTCTGGCTGCCGACCATGCGGCGCGCCGGATAGCCGAGCAAGCCATCGGCGAGTTAGCCTGATCATGAGTAACTTCCTTTACTACCTGGCGGCATTTGCCCTGATTCTTGGCGTACTGATCGTGGTTCACGAGTATGGGCACTACCTCGTAGCGCGCCGGGTCGGCGTCAAGGTGCTGCGTTTCTCGGTAGGTTTTGGTCGGGCGCTGATCTCGAAACGCATCGGTCGTGATGGTACGGAATGGGCGCTCGGCATGTTTCCGCTGGGTGGCTACGTCAAGATGCTGGATGAACGCGAGGGAGATGTTGCTCCTGAAGAATTGCATCGCAGCTTCAACCGGCAGAGCGTCTGGCGACGCATGGCCATAGTGGCTGCCGGCCCAGCGGCCAATCTGCTGTTGGCGATTTTTGTGTACTGGGGACTGTTCTGGTACGGCACCGAAGAACTGAAACCCATTCTGGGTACGCCAGTCGCTGCCAGTCCTGCCGCTGCATCCGGCATGCAGAGCGGCGAGCGGGTACTCAAAGTCGGTGGAGAACTGGTGCAAACCTGGCAGGATTTGCACTGGGTCTTGATTCGACAGGCCGTTGATCAGGACTCGATCGAGTTCGAGGTAATCAACCCGCGTAATGAGATCACGATTCGCCACCTGGATGTGTCGTCTGCCCGAGCGGGAGGCTGGGAGGGTGATGCCCTGGCCAGACTGGGAATCAGCTTTTACCGCCCCAGAATTCCGCCGGTGCTTGGAAAAATTAGCCCGGACAGTGCTGCAGCGGCCGCCGGACTACAGGCAGGGGACGAGATTCTGATGATTGACGATAAGCCAGTCACTGCCTGGCCCGATGTTGTGCAGAACGTTCGCAATTCGCCTGGAAAAACACTGGATTTTGAAATTCAACGCCAGGGTGACAGACTTTTCATCGAAATTACACCCGTTCCGGTTGAGGAAGGCGGAAAAAAAATTGGCCGGATTGGAGCCAGCGTCAGGGATACCGGCGCTTCGCGTAGTGAGATGATGATTACGGTTCGATACGGACTGATCTCTGCGCTGGGCAAGGCCATCTACGAGACCTGGGATAAATCGGTGTTCAGTCTGGTAATGATCGGAAAAATGATTACCGGTGAAGTGTCGTGGCGAAATATCAGCGGGCCGGTAACGATCGCAGACTACGCCGGCCAGTCGGCAAAGCTCGGCATGGGTTACTACCTCAAGTTCCTGGCGCTGGTCAGTATCAGTCTCGCGGTGCTTAATTTGCTGCCCATTCCGATTCTGGATGGCGGCCATTTGCTGTATTATGTCGTCGAAATCATTAAGCGCGGGCCGCTGTCGGAGCGCAGCATGGAAATTGGCCAGCAAATCGGTCTGGCGCTGATGCTGATGCTGATGGCGTTTGCTTTCTACAATGATATCAATCGATTGATTTCCGGCTGACCTAATGAAGAAAAACCTGCTGGCAGGTCTGATCGCCTCCCTTTTTGTTTCAGGCGCTTTCGCTTTCGAAGCGTTTACCGTCAAGGATATTCGCGTCGAAGGGATTCAACGTACTGAAGCCGGAACCGTATTCAGCTATCTCCCGATCAAGGTCGGGGACACCCTGACTGACGAAAAGGCAGCACAGGCCATCAAGGCCTTGTTCGCCACCGGTTTTTTCAAGGATGTGCGCATCGAGATCGATGGCGATGTCGTTATCGTGGTACTCGAAGAGCGTCCGGCCATCGCCCAGATTGATTTTGTCGGTCTGAAGGAGTTCGAGAAGGATCAACTGATCAAGGGTCTCAAGGAAGCAGGATTCGCTGTCTCGCGTTCCTATGACCGCGCCATGCTCGAAAAAGCCGAGCAGGAGTTGAAGCGCCAGTATCTCACACGCGGCAAATATGGAGTGGCAATCACCACCACGGTGACTCCTTTAGAGCGCAACCGGGTGTCGATCAACTTCAATATCGACGAAGGCGATGCCGCCAAAATAAGGCAAATCAACATTGTTGGCGCCCAGGCGTTCAAGGAAAAGGATTTGCAAGCACTTTTCCAGTTGCAAACACCGAACTGGATAAGCTGGTATACAAAAAACGATCAGTATTCCAAGCAAAAACTTGCCGCTGACCTGGAGACATTGCGTTCTTACTATCTCAATCGCGGTTTCCTCGAATTCAACATCGAATCGACCCAGGTTTCGATCAGCCCAGACAAGAAGGATATTTTCATCACGCTGACCATTGCCGAAGGCGAACGCTATATCGTGTCTTCGGTCAAGCTGGCGGGCGATCTCATTCTGCCGGAAGAGGAATTCAGGAAGGCCATGAAGATCAGGCCGGGTGACGTGTTTTCTCGTGAAAAATTGAATGAGAGCACGAAGGCCATCAGCGACAAGCTTTCAGCCAAGGGCTACGCCTTCGCCAACGTCAATGCGGCGCCCGAACTTGACAAGGAGAAAAGGCAGGTTGCCTTTACCGTATTCGTCGATCCGGGCAAAAGGGCTTATGTTCGCCGCATCAACGTATCTGGGAATACCAAAACCCGCGATGAAGTGATTCGCCAGGAAGTTCGTCAGATGGAAGGTGCCTGGTTCGACGATGAGCGTGTCAAGCTTTCGAAGGAGCGTATCGACAAAACCGGCTACTTTGGCGAAGTCAATGTCGAAACGCCACCCGTGCCAGGCACCAGCGATCAGGTTGACGTCAATATCAATGTGACAGAGAAGTCAACGGGTAATATTTCTCTGGGCGTTGGCTATTCCCAATCAGAAGGGGTGATTCTCTCGGCGTCGATTTCACAGGCCAACATATTCGGTAGCGGGAAATTCGTGTCGTTACAGGTCAATACGGGCAAGATCAACCAGACCCTGGCCTTTAGTTACACCAACCCTTACTTTACGGTCGATGGCATCAGCCAGGGCTTTGATGTTTATACCAGAAAGTCCAACCCGACATCGCTCGGGTACGAATTCAAGACGACTTCATATGGCGGCGGTCTTCGTTTCGGCATTCCGCTTTCCGAGAAACAGGCACTTACCTTTGGTGTGGCTATCGATCAGACGCAGGTTGAGATCAACCCCTTGAATCCCAACACACCAAACCAGTATCTGAGATTCAACAATGAATTTTGCGGTTCGGGCAGTTCGGACATTCCGACCGACTTGTTCACCATTCCTTCATCATGCACCAACCTTACGTTGCCGGTGACGCTTGGCTGGATCAGCGATACCAAGGACAGTGCGATTTTGCCGACACGGGGAGCGCTGCAAAAAGCGGCGATTGAGGTGGCGATCCCCGGAGGAGATCTCACGTTCTACAAGTTGAGCTATCAGCAACAACGGTTTTTCCCGATCACCCGCAACATGGTGCTCATGCTCAACGGGGAGCTTGGCTACGCCAACGGCTTGTCCGGACAGGATGTACCTTTCTACCGGAATTTCTATGCTGGAGGTATAGGATCCGTGCGCGGCTACGATCCTGCCAGTCTGGGGCCATATGAGTACACGAATGGCAACATAGTACGGCTGGGAGGTACCCGCCGTGTGGTCTTCAATGCCGAGTTGTCGATGCCGCTGCCTGGTTTCGGTGTAGATAAATCAGTGCGATTTGGTCCATTCTTCGATGCCGGGCAAGTCTATTCTGACGGAAATCTCCCGAGGGGTGTATTCGACCAAGGCGCTATCCGGACATCGGCAGGTCTTGCGGCGACCTGGATTTCCCCATTCGGGCCGCTCAAGTTCAGTGTTGCCGCAGCACTTAACGATGAGAAAAATGATAAACTCCAAGTCTTCCAGTTCCAGTTTGGACAGGCCTTTTAACCCAGGAGAGATAGCTTGAACAAGAAAATTGCCACGTTGCTGGTCGCGTTGATGGCTTCGCTGCCAGTGTCTTACGCGTCGGCATCAGAAACGTTGAAGATTGGTTACGTCAATACCCAGCGCATTTTTCGTGACGCGCCTACTGCCGTCAAGGCGGCCAAAAAGATTGAGAGTGAATTTTCCAAACGCGATCAGGATTTGCAGCGCCTGGCCAAGCAAGTACAGGCCTTGCAGGAGTCGCTGGAGAAAAATGCGGTGACCATGGCCGAAACGGAACGCCGTTCGAAGGAAAAGGACCTGAACGAACTGTCCCGTGAGTTTCAGCGCAAGCAACGCGAGTTCCGTGAAGATTTGAACCTGCGTCAGAACGAAGAGAATGCCGCAATCATCGAAAAGGCGAACAAGGCCATCAAGCAGCTCGCCGAGAGCGAAAAGTATGACCTGATCGTCCAGGATGTCGTCTGGGTCAGCCCAAAACTTGACGTGACGGATAAAATCATCAAGGCCCTGTCCGAAGGCAAGTAATCAGGTGCCTGCGCAAGAAGGTCTGCGGCTCGAAGAAATTGTCTCCCAACTTGGCGGATCGCTTGAGGGTGACGGTTCCGTCCTTGTCTCACAAGTAGCCAGCCTGGCCTCGGCAGGTACCGGGCAGATTGCTTTTATTGTCAATCCTAAATACCGGCAGCAGTTGCAGAGCACCCGGGCAGCAGCGGTTATCGTACCGCCTCAGTTTGCCGGGGATACCGCGCTGCCAAGGATTGTGCATCAAAATGCCTATGCGTATTACGCCCGTGTTGTGGCCTTGCTGAATCCGCGAGAATCCCGTCCTTCCGGAGTTCATTCCACTGCCGTAGTTCACAGTAAGGTACCTGGCTCGGCTTGCATCGGCGAAAACGTGGTGCTCGGCGAAAACGTGGTGCTCGGCGAAAACGTCACCGTATATCCCGGCTGTGTCATTGGTGACGGTGTTTCAATCGGTGACGATTCGCTGATCTACCCGAATGTGGTGATCTATCGTCAATGTGTGATTGGTCGACGGGCAATCATTCAGGCGGGAGCGGTTATTGGTAGCGACGGTTTCGGATTTGCCAAGGACGGGGAGCGCTGGCTCAAGATTCAGCAAATCGGTCGCGTTGTCATCGGTGACGACGTGGAAATTGGCGCCAATACATCGATCGACCGAGGCGCACTGGACGATACCGTGATTGGTCACGGGGTTAAACTCGACAATCAGATCCAGATCGCACACAACGTGCTCATTGGAGAGCACACCGCAATGGCCGGTTGTGTTGGCGTCGCGGGTAGCGTAAGCATCGGGCGTCGCTGTACTGTCGGTGGCGCCGGGATGATCTCCGGGCATCTCGAACTGGCTGACGATGTTCATGTTTCGGGCGGTACTCTGGTTGCCAGGAGTCTGCTCAAGGCAGGGCAGTACACCAGCGTTTTCCCGATCCAGACACACGCCGAATGGTTGCACAACGCTGCACAGATCAAACGGCTGGCCAGGCTGGCCGAGCGGGTTTCCGAACTTGAGAAAAAACTTGAACAAATGGAGAAAACATCTTGAATGCAATGGATATTAATGAAGTAATCGAACACTTGCCCCACCGTTATCCCTTCCTCCTGGTCGATCGTGTCATTGACTGCGAGCCGGGAAAATCAATCCATGCCTACAAGAACATCTCCATCAACGAACCCTTTTTCGTCGGCCATTTCCCCAACTTTCCGGTGATGCCGGGTGTCCTGATCACCGAGGCTCTGGCGCAGGCGGCCGGTATCCTGTCCTTCAAGACCCTGGGCGTAAAGCCAGACAACAGTTTCCTTTTCTACCTTGTCGGTGTAGACCGTGCGCGCTTCAAGAAGCCGGTAACCGCAGGCGACCAACTGCATCTGCATGTCCAGATCCAGCGCCAGATGCGTAACATCTGGACCTACAAGGCGGAAGCAAAGGTTGACGGAGAGATCGTTGCCGAAGCCGGATTGATGTGTGCCAAACGCGAACTGACCTGACTGCAATCTGAGCGCAAAAATGATCCATCCAAGTGCAATCATTGATCCCGGAGCCCAACTGGGACTGAACGTTTCAATTGGCCCCTTTTCCATTGTCGGCGAGCATGTCGAGATCGGAGACAATACGTCGATTGGTCCGCATGTGGTCCTCTCCGGGCACACCCGGATTGGCCGCGATAACCGGATTTATCAGTTCAGCTCGATCGGCGGGGTGCCGCAAGACAAGAAATACTCGGGAGAGCCTACGCGCCTCGAAATAGGCGACCGCAATACCATTCGCGAGTTCTGCACCTTCAACCTCGGCACTGCGCAGGATGCGGGTGTAACCAGGCTTGGTAACGACAACTGGATCATGGCCTACGTGCACATCGCGCATGATTGCCAGGTCGGAAACCACACTATTTTCGCCAACAACGCCCAACTTGCCGGGCACGTGCATATTGATGACTGGGCAATTCTTGGTGGCTTCACTGGCGTGCACCAGTTCTGTCGTGTCGGCGCCCATACCATGACGGCAGCAGCGACCGTGGTGGTACAGGACGTTCCCCCCTACGTGATGGCCGCCGGCAACACGGCAACTCCTTTCGGCATTAATGCCGAAGGTTTGAAGCGCCGTGGCTTTTCACCCGACGCCTTGCTAACCTTGAAACGTGCTTATCGGACGCTCTACAAATCCGGATTAATGCTCGAAGAGGCGCGCGCCAAACTGCAGGAAGAGGTCAAGGCGCATCCTGAAATCCAGCCGATTCTCGATTTTCTTGCGGTATCGAAGCGCGGCATCATCCGATGACGGCTGGTGTTGTGCGTATCGCCATGGTTGCCGGTGAGGCGTCGGGTGATCTACTGGCCAGCCACCTGATTCGCTCACTCAAGGCCAGACTGCCCAACGCCGAGTTCTACGGTGTGGGGGGGCCGAAAATGGCGGGCGAAGGATTCAAGGCCTGGCATCCACTGGAAAAGCTTTCGGTTCGCGGCTATTTTGAAGTTCTCCGGCATTTCCGGGAGATCGCTGGCATTCGCCGTGACTTGAAGCGCCGCCTGCTGGCCGACCCGCCTGATGCGTTCATCGGTGTCGATGCACCGGACTTCAATCTGGCGCTTGAGAAGACGCTTAAAGACCGTGGAATTACGAGTATACATTACGTCAGCCCGTCGATCTGGGCCTGGCGCGGTAAAAGAATTCACAAGATTGGCGCTGCGGTATCGCGCGTTCTGGCACTGTTCCCCTTTGAATCACCCTTGTACGAAAAGCAGGGCATTCCGGTGACTTACGTCGGACACCCTCTGGCAGACATCCTGCCCGTTCACGATGCGCGTGATGCAGCGCGCGAGTTGCTTGGACTTCCAGCGCAGCAGCCGATTTTTGCCCTCCTGCCCGGAAGCCGGCAGTCCGAACTTCACTACATGGCCGAAACCTTCATCGAGACGGCACGCCAGATTAACCGGAAATTGCCGAACGCACTGTTTCTCGTCCCCCTGGCTACCCGAGAAACCCGCTTGTTGTTCGAAACCGCGCTTTACCGTTGCACGGCAAACGAACTGCCGATTCGCCTGCTGTTCGGTCATGCTCATGAAGCGATGATGGCGTCCGATGTGGTGCTCGTCGCCAGCGGTACCGCGACACTCGAAGCGGCGCTGCTCAAACGACCAATGGTCATTGCTTACAAGATGGCATCGCTCACCTACCGCCTGATGCAGCGCATGGAAGGCTATTTGCCTTACTATGGTCTGCCGAATATTCTGGCCGGTAAATTTGTTGTTCCCGAATTCATCCAGGACGACGCGACCCCCGAAAATCTGGCTCAGGCGCTGCTCAACCTTTACACCGACAAGGCGACGTGCGTCCGCATCAGCGAGATTTTCCGCGAGATACACTTGCAACTCAAGCAGAGCACTGCAGAAAAGGCCGCAACCGCGATTCTCGAATGCCTGCCGGTCGCGGTGCGCAACCATGCCCTTATTGCAAGCACCTGAAGGCCTGGTTTGCGGCGTCGATGAAGCCGGTCGCGGTCCACTGGCCGGTCCGGTAGTGGCGGCGGCGGTGATTCTCGACCCTCAGTGTCCGATCAAAGGTCTGAATGACTCCAAGCAGCTATCAGCCAGGCGTCGCGAGGCATTGGCGATCGAGATTCGCGCCAAGGCCCTGGCCTGGGCGATAGCCGAGGCCACTGTCGAGGAAATCGAGCGCATCAATATCCTGCAGGCCAGCTTGCTGGCCATGCGGCGTGCGGTTGAAGCGCTTGCAACCCCGCCGAGTCAGGCGCTGATCGACGGCAAGCACTGCCCGCACTTGCCTTGCCCGGCGCAAGCCATCATTGGCGGCGATGGCAAAATGACTTCGATTGCGGCGGCATCCATCCTGGCCAAGACGTTTCGTGACGCCGGCATGCGCAAACTGCACCTGCTCTATCCGCAGTACGGCTTCGATCGCCACATGGGTTATCCAACGGCGTTACATCTCCAGGCGCTCAAGGAACATGGTGTCAGTCCGGTACATCGTCGCAGCTATGCGCCGGTCGCCCGACTTCTGATCTTATGAGACAGATCGCCTCGCGCGAGAATGCGCATTTCAAAGCGCTGAAAAAGCTCTGTCGCAGTGGTCGTGAGCGGCGCAAGACAGGGCAGGTGCTGCTCGACGGTATGCATCTGATCGAAGTTTGCGTCCAGCATTCAGTCCAGTTGCAGGAACTGCTGGTCAGCGAAAGCGGCTTGCTGCGTAATGAAATTGCCGCCTATCTCGCCAGCAGTGACACCAGCAACCTGCTCACTGTATTAACCGACGCCCTGTTTGCCGAACTGGCAACGGTCGAGACGCCAAGCGGCATCATGGCCATCATCATGCAACCACTTGCGGTGCACACTCTGAATCATGAGATCGACGCGGTACTGCTCGATGGTATTCAGGATCCCGGCAACCTCGGCTCGATTCTGCGTAGCGCGGCAGCATCGGGCTTTCGGCAGGTTCTTCTAGCGTCCGATTGTGCCCAGGCGTGGTCACCGAAAACCTTGCGTGCGGGCATGGGAGCGCATTTCCGGCTTGATCTTCACGAAGGCTGCGATCTGCAAGCTTTTCTCGGAGCGTATCGTGGACAGGCCGTCGTGACGGCGCTGGATACGCCTACCACCCTTTATTCGCTTGATTTGAGCAAACCGGTGGCCTGGGTTTTTGGCAGTGAAGGGCAGGGTGTGCGGCCGGAAGTGGCGGAATCAACGCCATTTCGGGTTCGTATCCCGATGCCGGGAGAGAGCGAATCGCTCAATGTGGCTGCCGCTGCTGCGATCTGTCTGTTTGAGACAGTCCGTCAGCGTCGGTAGCCTTTCAGCCCCATCTTTTCTGCACCTTCCTTGTATGCAGATTCAGCCGCTGTTGCGCAGGCCAGCGGCGATGCCGTTGATCGACAGATGAATGCCGCGTCGCACCCGTTCGTCGACCGGTTCCGTTGATTGTGCAGCCCGATGGCGACGCAGGAGTTCAATCTGCAGGTGATTAAGCGGATCCATATACGGGAAGCGATTGCGTATCGAACGGCGTAGCAGTGGATTGTCGGCGAGCAGTTCGTCCTGTTGCTCGATAGCCAGCAGATAGCGTCTTGTTCGCTCGTATTCGGAACCAATACGGCCAAAAATCTGCTCGCGCAATGTCGAATCGCTGACCAGTTCGGCGTAACGCGAAGCAATCGTCAGGTCGGCCTTGGCCAACACCATATCCATATTGGACAGCAGGGTGCGAAAGAAAGGCCAGTTGCCGTGCATGCGGCGCAGCGTTTCCAGTCCGTCCGGGTTATCCTTGAGCCAGGCCTCAACAGCCGAGCCAAAGCCAAACCAGCCGGGAAGCATCAGGCGGCACTGTGCCCAACTGAATACCCAGGGGATGGCACGCAGGTCCTCGATGCGTCCGGAAGGCTTGCGCGCGGTAGGGCGACTACCGATGTTCAGGCCGGCAATTTCCGCGATCGGCGTCGATTCGTGGAAGTAGCGATTAAAGCCCTCGGTCTCGTAAACCAGCCCGCGGTAGGCCTGGTAAGCCAGTTCGGAAAGGCTTTCGAGTACCGCGCGGTAAGCCGACGGCTCGGTTTCATGTTCAAGATCGAGCAGGGTCGCTTCAAGTGTTGCGGCGGCCAGAATTTCGAGGTTGCGGCGACCCACTTCGGGATTTGCATACTTCGATGCAATGACTTCGCCTTGCTCGGTGATGCGGATCTGACCGGAGACGGCACCGGCCGGCTGTGCCAGGATCGCCAGGTAGCTTGGGCCACCGCCGCGTCCAACCGAGCCGCCGCGTCCATGAAACAGTCGCAGACGTACCCCGCTCGCAGAAAAAACGCGCGTCAGTTCAACCTCGGCCTTGTACAACTCCCAGCCGGAAGTGAGGAAACCGCCGTCCTTGTTGCTGTCCGAATAACCGAGCATGACCTCGTGCTCGTTGGCGCGCGAGGCGACCAATGCGCGGTAGACGGGAAGGTCGAAGAGGCGCTGCATGACTGCCGGGCAGTTTCGCAAGTCGCCGATCATTTCGAACAGCGGGATGATGTTGATCGCCAATTCCGGAACGTTTCGGGATGCCAATGCCGGCGTCAGCAAGCCGGCTTCCTTGAGCAGTAACGCGACTTCGAGCAGGTCGGAGGCTGCGCTGGTCTTGGAAATGATGACATTGGGCAAGGCCGCGTTGCCGTAGCGCGCGCGCAGATCGTGCGCAGTGAAAAAAATTGCCAGTTCGCCTTTGGTCTCGTCAGAGTACTCGATATGCGGCGAATAGAGCGGGCGCGGACTGGTGATCTCCTCGCAGAGCAAGGCAATACGGGCATCTTCATCGAGTGCGGCATAATCGGTCAGGCGCCCGATGCGCGCGGCGTGAGCCAGCAGTTCGGCGACCGTTCGCTCGTGCACCTCGGAGTTCTGGCGCAGATCGATCGGCGCCAGATGGAAGCCAAAGATCTGCACAGCACGTACCAGGCGGCGCAGACGGCCACCGGCGATCAGCGCGGCACCGTGTTGCACCAGCGATTCGACAAGCACTTCAAGGTCGGCATGGAATTCTGCGGCAGTGGCGTAGGGCGGTGCTTCGCCAAGTGCATGGCGTAGTGCTTCATGCTGGTCGAGCGATTTTGCGGTGGCGGCCAGGCGCGCGTAGATACCGGTCAATGCGCGACGGTAGGGTTCGTCCGATCGATTCGGTGAATGGTCTGGCGAACGCTCGGCGAGTGCGGCCAGCGCCGGGGAGACCTTGAGCAGCAGCAGTGAAAGCGGAAGTTCAGCGCCGAGTGTGTGAATCTCGGCCAGGTAGAACTCGAGCGCAGCGGTCGACTGCAGGCGTAGCGCCGTTTTCAATATATCGGCGGTAACAAAGGGGTTGCCATCGCGGTCGCCGCCGATCCAGCTACCGACCCGGAAAAAGGGCGCAAGCTGCCAGACTTCGCCTGGGAAGCGCTTGCTCAGCAGATCCTGCAACTGGCCATACAGGCGCGGCAGTTCGGCAAAGAAGGTATCGTCGTAGTAACTGATGCCGTTTTTGATTTCGTCGACAACCGCCAGCCGGTTCGGACGCAGCGCCCGCGTGCGCCACAGTCTGAGTACGGCGCGACGCATCGTTTGATCGCTTTCCTCCTGCTCTTCGGGAGTCAATTGCATGCGGTCGCTGTGGTCGAGCAGGGCAGCGATTTCGTGCTGACACAGCAGGATACTCTTGCGCGATACTTCGGTCGGATGCGCGGTAAGCACCGGTGAGACCAGAGCGACATCAAAAAAATCACGGATTTCCCCGACCGCTACCCCAGCCTCCTGTACGCGGTCCAGCGCGTGTTGCAGGCTACCTTCACGCGGCAGCGAGCCGATCAGGTCGTGCGCGCGACGGCGGCGGATGTGGTGCTGGTCCTCGGCGATATTCGCCAGATGCAGGAAGTAGCTGAAGGCCCGGACGACCGAGATCATCGAATCGCGTGGCAGGTCGTTGAGTATGGCTTCGAGTTCGGATCGCGACGCGGGGTCGGAATCGCGATCCGGGTTCTGGTTCAATTCGACCGAGGTCCTGCGGATGCGCTCGATGACTGCAAAAACTTCTTCGCCCTCCTGCTCGCGTACGGTATCGCCGAGCAGGCGACCGAGTAGTCGGGTGTCATTGCGCAGGGGGAGGTCTTTGTCGGTGTTAGGCATGGTTCGGGCTTGAATATGAGTTATAAATCGTTACCGGCAAGCCACCATGAACATCATGAATCAACATAAAAATGAAAAGAAGTTCAGCAATCCTGATTCCGGCTTGGCCGGCATGGGTTTCCCCTGGTGTAACTGTTGGTCCTTGGTGTCCTGGTGGCATTCGTTCTACTGGGCTGTACGATTGACCAGAAATCACGCAGCGAGTTCGCTGCGGGTTTGAGTGGCAAGACCAATGAATGACGTTTCAAGGAATCCATTTCATGCAATGCACGACACTACATCAGTAGAGGGTTGTTAATCGCCAGAGTGATTTGTTGAAAGTCGGCTTACGCGTAAAACAATTCATTTCTTGATTCTTACTCCGCTCGTCGAATTACATTGACCTGGCCAAAGGCCGATGAATCAGTGATACAGCCGCATTTTGCCGACCGGGATGCGGTAGTCCATCCCAGATTGGATGGGTTGCCCGCAGGGTCCGGGTTCTTGCAAACAGAGCCCCGTCGATACGGAACAGTCGGAGGACTGATGGAGTTTCCTGTTTCGGCGAACATCAGGCCTTGACGCGCATCAGACGGGCTTTTTCACGATCCCAGTCTCGATCTTTTTCGGCTTCGCGCTTGTCGTGCTGCTTCTTGCCTTTGGCCAGACCGATTTCAACCTTGATGCGACCGCGCACGTAGTGCAGATTCAATGGCAATAACGTGTAGCCAGCGCGTTCAACCTGACCGATCAATTTGCTGATCTGATTGGCGTGGAGCAGCAGCTTGCGTGTGCGGATCGGGTCGGGATGAACGTGGGTTGACGCTTCCGGCAAGGCGGTGATGTGCATACCGAAGAGAAAAACCTCGCCGCTGCGGATAACAACATAGGATTCCTTGATGTTCGCTCGTCCAGCCCGGATCGCCTTGACCTCCCAGCCTTGCAGCGAAATTCCCGCCTCGAATCTTTCTTCGACGAAGTAGTCGTGGAAGGCTTTCTTGTTGGCGATGATGCTCATGGCGTCGGTCTCAGAGGTTGTGCTGCAGGAATGCTAGAATGCGGGATTCTACAGGATTCACGAGGCACGGCTGCAGATGGCCATGGTTGAGAAATCAGTTCTGATCGAGCGTTCGGCGCAACAGATGTTCGATCTGGTCGACGAAGTTGAAGACTACCCCAGCTTTTTACCCTGGTGCAGTCAGACTCGGGTTGAGTTCCGGGATGCAAGCAGGACGATCGCCACGCTGCACATCAACTATCGCAGCGTCAAGTCGCACTTCACCACCGAAAACGAGAAGGAAATACCGCTGCGCATGCGTATCAAGCTGGTTGATGGCCCGTTTCGCCGGCTCGAAGGGCTGTGGTATTTCAGGCCGCTGGCCGAAAATGCCTGCAAGATCGAGTTTCGGCTTTCCTATGATTTTTCCAGCAAAATGTTCGAAAAAGTCATCGGTCCGGTTTTCAGCCAGATTGCCAACACCTTTGTTGATGCCTTCGTAAGACGCGCCGACGAGGTTTATGGAGTGATAAATGCCTGAGTTGATGAGCATCGAAGTGGTTTACCCGCTGCCCGAGAAACAGGAGATTTTTACAGTCAGCTTGCCGGCGGGCGCAAGCGTGCGTCAGGCCATTGAAGCTTCCGGGGTACTGCTGAAGTATCCCGAGATTGACCTGAGCAAAAACAAGATCGGCGTCTTCGCCAGGCTTGCCAAGCCGGATGCGCCTTTACGCGACCGGGATCGAGTGGAAATCTACCGGCCATTGATAGCCGACCCGAAGGAAGTGCGCAAGCAACGGGCGGCAGAAGGAAAAGTAATGAAAAAAGGTGCGGGCGAAGTGGAGAACGAGTAGAGAACTTCTCTCCGGCTTACTTGCAGGATGATTGCACGGCCTGACGCGCCTTGACGATTTCCTGGGCACGCTGTGCATCGTCCATGTAATAACGCTCACCCTTGTCGTCACGCAGGGCGATTCGTTCGCCGGATTCAAGAAGCTGCAGTTGACGGCGCGCGTTGTCGCAGTTCTCGTTCCTTTCAGCGGCCGCCGCTTGCTGTTTGCTTGCCATCTCCGCTTTCTCCTGAGATTCCTTCTGGTTTTTACGGAACTCCAGTTCTCGATCAGCCGCTGTTTTCTGCGTCGGGCTTCCGGTCGCAGGCGGCGCTGATTCGATTTTCCGCAGTTCGCGTGCATTACCCGGGGGCGGCATGTCAGAGTAATGGGTTTTTCCGCTTTCATCCTTCCACTCGAAGACCTGGGCGTGCACCGCAGTAGCGGCAAGAAGGGCGGCAACAATAAGGGCAAAGCGTTTCATGGTCATCCTGTCTAAACAGAGCATGCTGTATAATACTGATTTGTGACCTCGGATAATAGGCCATGCGTTTAATTCAAAGGGCGCTGACGTTTGACGACGTCCTCCTCGTTCCAGCTCATTCCACAGTTATGCCTCGCGATGTCAGCCTGCGCACCCGCCTGACACGCAACATTACACTAAATATGCCGCTGGTGTCAGCCGCCATGGACACCGTGACCGAAGCCCGTCTTGCCATCGCCCTGGCGCAGGAGGGCGGGATCGGAATCGTGCACAAAAATCTCAGCGCGAAGGCCCAGGCGGCTGAAGTCGCCAAGGTCAAACGTTTTGAATCGGGCATTCTGAAAGATCCGATAACCGTACCGCCGACCATGTCGGTGCGCGAAGTTCTCGAACTCACCCTGTTGCACAAGATTTCCGGTTTCCCCGTGCTTGAAGGCCGGGTTGTGGTCGGCATTGTGACCAACCGCGACTTGCGCTTCGAAACCAACCTTGACCAGCCGGTACGCAACATAATGACACCGCGCGAACGGCTGGTTACGGTCAAGGAAGGCGCTACAGTGGAGGAAGGCAAGGCCTTGATCCACAAGCACCGTCTGGAGCGTGTGCTGGTCGTCAATGAGGCTTTCGAGTTGCGTGGCCTGATTACCGTCAAGGACATCATCAAGACCACCGAACACCCATTCGCCAGCAAGGATGGCTCCGGGCGTCTGTGTGTTGGCGCAGCTATCGGTGTTGGTGCCGGAACCGAAGCGCGTGCCGAATTGCTCGCCGAAGCCGGGGTCGATGTCATCGTGGTCGATACCGCACACGGGCACTCGCAGGGTGTTCTGGACCGGGTGCAATGGGTAAAGAGAAATCTGCCGCTGCTTGAAGTGGTTGGTGGCAACATCGCTACCGCCAATGCCGCGCGCGCACTGATTGATCATGGCGCCGACGGTGTCAAGGTGGGTATCGGCCCGGGTTCAATTTGTACGACAAGGATTGTCGCCGGTGTTGGCGTGCCCCAGATTACGGCCATCCAGATGGTATCTGATGCACTCAAGGGTACCGGGGTTCCGATGATTGCCGATGGAGGGATTCGTTACTCCGGTGATATCTGCAAGGCCATGGCGGCCGGTGGCGATGCCGTCATGCTCGGCGGTCTGTTTGCCGGTACCGAAGAAGCGCCGGGTGACGTCGAGCTCTTCCAGGGGCGATCCTACAAATCCTATCGCGGCATGGGTTCGCTGGGCGCCATGGCGGCGGGGGCGGCGGATCGATATTTTCAGGACAGCGCATCCAACATCGACAAACTGGTGCCGGAAGGTATCGAAGGTCGTGTACCCTACAAGGGATCGGTGATTGCCGTGATTCACCAGCTGATAGGCGGCCTGCGCTCTTCCATGGGCTACCTGGGCTGCGCGACCATTGACGAATTGCACGAGCGAGCCGCATTCGTCGAAATTACCTCGGCAGGAGTTCGCGAGTCGCACGTCCATGATGTACAGATCACCAAGGAAGCACCGAATTACCATGTTGAATGATTGATCTGATTTCCTGTGGGGCGGCTGGTAGCCGCCCTTGTTTATTCAAGGCTTGAAAATGGCTCACCAGAAAATACTCATCCTCGATTTCGGTTCTCAGGTCACTCAGCTTATCGCCCGCCGAGTGCGCGAACAACAGGTCTATTGCGAACTGCATCCGTTTGACGTGAGCGAGGATTTTATCCGCAATTTCAATCCGCAAGGCATCATCCTGTCCGGCGGACCAAACTCGGTATATGAAGCCGAAGAATGGCGAGCACCGCAGGCGGTTTTTGAACTCGGTGTTCCGGTGCTGGGCATTTGCTACGGGATGCAGACCATGGCCCAGCAACTCGGCGGCAGGGTCGAAAGTTCCGGCAAGCGCGAGTTTGGTTACGCGCAAATCCGGGCTCGAGGCCATTCGGAGTTGCTCAAGGGTGTCCAGGATCGGACCAACGACGCGGGGCACGGTCTGCTTGACGTATGGATGAGCCACGGCGACAAGGTCACCGAGCTTCCGGCTGGCTTCAAGGTGATCGCCAGCAACGAAGCGTGCCCGATTGCGGCCATGGCTGACGAGTCGCGGAAGTTTTACGCTGTCCAGTTCCATCCGGAAGTCACGCATACGCTCAAGGGCAAGGAAATATTCGCCCACTTCGTGCATAAGATCTGCGGCTGTGGCCGCGACTGGAACATGCCGGACTATGTGAACGAAGCCATCGAGAAAGTATGCGCCCAGGTCGGCAGCGAATCAGTCATCCTCGGCCTCTCCGGCGGTGTTGACTCCTCTGTGGTTGCCGCGCTCCTGCACCGCGCCATCGGCAGGCAATTGACCTGCGTCTTTGTCGACAATGGCCTGTTGCGTCTGAACGAAGCGGAGCAGGTGATGCAGACCTTCGCCAGCAACCTGGGCGTCAAGGTGATTCACGTTGATGCCAGCGAACAGTTCATGGGGCATCTGAAAGGCGTTTCCGATCCAGAAGCCAAACGAAAAATAATTGGTCGTGAGTTTATTGAAGTCTTTCAGGCTGAATCAATAAAGCTTGCCGAAAGGGGTGAAGCGGCAAAATGGCTGGCGCAGGGAACGATCTATCCAGATGTAATCGAGTCGGCCGGCAGCAAGACCAAAAAGGCGCACACCATCAAGAGCCACCACAATGTCGGCGGCTTGCCGGAAACGCTCAATCTGAAATTGCTTGAACCGCTACGCGAACTGTTCAAGGACGAAGTTCGTGAACTTGGGATAGCCCTTGGGCTGCCGCATGACATGGTCTATCGTCATCCATTCCCCGGCCCAGGCCTTGGCGTGCGCATTCTCGGCGAAGTAAAAAAGGAATATGCCGACCTGTTGCGCCGTGCCGATGCCATTTTCATCGACGAACTGCGTGCTGCCGGCTGGTATGAGAAAACCAGCCAGGCCTTTGCCGTTTTTCTGCCGGTGAAGAGCGTTGGCGTCATGGGCGACGGGCGGACTTACGAGTACGTCGTTGCCTTGCGTGCCGTGGACACCCAGGACTTCATGACCGCGCACTGGTCTGAATTGCCGCACAGCCTGCTCGGCAAAGTCTCCAATCGCATTATCAATGAGGTGCGTGGAATCAATCGCGTGGTTTACGACATTTCAGGAAAGCCACCGGCGACGATTGAGTGGGAGTGACTCAGTAACCAATCCACGTTGGTTTGTCCGATACCTCCATAACGAACAGTGATTGTTACGCTAAGAACTTCTCGGATGTCCTCAAGCCATTGAATCAGGCCTCGGCCTTTGAACTTTACCGGATGCGTGCCGCCATTGACCGGGTTCTGGATAAGCCGCGCTGGTTGCTGGCCATTCAATCCAGACTGCAAATCGGTCAGCGTGTTGAATATTTCGACGCTCAGGCCAATAGCCTGAAACGCGGACAGGTTCTTGAGCTATGCCGCAAACAGGCCCTAATCCTGGATCAGGACGATGACAGGCGTTGGCTGATTTCTTACGCCGCCATCAATTAGGAGGGTGCCGATGTGCAGATTCGATAACAGCCGAAGCAGGGTCTGGGTCGGAATGAGGTCGAGGTGGGTGAGATCGTGGGGTTTCTGGATCGAAATCTACAGCAGCGTAACTGTCGAGTCGTCGCCTCAACGACAAGACCGTGACTTTGCTTTGCGAGCAACAACCGTGGTGAGTGGCTTACGCTTATCTGCATCGGATCGTTGAACCCGATATGATTGAGCATGATCTTCTTGAAAACAAAGGCATGCCCTGCAAGCCAGTTAATACGAGCATCTGCAAGTCCATTTCCATCGAAGCCATAGATCTTGCCTGTGTCAAGTCTTGCATCGTGAAGATCGCCAATTGGAAATCTCTGCAGACCATTTCAACCCTGATCCGTGATTCTTTGCGACAATAACTCCCTTCGTAAATCAGGCACATCCACATGAAACCCAAACCTGGCAAAGCCAGAGAACCCAAACTCTCGCGCACGCACGCCCCTAGCGATCTTGATCCGCTTGTCTGGCAGCGCGCACTGCGTCGGCAGTTTGGGCGTGAGCAGGCATTCGGGCTGGAAAACATCGGTTCGGAGCCTTTCTTTTCCGAGTTTCGCGTCAGCAACCCGCAATCGAATACCCACTATCGCGTGGCGATCCGTGGCCAGCGACCCGGCGATAACTTCTGCGCCTGCCCTGACTACGCAAGCAACGAGCTCGGCACCTGCAAGCACATCGAATTTACTCTGTCGCGACTTGAGAAAAAGCGCGGTGCCAAAACAGCTTTCGCACGCGGATACCAGCCGCCGTTTTCCGAAGTGTATTTGCGTAACGACGCGACTCGCACGATCCATTTTCGTGCTGGAACGGATTGCCCGCAGACGCTACGCGAGGAGGCGACACAGGTGTTCGACGAGGCGCACGCCTGGGTGCTTCAGGAAGCACGCTTCGACGCCTTGGAGCCCTTCCTGACGCGCGTGGCCCGAAGTGGCCACGAACTGCGCGCCTACGACGATGCCCTTGACTTTGTCGCCGGCCAGCGCGACGCGGTGCGCCGGGTGATCGCGCTGGACAGCATATTCCCGCGTGCAACAAATGATCCGCTGCTGAAAAAGCTGCTCAAAGTGCCGCTCTACCCCTATCAGGCCGAGGGCGCCTTGTTTGCCGTACGTGCCGGTCGTGTGCTGATCGGCGACGAGATGGGACTGGGCAAGACCATTCAGGCGATCGCGGCCGCGGAGATCCTGGCGCGACATTTTGGTGTTTCGCGCGTACTGGTAATCTGCCCGACCTCGCTCAAGTATCAATGGCAAAGCGAACTGGCACGCTTTTCCGGTCGCCAGGCGCGGGTTCTCGCCGGTGGCCGGGCACAGCGGCAGAAGGACTATGCGATTGAAGACTTCTGCAAGATCACCAACTATGAAAAGCTCAAGCCCGATCTCGATCTGATCTCCGCCTGGGCACCCGAACTGGTAATCGTCGACGAAGCGCAGCGCGTGAAGAACTGGAATACCATCGCCGCCCGTGCGCTCAAGCGCATCGACAGCCCCTATGCCATCGTGTTGACCGGTACGCCTCTGGAAAACAAGCTGGAGGAGTTGATCTCGATTGTCCAGTTCGTCGACCAGCACCGGTTGGGCCCGACCTGGAAACTGCTGCACGAGCATCAAGTCAAGGATGAAACCGGGCGCGTGACCGGTTACACCAGGCTTGAAAAGATCGGCGACACGCTGTCGCCGATCATGATTCGCCGTCGCAAGAGTGAAGTACTGCAGCAGTTGCCAGAACGCACCGACCAGAACCTGCTGGTGCCGATGACCGAAATGCAGATGAACTATCACCAGGAAAACGCCGACATCGTTGCGAAAATTGTGCATCGCTGGCGCAAGATGAAATTTCTCTCTGAGCAGGATCAAAGACGGCTGACTTGTGCCCTGCAGAACATGCGCATGTCGTGCAACAGCACCTATTTGCTCGACCAGGAAAGCGACCATGGCGTCAAGGCTGACGAACTGGCCTCATTGTTCGACGAGTTGTTCGCCCAGCCGGATGCCAAGGCGGTGGTTTTTTCACAATGGACACGTACCCACGATATCGTCATTCGCCGGCTGGAGGCGCGCGGAATAGGCTATGTCAGTTTCCACGGTGGCGTGCCCTCAGAGAAACGGCCGGCACTGGTCGAGCGTTTCCGCGACGATCCGGCATGTCGCGTCTTCCTGTCGACCGACGCCGGCAGCACCGGACTCAACCTGCAACACGCCTCAACGCTGGTCAACATGGACTTGCCGTGGAATCCGGCGATCCTCGAACAACGCATTTCGCGCATCCACCGCATGGGGCAGAAGCGGCCGGTACAGATCGTCAATTTCGTAGCCAAGGGCACCATCGAGGAGGGCATGCTCTCCGTGCTAGCGTTCAAGCGATCCCTGTCGGCGGGAATCCTCGACGGCGCCAGCGGCGAGATTTCGTTCGGTGGCTCGCGTCTGAACCGCTTCATGAAGGACGTGGAAAATGTCACCGGCCACATGGGCGAGGGTGAATCGGTACTGCCGGCTGAGGAAATGGCCAACGTCATAGCTGCCGAAGCCGAGCCGGGGCAGGGCGGAAAAATTGAAGAGCAGGTGGTGCCAAAGGCGTTCGCGCCTGCCATCGCTGACGAGACCCCGCCAGCGGCCACCCAGGAAAGCGCGCAGCCTGACGCCAGCGATCCTTGGGACGCCTTGTTGCAAGTTGGCGCCCGGTTTGTGTCCGCACTGGCGGCTTCCGGCGATGCGGCAGGCCCGACTCATCCCTGGATCGAGTGCGATCCGGCAAGCGGCGCGCGCAGCCTCAAGGTACCGCTACCACCGCCGGAAACCGCAAAACGAATCGCCGATACGCTGCTGTTGCTGGCCGAAGCGTTGAGGGGAAACCGGCCTGGCACCTAAATCGGTCATTTGGCAGACTGTCTGACATTCTTTCTAAAACCGTAACCTTACAACAGGAAATCAACATGTCTCTTACCATGTACAACTCAACAGTTCCTGCCTTGAAACGTATGCTGAGCAGTCTTGCAAGCATTCTTGGAAAATCGGCAGAGCACGCCGCCAGCAAGAAGATTGACCCCAGCGTATTCATAAATGCGCGCTTGTTTCCTGACATGTTCCCCCTGTCCAGGCAAATTCAGATTGCTACCGACCTGGCCAAAGGGTGCGCGGCACGCCTTGGTGGTGTCGACATCCCCAGGTTCGAAGATGACGAAACGAGCTTTGACGAGCTTAAGGCGCGCATCGCTAAAACCATCGCCTTTCTTGACAGCTTCGAGGAACAACAGATCGATGGTAGCGAGGAGCGCGACGTCGTGTTGCAGCTTCATGAAACCAGGTTGGAGTTCAAGGGTCAGGATTATCTGCACAACTGGGTTCTACCCAATTTTTATTTCCATGCAATAACGGCCTACAACATCCTGCGCCACAATGGAGTCGCCATCGGGAAAAAGGATTTCCTGGGCGCTTGAGATGCTCTGGCGGATTGGCAAAGTTGGATCGCGCCAGGCCATCAAGACCCAGCTTGGAGGATGTCACCGGGTTCGGAATTGGAAAAGCAGTAGTCCGGGTAAAAATGGGCTACCTGCAAGCTGCCAACGAGTCCCTGCGTACGTAACACTACCCCCTCCAGATCGGTAAAATCGGTGAAGTCATCAAAATTCCCAAGCACATACGGGTGTATGAGCAGCGTGGTGTCCGTTACCTCCGGCAATTTCTCCGGCAGAAACAGCCATTCCTGCTAAAGATCGGAGAACAGCATTTCGCCGGGTGGCCTCGCTGACCACGTAGTGCAACTGCTTTTTCAAATGCACCCCCGTGAGATTGAGGCCGATCACGGCACGTTCAAGCCACTTGCGGGTGCCGGCGATGGTTTCATCAGTGGTGGGGGATCAAGCTATTCATGATTGTTCTGGTCGTTGAGGAGGCGCTCGACGTTGAGTTTGGCAAGTACATCGAGTGGTTTTTTGTGACCGGCGAGCAACCATGACAATTGCTCCAACTTGAATCAGGCTATGAAGATAGCTTTATGGTGGTGTATTCTAATGCCTTCGGACTGAAAGAGTCTTTAGGTCTGTATTTGGAGAGCTTGAAATCTTTGGGCACAAAATGAACACGGTACCCAATAAGCAAAAAACCCCGCAAGTCGAAAAACTTGCGAGGTCCTGAATTTTCTGGCTCCTCGACCTGGGCTCGAACCAGGGACCTACGGATTAACAGTCCGGCGCTCTACCAACTGAGCTATCGAGGAACAACGAAGCGCGCATTCTAGACATTCACCAACCTTTCGTCAACAAACTGACCGCAAATGGATCACGATCTCATCTATTCCAAAACAGCCTCTGGCGAGGAGGCAATGCATCAGCGAACGCGGGTCATGCAAAGGAATGTGCGCATGGTTCTGATCCTGGTTGACAGTCAATCAACAGTCGCTGATCTGTGTCTCAAAACAGGCAATCCACAGCTTACGGAAAACGCTTTGCGCGATCTCGAAAAAGGCGGATTTATCGTGCCACGGGTGGAACAGGATTCGCTCTGGGGGGAGAGTAATAAGGTTGCCCAGGAAATACGTGAAGCGGCGATAAATAAGGCAATCCAGATTTCATCTCCTGGGGCAGTTGGTGTTGTAGAGTCATCTGTATCTGATAGTCCAGTATCTATAGACCCCGTGCTTGATCACCTTGCAAAAAGCGATTCATCGATATCGCAGCTCCCTCTTTCGTCAATGCATTCTACGCAAGTCAGTGGTGCAAATTATCCAGTTTTTTCGCAAGAAAAAACGCAAAAGTTATCTGAAACGCAATTCACACTTGACCAAGTAGCAAAACCTTCATTTCTTGAAAGACTTAAAGCGCTTTTGCCGAGTGCACCCCAGAAGAACGACGAGGACATTTCGATCAAACCGATACGTCGTGGCCAGAGAAGTACGATGGGTTGGCCAATGATTGCAGTCTCTGGTTTTTTTGGCCTGCTTGGACTTGCCTATTTGACGATTCTCTTCTTCCCTTACGACAGCTACCTGCCTGGCGTTGAAGCTGCTTTTGAACAGGCCAGTGGGCGACCCGTCAAGGTGGGGTCAATGCGCGTGGACGTCTATCCCAACCCCGGTTTGTTGCTCGGCAATGTACACATCGGTACTGACAAGGACAAAATACGCATCGCTGAGCTCCGCCTTGTGCCAGTGATAGGATCATTGATCATTGGGAAGACATCCTTTCGCGAAGTCGTGCTGAATGGCGTGTCGCTCCCTGCCGAACTGATTGTCGGCCTGCCCGGTGTTTTTGTTGAGTTGTCAAAGCCGACAGCCCGGGTGAGGGTTGACCATATCCGCTTTGAGAAAACCGAGGTTTCATTTGGTGGGCTCGGTTTTTCCGGCATGGAGGGTGAGGCCAGGCGATCTGCTGATGGTTTGTTCCAGTCCCTGAAATTGCGAGATCCCGATCATAGCTTGAGCTTCGAGGTGAAGCCGCTGGCGCAAGGACTTGAAGTGAATCTGGAAGGTTTCGGATGGCATCCGTCGCAAGGATCCCCTTTCCTTTTTGATTCGGTCAATCTGAATGGAGCCATTGAGAACGGGGCATTCACGATAAGAAGAATGGAGTTACGACTATTTAACGGACTGATTCAGGGTTTTGCTGTTCTACGAGCGGATAAACAGCCGAGCATGTCAGGCGAGGTTGTATTTGAAAGGGTCAATGCCTCTCGATTGGGCAACGCGGTGGGGGTCGGAGAGAAATTTTCAGGTGGAATCTCTGGAAAATTGAAATTCTCGTCGACGGCCGATTCATGGGCAACGATCTTTTCAGCGGTCATCGCCGAGGGTGATTTTACCGTTCGCCGGGGAAGCATTCGCGGCATTGACCTGGCCGAGGCGGTGCGTCGCGTTTCCAATATGTCTGTACAGGGAGGGGCGACCCTGTTTGAACAGTTGACGGGAAGCGTCAACTTCACCCCGACGAGCTATCAGTTTAATGGATTGATTCTGGACTCCGGTTTGATGCAATCCACCGGGCAAATCGAAGTCAGCAAGAATCTGCAGATACGCGGAAAGATGGTGCTGCAGATGCGCGGAACAGCGAATCAGACGCGCGTCCCGGTCACCATTAGCGGACCACTTGATGCCCCAGTACTGCAGGTTGGAAGTAAATGATCAACGCAGCCTCAAGCGAAAAATGCCGGAGCCCGGCGTTTTCGAATCGATTGCTCAAGAACTCATAGAACGCTGGCGATTGCTTCGGCCACATAGTCGATGTTGCCGGAATTCAGCGCAGCCAGGCAGATACGACCGGTACTGACGGCATAAATCCCGAACTCGCTTCGCAGTCGATCGACCTGTTCAGCAGAAAGGCCGGTGTAAGAGAACATGCCGCGCTGCTTGATGACAAACGAAAAATCCTGTGCTGTGCCCCTGGCTTTCAGTTTCTCAACCAGACTGCTGCGCATGGCACGGATACGATTACGCATGATGGCCAGTTCGTCTTCCCACATCTGTCGCAATTCCGGATTGGAGAGCACTGCAGCAACTACCGCACCCCCATGGGTCGGCGGGTTGGAGTAGTTGGTCCGGATGACACGCTTGATTTGCGACAGTACGCGTGCAGATTCGTCTTTGCTTGCCGTAACAATAGACAGGGCACCAACGCGCTCACCGTAAAGCGAGAATGACTTGGAAAATGAACTGGCGACAAAGAACTGCAGGCCGGAAGCGGCAAACAGGTTGAGCGCCAGGGCATCTTCGGAGATACCATCGGCAAAACCCTGATAAGCCATATCGATGAAAGGCACCAGACCGCGCGCGCGAATGGCTTCAATGGTTTCCTGCCACTGAGCTGCCGTCAGGTCGGCACCCGTCGGGTTATGGCAACAGGCGTGCAACACGATGATCGAACCGCTGGGCAGCGAGTTCAGGCTGGCTTTCATGCTTTCAAAATTCACGCTACGGGTACCCGCATCGTAGTAAGGGTAGGACTTCACCGGGAAACCGGCGTACTCGAACAGGGCAAGGTGGTTCTCCCAACTCGGATCACTGATATAAACCGTGCTGTCCGGTAGCAGACGTTTGAGGTAGTCGGCGCCAACCTTCAGTGCGCCGGTCCCGCCCAAGGCTTCGGCGGTGACCACGCGGCCTTCGCTGAGCAGCGCTGAATCCTTGCCGAAGAGCAGTGCTTGTACTGCCTGGTTGTAGGCGCCCGGACCTTCAATCGGCTGGTAACCGCGCGCCGGCATGGCCTCCAGACGGGATTTTTCGGCCATCCTGACAGCACCGAGCAGCGGGATCTTGCCCTTGTCGTCAAAGTACACACCGACTCCCAGATTAACCCTGGTCGCGCGAGTATCGGCGTTAAAGGATTCGTTCAGGCCGAGAATCGGGTCACGTGGGGCCATTTCAACGGCAGCGAAGATCGATGAGCTCATGGGTAATCCAAAAATATCCAGTCAGTGTAGCGCTGAGGCGTAAGCCAGTGATGGGCTGCCACGCGCTACGCATTGTAAAAGGGGATGAACTTATCCGTGCCCTGCCTATTCATCAAACTCAGTCACAGAACAATGAATACGCCAGCGACGGCCAGTGCCGAAACGACGTAGAATTCTATCATGCCGAATTCACTTGAATCCCCCGAAAAATACCGTTTGTTACCTTCGAAGGCAGTCCCTTTCGTCTGCACCAGCCATTTCTGCCCGCCGGCGATCAGCCGGAGGCGATAGCCAGTCTGGTCGAGGGACTTGACGATGGGTTGTCCTTTCAAACCCTGCTCGGGGTGACTGGTTCGGGAAAGACCTACACCATGGCCAACGTCATTGCCCGTACCGGGCGCCCGGCGCTGGTACTGGCCCCGAACAAAACCCTGGCGGCACAACTCTACGCGGAGTTTCGCGAGTTTTTCCCGGAAAACGCGGTCGAGTATTTCGTTTCCTATTACGATTATTACCAGCCTGAAGCCTACGTTCCGGCACGCGACCTGTTCATCGAGAAGGATTCGTCGATCAACGAGCACATTGAACAGATGCGGCTTTCGGCAACCAAAAGCCTGCTCGAACGCCGCGATTGCATCATCGTCGCCACCGTCTCCTGCATTTACGGTATCGGCGACCGCGACGAGTATCACAAGATGATTCTGACCATGCGCGTCGGCGACCGCATGGGACAGCGCGAGGTGATCAAGCGGCTGATCGAGATGCAGTACGAGCGCAACGAAATCGACTTCCATCGTGGCACTTTCCGCGTACGTGGCGACCTCATCGACGTTTTTCCCGCCGAACATGCCGAGCACGCCATACGAATCTCGCTTTTTGACGACGAGATTGAAGGTCTCCAGGTCTTTGACCCGCTGACTGGTCATTTGCAGAGCAAACTCGCACGTTTTACGGTTTTTCCTTCATCGCATTACGTGACGCCGCGTGCAACCGTATTGCGCGCCATCGAAGCCATCAAGAGCGAGCTACGCGAGCGCATCGAGTTTTTCAACAAGGAGAACCGGCTGGTTGAAGCGCAGCGTATCGAGCAGCGCACCCGCTTCGATCTGGAGATGCTCGACCAACTGGGATTCTGCAAGGGCATAGAAAACTACTCGCGTTATCTATCCGGTCGCAAGGCAGGCGAGCCGCCGCCGACACTGATTGATTATCTGTCGGCCGATGCCCTGATGTTCGTCGACGAATCGCACGTTGCCATTCCGCAAGTCGGCGCCATGTACAAGGGTGATCGTTCGCGCAAGGAAAATCTGGTCAATTATGGATTCCGGCTGCCCTCGGCGCTGGACAACCGGCCGCTCAAGTTTGAAGAATATGAAGCACTGTTGCGCCAGACCATTTTTGTTTCGGCAACACCATCCGAATATGAAAGCTCGCACCAGGGACAGGTCGTCGAGCAACTCGTCCGCCCGACCGGATTGATCGACCCGGTGATCATTGTTCGCCCGGCGTCGACGCAGATTGATGACCTGCTGTCCGAAATCAGGTTGCGGGTGGCACACGATGAGCGGATTCTGGTAACGACGCTGACCAAGCGAATGTCCGAAGAGTTGACCGACTATCTGGGAGAGAACGGGGTCCGCGTGCGCTACCTGCATTCGGACATTGATACGGTTGAACGTGTTGAAATCATTCGTGATCTGCGCCTGGGTGAATTTGACGTGCTGGTTGGCATCAACCTGTTGCGCGAAGGTCTTGATATTCCAGAAGTTTCGCTGGTGGCTATTCTCGATGCCGACAAGGAAGGTTTTTTGCGCTCCGAACGCTCACTGATTCAAACCATCGGTCGTGCTGCACGCCATCTCAATGGCACGGCCATTCTTTACGCAGATCGCATAACTGAATCGATGCGGCGTGCCATCTCCGAAACCGAACGTCGACGCGAAAAACAGATTCGATATAATGCTAGCCATGGCATTACCCCGAAGGGGGTAGCCAAGCGTATCAAGGATATTATCGACGGGGTCTATGATTCTGCCGGTGCTCAACGTGAGCTCAAGGTGGCGCAACAGCAAGCCGGTTATAGGGCAATGAGCGGAAAACAACTGACACGTGAATTCAAGCGCCTGGAAAAGGAAATGATTGATTACGCGAGAAATCTGGAATTTGAGAAAGCGGCAGCAACGCGCGACCGCCTGTTTAGTATCAAGGAGCAACTGTTTGGTGCTGCAACGCACGATAGCGGTGTTTGAACGAATTCGGCGCCAAGTTGTCATGTTTAGTAGAAATTCATCAGTCCGTGCACCAAGCAAATTATTTCGAATCGACTGTCTAGTGATTCAAGAGGTATTTTTTCTGCTTGTGATGAGCTGCTTCTCGCACGGCCTCGAATGAACACAGTGGAGGGTGAGCGAATGATTAGAGTTTTGTTTGTCTGCATGGGCAATATCTGCCGCTCGCCGACAGCCGAAGGCGTCTTTCGCCGCAAATTGCAAGAGAAAAAGCTTGAGGACAAGGTTGATGTGGCGTCTGCCGGCACTCACGGATATCACGTCGGAGAAGCGCCTGATCAGCGCACTCAACGGGCCGCAGCCCGACGCGGCTATGATCTGTCCGGCATTCGCGCGCGCAAGGTAGCGCCACAGGATCTTGACTATTTTGATCTGATCCTGGCGATGGATCGAAACAGCCTTGAGGCGCTCCATCGTGTTTGTCCACCGGAGCGATCCGAGCGTCTGGGCTTGTTCATGGACTATTCAAGCAATTTTGACGATGAGGAGGTACCTGACCCCTATTACGGACTGGGTCAGGGATTCGATCTGGTGCTTGACATGGTCGAAGATGCGACCAAGGGGCTGGTCGATTTGGTCAAGGAGCGATCTGCAGCGATGAGTGCAAAGGACGCGAACAATAAAACGCGCTAGGAAATTCAGAGGTCAGAACTGACAAACGGGGCGCAAAATGCGCCCCGTTGCTTTTTCTGCCAGACCGCCTGTCTGGTGATTTGTGTCGAGCTACCTGCTTGTTTCTACCATTTCAAGGGGCTCATCCGACGCCACGACAGCAGCCGGGCGCTTGCGACGCGGGGCTGATTCAATCACTGCCACTTCCGGTTGCCATGATTTGACCTTTTCGCTGCTCGTTTCAACCATGACCAAACCACTAGTCTGGAGTGCACTTTCAACGTCGATCAATGGTTCCGGGGCAACAAGAGACTCGGAGTCAAGGGTTGAGGGTTCGAATACACGTGCCACCTCAAGTTCAACCGGTTTCAACTCATCAAGTAAAAGTGGTGCAGAAACAGATTCCAGGGTAGTGGCTTCAACCTCGCTTGAAACTTCAATGGCAATCACCGGATCTGCGACTGGTTCAGGGGCCGGCTTTACCATCTCATGGGTTTCCGGCACCGTATCAGGCGCCTGTTCGGCCAACTCCACCAGCGCAAGCGGCACAACAGCGGCTTCCAGCGATGGTGAAGTTACGTTCCCAATGACTTGATCGTCCATCGCTGCAACGGGGAGTAAAGTCTCTGTGGTGCTGACTTCGGCAGAATTCTCGCTCCGTTCGCCACGATCACGTCGACCTCCGCGACGACCACGGCGGCGGGTTCCGGTGCCCTCTGCAGCCATTTTATCCGAAGTTTCAACATTGGCTGGAATACCTGTTTTATCTTCAGCAAGCTGAGTGACCGTCGCCTGATCCTTACGCTCAGGACGTGGTTCACCCCGCTGGCGACGGGGCTCTCGCGCTTCCCTGGGCTCGCGCGGTTTCTGATTCTCATCACGCGCAGAAGTTTGTGCCGGGCGCGACTCGCGAGCCGATTCACGACTGGCGCGTGGCTCACGTCCCTCACCTTCTTCGTCGCGTCGATTGTTGCGAGCGCCGCGTCGCCCGTCGCGCTGCCCATCACGTTGCGCATTGTTACGAGGTTTTTTTGCCGGTGTTGGCATCGGTGCCGGTTCAGAATCACGGTGGAACCAGCCAAGAATTCGGGCGAATAGACCAATTGCCGGTTTTTCTCCCGCACTTTTGGCTTTCTCGGTAACGATGGGGGCGGGCTCGCTTGTCGTGATGCCCTTGATTGCTGCTTCCTGACGCGGCGTTTTGACTTCACCCGCGATAGACGCTTGCCTGGTGGCTTCTTCGGAGGGTACATCAACCATCTTGTATGAGGGTTGCTGAATTTCGTCCTGATTCAATTCGTCATGACGCAGACGAATAATGCTGTGCTGCGGTGTTTCCAGATGAACATTGGGGATCAGCAGTATGCTGACCTTGTGCCGCAATTCGATGGCCTGGATATCCGTGCGTTTCTCGTTGAGCAGAAAGGTAGCGACATCAACGGGCACCTGTGAATGCACGGTAGCGGTGTTGTCCTTCATCGCCTCTTCTTCGAGGATACGCAGAATGTGCAGCGCGGCCGATTCTGCACTGCGAATATGGCCAGTGCCGGAACAGCGTGGACAGGGGATATAACTGGTTTCAGCAAGCGCCGGGCGCAGTCGTTGACGCGACAGTTCCATCAAGCCGAAACGGCTTATTTTTCCGGTCTGCACACGTGCCCGATCAAGTCGCAGGCCATCGCGCAGACGATTTTCAACTTCACGCTGATTGCGCTGACTCTCCATGTCGATGAAGTCGATGATGATCAGCCCTCCAAGATCGCGAAGGCGTAGCTGACGAGCGACTTCTTCAGCGGCTTCGAGGTTGGTCTTGTAGGCCGTTTCCTCAATATCTGCGCCACGTGTCGAGCGGCCGGAGTTGACGTCAACCGAAACAAGAGCCTCGGTGTGGTCGATAACAATGGCTCCACCCGAGGGCAGGATAACCTGTCGGGAGTAAGCCGACTCGATCTGGTGCTCGATCTGGAAGCGCGAAAAAAGGGGTACATCATCACGATAGCGTTTGATGCGGTTGACCGTCCCGGGCATGACATGAGCCATGAATTGGCGTGCCTGCTCATAAACGTCGTCGGTATCGATCAGTATTTCGCCGATATCAGGCTGGAAATAGTCACGAATGGCGCGAATGACCAGACTGCCTTCCTGATAAATCAGGAAGGCGCCTTTTTGCTGGTTGGCTGCGCCATCGATGGCTTTCCACAACTGCATCAGGTAGTTGAGATCCCACTGCAGCTCTTCGGCATTGCGACCGATGGCAGCCGTGCGGGCGATCAGGCTCATGCCCTGCGGCACCTGCAATTGATCCATCACGTCGCGCAGTTCGGCGCGATCGTCACCCTCGACACGGCGGGAAACGCCACCCCCTCTGGGGTTGTTGGGCATCAGAACAAGATAACGACCGGCCAGACTGACAAAAGTCGTCAGCGCGGCACCCTTGTTTCCGCGCTCGTCCTTATCGACCTGGACGATCAGTTCCTGACCCTCGCGCAGGGCTTCCTTGATGGTCGCGCGACTGGCCTCGACGCCCGACTGGAAATAGGTGCGGGAGATCTCCTTGAAAGGGAGAAAGCCGTGCCGTTCTGCACCGTAATCGACAAATGCCGCTTCGAGACTGGGTTCGATACGGGTGATGACGGCCTTGTAAATGTTGCTCTTTTTTTGTTCCTTGGCGGCCGATTCAATGTCGAGATCAACAAGTTTCTGACCATCAACAATGGCGACACGGAGTTCTTCGGCCTGTGTCGCATTAAATAGCATGCGTTTCATAAAATGGGCTCCCACGCGCAATCACGGGGGGAGCGCCTTGTGCAGGCAGCGACGGATTAGCTGTGGGTGGGACGCTTCATGGGCTTTCCGGTATGGCAACTAATAAGCATGTCTCGCTGAATTTATTCTTGTTCAAACCCTGAAAAATCAAGGCTCACGAATCTGCTTGGGGCGATCCGAACGTGCTAGGCGCGTGCAAATCTAGTAGTATCGCTACTTTTGGTGAGCGTACTTAACCAGTTGATTCGCGCTGTTTGATCTTGCACAGGTTGGTGCAAGCAAGGCGGCTGATGCCTGCCGGAAAGTGCGTCGCAATTACAAAAGAATCGGCGCCGCTCGACGGTCTAACGGCTCAGCGCCTCTTTCAAGCTAAGACGCAAACCGAGATCAGTATATTCAAAATGGCCGAAGTAAGCAAAAGTTCTGTTACACAGGCCATCATCAGTGAAGACGAACAGGGACAACGCCTCGATAATTTCCTGTTGAAGATCTGCAAGGGTGTGCCGAAAAGCCATATCTATCGCATTGTTCGCAGCGGTGAAATCCGGGTAAACAGCAAGCGGGCAGGGGTCTCCTATCGCCTTCAGAATGGGGATATCCTGCGTATCCCACCTATTCGTATTGCCCGGCGAGAAGAGGAAATCGTCGCCGGAGCGGAGATCAAGGTCACCCTGCCGATCGTCTATGAAGACGAAGCCTTGCTGGTCGTGGACAAGCCTTCGGGAATTGCCGTGCATGGGGGTAGCGGCGTCAGTTTCGGGGTGATCGAGGCACTTCGGCGACAGCGACCGCAAGCGCACTTCCTTGAACTGGCGCATCGGCTTGACCGCGAAACCTCGGGAATCCTTCTGGTTGGCAAGAAACGTTCGGCATTGACCGCACTGCACGACATGTTTCGCGAAGGTGGACAAGCTGGCCGTGGGCGTGGCGTCGACAAGCGCTATCTGGTACTGGTCAAGGGACGCTGGATGGATCAGCTGCGTAATGTAAAGCTGCCGCTGCACAAGTATCTGCTGGAGTCAGGTGAACGGCGTGTCAGAGTTTCCGATGAAGGCAAAGCATCGCATACCGTGTTCCGACTGCTCGCCCGCTGGGAACAATTCAGCTTGCTGGAAGCCGAACTCAAATCCGGACGCACACACCAGATTCGCGTCCATCTTGCGCATCTCGGTTTTCCGATTGCCGGTGACGAAAAATATGGGGATTTCACTTTGAACAAGTCACTGCCGAGGGCGGGGCTCAAACGCATGTTCCTGCACGCCTGGAAAATGCACTTACCGCATCCGATCAGCGGATTGGTGATGGCGTTGGAAGCACCCATGCCGGAAGCCCTTGAATCCTTCCTGAAACTTCTTTCAACAATAGAAACACAGGATTATGGCCAAAAGATTTGACCTTCTGGTTTTTGACTGGGACGGCACACTACTCGATTCGACCGCAGCAATCGTCGATGCGGTCAAGGCCTCATGCCGCGATCTCGGCCTGCCCGAACCGCCTGACGCACATGCACGCCAGGCTATTGGCCTAGGTCTGGCCGATGCCTTGCGCCATTCGGTGCCGCTTCTTGCCGAAGAGAGGTTTCCTGAAATTGTTGAGCGCTACAGGCACCACTACCTTGCGCGAGACCATGAGTTGCATTTGTTTGACGGTGCCCCGGAAATGATCGCTGAACTCCATTCTGCTGGTTTCCTGCTGGCGGTGGCGACCGGGAAGAGTCGTCCGGGACTTGATCGATCCATGTCGCATTGCGGTTTGGGGCTCTATTTTTCGGCAACGCGCTGTGCCGACGAGTGTTATTCCAAACCGCATCCGCAGATGCTGGACGAGTTGATGGCGGAATTCTCTGTGCCGCCGGAACGGACACTCATGATCGGCGATACCACTCACGATTTGCAGATGGCGATCAATGCGGGAGTGGCCGGTCTGGCTGTCACTTATGGGGCGCACCCGGCCAGGGCGCTTGATGCCTTGAGTCCGCTGGCTCGATTGCACGACATCGCAGAGTTGGCAGGATGGCTAAGGACGCATGCCTGAACCTCATTCAGATGCGTTAATTGGTCGGCTAGAGCGCTGGAAGATAATGATTACAAGCTATACTTAGCCTGCGCGACAAATGGTGCGCGGCAATTCACACTTGATGCCCACTGCCTTGGCCAACCTTGTCCCTGGAAATAATCGATGCCGCTACCTGTTGATGAGTATGATGGTGCTGTTTAATACATTCCAATTGAGAAAATATCGTGGAAATACCTGGTAACGACCCGCAATGGGAACGACAACTTCTGGAGAAGATTGCTTTTGCTTCGCTTAAGGAGCAAAGGGCCAAACGTCGCTGGGGGATTTTCTTCAAGCTTGCCATCCTGACCTATCTGATTGCCGTACTGGTTCTGGTGGTTGATTGGGGCGGCTCCGAAAAACTCGTTGACGGCAAACACACGGCACTGATCAACCTGCGCGGCACGATTGAAACTACCGGAGAAGCCAGTGCGGATAAAATCAATGGTGCATTGCAATCCGCGTTTGAAGACAAGGGAACGGCTGGCGTCATCATCCGGATCAACAGTCCGGGTGGCAGTCCGGTGCAAGCCGGAATAGTCAATGACGAAATCCGTCGCCTGCGTACCAAGCATCCGGAGATTCCGCTCTATGTCGTGGTCGAGGATTTGTGTGCTTCAGGTGGGTATTACATTGCGGCTGCCGCTGACAAGATATTTGTCGACAAGGCCAGTATCGTCGGTTCCATCGGCGTGTTGATGGAGGGATTCGGATTTACCGGCACCATGGAGAAACTGGGGGTTGAGCGGCGTCTGCTGACGGCGGGAATAAACAAGGGATTTCTCGATCCCTTTTCACCGCAGGATGAAAAGCAGAAAGAACACGCCCAGGTTTTGCTTGGTGAAATTCACAGGCAGTTCATTGAAGTTGTTCGTCAGGGGCGCGGAAAAAGGCTCAAGGAGACCCCCGAAATGTTCTCGGGTTTGATGTGGACCGGTAGCCAAAGCATTCAGTTGGGTTTGGCCGACGATTTCGGGACAGTCGATTCTGTGGCGAGAGATTTGATCAAGGCAGAAAACATTCTCGACTACTCGCTCAAGGAGAACATCGCAGAGCGTTTTGCCAAACGTTTCGGAGCAGAAATGGGGCAAAGCATGGCTTTCCGCCTGTTTGGCAGCGAGCGGGCCGCGCTGCACTAAAGCTCAATGCTTCAGTCAGGCCTGAAGCAAGAAGACCGTCGGCTGGCGGTCGATGCTCGGCAAACCGTGACGACGCCATCCGGCAGTAGTGTGTGTCATGATGCTCTCGCTAGCCAGCGTGAGATCGGTCGCGACGCAGATTTTGGTATTCGGAGCGCAGGTATTGATCATTGTTTCAAGCAGCTGCTTGTTGCGGTAGGGCGTTTCAATGAAAATCTGCGTCCTTTTTTCCTGCCGGGAATCATTTTCCAGTTCCCGTAGTCTTTTTTTCCTTGGCTCGTTTTTTGCCGGCAGGTAGCCATGGAAGGCGAAGTTCTGGCCGGACAGGCCAGAACCCATCAAGGCGAGGAGGATCGAAGAGGGACCGACCATCGGAAGAACCTGGATTCGCTCGCTGTGCGCCAGGGCCACCAGACTCGCACCAGGATCCGCTACGGCGGGGCAACCCGCCTCGGAAATCAGTCCGACGTCCATCCCGGCAAGTAGCGGTTCCAGTAATTCGTTAAGTACACTCGGTGATGTATGTTCGTTCAGTTCGCGAATCTCGATTTGTTGCAGTGGTGTATCGGAAGGGAGTGACTTGAGGAAAGCTCGCGCCGACTTCGCGTTCTCGGCAACGAAATGCTTAAGTTGCCTGGCACAATCACGTACTGGCTGTGGCAGAGCAGTATCAACCGGGGTTTGGCCGAGTGGAACCGGGATTAAATAGAGCTTTCCTTTACTCATAAATAACATTAATAACGCATTATAATATTTTGTTTATAAAACATTAATATTTTCATTTTTAAGAAAATCACAGAGCGCAATGAGCGGCAGTCCGATTAATGCATTGGGATCATCTCCTTCCATTTTGGCGATCAGCGCAATTCCCAAACCTTCGGATTTTGCACTTCCAGCGCAATTATAGGGTTGCTCTTTGCGCAGGTAGTTTTCGATTTCATCGTCGCTCAGGTTTCGGAAAGTGACCCGTGTCGGAACACCGCGCAAGTGTGCTTTACCGGTTTTAGCATTGAGCAGGCAAAGCCCGGTAAAAAAGTTGACGCTACGAGCGCGCATCGCCTGCAACTGCTTTACCGCATTTTCATGGCTGCCCGGCTTGCCAAAAACCTGAGCGTCAAGAAAGGCAACCTGGTCGCTACCGATAATCAGCGCGTCAGGATACTGCGCAACAACTGCGCGGGCTTTGCTTTCGGATAGGCGCAACGCTGTCGCCTCTGGCGTCTCGCCGTGAAGAGGGGATTCATCCACATCCGGGCTGGCCATCTCAAACGGCAAGCCCAGCCGGGCAAGCAGTTCGCGGCGGAAGGCTGAAGTCGAGGCAAGAACAATTTGCGCCTGGGTCATAAAAAATAAACTCGAAAATGCCGCCAATTTCGCGGGGATGATCAAAAAATGGAAAAAATCCAAATAGTTGCGTCGCTGCTTTGACTTCGAAAGCCAAAAATAATATCATGCGCCCCTTATGTCGCAAGGGATTGTTATTAACAGTCTGTCGTTTGCACGCGAAACCGGCTCGCTACAAGGCGATTTGCCGATCGCCAGCCTGACTCGCATACAAGATAAACTTGTCGATTCAGCAGGTTGTTTGAGTTACCGGGTTGTGGGCGGCGTAGGTTCGCGCAACAGGCCGCAGTTGATGTTGCAGTTGGACGGGGTTTTGTCCGTTTGTTGTCAGCGTTGCCTGGAAGGAATCGACTATCCGCTTGAGGTGCGTAGCCTGCTGGAATTCGTCGATGACGAAGATGATTTGACGCAGGAAGAAATTGAAGATGATTCAAGAGATTTCCTCCCGGCGCAAGGAGAAATCGATATTGTTGCGTTGATTGAAGATGAGATTATTCTCAACTTACCCTCGGCGCCGCGTCACGAAAGTTGTGCTTTGCCTGAGACAGTTCAGGGAACAGGAAAAATCTCTCCCTTTTCCATGCTCAAAGATGTCAGGGTCAAGGCAGAGTAAATTTGATATCTGGAGTAATTTATGGCCGTTCAACAGAACAAGAAATCCACGTCCAAGCGCGGCATGCATCGTGCGCACGATTTTCTGACCAATCCGCCGCTGGCCATTGAGCCGACGACCGGTGAAGTCCATCTGCGCCACCACATCAGCCCATCCGGTTATTACCGTGGCAAGAAAGTCACCAAGGGTACAGGCGAGTAAGGTTGCTGGATTGGGCAGGCAGTTTTCCATAACAGGAAATTGCCTGCCTTTTCTTTTGCCCTTACTTTGGCCCTTACTTTAGCCTTTTCCCCGATGACTGTTACTGTCGCCATCGACTGCATGGGCGGGGACTACGGCCCTGTCGTAACCGTGCGCGCTGCACATGAGTTCGTGCGCAAGCATGACGACGTGCGCGTTATCCTTGTTGGTCTTGAAGAGAAGATCCACCCTTTTCTTGAAAACACGGGCGAAAGCCGCGTCTCTGTTCGTCACGCCAGCGAAGTCGTGGCGATGGATGATTCGCCGGCACTGGCGTTGCGCAACAAGAAAGATTCCTCGATGCGGGTCGCCATAAATCTCGTCAAACATGGGGAAGCCGATGCTTGCGTCTCGGCGGGCAATACCGGAGCGCTGATGGCCATTTCCCGCTTTGTTCTCAAGATGCTTCCCGGAATCGACCGCCCGGCAATCTGTGCCATTCTTCCTACAGCGGTTGGCCACAGCCATGTGCTTGACCTGGGCGCCAATGTCGATTGCAGTCCAGAACACCTGCTACAGTTCGGTATCATGGGTGCTTCACTGGTTTCGGCGATCGAGCACAAGGATTGGCCAACGGTCGGTATTCTCAATATCGGTGAGGAAGATATCAAGGGTAACGAGGTCGTCAAACGGGCAGCCGAACTGCTGAAGGACTCCGGGCTTAACTTCGTCGGCAACATCGAAGGAGACGGAATATACAAGGGAGAAGCTGAAGTCATCATTTGTGACGGATTTGTCGGCAATGTTGCTCTCAAGGCATCCGAAGGTCTGGCACAGATGCTGGGGACTTTTCTGCGGCAGGAATTCAGCCGCAATCTGCTGACCCGGCTGGTGGCCTTGATCGCCATGCCGGTATTGAAAAGCTTCAAAAAGCGTGTCGACCATAGGCGCTACAATGGTGCCACCTTGCTTGGCCTGAAGGGAATAGTCGTCAAGAGTCACGGTTCAGCAGACGTTTATTCCTTTACCAACGCCCTTGATCGTGCCGCTGAAGAAGCCAGAACCGGAGTACTCGAGCGCATCACCCAACGCGTTGAATTGCAACACCCTTTGCCGGAGAGTGCATAGCATGTTTGCCCGCATCGCAGGCGTCGGCAGTTATCTGCCCGGACCGCCTCTAAGCAACGACGATCTCAAACAACGAGGCGTCGAAACCAATGACGAATGGATTGTCAGCCGCACGGGAATCAAGACGCGTCACCTTGCCGACGCCAACTGCACATCAAGTGATCTGGCGCTTGAAGCCAGCCGCAAGGCACTTTTAGCGGCGGGAATCGATGCCAGCGAACTTGATCTGATTATCGTTGCCACCTCGACTCCGGATTTCATCTTTCCCAGTACGGCGTGCCTGTTGCAGGCAAAACTGGGCAATAATAGCGCCATGGCCTTCGACGTGCAGGCGGTATGCAGCGGTTTTGTTTACGCCCTGAATATCGCCGAAAAGTTCATTCGTTGCGGTAGCCACAAGAAGGTGTTGGTGGTCGGCGCAGAAGTTTTTTCCAGGATTCTTGACTGGGATGACCGCGCCACCTGCGTTCTGTTTGGTGATGGCGCTGGCGCGGTTATTCTGGAAGCCTCGGGAAAACCCGGCATTCTGGCCAGCGCAGCTCATGCCGATGGTGCGTACCATGGCATCCTGTCGGTTCCCGGCAACGTCTGTGGCGGAAAAGTAATCGGCGATCCTTTTCTGCGTATGGACGGACAGGCCGTTTTCAAGTTTGCCGTCAGGGTGCTGGCCGATGTGGCGCACGAATGCTGCGCGCTTGCCGGGATTCTGCCTACCGGGATTGATTGGCTGATACCGCATCAGGCCAACATCCGCATTATCGAATCGACCGCCAAGAGAGTGGGGGTCGAAATGAACAAGGTCATCGTGACGGTTGACCGTCATGGCAACACCTCGGCGGCTTCCATCCCGCTGGCACTGGATGCGGCAATTCGCGATGGACGCGTTCAGCGAGGACAGAAAGTCCTGCTTGAAGGTGTTGGCGGCGGTTTTACCTGGGGCGCCGTTTTACTCGAGTTTTAAGGGGATATTCTATGGCATTTGCGTTTGTCTTTCCCGGTCAGGGTTCACAGTCGATTGGCATGATGACTGCTTACGGAAATTCTGCAGTGATTCGCTCGACCTTTGATGAGGCATCGTCATCGCTGGGGCAGGATCTCTGGCAACTGCTGTCTGACGGTCCGGCCGAAGCACTGGCACAAACAGTCAATACGCAGCCGGTCATGTTGACGGCCGGGATCGCCACCTATCGCCTGTGGCTCGACAAGGGCGGCAAGCTTCCGGCGCTCGTTGCCGGGCATAGCCTCGGCGAGTATTCGGCGCTGGTCGCTGCCGGGGTTATCGATTTTAAGGACGCTGTTCCGCTCGTTCGTCTGCGTGCTGCTGCGATGCAGGAAGCGGTGCCGGCCGGTAAGGGAGCGATGGCGGCCATCATGAACCTTGCTGACGACAAGATCCGCGAAGCCTGTGCCGAAGCCATCAGCGAAACGGGGAACGGGGAAATCGTCGAGCCGGTTAACTTCAACGCGCCCGGACAAACCGTCATTGCCGGCAGCAAGGCCGCTGTTGAACGTGCCTGCGAAGGCTGCAAGGCGCGGGGTGCAAAACGAGCCTTGCTACTGCCTGTTTCCGCACCTTTCCACTCCACGCTGATCCGACCGGCAGCCGACAAATTGGGAGCGCGTCTCGCCGAATTGAATTTTGCTGTGCCAAAGATCCAGATAGTCAATAACGTGGATGTCGCCATTGAATCCGACCCGGCAAGAATCAAGGATGCGTTGATTCGTCAGGCCTTCTCGCCGGTACGCTGGGTTGAAACGATTCAGAAAATCGCTGCCATGGGCCTCACGACAGTTGCCGAGTGCGGCCCGGGCAAAGTTCTGGCGGGACTCACCAAACGCTGTTCCGAGGGTCTGACCGGTCTTGCGCTGGCCGATCTGGCGTCGACCGAAGCAGCCATCAAGACTCTGGAGTAAGCGGAAATGCTCAACGGGCAGCTTGCACTCGTGACGGGGGCCTCTCGCGGAATCGGCCAGGCCATTGCACTCGAACTGGGCAGGCAGGGCGCAAGCGTCATGGGTACGGCCACCAGCAGCGATGGCGCTGCAAAAATCTCCGCCTATCTTGCGGCAGCAGGTATCAAGGGCGAGGGTGCCGAGCTTGAAGTGCGTGACCCGGGGCAAGTTGATGCCCTGATTGCCCGTGTCGAAAAGACATATGGCGCTACAGCAATTCTGGTCAATAACGCCGGTATCACTCGCGATAATCTCGCGCTGCGCATGAAGGACGATGACTGGGATGCTGTGCTCGACACCAACCTGAAAGCTGTTTTCCGTCTTTCCAAGGCCGTGATGCGTGGCATGATGAAGGCGCGTCAGGGCCGGATCATCAATATCACTTCGGTCGTCGGACATTCAGGCAATCCCGGACAGGCCAACTACTGCGCGGCCAAAGCCGGGGTCGCCGGCATGACGCGTTCATTGGCACGTGAGCTGGGCAGTCGCAACATTACGGTCAACTGTGTCGCTCCCGGTCTTATTGATACGGACATGACCAGGAACTTTGACGAAAAGCAACGCGAGTCACTGATTGCCACCATCCCGCTCGCTCGTCTCGGGCTGCCAGAAGACGTTGCAGCCGCGGTCGGTTTTCTGGCTTCACCGGGTGCCGCTTACATCACCGGAACGACGATTCACGTCAATGGCGGTATTTATTTGGATTAATGCCCGTGAGGGTAGCAGGCGATACAAACAACTTCGTCTGCTTATTTGGTAAGAGCCGGCCATTTTGGTAGAATAGCGCCGTTTTGTTTCGTACATGAACCTTGGAAGGAGCCCCTAGATGGAAAATATCGAACAGCGCGTCAGAAAAATTGTCGCAGAACAACTCGGCGTTAATGAAGCGGACATCAAGAACGAATCCTCGTTCGTTGACGACCTCGGCGCGGATTCGTTGGATACAGTTGAACTGGTCATGGCACTCGAAGAAGAATTCGAATGCGAAATTCCGGACGATGAAGCCGAGAAGATCACCAACGTTCAGCAAGCCATTGATTACATCTTGAATCACAAGAAGTAATCCTTCGTGAGGACACGTCTGCGGGCAGTTCTGATCATTCTGTCTGCAGCACTTTGTTTCTGACTGCTCCATACTTCATCCTGAGTTTTAGCTGTTTCACCCGGAGAAGAAATTGACACGTCGCAGAGTTGTCATTACCGGCCTCGGAACCATTTCTCCGGTCGGCAACACCGTCGAACAAGCCTGGCAAAACATTATCGCCGGTCACTCCGGGATTGACCGGATTACGCGTTTCGATGCTTCCTCATTCCCCGTGCAGATTGCCGGTGAAGTGAGGGATTTCGATGTTACCAAGTTCCTGCCGGCGAAAGATGCCCGCCGCATGGATTTGTTCATCCACTACGGTATGGCAGCAGGCATTCAGGCAATACAGGATGCCGGACTCGAGGCGCATCCGGCCAATGCCGAGCGTATCGGCGTCTCCATTGGTTCGGGAATCGGTGGTTTGCCCTTGATAGAGCATACGCGCGACGAGTTCATCGCTTCTGGCGTACGCAAGATTTCTCCCTTTTTCATCCCCGGTTCGATCATCAACATGATCTCGGGCAATCTGTCGATCCTTTACGGTTACAAGGGGCCAAACATTGCCCTGGTCAGCGCGTGCTCGACGGGAACGCACAGCATTGGCGATGCGGGCCGGCTCATTGAATACGGTGACGCCGACATCATGATCGCCGGCGGTGCCGAGGGCAGTGTTTCGCCTCTTGGCCTCGGCGGATTCTGCGCCGCGCGCGCCCTGTCGACACGCAACGATGACCCTAAAACGGCAAGCCGTCCGTGGGACAAGGACCGTGACGGTTTCGTTCTGGCTGAGGGCGCCGGCGTCATGGTGCTTGAAGAGTACGAGCACGCCAAAGCCCGCGGCGCAAGGATATATTGCGAACTGGCCGGTTTTGGCATGAGTGCCGACGCCAATCACATGACCGCCCCCTGCGAAGATGGCGAGGGCGCTGCCCGGTGCATGACCAACGCGCTGCGTAATGCCCAGGTCAACACCCAGGATGTGCACTACCTTAATGCGCACGGCACCTCGACTCCGCTTGGCGACAAGGCGGAAACAGTCGCAGTAAAGCGCGCCTTTGGTGACCACGCCAGGAGTCTGGTGGTCAATTCAACCAAATCGATGACCGGTCATTTGCTGGGTGCTGCGGGGGGAATTGAAGCTGTTTTCTCGACGCTGGCAGTTTACAATCAGGTATCACCACCGACCATCAATATCTTCAATCAGGATGAATCGTGTGATCTCGATTACTGCGCCAATGAGGCACGAAAAATGAAGATTGACGTCGCCATTTCCAATTCTTTCGGCTTCGGTGGCACCAACGCAACCTGTGTCTTCAAGCGGATCTAGCAGCCTGTCGGACTTGATGGGTCGAAGCGAAAAAAGTGGGAGACGAGTGCAGTTTTTCACGGATTTCAAGCGAATAGTTGTTCTATTCGCGCAGAAATACGTGGAAAAATGAGCCGTCTTCCCACTTTTTGCAGCCGACTTGGTCAAGTCCGACAGGCTGCTAGGCAAACCTGACCGAGGCTCCGGGCCGTGCAGTTCCCGGTTTCGATTGAACTTCAAGGCTCGCGTCTGCTGACCCTGCTGCTCGTCCTGTTGCATACCCTTGCTGCGGGCTCTGTTATCGCTTTGCCCTGGGACTGGCTTTTGCGTTGCGTTCTGCTGTTAGTCATTGGCTGGTCTTTATGGCACTCTCTGCGGCCGCCCAGAATCCTTGGTTTGCGAATTTCCGGGCAGGACGGGCTGGATGCTCTCCTGGCTGACGGTAATCGCGTTGCGCTTACGGCACTGCCTGACAGCACGGTGTTTACCCGATTGATCGTATTAAGGTTTCGTATTGGCGAAGAAAAGCAGGTTAGCAGCCTGGCCTTGCTGCCCGACCAGATGTCTGCCGAACAGTTTCGCTGGCTTCGTCTATGGTTACGCTGGCACACAGAGCCTAAGGAAGACGCCGGGACGGCCTTCTGAGCTGCGTATTCCTGGCTTTCGGCAACATCTCCGGGTAGTCGCGGCTGAAGTGCAGCCCTCTGCTCTCACGGCGTTGCAATGCACAGCGAACGATCAAGTCGGCTGTCAAGACAAGATTGCGCAGTTCGATCAGATCGTGGCTGACCCGGAAGTTTGAATAATACTCATCGATTTCGCGTGTCAGAAGACGGATGCGGTGCTGAGCTCGCTGCAGACGCTTGGTGGTACGAACAATGCCCACGTAGTCCCACATGAAGCGGCGCAGTTCATCCCAGTTGTGCGAGATGACAATTTCCTCGTCGGGGTCAGTCACTCGACTGGCATCCCATTGGGGCAGATCGGGCAGTTCAACTGTCGCTTGCCCGAGAATGTCATTGACAGCCGCTTCAGCAAAAACCAGACATTCGAGCAGGGAATTGCTGGCCAGCCGGTTGGCGCCATGCAAGCCGGTGCAGGAGGCCTCTCCCGCCGCATACAAGCCCGGTATATCGGTTCGTGCGCGCAGATCGGTAATGATTCCGCCGCAGGTGTAATGTGCAGCAGGAACAACCGGGATCGGTTCAAGCGATATGTCGATGCCAAGCTTGAGGCAGCGCGCCAGGATGTTGGGGAAGTGCTCGCCGAGAAATTCCTTGGGCTTGTGCGAGATGTCGAGATAAACGCAGTCAAGACCCCGTTTCTTCATCTCAAAGTCGATGGCGCGGGCCACCACATCGCGCGGCGCCAGTTCGGCTCGCGCATCGTGGGCCGTCATGAAACGTGTGCCGTCCGGCAGGCGAAGCAGGGCGCCTTCGCCCCGTACTGCTTCGGATATCAGGAAGGATTTGGCCTGTGGGTGGTAAAGACAGGTCGGATGGAACTGAATGAATTCCATATTGGCTACCCGGCAGCCGGCGCGCCAGGCCATGGCAATACCGTCTCCGGTTGATGTGTCCGGATTGGTCGTATAAAGATAAACCTTGCCAGCGCCACCTGTTGCAATCAGGGTATGCGACGCACCGACGGTCAATACCTCACCACTGTCGCTATCGAGCGCATAGGCGCCATAGCAACGATTTTCGGCAAGCCCCAACTTGTCCCCGGTAATCAGATCAATGGCAATGTGGCGCTCAAGAACGCTAATGTTCGGATGCTCGCGGACTTTGCATGTCAGGATATCCTGTACTGCCAGTCCGGTAGTGTCAGCGACGTGGATAACGCGGCGAGCACTATGGCCGCCCTCACGAGTTAAATGGTAGCCGGTTTCGTCACGCGTGAAGGGAACACCCTGTTCGACAAGCCAGTCAATCACACGACGTGCGTTCTCGATAACAAAACGAGTGACTTCGGGATCGTTGAGGTAGGCGCCGGCAGTGATTGTGTCGCGAATATGAGCTTCAATCGAATCCTGGCTGTCGAGCACGGCAGCAATGCCGCCTTGAGCCCAACCGGAGGCACTGTCTTCCAGTGCGCGTTTGCTGATCAGACCAACCTTGCAGGTTTGTGCCAGCCGGAGTGCTGCCGACTGCCCGGCCAGACCACTGCCAATAACGAGAATATCAAAGCGAAGCGTCACGTTACAAGCCCTGAAAAAAGGCATTCACTATAACACGTGCTTTCCGAGGCGAAATCCCTGGTGCGATGGCATGCAGTTTCAGGGGATAGGGACGAAGCGATTTTGTCGAAGCGATTTTAGGCACAATCGCTACGGCGGCACTGCCGTTACGCTATACTCTGGCGCAAAGCACAACACAGTGTCCGACAGGGAATTCACAGAGCATGAACGAACGCGAAATTGACCAGGAGCTGGTCGAGCGCGCGCAGGCAGGCGACAAACAAGCTTTTGATCGGCTGGTTGAAAAATACCAGCGCAAGCTTGGACGGCTTCTGTCGCGCTTTATTCGCGACCACGCCGAAGTTGAAGATGTTGCCCAGGAGGCGTTCATCAAGGCCTATCGCGCACTGCCCTCGTTTCGTGGCGAAAGTGCGTTTTATACCTGGTTGTACCGGATTGGGATCAATACCGCCAAGAACTATCTGGTTGCAAAAGGTCGTCGCGCTCCGACATCAACCGACTTTGATGCCGATGAGGCAGAGTCGTTTGACGAAGCGGATCAACTGCGCGATATCAACACTCCCGAGCGTCTGTTGCAGTCCAAGCAGATAGGGCAGACCGTCAATGCGGCTATGGAGGCACTACCGGAAGAACTGCGTAACGCCATTGTGCTGCGTGAAATTGAAGGCATGAGCTACGAGGAAATTGCCGAGGAAATGAACTGCCCGATCGGCACGGTGCGTTCGCGCATCTTCCGCGCGCGGGAGGCTGTGGCTGAAAAACTGAGACCCCTGCTGGACACCGCTCCGGATCACAGGTGGTAGGCCGGGTTGGTTTTTCTTTAGGCATGTCGGTCGAACACAACTGATTCAGGTATCACCAATGATTGATGCGCACGGAACAATTACGGCACTGGATGGCGAGTATGCAATCGTCCGCATGGACGAAACCGGTTGTGGTCGCTGCCACGAGCACGGCGGTTGTGGTGGACACAACCTAGGCAAAATGTTTTGTAGTGCGCCACGAACCTTTCGTGTTTTAAACCCTCGAAATTCTGTCATTGGCGAGCGGGTAACGATCGCCATTGCCGAAGGTGCCGTCCGGCGTAGTGCCGCAATCGCATACGGACTGCCGCTGCTGGCATTGTTCGTCGGTGCGCTTGGTGGATCTGCGCTGGCTGGAGAAACCGGAGCAATCATTGGCTCGATTATTGGCTTGCTGTTCTCGTGGCTGATGCTGCGCCATGCTCAGCTTCACAGTACGCCCGATCACCGTTCTCAGCCCTATATCCGATATTGAATTCTGACCATTCGCCCCGATTTTCCAATACGTTAAATTGTTTGCTGACCAACAGGAGGCATTGTTCGTTATGAAGCAGATCGTTACAGCATTCTTCTTTACGGTTTTTTCTTTGCTGGCGCAGGCGCAGAACAAAGGCCTGCCTGACTTTACGGAACTTGTTGAAAAACAGGGGCCAGCGGTTGTTAACATCAGTACGACGCAGGTGATTCGTGGTAACGGACGCGGCGTTCAACCCTTCCCGTTTGACGAAAATGATCCGATGTTCGAATTCTTTCGTCGTTTCATTCCACGCCAGCCGGGAATGCCAGGGATGCCCGGAATTCCTGGCGCTCCGCGCGAATTCGAGAGCCGTTCGCTGGGTTCCGGCTTCATCATCAGTGCCGACGGTTTTATTCTGACCAACGCCCACGTTGTTGAATCGGCGGACGAAATCCTTGTACGCTTGACCGACAAGCGCGAATTCAAGGCCAAGGTCATTGGCGCCGACAAACGGACCGATATTGCTTTGATCAAGATCGAAGCCAGCGCATTGCCTGCGGTGCGAGTCGGTGATCCGAGTATCCTCAAGGTTGGCGAATGGGTCATTGCCATCGGCTCTCCCTTTGGCTTCGATAACAGCGTGACTGCGGGCATTGTCAGCGCCAAGGGACGCTCGCTGCCGCAGGAAAATTTTGTCCCGTTTATCCAGACCGATGTGGCGATCAATCCCGGCAATTCCGGTGGGCCGCTGTTCAACATGAAGGGCGAAGTCGTAGGCATCAATTCACAGATCTACAGCCGCACCGGCGGATCCATGGGCATTTCGTTTGCCATCCCGATCGACGTCGCCATGGACATACAGAATCAGCTCAAGGCCAGCGGCAAAGTCAGCCGCGGACGGATCGGCGTTGTCATTCAGGATGTCACCAAGGAACTCGCCGAGTCCTTCGGTTTGAGCAAGGCGCAAGGCGCGATCGTCAATGCGGTCGAGCGGGGCGGGCCTGCCGAAAAGGCGGGGGTCGAGCCGGGCGACGTCATTCTCAAATTTGATGGCAAGCCGGTCAATAGTTCAGGTGATTTGCCGCGCATCGTCGGCACCAGCAAGCCGGGATCGAGAGTTTCCTTGCAGGTGTGGCGCAAGGGTTCCACCCGCGATCTGACGCTCGTGGTCGGCGAAATTTCTGACGAAAAGACGGTGGCCAGAAGCGGGAAAAGCCCCAAGCCGGCAGAACAGGCGGCCAATCGACTTGGCCTCATCGTTTCGGAACTCGGCAGCGAGAAAAAACGCGAACTGAAGATCAATGGCGGCTTGCTGATCGAGGATATTCGTGGCAATGCCGTCCGCGCCGATCTGCGGCCAGGCGATATCATCCTGGCGCTCATTGCCCGCGGCGAGACGACCGAGATCACGAGTATCGATCAGTTCAACAAACTGCTCGGGCAGTTCGACAAGGCGGCCAACATTACGCTGCTGGTCAGACGCGGCGAGTTGCAAACCTTTATCACCATCAAGGGGTTTCCCGACAAGAAGGCTGAATGATTTGGCGAAACTGACGCTGATCTCACGTGCCTATTGCCATCTCTGTCAGGAAATGGAACTGGCCTTGCTTCCGCTTATGGAAGAATTCGGAGTCGACGTCGAGGTTCTTGATGTGGATGCCGACCCCGAACTCGAAGCGCTTTATGACGAACTGGTTCCGGTATTGCTGCACGAGGAAAGCGAACTCTGTCATTACTTCCTCGATGTCATCAAAGTCCGTGATTATTTGAGCAAAATCCGCTAAAATCCGCGCCTTCTGGCCAATCGAACAAAGGGTGCCCGCCGGCACCCTTTTTTTCAGGCGTGGCTTTGCCGCGACAGCATACACACGATGCAAATGGATCACATCCGCAATTTCTCAATCATCGCCCACATCGATCACGGAAAATCAACCCTCGCCGACCGCATCATCCATCTGTGCGGCGGCTTGTCCGACCGCGAAATGGAAGCGCAAGTCCTTGATTCAATGGATATAGAGCGAGAGCGCGGAATTACCATCAAGGCCCAGACGGCGGCCTTGCAATACAAATCACGGAGCGGCAGGATTTATAACCTGAACCTGATCGACACGCCGGGCCACGTCGATTTCTCCTATGAAGTATCGCGCTCGCTTTCGGCGTGCGAGGGAGCGCTGCTGGTCGTCGATGCTTCGCAGGGCGTTGAAGCGCAGACCGTGGCCAACTGCTACACCGCGATCGAACTCGGTGTCGACGTTCTGCCTGTACTGAACAAGATCGATCTTCCCTCTGCCGCGCCGGACAGTGCACGGCAGGAAATCGAAGACGTCATCGGCATCGACGCGTCGCAAGCCATTCTGGCGTCGGCCAAGACCGGTCTTGGCGTTGAAGACATTCTGGAAGCGATCATCGAGCGCATTCCGGCACCGCAGGGCGACCCTGATGCGCCACTCAAGGCACTGCTGATTGATTCATGGTTCGACAACTACGTCGGCGTGGTCATGCTGGTTCGAGTGGTCGATGGAACGCTGCGTCCAAAGGACAGGATTCGCCTGATGGCCAGCGATTCGACCCATCTTTGCGAGCAGGTCGGTGTATTTACCCCGAAAGCCCTGCAACGCGATTCGTTGAGCGCCGGCGAGGTGGGTTATATTATTTCCGGCATCAAGGAACTACAGGCCGCCAAGGTTGGCGATACGGTGACCCTGGCCGATAATCCGGCAAGGGAAGCACTGCCAGGCTTCAAGGAAATCAAGTCACAGGTGTTTGCCGGTCTCTATCCCATCGAGTCCAACCAGTATGACTCACTGCGCGAATCGCTGGAGAAACTCAAGCTCAACGATGCTTCGCTGCATTACGAACCGGAAGTCTCGCAGGCACTTGGTTTTGGCTTTCGCTGCGGTTTTCTTGGCCTGCTGCACATGGAGATTGTGCAGGAGCGTCTGGAACGTGAATTTGACCAGGATCTGATCTCCACGGCACCCACCGTAGTCTATGAAGTCCTGATGCGTGACGGCAGCATCGTCCAGGTCGAAAACCCGGCAAAACTGCCGGAGCAGACAAAAGTCGAGGAGATTCGCGAACCGATCATCACCATTACGGTTTTTGTTCCTCAGGAATATCTCGGTAACGTCATTACCCTGTGTAACCAGAAGCGCGGCAATCAGGTGGACATGACCTACCACGGACGCCAGGTTCAACTGGTCTATGAAATGCCGATGGCCGAAGTGGTGATGGATTTCTTCGACAAACTGAAATCAGTCTCGCGTGGCTATGCCTCGCTTGACTACGATTTCAAGGAATTCAGGGCGGCCGATGTCGTCAAGCTGGATATCCTGATCAATGGCGAGAAGGTCGATGCCTTGTCGATGATCGTGCATCGGGCCAACTCGATTTACCGGGGGCGCGAACTGGCCGCCAAGATGCGCCAGCTGATTCCGCGCCAAATGTACGATGTGGCCATCCAGGCGGCTATCGGTTCAAACATCATTGCGCGCGAAAACGTCAAGGCCATGCGCAAGGACGTGCTTGCCAAGTGCTATGGCGGCGACATTTCGCGCAAGAAAAACTGCTCGAGAAGCAAAAGGCTGGCAAGAAACGCATGAAACAGGTCGGCTCGGTCGAAATCCCGCAGGAAGCCTTTCTCGCTGTACTGCGTGTCGGAAAGTAAGGGAGTATTGGTGTGAATTTTGCGTTGATCCTGTTCTGCCTGCTGCTGGTCAGTGGCGCCATCTGGGTAGCCGATGTTTTTGTCTTCAGCAAGCGGCGGGCGCCAGAAGACAAGGATCCGTGGTGGGTCGAGTATGGAGCAAGCTTTTTCCCGGTCATCCTGATCGTTTTCGTCCTGCGTTCGTTTATCGTCGAACCGTTCAAGATCCCGTCGGGTTCGATGATTCCGACGCTTCTGGTGGGTGATTTCATCCTGGTCAACAAGTTCACCTACGGAATTCGCCTGCCGGTGATCAACAAGAAGATCATCGAAGTCGGCCAGCCGCAACGCGGTGATGTCATGGTCTTTCGCTACCCGGAAGACCCATCGCTTGACTATATCAAGCGCGTCGTCGGCATTCCGGGCGACAAGGTCGCCTACCAGAACAAGCGCCTGACCATCAACGGGCAGCCGGTAGAAACAAGGCGAGTTGACGATTATCTCCAGACTGAACGGCTCAAATACTCGAAACAGTTCATCGAGAAGCCTGAGGGAATTGAGCACCGTACGCTCAACGATGACGATGCACCCGGCTTTATATCCGATGCCACGCAGTTTCCACATCGCCAGGATTGCCTCTACAATAACGCAGGCGTGATCTGCACGGTGCCGGCCGGCCATTACTTCATGATGGGTGATAATCGCGACAATAGCCGTGATAGCCGTTTCTGGGGTTTGTTCCGGAAGAAAACATCGTCGGCAAGGCGTTTTTCATCTGGCTCAACTTTAGCGACCTGAAACGGATTGGCTCATTTAAATAGGGGAGTTCCTGCTATGAATAAACAGCGTCAGCGTGGAGTAGCGCTTTCTGGTCTGATTTTCTGGGGCATAATTATCGCGGTGGTCGCCATGCTCGGGATAAAGGTTGCGCCAGAAGTCATCGATTACTACAAGATCAAGAAAAGCGTCAAATCGACGGCACTCAACGCCAGCGGCAAGACCGTTCCGGAAATCCGCAGCGCTTACGACAAGTATGCGGAAGTTGAACATATCAAGACAATCACGCCGGCGGATCTCGACATTTCCAAGGAAGGCAACGACGTCGTCATTGCTTTTGCCTACGAAAAACGCATTCCCCTGTTTTACAACGTCAGTCTGCTGATCGACTTCGAGGGATCTGCCTCGGGCCGTGATCGCGAATAAGGCGAATGACCTCTCGACTTGAGCAGGTGATCGGCCACACGTTCTCCAATTCCTCCCTGTTGCTGACGGCGCTGACGCATCGCAGCCACAGTTCGCCGCATAACGAGCGGCTTGAGTTTCTCGGCGACTCCATCCTCAACGGCGTCATCGCACGGCAGCTTTTTGACCGTTTCCCCGGCATTCCCGAGGGCGACCTTTCGCGACTGCGCGCCAATCTCGTCCGCCAGGAAAGCCTGCATCAACTGGCCTTGTCGCTTTCACTGGGAACGGTTCTGCGGCTTGGCGAGGGCGAACTGAAGAGTGGCGGAGCGCAACGCCCGTCAATCCTTGCCGACGCACTCGAAGCCCTGTTTGGCGCCCTCTGGCTGGATGCGGGTTTCGATGCCGCCAGCGCCGTCATCGTGCGCCTCTATGGCGACATGCTTGGCGCCATTGTCCCCGGACAGCCGATCAAGGATGCCAAGACACGCCTCCAGGAAGACCTGCAAGGCAGACGGCTGCCGCTTCCGAAGTATTCGCTGAGCGCTACCGAAGGTGAAGCCCACGTGCAGCAATTCAGGATTGCCTGCGCGATCGATGCGCTGCACATCCGGACTGAAGGCAGCGGCAGCAGTCGTCGCGCGGCTGAACAAATGGCCGCCGAGCGCGCGCTGGAAAGACTGAAGCAGGCATGAACGAACTCAAATCCGGCACGATTGCCATCGTCGGCCGTCCGAACGTCGGCAAGTCGACGCTGCTCAATCGCCTGATCGGCGAGAAAATCAGCATTGTTTCGCGCAAGGCACAGACGACCCGGCATCGCATCATGGGCATCCTGACCGGGCCATATGCCCAGTACGTGTTTGTCGATACCCCCGGTTTTCAGACCAAACACACCAATGCCCTGAACCGGGCGATGAATCGCGGCGTGACGCAGGCGCTGGCCGAAGTCGATGTCGTCATGCTGGTTGTCGATGCGGAACATTTTGACGCCAGGGACATGGCGGTGATCAAGCTTCTGCCGGCAGAGCGCCCGGTCATTCTGGCGGTAAACAAGATTGACCAGATCAAGGAAAAGAACCAGCTCCTGCCCATTCTCGCCAAACTGGCCAATCACTATGCTTTTGCGGCCATCGTTCCGGTCAGCGCCGCCAAGGGCAGTCAACTCGACGATCTTCTCGCCGAAACCCGCAAGCATTTGCCGCACAATGAACTGCTGTTCGGCGAGGACGAGATCACCGACAAGAGCGAAAAATTTCTTGCTGCCGAATACATCCGTGAAAAACTTTTCCGCCTGATCGGTGATGAATTGCCCTATGGCGCGACCGTCGAAGTGGAAAAGTTCGAACTCGATGGTGCATTGCGCCGTATCAGCGCCGCGATCGTCGTTGATCGCCAGGCGCACAAGGGTATCGTCATCGGCAAGGGCGGCGAAACCCTGAAGCGGATTGCCTCGGAAGCACGTCAGGACATGGAACGCCTGTTTGATGGCAAGGTTTTCCTTGAAGTCTTTGTCAAGGTCAAGTCAGGCTGGAGCGACGATGAGCGTTTGCTCAAGAGCCTCGGCTACGAGTAAAACCTGGAGAGAACGCTGACGTGATGCACCGGCAAAAGGTCGACGGACAGCCCGCTTACGTGCTGCATACCTACCCCTTCCGGGAAACCAGCCTGATTGTCGAAGTGTTTACCCGCGACCATGGCCGGGTTGCCCTGCTGGCGCGCGGTGCGCGTCGCCCGCGTTCCGCCTTGCGCGGCCTGTTGCTGGCATTTCAACCCCTCGAACTGGCCTGGGCCGGCAAGGGCGAAGTGCAAACCCTGATGAAGACCGAGTGGCAGGGCGGGCAACCCTTGCTGGCGGGCAAGGCACTGTTTTGCGCCTATTATCTCAACGAACTGCTGATGCACCTGCTGCCGCGTGAAGACGCCCACGTACGACTGTTCTCGGTATATGCTGAAACCCTGCGCCGCTTTGCCGACGGGCTGAAGGAATCCGACCTGCGCTGCTTCGAGCGGTCTTTGCTGCAGGAACTGGGCTACGGACTGACGCTGGAAAAAGACGCCAGGGGGGTGTCCATTGACATTTCCGGACACTACGCCTACGAGATCGAACACGGCCCGGTGAAACTCCTGCGACCTGGCAGTTCGGCCTTGTCGGTTAGCGGCAAGACCTTGATCGACCTGGCGCACGAGGATTTTTCCGATCCGCGTTCGCTGCTCGAAGCCAAGCAACTGATGCGCACATTGATTGCGCACTATACCGGCGGCAAGGGTCTGGAGACCCGCAGGATTTTTAAGGAGCTACAGGAACTATGATCGAACTGGGCGTAAATATTGACCACATCGCGACGATTCGTCAGGCACGCAAGACCTACGAGCCCGAGCCGGCCTGGGCCGCCGTCGAGGCACATCTCGGCGGTGCCGATGGCATCACCGTTCATCTGCGTGAAGATCGCCGGCACATTCAGGACGCCGATGTCGAGAAACTGCGCACGCTGACCCAGATCAAGCTCAATCTGGAGATGGCAGCGACCGACGAGATGGTCGAAATCGCCTGCCGCCTGAAGCCGGAAATGGCCATGCTGGTGCCGGAGGGTCGCCATGAGGTGACGACGGAAGGCGGTCTCGACATCGTGACGCAGGAAGCCAAAATCAGGAAAGCGATCGAGCGGCTTTCCGCCGCCGGAATCATCAGCAGCGTCTTCATCGACGCCGAAGTGGATCAGATCGACGCGGCGGCACGCATTGGAGCACGCGTTTGCGAAATCCACACCGGTCCCTACGCGCACGCTTTCCACCATAAAGGGCGCGATGCCGAAAGCCCGGCGGTACTCGCCGAACTCGAAAAATCCGCATCGCCGGCGAAGCGATTCGCCACCACGGCATGCGCTTCAATGCCGGCCATGCACTGAACTATTTCAATGTGCAGCCGGTAGCCCGCTTAGCCGGTATCCGCGAACTGCACATCGGCCACGCCATTGTCAGCCGCGCCGTTTTTGTTGGTCTGCGCGAAGCGGTGCGTGAAATGAAGCGTCTCATGCGCGAAGCGCAAGCGCATTTGCCGCCGAATTTACCAACGAATTTTCCAACACTCACCCGATGATCGCCGGCATCGGCACCGACATCGTCGCCGTCGAGCGGCTCGGCAGGCTGTACGAGAGGCACGGCGAACGGGCACTGGCCAAATTGCTGGCACCGGTCGAGCGCACCGACTTTGAAACAGCCAGAGACCCGGCGCGCTTTCTGGCCAAGCGCTTTGCCGCCAAGGAAGCCTTCGGCAAGGCGCTCGGCATCGGCGTTGCCGCGCCGGCGACGCTGCCCAGTATTTCTGTTGTGCACGACGCGCTCGGTAAACCGGCTTTCGACTACGCCCCGAAACTCGCGCAGCTTCTCACCGAGCGCGGACTGGTCGCCCATCTTTCAATCAGTGATGAACAGGACTTCGCCCTGGCCTTTGTCGTTCTGGAATACAACTAAGCCATGACAACAAAACCAATAAAGTTGCCGCATGGCCCGCTGATGATCGACATCGCATGGCTGCAACTGAGCGACCTTGACCGTGATCGCCTCACGCACCCGCTGGTCGGCGGCCTCATCCTGTTTGCGCGCAACTACCAGTCGTCCGAACAACTGTCCCGGCTGACTGCCGAAGTGCACGCACTGCGCACGCCATCACTGCCCATTACCATCGACCATGAAGGGGGCAGGGTGCAGCGTTGCCGCGAAGGTTTCACCCGCCTGCCGCCAATGCGCCGCCTGGGTGAATTGTGGGAGGAAAAGCCTCAGGAGGCGCTAAGCGCCGCGCATGATATCGGGTACGTGCTGGCCGCCGAATTGCGCAAAAACGGCGTCGATCTATCCTTCACGCCGGTGCTCGACCTCGACTGGGAGCGCAGCGGCGTCATCGGCAACCGCTCGTTTCATGGTGATCCGCTGGTCGTTGCACAACTCGCCGGTGCACTGATCGAGGGATTGCGCCGTGCCGGAATGGCCGCCTGTGGAAAGCACTTCCCGGGCCACGGCTGGGCCGAAGCCGACTCGCATATCGCCATTCCGGTTGACCCGCGCAGCCTGGCCGAACTGGCCACGGATATGGAACCCTACCGCCGCCTCATGCTCGACGCCGTGATGCCGGCGCACGTCATTTATCCGCAAGTGGATTCCCGTCCGGCCGGCTTCTCTCCGGTCTGGATCAGCATGTTGCGCGACGAACTGGGCTTTGACGGCGTCATCTTCAGCGACGATCTTTCGATGGAAGGCGCCAGCTTCGCCGGCGACATCGTCTCCAGAGCAGGCGCCGCATGGAATGCCGGCTGCGACATGCTGCTCGTGTGTAATGCGCCGGACGCCGTGGGCGACGTGCTGGAACGCTGGCAGCCGGAATTCGACCCGCAACGTGCATCCCGCGTTGCACAACTGCTGCCTACTGTTGCGCTGCCTGATTTGCAGGATGATCCGACGTATCTTGCGGGGGTTAAAGCAGCAGGTTTTGCTCCGATAGGCCAAAAGCCTCGACCCCAGGGATCGCGAACCAATATTTCGACATATCAGATGTGCTAGGATGTAACCCATCTGAACATGAGATGTTGAATGACGCAGCCAATCAAGGATTCACTGCTTGAGCAGGAGCGCTTCGAACTCAAACCGAAGTCAGGTGGCGGACTCTTGAGTTATGAGGTCTGGGGGTATCTCAAGCAGACCAAAACCATTGTAACCAGGTACAACCTGGCCTACATCAACCACAGCATATTCAACGGCGATAACGGCAGGGTTCTCGGTTTTGACAATGCGCACGGATTCCATCACCGGCATTACATGGGCAAGATTGAAGAGGTAGATTTTGTGAGTTACGAAGCAACGCTGGAGCGATTTCAGCAGGAGTGGCTGGAGTTTGTCAACCAAACACGAGGAAAGAAATCATGACTAAAATCGTGATTCGCACTGATGATGTGGCAGGCTTTTTCTCGCGTGCAAAGGATGCCGCACGTCGAGCTGATCAAGGCAGCGCTTTCAAAGGAAAGGTCACGCTTTCATTTGAAGATCCGCAAACAATGTTCACTGTGCTCTCTGCAGGGCGCCGTCGCTTGATGCTTGAGGTGTTGCATGAACCCAAGACCATTAACGAATTGTCACAGCGCTTGCATCGCAATCGATCTTCCATTACCAAGGATGTCGGGTTGCTGGAGAAACTTGGGTTGATCGTATCGGAGCGTCGCTCCAACCCGGGTCACGGTATTCAAAAAATCGTTCAGTCCGTAGCGCCAAAAATTGAAATGGTCGCGACCTTGGGATAGTTGTTGTAGTCCTGTTTTGTATTGCTGCTGATCTCATAAAAAAAGCAGCCTTGGCTGCCTTTTTTCAACGCTGACCTGGAAAACCTATTTCACGCGGGCGCGGTATTCGTTGGTTCGGGTGTCGATTTCGATCTTGTCACCGATTTCAACAAAGGCCGGAACCGGGAGTTCGAAGCCGGTGGAAAGGCGGGCCGGCTTCATTACCTTGCCCGAAGTATCACCCTTGACGGCGGGTTCGGTGTAGATGACTTCGCGCACCAGGCTGTTCGGCATTTCAACCGAGATGGCCTTGCCCTCGTAAAACACCACTTCGCAGGGCATCGCTTCCTCGAGGTAACTCAGGGCGTCGGCCATGCAGTCGGCTTCGATCTCGTACTGGTTGTACTCGGCGTCCATGAAGACGTACAGCGGATCGGCGAAGTAGGAGTAGGTCACCTCCTTGCGGTCGAGCTGAACGACGTCAAACTTGTCGTCGGCGCGATAGACGGTCTCGGACGGCGAACCGGTCAGCAGGTTTTTCATCTTCATCTTGACGACCGAAGCATTGCGGCCGGATTTGCTGTAGTCAGCCTTGAGGACGACCATCGGGTCGTTGCCGACCATAAAGACGTTGCCTGCGCGAAGTTCTTGTGCGGTTTTCATAGTGCGATCCGGTAATGACGAGGAAAATTTAGCCGGGCATTATAACTTGGAACGGCAAAAACGCACCAGACAACTGCACAAATCTTCCTGTTTTGCCCGCTTTTCAGCCCAGTCGATGGCGTGCCGGCGAAGATCGGGAAGCGCATCCATCCACTCTGCCCACAAATCCGGGGTGATCCGGCCGGCGTCCTTTCCACCATTCCACGCCCGGTAGAGACGGCGAACCGCCCCGCGGCTTGCTTCCGGCAGGTCGGCGCAATACAGGTCGAGGAAGGCAGCGAGTTTTGTCAGGTGCGCGTCCTCGTCTTGCGGGTAGATCTGCCACAGCATCGGCTTTGCTGCCCATTGAGCACGAACAAAGGAATCTTCGCCACGCACGATGTTGATGTCGCACGACCACAGCAATTGGTCATAGTCGGGCTGTGCGATGAAGGGCAGCATCCGGATTTCCAGGCTTCCCCGGCGGAGCGCATCGCCGACCTGCAAGGGCTGAGCGACGAATGCTTCTATGACCGATTGGGTTTGTGTCAGCGGTGCAAGACAACAGACAGGCGTCCTGCCCTGCGCCCAGCTATCGAGCAGATCGGCAATCGCCGGGTTTTCATAGGCAAACAGCGAAACGAGCAGGGTATCCGCAGATGGCGGTGGCAAGCCGAGAGTTCGCCAGAAGCCGGTTTGTTGTTCGGGCGAAGCGCAGAAAGACTGTCTGCGCTGGTCAAGCCTGCTCTCGCGCAGCAGGCCGCCAGTGGTTTCGTTGAAGCCGGGGAAGAAAAAATACTTGGTGAGCGGCAGGCGCGGGTGCGGAGAGGGCAGGGCATGGCAGCCCGATACCCAGGCCTCGGCGCTCAGATAATCGAGGTTTATCCACACCGGGACTGGCTTAGTCCCGGCCATGCTGGCGATGAAACGCTCCGGCAAGTGGCAGGCAAAAGCCTCGATGACCACATCGCCGGGGTCAATTTCGGGAAAATCGGCGTCCCAGTGACGCACTTCAACGCCTTGTACCGTCTGGATGCGAAGTTGCGGAACTATTTCCGAGCAAATCCGTTGGAAGACCCTTAGATCATCAACCCACAGGCGAACGCCAAAGCCGTGTTCGCCAACCAACTGGCGCGCCAGACGCCAGCACACACCGATATCGCCGTAATTGTCGATAACCTGGCAGAAAACATCCCATCGGGATGGGCTGGAAGAGGCGGGCATGGGCGCAGCAGACAGGCGTGATAAGATCAAAGCCGACATCCTAACCGTTCTCACCCCATGCACGAAAAGTTTGACGCCAAAGCCCTGCTCGCCACGCTGACCGAGTTGCCCGGTGTTTACCGCATGCTCGATGCCGCAGGCCAGGTGCTCTATGTGGGCAAGGCCAAGAATCTGAAAAAGCGCGTCGCGTCGTACTTCCGCGAGAACCATCCCAGTCCGCGCATCGCCCTGATGGTGGCTCAGATCGCCCGTGTCGAAACGAGTACAACCCGTTCGGAAGCCGAGGCGCTGTTACTCGAAAACAACCTGATCAAGAGCCTCTCGCCGCGCTACAACATTCTTTTCCGCGATGACAAGTCGTATCCGTATATCGTCATCACCCACGACAAATTTCCTCGACTCGGCTTCTATCGCGGCAATACCGACCGCAAGTCGGACTATTTCGGCCCTTACCCTTCATCGCTTGCCGTGCGTGAGAGCGTCAATCTTCTGCAAAGGATGTTCCGCCTGCGCACCTGCGAAAATTCGGTGTTCAACAACCGTTCACGGCCTTGCCTGCTGCATCAGATCAAGCGCTGCTCCGGACCCTGCGTCGATCTGGTCGCTCCTGAGGTTTACGCACAGGATGTGCAGATGGCGGCGATGTTCCTACAAGGGCGGCAACAGGAGGTTATCGGGCGATTGAGTCAAGCGATGGATCAGGCCGCCAGCGAACTTGCTTTCGAGCAGGCCGCCGTTTATCGCGACCAGATTCAGTCCTTGCGTCAGGTTCAGGACAAACAGTACGTCGAAAGCAGCAAGGGCGAAGACGTCGATATCGTAGTTGTGGTGGAAGAGGGCGGCATGCTCTGCGTGAACCTCGCCATGGTACGCGGTGGCCGGCATCTGGGCGACAAGACGCAGTTTCCCAGCAATGCCGCCGACAGTTCGCCGGATGAGGTGCTGTGCGCCTTCCTGAACCAGCATTATCTGGCACACCCGATCCCGATGCGCATTTACCTCAATCGGGCCGTCCCCGATGGTGAGCTTGGCAATGTGCTTGCCGAACTTGCCGGGCGCCCGGTTCCGCTCGTGGAGCCCCGGCTGACCATGCAGAAAATGTGGGTGGAGATGGCCGAGCAGAATGCGAAACTGGCCATTTTGGCCCGCCGCAACGTGATCTCCCGGCAGGAACATCGGCTTGAATCCTTGCAAGAGGTTCTCAGTCTGGACGTGGAGGAGGGCAAGGAAACGCGCATCGAGTGCTTCGATATCAGCCATACGCAGGGTGAATCGACGGTGGCCTCCTGTGTCGTCTATCAGGGTAACGGAATGCGCAAATCGGACTATCGACGTTTCAATATTCAAGGCATCCAGCCCGGCGACGACTATGCCGCGATCCGCCAGGTGGTGCTGCGCCGGTATGCAAAAGTCGCCAGCGGCGACAGTGTGGCGCCAGCGCTGATCCTGATCGATGGCGGCAAAGGGCAAGTGGGTTCGGCCTTGTCGGCACTGGAAGAGCTTGGACTGGCGCATTTGCCGATGCTCGGCGTGGCAAAAGGTGAAGCGCGCAAGCCGGGGCTTGAAATGCTTGTCTTCGCTGACGCTCGCGAACCGGTACAATTGGCAGCGGAACATCCGGCGCTACACCTGATTCAGGAAATTCGCGATGAGGCTCACCGCTTTGCGATTTCAGGCCATCGGGCGCAACGCAGCAAAACACGACGGACTTCTCGACTGGAGGAGATCGCCGGCATCGGAGCGAAGCGGCGCAAGGCCCTGATTACTCATTTTGGCGGCTTGCAAGGCATCTCCAATGCCGGGATTGACCAACTGACCGCAGTTCCGGGCATCAGCCGGGAGCTGGCCGAAACAATTTACACGGCGTTGCATTGATGCCCGTCAACATACCGATTCTTCTGACCTGGCTGCGAATCGTCATGATCCCGCTGATGATTGCCGTTTTCTATGTGCCGGAATCATGGCTTTATGACGTTGGGCGCAACCTGGCCGCCACCCTGATTTTTGTTGTCGCGGCAGTGACCGACTGGCTGGATGGTTATCTGGCCCGTCGCTGGAATCAAACCTCGGCCTTTGGTGCCTTTCTCGATCCGGTGGCCGACAAACTGGTCGTTGCCGCTGCGCTGATCATGCTGGTTCAGCTTGGCCGGCTTGACGCCATACTGGCCTCGATCATCATCGGACGCGAGATCACCATTTCTGCCTTGCGCGAATGGATGGCGCAGATCGGCGCACACAAGAGCATCGCGGTGTCGATGATCGGCAAGATCAAGACGGTCGCCCAGATGGTTGCCATTCCGCTCCTGCTTTATCATTCACCCATCAGCGGCCTTGATGTACAGAACCTGGGTACCTGGCTCATCTACATTGCCGCCGTGTTGACCCTCTGGTCGATGGGCTACTACATGCGCATGGCATGGCCGCACCTCGCCGAGCAGGACAGGAAGCGCTGATCCGGCCGATATGCCGTGCTCTGAGCAAGGCAAAATCGTTGACAGGTGTGGCCAAGTCTTTATAATGCGCACTCGCTTCACGCGGGAGTAGCTCAGTTGGTAGAGCGATACCTTGCCAAGGTATAGGTCGAGAGTTCGAGACTCTTCTCCCGCTCAGAATTTTGGTGAACAGCACTTTTGCTTTTCCAGTAACAACGTTACTTGTCATGAGACAGGCGCGGCGCGATAGCAAAGCGGTTATGCACCGGATTGCAAATCCGTGTAGGTCGGTTCGACTCCGGCTCGCGCCTCCAGAAATTGTTTTCACGCGGGAGTAGCTCAGTTGGTAGAGCGATACCTTGCCAAGGTATAGGTCGAGAGTTCGAGACTCTTCTCCCGCTCCAGATTAAAAGGGAAAGTGCGCAGTGCACTTTCCCTTTTTCCCTTTCAGGGTCTGCATGCCAGGCGCAGGTATAATCCCCGGACTCAGCCCGGATGGTGAAATAGGTAGACACAAGAGACTTAAAATCTCTCGGCCGTAAGGCTGTACCGGTTCGATCCCGGTTCCGGGCACCAATAACAACTCTTAAGCCGTTCGATTAATTCCGAAACAACGCTTGAAACCCGCGACTCCAAAGCAGTCCGAATAAATCTGAAACATCGCTTGTTACCCGGCGTCTCCCTGGCCCCGTTCAGAATACCAGGCGTTAATTTGCTAACTGGGCGGCCACCGCCCGCTCGACCGCCCCAGAACCTCCGAAGCGGTCATGCACAGTTCACTCGCGAACGTCGCATAGGTGGGTGCCGTCCTGCGTTCCAGCGCCAGACGTTGTAACACCACCAGATCCAGCGGACGCAGCACGATTTGCGTGTTGGACTTTGAACGGGCCACAGTGCGACTCCTTCATTCGCTATTCGCGAATAGCGAATCTATGCGTTTGGAAAACTTTGGCAATGGTGGCAGAAGCATGGGTCAGGCAGCCTCGACGTCGATTTGGCGAGAGAGCAGGTGAGGCAGCAGCAGGTTGCGGGTACGGCGGAGGTTTGGATTTGGTATAGAAGTGCGCGTGCGCCGACTTTAGAATCGGCTTGACACAAAACTTGACTGATACTTGACTTATTCTTGAATTTAACTTAGGCTGGCGTCATGGCCTATGTCCCGTTTTTCACCATCACCCCGGCCCTGCTGGCCGAAGTCGAGCAGGTGGCGGCCTTGCGCGAGCGCATCCAGAACGCGGTGGTGGACCTGGCCTGGATTCCCGCCCTGCAAAAAGACACCCGCACTCGCAACGTCCATGCCTCGACGGCGATCGAGGGCAACCCGCTGACACTTGAACAGGTGCGTGCGCTGGAAGAGGGGCGCGAGCTTTCCACACCCGGCGCACGTCCCAAGCGCGAAGTGATCAATTATTTCGCCGGGCTGCGTTACGTGGAAAAGCATGCAGCCAAGAAGGCTCTCCATCATGCGGACATTCTCGAACTGCACCGCATTCTGGCCGGCGAGGTGATGGACCAGGGCGAAGCAGGGAAATACCGGATGATTGCCGTCCAGGTCGGGCAATACCGTCCGCCGCCGCCGGATGCGGTCTCCGGACTGATGTTCGAGCTGCTGGAATGGTGGAACAGCGCGGCGGCAAAGCTGTCGCCTGTGCTGAGTTCGGCGATCCTGCATTACCGCTTTGAGGCCATCCACCCCTTCGCCGACGGCAACGGCCGTACCGGGCGCGCTCTGGCACTTTGGGAACTCTACCGGCGCGGCTTCGACACGCATCATATCTTTGCCGTGGACGAATATTACTGGGAGGATAGGCCCGCCTACTATGCCGCGCTCCAAGGCGTGCGCGAGGCCGGGGAAGACATGAGCGCCTGGCTGGAATATTGCGCGGCGGGATTGCGCCAAACACTTCAACGCGTGTGGCTGCGGATTCAAACCTTGCAGGTTGGCTCCGCCGAGAAACTGGTATTGCGCCCGCGCCAGGAACAACTGTTACATCTTTTGCGCGATCACGGCGGCATGGCGCCGGCCGAGATATGGGCGGCGCTAGGCGTATCGCGGCAGGGTGCGATGGATCTGCTGCGCCCGTTGCTGGATGCGGGCGTGGTCGAAAAGATCGGTGGCAACAAGACTGGCCGTTATGTCTTGAAAAACGCATGAACGAAGCCAGGACCCGTTCCGAACACATCGACCCCGCCCTTTCTGCTGGGGCAGGGCGTTCAATTCTCAATTTACGCCGGCGAGCATGGACTGATCTGGTAGACTTCGCTTCCCAGCCTGTATGGAACCACTGGAACCTGCGTTGGGGGGGCTTTGGGGGTAATTATCTAGCCAGTGATGGTTGGCGCTATGGCCTGCAAACCTTTGAGCGGTTCGATCCCGGTTCGGGGCACCATCCTCAACATTTAAACTCAAGTGCCTTTTCACAATGATCATATTTGACTTGTGCTGCAAACAGGAACATCCCTTCGAAGGCTGGTTTCAGTCGCAGGACAACTACGACAAGCAGCTTGAACGGGGTTTGATTTCGTGCCCGCATTGTGGTTCGAGCGAAATTCGCCGTGTTCCCTCTGCCGTGCATCTGACCAAGCCGGCGAACCCGCCCGCACCAATTGAGCAACTGCCTGCCATCAGTGCTGCTCAGCCGGGAATGCTTGCCGCTTATCAGCAACTCATGTCAGCGATTGTCAGGAATTGTGAAGATGTGGGGAAGGATTTTGCACAGGAAGCCCGCAAGATTTACTACATGGAAACCCCCTTACGTTCGATCCGAGGCGAAGCCAGCGTGGAAGAATACGAATCCTTGCGCGAAGAGGGCATCGAAGTGATGCGCTTGCCGATCCTCAAGAAAGAGGATTTGAATTAAGTGGCCTGGTGCAGCTTTATGTTTGAGTTTACATAATACAAATTATGCGCTTTTCAGAAAGGCGCGTTTCCAGGTAGATGAAGGTTCTCACTACTGGCTTGCCGGAATTTATCAAAGAATCCATTACCCACAGATGAATCCCGACATTGCCCCCGAGCCGCTGATTTTCGTCGATCTTGAAACCACAGGCGCAAATTTCGCCAATGATCGAATCATCGAGATCGGTTTCGTCGAGGTCGATCAACAGGGTTCACGCGAGTGGAGTTCGCTGGTCAATCCGGGTACACCCGTTTCGGAGTTCATCGCCGGGCTGACCGGAATCACTTCGGCGATGGTTTCCACGGCGCCACGCTTTGAGCAATTGGCGCCCCTCGTTCTTGAGAAACTGCAAGGACGTCTTTTTATCGCGCACAACGCCCGTTTTGACTACACCTTCCTCAAGCGTGAATTCAAACGCCTCGGTATCGATTTTCGGGCGCCGAATTTGTGCACCGTCAAACTGTCGCGCAAACTGTTTCCCGAACATCACCGCCACAGCCTTGATGCCTTGCTGGAGCGCCATGCCATCACCGTCGGCGATCGTCACCGCGCCCTGGCCGATGCGCAGGTGCTCCGGGATCTCTGGCAATGCTGGCACGAGCTGTTGCCTGCTGCAACGATCAGCAACGCCATCGAGGTCATTGTCGGTCGTCCGGACTTGCCGGCGCAGCTTGACCCGGCCTTGATCGACGATCTGCCAGAAGCACCAGGTGCCTATGCCATGTATGGCCAACACGGGAATGTTCTGCTGATCAAGCGCAGCACGAATATTCGTCAGCAGGTATTTGCGCATTTTGCCCCTGGCAAACGGGAAACGGCATTGGTGCGCGACACCTGGCGCATCGCGTGGCGTGAAGCGGCCGGTGAGCTTGGCGCGCGGCTGCGTGAACTTGAACTGTCGGCTGCCACACGCAAACCCCTGGATGATCTCTGCTCATGGCAGTTGATCCAGCATGGCGAAGGTGATTTTCGCCCGCAACTGGTCAATTCCCGTGATGTGGACTTTTCGCTCGCCAACGATCTGTTTGGTCTGTACATGAACCGGCGTGAGGCCATTCATGCCCTGCGCAAACTTTCTGAAGCACACCGCCTGTGCCATAGCCAGATCGGGCTGGGTGCCGGGAAGCCGGGTGAAGCCTGTATTGGCTTCAAGCAGAAGACATGTCGCGGCGTGTGTGTGGGCAAGGAGGCGGTTTCGCTGCACAGTGTTCGCCTGATGATGGCTCTGGCAAAGTTCAAGTTAAGCGAATGGCCGTTCGCCGGGCCGGTGGCTCTCATCGAACGCGACGAATTCGGAATGCGCGAGGATTACCACCTGATCAGTTTCTGGCGTCACCTGGGAACGGTACATGACGAAGCGGCACTTCATGACCTCCTGGAAATACGCAGCGAAATCCGCTTCGACCCGGATATCTACCGGATTATCAACAAGTTTCTGAAGGCCGGAAAAGTCCGCGTGTTGCCCCTGCCCCGGCCTTGAGCGAGCTTACTTCGAAAAATCGATAACCAGTGCCTTGCCTGAGCGCCCGCCAGCGGCACGCAGCAAATCAGCGATGTCGGTGTTATCGCTCTTCAACGCCCAGTCAATCGCCGTGTCCCCGTTCTCATTGGCCAGCGTCGGGTCGGCCTTGTTCTTCAGGAGCAGCTTGATGACTTCGATATGACCGAAACGTGCCGCAAAAAACAGGGCGCTTGAACCGTTTTCGGTCGTCGCATTGATCTCGGCACCGCGTTTCAGAAGGTAGTCGACAATTGCGGTATGGCCATTGTAGGCGGCGTACGTCAGCGGCGACCAGCCATAAAAGTTGACATCGGCTCCGGCTTCAACCAGGCGCTGTACGTACTGAAGCTTTCCCGTATAGGCGGCTAGACTGAGTGCGGTTTCGCCGTTCCGGTTGCGTACATTGAGTTTTGCGCGGCGGAGCAGCAGGTAATCGAACAGTTCCGGAACGTCTCGCCGCACGGCCTGGATCAGCAGCGTATTGCCCGCCTTATCGACCGTATTGACATCGACTCCACGCTTGATCAGGTTGATCGCGGCGCCGGAGTCGCCACGAATCAAGGCCTCCTCCATGTCCTCATAAGCGCCAGCCGAGGCCAGGGCGGGTAGCAACAGCGCAAATAGAAAAGCAATGATCTTCATAAGTAAATTCTCGTTCTGGCTTGAGGGAAAAGGCGGAAAAAATTATCGGTGGTCGCTCTGGCGACTTCTTCGAATGAAATGTTTCGCAAACGGGCAATTTCTTCGGCAACGTGCACTACGTAACCCGGCTGGTTTGTTTTGCCGCGATACGGCATCGGCGCAAGATAGGGTGAATCGGTTTCGATGAGCAAACGATCCAGCGGAACCCGGCGCGCAACGTCTTTGATGATCAAGGCATTCCTGAAGGTCACGATGCCTGAAAGGGAGATATGGAAACCCAGCGCCAGCGCCGCTTTGGCCACGTCCCAATTCTCGGTGAAACAATGCATGATACCGCCAACCCGCCCTGCCCGCTCCTCGGACAGCAGCCGCAGCGTATCGTTCGTTGCCTCGCGGTTATGGATCACCAGCGGTTTTCCAGCCTCGATTGCCGCACGGATATGGGTTCGGAAGCGTTCCCGCTGCCATTCCGGTGCATCCTTGTGCCAGTAATAGTCGAGACCGGTTTCGCCGATGGCGATGACCTTCGGATGCCGGGCCAGATTGACCAGTTCGTCGAGCGTCGGTTCGCGCGCATCGGCTGCCTCAGGATGCACGCCAACAGAGGCAAAAATGTTGGGATGCGCCTCGGCAAGCGACAAAATACGCGGCAAATCTTCCAGATTGACGCCGATGCAGACAGCACAGCCCACCTTGTTCTTCTGCATCAGATCGAGAAGCTGGGGGAGGTTTTCAGCAAGCTCGGGAAAGTCAATATGGCAGTGAGAATCGACCAGCATCAGATTGCGACGTTACATGGTATGGGTCGGGCGATTCGATTGCATCACACCGCCGAGCAGACCTTCGATCTTGCGCCGTGCCTCGATGCCACTTTCGTCATTCTTGAAATGCACGCCAATCCCTTGCGCCTTGCTGTTCTGGGCGCCGGCCGGCGTCAGCCAGACCACCGTGCCGGCGATCGGCAGCTTGGCCGGGTCATCCATCAGCGACAGCAGCATGAAGACTTCGTCACCAATGTTGTAGGCACGTGTCGTCGGAATGAAGATGCCTCCATTGCGCAACAGCGGCATGAAGGCGGCGTAAAGCGCCGACTTCGAGCTGATGTTGAGCGATAGGACGCTCGGGCGCGGTGCAACGGAAACGGCAGGTTTGGCATTGACTGCTTCTGGCATGTTTGCCTCAGGACGTTCTGAACAAGGCCGCGTAACTCAGGAAAAACTCCTCAAGAAACAGGCGGGTGTTCAAAGGTTGTTCACATTGCAGCCTGTATTGTATCGTTTTCCTGTTAAACGCCAACAGACTGACGGTATTGCTTGATTTAGCCAGGCGCCGCACGAGTTGATCCTGCGCGACAAAATAGCGCAGGGGAAGCCCTGCGCTGATCAGTGTCAGATCGAAAAGCCACTTTTGCGACCACTCAATCATTCGTTTCAGGGGCGCCGGGCGTTTCTCGGCTTTTACTACCCGATCAACGGCGGCTGCGGCAGCCAGCGGATCAATTTTGCTGCCGCGCGACATTTCGGCGATCAAGGTGTCCAGCAGCGCACGCTCCTCGCTCCCCAGTTCGACTGCCAATAATGGCGAACCGCCAGCCAGCGCCAGCCAGCGGGCAGCCTCATTGACGCCCGCCTGACGCAGCCATTGTTCGGCTCTGCTCTGCGCGGGTTGAGGAACAAGCAGCGACTGACAGCGACTACGAATCGTTGGCAACAGGCGCTCAGACTCACTTGTAACCAATATAAACAATGTACTTGCGATTGGTTCCTCAAGTGATTTAAGAAGAGAATTTGCTGTTGAACGATTCATAGCTTCGGCCGGATTGATCAAAATCACCCGCACCCCGTGACGATGGGTCCCGACATGCAGGAAGTCATCAAGCGCGCGAACCTGGTCAATGGTGATCTGCTGGCTCGGCTTCCTCTTGCCGCCCGCTTCGCTGTCATCGCTTGCCGCTTCGCCCAGTGCATCGGGTTGCAGCAGACGGAAATCCGGGTGATTGCCCTGCGCCAGCCAGCCACAGGCAGAACAAACGCCGCAGGCCTGGGAATCTGCTGTCGGGTTTTCACAGAGCAATGACTCGGCAAATTTCCGTGCCAGGTCGAACTTGCCAATCCCTCGCTGACCCGAAATCAGCAGGGCGTGCGGCAGCTGTTTGCGCCGTGCGCCAAGCTGCGCCCATACCTCACCATGAAGTTCAATTATATTCATAAACAATGAGTAAGGACTGATTCCTCTACCAGTTTCTTGATATCTGCCAGTGGCTGATCGGCATTGATCACTTGAATTCGTCGTGGAGCCGACAGCGCACGTTCAAGGTAGGCCTGGCGAACCCGGGAATGAAAATCGGCACGCTCCTGTTCAAAACGATCCAGTTTGCGCGCTTGTGCCGCAATGCGCTCGCCGGCAACCGCGGGGGGCAGATCGAAAAGCAAGGTCAGATCGGCTTGCAGATGGCCGTGCACCCACTGTTCAAGCGCGGCCAATTTCTGCTTGTCCAGACCACGCCCGCCGCCCTGATAGGCATAGGTAGCATCGCTGAAGCGGTCACAGAGCACCCACTCGCCACGCGCCAGCGCCGGTTCGATCACCTGCGCCAGATGCTCGCGACGGGCGGCAAACATCAGCAGGGCCTCGGTCTCGAGATGCATCGGCTCGTTCAGGAGCAATTCACGGAGTTTTTCACCGAGCGGCGTTCCACCCGGTTCCCTGGGTAGTCACCACGCGCAAGCCTTTTTTCCCAAGCAGATCGGCAACGCCGGAAATATGACTGCTTTTCCCGGCACCGTCGATCCCCTCGAAGGTGATGAACTTGCCGCGTTTATTGTCCAATGCCTGCACCTTGTTTTCCACCCCGCTGATAGCGGTTCACCGCCTGATTATGCTCATCCAGCGTACTTGAGAAGTGGCTGCTGCCGTCACCGCGCGCAACAAAATAAAGTGCCTGGCTGGGCGCCGGGTGCAGCGCCGCCTGCAGCGAGGCCAGTCCGGGCATGGCCAGTGGTGTGGGCGGCAGACCGGCGCGCGTGTAGGTATTGTAAGGGGTGTCGGTGAGCAGATCGCGTTTGCGCAGGTTGCCGTCGAATTTTTCGCCGACACCGTAAATTACGCTCGGATCCGTCTGCAACAGCATGCCCTGACGCAAGCGGTTAACAAAGACTGCCGCCACCAGGGGTTTGTCCTGATCACGCCCGGTTTCCTTTTCAACGATGGAGGCCATGATCAGGGCCTGGTAGGCATCGCCATAGGGCAGTCCGGTCGCCCTCGCCTCCCACTCGCGGGAAAGATGGCGCTGCATGTTTCGATAGGCCCGCGCCAGCACGTCCAGATCACGGGTTTGCTTGGCGAACAGATAGGTATCGGGAAAGAAAAGACCCTCTGCGGAACCGTTCGGGGCGCCGATCAGGCGCATGATTTCCGCTTCAGGCAAGTTTTTGCTGTCGTGGCGAATGTCCGGATGCGCATCCAGTCGCTCGCGCATCTGGCGGAAAGTCCACCCTTCGATGAAAGCGATCTCGGTTTGCGTCACGTCACCGCGCGTCACCGTGTTCATCAAATCAAGCGTGCTGATTCCCCTGTCTATCTCGTAACTTCCCGCCTTGATTGACTTCTCGACACGCATCATCTTGCCGAGAATGATGAACAGCAAGGGTTGCAGTGCCACCCCGGCGTCGGCAATCTCCCTGGCAGCGGCGCGCATGCCATTGCCCGGGGTGATGTCAAATTCGACCTGCTCGCTGTGCATGGTCAGCGGCGATGTGACCAGCCAGAAAAAAACGCCGCCCGACACGAGGATCAGACCAAGACCCAGTACGATCAGTATTTTTAGCCGTTTAAGCATCGATTCGTCGCGGCCGGGAGGCCGCAAGTCCGGAATGGGGGGAGTGGCTATATAATAGCCGAAACCGCATCGATGAACCGTTGCGCTGCATGCCGGTCGATCTCGCACACTCGTCGATTACGACAGTCTCGCCGGGGACGGTTTACTCTGTTTCGGGCTGAAATTGCCCTGCTTGATAATATCCTGGGGAAAAATGCAACAATGAATTCCATCTGGCAAGAATTTCTTGGTGTCTCAGGCGCACGCATCGATAACGGGCTGGTCTCCGATTTTGGTGACATCGTCGCTGAACTGGCAAGCGCGCGCGATGCGACGATCATTTCGCCCCTCGTGCATCTCGGCCTCATCGAATGTTCGGGCGAAGAGGCAAAGTCATTCCTGCACAACCAGTTGACCAGCGACATCAATCATCTGGCTTCCGGTTCTGCCCAGCATACGGCCTGGTGTACGGCCAAGGGGCGGATGCTGGCGAGTTTCCTCCTCTATCGCAATGGATCCGACTATCGGGCCCTGTTGGCTTCCGATCTGCTGGCGAGCATCCAGAAGCGCCTGCAAATGTATGTTCTGCGCTCCAGGGTCAAGATTGCCGACCTGTCCAGCGGCCATGAAGTAATTGCATTATCCGGCCCGCAAGCCGAGGCAGCCCTCCTCAATGCCGGTTTGCCCGCACCGGCCAGCGTGCTGGAAACTGCGTCCTTTGCAAGCGGCACAGTCATTCGTCTTGACGGAACACGCCTGATCATCGTCGTGGTCAGCGCAGAGGCGGCAGACCTGTGGACGAAGCTTGCCGCAATGGCCCGTCCGGCAGGCACCCCGGTCTGGCAATGGCTCGATATCCAGGCCGGTATTCCACTGATTACCGATGCCACGAAAGAGGCCTTCGTGCCGCAAATGGCCAACTTCGACAAACTGGGTGCGGTCAGCTTCCACAAAGGCTGTTACCCCGGCCAGGAAGTCGTCGCGCGCACTCAGTATCTCGGCAAGGTCAAGCGTCATCTCTACCGCATCCACGCCGCCAGTGCCATAACGCCGGGGACGGCGATCTATACCGCGGAACATCCCGAGAACCCATGCGGCATGGTCGCCAACGCGGCGCCGGCACCCTCTGGTGGCTATGATGCGCTGGCTGTCGTCCAGGAGAGTTTTGTCGAAACCGACACTCTCCGCCTCGAAGTCCCCGGTGGCCAGCTTAGCGCGATCGAAGCTGTCGTCTTGTAGTTTCAAGGCCAGGGGCAAGTTCGGATGTGCCTGATTGTTCTGGCCTGGCGTGCTCATCCCGATTACCCGCTGGTCGTTGCCGCCAACCGGGACGAGTTCTTTGCCAGACCCTCCGCGCCTGCCGGATTCTGGGCAGACGCCCCGGAAATTCTTGCCGGACGTGATCTGGAAGCCGGCGGGACCTGGCTGGGCGTCAGCCGTCGGCAACGTTTTGCGGCATTGACCAATTTCCGCGAAGGCGCTCGGCAAATCGTCGATGCGCCTTCGCGCGGGGCGCTGGTGGCCGATTTTCTCGCCGCCGAAAACGATCCTGAACGATTTCTTGATGAGCTGACCCGACGCCGTGCCGATTTCAACGGATTCAACCTGTTCGTTGGTGACGGGCAAAGGCTGGGCTATTGCTCCAACCGCGGGCCGGGGCCGCGCTGGCTGGCTCCGGGAATCTACGGTCTGTCCAACCACCTGCTCGACACGCCATGGCCGAAGCTTGCGGCCGCCAAAACGGCTTTTGCCAAGGCACTGCAACATTTGCCGGATTCGGCTCGCTTCTTCGCACTGCTCGCCGACCAGGAAATCGTTGCCGATACCCACCTGCCCGAAACCGGTGTCCCGCTTGAATGGGAGCGTATTCTCTCCGCCATTTTCGTCAGTTCGCCGGAATACGGGACGCGCGCCTCAACGCTGCTGACGATGCATCGGACCGGTCAGGTCACGCTGGTCGAACGAAGTTTTGGCCAAAATGCCGTGCCGCTTGGCGAGGTGAGTGAGTCATTTCAGTCCTCGAAAATCTCTACCGGGGTGTAAACCGGTACCCGATCAAACAGTTCAATGATGTCAGCGTTGCGCATGCGTATGCAACCGTGCGACCCGGGGGTGCCCATCGCAACCGTCTCCGGGCTGCCATGGATGTAGATGTAGCGGTGCATGGTATCGACGCTTGCCAGCCGGTTGAACTGCGGTTCACACCCGGACAGCCAGAGAATTCTCGTGAGAATCCAGTCGCGCTCCGGAAAGGCCGCACCGAGTTCGGGCGAATAGATCTCGCCGCTCGGACGGCGCGTAACAAAGACGGTATTTTCCGCTTGCCCCGCACCGATTTTGGCGCGGATCAGATGCTTGCCGCGCGGCGTGCAGTAACTGCCGCGCTGTTCGCCGACCCCGCGGCTGGCCGTGGACACCGGATAGCAGCGCAACACCTGTCCGGCCGCGTCAAACAGGGTCAGCAATTGTTGCGCAATCGAAATATGGATACGCATGTCTATTGTTCGCCTTTGACGCGGCGCCCGGCAAAAAAACCGGAGAGCACACGGCTGCATTCTTCGGCCAGAACACCGCCTACCACCTCGGTATGGTGATTCAGGCGTTCAACGGCAAACAGGTCAACGACGCTGCCATGAACACCGGTCTTCAGGTCGCGGGCGCCGTAGATCACTCGCGCAATACGCGCATGCAGAATGGCCCCGGCACACATCGCGCACGGTTCCAGCGTGACAAAGAGCTCGCAGCCGGGTAGCCGGTAATTCTCCAGCTTGCGCGCCGCATCGCGCAAGGCGGCGATTTCGGCATGGGCCGTCGGGTCGCTTTCGCCGATTGGCGAATTGAACCCCCGCCCGACGATCACCCCCTCGCGCACCACGACCGCGCCCACCGGCACTTCGCCAAGACACTCGGCAGCGCGTGCCTGCGAAAGGGCTTCGCGCATGAAATATTCATCGTTCATCGGGCGATTCTACCTTACCCATAGAGTGGCTTGATCACTAACCTTGAGCAAACAGGGCAGTCACACAATTTGACCAGACCTTGATCGCCGAGGATACTTCGTATTACGAATACCAAGAGCTACATGGAATGGCCATGAATTTAAAGCGTTCGACCCGGCGATTGTTGATGCTCCTCGCCCTGCTTCCGGCGGCAGTACTCATTCTCGGAACGATCTACATGCTTGGAATGGAGCATCTTGAAGGTACGCCACGCACTTTTCTGGAAAGTCTCCAGTGGGCTTCGGAAACACTCACCACCACCGGCTACGGTGCGGACAGTCACTGGAATCACCCGGTTGTGGCCTTGTTCGTCATCGTCGGCCAGTTCATGGGCCAGTTCCTGATTTTCCTTATTTTCCCGATATTCGTACTCCCCTATTTTGAAGAGCGATTCGAACTCCGCCTGCAGCACATCTTGCCCCCGATGGCCGGCAAGGTGTTTTTCTACCGCTATGGTCTGGCCATCGAGTCCTTGCTGGATGAATTCAGGCGCTTGAACAGTCCCTGCGTCATTTTTGAAGAAAACCTGGCGCTGGCGCGCAACCTGCGTGATCGGGGTTACAACGTGGTTTTTGGCAAGCTGGCCGAAGATCCCTCAGTGCTGCTACGGGTAAAACAGGCGCGCGCGGTGGTCACCAATGCCGGCGATCACGGCAACGCCACCTGCGCGCTCATTGTGCGCGAATGTGGTTTTACCGGCCCGCTCTACGCACTGGCCGACGACCCGCTGTACCGGCCACCGATGCTTCAGATTGGCGCCACCGAGGTATTCACCCCGGCGCATGTTCTCGGTGCCGCCCTGGCATCGCGCGCCAGCAGGCGCATCAGCCCGCCGGCCGAAGGCATGCATCTGCTTGGAACCCGGGTCGGAATGGCGGAATTTCGCGTTCGCGCTGGCAGCCCGCTGGCCGGGAAGAAGCTCGGAGATTTGCACCTTCGCGAACAACATGGCGTGTCGGTCATCGGACAATGGGTCGGCGGGGCTTTTACTACGACCAAAGGCCCGGATACGCGAGTTGAACCGGGGGCAATTCTCGTCATTGTCGGCGCGCAGGTCAATCTGGGAAAAGTGGAACGAATGGGCGTTCCGATCGATCGCACCGGCCCGATTGTCCTGGCCGGCTTCGGTGCCGTCGGGCGCAAGGTCATTGAAATGCTGCATGACGCCAGGGAAACCTGCATCGTGATTGACCGGCTATCCGGACCAGGAATCGACGTGGTCGGTAACGTGCTCGAACAGGCCACCCTCAACCAGGCCAGGGTTCGTGAGGCCAGTGCCGTCATTCTGGCCTTGAGCGATGACAGCGAATCGGTATTTGCCACCGCCGTGGTGCGCGACTACGCACCCGAGGTACCGCTCATCGTGCGCGTCAATCGGGCGCCGAATACCGAACGGCTTTACCGTTCAGGAGCCGACTTCGCCATTTCGGTGGGGCAGGTCGCCGGACAAATTCTAGGCTATCACCTGCTTGACGAGCAGGTCATCCCCGTTGAAAACCGGATCAAGTTCAGTCGCCTGCGGGCGGGCACCCTGGCCGGTGCGCATCCTTGGCGCAGCGAGGCGCTCGATCAGACAGGAGCCAAGATCGTCGCCGTTGAGCGGGGACAAGACGTCTTTGTCGAATTCGCCGAAGACTTTTTACTGCGCCCGGACGATGCCCTTTTCGTCTGTGGATCGATCAGCAGTCTGGGGCGCTACCAGCGCGAGTTCCAGGCTTCAACGGCTCCTGCGCCAGGGGTGTGAACGAACGCCTGACGCGCCCACCAATGCGCCCCATGATTGTCGTCTAGCGGGCTGTCGGAGCCACTTGCTCGCGCGCCGCACGCGAAGTTTCTATGGCTTCCTGGGTGAGCCGGTAAGCGACATAGTACTTGTAGATATTGCGGACGTAGTTGGTGGTTTCCACGCCAATCTTTTCCGCCACCACCAGTTCGACATTATTGAACCACTTGTCCGGATCGAGACCGCGTTTCACCGCCTCCTTGCGCATCTTCGAGATGTTGCCGGGGCCGGCGTTGTAGCTGGCAAAGGCAAACAGCGGGCGGTTGGCCTCGCTGAAATGGGCATCCGGGAAATATTTGCTCATCAGGATATCCATGTACTTGGTACCGGCATGGACGTTCGCTTCGGCCACGTGGATGCTCCCGACACCGAGTTCAGCACCGGTTGCCGGCATCACCTGCATGATGCCGATGGCGCCGACATGGCTCTTCGCCTGCTGATTGAGCCCCGACTCCTGATAACCCTGAGCTGCCAGCATCAGGGGATCAAAGTTGTACTTGCTGCCGTACTTCCTGAACAGCGCGATGGTATCCTCAAAACGTTTCCAGTCTTCATCCGCTGACGAATTCCTGATCTGCTTCACTCGCTGCATGTACTGCTTCAGGCGTTGTTCCGACAGGTTCAATTTCTTCATGTGATTGGTAAAAAAAATCGTCAAGCGCTGCCAGCAACTGAGGACTGCCCTTGCGTACCGCCCAGCCGATTTTCCCGCCCGTGCGCACTGTTGCCTGCGGGTGCAAGCGGATCTTCGGCAGGATCTGCGCCCACATCTGCGCCTTCCAGTCGTCAACGATGATGAACTCGAACAAACCGGCACCGAGCATTTCCATCATGTCCTCATCTTCCAGGGCATCGGGCACCAGTACGATTTTCACCAGGGGTTTGCCAGCCTTTTTCAGCCTCTCGTTCAGTTCTTCGAGGCTGTCCTGATAACTGCTCGACAGTCGCACATGAACGGTTTTTCCGGACAACTGATCAGCCGAGTCAAGCAGGGGTACATTCGCTCCGCTGACAACGATCTCGTTCACCGGCTTCTGGTCGCCCGGCACAAAGAAGTCGACCTGCTGCAGTCGTTCTTCGGTGACGGTCAGATTGCCAACTGCAATATCTCCGACGCCGGCTGCAATATTCGGGAGCAACTTGTCACGCGTAGTCGGAATGATATAGACCGTCAAAGGCCGGTTGCCCAGACGCTTCTTGTATTTCCTGTTCAGATAGAGTTCGAAATCCCGAATCGCATCCGCTGTCAGGCCACGTTCGCGCCCCTTGTCATTGAAATACAGGGTGCGACTGTAGGGTGCCAGGACCCGAATCATGTGCCGATCAAGCATCTTCTCGAAATCGCCGCTCCACGCCTTGCTCGATAATGCAAGCTGCCGGGGTTTGGCCGCCGACTGAGGATCGTTTTCCGCTTTCGCCGCCGCAGGGATTGCGAAAAGCATGGAAATTAAAAGCAGCACAGTTAGGAGGAATCGTGGTTTCATCGAATTACCTTTCAATCAACAATCACATTCCGCTCAAACTGCCTTCATGCCTTCGGAAAGGCAACTGTCCAAGCCTGTGGAATGATACAACAGGCAGGAAGTGCGTAACATTTGCCCTTTATGCAACTTTGTTGCATTATCTGTCCCATTAAAAATAATGCTCCCGCACCGATGCCAGCCGGATTGAAAAACAGCTTGCCGCCCCCCCCTGCCCGTCCCAACCCTGCACTGTGTGCGGGCGCCGTCTCGCGCCTTATCTGGGCTTCAGGCGCCATGCTTCTGCTGTGGTTGACCATCCATTGGGCGCTGTCGTGAACCCTGAGGCAGCGACTATCGTCCGCTTCGATAATCTGACGCTTGGCTACAAGCGGCATCCGGCCGTGCATCATCTTAATGGCGAAATTGCTGCCGGCAGCCTGCTGGCCCTCGTCGGACCCAACGGCGCCGGGAAATCGACGCTGCTCAAAGGTATCGTCGGTGAACTCGGACCAATGCAGGGGCGAATCGAATTGATCGGCCTGAAGCGCGAAAACATCGCCTACCTTGCCCAGCAATCGACGCTCGATGTCAGTTTCCCCATCGTCATCCACGATTTTGTCGCCATGGGACTGTGGTCTCAATTTGGCGCCTTCCGTGGTTTTGATCGGGCATCCAGACAGCGCATCGACGAGGCGATCGCAGCAGTGGGACTGAGCGGGCTGGAAACCCGGCCGATCGGCCAGATCTCCGGTGGCCAGTTGCAACGGGCGCGTTTTGCCCGGGTGATATTGCAGGATTCACCGCTGGTACTGCTTGACGAGCCCTATGGCGCCATTGATGCCAATACGGTTCGCGACCTGGCGGCGCTGGTGCGGCGCTGGAATGGCGAAGGTCGTACCGTAATCAGCGTACTGCACGATTTCGACCACGTTCGACAGGAGTATCCCGAAACGCTCTTGCTGGCGCGCGAGCTCGTGGCGCGAGGGGCGACAGCAGAGGTTTTGAGCGAAGCCAACCTGCGGCGTGCCCGCCATCTGGCCGAAGCGCAGGGTGAAGCCCATGGGGCCGCAATCTGTAGCGCCGACGCCCATGAAAACGCGGGGCACTCTCACTGATGGGCCTGCTCGACTCGCTGCGAGATATGCTGCCTGGCCTCCCGCTCGTCTCGCCGTTCATCGAGTTCGGTTTCATGCGCCGCGCGCTGGCCGGCTGTCTGGCGCTTTCGCTGGGTGCGACGCCGATCGGTGTCTTCCTGATGCTGCGCCGCATGAGTCTGGCCGGCGATGCCATTTCGCACGCCATCCTGCCGGGTGCCGCCGTCGGCTACCTGATCGCCGGGCTTTCGCTCTCGGCGATGACCATCGGCGGGCTGGTCGCCGGCATTGCCGTGGCCGTGCTGGCCGGCGGCGTGGCACGCAACTCGGTGATCAAGGAAGACACCAGTCTGGCCACCTTCTACCTGATCTCGCTTTCGGCCGGGGTGCTGATCATTTCCATGCGCGGCAGCAATGTCGATCTGCTGCATGTGCTGTTTGGCAGCGTCCTCGCGCTGGACGATGCCGCCCTCCTCCTGCTGGCCAGCTTCGCCTCGTGTTCGATAGTTGCCATCGCCGTCTGCCTGCGCCTGATCGTTCTCGAATGTTGCGATCCGGCACATCTGGCGCGTATCAGCCGTCTCAGCCCGCTGGCGCACTACGGATTCATGGTCCTCGTCGTCCTCAACCTGATCGGCGGATTCCATGCACTCGGTACGCTGATGGCCGTCGGCATCATGATTCTGCCCTCGGCGGCCGCACGTTTCTGGGTCGGCAACATCGTTCCGCTCATTCTGGTCGCCGTCGTCATCGCCTTCACCGGTTCGCTCATCGGCCTGCTGCTTTCCTACTACGTCAACCTGCCCGCCGGCCCGGCCATCGTCCTCACGCTTGGCGGCCTGTATATTCTGTCGATGGCCATTGGCCCGCTCGGCCCGCTGGTCAGCCGGCTGCGTCCACGCTGGCATTTCGAGCGATAAATTCAAATGCTTTACCAACAAGCCACCAAGAACACAGGCTGCGCCGAGTTAACTACAAGGGTAAATTTGTTCCAACGCTAACTCATTGAATTACTGTGGCCCGAGGCCAGGCTTCGCGCTCATTCCGGGCTTGACCCGGAATCCAAGTTCGTTCATCAGAAAAAATTTACCCTGAAGGTCCTGGCGCGACCGTTAGACGTTTGTTTGACGGACAAGGGCGGAGTGGCTACATTATCACTTGGTATTACTATGTGATAAGAGACCCACCATGGCAACGTCCCTCAAGATCGACGACACGCTCAAAGGTCGCGTTCAGCACCTCGCTAGCCAGCGTCGCCGCTCGGCCCACTGGATCATGCTCGAAGCCATCCAGCAATACGTCGAGCGCGAGGAAGCCCGCGAGAGCTTCAAGCAGGAAGCCTTGGCATCTTGGGCGACCTATCAGGAAACCGGTCAGCACCTGACCGGCCAGGAAGTGCGCACATGGTTGAACACCTGGGGAAGCGAAGACAAAAAAGCGGTGCCTGAGTGCCACAAGTAATTGTTACCGAAGGCGCAGCGCTAGGCTTGGAGCGATGCCGGCAGTTCCTGGCCGCCAAGGCCCCGGAAGCAGCCAAGCGGGCCGGCCAGGCCATCGAGCGGCAATTCCTGCTGCTGGAAGCAGCCCCCGACATTGGCCGACCGTTCCCTGAAATGCCAGAGTTGCGCGAGTTGGTGATTGCCTTCGGGGATTCCGGCTATGTGGCCCTGTACCGCCATGAAGCGGCTGACGATGCGGTATTTGTCTTGGCATTCCGGCACCAGAAAGAGGCGGGCTACTGATGAGCATGAAAAATTTTGCCAAAAGCCGCTTTCACCGTCTGGCAAGCCTTGGCTTTCTTTTCTTCATCGGCTTGATCGGAAGTGCGGCGGCAGAAACCCTCAACGTCGTCGCTACCTTCAGCATTCTTGGCGATATGACCCAGCGCATTGGCGGCGAGCGTGTTCAGGTGCATACGCTGGTCGGCCAGGATGCCGATGCCCATGTCTACCAACCCACACCGGCCGATGCCAGAACACTTGCCCAGGCCAGGCTGGTCGTTGTGAATGGTTTTGGATTCGAAGGCTGGATCGAGCGCCTGATCAAGTCCTCCGGCTACCGCGGCAAGGTGGTGACGGCCAGCAGCGGGGTCAAAATACTCAAATTGCCTCACCTGAAGGGCGAAAGGGGGCACGCTCACCACGGCGATGTTGATCCGCACGCCTGGCAGGATCTCTCCAATGCGCTGATCTATGTCGACAACATCGCGCAGGCGCTGAGCGAGGCCGATCCGGCAGGCCAGACCGTCTATCAGGCCAATGCGGCCAAATATAAGCAAGAGATCAGCGCGCTCGACAGCGAGATTCGCCAGGCCTTCAAAGCGATTCCCGTTGAGCGGCGCCGGGTGGTTACCTCACATGATGCGTTCGGCTATTTCAGTCGCGCCTATGGCATCGGCTTCATCTCACCGGTCGGCATCAACACCGATGCCGAGCCCTCTGCCGGCGACGTCGGCCGCATCATCGAACAGATTCGCCGTGAGAAGATTCCCGCCGTTTTCCTGGAAAGCATCTCCGACCCACGCCTGCTCGAACGTATCCGGCAGGAGTCGGGGGCACGCATCGGCGGTACCCTGTATTCCGACTCGCTGTCAAAAGCCGAGGGGCCTGCACCGAGTTACCTAGAGATGATGCGGCATAACGCGAGGACAATGGTGGCGGCTCTCGGCAAGTGAATCATGGACAATGGCCACGAAAAGGGCGAAGCCAAACGGGAATGCCAGATATTTGTTGCCCACACTCGCTCACCTTTGATGGAGAGTACAGCCTGTATTCATGATGATTTCAGTGACATCCGCACATTGATTTCATGAATTGTTCCGCCTCTGCCATCAGCCACCACTGCTCGTTGAATGCCAGGGGTACCTCCCAGATGACCCCATCGACATTTACGCTGCGGCAAAGAGTATTTTTAACATCCGGCATGTGCCCGAGGCCATCTGTACAAGCGCAGGCCTCATGTCCGTGATTGATTTGGCTACCCAGCCGACCATTATAAGTGTGCTGATGACTGTCGGACCGACATCTCCAGGGTGCTGCCGTATCCAGGATTGGAGTCCAGGGCGACCCGAGTAACTGAGAGGTTAGGGACTGTTCGAATGTTGAATCTTTCTCGCAACACTCGGGATTAAAGGCGACCATCAGGGATTTGAATACGATCTCTTCACTATCCCGCTGTACGAGATCGCCCGTATTGTTTTCGAAAAAGTCGAATCCAGACTGGCGACTAAGAATGACACGCTTGGGCGGTTTCCTCATCAGGAACGCATGCAGTCCCACGCTTGCGTCGAACAGTGGATAACCGAGATCCCATGCAGGTATCTGTCTGGGGTGGGAGGGTTCCTCAATAAACGTCGACTGATCTTCGCCAACCCTATTTAGTTCAGGTGAAGACTTGTGGAAACGTAATCGGTCAAGGCTGGTGTAGGTGAGAAACGACTGCTTGTTGACCAGGTCGCGGATGAACTCAATGGTGCCAACGCTGAAGAGGTTCTCGGGAACTTGCGCCTCAAGCTTCGGTGTATTCGTATGGTCGAAAGTCTCGCCCACAACTAGCGCTTGCTCAACAGGCGAAAAATGGCTGAACACGGGTTCCAGTGGAGAAGGATAATACTTGACCGAAAATACGCCCCGCATGACGGATCCCGTATGCTCATCCAGACGACCACTATCCACCAGTTGGAGACGGTAAGCGCCCGGCGAATTTGCCAACCAGAAATACCAGGCGGGATGGGCATCCATTTCTTCCCCACCCCAAACCTCGCTGGCGCCCTTCAGGAACAGTTTCTCGCGGACATCATCGACGGCGAAGCCTTGTCCGATCATTGATCCAATGGTCGACCTGAAGAAACTTTCACCGTTCATCGCTGGCTTTCTCGAAACCTTGCGCAAGTACCTTTGCGACTTTGGAGTAATCCGCACCCTCTTGGACACCTTCTGTGCGCCGCGCAGTATCGAGGAGTAGTTCGGGTCCAAGGGCAAGCAAATCGGTCTCGTAGGCGCACTCCCATTCCTGAAGGCGGCTGGCGGCAAGGTTGTTGCGACTAACTCGTGCCTCCGACTCCAAAAAATCCTTCTTCAAATCGCGCACAAAAAAACACCGTCGGCTTTCGTTGATCAGAGTTTCGGCCATTATTTTTCCTTCCGGACAAGGGGCCAGCCAGCAAAGAAGTCGGCCTGAATTAGCACAACACTAAGGAACAGTAGCGTCCAGACCAGCGGCGTATCCTCCGGTTGTGCGATTCCAGGAACCTTGCCGAGCAGGAAAGTCGATAGACTGGAGTAATAAAACAGGTAGAAAAGGGTGCCACCAATGGCGGCGGCAACGGTTCGAAGCGCTGCACGCACCCAAATGTTTGGCCCATTGACGAGGTTGCCAAAATAGGTTTTGACGATGAACGCCGCCAGTGCCACAAATGTGGATATTTCTCCCGCATGCAGATAGCGGAAATATGGGGCATCGGTATATTGACCGCCTTCAAACGGCTCGAGCCAGAAGATATTCATGGCTGCTAGCAGTGCCATGAAGCTAAGTATCCCAAGAACAAACGTTCCAATCAGGGTGAAAAGACCCCGCCACAGGTTGCCCTGGCCTTTGCGGTCGACAATCCGCCATGGATACCCCTCCCATAGAACATCAGAAACGATGACCCACATCAATATGCTCAGCAACAGCCCGAGATTGTAATAAGCGCTGGAGGTCATAGCCCATTTCGACCACCATGGCTCGACGCCGGCCATAGTTTGGGCCGGAAAAAACAGATAGCAGACGTGTGGGTGGAAAAGAACCACATAAGCGATTGTGCTCAGCAGACCTACGATGCCAATGCGCGCCAATGCCGCCGGCCCACGTTGCACACCCACCCATGGCCACTGGCCAAAACCCGCCGACCATGTCAGCGCGACCCACAGGAAGGCAGTCAACAGATACACAATCGCCGTCGATGCATTTTCTCGCGCATTGAAAATTTCTGCTCCCACACCACCGGCAGCGATAATGGAATAGGGGCTGAAGTAGGTGATACCGAAGCGACCGATAAACCCCCAGAAGAAGCCATAGACCAGAAAAAGCATTATCGCCACAGCCGCGATGGTACGTACCAACCCCCACGATACTGTTCCCAGCGATGGGCCGGCAAAGGGGTAAAAATCGGTCACTTTGCTGATCAGCACGATTGAGGCGACAAAGGCAACAAGCAGAGAAAACCCGTACATCGGTGTGTAGAGCGCCATCACCCCATTGGGATGAAGAAAGACAAACCACAGACCACTGACGACGACGAAAGCAACAGCAAGATTTATCAACCCGAAAAACACGTTGATATTTTTACGCTCCGCCTGATTCGCAACAATTTCGCTCATAGCCAGCACCGTTCCTATTAAACCAAGCTTTGTCGAAGAGAGTCTGCCCGGCAGCATTGGCCGGGCATTTCGGTTTCGCACTATCCGCATAGTCTTGGACGCGGAAGGTGCGTAAAACTGGCCTAGAACACCACCGTATCGCCATTGGTGAGGAACACGTTTGTTGCCTTGGCTACTGCCGACTGTCGCTTGTATGACTTGTATTTATCCGTGCCCTTGACAATCGGGATGCCGGCCTCCGCCGCCTTTTCCGCCCACAACCAGCCGGTGCAATGGTTGCACGCGACTTTTTGCAGCCCGAATGACTTGACGCCGCGAATGACATCGTCGAATTTCGGATCCCAGGTTTCAAACAGGGTAAGGTGAAGCCCGCCATAGCAGCCATAGGGCTTATAGTCCTTGAAGGTGCGCCTCGCCTCGGAGAAAAGGCTAAGAATCCCTGGGTGGCAACAGCCTGTGACGGTGACGATTCCCTTGTCCTTAACGTTGAAGTAGAGGACGTTCTCTCCACGTACCCGCAGCAGAATGGGTACATCAAACAACTTGATGGCCATGCCGGGTAGAGGCTTATACACCCCCTCTCCCTTCTCACCCTCGGTGCTGCACAAAACGAGCTCACCGGTATGAGGAACGTCGTTCTTGCAGATCGGCACCTGCTTGCCTTCCTTATCGGTCGCCTTGTGGTGGGCTTTATCGCGCAGCAATGCCATGTCTTCCGGATAATGCGTGGCCGGCGCGTAGATCTTTATCTTCGGATTGTGCTTGAGCGTCGACTCAATGCCCCAGTAGTGGTCAAGATGCCAGTGAGTCAGCACCATGAATTCAATTTCGCCATTACGAAGCATGCGTGGAATGCCGTGCATCTCGTAAACATAATCCATCCAGGTATTGCTCCAGCCGCTGTCCATGAGGATTTTGTGGTCCTTGCCATCGAGCGTGGTCACGGTGATCAATGACGAATAACCGCCGGCATTATCTGCATCCCACGGGATGGTGTATTGATTGGTCGAGGCCCCACCGTAATCGAGCATGCTTTTCTTGAGGTTGTCGTTGCTGAACCAGCTGGTCTCCGACAAAACATCTATCTTGACGCTCTTGACCTCGCCAATATCCAACGTGCCTGCTGCCTCTGCATTGCCAGAAAACAAGGCGGTGCTGGATGAGGCCGCAGCCCCGGTTATTGCCATTGTCTTCAAGAAATCTCTACGTTCCATGATGATTCTCCTTGGGAATATTTCTGCTCAGTGTCAATTCGCATATCAGTACGTCTGCCAATCACAATCCACCTGGTCTATCCTTGATGCCACACAGCGGGCCGCCAAGAAAGCCGAAGATCATGAAAAACGGATCAATCTAATAATGCGGTGATGGGCCGCGCCGCAGGTCGAACAAAAGATCGACGATCATGTCGGCGTCGTCCTGGCTGATGTTGAGGCCGTGCCCTTCCATCAGATTGATGATCCGATACCACTCGTCGCGATCTTTGCCAGGCTTTTCCGGGTCGGCAACCGATTCATGGCACTGCGTGCAGTGTTTCTTGAATACGGCGTACTCGTATTGCTTGGGCTGGGCTTTCATTAGCGAATTGGCTTTGACTGTCGCTGGCGCCAGCTTTTTTGGGATGGTTTCATCCATGGCCCAGGTGCTGGTTGTCATAATAGTGAAACCGCCGCCAACGAGCACCAGCGTCGCGAACAAACGGGTTGTTGATAGACTTCGCATCTTTCGTTTCCTCCTCCATGTCGATATATTTATTGGCTAAGGACGACATCAAGAACGCCGAACTTGTCCTGCTACCGTCTTTGGAAAGAATATTGGATGCGCACCCGCTCACCAATGAAATGCATCAGCGCCGGTGGTCGAAGTGACTGACAATTGTCAGTTTGACGAGATTTCTTCGAGCCTCAGAAGATCACACTCGAAGCGATTGCTCGAAAGTGCGTTGATTACTTTATCGCGACTAAACTCAGCGACTATTCGACAGGCGGTTTCACTGGTAATGCCAAGAATCGCTGCAACATCTTCTCGACCGAACAACTGGCATATAGCATCGCCTGAGTCACCATTGAGGTGCAGGAAAAGGCGCGCGACCCGAGCCCGAGCCGTGCCGGTGGAAAGGAAAGTGAGCCATTCGTCCGCCTGTTCGACGGATTGCTGCCAACGGCGCATGAGTTGGGTATAGAGCGTCGGAGACTGGGCATTGAGTTGATGGATTGCGGTTGCCGGTATTCGGCAAATCAGAGCGTCTTGCATCGTAATGGCGGCATGTCGGTAAGGTTCGCCAAGCACGGCTTCCAGCCCCAGCGTTGCTCCTTGCCGGAGAAGGCGGACAATTCGTTGCGTTCCATTTGGCAGGCACTGCACCAGCTTCACGACACCGCTGCGAATGGTGAACAACGCACGACCGGGTTCATCAGAGTGATAAATAATAGTACCCGCCGGAAACTCCAGGTCCTCGATGTGAAGATGAAGCCCCATGAAGTCGCTTTCCGCGAGATCGGAAAAAAGAGCAAGGTGGCGAACTTGGCACTTTTCGCATTGCGGTTCCCCTCGCCATGCAGCAAGAATCTTTTTCACTTTCATGGCTATACTCCGTCGTACTGAGATATTGTTCGCAGTTTAATGTATTGTGAAAAACTTTGGATATGTAAGACTTGGTTAGCTGGCGTTGAATCACGTGCGAGCTTCCCATAGTTGAATACTCTCGTTAATTGGTGAACCTCTACACTCGTTCACTTTTAGTGAAAAATCTGAGGTAATCGTCATGACCACTATTACACCCACACTCGACATCGGGCAAATCAGGCGCTTGCGCATTCTGTGCATCTCCGAAACCGGCTGGCACGACACCGCCACCGTGTTCGACGACATCCGCGCTGCCGGTGGCGCACAAACCGATCAGTACTCTATCCCCTGGCCGCCATTTGGCCCACTGCACGCGGATAACGCAGCCGGCTTTTCGGCGCTCCTGGAAGCTGAGACGAGCGATGGCAGTGTCCGCCGCCTATTGTTCGACACCGGCTGGAACCCTGAATGGATGGATCGTCGCTTCGCCGAGGAAGGCATCGATCGGCTGCTGCAGGAGGGCCGGATCGAGGCGCTGATACTCAGCCACGAGCATTTCGATCACTTCTGGGGGATCGGTTCAACCCTGAAACACTGTCCCGGAATCGCGATTTACATCCCCGAAGGTTTTCATCCGGAGGGGTTGGCCTTCATCCGCCAGCAGGGTCATAGCGGGCCGCTGATTACCGTACCATCGGAGCAGCCCGTGGTACTGTTTCCGGGCTTGGCCGTGGTCAGCTTCCCGATGAGTACTCTGTTGCAGGTTCAGGGAGAAAACGTTCTTTACGCCAGGCTGCAGGATCATGGCCTGAGCATGATCACCGGTTGCGGCCATGGCGGGGTGCTGAACCTGCTCGACTATGCCCGCCGCACGTTCATCGGTGGCGAGCACATTCACGCGATCTACGGTGGGCTGCACCTCTCGCCTCTGGAAGATTGGGACGCGCAGCGGGACCAGATCGTCAATACCCTGAGTAGCTATGGGATTGCCAAAATGGCATGCAATCACTGCACCGGGCGCGTGGCCGTAGAGAAAATGCTGGAAAGTGGCTTGCCGGTACTCCGGGGAACGGCCCGCTATGGCTCACAGACGGATTTGTTCTTGGCAACGGCGACGTGCTGGAATTGGGGTGAAATGAGCGGGAGGGTTACTGATCGGATCGGCACTCTGCGCCGTACTTCTGTTCAGGGTTGATTGCTTTGTGTTGGCAGTAACAGGCTTTGCCCGCAAGGCGGGTTCCCCAAAATGATTTCAGTCCGGTGGCCCTGGAGCGGGTACCGACGCAAGCGGCCGAAGAACCTCGAAGGCACAGTTGGCCGAGAGATGGACATCCCCGGACAAGGCTTTCCAAAGAGGTGAATAGATCAGTCGATCCTGAACCGGCCCCTTGACCTCGGCCAGATGCAACCGGATGTTACGGCTGGCCAGATCCCGGTTGATGTCGCTGAGCACTTCCATGGCGGTGGTGTCCACCCGATTGACTCCGCTCATGATCAGCACGACGTCACGCAGGTCAGCCGCTTTTTCCAGTTCTGTGCCAAGGCGCGACTCGACGGCATTCAGGTTGCCAAAAAACAGGCTCTCGTCGATCCTCAGGAACAGCACGCCGGGAATGGTTTCGACCCCGTGACGATCGACATTGCGGAAGTGCTCCGTACCGGCGATCCGCCCGATGACGGCGATATGCGGCGTGCTGGCGCGCAGCAACAGCGTGGCCAGCGACAAACCGATTCCCAGGGCAATTCCCAGCTCCAGCCCAAGAACAAGCACCCCCAGCCCGGTCCCAAGCAAGGCCAGGGCATCGGCACGGTCATAGGACCAGGCCTGGCGGAAAGCCTTGATGTCGATCAAGCCGATGGCGGCGATGACGATGCTTGCCGCCAGCACCGCCAGCGGCAGCCTGGAAAACCAGTGCGTTCCTGCGGCAACGATGCACAGCATGGCGATGGCCGAAACGATACTGGCCAGCGGACTTTGCGCCCCCGCCGCGACGTTGATTGCCGACCGGGACAGCCCGCCACCGACCGGCATTCCGCCATAAAAAGCCGCTACGATGTTGGCGGTACCCAGCCCGACGAGTTCGCTATTGGCATCAACCCGTTCGCGTCGCTTGATGGCCAGCGCCTGCGCCATGGTGATGTTCTGCACCATGCCGATCAGCGCCAGGATCATGGCCGGTACCGTCAGTAGCTTGAGGGAGTCCAGGCTGGGGATAAAGAACGTGAACGAAGCCAGCCCCTCCTGCACGCGGCCGACCACGGCGACTCCCTGCGTTCGATCAAGATCGAACTCAACGACCATCAGCGTTGCAGCCACGACGACGAGCAAAGGCATCAAGCGAGCCAGAATGACTGCTTTCTGCCTGGAAAGCCCGATCCGGCCGAGGGCCTTTGGCATCCACATGCGTGATGAATAAAGCACGAGCAAGGCCACCCCGCCGATCAACATGGTGATCGGTCTGGCCTGAGATACATTTTCATAAAGTGAATAAATGAGCTGCCAGGTCGTCGCGCCGCTGGCGTTTACGCCGAGCAGTAATTTGAACTGGCTGATAACGATCAGCACGGCGGATCCTGAAATGAATCCACTGATGACCGGTCGGCTCAACAATTGCGAAAGAAAACCCAGGCGCAACAGGCCAAAGGCCAGAATCAACGCGCCGGAAAGCAGCGACAGGCTGGCGGCAAGTGCAATGTAGTGCGGGCTTCCCGGTGTTTCCAGCGGGCTGAGAACGGTAAAGGTCATGATCGCGGTGATCGCTACCGGCCCCACCGCCTGAGTCATGCTGCTCCCCAACAGAGCGTAAGCGATGACCGGGAAGATGCTGACATACAGGCCAGCCTGCGGCGGCAAACCCGCGAGCAAGGCATAGGCCAGGCTCTGCGGGATCACCAGCACGGTGACGATCAGCCCGGCGAGCAGGTCGCCAGTGAATTGTGTTCGCGGGTAAGCCTTTATCCAGCGGGGTAGCAATTGCCTGAGGGCGTTCATCTTCAAACCAGTTCCAGTTTTAGACGCAGTCCAATCAAGGGGTGCCTACCCGTTTATCGAAACACTCGCGACGGGCTTGCGCACGACAAGTCCGATCAGCGCTGAATGCCCCTTGTGCCCCAGGCCCTCCGAAATATCGTCCTCGTAGTCCACCAGTTCCTCAATCTCCCAGTCGGCGAAAGCCTTGCGCAACATGGCTTCGGTGTAAAGGTTTTCGAGCGCCGAAGGACCGCCGGTACGATAGTCGAGTTGCTTTGGCGTATAGCCTTGGAGCAGGATGCGACCGCCCGCACGCGTAAGCTGCTTCATGACCGCAAACTGCCGCTCTCTGGCCTGCGGATCAACAAACTGGATAAAGATGCCGATTACCCAGTCGAAAGTATTGTGCAGTTCAAGCGGAGGCCAGTTTGGCGCGAGCATGTCGGCCAGGACAAAGCGGACATCGACCTTGCGCCCGGCGGCGAGTCTTCGCGCTTTTCGACGGCGACAGGGGAAATTTCAATGGCGGTGACGTCAAGGCCCTGCACGGCAAGCCAGATCGAGTTCCGGCCCTCACCATCGGCGACCGACAATGCGCTCCGGCCAGTCTGTATTAGCGCCGCCCGATGGGCGAGAAAGCGGTTGGGCTCGGTGCCAAACAGGTATTGATCTCCAGCTTCGCTGTAACGATTACTCCAAATGACTTCCTGGTTCATCGTACGATTGTCCTTTTTCGTCAGGTTTCAAATGCGCAGGTCTGGCCTGGTCGCCATGGCTCCTAGTTTTGGGGTACTTCAATATGATGCGCGACAAGCCAGTCCCGATCCAGCTCCCAGCGTACGTATTTGATACCGGGCTGGGTCAGCACGATTGAGCGTGCTTCCGCCTGAACTTGTCCGAGCATCTGCTCGGCCGCAATGAAGGCCGGGTCGTTGGGGTCTCTGGTATTGATTTCCGGAAAGAGCACGCCCAGCGCCTTGAGCGCGGGCACCTCAACGCTACGCGGGGAACTGAGCATGGCGGTTTCTCCGTTAACTTTCATCACCCAGAACTTGTATGGATAGTTTTTCAGATTCGCGCTGGCCTGCGCCTCGATGGCGGCGGTAAATTCGCGTGAGCGGGAATCGGGTGCACGAATAAACCAGTCGAGGCCGACGAGAAACAGCAGCAAGAGGATGGCCCAGTATCTCTTTTTCATTTTGCTACTTCTGTTGGCATGACTTCGTCCGGAAAGTTGGAGAGGAAGGTAGTGGATTCCGGCTTCCGCCTGAATGACGGTTTGGGAGATGTTTATCCATCAATTCACAGCCTCTGAGGCCAGTGTCGATTTTACTTACTTTGTGTCAACCCGATACATCTTGTCCGGGTTCATCTTCATGCTCCAGGGCAAACCAGAGTTTTGCCAGCCATTCTGTAGGCGAAAACCGGCTTGTGGACCCTCTTTCAGAGCCGCACCCTGGAACCCATTCACCACAAAACGGGCATTGGGGAAACCGTTGGCGCGTAAATAGGTCGCGCTGGGTTCTCCGCGCTCGCTGCCGGAGCGGCACATGGTAATCACTTCGGCATCGGTCGTCAGGCCGCGCTTTTCAAGCGCAGCTTTGATCTGGGCCGCAAAGTCAGGGTTCTGGTACAGCTTGAAAACACCGCGCTTGTCGTCCCAACGCGTGCGATCGACCATCAGAAATGGCACGTTAACATGCACGGCATCGGTAAACCCGACAAACATCACTTCAACCGGGTCACGGACATCGACGAACAAAACCTTGGAGTCGGCCTGTTGAACTTTGGCCATGGTGTCAGCGGCGCTGATACCAAGGTCAAGCGCATGGGCACTTACAGCAATCCAGCCTAATACTGCCAACAACATTGAACGCTTCATGGTTTTCAACTTTCTAAAAGAAAGACAAAAGGCAAGGTGTAGTAACAACAGATCCTGTCGATCTGGACCTGGAATCAGAACGCCAGGGTTTGCACTTCGGGCTTGAGCAAATAAGTCGCCACATCGGCTGGCTTGGCCGGGGTGACACCCGGGATCAAATCGCTCGCCTGCCGGCCCGTGTTGGGCAGGTACAAGGCGCATACTTCGACCTTGGCACCCGCTTTCATCAGGCCTTGCAGCATTTGTTGCACGGTCATATTTCTGGGTTTCAGGGCGGGTGTTTCCTTGCCAACGACCGCGATGTCTCCACCCGCATCGCACAACAGCACGCGTACACCGGCTTTTTGCTCAATGGCCTGACCGGCCAGCACAATGCCGGCGGCTTGCGTCATGGCGCTGCCACTGTTGATGGACAAGAACAACTCACTCGCCTGGGCCGACATAGATACAGTTAACACAGCGGCGGCGATAAAAACAGACCTTTTCATGTATAACTCCGGAATAAATTAAACAAACAATCAAACCAAACAAACTTTCGCATATACCCCTCTGGGTGTATGTGACCTAAGTCACCCCAAACGCCTCATTGGGATGAAACTGATCAATAGCCCTTCATTTTTTCAAACTCTCATCAACTTTCGATGTGATGGCCAATACGCAGGGATGCGTCAAGCGACGTTGAACCGACAACGCAAAATATTCAATACGTATTTTCTCGGCGTGGCCGACGATAACCAGGCCTCCACTCGACAGGTACTCATCGGCCAGAACGCGGGGTACCGGCAATACCCCGAAACTTTCCTTGCCGAACGCGGCCATCAACGCGGCATCGTCAAACTCGCCCGCAACTGAAATGCGTAAATGCTGTTTGTCGAGCCATTCGCTGATTGCGCGCCGCATTGCCGAGTAAGTCGCCATTCACGACAGATGATCCGCACCGGATTGGGCAAGCGAACTGCCGGGCGCAGGAGCCGATAAGCAAGCGATTTCGGTATGGCATCCGAAACTCCGACCCTGAACTCCGCTGGGCGTCCCGTCGGAAAATTGCGTATGACCTGATCCAGTTCGGCGCCGAGCACGAACATCTCGTCTGCATACTCGAACGCGAGCTTTCCGGCCTCGTTAAGTTCAAGCGAGCGACCTTTGCGGTTGAACAAGGCTGTTCCAAACTCTTCTTCGAGCAGTTTGATTTGCCCGCTCAGGGTTTGTGGCGATATGTGGATTGCCTCGCCAGCCCTGAGAACACCGCCATGTTTGGCGACCTTCCAGAAATAGTACAAATGCTTGAGATTCATGGCGGTGTATTGTTCGTAAAAGACGTAGTGTTAATGCTTAACATGCGAATATACCGCACGTAGGGATACGCGTACAGTAACTTCCATGCTGCAAGTGCTGCAATTTACAGGAGTTAGAACATGCGAGTAAAAGTCCAGATCACGGGTCTGCCCGATTCTTCGAAGTTGCGCCGTTTTGCCGCGTATAAACTCGACGTCGCGCTTTCACGTTTCTCTCATGGCATCCAGGATGCCACCATACAATTGAAGGACATCAATGGTGCCGATCGCAGTGGGGCCGATAAACTGTGCCGTATTGTGCTGACGATGAAGAACAACTCTTTCGTAGTCATCGAGGAATTGGCGAGCGATATCGACCAGGCTGTTGGACGTGCTGTCGACAGACTGCACCAGAATGTTTCTCGCCATCTATCCAGAATTGTCAAAATCGACCGCAGCGGTATTCGTCATAATAACTTGCTGCTGGCCGACGTCTGATCAACCGAGTCCGGAGACCCACATGAATCATTCAAGAGTACAAGCCATTGCACTACCGCGCGGCAGCATGGAATCCGCCCAGGCAACCAACAAGGTGATACGCAATACCTACATGCTGCTATCGATGACGCTGCTGTTCGCTGCCGCCACGGCGGCAACGTCGGTGGTGCTTAAACTTTCGCATCCGGGGCTGATCATTACCCTGATCGGCTACTTCGGACTGCTGTTCGCCACCACAAAATTGCGTAACAGTGGCTGGGGCATCGTGTCGGTGTTCGCCTTGACGGGCTTCATGGGTTATACGCTCGGGCCCATCGTCGGTCATTATCTTGGCCTGCCAAACGGGGGGCAAACCGTGATGATGGCCATGGCCGGTACCGCAGCGATTTTTCTCGGCCTTTCCGGCTACGCGCTCTCCACGAAGAGGGACTTCAGCTTCATGGGTGGCTTCCTCATGGTCGGTATCCTGCTTGCCTTCCTGGCCGGACTTGCCGCGATTTTCTTCGAGATTCCGGCGCTGTCCTTGACCATATCGGCTGCCTTCGTGCTGCTGATGTCGGGCCTGATCCTCTATGAGACCAGCAACATAATCCACGGCGGTGAAACCAACTACGTGATGGCGACGGTAACGCTGTTCGTCGCGATCTTCAACCTCTTCACCAGCCTGCTGCATCTGCTTGGCTTCGCCAACAGCAGCGACTGATGAAGTTGTTCTCTCCGTTCTATCGCCGGGCCATGGTCTGGGCCCGGCATCGGCATGCGCCCTGGTATCTGGGTGGGATGAGTTTTATCGAATCCTCGTTTTTCCCGGTTCCGCCGGACGTGATGCTGGCGCCGATGTGCCTGGCGCAGCCGCACCGGGCATGGCATCTGGCGCTGCTGACGACACTCGCCTCCGTGGCTGGCGGGCTGTTCGGTTATGCCATCGGCTACTTTGCCATCGATGCCTTGCTGCCCTGGTTGCAGGAGAGTCGCTACTGGCCAGCCTATCAAACGGCGGTGGCATGGTTCGAACAATGGGGCTTCTGGGCAGTGTTCATCGCCGGGTTCTCACCCATACCCTACAAGGTATTTACCATCGCGGCCGGTGCGCTAGCCATGACGCTGCTGCCTTTCACCCTGGCTTCGCTGATCGGACGTGGCGCGCGCTTCTTTCTGGTCGCTGCCCTGATGGCTTGGGGAGGTGCGCGCATGGAAGCGGCTCTGCACCGCTATGTGGATCGCCTGGGCTGGGCCACCGTCGCGGCGCTGGCTGCCGGCCTGCTGGCTTTCCGTTGAGCGATCCCTAACGTCAAGGAGAACCGATGAAACGTCTTGACCTGCTGATCACCCTTCCGCCGCTGGAGAAATGGATCGAGGTCTTGCGTCGGCAAGGAACGGCGTGATTGAAAGAATGAGGACAGCCGAGTGAAACCTCGACAGAAACGTATGGCCTTGATCGTCGGTGGTCTGATCACTTTGGGGGTGTCGACTGCCCTCGTCATGAATGCACTAAACAGCAACATCGCTTTCTTTTTCTCTCCGACGGAGGCGGCCGCAGGGAAGGCACCACAGAACAAGGCATTCCGGATCGGCGGAATGGTCAAGGAAGGATCGATTCGCCGTGACAACCTGACCGTCCATTTCACGATTACGGATACGGCCAAGGAAGTTCCGGTTTCATATACCGGGATCCTGCCCGACCTGTTCAAGGAGGGGAAAGGGGCGGTGGCCCAGGGTCGGATCAATCCGGATGGCACCTTCGCGGCAACCGAGGTATTGGCCAAACATGACGAAAACTACATGCCGCCGGAAGCCCAGTATGCGCTTGATGAAGCCAGCAAGGCATCGACCAAGACGAAATAGCACCACCCCAGGGAGCATCGTTTCATTTCAGCAAACAATCAAATAGCAGGAAAAGCATATGAAGGAGATCGCCCGTTTCATCGACGGTTTCCGGCGCTTCCAGGAAAAGTACTTCAGCGAGGACCGCGAACTGTTCGAACAACTGCGGCAGGGACAACGCCCCAAAGCCGCGATCGTCGCCTGCGCCGATTCCCGCGTCGATCCGGCCTTGTTGATGGACGCGGAACCGGGAGACGTGTTCGTGGTGCGCAACGTGGCCAACCTGGTGCCGCCCTATGCGCCGGGCGGGGGCTACGCCAACGTGCCAGCGGCGCTGGAATTCGCCGTGCTGTCGCTCGCCGTCGAGCACGTCATCGTCCTCGGCCATGCCCAATGCGGCGGCATCCATGCGCTGATGAACGGCACCGGCCCGGGTGGCGAATTCATAGGCAAGTGGGTCGGTATCGCACAGCGCGCCCGCGAGCGCGTGCTCGCCGATCTGCCGGCCAAGACGCCGGCCCTGCAGGCGCGGGCTTGCGAACAGGCGGCCATCCTGGTGTCGCTGGAAAACCTGATGACCTATCCCTGGATCGCCGAGCGCGTCACGACGGGCGCCATGCATCTGCACGGTTGGTATTTCGACATTGCGGAAGGCGAGTTATTGAGCTACCAACCGGCGCGGAATGGCTTCGAGCGGATCGGAGCCGATGTTTCTGCGATATCGCGGGTTTCCAATGTTCCATAAGCTGTGCTTTTGCCAAAAGGAGATTCACGATGAAGCCTATTGGTATTCAACAAGGCTGATCTCAGGAGTGTATGAAGTCGATTGGAGACGCACATGAAAATGAAACGAATACTCGCCGCCACGGATTTTTCCGCGCTGGGCGATGCGGCAATCCATCGCGCTGCCTTCCTGGCGGCGCGGGAGGACAGCGAATTGGCGATCGTCCACGCCATGCCAAGTTCCTCGGTGCTCGACGATGTCTTTGGCGCGGACGGGAACCTGCCGGGGCGCATGCGCGCTGTATCCGGGGACAGGCTCGCGGCCCTGGTCGATGCCGCGACGCAGACAGGCGCGCGCCGGGTCCGGGCGGAAATCGCGGAGGGCTCGGCTCAACGGGCGCTGGCGGATGCGGCGGAGAGTTTCCATCCCGATCTCGTGGTGATCGGCGCCCACGGCAAGGGACTGTTGCAACAGTTCTTCCTTGGCGGCACAGCGTCCCGCATCCTCGCCCGCGCCGCCTGTCCCGTGCTGGTCGCGCGCAGCGAACCCGCGGGCGACTATCGTCAGGCGCTGGCGGCGGTCGATCTGGGGCCGCGTTCGGAGGCCGTCTTGCGCGCGTCCATCATCGTTGCGGCGCGGGCCCATGTCACGGTGGCTCATGCCTACCAGGCGCCCTTCGAGGCCAAACTGCGCTACAAGGGATTTTCCGCCGAGGACATCGCGCGTTACTCGGAGCCCGAAGCACAAGCCGCGCAGAGAAGCGTAGCGGCGCTGCTCGCGGAGCCCGTTTTTACCGGACTTGACCTGAAAATCCGGATAGTTCACGGCCACCCCAATCCGGCTCTTTTCGATATCGCGAACGATTTGGGCGCGGATCTCATTGTGGCCGGCAAGCATGGCGGCTCCCGCCTGGAAGAGTCGGTGATGGGCAGCATCACCCGACTGCTCGCCTACCACGCACCCTGTGATGTTCTGGTGGTCTGACCAATGCTTCGTCGGATGTAAATCATGCCTGGGGTCTTTGGCGAGTTTGCGCTTCTGCTGCTGATGTCCGCCGCGGCGGGCGCGCTTCTCTGGCTGCTCAAGACGGTGCTGATCGCCAACATCGACATCGTCGCCGGGCCGGCAGTGCTGGGCGTCGTCACAGCCCACGACCCATCGACCTCTTGCCCAGCCCGGTGGTCAGCACCCTGCCGGACAAGGCCTCGAACCGCGATCTTCTGCGTGGCTTGCGGGAATTGCATTGCACCCGTAAAGTCGCGCTCCTCGCCAGCGATGAGTTCGACGGGGCCGCATTGAAGCGGCTGGACGCCCTACCCTCCTGTATTCGATGCGCAGTGCCGTCGATTACACGATCAAGGCCTTGACCGCTATCATTCGGGGTGGTGGAGCAGCATCGTGAAATTTAACCGGTCTATCGCGGCAATGCCAGGAAGTGCTGCAAGCGCATAGCGCATAGGACAAAGGTATATGGTTCATCTGGCACAGATCATTCTTCTTATGGGCGTGACCGTGGCGATCATGATCGCTTTTCAACGGCTGCATATTCCGTCCAGCCTCGGTTACCTGCTGGTCGGCCTGATCCTAGGGCCCCATACCGCCGGGCCGACGGTATATGTCCCGGAATTCAAGGTGTTGGCCGAGTTCGGGGTGGTCTTTCTGCTTTTCTCGATCGGACTCAATTATTCCTTGCCGCAACTGCAGGCAATGCGCCATCAGATACTCGGTCTCGGGACTGCGCAAGTCGTTTTAACCACGGCCACCGTGGGTATCCTGCTATGGCTTGCTGGCCTGAGCGCCGTGGCAGCTTTTGTCATCGGCGCTGTCTTCGCACAGTCGTCCTCCACCATCATCGGCCGTCAATTGGCCGAACAGGGCGAGGACAATACCCCGCATGGGCGGCTTGGCCTGGCTATTTCAGTATTTCAGGATGTCACCGCCGTGCCGTTTCTGGTGGTTATTCCAGTGCTTGGTGCCGCCATCGGACTGGACAAGCTGGCTGGAGAACTTGGCTGGGCCATGGCCAAGGCAGTGATGGCATTCGCACTCGTCTTCTATGCGGCACGGTGGGCTTTGCGTCCGCTTTTTCACATGGTTACCGAGCGCCGTTCCGCCGAGTTATTCACCCTTACGGTATTGCTGGTGGTGCTGGCCGCTGCCTGGATGACCAGCAATCTGGGGTTGTCACTGGCTTTCGGCGCCTTCCTGGCGGGCATGATGCTTGGCGAGACCGAGTTCCGTCATCAGGTCGAGTCGAGCATCCGTCCGTTTCGCGATGTACTGCTCGGTCTTTTCTTTGTCGGCGTCGGCATGCTGGTCGACCCGGCTGCACTGCCCCGGATTTGGCCTTGGGCGCTTCTGGGTACCCTGCTGCTCCTGCTGAGCAAGATCGTCGTTGTCGTCCTGACCGTACGCCGCAGCGGCATGGATTCGATCGCCTCATGGCGTACCGCTCTGCTGCTGGCGGTGGGGGGTGAGTTCGGCTTCGCGCTGCTCGCCATCGCACTGGATTCAAGCGCCATCGATCCGGACATTGGCCAGATCGCACTCAATGCCGTCCTCTTTTCGATGATCGCGGGTGTCTTGCTGATCCGATTCAACCACGCGATCGCCAACTGCCTGGCCAGACCGTCCGCCGCATCCGCCCCGCTCAAGAACCCACTGACAGGCCTCCCCGCACCTCAGGTACTGATCGGTGGCTACGGCCGGGTTGGCCATACCATCGCGGTGCTTCTGAAATCCAGCGGTGTGACTTGTATCGCCTTTGATACTGATCCGACGCGGGTACAGCAGGGTCTGGCCGATGGCCACCCCGTGCTGTACGGGGACATTGCCGACCCGGAACTACTGACTGCTGCCCGTGCTGAACTCGCCATGTTGGCGATCATCACTGTCGACGACCATACCGCTGCCTTGAATGCCATCTCCGCACTGCGCGGACATTGTCCACATGTGCCCGTCATCGCACGTGCCCGCGATCTTCAAACCAGTTCAGTCCTGGTCAACGCCGGAGCGATCCATGCCTATCCGGAGGCAATCGAGGCCAGCCTGAGGCTTGGTACAATAGCATTGCGCATGTTGAACATCCCCACCGCCGATATAGACCGGATGCTTCAGGATATTCGCGACTGGGACTACCAGCCCGTGATCGAGAACCCAGTAAAGAAGAATGCCAGATGAAGACGCCCCAGACGATTCTTGCCGCCACCGACCTTTCCGCGCCGGCCCGTCATGCCGTCGAGCGCGCCTTTCGCCTGGCTGCCTCTGGCGGCAGCGAACTCCACATTATCCACGCCCTCGAACTCGATACGCTCGACAGCCTGCGCGAGATGTTGGGGGATGACCTGTCTGCGGTCAAAGCTGGGCTGGAAGACGATGCCCGCGAGCGCCTGAATCGGTTGGCCGGGGATCCGGCCAGCCATCAAGGCGTTGCCGCGCGGTCTCGCGTCGCCCCCGGTAACCCGCTGTCCGTGATTGCCGCCGAGGCCGATGCGCTGAATGCAGATCTGGTCGTTCTCGGAGCGCGCGGCGAGTCCCTCCTGCGCCACGCCATGCTGGGTTCGACAGCGGCGCGCCTGCTGCGCAAATCGGCGCAATGCCCGGTGCTGGTCGTAAAGCAAGCTCCCCATGAGAACTATCGCAGCGTGCTGGTGGCGGTGGATTTCTCGCCTGTTTCGCTCCAGGCGATCCGCTCGGCAAGACTGCTGGCACACTCGGCCGACCTTGTCCTGCTGCATGCCTTAGAACTGCCCTATGAAGGCAAGCTGGTTTTTGCCGGCGTGGAGGAACAGGTGATCCGTCAATACGTCGTGAGCGGCAGCGAAATCCGCCGCAAGCGGCTGCACGATCTGGCGGCTGCCGCCGGACTGGCGACGACAGATTACTCGGCGCGGGTCGTCCACGGCGATCCTTCGCTGCAGATCATCGCCATGGAGCAGGAGTACGATTGCGACCTGATTGTCGTCGGCAAGCACGGATTGCACATCGCCGAGGAATTGCTGCTGGGCAGCGTGACCAGGCATGTGCTGGCCGAATCACAATGCGATCTTCTGGTCATCTGTGACCCGCGCCAAGCTCCTGACGAATCGCCATGACCGATCTGGCGCTGATCATAGGCGCTGTAGTGCTGGCAGCATTAGGCGGCGAGGCATTCCTCAAGTCGATTCTTGGCGCAGCCGTTCATCTGCGCGTATCGAAAATGGTGGTGGCGACGACGCTGGCCGCCTTCGCCACCTCCGCACCGGAACTTACAGTCTCCAGCGTCGCCGCCCTGGCTGGTCAGCCAGAAATCGGGTTGGGTGATGCGCTCGGCAGCAATGTCGTCAATATCGCGTTGATTTTCGGCCTTGCCCTGCTATTTGGTGCCGTAAAGACTACGCGCACGGATTTCGGTCGAGATTTCTATATGGCCCTGGCTGTACCCGTGCTGTCCTTCTTCCTGGCGCTCGACGGGCGGATCGCCCGCAGCGAGGCCTTGCTGCTGCTAACGATCTTCCTCGCCTGGCTGGCGTGGAGCGTGCACAGCGCCCTGCGCCAGCGCGATGCGGCGGTGGCTATCGAGGCCGGGGAGTTGTCGCCGGGCAAGAGCCTGATCCTTGGCGTGTTGGGTCTTGGTGCACTGATTGCTGCCGGTCGCCTGTTTGTCTCGGGTGCAAGCGGCATCGCTGCTGCCTTCAGTGTCGACACCTATGTGATCGGCGTGCTGCTGGTGGCGATCGGGACTTCGCTCCCCGAACTGGTTACGGTGATCCTGTCCCGCCTGCGTGGCCACGACGAGGTCGGCGTCGGCACACTGATCGGCAGCAATCTGTTCAACGGGCTGGCCATCGTCGGCGTGGCCGGCACCATCCATCCGATTTCCGTGCCGCTGACTGAAGTAGCCCTGACATTGGCTGCCGGTATTGTTGCCTTGCTCCTGTTGTTACCCAATCGCGCCGGTCTGATTACACGTGGGCGCGGTTACTTGCTATTGACCCTCTATGCCGGCTTTGTCTGGGCCACGCTCAATCCCTGAATCCGAGAACACCATGCATAACGATCCCACTACCGCCTGGCATGCGTACCCTGCCGAGGATGTCGTGCGCCAGCTTGCCAGCGATGCTACACACGGCATCGGCACCGCTGAAGCGGCCCGCCGCCTCGCCGTTCACGGCTTCAACCGCCTGGCAGAAAAATCGCCGCGGCCGGCCTGGCTCAGGTTCCTCGACCAGTTCAAGAGCCTGCTGGTGATCATCCTGTTCGGCGCGGCCGTCCTGGCCGGGGCTATCGGCGATCTCAAGGACGCCATTGTCATCGCCATCGTCGTGCTGCTCAACGCCACGCTTGGCTTTTTCCAGGAGCACCGTGCCGAGGCCGCGCTGGCCGCGCTCAAGAGCATGCTGGCGCCGACGGCCCGCGTGCGGCGCCGCATTGAAAACGTCAGCGAGGTACGCCTTATCGAGGCGGCCGAACTGGTGCCCGGCGACATCCTGCTGCTTGAAGCCGGCGACCGCATTCCCGCCGACGCACGCGTGCTGTCGGCGCACAGCGCCGAAGTGGCCGAGGCCGCTCTGACCGGCGAATCGCACGCCGTGGCCAAGCTGTCCGAGCCGGTCGATGAAAAGTCGGCGTTGGCAGAACGGCATAACATGCTGTTCATGAACACCGTGGTGACGCGCGGTCGCCTTGAGGCCCTCGTTACCACCACCGGCATGAATACCGAGATGGGCAAGGCCGCCGGGCTGCTGGCCGAAACCGCCGAGGGCGAGACGCCGCTCCAGATCCAGCTCGATGCCCTCGGCAAACGGCTGGCGCTGATCGCCTGTGCGGTCGTCGCGCTGATGTTCGTCTTCGGCCTGATGCGCGGTGACCCGCTGGCGCAGACGGCAATGACCGCGATTGCGCTGGCCGTCGCCGCCATCCCCGAAGGCCTGCCCGCCGTGGTGACCGTCACGCTGGCGCTCGGCATGCACCGCATGGCCAGGCGCAATGCGATCGTCAAGAAACTGGCCGCGGTCGAGACGCTGGGCTGCACCACGGTGATCTGCTCGGACAAGACCGGCACGCTGACGCTCAACCAGATGACGGCGCGGGCCCTCTACTGCAATGGCCGGCGTCATGCAGTAAGCGGCGAGGGCTATGGCGGCGAAGGCCGCATCGAGGAGCCAGGCGACCTGCGCGGCGACATCCGCCATGTGCTGTTGCCGGCCGCGCTGTGCATCGATGCGCGTATCAAGGATGGCGAACTGATCGGCGACCCCACCGAAGGCGCGCTGCTGACGCTGGCGGCCAAGGCCGGGCTGGATGCCGACGAGGCGCTGGAGCATCTGCCGCGCATCGCCGAAATTCCCTTCGATTCGGCCACCAGGTTCATGGCCACCTTCCATCATGAAGGCGAGCAGGTGCGGCTCTGCGTCAAGGGTGCACCGGATGTGTTGCTGGCCTTGTCGAGCCACCATCTGATGGATGATGCAGCCTTGCCGCTGGATGAGGAAACGCGCGCGCGCTTCGCCGCCGAGAACGAGGCGCTGGCCGACCAGGCCCTGCGCGTGCTGGCCCTGGCCGGGCGCACTATCCAGGCCGAAGCTTTCGATCCGGGCGGCAATTTGCAGCCCTGGGTGCGCGATCTCACCCTGCACGCGCTGGTCGGCATCATCGATCCGCCGCGCACCGAGGCGCGCGAAGCCATCGCCACCTGTCGCACCGCCGGAATCCAGGTAAAGATGATTACCGGTGATCATCGCGTCACCGCCGCCGCCATTGCCCGTGAACTCGGCCTGAACGGCGAAGCGCATGAAGGCCGCGAACTGGACGGACTGACTCAGGCAGAGATCGCCGCGCTGGTTGAAAAGAGCGCCGTGTTCGCGCGCGTCGCCCCCGAGCACAAGATGCGCATCGTCGAGTCCTTGCAGGCAAAGGGACATGTCGTGGCAATGACCGGAGACGGCGTGAACGATGCGCCGGCGCTCAAGACCGCCGACATCGGCGTCGCCATGGGCATCACCGGCACCGAGGTGACCAAGGAAGCCGCCACGCTGGTGCTCACCGACGACAATTTCGCCAGCATCGTGCGCGCTGTCGAGGAGGGGCGCACCATCTACGACAACATCGTCAAGTTCGTGCGCTTCCAGCTTTCCACCAACATCGGCGCCATCCTGACCGTGCTCGGTGGGCTTGTCCTTGGCTTCGCCGCGCCGTTTACTGCGATCCAGATCCTCTGGGTGAACATCATCATGGACGGCCCGCCGGCCATGACCCTGGGCGTTGAACCGGCGCGGCCCGGCATCATGCGCGAGCGCCCGCGCAGCAAGGACGCGGCGATTCTCTCTGCGCAACGTCTGTGGCGCATCGGGCTCTATGGCGCCACGATGGCAGTGGGTACGCTGGCGGTCTACGGCTGGTCTGTGGCGAGTTCTGGCCAGGCGAAGGCGATGACCCTGGCCTTCACCACATTCGTGCTGTTTCAGTTCTTCAATATTTTCAACGCCAGGGCCGAGTACGGGAGTGCCTTCAACCGCCAGTTCTTCAGCAATGGCAAGCTCTGGCTGGCACTGGGCGCGGTGCTCGGTTTACAGATTGTCGCCGTGCATTGGGGACCGGCACAAGCCGTTTTCGATACCGTCGATCTGACCCTGAACGAGTGGGTGGTGGCGGTCGCCGTAGCGTCATCGACGCTATTCCTCGAAGAGGCACGCAAGCTGCTCATTCGCGTTTTCAAGCGAAAACCAATCGGATAGGGAGTTGGGCCAGTTACTCGCCTTAGCCACGAAATTTTGACGACTGGATGAGCGCAACGGATAACCCTTAGCACAGCGGCCGAAGCACTGGGAATCGCTCGTCGCTTGGTCAGAAAATACCGTACCGCGCATAAGGCGATTCCGCGCGCCATCTGGCTGGCCTGCCTCGGATGCTTGACACCAATTGATCGAAGCAACTTGTGACCCACTGTGAGGTGCCGCACCGCACCTGCCAACGTTTAAGTATCAGCGCATATCCTGCGCGAACTCGGCCTTCAAGCTTCATCGGGCATCGGCGCGAACACTCCCGTCCGCGCATGCTCGCTGACCGCTCGCGCAGCGGGATGGGTTAAGCGCCGTTCGGCCGAAATGAGGAAAAAACGCTCACGAATCTCCTCCGTTTCGCCGAGCTTGACGACCTTGTAGTGCGCCGTCACGTCGGGTACGCTGGCCGCCGGCGCAGGGAATACTCCCGCACCCGCTTCGCCGAAAACCTTCATCAAGGCACTGTCATCGAATTCGCCGACGATACGCACACGCTGCCCCTGTCGCTCCAGCCAGCGTGGGAGTGCGCCGTGCAGTGCGCTATCGCCTCCGGGCAGCAACAGCGGCGCGCCATCCAGGCAACCCGGGAAGTCGCCCGTCAGTCGCGCAGCGAGCGCGGGCGCTGCCATGAACGCCACCCCCGATTCGCCAAGCGGATGACTGTAGCCCTTGATCTGAGTACCCGGCGGCATGGGGCGGTCGGCCAGCACCATGTCGAGACGGTGGATCGCCAGTTCGGACAGCAGGCGGTCCAGCCGGTCCTCCTGACAGATCAGGCGCACCGCCTCGGGAAGTTCCAGCACCGGCGCAAGCAGGCGATGAGCAATGAATTTAGGCACGACGTCGGCGATGCCGACGCGGAAGGTGATGAAGCGCTCCTCGGCACCATTCTTCAGCAAGTCCTCCAGTTCGGCCCCGGTCTGGAAAATTTCCTCGGCATAGGAAAGCGCCAGTTTGCCCGTTTCGGTCAGTTCCAGACGGCGCCCGACGCGCCGGAACAGCGCGACGCCCAGTCGTTCTTCGAGCTGGGAAATTTGCCCGGAGAGCGTCTGCGGCGTCAGATGCAGTTGCTCCGCCGCGCGATTGACGCCGCCCCAGCGGACGATGCTGACGAAGTAGTTCAAATGCTTGTAGTTGATCACGTCTCCTCCTTTCTTCAAATAGTTCGGTATTTTCGATTATAACCAGTCTTTATATCTGTTTGTGCCGAACTGTTTGCACATTCATAATTCGTTCAGTTTAATCTGGACAAAGCAGCGAAATGTCATGAACCTGCAGATCAAGGTCATTCTGGGCGGTCAGCTCGCCGAGCCGAGCAGCACTACATTCGGCAAGTTCGGCGGTGCTGATGCGCGGCTCCATGCGGGGCTCGCATGACGGCGAACGTTGAGTCCTTTGCCACCGGCCCGATGTGGGCCGGGTTCATTGCCTTCGTTCTGGTCATGCTGGCACTTGACCTGTTCGTCTTCGGTGGTCGCAAGGCGCATCGGGTCGCCGCCAAAGAGGCTCTGGCCTGGGTGACCGCCTGGGTCTGCCTGGCGTTCGCCTTCGCCGGACTGCTGTGGTGGTATCTCAATGGTACGCAGGGCGCCGAGGTAGCGCAGCGCAAGACGCTCGAATTCATCGCCGGCTACCTGATCGAGCAATCGCTGTCGGTAGACAACATGTTCGTTTTCGTCATGATCTTCGGGTACTTCGCCGTGCCGCCCGAATTACAGCGTCGCGTGCTGCTCTATGGCGTGCTCGGCGCCATCGTCATGCGCGGCGGCATGATCCTCGCCGGGGTCTGGCTGGTGTCCGAGTTCGCCTGGTTGTTGTATGTCTTCGGCGCTTTTCTGGTGATCACCGGCGTCAAAATGCTTATTTTCGCCGAGCACCAGCCGGACCTGGAAAAAACCCGCTTCTACGCTGGCTGCGCCGGCATTTACGCATCACGCCGAGCTTCCACGGAGAGTCCTTCTTCGTCCGCCAGAACGGCATCCTGTGGGCGACGCCCCTGTTTCTCGTCCTGATCCTGATCGAGGTTAGCGACGTGGTATTCGCCGTGGATAGCATCCCGGCGATCTTCGCCGTGACCACGGATCCCTTCATCGTATTCACCTCGAACATCTTCGCCATCATGGGTCTGCGCGCGCTGTACTTTCTGCTCGCCGACATGGCCGACCGTTTCCACCTGCTCAAGTATGGCCTGTCTCTTGTGCTGGTCTTCATCGGCGGCAAGATGCTCGCCGCGCCATGGTTCCACGTGCCGATCCAGTGGTCGCTGTCGATTGTGGCCGGCATCATCCTGATTTCGGTGGTGGCCAGCCTGACCTGGTCGATGCCCAGAGCTGACGCCACAGGAGAAGAAGCATGAAGCATCCCTTCGACCTTCCCGCCTTCGCCAGCAGCCAGCGCGATGTCGATTGCCGTCCCGCCAACGCGGGCTTTTGAAACCTTTTAACCCCAGGAGACTGCCATGAACCCTTCCAGAACCCAGGCCATTGCCCTGCCGCAGCGCGATGCGGAATCCGTGCTCGCCGCCAACCGGGTGATCCGCAACACCTATATGTTGCTGTCGATGACGCTGCTGTTTGCCGCTGTCACAGCCGCGACATCGGTGGCACTGAAACTGCCGCATCCCGGCTTGATCATTACCCTGGCTGGCTACTTCGGCCTGCTCTTCGCCACCACCAGGCTGAAGAACAGCGCCTGGGGGATCCTGTCGGTGTTCGCCCTGACCGGCTTCATGGGCTACACGCTCGGCCCGATCGTCAGTCACTACCTCGGCCTGCCCAACGGCGGCCAGACGGTGATGATGGCGATGGGCGGCACGGCAGCGATCTTCCTCGGCCTGTCCGGCTACGCACTATCCACGAAGAAGGATTTCAGCTTCATGGGCGGCTTCCTGATGGTCGGCATCCTGCTCGCCTTCCTGGCCGGTCTGGCAGCGATCTTCCTGGCGATCCCGGCGCTGTCACTGACCGTTTCGGCCGCCTTCGTGCTGCTGATGTCCGGCCTCATCCTCTATGAAACCAGCAACATCATCCACGGTGGCGAGACCAACTACGTGATGGCCACCGTGACCCTGTTCGTTTCCATCTTCAACCTGTTTACCAGTTTGCTGCACCTGTTCGGTTTCATGAACAGCAATGAGTAGGCGCGGTTTCCGCGTCAATCGTCGTGCGGCGAATACCGCATAAGGCCCCATCAGGCCCTTGGGTTTTCTGGGCTTTTTTTAGGAGTTAAAACATCATGAGTGAAGTTAGCCTGAGTGAAGTCAACGTGGGGTTCCAGATCCCGCTATCGGTGCAGCACATTCTCGAAGCATGCCCGAAATATACCGTGGCCAGCACCTGGCAGGAGCTGTACGAACTGGCGACGCGTGATGCCGTTAATGGCGTGCATGAGGTGGCCTACGAAGTGCCTGGCCGGGGTCGGGTGCTGGAAGCCAATGTGTGCCGGGTCAAGAACGGCATCGCGGCGAATTACGTCGAGTCCTACATGCGCCGCCGCGATCCCGATTGCATGGTCATCGCCGACGACCTGCCCACCGACAAACCCCGCTTCGAGGACGAGTACGGCGAGTCCTTCGATTCGCTGCGCGAAGAAACCTTCGCCTGGCTCAAGACCCAGGAGCTGGCGCTGTTCCCCTTTATCGCCGGAGCCCCCGGCATCGGTGCCCATGCCCTGGTGGTAGCCCCGGCCAACGCCGGCTTTTTCGCGCTCGGGCTGGCCCTGCTCCAGGGTATTCTCGACGAAAAGGCCCTGCCAGCCGACTTTGACCCGAAGGCCGTGATCTTCGTTGCGCCACCGTTCCGCCATACCCATTTCAAAGGCAAGCAGATGGTGGTGCACAACCGCCGTCCCGGCCGGCACGAATTGTTCAGTTACAACCTCTATCCCGGCCCCAGTGCCAAGAAAGGCATCTACGGCGTCCTGCTCGCCCTGGGTGAACGTGAGCATTGGCTGACCGCACATTGTGCGGCCGTGGTGGTCATCACGCCGTATGCCAACAAGCTGTGCATCATGCACGAAGGCGCCAGTGGCGGCGGCAAGAGCGAAATCCTCGAGCAGGTCCATCGCCAGAAGGACGGCGCGCTGCTCCTCGGCACCAATGTACTGTCGGGCGAACGCCGCACTCTGGTGCTGCCGCACAACTGCGAACTGCGTGCGGTGACCGACGATATGGCCTTGTGCCACCCCTCGCTGGGCAAGAACGACGGGCGTCTGGCACTGATGGATGCCGAACAGGGCTGGTTCGTTCGCGTCAATCACATCACCCACTACGGCACCGACCCCAACCTCGAGAAGATGACCATCCATCCCAGCGAGCCGATGTTGTTTCTCAACATCGACGCCCACCCGGGTAGCACGGCGCTGATCTGGGAGCATATCGAGGACGAGCCCGGCAAGCCGTGCCCGAACCCGCGTGTGGTTGTCCCGCGCAAGGCGGTTCCCGGCGTCCACAATGGCTCAGTCAGTGTGGACATCCGCAGCTTCGGCGTGCGCTGCCCGCCGAACTCGGTCGAGCATCCGACCTACGGCATCATCGGTCTCTTCCATGTCCTGCCGCCGGCGCTGGCCTGGCTGTGGCGGCTGGTGGCGCCGCGTGGCCACGCCAATCCCAGTATCGTGACCACCGAAGGCATGAGTTCGGAAGGCGTCGGGTCGTACTGGCCTTTCGCTACCGGGCGCATGGTCGACCAGGCCAACCTGCTTCTCGATCAGATCGTCGCGACCCCGCGCATGAAGTACATCCTGTGCCCCAATCAGCACATCGGTGCATGGGAAACGGGCTTTATGCCGCAGTGGATCGCCCGCGAGTATCTTGCTCGGCGTGGCGGCGCGCACTTCTCGCCAGAGCAGGTTACTCCCTCGCGCTGCCCGCTGCTCGGCTTCGCGATGAAGAGCGTGGTCGTCGAAGGGCAGACCATTCCGGGGATTCTGCTGCAAGTCGATAAGCAGCCGGAAGTCGGAATCGCTGCCTATGACCAGGGTGCCCGGCAACTGACCGAATTCTTCCACAAGGAGTTGGCCCAGTTCCTCGAAGCGGATGACCTTAATCCCTTGGGCCGCAGGATCATCGAGTGTTGCCTGGCCGGTGGCTCGGTGAACGACTACGTGGCGCTGCTCCCGATCACCGTTCTGGAAGAGGACAACTAAAACAGGAATCTTGATCCTTGATCTTTGATCCGCAAATTGACCTTCTTCTGGACGAATTGCGTCATTTGTACTAACGTTAGACCTATTAGTACACCTGAAGGAAATTTGCCATGCCTGCGTCTACTACCGCTAGATCAGCCCGACTCGGCCTGCGCGCTACGCCTGAACAAGAAACCGTTCTGCGTCGCGCCGCCGACGTCGCACACAAATCGTTGACTGATTTCATTCTCGATGCCGCTTACCAGGCGGCCGAACAGACCTTGCTCGACCAGCGATTGTTTATGGTTTCCGGAATTCAGTATCAAGCGCTCCTGGAAATGCTGGATCGACCGGAGTCTGACAACCCCGGTTTGATCAATTTGTTCTCCCGGCGTCCGGTGTGGTCAGAGAAGTGAGTCTATCGGCACCACTAACACTGGATGCGAATCATCGGTTGGAAAAGTTTGACTGCGGGAAACCGGCCCTCACCGACTGGCTTCTGCGACACGCTCGCCAAGCTCAAGGTAGCGGTTCGGCGAAAACGTTCGTCGCCTGTGATGGGGACCGCGTCGCCGGGTACTTCAGCTTGACAGTTGGTCAGATCGACACGCTCGATGCTCCCGAGCGGATTCGTCGCGGGATGGGCCAGTACCCGATTCCACTGGTTATTCTGGCGAGGCTTGCAGTCGATCTCGACTACCAGGGGCAGGGTCTTGGTTTCAGCCTGCTGCAAGACGCAATCCGCCGAACGATGGCAATTGCTGAGCAAGCGGGCATTCGGGCTGTGCTGACACACCCCATCGACGAAGATGCCGAGACGTTCTATCGTCGTTTTGGCTTCGAGTCCACACCAGCGCACGAACGGCAACTCATTCTGCTGCTCAAGGATGCTCGGCGTTTTGCTTGAACGCCTCAGCTTGTTAAGCCTTTGCCCGAGGCGAAGGTCGTCCAGGTTACGCGCCAAGCGATCCATGCCAGGCACAACCACGGTATCGCCGTCGCGCTGCTGGCGCCCGCCAATCCCCACCATGGCTAAGGCGGCTAAGGCTTGCTAACAGCGGAAAGTTTGGCGTGGGATAGTATTCACCCTGGTCACCCGTGGCCGGGTGGCTTCGTCGCAGGCTGCGGAGCAAAACGCTCAAGAATATGGCTGGTCATTCCCCGGGCCAGTTCCTCCTCGCCGAAGAAGACCGTTCCGATTCCGTCGCGGCGCAGCAATAGCGATTCATCCTCGCCGTGAGTACGCAAAATGATTTCAATGTCCGGGTTGAGTGTCCGTGCGATATCGGCCATTTGCCGGACGTTGAGCGTATCGGGCATGGCGACGACCAGCATGGCGGCTTTGGCAATGTGGGCCTGGATCAATACCGCCGCTTCGGCGGCATTTCCTGACACAGCGGCTTTCCCTGACTTGCGCAGGTCTTCGACCACCTCACGATTCTGTTCCGCAACCACATAGGGAATGCCGCGCTCATCGAGCGCCCTGGCAATGCGACGCCCCACCCGGCCATAACCGACCAGAACGACCTGCCCTTCGAGGTATTTGCGTTCGGTACTCATGGGCAGCTCGGCATACGGGTCTTGTCGCTGTTCCAGTCGGCGGGCCAAAGCAGAGTGCTTGAGCGCCCAGGAGCGGAAAGGCTTGATGGCGGTAAACAGGAATGAGTTCAAGGCAATCGAGATCAATACACCCGCCAGCACCAGATTCATGCCCTCGGTAGACAGCAATCCGAGCGACAAACCCAGACCGGCCAGAATAATCGAGAACTCGCCGATCTGGCCCAGGCTCGCCGCAACGGTCAGTGCCGTATTTAGCGGGTAACGCAGCGCGATGACCAGCGATAGCGCGGCGAGCGAATTACCGAAAATGATGATGACCAGGACGCCGAGCACACGTAGCGGCTCATCGACCAGGATGGCGGGGTCAAACAGCATGCCCACCGAAACAAAAAACAGCACCGAGAAGGCATCCCGGAGCGGCAAGGACTCCTGCGCTGCGCGATGGCTGAACTCGGATTCACGCATGACCGTGCCGGCGAAGAACGCGCCGAGCGCAAACGAAACGCTGAACAGCGACGATGCGCCAAAGGCGATGCCGATCGCGGTGGCGACCACGGACAGGGTGAATAGCTCGCGCGAACCCGTGCGTGCAACCTGCCACAACACCCAGGGCAGTACCCGGCGCCCGACAACCAGCATCAGGACAATGAACACCGAAACCTGCAACAAAATCTGGCCGATGCTCATCCACAGCGCACTGGCGTCGGCGACGTGATCTTTCGAGCCGCCAAGAACGGCCACCAGCGGGGGCAATAGCACCAGGACCAACACCGCAGACAGATCCTGGACAACCAGCCAGCCAATGGCAATGCGGCCATTCATCGTATCGAGCTGACCCAGGCTTTCGAGCGACTTGAGCAATACCACGGTACTGGCGCAGGACAGCGCCAGTCCAAAGATCAGGGCACTTCCCGGACTCCACCCCCAGCACCAGGCCGTAAACATGCCCAGCAGCGTAGCCACCGCCATCTGCACCAGCGCACCCGGAACGGCAATGCGCCTGACCGTGAGCAGGTCTTTAAGCGAAAAATGCAGCCCGACGCCAAACATCAGCAACATGATGCCGATCTCCGACAACTGCGAGGCGAGATGCACATCGGCAACGAAACCCGGTGTCGCAGGGCCAATGAGGACGCCTGCCAGCAGGTAACCCACCAGCGCCGGCACCTTCATCCGTTCGGCAATGAAGCCAAAGACCAGTGCGGCGCCAAAGCCGGCCGCAATGGTGGTAATCAGGGAAATGTTGTGATTCATTCAATCTTTCGTTGCTCTGGCCGATACACGGCGCGGAAGTATACCTTGTGCGCCCGGACAGGCTCTCGAAATCGGGGTATTCGCAGGGTAAATTTGTTCCAGCGCTACTCATTGTATTACCGTGGCCCGAGGCCAGGCTTCGCGGTCATTCCGGGCTTGACCCGGAATCCAGTTCGTTTATCAAACTGTTCTTTTAATTTCTTGATCAGATGAACGAATCTGGATTCCGGCTTTCGCCGGAATGACGATCATTCAGGTGCCGCTATGGCGCACCATTCTTACTTCTAGCGATGCCCCTGGCGGCGATTAAGAAAGCGCTTTTCCACCCCCACCACCAGCAACGAAGCCAGCCCCACGGCAAAAATCTCCAGCCACGCCTGCGCGCCGATCGGTGCGGTGGCAAACAGCCTGTTCATCAGCGGCACATAGGTCAGCGCCAGTTGCAGGACGGCCATCGTCGCCACGCCATACCAGATCGCCGGATTGGAGAAGAGACCGATGCGCAGCGCCGAGCGTTCAAGCGAGCGGCAGTTGAACAGGTAGAAGGTCTCGACCACCACAAAGACGTTGATCGCCACCGTGCGCGCCTCGGCCAGCGTGTGCCCGCGCGCCTGTGCGAGCAGAAAAAGGCCGAACGAGCCGGCCAGCAATAGCACGCTGACCAGCACGATGCGCCCGATCAGCGCCTGGCTCAGAATCGGCGTCCGCGGTGCGCGCGGCGCGCGGCGCATGACGCCCGGCTCGATCGGCTCGAAGGCCAGCATCAGGCCGAGAAAGACCGCCGTCGTCATGTTGATCCACAGGATCTGCAACGCCGTGATCGGCAGCGTGACGCCGGCCACGATGGCCGTCAAAATGACCAGCCCTTCGCCGAAATTGGTCGGCAGCGTCCACGTGATGAACTTCACCAGATTGTCGAAAACCCCGCGCCCTTCCTCAACGGCGGCTTCGATGGCGGCGAAATCGTCATCGGTGAGCACCATGTCGGCCGCCTCCTTGGCGACCTCGGTACCGGCCAGGCCCATGGCGATGCCGATATCGGCCTGCTTCAGCGCCGGTGCGTCATTCACCCCGTCGCCGGTCATCGCCACCACCTCGCCATCGGCCTGCAGGGCGCGCACCAGACGCAGCTTCTGCTCGGGTTCGACGCGGGCAAAGACATGCACGGCCTGCGCCACGGGGAGCAAAGCATTGTCGTCGAGTGCGGCCAGATCGCGCCCGGTGAGCACCCTGTCGCCCACTTTGGCGATGCCGACCCGGGTTGCGATCGACAGCGCCGTCACGGCGTGATCGCCGGTGATCATCTTGACTACGATGCCGGCCGTATGACAGGTTTTTACCGCGGCAATGGCCTTGGGCCGCGGTGGATCGAGCATGCCGACCAGACCGATGAACTGCAGTCCGCAGTCAATATTCGCATTTTCTTCAAGCTGCTCGAGCTGTTCGCGTTCCAGCACATCGCCAGAAACCGCCATCAGGCGCGCCACGGCAAGCACGCGCAAGCCCTCGCCGGCCATTTCGCCAGCGACCTTCTCGATCTGCCGGCGATCGATCGGCTGCGCTTCGCCCGCCGCATCGAGCATGCTCGTCGAACGTGGCAAGAGTTGCTCGATGGCACCCTTGAAATAAGCAATGCGTACGCCCTCGATTTCATGCAGGGTGCCCATGTACTGGCGCGTCGAGTCGAAGGGGATTTCATCGCGACGAGGAAACAGCCTGAGCAGGGTATTTTCGTCGAGACCGCCTTTGCGTGCAGCCACCAGCAGCGCGCCTTCGGTCGGGTCGCCGGTAATCTCCCAATGCTTACCGACTTTGTGCAGGGCGGCATCGTTGCACAGTGCCCCGGCCAGCAGGCATTCGCGCAACGCACCGATGACCGGTGCATTTTCACCAATCTTCCCGCTCGGCGCGTAGCCGCTGCCGCTCACCGGATAGCGAACGCCCCCGTCATACAGCGCGCACACGCTCATCTGGTTTTCAGTCAGCGTACCGGTCTTGTCTGAGCAGATCACCGTCGTACTGCCCAGCGTTTCGACGGCCGGCAGCTTGCGGATGATCGCCCGACGCTTGGCCATGCGCGATACGCCAATGGCCAGGGTGATCGTCATCGCCGCCGGCAACCCCTCGGGAATTGCCCCCACCGCCAGAGCCACCGCCGCCATGAACATCTCGAAAACCGATTCACCACGCCACAGACCGATAGCGAAGGTGAACAGCGCGAGCAGGCCAATGACGATCAGCAACCAGTTGCTGAACACTGCCATCTTGACCGTCAGCGGCGTGCTCAGGTCGGGCGCTTCGGCAATCAGGCGCGAAATGCGGCCGGTCTGCGTCGTGTTGCCCGTGGCGACAACCACACCGGCGCCCTGCCCGCTGATCATCACCGTCCCGGCGTAAGCCATGTTGCCGCGATCGGCAAGCAGCGTGTCTTCCGGCAGCACCGCGCCATGCTTGCTGACCGCCGTCGATTCGCCGGTGAGCGCCGATTCGATGGCCTGTAATTCCTTGGCGCGAAACAGACGCAGATCGGCCGGCACCTTGTCGCCTGCCGCCAGCAGTACCACGTCGCCGGGAACCAGCGCCGGCGATGGCAGGCGCCGCTTGGCGCCACTGCGCAACACGGTCGCTTCGCTGGTTACCGAACGTGCCAGCGCCGCCAGCGCATTCTCGGCGCGCCCTTCCTGAATGAAGCCGATCAGCGCATTGATCAGCGTGACGCCGAAAATCACCCCGGAATCGACCCATTCGCCAAGAAAAGCCGTGACCATGCCGGCAATCACCAGCACCACCACCAGCGGCTGACTGAATTGCAAGGCAAAGCGCAACAGCGGCCCCTTGCCGGGCTTCGGCGTGATGCGGTTCTCGCCGTGCAGCGTACGCAGTGCAGCCGCCTCGTCATCGCTCAGGCCAGCGTCAAGCGCCGTCTTCAGAAGGGCTGCTACCTCCTCGACCGGCCGGTGATGCCACTCAGTTGTTCGCTGTGTCGGGTTCATTTGTCGCCTGGATGATCAACGTTTCCCGGCCGGCTGCGTCGCCGAAGCCAGCTTTTCCCATACCTGCTCAAGGGTAGCCAGCATACCCGCGCTAAGATCTCTTGGGTAAGAAGCAAAAAGTGCGATCACCAGGCGACGATCAAAGTCGACATAGAGGCTGTTGCCATACGGGCCGAGAATGGCGATCCGGTTCGGCGCTCCACCGAGGTGCACGAAGCCGTAGCGGTATTCGCTGCCTTTTTTCAGCCCAGCCAACGCCGGGCTGTTGGTTTTACGCAGACCTCCCGAAGCATTCAGGGTCTCGATAAACCATTTCGGAATCTTGCTGCGGTTACTGCTGTTCCGGGCCTCAATCAACATTTGTCCAATACGGGCAAAGTCGCGCAACGAGAGCGCCAGTCCGCCGGCCAGTTCCGTTCCCTGCGCGTCGGTCAACCACAGTACGGGATTTTCCGGGCGCAGTTTGATCAGCAGGTTATCGCAGAAAACCTGCGCCAGCGGAACACGATAACTTTCGGCCAGCGCCCACGTCAGCAAGTCGGCATCGGGTTCGATATCCACCGTATTCTGCGTATCGTCGGCAAACTCCCGTTCCCAGCGATCCGGCCCGTTCAGCCAGGCGCGAACATCCCCGCCGGTCTTTCCGGATCGCCACCCGCTCGTTGCTTGCCAATCGTCAATCTCCTGCGCCGACCAATTAAAGCGACTATTGGCTTCGAGCAGACGCTGAAGCGAAAGTTTTCGCAAGCCGGTTTGCGCGCTCAAGGCAGGAACGTGACGGATGATCGATCGATCCGGCCAAAGCTTGCCCTGAGCCACGGCCAACACCCCCATCAGCGAAAGTAGCGGCCGGCTTCCCGCGAGCAGCAGGCGCGGCTGCTGCGCTGAAAGCCCGTGCCAATACTGCTCGCTCCATACCCTGCCGTTACGCAGCACCAGAATACCATCGGCATACAAGCGCGTGTCGAGCAAGAAACCGATGTTTCGCGTTTGCTGATCGAGCGGGTCGCTGGCCTTGATCTTGTCGAGTTGAAGCTGGCGCGGCGCAGGCCGCAAAAGCTCTGCCGAAACCGGTCCCTTCATTTTCAGCAGCGGCATGAAAGCGCTTGCCGACTGTAAACCGATACGCAGGTTTTCCGGCGCCAGCCAGTTTTCCCGATCAATCCACGGCCCGGTGCCTTGAGTATTGCTTTTGACCGACTCGATGGCACATTGCCCGCTCGCCTGCGCGGGCGAAGCCTGCGTTAACAGCACCAATAAAGGCAGTAGCGTCAGCCAGAATTTCATCGCTTGTCTCCCCCGCGGTCGATGACTGTTTCGTTGCGCAGGCGCAGCGAGGCATCACGCACCACATCGTTCAGATTCATGTGCCTGGCTTGCCGTCCTCGCAGCCAGTCGGCGTCGGAATTCCCGGATTCCAGCACCACCCCGAGCCGTTCCAGCCAGACCGAACAAGCGAGTGCCTGAGCATCCTCGGCGAGCAATTCAAGCAGTTCACGCAGGGATTCCTTGAGCACTTTCTGTTGCTGCCTGACCGGATCGGAAAGCAGCGCAGCGAATCCGTAGCGGCAGGCCTGGAACTTGTTGTAACGGGCGACGTGCAGATGCAGCCGGGTATTGAATGGCGGCCGCGTGCGCAAAAGATAACGCGCCAGGCATTGCGCCAGTGCGGCCAATGTCGTGGCCCGCTCGACGGTCAACGGCGTATCGCAGACGCGAATCTCCACGGTGCCGAATTCCGGCTTGGGGCGAATGTCCCAATACAGATCCTTGATGCTGTGCACGATGCCGCAGGCCTGAAGAAAGGAAAAATGCTCGACAAACCCGGCCCAGTCGGGCAATTCCGGGCATTGTCCGCTCAAGGGGAAAGCCGAGACCGCATTCAGCCGGGCAGACTGAAACAAGGTGTCGACGCCATCGACAAACGGTGACGACGCGGACAGCGCGATAAAAAAAGGCACGTAGGCACCGAGGGCTTGCGTCAGCCAGATCGCCTCGTCCGCCGAGCTGCAACCGACATGAATGTGCTGACCAAAGACGGTGAACTGCTTGGCCAGATAGCCATAGTGGCTGTACAGCGCATCAAAGCGCTCTCCCGGGCAAATCCGCCGTTCCGGCCAGCGATGGAAGGGATGCGTACCACCGCCGCAGACCACAATGTTGTTCTGACTGCACTGGCTGACCAGCGTTTTACGCAAACCATCCAGATCGGCAGCGATGCCATCGACGCTGGCGCGCGGCAAGGTGGCGACCTCGATCATGCTTTCGGTAATTTCCAGCTTGATTTCACCGAAGCGGCCATCGTAATCCATGCTGCCCAGCAGGTCCGTTGCCCCGCGTGTCAAATCGAAATCGCGCGGGGAAACCAGTTGCAACTCCAGCTCGACACCCAGGGTCAACGGCTGGCTTTCCTTGAAGCAGGCAATGGCTGTGACTTGATGACTCATGCGATCCCTCCTTTGTCGTCCTCGACCGTTTCACCAGAGCGCAAAAGGGCGAAACGGCACAGTGCCGGGCCGGCAATTTCCATGATGGCCGCCGCAAAGAGCGGGAGTGCCAGGGCCGAGCGACCGATTTCCGGATAAAGTCCGGCCAGTTCGTAAGCCATGAATACGGCTGTCGCCGACAAGGGTTGAATCCCGACGCCGACCAGTATTCGCTTGGCGAGGGGGAGACCACCACCAGCCCAGGCCAGGGCAGCCACCTTGGCCAGTGCCCGAACGATCAGCAGGCCAAGCGCCTCGAAGCCGGTCAGCCAGGTGAAGTCCTGCCAGGGAAGCGAAGCGCCAATCACGACGAACAGGATGATCGCCAGCAACCAATGCCCCTGCGGCAGGGCCGTATAGCTCAGCACCCTTCGTTCGTCACGGAAGGCGAGCATCACGCCCATCACGAAAAGCGTCAGAAAAACCGGAACCGCCAACATGCGGGCAATGCCCACCGCCAGCAAAGCCGTTGCCACCAGGATGAATACTTGGGCCAGCGAGCGTTTCGGCAACAAACCTGCAACCAGCAACGCGAAACTTGCAATTAACCAGGCTATCAGCAAAGCACCCGCCCCCACCCATAGCGGATGAACCACCGCATTGAGCCAGTCGTCGCTGTATTCGGCATGCACAACGCCGAGGACGACCGCGAATACGATAAAGGCGGCGGCCGAACTCAGGGCGGTGTGCATGACGATCCGTTCAGTGACCTGACCCTGAGCGTTCGATTCCTCGACCGTCAGCAAAACCACGGCCGGTGCCGAGGCCATGGTCACCGCTGCCGCAGCGGCGGCCCAGGCCGGAATCAGGCCAACAAGCGCATAAGCAAAGAAGAAGATAGCCACAAAGGAGAGCGTGATTTCACCAAGCGTCGCTTTCAATAAATCCCGGTTATGAATCAGCCAGCGCAGATCGAGGCGTCGCCCGATCTCAAGCATCAGAAGACCAAGCGCTGCATCGGCGATGGGGCGTATCTGGGCCAGGGTTTCGATGGTGATCCAGCCCAGAAGTGCTGGTCCGAACAAGGTTCCTGCGAGAACGTAACCGATGACTTTCGGTACACCCACATGCGCACGCAACCACTCGCCGATAAACAGACCGATGACCAGCAGCAAGCTGAACAGGGCCAGCGAATCTATTTGATCGGGAAACGGCGGCAGGAAAAACAGGCGCTCCTGCAAGTCTTCCCATAGCGATCTCGGCAGCGAAAGGATGTCGGTCAGCATCGCCACCCGTCCAGCTTGTCCAGCTTATTCTTCCTATTTACCATCGCCGACTACGCGCGGCATCAAGAAACTCGTTGAGGATCGGCGTGCAGTCGAGCAACACCTCGCTGCCGGGCGGGTGGAACTCGGGGTGCCACTGCAAGCCAAGAACGTAGGGTTTTCCCTCAAGGCGTATGGCTTCGATCACCTCATCCACCGTGCTGCGCGCTTCAATCATCAAACCTCGCCCGAGGGCCTTGATCGACTGATGGTGAATCGAGACCACCGCGCCGCCCTGGGTGCCGGGATACATCCTGGCAAGACCCGAGTCGCTGGTCCATTCGATGGCATGACTATGCCGGTCATAATCGGGATGAACGTGCGCGCCCGCCGTTTCTATCTGCGTCGCGATATCCTGGAACAGCGTCCCGCCTAACGCCACGTTGATCAGTTGCGCGCCCCGACAGATACCGAGAACCGGCTTCCCGGCCTCCATGAATTCGTGCAGGAGTTCCATTTCATAGGCATCGCGCACCCGGTCACCAGCCCAATCCGGATGCAAGGGTTCTTCACCATAAGTTTGCGGATTGATGTCGGCTCCGCCTTGCAGAAGCAGGCCATCCAGATATTGCGGGTAGTCCGAAAGCCGGATGCTGCTGCGATGGACCATGCCATCGCCGCTGACCGCCGGAATCATGAACACCATCACCTCGCGCGACATGACCCAGTGCGCAACCGATTGCTCGAGATATTGCAAAGACTTTGACTGCAATCCGGTTGAACCGACTTGAGGGTGGTAGATGCGCGCCGATAGGCCAATGCGTAATGGGCGTTTGCTCATGGTGTTATTTCCTCCTCCATTAATGATCGATAGCGGGCCACGGTAAATTTGTTCCGGCGCTAATTCGTTGGAATACCGACATTCCGGGCTTGACCCGGAATCCAGTTCGTAGATCAAACCTTTCTTTTAACATCTTGATCAGATGGACAAATCTGGATTCCGGCTTTCGCCGGAATGACTGTGGACTGTAATAACAAATTTACCCTGGATAGCGGTTAATGAGATGTCGATGAGAGCCAATCAATAATCATGTTTCAGCCGGATTGCCTACAGATCGCCGATCGTCTGCGCGGTGTCGTCATGGAAGCCCGGATTATTTGGCCGCTTCGCTGTCAACCAGCAAGGGTATCGGCTCGGCGCCCTGCGCTTCCCCGAAGCCCTTGATGGCGGTTTGAGTCGCCAGGGGGCCAAACAATTGCATCAGCAGAATGGTCGCCAGCAAGGTGCCGGTTAGTTGTGCATCAAGACCGGAATAGAGGGTTTGTGTGTTGGACAGCAAAACCAGTGCAATACTCGAATGCGTGCATCGCTGGCAATCCTTATCGCAACGACCTGCTTGTCCCGGTCGAGTACCCGCGTCAGGAAGCCAAAGATCAACATCGGCATCAACACCGAAATATCGAGATAGATAGAGGTACCGACACCGAGGACGATGGTGCCAAGAAGTAACAGGTGCTGGTGCTCTGGCCGACGTCCCAGCCACTCGGCACTCAACAGAACCAGGCCGGTGCAAGCGCCGCCCAGTAGCACCGATATACCGATTTTTTGCGTCGCCTCCCAGACGCCAGCCAGGCCTTGGGTTGTCTGGTAATCAAGCAGAAACGGCATGGATAATTCGACAGCGATGAAAGCCACACAGCCATTGATCGCCACCATGGTGTAAAGCAGTCCCGTTTTTTCCCCCTTGGCCCCAAGGTCGCTGCAGGTGGCAATGGTGATTGCCGGAGAGGTTGCCAGGCACAGCGCGGCAGCGAATAGCGACGTTTCCGGTGAAAACCCCCAGGCCAGAAGTTCCAGTGCAATCGCCCCACCGGTTATCAGTGCAATGCCCAGCCCAGCCCGGATTCGACTCCAAAATGCACGGGAGGGCACGGGCGAAACATGATAACCCAATTCGAACAGAATCAGGCCCAAAGCCAGGTCGATGAACAAATGGGCTGACTCGATGTGGTAGGGTTATCCAGCCGAATCCACTTTGCCCTACCATGAGTCCGAATACGACGTAACCCGTGGTTCGCGGCAAGGCAAATACACGACGCGACAGCTCGCCGGTACCAAGGCCACCGATCAAGATCACGCCGAAAAGCTGGATTGAGTTGAACACCGAGAGGGACGGAGTTACCCGCCCCTCAACCACCGACTGTTCCGCTACGGCCCCCAGGAGCCCCCGGGCCCGGGCGCCCCCCCCAGCCAGGGCAGCCCCAGGGAGCGCACCTCGCGCCGTCGGATTTAGCGAAGCCGGCAAGTCGTCCGCCGCGCGGCCCCCACCGAGGCCCCCCCGCAACGCGCCTGGCGCACGGGGGCCTAAGCTCCCCAAAGTCCTCGCTGTAAAAAAGAATACCGGGACAAAGCCACATAAACTGCATTTGTTGCCAATATAATAGACCCACTCAACTCGTGCAAGCACTTAAATACAGATGACGCTCCCCGTCACATCGAAGTCCCCACCGCTTACCCTTGAAGTTCTGCGGCAATTCCGGGTGATTTACGGCAGCATGCGCCAGTACTTCCGGGTAATGGAGGAAAGCTGCGGCCTTTCCGGCGCTCAAATGTGGGTTCTTCAAGAGGTGCAGCGCAGCCCGGAAATTGGCATAACCGAGCTCGCAGCCCGCATGGGGATTCATCAGTCCACCTGCAGCCAGATCGTTGACAAGCTGGCCAACCTGGGATGCCTGACAAAAAAACGGCATCGCACCGATCAGCGTCGTGTCGGTCTTTGTCTCGCAGCGAATGGGCTCAAGGCCATCGCCGCACTACCCGGCCCCGCAGAAGGAATCCTTCCTGAAGCTCTCGCCGCCATACCGGATGTCGCCCTGAAAACATTGAATATCAATCTATCTGAGTTAATCCGGCAATTGCCGGGGAAAGACGAGACCTTTGCCAGCACGCCACTGTCCGACATGGTTAAATTCCAGTCCGATATCGACACGTAGCCAGGACAGGCCCGTGCTCCATGACCCTATCCAATCTCAAATCCCTCAGCTTTATTGTCGCCGCCCTGATGCTTGCCGGATGCAGCGGACCTCAAGCGCACACCCAGGAGTCCGAAAATAGAACGTCGCAAGAAACCCAGGTCGTCCCGCCAGCACCTGAAAAAGTCATGGATCGGGCCCTCACCGACGAAAACAATATTTATTTCACGGCAGGCACCACAACAGTAGACCAAGAGGGAAAAGATAAACTCCGCCAGCATGCACAAAATCTGAAACAGAATCCAAGGAAAATGCTGATTCTGACAGCACATGCCGATGATTCAGGAAGCCGCAACTACAACCTGGCTATCGCGGAAGAGCGTCTTATGGCGGTGTTCAAATTGCTGCGTTCCTACGGCGCGCCAGCAAAGCAGATTCGCCGCAATCGTGTCAATAGCGCAAGAAAACAACAGATATGCCTGTCGGCGGACTGCCAACTACAAATACGCAGGGTCGAACTGGTTTACCCGCCCTGATCCTTATAGAATCTTTCATTTGATCGATCTAACCAATTTGGTCGCTCTAACCATCGACCTTCTTTTCACCATCGGATAAACGACATGAATGCCATGCTGATTGTCATCTTTGTTGTTGCCTACGCAGCCATCGCACTGGAACATCCGCTCAAGGTCAATAAATCGGCTTCAGCCTTGATCGGTGCCGGTCTGCTGTGGACGGTTTACGCACTATCAATGGGCGATCCACACATCGTGGGCGAACAACTTGGCGAATCGCTCATGAGTACGGCTCAGATCGTATTTTTCCTGATGGGGGCGATGACGATTGTCGAGGTTGTCGACGCCCATAACGGCTTTGAAGTGATCACGACGCGTATCAAGACATCGAAGCTGTCCACCTTGATGTGGCTGGTGGGTTTCGTGACTTTTTTTCTCAACGCCATCCTGGACAACCTGACCACCACCATCGTCATGATTTCGCTGATGCGCAAGCTGCTGGCCAAGCTATGAAGACCGCCTGTTTTTGCCGGCATCATCGTCATCGCGGCAAACGCCGGGGGCGCCTGGTCGCCGATCGGCGACGTCACCACGACCATGCTGTGGATTGGTGGAGAGATCACCAGCCTGGGCATCATTGAAGCGGCGCTGCTGCCGTCGCTGGTAAGCATGCTGGTGCCGCTGGGCATAACCGCCTATGCCCTGCGCGGTCGCGATGCGGTGGCTCCTGCGCGGGTGAGTAGCGAGCATGGGTTACACACCACGGATTTTGAACGAAATCTGATGTTTTTCATGGGGCTTGGCATCCTGGTGGCAGTGCCGGCATTCAAGACCGCGACGCACCTGCCGCCCTTCATGGGCATCCTGTTTGGCCTGGGTATCCTGTGGCTGATGGGCGATCTGGTGCATCGGCACAAGGAGGACATGGCCAAGCAGCACTTTACGCTGGTGCACGCACTGACCCGGATCGATATGGGTTCGCTGGTATTTTTCATCGGCATCCTGCTGGCGGTGGCCACGCTCGAACATTCGCACATCCTGAGCTCTTTGGCGCTATGGCTGGATCAGACCGTGGGGCGCCAGGACGTCATTGTAATGATCATCGGCATCGCCAGTGCGATCGTCGACAATGTGCCGCTGGTGGCCGCATCGATGGGCATGTACAGCCTGACTGAGTACCCTCCAGACCACTTTCTGTGGGAATTCCTGGCTTACTGCGCGGGTAAAAAAATTCAATTCTTCTGGTACGTCAAAAAAATCAGCGGGTTGGCCCTGGTAGGGTATTTTTCTGGCGCGGGAGTTTTCCTTCTTCAGTACCAGTTGTTGCACTGAGCCGTCGGGTTAAATCGGGGATTCGCCTTGCGGCTCCATCAGTTTTTTGTCTGAATAAACGAGCTCACAGCCTAATCAAGACGGCGCACCGATTCCAGCGTCCCTACTGGTTAACTTCAAGCAGGCAGAGACGCAAGGCTTCGATCTGAACTTGAGCTGAATATCACGACTTATCATTTCGAGAAATTATTGCCCGATTATTCGGGGAAAGTGATGCTCACCCGCGTTCCCGTTCCGCTCCGGCTCTGGATGTCCACCGTCCAGCCGAGACGCTCGGCGACCCGGGCGACGATCGACAATCCGAGGCCGAATCCCGAGCTGTCCTCGCCCTTGTCGAGCCGCTTGAACAGTGCCGGAAAGCGGTCTTCGGGAATGCCGATGCCGCTATCGACAATCTCCAGGTGGTGGCCGTCGAGGCGCACCGCGATAACGCCTTCCCGCGTGTAGGAACAGGCATTGCGCAGGATATTGCTGACCACGACATAGGCCATCGAGCGCTCGACGGGAAGGATGGCGCGCTCCAGCACCTCGACGTTGATCGTGACCGGCCGCCCGGCCAGCGAGAAGGAACAGTCGGCCACGGCATCGTAAATGACTTCGGCAATGGCACAGGCGGGGTCGCCCTCTTCCCCCCCTTCCCTGGCCAGGTGCAGCATGGCATCGAGGATCTGCCCCATGCGTACCGCCTGGCGATGTATGGTGCGCAAACGCTGCTGAATCACATCCGGCAGGTTCGGGTACTCGATCAGCACCTCGGCGGTACCGCGAATGATCGCCACCGGGGTGCGCAGTTCATGGCTGACATCGGCGGCGAAATAGCTTTCCCGCTCAAGAAACCCGTGCAGCCGCAGCGCGAACTGGTCCAGCCCCAGTACCAGCCGACCGATTTCGTTGTTGGGATAGTCGTCGGGCGAAAAAGTCAGGGGCGGCCCGGCTAGCAGATTGGCCCGGGCCGTTTTCTCCGATACTTCGCCGAGCAGTTTGCCAATCGGGCGCACCACGCGCCTGGCCAGGTAGGTTCCCAGCAGGAAAGAGAACAGGGTCATCAAGCCGGTACCCAACTGCAGGTAAAGCGCCAGATTTCCCAGGATGGCATCGACGTAAGTCCGCTCGTAAATCAGCGCATAGGGTTTGCCGTCCACATCGGCAAGCAGGACCGTGTAGTCTCGATCCCCTTGCAAGACGCGTTCGATGCGCTGCTGCCCGGGTTCTGCAGGTGCAAGGAAGCGAAACTCGGGGATCGGCAGGAAATGACCCGAGAGCTCGGTGGTCGAAGGCGGCAGGGCGTCCGGGTTGCGCGCCAGGCGATTGCGGAAACTGTCCATCTCCACCTGCAGCATGCGCTCGATCGCGCGTTCCTCGGAATGGGCGACCAGGGTAAAGGTGATCAGACTCAGCAGCGCGCTGACGACAAAGCCCAGCGCCACAAAAGGCAGGACGAGACTGAGGCTCAGGCTGTCATAAGGTGGTTTGATCATTGGCGATGCGATAGCCGAAGCCGCGAACGGTATGAATGAGCTGCCGCTCGAAGGGCTTGTCGATCGTATTGCGCAGGGTGTGCATGTGCACCACGATGGCGTGCGTGTCGTCGCGTTCCTCGCCCCACAGTTCGCGGTGGATGGCGAGATTGTGCACCACGTTGGACGAGCAGCGCATGAGCAGGGTAAGGATCCTGATCGGGATCGGGGCCAGAGTGATCGGCACGCCGGCGCGCTCGATCTGCAGGGTGCCGGTATTCAGGCTCAGATCGCCGATGCGCAGGATTTCGTTGTCGACCGCCGCCAGGCCCGCCCGCCTGATCAGGGCATGCACCCGCGCATTGATCTCGCGCAGCGAGGCCGGTTTGATCACATAGTCGTCGGCACCGATATCGAAGGCCGATATTTTGGTATCGATACCGTCCTTGGCTGTGAGCATGACAATCGGCACCTTGCTGTGGAGCTGATTGCGGATGTGGCTGCACACGCTCATCCCATCGACACCGGGCAACAGCAGGTCGAGCAGGACCAGATCGTACTTGTTGCCCGCCAGCAGGTTCAGCGCAGCATGGCCATCGGCCGCGTAATGCGTCACGTAACCCTGAATTTCAAGATATTCGATGAGGTTCCTGGCCAGATCCCGATCATCCTCAACGATCAGCAGGCGATGTGCCATGTTGTACTCCTTAGAGGGATAGTTCCGCAGAGCCCTCCATCGGCTTAGGAACGGCTACGAATTAACTTCCCGATTTTGCAAGGTCCAATTTATCTAGAACACGTAATCCAGTAGCGATCCTGTAGGTCGGGTTAGCGGAGCGTCCCCCAGGAGGATTTGCTTCGCAGCATAACCCGACGGCAGTTTATGCTGCATCCGATGATTGTCGGGTTACGCTCCGCTAACCCGACCTACGAAATGCCTCGCTCGTCACCCCGCTTAAGCCGGAATCCAGTTCGTTGTTTTAATGAATATCAGTAAAAGGAACTGGATTCCGGCGTACGCCGGAATGACGGCTTGGGAAGTTTTTATCCATTAGTTCACAGCCTCTGAGTTGATCAATGCCTCACGCCGCATTTACGCAGCTCGGGGCACCGGACTGAACGTCAATCCGCCGCAACTTCTTTGACATCGCCAAGGGCAATGGCGATCAGCAAACCGCCGAAGGTGCCGTAGGCCAGTCCGGCGGCGGCGCAGATCAGCAGCACTTCCTGCGCGACGCCGTAGGCCAGTGCGGCAAAAACGGCGGCGCTGAGCAAACCGGTCAGTCCCAGAATGAGGGCTCCGGCCTGGGCGCTGGCCCGGCGCTGGCACAACCAGCCGCCGAGCGCCCACACCATGAAGGCGTACACGGCAAAACCGGCCAGATCGAGGCGCGCCGAAAAATCGTCGGTGAACCCGACAACCGAGATGACGGTGGGAAGAATGGTGCTGGTCAGGCTCAATCCGGCGAAGCCGCCGAGAAAGACGGCAACGGTGGGACGCAGCCGAATGCCCATTATTTTGGATACGATGTATTTGTTTAGACGCTTGATCATGTTTAACCTGCTGTTTATCGGTTCTGCTTGCGCTGTCATGGTACAACTCCGCTGATCGTTTCACCAGTTCAAAAAAAGAAGGCGGCTGCCGTTTCCGGTAGCCGCCCTCCGTGCGTCAGCTCAGCAAGCTGAAAAACCGATCAATGGCTGCTGGCTGCGGGTGCTTCGAGCTTGCCGGGGTAACGCAGGCTGCCGACCAGGTGCTGGATCTCTGCGGGTGGCTCAGCGGTAACCTTGCTGACCACATACGATACGACGAAGTTGAGCGCAGCACCGACGGTACCGATCCCTTCCGGCGAGATCCCCAGCCACCACCCGGCCGGGTTGTTGGCCGCCGGGTTGCCATACTTGAAGTAATAGATATAGCCGGCGGTAAAGATGATGCCGACGATCATTCCGGCGATGGCGCCTTCCTTGTTCATCTTCTTGTTGAAGATGCCCATCAAGATGGCCGGGAAGAACGAGGCCGCCGCCAGACCGAAGGCAAAGGCCACCACCTGGGCGACGAACCCCGGCGGATAGATGCCGAACAGACCGGCGATGACAACGGCCACGCCGGCGCCACCGCGCGCCCACCACAGCTCCTCCTTGTCCGTCATGCTGGGCTTGACGATACCCTTCATCAGATCGTGCGAAATGGCCGCCGAGATCACCAGCAACAGCCCTGCCGCCGTGGATAGGGCCGCCGCCAGGCCGCCGGCGCCGATCAGACCGACGGTCCAGTTGGGCAGCTTGGCGATTTCAGGACTGGCCAGAACCATGATGTCCTGGTCGATCTTGACTTCGTTGGCGCTCTTCGGATCGTCCCACTTGCCGGGGCGAAGTTGCATGATGCCGTCGCCATTCTTGTCCTTCCAGCCGACCAGCCCGGTTTTTTCCCAGTTCTTGAACCACGACGGGGCATTGACATACTCGACGTTGTTCACCGTCTTGATGAAGTTGGTACGGGCAAAAACGGCTACCGCCGGTGCCGTGGTGTACAGCAGGGCGATGAAGATCAGCGCCCAGCCGGCCGAAGAGCGTGCGTCACGCATCTTGGGGACGGTGAAGAAGCGGATCAGGATGTGCGGCAGGCCGGCGGTGCCGATCATCAGCGAGAGGGTAATGAAGAAAACGTCGATCATCGGCCGCTGTCCCGTAGTGTACGCGGCAAAACCGAGATCCTTGTTCAGCGTGTTCAATATGTCGAGCAGGTACTTCCCCTGGGTGCTAGGGTCGTTCAGTAGCGCCGCGCCTTCGGCAGTGACCATCGAGCCGTAGCCAATCTGCGGGATCGGGTTACCGGTAAAATTCATCGAGACGAAGATCGCCGGGATCAGATAGGCGGTGATCAGCACGACGTATTGCGCCACCTGTGTGTAAGTAATGCCCTTCATCCCGCCGAGCGTGGCGTAGAAGAAGACCAGTGCCATGCCGACGATCACGCCGGTGTTGATGGAGACATCCATGAAGCGCGAGAAGACGACACCGACGCCGCGCATCTGGCCCGCCACATAGGTGAAGGAGACGAAGATGGCGCAGACCAGCGCGATGACGCGGGCGGTATTCGAGTAGTAACGATCACCGATGAACTGGGGAATCGTAAACTTGCCGTATTTGCGCAGGTAGGGGCCGAACAGCATGGCCAGCAGCACGTAGCCGCCGGTCCACCCCATCAGGTAATACGAGCCGTCGCGTCCGAGGAAGGAGATCAGGCCGGCCATCGAAATGAACGACGCCGCCGACATCCAGTCGGCGCCGGTGGCCATGCCGTTCATGAAGGGCGGCACCGACTTCTCGGCGACATAGAAATCGCCGGTCGTCTTGGCTCTCGACGCGTAGGCGATATAGATATACAGGGCGAAACTCAGGCCTGTAAGTATCCAGGTCCAGGTAAGAATACTCATGGTTTGGTCACCTCATCAATTTGGGAATAGCAGTAGTTGTGGACATCGGAACTGATGTCGGAATACTTGTAGCTCATTGCTGTACGTTGTATTTGATGTCCAGCCGGTCCATCAGCCAGACATAAATCCAGATCAGGGCAACAAAGGTGATCAGCGAGCCCTGGTTGGCGAACCAGAAGCCGAGCGGGAAACCACCGATCGTGTAGGCGTCGAGCTGATTGACGATCAGAATGCCGCACACATAAGACACAAAAAACCAGATGCCCAGGAGAACCGCGATGTAGAACAAGTTCTCTTTCCAGTACGCCTGTAACTCCTTGGTTGCATGAATTGACATATTGACTCCTCCATTGGTGATGAAAAAAACACACTACCCCCCGAAACGATCGTTTTTATTCTGCGCAAGTAACAAGCTTCAATGCGGCACCTGTCATGCCACGCAAGGAGTTTCGTTACAAAAACTTACAATGGACTGACAATTCTCCGCATGACATAAGGAATTTTTCAATGTTTTATTTATATTTGATCATGAGCTTACCTTACGCTTATAATGCTTTCAGTCTGTAGTCTGGACAGGCTTCACGACACTAGGCAATACCTCCAACAAAAGCCGCAGTGAACATTTCGCAATAGCCGCAAACGTACAGTAGCCCGCCATCAGCGTCTGAACCATGTGTCGATTCAGTTCGTTTGAAAAGCGGGACTTGGCTTGGCGCGATCTGGAATTGCAGCCACAGATCTTTCTTTTCGTTCTAATGCAGGGAATATCAGCATCTGACGAATATGCGGTTGTAATTCCGCACCATTTTCCAGGAGAAGTTCGATGTCAAGCGCTTTTACCCGTTCCTGCATCACGGCACTTGTTTTATCCGCAGTAGCCCTGCCCGCGTCGGCCGGCGAGCTGGTCATGGTTGGTGGCATCCCGCTGGATTTCATTCTCTTCGCGATGACCCTGCTCGGTGTTGCGCTGTTTCACAACTACACGCTCTACGTCGGGTTGACCGGCCTGGTGACGATCACGCTCTACAAGCTGATCTTCACCGGCTTCAAGACCGGCGATGGTCTGGCCGGTCTGGTCGGGCACTTCCAGCACGAGTGGGTAGTTCTGGCCAACCTGTTCTGCCTGCTCATGGGTTTTGCCCTGCTTTCGCGCCACTTCGAAAAGAGCCATGTTCCGGCCATCCTGCCCAAGTATCTGCCCAACGACTGGAAGGGCGGCTTCGTGATGCTGGTGATGGTTTTCGTTCTCTCCAGCTTCCTCGACAACATCGCTGCTGCACTGATCGGCGGCGCCATGGCACACCAGTTGTTCAAGGCCAAGGTGCATGTCGGCTACCTGGCGGCGATTGTCGCCGCCTCCAACGCCGGCGGCTCCGGCTCGGTGGTTGGCGACACGACGACGACGATGATGTGGATCGACGGCGTCAGCCCGGTTGACGTGTTTCACGGCTACGTCGCTGCCGTGGTTGCCCTGGTCATCACCGCCTACTTCGGTGCCAAGCAACAGCACGCCTACTCGCCGATCATCAAACACGTGCACAGCCACACCCGGGTCGACAAGCCGCGCATCGGCATCGTTCTGCTGATTCTGGTCTTCGCCATCGTCACCAACGTCGTGATCAACGTGGAATTTACCGCGCTGGCCGATCATTTCCCCTTCATCGGCGTTGCCGTTTGGATAGCGATCCTGCTCTCGGTTGCCGTTCGGCGACCGGACTGGGAAGTACTGCCGGAAACCTTCAAGGGAACGATCTTCCTGCTCTCGCTGGTGACCTGTGCGTCGATGATGCCGGTCGAGAAACTGCCGCCCGCCTCGGCGCTGGTGGCGCTCGGCCTGGGTTTTGTCTCGGCGGTGTTCGACAACATCCCGCTCACCGCGCTGGCGCTCAAGCAAGGCGGCTACGACTGGGGCGTTCTGGCCTATGCCGTCGGCTTTGGCGGTTCGATGATCTGGTTCGGCTCGTCGGCCGGCGTGGCGCTCTCCAATATGTATCCGGAAGCCAAGTCAGTCGCCAACTGGCTGCGTCACGGCTGGCACGTCGCCCTGGCCTATGTCGTCGGCTTCGCCTTTCTTTACTTCACGCTCGGCTGGCAACCGCACGCAGCGCACAAGAACCTGGACGGCACACGCATCCAGTCGCTGGCGCCTGGAGTGGCACCGGCCGCGCATTAAAGCAGCTCACCCTGACCAACGACGCCACCCTTCGCGGTGGCGTTTTTTTCATCCGCGTTCCTCGCAATCCAGTAGGTCGGGTTAGCGGAGCGTAACCCGACAAGTGTTAAACAACAGTTCGGCAGCAAGCAGAAAACACGTGAACAGCTTCATTTTTTTGCGGAAAACAATGCGACGATTGGCTGCGCAGGAGAACCCGCTACTAATCGAAACGTCGGGTTACGCTAGCGCTAACCCGACCTACGGGAATGCGCCCTGCAGGACATACTGCATCGGGTCGAACATAAGCGGCTGCTTTCGCGCATCAGGCGATGGCCAGAATCAAGTGTCCGACAGACTCCGAGGCCGGTTTCACCTGGATCTCGATGTCGTAGCCGAGCCGATTCAGGCAGTCCATCAGCTTTCGCTCGGACAAGTTTGAAAAGTCGCCGCGCATCATGCCGGACACCTTCGGCTGTGCGATGCCCATGCGCCTGGCGGCAGCTTGTTGCGTTAACCCGAGGCGTCGCATGGCCTTCCTGATTTCGATAACCAGGCCCGTCTTGATCTTGAGTTTTTCCGCATCGGCCAGACCCAGATCGGCATACACGTTGCCCGAACTGCGCAGAACCTCAACACCATCAATGATTCGTTTTTCCATTTCGTAGCTCCTTCGTCCGCGCCTCGGCTACCTTGAGCCTGGCACGTATGATGTCCATATCCTCTTTCGGCGTGCCGCTCGAAACTACCCTCGCCCTCCGGGGTAGCGGCGGACTGGCGCCAAACTCCTGATACGTCTCCTGATGACGGGGCTCCCCTGCGAGACAGAAAAAAGGCCGGGGTGTCCCGGCCTTCGTTTCCTTGAGATACGCCCTATTTATGGGTCGCTCTGTATCTCGCAGCAATCTCTTGCTTACTCTTCCGCAACAAGGCGACTTCGGATGGTGTCAGCATCCTGGGAGCGTTCAAGGTAGCGAGCCTCTGATTGAGTAAGGCAGTCGAAGCCGTGACCGAACCGCTCGTTCCACCAAATTTCGAGTTCGTTTCCATGTTTTGACCTTAAAGCAGCAAGTTGTTTATCAGTTAGGCAAAGTTTGGCTGAGTACGGCTTCCCGGTCAAGACCGTTGCGCCAAGGACTATACCTCCACTTGATTCGATGTAGCCCTTCAGGTTCGCCAAGGTTCCACCCTGACCAATGAAGTCATCGACCAACAGGTATTCGGCACCAACAATCACCTCTCCATCAAAAATAGCCTGTCGCGCCAGCCTCATAAAGCCGTTTGCTCCAGTGTGGCCAACGACATTCACCTGGACAATGGAATTATCCGCTGGAAAGCCAGTGCGCTTTGAAAGTTCATCGGCAAGCGCCTCTGGAATGGCATTGACTCCGGTTCTTTCGAACGCATGGGCTGAAGCAAAAAATGGTGTTTTGCCAGCAACCAAAGTGTGGAGCGCCTGGATTGCCACAGTGGAAACAGTATCTTGAACGACAGCGAACGCGGCATCCGAGTCGCCAGACTTGGCCGCCGCATAGGCAGTATGCTGCTTGACTGCTGACTCAGTGGCATGAATGATCGCATCGGGGAAGTCATACCACCGGGTTCGCAGAGGTTTAATGTGCCTCACTTACCCAGCCCCGACCATATCTGTTTCCCGGTCAAGTCTTCATCCAGCCATTCCTCTTGTTTTGTGATACTCGCGCCGAAGCTTACGATCTTGCCTTCGCATACGGCATGAACGGAGAAAATCCGCCCGTAAGCCAGCGTGGTTGTCATCGCAATATTAAGAAGATCAAGAGGCCGCATGGCAACTCAATGAGCAAAGGTGTGATTGTAGCCTGATGAACTTCTACCTCATAACTATGGACTTCCTTGGCACCCGTTCAGCTACAAATTCTTTCTGCCGTTTCTAAATATCAGCTTTCAGTTCCTTACCCTCCTGGCGGTGACCTTCGCAGTCTGCAGGGCGCCTTAATTTCCAGGCCGGGTAAACGATAGCGTCCCTCTGGTGGGTTGGCCTCGTGGGAAAACCCGACGTAAGCGAAGCGTCGGGTTACGCTAGCGCTAACCCGACCTACGGGTATGTGCCACGGGAATTTGCCCTGCAGGACATACTGCATCGGGTTTGAACATCAGCGGCGGCTTTGCCGCACCCTGATCGCCAGTTTTGCAGACTCGTTTGGCGGCGGCGTGTTCGTATCCGGCTTGTGGTTATTATCAATCTTCGGCATTATCTTTCCGGATTCACCACATCAGGACTCCCGGATCACGCTCACTTGAACAGCAGCGTCCAACTCTTGGCCCTCCTGGCCGTGGCCTTCGCGGCCACCCCCTTGCCGCTGCTGATGCAGCGCTGGGGGCGCCGCTACGCCGCGCTGGCGGCAGCGGCGGTGATGGCGACCTGCCTGATCGTGCTCGCACCGCTGGTTGCACCGGCGCTCGCGGGGCACGTCGAGCTGGCGCACCTGGCCTGGCTGCCGGCCTACGGTCTGGATTTGAGCCTGCGCCTTGACGGACTCGGCCTGCTCTTCTGTTTCCTGATTCTCGGCATCGGCCTGCTGGTCGTCCTCTACGCCTACTACTACCTGCCGGTAACTGACGCTCTAGGACGTTTTTACTCGCTGCTGCTGCTGTTCATGTCCGCCATGCTCGGCGTCGTTCTCTCTGAAAACCTGATTCTGCTGCTCATCTTCTGGGAAATCACCAGCCTCTCGTCATTCCTGCTGGTGGCCTACTGGCATGGAAGTCACGACGCCCGGATTGGCGCCCGCATGGCGCTCGCCGTGACCGGTGGTGGCGGGCTGGCGCTGCTGGCCGGCATCCTGCTGCTCGGCAACATTGTCGGCAGCTACGAGCTGTCGGCGGTGCTGCAGGCCGGTGAGCGCATCCGCGCACACGAACTCTACGCGCCGACACTGATCCTGATCCTGCTCGGCGCTTTCACCAAGTCGGCGCAGTTCCCCTTCCATTTCTGGCTACCCAACGCCATGGCCGCGCCGACGCCGGTATCGGCCTACCTGCATTCGGCGACCCTGGTCAAGGCCGGCGTCTTCCTGCTCGCCCGTCTGTACCCGGCGCTGGCCGGAAGCGACCTGTGGTTCTGGCTGGTCAGCGGTACCGGTGCGCTGACGCTGGTCTATGCGGCATCGGTTGCACTGTTTCGCCACGACATCAAGGGGCTGCTGGCCTACTCGACGATCAGCCAGCTCGGGCTGATTACCCTGCTGTTCGGGCTGGATACCCCGCTGACGGTGGTGGCCGGCGTTTTTCACATCATCAATCACGCCATTTTCAAAGCATCGCTGTTCATGGCCGCCGGCGTCGTCGACCACGAATGCGGGACGCGCGACATGCGGCGCGTCAACGGCATGTTCCGCTACATGCCGATCACAGCGACGCTGGCTATCGTCGCCGCCGGTGCTATGGCCGGCGTACCTCTGCTGAACGGCTTCCTGAGCAAGGAGATGTTTTTTGCCGAGACCGTCGGCCACCCGGTTTTCGCGCAGATAAGCTGGCTGCTGCCCATGTTTGCCACCGTCGCCGGCATGCTGGCGGTGGCCTACTCGTCGCGTTTCATCCACGATGTTTTCTTCAACGGCGAGCCGATCGATCTGCCGCGAACACCGCACGAACCGCCGCGCTGGATGCGCGCGCCGATCAAGGTGCTGGTCGCGCTGTGCCTGCTGCTCGGCATTTTCCCGGAATGGAGCGTCGCACGCATTCTCGCTGCGGCGGCCAGCGCCACACTGCAAGGGCCGCTACCGGCCTACACGCTGGCGATCTGGCATGGATTCAATCCACCTTTCGTCATGAGCCTGCTGGCGCTCGGCGGCGGTGTCCTCATTTATGCGTTGCGCGCGCCGCTGTTCGCCTGGTATGAACGCCGGTCGCACCGACAGCCGCTGCTCATCTTCGAGCGCTTTTACCATGCCCTCTCGCGCCTCGCCGGGCAGCTCGTGGCGCGTATCGATAACGGCTCGCTGCAACGCTACAGCGCGCTGTTGATCGGCTTTGTCCTGCTGCTTGGCGCCTGGGCCGGGTGGCCGGTAGCGGGCGAAGTCCTTGTGCGCCATACCCACCCGGCCGACGTTTCGGCGCTGCTGGCTTTCGCCGCCCTCGCGCTCGCTGCTCTCGCGCCACCGTCCTGCATCGGCAACGCCTGCTGGCGATTGTGCTGGTCAGCATCGTTGGTTTGGTCGTTTCATTAACCTTCGTGCGCTTCTCGGCACCCGATCTGGCCTTGACGCAACTGGCCGTCGAAGCGGGAACCATCCTCTTGATGCTGCTCGTGCTTTACTACCTGCCGCACAAAATATGCACGCCGGAAACCGGAATCACCCGCAAGCTGCGTGACCTGCTGCTCGCCCTGGGCGCCGGTGGCGGCCTCGGATGGGTCAGTTGGCAGATGCTCGGCACGCCCTTTGAAACCATCTCCGGCTACTATCTCGAACATTCGGTGCCGGGCGGTGGCGGTGCCAATGTGGTCAACGTCATCCTGGTCGATTTCCGTGGTTTCGATACACTCGGCGAAATCACCGTGCTGGCCACGGTGGCTCTGGCCGCCCACGTCCTGCTTGGCGGGCTGGTGCTGAAGGCGCCCGAGCGCGATGGCGACGGACGCCGGTGGTCGGCTGAAGCCCATCCGCTGTTTCTCTCGATGATGATGCGCCCGCTGCTGCCGCTGGCAATTACCGTCTCGGTCTTCATCTACTTGCGCGGCCACAACGTTCCGGGCGGCGGTTTTGTCGCCGGGCTGATCACCGGCGTTGCGCTGGTCATGCAGTATCTGGCCAATGGCATCGCCTTCACGCAGCCGCTGATGCCGCGCCACCCGCCGCGCCTGCTCGCGCTCGGGCTGTTCCTCGCTGCCGGCATCGGACTGGCCAGCCTGTTCTATGGTCGCCCGTTCCTGACCAGCGCGCACGGTCACGTGCCTCTGCCATGGATTGGCGACGTCGAGCTGGCCTCCGCGATGGTCTTCGATCTCGGCGTCTATGTGGTGGTCGTTACCGTGGTGCTGACGGTGCTTTCCGAACTCGGGCGTCTGTCGCTGCGCACGCTGAAGAAAAGCGAGGCGGACTGATGGAACTGCTGCTCGCCCTGGCCATCGGCCTGCTCACCACCTGCGGCGTCTATCTCGTGCTGCGTGAGCGCACCTTCCCGGTCATTCTCGGCCTCACCCTGCTTTCCTATGCCGTCAATCTGTTCCTGTTTGCCAGCGGACGCCTGAGCATCGACGCGCCGCCGCTGATCGCCGCCGGCGCCCGCTATACCGACCCGCTGCCGCAGGCGCTGATCCTGACGGCAATCGTCATCGGTTTCGGCATGACCGCCTATCTGGCCATGCTGGCGCTGCGCGCTCTCTCCGAGTCCGGCGACGATCACGTCGATGCGCGCCAGGAGGATGAGCGGCCATGAGCCAGCACGCGCCGATCCTGCCGATCCTGATTCCCTTGCTCGCCGCGCTGCTGCTGTTGCTTCAGCCACGCCTGCCGTTCCAGCGTGCCGTCGGCCTGCTCGCCAGCCTGCTCGGCGTTATCGCCACAGCCTGGCTGACGCTCCTGACCGACGACGGCACGCTGCGCGTGTATGCCCTTGGCGACTGGGCGGCACCTTTCGGCATCGTGCTCGTGGTTGATCGTCTGGCCGCCGCCATGACGCTGCTGACCGCCCTGCTCGGCCTGTGCTGCGTGCTCTACGCAAGTGGCGGCTTCGACGCCGAGGGCCGTTTCTTCCATCCACTATTCCAGTTGCAGTTGCTCGGACTCAACGGCGCCTTCCTGACCGGCGATCTGTTCAACCTGTTCGTCTTCTTCGAGATCATGCTGCTCGCCTCCTACGCCCTGCTGGCACAGACCGGCGGTCTGGCAAGGACGCGCGCCGGGATCGCCTATGTCGTTCTCAACCTGCTCGGGTCGAGCCTGTTCCTGATCGCCCTCGGCCTGCTTTACGCTACGCTGGGAACGCTGAATCTGGCCGATGTGGCGTATCGGCTGAGTCTGCCGGGAATGCATCATAACGGAGCACGGCTGGCGCTGGCCCTGCTCTGTGCCGTATTCGTCCTCAAGGCGGCGCTGCTGCCGCTTTCGTTCTGGCTGCCGCATACCTATGCCGCCGCGCCGGCACCGGTAGCGGCACTGTTTGCCATCATGACCAAGGTCGGCATCGTCTCGCTGCTGCGTCTTCAGGTCATCGCCATCGATCCCGCATATCCCGATCTGCTTTACGGCTGGCTGAGCACGCTGGCGCTGGCGACACTGCTGTTTGCCGTGCTCGGTGCGATCGCCGCCAAAGACATGAAGACGCTCTCGGCGTGGCTGGTACTGCTCTCAGCCGGCACCTTGCTGCTCGTTCCGGCGCAGGCCAGTGCCGAGATCAGCGCTGCCGGGCTGTTCTACCTGGCGCACTCGGCCTTCGCCGGCGCGGCGTGCTTCCTGCTCGCAGAACTCATCGGCGAGCAGCGCGGCGCGGCAGGCCATACCTTCAGCACGGGTACGAACCGCTTGCCGGCGTGGAGCGGGATCGCTTTCATCGTTCTGGCGATGACGCTGGCCGGCCTGCCGCCGTTCTCGGGTTTTCTTGGCAAGCTGATGCTGCTGGACACATTTCGCGGCGTCGAGGCCGGAGTCGCCGTCTGGACGCTTCTGCTGCTCGCGGCGTTTCTGGTGATGATGGCGCTGGCGCGTGCGGGCAGTATCCTGATCTGGGAAAACGCGCCAGGTGAAACGCCCTCCCCCGATCTTCCGGCTGCCGCCAGCGGCTGGCGCCGGATCAGCGCAACGCTGTGCCTGATTGCCGCCGGCCCCTTGCTGGCGCTCTTCGCCCAGCCTGTGTCCGGCTATGCCCAACGCACGGCAACACAGCTTCACGACACCCGCGCCTACATCCACGGCGTTCTTGGAAACGATCCGGCGACGATTCAGCGAGAACGAAGGGAGTAGGACCTGATGCTGAAAAACAAAGGAAAAAAACTTCACCACCAAGGCACCACGTTCACCAAGGGCCACCAAGGAAAAGCAATAAGGATCATGCCTTTCTTGGTGAATCTTTGTGTCCTTGGTGTCTTGGTGGTTAAGCATTTGAATTTATCTTTCAACTAGCCGCCATGCTCAAACAACTCATCCCGCGCCCAGTTCTTTCACTCACGGTGTTGCTGCTGTGGATCGCCATTACCAATGCCGGGTCGTTGGGCCTGTTGCTGCTCGGCCTGTTGCTGGCGGTGATCATTCCCCGCCTGACGCTCCCCTTCTGGCCCCAGGCGCCGCGTCTGGCCAATCCGCTACGGGCGTTGCGCTTCCTTGGTGTGTTTGCGCTGGATATCGTCGTGGCCAACTGGGGCGTTGCCCGGCGCATCGTCGGGCCTTCTGAGCGTCTCTCCCCGGCCCTGGTCGAGATTCCGCTCGACCTGCGCGACCCCTTCCTGGCGACACTGCTCGGCAGTATCGTTTCGCTGACGCCCGGCACGGTATCGATCGACGTCGACCAGAAACACTGGGTGCTGCTGGTGCACGCGCTCGACGCGCCCGATCCGCAGGCGTTGATCGATGAAGTCAAAAACCGATACGAAGCGGCGCTCAAGGAGATCTTTGCATGCTGATACGGGCCATAGAAATTGCTTTTATCCTGATCGGCGTGGCCATGATGCTGAGCTTCTGGCGGCTGTTGCGTGGCCCCGACATCGTCGACCGCGTCCTGGCGCTCGATACGCTGAGCATCAATGCCATTGCCTTGCTCGTGCTCTATGGCCTGCATACCGACAGCAACACGTACTTCGAGCTGGCGCTGGTACTGGCGATCCTGGGCTTTGTCGGCACTGTTGCGCTGTGCAAGTATCTGCTGCGCGGAGACCTCATCGAATGAACGTATTCAGCGAATTTCTGGTTTCCGCACTGATCGTCCTCGGTGCGCTGTTCACTCTGCTGGGATCAGTCGGTCTGCTGCGCCTGCCGGATTTTCTGATGCGCCTGCATGCGCCGACCAAGGCGACGACACTCGGCGTCGGTGCCCTGCTGCTGGCCTCGGCGATCTACTTCTCGCTAACCGGGTCAGGCGTCAGCCTGCACGAGGCGGCCATCGTGCTCTTTCTGTTCATCACCGCGCCGGTAACGGCGCAGCTTATGGCCAAGGCGGCCCGGCACCGGCAGAAGAAGAGCGGAGAGGATCGATAAGTTTTCACGCTTGCTACCGGGTTCAGCCAGTCGTCGGTCAGCGTGAAACAGCAAGCCACTCCTGATGTCCAGCTTCGATAAGCTTCTTGCAGAAGCGAACTGTCAGGTAGGGTTAGCGGTTTTTTGGCCAACGGCTCGGATTGCGAGCATCATGCAACACAGCCAAAATATGAACGAGATCACCCCGTACCACATAAAACAAACCGTAAGGGAAACGAGGAAGGAGCGCGCGACGAACATTTTGAATCACTTCGGCATAAAGCAGAGGCGCTTGCTCTAGCCGCTTAAGCTGCAACTCCATTGCCGCAATGAATTCCCCACCAAGGCCGGAACTCTGTAATTCGTACCACTCATGCGCTTCGGCAATTTCACGCAATGCTCGCGAAGAAAATTTCAGGTGGTACGCCATGAGCCATCATTAATGCGGGATTTAACTTGATCCCAGGAATAGCCAGACTCCGGATTCGCCTCGAACTCTGCCAAGCGTAATTCAAGCTCGGCCTTTAGAGCAGGCGAAATCTTCACGGCTTCGGGGACAGCCGCAACGCTGTCCCAGATCAGCTCGACGAGGCGAATACGCTCCTGTACCGGTAGCTCAAGAATGTCGGCAATAGAAATATTGTGCATGTTGGACATTTTAATCGTTTTCGGAAAACTGGCTAACGAGGTTGATCGCAAACGTTCGAGGTCAGCGTTGAGTGTTGCGAGTCCCTTGCAATGCCTGGTTCCGCTGCTTCATTCAGAACCCGTCCGAGGGTCGCCATTTGAGAACTTCGGCTTCTTTCGACTCTTGATGCCAGGTGTCCCGTCAGCATAGCCGTTGTACCAAAAACCGCAGCGTTGCTCTTCATTCCGCAACAGGACTGACAAGCAGACTGATACGAAGATATCCCTCAAATAATCTAGATATTACATTAACAAATTAATATAATACACTGTATATATTGATATAATGTATTATGATCTTTAATCAGTGGAGCATCATGAGCATGAAGGGCCCGCCTGAAAAAGTTGCCATCCGCAGACGCCAACCCTGACCCTCACCGCGCTATCGTGCCCCCTCCCCCATAGAAGAGGTCTGGTGTGAAGCCGGGCTCCAATCGGAAATTCTCCGCTCGATCTGTTTCTTTTCTTGCGAACAACAGAAATGCCTGCAACGAGCTCATTCCGGATACTTGAGGTCTGCGTTGGGGTCTTTTTTGACGCCGGGTTTGCGCCCACGAGCGGGGGCCGGCAAGTCGCAGGACAAACGGCAACTGATGCCTTCGATCTTCCTGCCCTCGATGAAACGCGTTACCTTGCAGCAAATCACGTCGCCTGACGCAGAAAGTTGCGCGACCAGCGTTTTCAACTGGGCCATCGGGATGTCGAGCGCCTGCGAGATGTCGGCATCGAGTTGCTCGCCGTTGGCTCTCAGAAATTTTAGAATGGATGCGTTCATCTGGGTATCCCCACGGTGCTGTAAAAAGGGTACAGTTTGCGCCCTAATCGGTGCCGTGGCAATTGGAGCGATGGTTTCGACTTCTGTTTCCAGTCACTATCTGCCTCGGATGCACCGAAACTCATGACCTGGATAGGCGGCAAGGATCTGCCGGAATCAAGCTGGACTGACTGGATACGATCAACTGAGGGGGGTTCGCTGGCGCGACTTCGACTTTAACTGCTGCGAAGAGATTTTCATGTGTGCTCACCCTGTCCCTGCCCGCCCCGAACCCGATCAGGTTCTGCTCGATATCGCCGATTACGTCCTGAACTACGAAATCCGCTCGCCGCTGGCTTACGAAACGGCCTGCCACAGCCTGATCGACTCCCTCGGTTGCGGCCTCGAAGCGCTGGACTACCCGGCCTGCACGAAACTTCTGGGTCCCATCGTTCCCGGAACCCTGGTACCGAACGGAGCCAGAGTGCCCGGCACCCGCTTCGAGCTCGACCCGGTGCAGGCGGCCTTCAACATCGGCGCCACGATCCGCTGGCTGGACTTCAACGATACCTGGCTGGCGGCCGAGTGGGGGCATCCCTCGGATAATCTGGCCGGAATTCTGGCGGTGGCCGACTGGCTGTCGCGCAACGCCGTGGCCAGTGGAAAGCAACCCCTGCTGATCAGGGATGTGCTCACGGCGTTGATCAAGGCCTATGAGATCCAGGGCTGCATCGCTCTGGAAAATGCCTTCAACAAGGTCGGTCTGGATCACGTGGTGCTGGTCAAGGTGGCTTCGACGGCGGTGCTCGCCGGCCTGCTCGGTCTGAATCGCGAAGGAATCATCAACGCCGTGTCGCTGGCCTGGGTCGACGGCCAGCCGCTGCGCACCTACCGCCACGCCCCCAATACCGGTAGCCGCAAGAGCTGGGCAGCCGGCGACGCGAGCAGCCGTGCGGTGCGCCTGGCGTTGATGGCCAGCAGCGGAGAAATGGGTTACCCCAGCGTGCTCACGGCACCGCTCTGGGGCTTCTATGACGTGCTGTTCAAGGGCCGGCCTTTCAGGTTCCAGCGGCCCTACGGCTCGTATGTGATGGAAAACGTGCTGTTCAAGATCAGCTTTCCAGCCGAATTCCATAGCCAGACGGCGGTGGAAGCGGCGATGATCATCCATGCCCAAATGAAAATACTGGGCAAGAGCGCCGAAGACATCGGGAAAATCACCATCCGCACGCATCAGGCGTGCCTGCGCATCATCGACAAGCCGGGGCCGCTGAACAACCCGGCAGACCGCGACCACTGTCTCCAGTACATGCTGGCCGTGCCGCTGCTCTTCGGCCGTCTTGGTGCGGCCGACTACGAAGATGGCGTAGCGGCCGACCCGCGTATCGACGCCCTGCGCGAGAAGATGCTGTGCGTCGAGGAGCGCCAATTCACCCTCGATTACCATGACCCGGAAAAGCGTTCGATCGCCAACGCCCTCAGCGTCGAATTCACCGACGGCAGCAGGCTGGACGAAGTGCTCGTCGAGTACCCGATTGGTCACCGGCGCCGCCGCAGCGAGGGTCTTCCGCTGCTCGAAGCCAAGTTCCGCAGCAACCTGGCCCGGCGTTTCCCGACCTGGCAGCAACAGGCGATTCTTGACATTTCGCTGGATCATTCGCGGTTATTGTCAACGCCAGTCAATGACTACATCGATCTTTACGTGTTCTGACCTTGAAGCGCCGCAGCCAACAGGCACCGATCGGCAAGAAAATCGTAAGGAATCCCGCCGCGTATCCGACCAATTTCATACGATCAACCGGAAAGACCGACAACAATGCATGCCACCCTGCCCTTGCTTGTAAAAACAGACTTCCCGCCACTGCAACGACGATCAGTCGAAATCCTGCAGGTCAATCTCGGTTATCGCTGCAACCAGAGCTGTCTGCATTGCCACGTCAATGCCGGCCCGCAGCGCAAGGAAGAGATGAGCAGCGAAACGATCGAGGCGCTGATTGCCTTTATCGCCGCCAGCCCCGAGGTCAGGGTGCTTGACCTGACCGGTGGCGCGCCGGAGTTGAATCCGCACTTCGCCCGACTGGTCATTGCTGCACGCAGCCGTGGCCTCAAGGTCATCGACCGCTGCAACCTGACCATCCTCGAAGAACCGGGATTTGAGGAGATGGCCGGCTTTCTCGCCGCGCATCGCGTCGAGATAGTCGCCTCAATGCCCTGCTATCTGGAAGAGAACGTCGACAGGCAACGCGGCAAAGGAACCTTCGAGGCCAGCATCAAGGCGCTGAAGCGTCTGAATGCCCTAGGTTACGGCGCACCGGGAAGCCTTCTGGTACTGAACCTCGTTTTCAACCCGCAGGGGCCAAACCTGCCCCCGCCGCAGGCGCCGCTGGAAGCCGCCTACAAGGATCATCTGGGGCAGGAATTCGGCATCGTCTTCAACCAGCTCTTCACGCTGACCAACATGCCGATCCAGCGTTTCGGCTCGATGCTGGTCTCCAAAGGCCAGTTCAACAGCTACATGCAGCTCCTGCGCAGCACCCACCGCGATGAAAACATCGAGCACGTGATGTGCCGCCATCTGCTTTCGGTCGATTGGCAGGGTTATCTTTATGACTGCGACTTCAACCAGCAACTCGGCCTGTCGATTGCCGAAGCAGGTCGCCCGCGACTGCATATCAGCGAGCTGAATGCCGAGGCGCTCGACGGGCGTGCGATTCGCGTTGCAGAGCACTGCTATGGGTGCACGGCGGGGCAAGGCTCCAGTTGCGGCGGTGCCCTGGGCGATGAAACGGCTGCGGCGCCCAGTTGCCACGCGTAGTCGTGCCCAGGCTTTCAACACTGAAAGGATGGCCGCATGCACAGTGAAGGTCTTCGCAACATCAAAGCCTGTGTTTTCGATGCTTACGGCACCCTCTTCGATTTCACCAGTGCGGCAGTCGCCGTGCGCGATGAACTGGGCGATGATTGGCAAGCGCTTGCCGATCTCTGGCGCCAGAAGCAACTGCAGTACACCTGGCTGCGCGGACTGGCCGGCCATCACGCCGATTTCTGGCAGGTGACCGGCGATGCGCTGGATTTTTCGCTCGCCACCCTGAAGCTTGAACGCCCGGGTCTGCGCCAGCGACTGATGGAGCTCTACCTGCGGCTCAGTACCTATCCGGAAGTCGATCGGATGCTGCGCCGATTGAAGGAGGGCGGCATGAAACTGGCCATTCTCTCCAATGGTACACCGGCCATGCTCGCAGCAATCGTCCGGAATTCCGGCCTTGACGAGGTATTCGACGCCGTCCTGTCGGTTGAGGAAGTCGGCGTTTACAAGCCGCATCCCTCGGTCTATGCCCTGGCCACACAGCGTCTGGAACTTGCCCCGGTGAATATCTGCTTCCTTTCGTCAAATGGCTGGGATGCCTTTTCGGCCAAGGCCTTCGGGTTCCGCGTCCTGTGGTGTAATCGTTTCAATCAGGCGGCGGAGCGGATTCCGGCAACGCCCGATGGCGAAATAAGCGATCTTTCTTCGCTTCCCGATCTGGTCTTCCCGTCATCGCCAGCGTATGGCGGCAAGCAAACTGGAAAACCGACATGAACAAAGCTCCCCGACTGTTGCTGATTGCCCTGCTGATTGCGCTGATCACCGCCTATTTCGCTTTCGGTCTCGGGCGCTTTCTCAGCCTAGACTATTTCAAGAGCCAGCAGGCGGCGATCGAGACCTGGCGAGCCGCACAACCGATGACCGCGGCGCTGATCTTCTTTGTCGCTTACGTCGCCGTCACCGGCTTGTCGCTCCCCGGCGCAGCGGTGATGACGCTGGTCGGCGGCGCGGTGTTTGGTCTGCTCTGGGGCTTGCTGCTGGTTTCCTTTGCTTCGTCGGTGGGCGCCACCCTGGCCTTCCTGGCCTCGCGTTTTCTTTTGCGCGACTGGGTGCAGCAGCACTTCGGCGAGCGGCTGCGCGCGATCAATTCCGGGGTCGACAGGGAAGGCGGTTTTTATCTCTTTACGCTGCGCCTGGTTCCCGTCTTCCCCTTCTTTGTCATCAACCTGCTGATGGGGCTGACGCCACTGAAGACGCGGACGTTCTACTGGGTGAGCCAACTCGGCATGCTGGCCGGCACGCTGGTGTATGTGAATGCCGGAACGCAACTGGCGAAAATCCAGTCCCTGTCGGGAATCCTCTCGCCCGGCCTGCTCGGTTCCTTCGTGCTGCTCGGCATTTTTCCCTTGATCGCCAAGAAGACCGTCGAGGCCCTGGCGGCAAAGAAAGTCTATGCCGCCTGGCAGAAGCCGGCGCACTTCCAGCGCAACCTGATTGTCATCGGCGGCGGTTCGGCCGGGCTGGTCACCGCCTATATCGCTGCGGCGGTCAAGGCGAAAGTCACTCTCATCGAAAAACACAAGCTCGGCGGCGACTGCCTGAACACCGGCTGCGTGCCGTCCAAGGCGCTCATTCGCTCGGCCAGACTGCTCTCGCACATGCAGCGCTCGCCGGAATTCGGCATCCGTGAGGCCACGGCGAGCTTTGACTTTGCTGAGGTCATGGAACGCGTACAGCGGGTGATCAAGCGCGTCGAGCCGCACGATTCCGTTGAACGCTACACCAGCCTCGGCGTCGAGGTGATCGAAGGAAGTGCCAGGCTGGTTTCGCCGTGGGAAGTCGATGTCGTACGTAACAGCGGCGAGAGTGAACGGCTGTCGGCGCGCAGCATCGTCATCGCCACGGGCGCGCGCCCCTTCGTCCCGCCGATTCCGGGTATCGATGACGTCGGCTACCTGACCTCGGACAATGTCTGGGAGTTGCGCGAACTGCCGAAACGGCTCGTCGTTCTCGGCGGGGGTCCGATTGGCTCGGAACTGACACAGGCCTTCGCCCGCTTCGGCGCCAGGGTCACCCAGGTGGAAATGCTGCCGCGCCTGCTGATGCGCGAAGACCCGGAGGTTTCCGGATGCGTCATGCAGCGCTTCCGTGCCGAGGGCATCGATGTACGGGTCGAGCACACGGCGAAAAAGTTCCTTGTCGAGAAAGGCGAGAAAATCCTGATCGCCGAACACCAGGGCAGGGAGGTGCGCATTCCCTTCGATGCCGTACTCGTAGCCGTCGGCCGCGCCGCCAATCTCAAGGGCTACGGGCTGGAGGAACTGGGCATCAGCGCCAATCGCACCATCGAAACCAACGAGTTCCTGCAGACCAAATACCCCAATATCTACGCCGCCGGCGACGTCGCCGGTCCTTTCCAGTTCACCCATACGGCGGCCCACCAGGCCTGGTACGCGGCAGTCAATGGACTCTTTGACCCATTCAAAAAATTTCGCGTCGATTATTCGGTGATCCCGTGGGCCACATTCATCGAACCCGAAGTGGCGCGCGTCGGGCTCAATGAACTCGAAGCCAATGAACGAAAAATCGCCTTTGAAGTAACGCGCTACGACATCGACGATCTCGACCGGGCGATTGCCGACAGCGAGGCGCACGGCTTCGTCAAGGTGCTCACCGTACCCGGAAAGGACAAAATTCTCGGCGTCACCATCGTCGGCGAACACGCCGGCGACCTGATTGCCGAATATGTACTGGCGATGCGCCACGGCATTGGCCTGAACAGGATTCTCGGCACCATCCACATCTATCCGACAATGGCCGAAGCCAACAAGTACGTTGCCGGCAACTGGAAAAAGGCGCACGCACCGCAGAAGCTGCTGGCCTGGGTGAGCCGTTTTCACCGCTGGCGACTTTGACGAAGTCCACGAATGCGCTTTGAGTGACCGGCCTGCAGAGCAGGAAGTTACGTAGGTCGGGTTAGCGGCTTTTCGCGTAACCCGAAGATTCGGCGCTTGATTATCGGGGCAGCGGATCGGGTGCCCCGACTCGGTATTTTTCGCGCTTGGTGAATCGCCCCTGCTGCAACTTCATTCAATTCCTGTTCCCTTGATTGTTGATGAGTATTCGCGAACGCATTACGCCGGACTTGCGCCAGGAAGCGCTGGCTACGATACTTGAGCTTGGCCGGGCTGAAATCAAGGCGCCGTAGCGTACGCAATGGGTCACCAGAGCGGCGGCGCTCGTCGAGGTCAGGATGACCCGCCACTACCTTGACCAATCAGGACGGGGAGATGTATGCGATTACCGCGACGGAGCGCGCCGGCTTAATGGCAGACCGATTGCCGGGTACAAGCCGGTAGCCCGCAGGGTGTCCCCCGAGGGGATTTCCTGCGGGGCATAACCCGACATTAAGAGAGTTGGCCACATGATCCGGTGATAGTCGGATTGTCGGGTTAAGCCCCGCAGGAAATCCGCTAGACGTGGCCTAGGGCCATGGGGACGCTGCGCTAACCCGATCTGCGTATCTACGTATCTGTAAAGGGACGTTGGAGACATTTAATGATCAAGATGGACAAGCCAGCCGCAGGGTCATCACTGCAAAAGCGAGCCAAAGCGGGCTTGCGCAGGAAAGCGGTGCTGTCGCCAGAGAATTTTGCAAACCTGACTCCCGAAGCAGCGCAACAGATGCTACACGAGTTGCAGGTGTATCAGATCGAGCTGGAAATGCAGAACGAGAAACTGCACCAGTCGGAAGTGGCAATGGATACCGCGCTGTCGCGCTACTTCGACCTCTATGAACTGGCACCTGTGGGTTATTGCAGCATCAGCGAGCCGGGGCTGATCATTGAGGCCAACCTCACCGCCGCCACCCTGCTCGGCGTGGCCCGCGGTGCGCTGGTCAGGAAACCGTTCACCCGCTTCATCTTCAAGCAAGACCGGGAAAGCTACAACCTGTGCCGCAAACGTCTTCTTGAAACCGGCCAGCCGCAGGCGTGCGAGTTGCGGATGATCAGGAACGAGGACACAACGTTCTGGGCGCATCTGGAGGCCACTGCCGTACAGGAAGCCGACGGCGCGCAATTCATCCGCGTCATCCTGAACGATGTCAGTGCACGACGACAGGTGGAAGCGGCCTTGCAGGAAAGCAGGGCCTTCAATCTGGCGACCCTGGACGCGCTTGATGTTGAAATCGTTGTGCTGGACCGCGACGGAGTCATCGTCATGGCTAATCAGCCCTGGCGACGATTTGCTGTGGAAAACAGCATCAAACCCGGCAAACCGGCAGCGCAAACCGGCGTCGGCGTCAATTATCTGGATATCTGCCAGGCCAGTTCCACATCGAATCCAGCCGCTTTGAAGGCCTTCGTGGGCATCCGCTCGGTGCTGGACGGCCGCTTGCCCGGCTTCAGCATGGAGTATCCCTGCCATTCACCACTGGAGCAGCGCTGGTTCAGCATGAACGTCACGCCTTTGGGCGACAACGTGGTCATCGCGCATACGAACATCAGCGCGCATAAGCAGGTCGTAGACGCCTTGCGCGAACAAGAGGAGTTTTTTCATCTGATCGCCGAGAGCATTGACGACTTCATCGTCGTTCTTGACCTCGACGGGCGGCGACTCTACGCCAGTCCCTCGTACAGGCAATTTTTCGGTGCGACGAGAGACTTGCGTGGAACCGATTCCTTCGCCACCATTCATCCGGAAGACCGCGAACGAGTCAAACAGGTTTTCAGGGAGACCGTGCAAACCGGAATTGGCCGCCAGATTTACTATCGCTTCCTGCTGGACGACGGCAGCAGCCGTGAAATGGAATCAACCGGCAGCGTGATCCGCGATGGCGAAGGCCGGATTGCGCGCGTGCTCGTCGTGTCGCGTGACATCACCGAGCGCAAACAGATGGAAGACCAGGTGCGGCAACTGGCCTTCTATGACCCGCTCACCAATCTGCCAAACCGGCGTCTGCTCAACGACCGCCTGAACCAGACCATGGCGGCCAGCATGCGCAGCGCCTGCTACGGCGCCTTGATGTTCCTTGACCTCGACAACTTCAAGGCATTGAATGACGCGCATGGGCATGCCGTGGGCGATTTGCTGCTGGTGGAGGTGGCCGATCGACTGAAAAGCTGCGTGCGCGGGATGGACACCGTGGCGCGCTTCGGCGGTGATGAGTTTGTGGTGATGATCAGTGAACTGGATGTGGACAAGAGCGAGTCCACCTTGCAGGCCGGTCTCATCGCAGAAAAAATCCGTATTGCCCTGGCGCAACCCTATCGGCTGACCATCAAGCTGGAGGGAAAAGCGGATACGAGCATCGAACACCCATGCACGGCAAGCATCGGCGTGGCCCTTTTATAAATCATGAAGCGAGCCGGGAGGACATCCTCAAGTGGGCCGATACGGCAATGTATCAGGCGAAAGAGGATGGGTGTAATCTGATCAGGTTTTATGGGTAAAGTGTATGAATGAGCTGTCAAATGGAGCCTGAGAATGCCTGTCAAGGATAAAGACCCCGCAGCGTGCGATTCCCGTTACCCCAAGGGCATAACACCTCAGGGCCAGGCTACCGTTGTGGCCAGCGCTGGGCAGTCGCTGCGTCGGCGGGCCGAAGCGATTGCCCTTGAAAAAGCATCGCACTCGCCGGAACAGCTTGCCGCCCTGTCGCCCGAAGCCACCCGGAAGTTGCTGCACGATCTGCACGTGCATCAGATCGAACTGGAAATGCAGAGCGATGAACTGCGCCGGGTGCAGGTGGCACTGGACACTTCGCGGGCGCGCTATTTCGACCTCTACGATCTGGCGCCGGTGGGTTATTGCAGCGTCAGCGAGCCCGGACTGATCATCGAAGCCAACCTCACCGCCGCCACCCTGCTCGGCACAGCCAGGGTGGCGCTGGCCGGGCAGCCGTTCTCCCGCTTTATCTTCAAGGATGACGTCGACAGCTACTCCCTGCTGCACAAACGGATCTTTGCCAGCGGCGAAGCGCAGTCGCGCGAGTTGCGCATGCTCAGGTTTGACGGCAAGCCATTCTGGGCGCAACTGGATGTGGCCACCATGCACGTCGAAGACGGCACGTCGGTAATGCGCATCGTGCTGAGCGGCATCACCGCGAGAAAACAAGCCGAAGAAAAACTCCAGCTCGCCGCCAGTGTCTTCACCCATGTCCAGGAAGGCATCTTTATCACTCAGGCCGACGGCACGATCATCGATATCAATGCCAGCTTCAGCCGCATCACCGGCTATAGCCGCGACGAAGCCCTCGGCCAGAACCCGCGCCTGCTCAGTTCAGGACATCACGAAAAATCGTTCTACGCCGCCCTGTGGCGCTCTTTGCTTGAGCAAGGCCATTGGTGCGGCGAAATCTGGAACCGTCGCAAGAGCGGCGAGGTATTCGTCGAGATGCTCAACATCAGCGCCGTGCGCGATGCGCAGGGCATCACCCGACATTATGTGGCGCTGTTCTCCAACATCACCGAGCGCAAGCAGGCTGAGGAGGCGTTGCGCGAGCGTGATGCCTTCAATCTTGCGATCCTGGACGCCTTGAGCGCTGAAATTGCCGTGCTCGACCGCGATGGAGTCATCATCGCCGTCAACCAGCCGTGGAAGCGATTTGCTACTGAAAACAGCATGAAACCCGGCCAGCCTGTTCCGCATGTTAAGGTTGGCACCAATTACCTGGCTGTCTGTCAGGCAAGTGTCGGGGCTTCAGCGGACGGCGCCGGGAGCGCCCTCGACGGCATACGGGCCGTACTGGACGGCCGCTTGCCCGGCTTCAGCCTGGAATACCCCCTGCCATTCCCCGAAGAAAAAGCGCTGGTTCAGCATGAGTGTTTCCCCCTTCAGGGAAGGAGTTCTCGTATCGCACACGGACATTACCGCGCGCAAGCAGGCCGAAGAAAAATTACGTGAAATGGCGGTGGAACTGGAGGCCAGGGTCAGCAAACGGACCAAGCAGTTGCGCAGGGTTTCAGCGCAACTGACGATGAGCGAAGAACGTGAGCGGCGCATGCTGGCGCAAAACCTGCATGACGACCTCGGCCAGCTTCTGGCTATTATCAAGATCAAGCTGACCTCGCTCGGCGATGGCTCGCCTCGGTCTTCAGTCAATACCATCGTCGAACTGGTGGACCAGGCCGACCTCGCCGTGCGCATGATTACCCTGCAGTTGAGCCCGCCGATCCTGCATACGCTCGGCCTGATGCCGGCACTGGATTGGCTGGTCGAAGAAATGGAGCACCGCTACCAGCTTGCCGTGCATATCGACCACGAAGGCGAGCCCAGGCCGCTGGTCGACGAGATTCAGGCAATGCTTTTCCGATCGGTGCGTGAACTCCTGATCAATGTCGCCAGGCATGCCAAAGCCAGCGACGCCAGCCTGTCCTGCCTGTGCCAGGGAAGCCAGTTGATCATTGCCGTGAGCGACAACGGCTGTGGCTTCGATCCGTCTCAATACCTGGTCGGCTTGTCCAGGCGCCGTGGATTTGGCCTGTGTTCCATCTACGAACGCATCATCAATATTGGAGGTGAAATGGAATTCGACAGCAGCCCCGGCAACGGCACCACGATCACCATGAGCATTCCCTATTCAATCGCAGCCAAGGAGTACCAGACCTCATGATCAGGATCATTCTTGTCGATGACCATACCATGGTACGTGAGGCCTTGCGCCTGGTCCTGGAGCAGGACAGCAGCATGCAAGTCGTCGCCGAGGCCGGCGATGGCGAAACGGCGGTGCGCCTGGTCAATGAATTTGCGCCCGATGTGGTCGTCATGGATGTCGCCATGCTTGGGCTGTCAGGCATCGAGACGACACGGCGCTTGCTGGCCAGACACCCGAAGCTCAAGGTGCTGGCCTTGTCGACCTACCTTGACCGGCGCATCATTCAGCAGATGCTCGATGCCGGCGCCAACGGCTATATCATCAAATCAGCGGCCGGCGCCGAGTTGAAGGAGGGAATTCGCTGCGTGGCCGAGGGTCGCCGCTATCTTTGCTCAGAAGTCGCCAGGATGATGGCCGACAGTCTGCGGGGTCAGCATCCCTCGCCTGGAAAGGTCCGCGCGCGCGCCCTGTCGCGGCGCGAACTTCAGGTGGCTACCCTGCTTGCTGAAGGCAGGAGTACGCCTGAAATCGCTGCCAGTTTGAATATGACGCCAGGCACGGTCGACGTTCACCGCCGAAACCTCATGAAAAAGCTCGAGGTGCACAATGTGGTTGAACTGACAAAACATGCTATCCGGATCGGCCTGATCCTGCCCTGAAGTTTGAGACCGGCGGGTATTGGCTATCCAGGGACACGCCTCAATACTCCGTGATGATGGCGCCAGATTACCTGTTTACCGGTATTACCATCCTGTGGGGTCCCCGGTGGAACGTATGTCATTGAAGATCAGCACGCCGATTTTCTTCCTCCACCTGATAATTTCCCAATAAATAAATGAAAAATATGGGGAAAGGGGTATTCCCTGTACCCCTTGCGTAGCCTATATTCCAGCCTGAGAGCAAGTAGCGGAGAAATGCATGAGATGTATCGTCATAAATGCGCAAACCCGGGGAACTTTCTTCGGGGCAGTTGCGAAATGAACGGGGCGTCCGTCGTTTTCGACTACCCTTTTTCAAGGTTAATCGATGCTTGTTCTCTACCTTAATTACATGTCAATCAGGAGACGAAAATGAGTACCTATCAAGAATCTGTAATGAAGTCCGAAGCCACTGGGTCGGCGTGGCAAGCGTCTGCTTCAAGCAAGCCAGTTTTGTTGACAGGTGATGACGGTTACCAGCAAATGCTCGCTGAAGCGGCCTTTATTAACGCCCAGGAACGCGGTCGTCAAATGATCGCCGAAGCCAACCAGTTCTACGCCCAGAGGCGCGGCCAGTAATTGATTGAGGAAACCGGCTGCGGCCCTTTTCGCTGACGGGCGCGCCTTGCGTCTGAAAGCGAGCCCGGACCTCAGTCAGGCCATCTTGCCAACTCAACGGGAGCTACGGCTCCCGTTTTTTGCTATCGCATGAAGCGCACCAGCACCTTAGGGTTACGAGCGCAATAATTCCAGTACCGGAAACCGGGCACCCAGCAAAGTTGCCGAGGATACGCCCCACCAGCGCTCAAGTACCGTGGCGTAGAGACTGCGGTAATCGAGCGAAAACGGCTGATTTCCGTTTCCATAAAGCCGGTCGAGCTTCGGCGCCTCGCCATGAAGGCCACCGAGAACACGCCCGCCAGGAACGAAATGTGGCGCCACCAGGCCCTTGCGGACTTCTTCCCGGATCAGCACCTGGCGCTCCTCGCCAGATAAATTCTTCAGGCCTACCGGGCTGACAAATTCAAGAGCTGGTGGTACCTTAATCGGGGTTAGACACCTGGAGGAAAGCAGTCGATCAATGGCCTGTTCGCGTGACAAGCGCGCGAATTCGACAAGCTCGTACTGAGGCGCGCCAATACTGGTACGGTTGAGCAAATGCCTCGCCTCATCGCGACCCATGGGAGCAGCAACCGCATTAAGGGCGAGCAATACTGCCCACAGGCCAATGGCGGTGGCAATCCTTGGAATCATTAGAGCAGTCCTGAGGAAATAATACTATCGGCGCGGCGGATAGATCTCGCTGCCGGCATCCTTGATGTCGCGCCGCAACTGGCGCCGCTCCTCGGGCGATAGCCGCTGCGTCCGCTGCTCGTCGCCGCCCTCGCTACGCTTGGCATAAGGCCGCTGTGCTTCACGCGGGTTTCGCGACTGTTGCTGGCTCTGACCGCCGCCCTGCCGCCTTGCTTCGCGAGCATGACGTTCCTTCGAAGTTTCAGCGTATGCCTCAGGCATTGCCACAACCAGGGCAATGACCGCCGCAAGACCCACACTGATCATCCGTTCGCGCAAAACCATCACAACCCGCTTCTCCACACACTGTTATCCGGTCACAGACCGCCCGGCACGCTGCCATTGGAACGCTGTCGCCATCAAGTACCCCATTTCCTGAACAGGCGTACCCGGCCCATTGTGCCCGCCTTCGACAATTCAAGGAACATGCACCCCTGCCAGTCAACCTGGCGACACTGTGCAAGCCAGGCGTAACAAGGATTTGCGCTGATTTTCACAAGTTGTAAGAAATTGTTTCCGCAGGTTCCGCCAGTAACTTTTGCTCACAAGTTCGCCCGTCACACTCGCCCCGCGAAGACTTTCGGGTTAGCATCTGGCCCATGGCTGAACGAAAAATTCTCGTTGTCGACGATGACAAAAGACTGCGCGACCTCCTGCAACGCTACCTCGGCGAGCAGGGCTTTGTCGTCAGGACAGCAGAGAATGCAGCCATGATGGACAAATCGCTGACCCGTGACACCTTTGACCTGATCGTACTTGACCTCATGTTGCCCGGCGAGGACGGGCTTTCGATCTGCCGGCGCCTGCACGCCAGTGAACCGCAGCAGGCGATCATCATGCTCACCGCCAAAGGCGATGAGATCGACCGTATTGTCGGTCTCGAAATGGGTGCAGACGATTACCTGCCCAAACCATTCAATCCACGCGAGCTGGTCGCCCGCATCCAGGCGGTTCTGCGTCGGCGGGCCACGCTGGTCCCGGGTGCCCCGACCAGCGAAGCCAAGACGATCGTTTTCAGCGATGTCGAAGTTGATCTGGCTACCCGTACGCTGAAACGAAACAATGAAATCCTGCCGCTGACCACGGGTGAATTCGCCGTGCTCAAGGTGCTGCTCGAACACCCGCGTCAACCGCTTTCGCGCGACCGCCTGATGACCCTGGCACGAGGCCGTGAACAGGGACCCTTCGATCGCGCCATTGACGTTCAGGTCTCCCGTCTGCGCAAGCTGGTCGAACCTGACCCGACGTCGCCGCGCTATCTGCAAACCGTCTGGGGCTTCGGCTACGTCTTCATTCCCGACGGCCAGAGTCCGGCAAAATAACGCTGATCAGGGCGCAACGCGTGACCCTCCATCGCAAATTCGTTCCGCGTACACTGCTCGTCCGCACGTTCCTGATGCTTAGCCTGCTGATCTTCATCAGCGTCGCCACCTGGCTCACCCTGTTCGCGCTTGCTGAACGAGAACCCCGCGCTCGCCAGTTAGCGCAGCTTGCGGTAAGCGTCGTCAATCTCACCCATGCCGCCCTGATTGCTGCGGATCCGGTCAAGCGACTGGCACTGCTGCGCGATCTGGCAGAGAGCGAAGGTGTCCATCTCTACCCGGCCGAAGCCACCGATATCGTCAAGGCCTTGCCGGATACCTACTTCTTTCGCGTCATGCGTGAGACGGCCGAATCGCAGCTCGGGCCGAAAACCCGCTTTGCCGGTACAGTCAATGGGCTAAGGGGAATCTGGGTCAGTTTTTCGATTGATAACAGCGACGAGGATGACTACTGGCTGATGCTGCCCGGCGAACACGCCGAAAGCGATTTCCCCTGGAATTGGCTCGGCTGGGGAGGCGCTTCGCTGGCGCTGGCACTGCTGGTGGCCTGGCTGATCGTCTCGCGCGTCACCCTGCCCCTGCGCGCGCTGGCCGGTGCCGCCAAAGAACTCGGCCGTGGCAGGCAGCCCGAGCCCCTCCCCGAACGTGGTGCCATCGAGCTGCAGCAACTCACCGAAACCTTCAACCGCATGTCGGAAGACCTGAAACGCATTGAACTTGATCGCGCCGAGGTACTTGCCGGTATCTCGCACGATCTGCGCACGCCGCTGGCACGTCTGCGTCTGGAAGCGGAAATGTCGATCGACGACGACGCAGCGCGCAGTGCAGTCATCGAGGACATCGAACAAATGGATGCCATCATTGCCCAGTTCCTCGACTACGCGCGCGGCGACAGCGGCGAAGGGGCTGAACTCACCGACGTCAATGCATTGGTGACCCAGGTCGCCAGCACTCAGGGGCGCGCGTCAAGCACGGCACAATTTACGCTGGGTGAACTTCCACCGGCTCTGATCCACCGTCAGGCACTGACACGGGCACTCGCCAATCTGCTCGACAATGCCCGCAAGTATGGTGGCAATCAAATCGCGGTCGAAACAAGAATCGAAAATGGCGAAATCCTGGTCGACGTTCTCGACCGTGGCCCCGGCATCCCGGCAAGTGAAATCGAACGCCTGAAGCGCCCTTTTACCCGCCTCGAAAACGCCCGCACCGATGCCAGCGGCACCGGTCTCGGGCTGGCGATAGTCGAACGCATTGCGAACTTGCATGAGGGCCAGCTTGAATTGCTGGCTCGGGAAGGCGGCGGCATGATCGCGCGCCTGCGCCTGGCGCTGAAAAGCTGAAGCCAGAAATGAAATACGCCAGTTCCGGGGAACTGGCGTATTTGCTGGCACTTATGCTTCCTGCTTCAAAACACCATCAATCACCGATCGCGGCCTGTGCAGCCGCGAGTCGTGCAATCGGCACACGGAACGGCGAACAGCTCACATAGTCGAGGCCGACACCGTGGAAAAACTCGACCGATGCCGGGTCGCCGCCATGTTCACCACAAACGCCAATCTTCAGGCCAGGGCGTACAGTACGTCCCTTTTCGACGGCCATCTTGACCAGCAGACCGACGCCTTTCTGGTCAATCGACTGGAAGGGATCCTGCTCGTACATGCCTGAATCCAAATAGATCGGCAGGAACTTGCCGATATCGTCACGCGAGAAACCCAGCGTCATCTGTGTCAGGTCATTGGTACCGAAGGAGAAAAACTCGGCCTGTTTGCCGATGCTGTCGGCGACCAGCGCACCGCGCGGCGTTTCGATCATGGTACCGACCATATAGGCAATCTCGGTACCGCGTTCGGCGAAAACGGCAGCCGCCGTATCACGAATGACCTTGGCCTGGGCGTTGAATTCACGCACGGTACCGACCAGCGGAACCATGATTTCGACCTTGACGTCGCTGCCCTTGGCCTTGGCGTCGAGCGCTGCCTCGATGATGGCACGCGACTGCATTTCGGTGATTTCAGGATAGCAGATCCCGAGACGACAGCCGCGGTGTCCCATCATCGGATTCGATTCGTGCAGGTCATCGACCCGATTCCGGATTTCCTCGTAGGACACGCCCATTTCTTTCGCCATGATGCGCTGATTGGCCTCGTCATGCGGCAGGAACTCGTGCAAGGGCGGGTCGAGCAGGCGGATGGTGACCGGCAGCCCGTTCATTTCATAAAACAGTCCCTCGAAATCGCCACGCTGGATCGGCAGCAGCTTGGCCAGCGCCTTGCGGCGGCCGGCTTCATCAGGCGCCAGAATCATCTCGCGCACCGACTTGATGCGGTCACCCTCAAAGAACATGTGCTCGGTACGGCACAGGCCAATACCCACGGCTCCGAAGTTGCGCGCCGCCTTGGCATCTGCCGGCGTATCGGCATTGGCACGAATGGCCAGACGCTTGTAACGGTCGGCCAGCAGCATCAGGGTACCGAAGTCGCCGGAAAGTTCGGCATCCTTGGTCGGAACCTTGCCTTCATAAACCTTGCCGGTTGAACCATCGAGCGAGACCCAGTCACCTTCCTTATACACCGAGCCATCAACAGTCATCGTGCGTGCTTTCGGATCAACGCGAACGGACCCGGCACCGGAAACGCAACACTTGCCCATACCGCGGGCAACCACCGCCGCGTGCGAGGTCATGCCGCCGCGTGCCGTGAGAATGCCCTTAGCCACAACCATGCCGCGCAAGTCTTCGGGCGAGGTTTCCTGACGAACCAGGATCACGTCCTTGCCCTGGGCAACCCATTCCTCGGCTTCGTCGGCAAAGAAGACGATCTGGCCGGTAGCGGCGCCTGGCGAAGCGGGAAGACCGCTGGCAATCAAACGAGCCTTCTTGACAGCCTGACCATCGAACACCGGGTGTAAAAGCTCGTTGAGTCGGTCCGGGTCGACACGCTTCAGCGCGGTTTTTTCATCAATCAGACCCTGCTTGAGCATTTCGACCGAGGTGCGAACCAGGGCAGCACCCGTGCGCTTTGCCGAACGTGTCTGCAGCATCCAGAGCTTGCCTTCCTGGATGGTGAACTCGATGTCCTGCATGTCCTTGTAGTGATTTTCCAGAGCCGTTTCGGTCTTCAGCAGTTCGGCGTAGATCGTCGGCATGATTTCTTCGAGCGACGGGAACTTGCCGGCACGGTCAGCTTCGCTGACTTGCGCCAGTTCGGCCCAGCGACGCGACCCTTCAAGCGTGATCTGCTGCGGCGTGCGGATACCGGCCACCACGTCTTCGCCCTGGGCGTTGATCAGGAATTCGCCGTTGAAGATGTCTTCGCCTGAAGCGGCATCGCGGGTAAAGGCAACGCCTGTACCGCTGTTCTGACCAAGGTTGCCGAACACCATCGACTGCACATTGACGGCGGTTCCCCAGGAACCTGGAATGTCGTTCATTTGACGGTAGTAGACGGCTCGGTCGTTGTTCCAGCTCTGGAACACGGCCATGACCGCGCCCCAGAGCTGCTCCCACGGGTCGGTCGGAAATTCACGGCCGAGGCGTTCGCGTATCATCGCCTTGAACTCGCTGACCATCTGCTTGAGATCATCTGCGCTCAGATCGGTATCGAGCTCAACGCCCTTCTTTTCCTTGATCTCGTCGATGATGACTTCAAAGGGATCGTGATCTTCCTTTGACTCGGGTTTCAGGCCCATCACCACATCGCCGTACATCTGGATGAAACGGCGGTAGGAGTCCCAGGCAAAACGTTCGTTTCCTGATTTTTTGGCAAGGCCGGCAACCGCCTCATCATTAAGGCCAAGATTGAGAATCGTGTCCATCATGCCGGGCATCGAGGCGCGCGATCCGGAGCGCACCGAGACCAGCAAGGGGTCGGCGGCATCGCCGAATTTCTTGCCCATTTCCTGTTCGACGAAGGCCACGCCCTGTCTGACTTCGGCTTCGATCATCTTCTGGATTGTTTCGGCACCCTGCTCGGTATAGACCGTGCAGGCTTCGGTACTGATGGTGAGGCCCGGAGGCACCGAAATACCCAGACGACACATTTCTGCAAGATTGGCACCCTTGCCACCCAGCAGATTCTTCATATCTGCTGCGCCTTCGGTCTTCGAAGAGCCAAAAACGTAAACGAATTTATTCGACATAATGACCTCACTAAAACGGAAAAATGAAAAGTCCGACGTGAACGTTTCAAGACTTTCCTGGATTTTTTTAAACTCGACAGCGAGTTGAGCGCTTGTTTTGACAAACTTAACACGCTTGAGCGTTAACTATACCAAGGATCAAGAGCTGATCTTCTTTTAGTTAACTCTGTCAGATAACAAACCGGCTATGACCTGGAACTTTCAGAATTCTTCACACGCTGATCAAAACCCTAACGACAGCCAGCAATCGGAAAGCTCATGATCAAGGCAGCGAGCTTAAACATTATGTTCGATCAACGCAATGGCGTCAGCAGAAATGCCTTCCTCCCGCCCGACCAGACCCAGGCCCTCGGCGGTTTTCGCCTTGACATTGATACAGGCCTTGGGCACCTGCAAATCGTCGGCGATATGGGACACCATCTGCGGGATATGCGACGCCATTTTCGGACGCTGCGCATTGATCGTCGAATCGACGTTGACAATGCGCCAGCCGGCCAGGGAAAGTATTTCGCGGGTGGCGCGCAGCAGTTTGCGGCTGTCGACACCGCGATAACGCTCGTCGCTGTCGGGGAAATGCCGACCGATATCGCCCATACCCGCGGCACCAAGCAGCGCGTCGATGATCGCATGGACCAGCACATCGGCGTCCGAATGACCGAGCAGGCCGCGCTCATGGGGAATGAGCACGCCACCAATGATCAGCTTGCGCCCGGCGACCAGCGCATGAATATCACCGCCCTGTCCAATACGGATCATCTGTTTCTCCCCTCGAGAATGAGCTCGGCCAGACGCAGATCGGCAGGGAATGTGACCTTGAGATTGCTCGCATCGGCTCCAACCAGACGTGGTTTCAGACCGGCCGCTTCGATGGCCCCCGCCTCATCACTGACCCCGGAATTCGCAGCCAGCGCCTTGCGCAACACACCATAACGGAACATCTGCGGCGTTTGCGCCTGCCACAGCCCGTCACGCGGCTCGGTAGCGGCGACCCGCTGCTGCGCATCGGCACGTTTCAAGGTGTCCGCCACCGGCACAGCGAGAATGCCGCCTACCGGATCGTCGGCCAGTTCGTCGCACAGGGTGGCCAGCATGTCCTGTGAAAGACAGGGGCGCGCAGCATCATGCACCATGACCCAGTCATCATCAGCCAGAACGCTGGCCGCAGCCGCCAGACCGTTGGCCACGCTTTCGCCACGTGTGGCACCGCCACAGAAAACGGCGTGCAGCTTGGCGCCGAGACTCGTCCAGTCAAACGAACCCCACCATTCATCGCCCGGAGACAGGACAACCCAGACACGTTTTATCCGCTCGCAAGCGCATAACGCGGCGAGTGAATGGTGGATCAGTGGCCGCCCGGCCAGATCGAGATACTGCTTTGGCACTTCGGACCCGAAGCGCGTTCCGCTACCGGCGGCAGGAACAATGGCGTAATGACTCGGCATCCCGTCATTCTAGCGGAAACGGCTCACCGACAAGCCGCTTGCAATTGACCAAGCCCATCCCATAATGGAGGTATATGGTTTTGTTGGAGGAGTCCTGCCATGAACACGAGTGTGCGCCCTGCGGCTGTCGCCGGGATGTTCTATCCTGAATCAAGGGCTGTTCTCGGGCGTGATGTCATGCAGATGCTGGCCAGAGCCAGGCAAGAACAGGTGCTGCGGCCGAAGGCGATCATTGTTCCGCATGCCGGCTATATTTATTCCGGCCCCGTCGCCGCCAGCATTTACGCCCCGCTCAGCGCCCTGCGCGACACCATCAAGCGAATTGTCCTGCTCGGTCCGACGCATCGGGTTGCGCTCAATGGGCTGGCACTGCCGGCCAGCAAAGCCTTCTCCACACCGCTTGGCATCGTGCCGGTCGATCAGCAGGCCGTTGCCGCGATTGCAGATCTGCCGCAGATTATCGTCAGCGAAGCGGCGCATGCCCTGGAGCATTCTCTGGAAGTGCAGCTCCCCTTCCTGCAGACGGTATTCGGCGATTTTTCGCTGCTTCCCCTGGCGGTCGGCCAGGCATCGCCGGAATCGGTTGCCGAAGTGCTTGAACGGGTGTGGGGTGGTGAAGAAACCCTGATCGTCGTCAGTTCCGACCTCTCGCACTATCTGCCTTACGCAGCGGCGCGCGAAATCGATGCGCAGACGGCGCAACACATTCTTGCACTTGATTCGACGATTGATCACCAGCAGGCCTGCGGCGCCACACCGGTCAACGGCTTGCTGCTCGCCGCCCGACGACATCGTTTGCTGGCGCGACAACTCGACTTGCGCAATTCAGGCGATACCGCCGGCGACAAGGCGCGCGTCGTCGGTTACGGTGCCTTCGCCTTCCTTGAGGCAGAACATGATGCCCATTGATCCGCTCGGCGGGGCTCTGCTGACCATCGCCCGCAATGCCATCGGCAAGCGTTTCGGTGAGGAAGCTCGTGCCCTTGAGCCCCATCCCGAACTGGCTAAGCCGGGGGCGACATTCGTCACGCTGACGCAGAACGGTCAGTTGCGCGGCTGCATTGGCAGCCTCGAGGCCTATCGTCCGCTGGCTGCCGATGTCGCTGAAAATGCCGTCGCCGCCGCCTTTCGCGACCCGCGCTTTCCACCGCTGGCAAGCGAGGATCTGGCGCGCACCCGAGTTGAAGTCTCGTTGCTCGAAGCGTCGCAGCCGATGGATTTCATCGATGAGGCTGACGTTATCGCCCGCCTTCGCCCCGGCATCGATGGCCTGATCCTGACGCACGGCCATCGGCGTGCCACCTTCCTGCCGCAGGTCTGGGAGTCGCTGCCCGATCCCCGGCGCTTCATGGCGCAACTCAAACTCAAGGCCGGATTGCCGGCCGACTTCTGGGACGAGCAAATCACCCTCGCCCGCTATGGAGTACAAAAATGGAAAGAAACATGAAAACGCCTGAATCAGCCCATCCGGCGCGCTGGTGGCACGCCCTGCCCGACGAGCCAGGCAAGCCGGCGCGCATCCAGTGCGACCTCTGCCCGCGTGACTGCCGGCTGCACGACGGGGCAGCGCGGCGCCTGCTTTGTTCGTCAGAACCTGGATGGCCGGATGGTGCTGACCACCTACGGCCGCTCGTCGGGTTTTTGCATCGACCCGATTGAAAAGAAGCCGCTCAACCATTTCTATCCCGGATCGTCGATTCTTTCCTTCGGCACCGCCGGTTGCAACCTGGCCTGCAAGTTCTGCCAGAACTGGGACATCTCCAAGTCGAAGGACATGGATCGCCTGATGGATGCAGCCAGCCCGGATGGTATCGCCGGCGCGGCGGCGGCCTACGGCGCTCAATCGGTGGCGTTCACCTACAACGATCCGGTGGTCTTTGCCGAATATGCCATTGACACCGCACTGGCCTGCCACCAGCAAGGGATTAAAACGGTTGCGGTTACCGCCGGCTACATTCACCCGGAACCAGCCAAGGAGTTCTACGCCGTGATGGACGCCGCCAATGTCGACCTCAAGGCCTTCACCGATGAGTTCTACGTCAAACTCTGCGGCGGGCGCCTGCAAGCGGTTCTCGACGTGCTCAGCTACATCCATCACGAAACCGAATGCTGGCTGGAAATCACCACCCTGCTGATACCTGGTCAGAACGATTCCACTGAAGAAATAAAGGCACTCTCCGATTGGGTCGCGCGCGAACTGGGCGCTGACGTCCCCGTGCACTTCACCGCCTTTCATCCCGACTGGAAAATGGACGATCTGCCGCGCACGCCGCCATCGACGCTAAGCCGCGCCCGTCGTATCGCCATGGATGCCGGCCTGTACTATGTCTATACCGGCAATGTTCATGACACGGAAGGCGGAACGACCTTCTGCCCGGCGTGCCATGCGGCACTGGTCGAGCGCGACTGGTACACCATCCGCCACTACGATCTGCCAGACGATGGTCGTTGTCCGCATTGTCAGGCCAGAATTGCCGGGCGTTTCGGCAAGTTCGGCAAGCCCTTCGGTGCCCGGCGCATCCCGGTCAGGCTGGCGCGTCGGTGATCGACATTACGCCCGACGGTTTCGGAATTCCGGTTTCGATCCCGTCCGAACATGGCTTGCTGCACGGCCAACTGGCTCTGTTGCCCGATGCGCGTGGCCTCGTCGTTCTGGCTCACGACACCAGGATGCTGGATGCACGCGATGAACTGCTGTCCGGGATCTTTCGCCATGCCGGCGTTTCTACGCTGAGCGTTGACCTGCTGGCCCGTGAGGAAGAGCATTTCCCCGATGTACACAACAATGTTTCCCTGCTCGCCAGGCGCCTGCTCGACTTTATTGGCCTGATCAAGAACCGGATGCTGCTTGGCGAACTGCGCACGCTACCGATCGGCCTGTGTGCTACCAACGCCACCTCACCCGTCGTCGTTCGTGTTGCTGCCCTGCGCGATCACGACATCGCCGCCATCGTCTGCCGTGGCGGACTGATCGACCTGGCCGGCATGCTCTACCTGCGCTCGCTCGAATCACCGCTGCTGCTGCTGCTCGAAGAAAGCGACGCGTCACACATTGCCAGCAGCCGCCGCGCGTTGCAGGAAGTGCACTGCCGTAATGAACTCAAACTGATCCCCGAAATCAGTATCGACTACGCCATCTCGAGCGGCTTTGAAATCGCCGCCCGCGAAGCATCGCAGTGGTTTTTGACTCATTTTTTGGCAAGCTGACATGTGAAAACGGTACTCGAACCGGCTGTCCGTGCAAGCGAATTCTGCGCACGGGCAAGCCGGGCCGTGGGTGTAATGCAATTTTGTGCCGATATTCCAATATAATCGTAGAACACAACAGGAGTGATGCGTTGGAAAAGCAGTGGTCTTTGGAGTCTTTCGGTACCGATGGCGTTCGCGTCGATTTCGTGATTGCCCAACTGCCCTGTCGAATCGGCAGGGGCAAGGAGAACGACCTGGTGATTGCCAACCTTGGGCTGAGTCGTGTCCATGCCGTGCTGGCGCGTGACATCAGCGGGCAAATCCGGCTCATCGACGAAAACAGCACCAACGGCACCTTCGTCAATCGCCGTCGAGTCGAAGGTTACTGCCTGCTCAACGAGAATGACATCATCCATTTTGCCAGCGCCGAGTTCAAACTGCGCATGACTCTGGTGGACCAGAGCACCGTGTTGCCGTTCGACGAGATGCACACCATGCTCATGCCGGACAACATGTCCTTGTCGGAACGCTTCGTGCCGAACGAGGCCGAGTTTGACGAGTTGATCAATGGCTATGGCCTGTCGGGTGCTGCCCAGCCTATCGTTGACGCACAAACCCGGCAGGTCTACGGTTATGAGCTGCTTGGCCGGGCCAATCATCCGCTGCTGCCGCACATGCCGATCGAACTGTTTGGTCTGGCGCAGGCGATGGATCGTGAGATTGAACTGAGCCTGGCTTTCCGCGATTTCGGAACCAGCAGGATCGCACCGCACTGCACCGGTTATGCCTTTTTCATCAATGCTCACCCCAAAGAGACTTTCAGCGAGAGTTTTTACGCCTCACTCGAACGTCTTCACAAGACTTCGCCAGACATCAGCATCGTCGTTGAGATTCATGAATCGGCCGTGACCGACATCGCCAAGCTGCGGCAATTTGCCAGCCGCCTGACACAATTGGGAATCCGTTTTGCCTACGACGATTTCGGCGCCGGGCAGGCGCGTCTGCTCGAACTGGCCGACGTTCCTGCGCATTTCGTGAAGTTTGACATCTCGCTGATTCGCGGCCTGCACAAGGCGAGCGAACGCAAGCGTCAGGTCGTCAGGAATCTGGTACAAATGGTCCTGGCGACAGGTTCGGTACCGCTCGCCGAAGGCGTTGAAGATGAAGAAGAGGCACAAGTCTGCATTGAGATGGGATTTCAGTTGATTCAGGGCTACCTAACGGGCAGGCCGATCCCCGAGGAGTCGCTGTAACGTCGATTGACTGAAACATGCTCGGAGTGATCCTGTTTTCCACTCCCCTTCGGCAACGCGGTGCTGACCCGGACAAATGTCCTCCGCTGGTCGCCGAAAAAGCCAGCCAGGCCTGATCGGCTATAATGCCGGGTTTTCCAGCACCGCCTCACATTACCCCTCGTGCATCAGTTCAAGCCCTCCGGCGAATCCCCCGCTGCCCTTCCGTCGCTAGCCCTGCCCTCATTCAAGGCCGGCGAACGAATTCAGTTTCCGCCTTTTGCCGGATCGGCGGATGCGCTGTATATCGCGCACCTGGCTTCAAGCCAGTGCAAGCGGCTGGCCGTACTGACGGCGAGCGCGAACGATGCCCAGCGCCTGCTCGACGAGATCCCGTGGTTCGCGCCCGGGCTGCGCGTGCGCCTGCTGCCGGACTGGGAAACGCTGCCTTACGACAGCTTCTCGCCGCACCACGACCTCATTTCGGAACGCCTGGCAACACTCTACAGCGTCATGCGCGGCGAATGCGACGTGCTGCTGGTGCCGGCGTCGACTGCGGTTTACCGTTTCACGCCGCCGGCCTATCTGGCGGCCTACACCTTCTTCCTGAAGAATGGCGAGAAACTCGACGCCGAGCAGTTCCGCGCCCAGCTCACGCTGGCCGGTTATGCGCACGTCACCCAGGTTGTCGCTCCCGGTGAATACTCGGTGCGCGGCGGGCTGGTCGATCTTTTTCCGATGGGTTCGACGCTGCCCTTCCGCCTTGACCTGTTCGACGACGAAATCGAAAGCATCAAGACCTTCGACGTGGATACCCAGCGCACCCTCTACCCGGTGCCGGAAGTCCGCTTGCTGCCGGCACGCGAATTTCCGCTCGACGACAAGGGACGCACCCGTTTTCGCCAGCGATTCCGCGAAATCTTCGAGGGCGACCCGGCACGTTCCGGAATCTACAAGGACGTCTCCAACGGCATCCCCTCGGCCGGAATCGAATACTGGCTGCCGCTGTTCTTTGAAGAAACGGCGACGCTCTTCGACTACCTGCCCAATGACACTGTGCTTTGCCTGCACAAGGACGTGCCCGAAGCCATCCGCGCCTTCTGGCGCGACGCCCAGTCGCGTTACGACATGCTCTCCGGCGAGCACAGCCGGCCGCTGTTGGTGCCGGGCGATCTGTTCCTTGCCGAAGAACCCTTCTTTACCGCCGCCAGGCCCTATGCACGGCTGATTCTCGCTGCTGGCAGCGACGGCCAGAGCACCCGACTACCGCCGTTGGCCGTCGATCGCCGTGCCGAAGACCCGCTGACCACCCTCAAAGCCTTTATCGACGGCTTTCCCGGCCGCATTCTGCTGCTCGCCGAGTCAGCCGGACGACGCGAAACCCTCGCCGGACTTTTCGCCGACTACGGACTGAATCCCGACCCGTGCACCGATCTGGCAGGCTTCCTCTCCAACGACAGCAAACTGGCACTGAGTGTCGCACCCCTGCACGAGGGTTTCCTCCTCACTCCTCACTCCTCACTCCTCCCTTCCCTGGCCTTCATCACCGAAGCCGAACTGTACGCCGGCAGCCCATCGCGGCGCACACGGCACGCCGCGCAGCGCAAGGCTTCGCTCGACAACTGGCTGCGCGATCTCTCCGAACTCAAGGTCGGCGACCCGGTGGTACACGAACAGCACGGCATCGCACGCTATCGAGGGTTGGTACACCTTGACCTGGGCGAAGGCGACATGGAGTTTCTTGAACTCCATTACGCCGACGAGGCCAGGCTCTACGTCCCGGTTGCCCAACTGCACCTCATCTCGCGCTACTCCAGTTCGGATCCGGATGCCGCGCCGCTGCACACGCTGGGCACACCGCAATGGGAGAAAGCCAAACGCCGCGCCGCCTTGCAGGCACGCGACACCGCCGCCGAACTGCTGGCGCTGTACGCCCTGCGCGCGGCCCGTCAGGGTCACGCCTTCGAATTCAAGACCCACGACTACGATGCCTTTGCCGACGGCTTCGCCTTTGAAGAAACGCCCGATCAGGCGGCGGCGATCAACGCCGTCATCGACGACATGAAATCCGGTCGCCCGATGGATCGCCTGGTGTGCGGCGACGTCGGCTTCGGCAAGACCGAAGTCGCCCTGCGCGCCGCGTTCTGCGCCGTCGCCGGCGGCAAGCAGGTTGCCGTGCTGTGCCCGACCACCCTGCTTTGCGAACAGCACTTCCAGACCTTCACTGACCGTTTTGCGCAAGTGGGCCAGCACTGGCCGGTGAAGATCGTCGAACTGTCGCGCTTCAGGACGACGAAGGAAACAGCGCTGGCGCTCAAGGAACTGGCCGAAGGCCGTGTCGATATCGCCATCGGCACGCACAAGCTGCTGCAGAAGGACGTGCAATTCACGCGTCTCGGGCTGGTGATCGTCGACGAGGAGCACCGTTTCGGCGTGCGCCAGAAGGAGGCGCTGAAAGCCTTGCGCGCCGAAGTTGACGTGCTGACGCTGACCGCCACACCGATCCCGCGCACGCTGGGCATGTCGCTGGAGGGACTGCGCGACTTCTCGGTGATCGCCACCGCGCCGCAGAAACGTCTGGCAATCAAGACCTTTGTCTCCAGGTTTTCCGAGGGCATCATCCGCGAAGCCCTGCTGCGCGAGTTCAAGCGCGGCGGCCAGGTCTACTTCCTGCACAACGAGGTCGACACCATCGAGACCATGCGCCAGAAACTGGGCAAGCTGCTGCCCGAAGCGCGTATCGTCGTCGGCCACGGCCAGATGAACGAACGTGAGCTGGAGCGCGTAATGCGCGACTTCACCCAGCAGCGCGCCAACCTGCTGCTGTGTACGACGATCATCGAAACCGGCATCGACAACCCGCACGCCAACACCATCATCATCAACCGCGCCGAAAAATTCGGCCTTGCCCAGTTGCACCAGTTGCGCGGCCGTGTCGGGCGCTCGCATCACCAGGCCTACGCCTACCTGCTCACGCACAGCGGTTTCAACGAGGACTCCGGGCTGACCAAACAGGCGCGGCAACGGCTCGAGGCCATCCAGTTGATGGACGAACTCGGCGCCGGCTTCTACCTGGCGATGCACGATCTGGAAATCCGTGGCGCCGGTGAAGTATTGGGCGAGAGCCAGTCCGGCGAAATGCAGGAAGTCGGCTTCAATCTGTTTACCGAAATGCTCAACCGCGCCGTCTCCGCTCTCAAGCAGGGCAAGGAGCCGGACCTCACGCAGCCGCTCGGCATCGCCACCGAAATCAACCTGCACACCCCGGCGCTACTGCCCGACGATTACGCGCCGGACGTACACGAACGGCTGACGCTCTACAAGCGGCTGGCCAATGGCGAATCGATCGATGACATCATGGCGATGCATGAAGAACTGGTCGATCGCTTTGGCGAACTGCCGCCGCAGGCGCAGTCGTTGCTCGACAGCCACCGCCTGCGCCTGCTCTGCAAGCCGCTCGGCATTATCAAGCTCGACGCCAGCTCAGAGCAGATTGTCGTACACTGAAACCAATCCACCGATCGACCCGATGCGCATCATCAACCTGATCCAGAAAGACAGAAACTTCAAGCTGGCCGGACAGGATAAACTGTCGCTCAAACGACACTCACCCACCCTCGCTGATCGCGTCACTGCGGTCAAGGATTTGTTAAGGCAACTCAAACCATGAACCACCCGGACATTACCAACATCAACACGCCCGAAATCGAGAACATCAATGTACTCGACTTCGACCCGATGCCCTCGCCCGAGGAGATTCACGCCCGGGTACCGCTCTCGGAAAAAGCCGCGAGAACGGTGATGCAGGGGCGCGAGGCGCTTCGCAACATTCTCGAACGCAAGGATCAGCGCCTGTTCGTCGTCGTCGGCCCGTGCTCGATCCACGACCCGGTGGCCGGCCTCGATTACGCACGCCGCCTGAAGGTGCTGGCCGATGCCGTCAGCGAAACGCTGTTGCTTGTCATGCGCGTCTATTTCGAGAAGCCGCGCACGACGACGGGCTGGAAGGGCTACATCAACGACCCGGACATGGACGACTCGTTCCATGTCGACCAGGGCATGGAAAAAGCGCGCCAGTTCCTGCATGAGGTGGCCGAAATCGGTCTGCCGGCCGGCACCGAGGCTCTGGACCCGATCTCGCCACAATTCATCGGCGACCTCATCGCCTGGACGGCCATCGGCGCACGCACGACCGAATCGCAGACGCACCGCGAGATTTCATCCGGCCTGTCGACACCGGTCGGCTTCAAGAACGGCACCAACGGCGATGTCGGCATCGCCATCAACGCCATCCTTTCGTCCTCCCGACCGCATAGCTTTCTCGGCATCAACGGCCAGGGGCGTACGGCCATTGTGCGCACGCGCGGCAACCGCTACGGCCATCTCGTCCTGCGCGGCGGCGACGGCCGGCCCAATTACGACACGGTGAGCGTGCAGATGACCGAGCAGGCGCTGGCCAAGGCCGGACTGCCGCCGAACATCGTCGTCGACTGCTCGCACGCCAACAGTTTCAAGCGGCCCGATCTGCAGCCCCTGGTCATGGCCGACGTGGTCAATCAGGTTCGCCTCGGCAACAAGTCGCTGGTCGGCGTAATGATCGAGTCCAACCTGGTCGCCGGCAACCAGCCGATTCCCGATGACCTGACGCAACTCAAGTACGGCTGCTCGGTCACCGATGCCTGCGTCGATTGGGAAAGCACCGAAAAAATGCTGCGCGACGCCGACAAGTTGCTGCGCGAGGTATTGCCGAAGCGGAACCAATGAAAGAGGAATGAAAAAAATTTCACCACCAAGGCACCAAGGACACCAAGTTCCACAAAGTTAAAGTCTTCGTCATTCCGGTGACTCGACGCAGGGCCCGGCGATTTAAAGTCTTTCTTGGTGAAACTTGGTGTCCTTGGTGTCTTGGTGGTGAAGCATTTGAAGTTTACGTCTGACATCAATAGCCCCTCAAGGAGAACCGTTTGCCTGCCGCCCGTCCCCTGATCCGACCATTTGCCGGCTTGCGCCCGCGTAGCGAACACGCCGCCGCAGTAGCCGCGCCGCCCTATGACGTTCTCTCCAGCGAGGAAGCGCGCCAGCGCGCTGCCGGCAAACCCTGTTCCTTCCTGCACATATCCAAGGCCGAAATCGACCTGCCGCCGGAGGTCGACCATTACGCCCCCGAGGTCTATGCCAGGTCAGCCGAAAACCTCAAAAAGCTGATCGACGAGGGCATCCTCATTCGCGACACCAGTCCCTGCTACTACGCCTACCGGCTAGTGATGGGAACGCACACGCAGTGCGGTCTGATCGCTGCCGCCTCGGTTGCCGATTACGACAGCAATCGCATCCGCAAACACGAATTCACGCGACCGGACAAGGAAGACGACCGCGTTCGCCAGATCGAGGCGCTCAACGCGCAGACTGGCCCGGTGCTGCTGGCGCACCCGGACAGCGAAGAGGCCGAGCGCCTGATCGCCGCCGCCACTAGCGGCACACCGGTGGCCGACCTTACCGCAGACGACGGCATTCGACACACGATCTGGCGGATCGACGAGGCAAAAGCCATCGAGCGGATCAGCGCCGTCATCGGCGCCCTGCCCAGCCTCTACATCGCCGACGGCCACCACCGCTCGGCGGCCGCCTCGCGCGTCGCTGCCGCACGGCGCGGCCAGGGGCGCCCCGACTCTGCCGAATACTTCCTGGCGGTGATCTTCCCGGCACGGCAGATGCGCATCATGGACTACAACCGCGTCGTGCGCGATCTCAATGGCCACTCGCTCGACAGTTTCCTCCAGGCCGTCGGTGAGCGGTGCACCGTGACCTCTTGCGCCGGTCGGGTCACAGCGGAGCGCACGGGGACGTTTGGCATGTATGTCGACGGACGCTGGTATCGCCTTGCCATCCGCCCGGATCGGGTACCGACCCAGGACCCGGTTCGCCGGCTCGATGTCTCGGTGCTTTCCGAGCAGATCCTCGCCCCCATCCTCGGCATCGCCGACCTGCGCCGCGACACGCGCATCGACTTCGTCGGCGGCATCCGGGGCCTCGGCGAACTCGAACGCCGCGTCAATAGCGGCGAAATGGCCGTTGCCTTCGCCATGCATCCGACACAAATGGCCGAACTGATGTCCGTCGCCGACGCCGGTGAAGTCATGCCGCCCAAATCAACCTGGTTCGAACCCAAGCTGGCCGATGGTCTGGTGTCGCACGTGCTTGACTGAGCGCGAGAAGGACAAAATCGCGTAGGTCGGGTTAGCGCAGCGTAACCCGACAACAGGTGGATCCGCTGCTGTCGGCGGCTGTTGTCGGGTTACGCGAAAAGCCGCTAACCCGACCTACGCATTACTTCGGCATCACGCATGAATTGTCCCTCTGCACGCTATAAAATACTGCACTCAGCTTAAATCCGGATTAATTTCTCTTCGAACCACTGATGATCGATTTACCTCCAAAACCATGAGCGAACCCCTTGACCGGCTGGCCAGGTTCCTGCGCAATCTGGCGCAGGCGCTGCATATCAGCGGCATGCCGGCGCATGATCTTGAACTGCGCCTGAACTCGATAGGACAACGCTTCGGCGTACGCGTCGAGTGCTTTGCCGTACTGACCATGCTGACCCTGAACATCACCGACGAGGACAATGAACAGCGTGTTGAAATGCTGCGCCTGCCTTTTTACGACTACAACATGGCGCGCCTGATCGCGCTGGACAAGCTGATTAGCGAAATGGACGGCCTCGACAGCCTGGGCCACGGCGAAGCACAACTCCAGGAAATCATCAGCGCGCCGCCGCTGTGGTCCGGCTGGCCATTCGTTGGCCTCGGCTTTCTGCTGTCCGGCTCCGTCGCCGTCCTCCTCGGCGGCGGCTGGTACGAGATGCTGTGCGGCGGTCTGGTCGGCATGCTGTTTGTCGGCGCCCATCAGGCGCTGGCCCGTATTCCCCGCCTGGGGCCGGCGACACCGGTCATCCTGTGCGCCTCGGCGGCCCTCTGCGCGCATGCTCTCAGCATCGTCCTGCCGCAGCAGACGCCGTTCATCACCGCCGTCGCCGGCGTTGTCCTGCTGCTGCCCGGGTTTACCCTGACCATTGCCATGTCCGAACTCGCCACGCAAAACCTGCTGTCCGGCACCGGGCGGCTGGCCGGGGCCTTCCTGCTGTTGTTCATGATGCTGGCCGGGCTGGTGATCGGCACCCAGATCAGCGTGCATCTGCTCCCTGCGCATGGCAGCGGCAGTCCGCTTCCGCTGCCAGCCTGGATCATCTGGCCAGCCATCGCCGCGCTCGGTGTGTCCATGCTCGGTGTGTTACAGGCCCCGCTGCGCGCCGTCCATGTCATGGTCGGCGGCAGCCTGCTGGCGTGGGCGGTGTTTTCACTGGTCAGCGGCGTTCTCGGTATCGTCGTCGGCGCCTTTGCCGGTGCGCTCGCGGTGGCCACTGCAGGCCATTTCTACACATTTCTCACCGGCCAGCCCGACATCCTGGTGAAAATTCCCGGCCTCATCGCGCTGGTCCCGGGCAGCATGGGTTTTCGCGGTCTGTACGCCCTCATGGAACAGGGCAGCGCAATGGGCATCCGCTTGATGACCGACATGGTTCTGACCGGCGCCGTACTCGCCGTTGGGCTGCTCCTTGCCGACAACATCGCGCCCCTGCTCTTTGCCCGGCGGGTACGAAGATAAGACATTGCCCGGGTAATGACATTGCGCGGCTGACCGAGAGAGTTTGAGCAGCAGCAAGACGCATTAGGGGGTAAACGCCTTGCCTCATTGGTCGGTTCTAAAATCGGATGCGATTGCACAGATCTATCGCTTCAGCATGTCATTTGCGCTATACAATCTTCGATCCAAGGAGGAATAATCATGGCCAAACTCGTTGCCCTGTACAGGAAACCGGCTGACGAAAACGCTTTCAATACGCATTATTTTTCGATTCAGGTGCCGCTGGCGAAGAAGATTCCGGGTCTGCGTCGTTATGAAGTCAGCACCGGCCCGGTAAGCACGCCAGAGGGTGATTCGCCGTATCACCTGGCTGCGATTCTGAGCTTTGAATCAATGGCCGCAATCCGGGAGGCATTGAACTCCCCCGAAGGACAAGCGACAGCGGCAGATCTGGCGAATTACGCGCAGGCCGGTGTCGAGCTTCTTGTTTTCGATTCCAGAGACCTGTGAAGCGGCCAGGTGAAGCGATGAACGTGCTTCCTCTTTTGCAGTATCCGTCCGCCAGGGATTCAGAATGATTTTGCCGTCTGCGCATCGCAAGTTATCTATTCAGCGTGTCGCTGATTTCAAATAGTCATCGAGAGGAGCAAAAGATGAACGGGGCCACTCGCCAGTCTCAAACACCTTATTGTCATTTCCTTGATCGCGAGTGTCGGCTGGGCGAAAGCGCAGGTTTGGCCCTATGACCCGCTTGCCGGATGCCCCCGCCACTAGGATCCAGGGATGAAAGCGGAGATTGCCAGCATCGTTTCACGCGCCGCGACGTTGTGGGAGCGACTGGACTATGCGCGCCAGTTCCAGCCATCTGTATCGAATTCCGACGGCGAAGAACGCGCCGCTGCCTTGCTGAAGACATGGAAATCGATCGCCGCGGGCGATGACGATGAGCAGTTCGAGCGGCGGCTGCGATGGGGGGGCTGGACCGAGGATCTGGTCAGGCGAGCATTGGTAACCGAGTCGCACGAGGACTGTCCAGGCTGGTCGATTACCCTAGGTGCAATAATCGCCGCGGGTGCTACCGCCAGCCTGGAGTCCACCCGTGGGGACCCCGCCATTCGCGCCCATCAGCCTGTTCCCTTCGAGGAACTGCTGATGGGGGCGGTTCGGGTTGCTCGACAACGCGTAGCGCTCGGGTCCTCAAAGCGGTGCGCACCCCTGGCAGTGTACCTAGAGCGGGATCTGCTGATGCGGCTCTCGACGCTGGCTTTCCCGGCCTTCTTCCCTGAGTTCGAAGCGGAGCGCTCGCAAGGAACCGTCCTCCTGGCGAACCTGCTTGGACACCGCGCGAAACCGTCGACAGAACCTTACCTTCGGTTTGCGTCTAAGCACCTCGCCAATGGGGCCTTGCAGCTCTTCCTCAAGTATCCGGTGCTGGCTCGACTCTGCGCGCAGGCCATCGATTTCTGGGTGGAGGCGGTGTCCGAATTCCGCGACAGACTCGATGCCGACTGGGATCTGATCGGTCTTCCCGACGAAGCCGTGGCGGGCGTCGAGCCTGGCTGTTCTGACTTCCATCATCACCATCGCAGCGTGTACGTGCTGCACTGGGATGGCGGCAGAAGGCTGGTGTACAAACCACGCGGGCTCGCAATTGATGTCGCCTATGCAGGCCTGCTGCAGTGGCTGAACAAGAAGGGCGCCGAGCCGCCACTGTGGGTGCCGCGGACATGGGATCGCGGGACCTACGGATGGGTGCAGTTCGTTGATCATCGGACCTGTTCCACAGATGATGAACTGCGCCGCTACTACGAGCGCGCGGGGATGTTGGTTTGCCTGAGTCGCACCCTGCAGTCGAGCGATCTGCATCACGAAAACATTATCGCCAGCGGCGAACATCCGGTCCTGATCGACCTCGAAACCCTGCGCAGCCCGACCCCATTCGTCAGCGGCGCTCGGCGGATTTGAACTGTCCGGCGCCGAGATGCGGTCCTTCAATCGCTCGGTCAGCAGGTCCGGGCTTTTGCCGCTGATGATGGGCGACGCCTACGGTAGAAACTTCGAGGATGTCAGCGGCTTGGGTGGCATTGCCGACTTTGCTGGGAAACCAGTGGGCACTATCGATGCGATCAACACCGACACCATGAGGATAGTTCCTCACAATGAAGCCGCGCGAAGGCGGCCGAACAACCCGTTCCCTGACGATGCTGGCGACCCCGCCGGGTATCTTTCTGCGATCGAAACCGGGTTTTCGCGTCTCCACGAGTTGCTGGTTCACGAGCGCGAGCTATTGCTCGCGCCAGACGGGCCGTTGCGTGAACTGCGTATGCAGCTGCTGCGGTTTATTTTCCGTTCGACATCGAGCTATGCGGCCATCCTAGAACGCAGCATTCGAGCCGAGTGCCTGAGCGACGGCGCGCGGAGGTCCATCGAGTTGGACGCCGTGAGCCGAGCGTTCCTGCACGGTACTGGCAAGCCCCGCTTCTGGCCCATTCTGGCCGCCGAGCTGGCGGCGCTCGAACGACTGGATGTACCGGTGTTCATGACCACTGCTGATAGCACCGACCTCGACAGCGAGGACATGAGCCCGCTGCCCGGTTGCCTGGAAGACCCGGCGTTCGTGCGTGTGCTTGCCACTGTTCAAGGCCTGGACGACGCGGACCGGACATTCCAGTTGCGCGTCATCCACGGCATGTTCCAGACGCGCGGCCGCTCAGGTCATAGCGCCGCTCATTGTGTGTGCACGCCCACGGATAGCGAACCTGGGGAACCCGTCACCTGCGAAAGCGCCTGGCGTGAAGCGACGGCAATCGCGGATCAGCTGGTAGGCGGTGCGATCGATTGCCCCGACAACGGCGCTGCCTATTGGCTGGGGCTGAAGACCCGCGATGAAAAGGGATTTCGCCAGTTTCGCCCGATTGGCGATGCGCTCTTCGACGGTCGTATGGGCATTGCATTGTTTCTGGCGGCGATGGCCGCGGCCAGCGCCGACAGCACCTACCGGCAGGTCGCGTTACTTGGGATCGAACCCGTTCTGAAATTGGCGCGAACGCAGGATCGGGAAGGGCGGAGACGCTACATCCATAGCATCGGGATCGGCGGTCTCACCGGCATCGGCTCCACGGTGTACGGACTGGCCTGCATCGGCAAGCTCGTCGCAGCACCGGAATTCACGACGCACGCAGCGTGGTTTGCCCGGGGGCTCACCCCGGAGGTGATCGGGCGAGACCAGCAGCTGGACATCGTCAACGGCACGGCAGGCGCGCTGCTGGCGCTAATCAGTCTTTTCAATCAGACCGGCGACCGCGAGCTCCTGGAGCGGGCGGAGCAATGTGGCGAGCATCTGCTCAACTGCAGGGAGCCGACTACCTGCGGACATCGCGCGTGGCGTTCGCCCGCAAACACCGCGCCCTTGGCCGGCTTCTCACATGGGGCTTCCGGCATCGGACTCGCCTTGTTGTCGCTGTTTGCCCGAACAGCACGGCCAGAGTTTCGCGACGCGGCCCTGGAAGGCTTCGCCTACGAGCGATCGTTGTTTGATCCGCACGCAAACAACTGGCGAGACCTGCGCGGTGGGACCGCACCGTACATGGCGAGCTGGTGCCACGGTGCGCCCGGCATCGGTCTCGCGCGGGTGGCGGCGCTGCAGATCTACCCGGACGAGCCACTGGCCGATGACCTCGCCATGGCAATCTCGGCAAGCCGGGGCTTGTCGCGGGCGCCGGTCGATCATTTCTGCTGCGGCGAATTCGGACGCGTGGAGTTTCTCACTGTGGCGCTGGAGGAGACGGCAGCCCGCCTACGCGCCAACCGTGTGTTGGCTGACAAGCGCACAACCGGTAGCTACCGGCTGTTCACAGACATTCACGAAGCCAGCAATCCAGGCTTGTTTCAGGGCCTGGCCGGCATCGGATACGGCTGGTTGCGGCTAGCCAGACCCCGGGCGTTTCCCTGCGTACTAACGCTGGAGTGAGCAGCTCAGACCTTTATGACCCAGTTCAATTTCAGGTTGTTGTTGCATTGGAGCGTCTGCGCCAGACTATCACGAGTCACGACGCAGCTGACGCCACTACAAATGCCGCCAGCAACGGCGTCGAGTTGTTCATCGCTCAGGGCATCGGACTGCGCCTGTTGCGACGCTTCTGCGGACAGCGTCTTGAGCACGTCGTCCGTCGAGAAGCGAAACCCGTGGCCGCTGCCCAATCTGACCGAAGCCGCCGCGAAATCCTCGGCGCTCACGGTCTTGCTGAGTTCCGCCTGGAGCGCGGTGTCTTTGCCGACCACGTCCAGAAATGTCATGAAGTCATTGCCGGCCATATTGCCTCCCATAATCTCAATGAATCGGGTCAGGATGATTGGCTTTCGCAAGGATAGAAAATTCAATCACCATTTCGCGAGTATCTTCGCTAATGCTGTCTGTCGTCAACCGGAAATTTCCGCCCGAATTACCCCCTCACCCCACAAAACACTCAACAATTTCATGCCTGACGCCCACAAAACGCCGGCTTTTTGGCGATTTGCGGGCCTCAGGCATAAGCACTCCCGTCGGATGGCTTCAGAAGCCCTCCACTACCACTATCCAATCCGCTGATCGAATTCGAACTCCGGTATCGACTGGGCCAGCAGATCGGCGCCGACCTGCCCGACCGCTTCCCACAGTGGCGGAGCACGGGCCGGAGCCAGTCTGGGCGGCGTTATCGGCTCACCCCGATGCAGCAGGATCTCCCCGGATCATTGCCCGGCGGGTACGAAGTTAAGCCAGGCCTGGGTAATGACAGTGCGCGGCTGATCGAGAGAGCTTGAGCAGGAGCAAGAGGCATTGGAGCGTTAATTCCGTGCCTCTGTTATCGATTCTAAAGTCAGATGCGAGATAGTGGTTTTCCGTGGACGCCACGGGCCGCGACCCGGGGGGCCGGGCGGACCCGGCGGGGGCGGGCCGGCGGTGGGGGGGCGCGCCCGGCGCCCCCCGGCGCGCCGCGCCGCGGCGCGCCGCGCGCGAGCACCACGGAAGCGCAACGCCCCGCCGCGAGGCGCCCCCGCACGCGGGCGCCGCCGCGGCCCGCGACCCCGGCGCCGCCCCCCCCCCCCGCCCGGCCCCCCCGCGCGGGACGGCGTCGCGCGGGCGGCGGCAGCCCCGCGCCGCCCGCGCCGCCGCCGGGGGCCACACGCACACCCCGCCAGCCGGCCCAAGGCCACACCCCACCCCACGGCGCGCCCGGCCCCGGGCACGAAGAGCCGCCCACCCGCCCGGCGCCGCGCGCCGCCGCGCCGCCGCGCCCGGGCCACCGCACGCGGACGCCCCGCCCGCCCCGCCCACCGGCCCCGGGGCGCGCCGGCCCGCCCGGCCGCGGCACCGGCGGCAGACGACGCCGCGGGCCGACAACGCGTGCGTTCGAAAATCTGCCTACAACCCGGCGCGGCCGGCCCCACGCAAGCCGCGCGGCCGCCACCCCGGCAACCCGCCGCCGACCCCCGCGGCCGAGACACAGAGGGCATTGAACCGGCCAGGAACAGGCCGCCCCCCCCCGCCAGGCCGCCGGGGGGCTGGCCGCCCCCGCCGTCCCCCCACCGCCCAAAAAAGCGGACAACGGCGCGGACGCACCGAAATTATTTTTCTGTAAAAGTAGGCGGGAGATTCAATGGGAATGTGGGATCAGGCTTTCATAGTGAGGTAGATCTTAGCGGTCATCCAGTCCTCGTCGCACTCGGCAAGCAGGGCAGAAACAAGGCGTAGGCAGGAAGCGGCATTGGGGAAGATTGAAGCGACGCGGGTTCTGCGCTTGATCTCGCGATTGATACGTTCCAGACCGTTGGTGGTACGCAAGCCGGTACGGTGACCGATGGGTAGTCGAACACGGCGCCCGCCCTCGGGCAGATGGCTTCGGCCCAATCAGCGGGTTTTGGGGCTTCTTTCTTCCACCGCTCGACCGCCTGATTGAGCAAGCGCTGAGCTTCCGCTTTGTCAGGGGCATTGAAGATTGAGCGAATACGCAGAGCGACCTCCTTGCGCAGATCGAGACGGGGCACGTAGGCATGAGCGTTTTGCTGCAAATGGAATTGGCAGCGCTGCCAAGGTACGCTGGGTAGCGTGGCTCGCCGTGCGGCCTTGAGGCCAGCGTGATCGTCGAGATGATCAGTTTGACGCCGCGCAACCCGCGCCGGATAAGGTCGCTGAGGAGCTGTCTCCAGTGCACCTCTGCCTCGGAAAGCGCCACCGATACGCCCAGCACCCGGCGATGGCCGGTGGCGGTTACGCCGACGGCGACCAGTACCGCGCAATCGACGATCTGTCCCGCTTCGCGAATACGCTCATAGCGAGCATCCAGGGAAGACATAGGGCGTCTCCTCGAGCGGGCGCTCCCGCCACGCCTGTAACCCCCGTATCCAGTTGAGCCGTGGCGCGGCTAACCTGGGTGGAGGAGATCGAGACCTCCGGCCCCACCAGGCGCTGCAGCACCTCAATGACCTTGCGCGTGGATACGCCTTGGACGTACATTTCGGCCAAAGCCAGATTGACCGCTTGCTCAGTGCGGGAGCCTTGTCCAGTGCTGACGGATAGAAGCTGCTGTCACGCACCTGAGGAACGGCAAAGGTAATTTCACCCATGCGTGTCAGGATCGTCTTGGGCTTGAAGCCATTGGCATAGCCGGTTCGGTCTTCAGAGCGCTCATGGGTGCCGCCTGAAGGTGATACGAACGCTCAATTTTGCTGGCCTCGTCGACCAGAATACGCAGTGCTTCACCGGCACCATCAAGTCCGTGAGACAACAGCGCCGCATAAGCCGCCTCCAAGGGGTTGGTTTCAACACGTAATGCCATGGCTACTCCTTCGATGTTATCAACAAAATAACCCCGAAGAACCTGATCGCCGACTCTGCCGGTGGTTTTGCGCGAATTTTCCGCCTTCCGTTCTTCGGGCGCTACGCGCCCTCATCACTTCAGGCGGAAAATTCGCAAACAACCAAAACCAATCACCAGGGAATTTACAGAAAGGATGTTGCACTAACAGATGCGATTACCCTGATCTGTCGTCTCAGCAGGTTACTTGCGATATACATTGCGCTATACAATCAGCGTTCCAAGGAGGAATTATCATGGCCAAACTTGTTGCCCGGTACAGGAAACCGGCTGACGTAACCGTGTTCAATAGGCATTACTTTTGATTCAGGTGCCGCTGGCGAAGAAGATGCCGGGGCTGCGCCGTTATGAAGTCAGCACCGGCCAGGTAAGCACGCCACAGGGTGATTCGCCGTATCACCTGGCTGCGATTCTGAGCTTTGAATCAATGGCCGCAATCCGGGAGGCATTGAACTCCTCTGAAGGAAAGGCGACTGCCGCAGATCTGGCGAATTACGCGCAGGCCGGTGTCGAGCTTCTGGTTTTCGATTCCAGAGACCTGTGAAGCGGCCAGGTGAAGCGATGAACCGGGTCGCGGGCAAGTCTCCCTTATACCTTATTGTCATCATATTCATCACGAGTGTCGGCTGGGCGAATGCACAGGATCGGCTCTACGACCCGCTTGCCGTTTCCAGCCCGCGAAAGGCAGAACTACTTGAGCTCACGGTCAATGATGCCGATCGCCAGCGCAAGATTCCGCTGCGCATCTATCTTCCGGCCGCTAAAGCCGCCGCCCCGGTGGTGCTTTTCAGTCATGGCCTAGGCGGCTCGCGGGCCGGAAACCCCTATCTCGGCGAGCACTGGTCGGCGCGCGGCTATGTCGTGGTTTTTCTTCAGCATGCAGGCAGCGATGAAGCGGTGTGGACGGATGTTCCTCCGGCTCGTCGCATGGCCGCAATGAAGAGAGCCGCGAATCTGCAGAATGCGATCCTGCGCTTCAATGATGTTCCGGCCGTGATCGATGCGCTTGAACACTGGAACCAGTCCGGCGACTCAGCGCTGGCGGGGCGGCTGGACCTGAAGCGAATCGGGATGTCGGGACATTCGTTCGGCGCGGTGACAACCCAGGGTGTGAGCGGCCAACGCACGCCTCGCGGCGACGCCTCATTCACCGACCCGCGGATCAGGGCGGCAGTACTCATGAGCCCGAGCAGCCCGCGCCATGGGGGTGACCCCCGGCAGTTATTCGGTGGCGTGACGATCCCGTGGCTGCTGATGACCGGAACCAGGGACGTCGCACTGGTCGGCGACGCGGACGTCGCCTCACGTCTCGCTGTTTTTCCGGCCTTGCCGCCGGGCGGCAAGTACGAACTGGTTCTCGATGGAGCCAGGCACGAGGCCTTCAGCGAGCGCCCCCTGCCCGGCTCAAAGGAGGAAAGGAATCCCAATCACCACCGGGCGATTCTCGCCCTGAGTACGGCTTTCTGGGATGCCTGGCTGGCCGAGGATGCCAGGGCGAGAGCGTGGCTTGACGGGAAAGGCCCGTCGTCTATCCTGGAAAAGCAGGATCGCTGGCAAAGAAAGTAATTTTTTCCGATGCGAAGCTGATTGTGCAGGCTCATTGGAATTGGCTACTTGTAGGGCAAGCGCTCCTCGACCAGACCCGGCAGGTTCTCAAATTCCGGGGCTTTGTGCACCAGCGCTGCATCGCTTGGCCTCAAGCCGCGTTGGATTACCCGGATCGAATCGCCGTCCCGTCATCCGCTACGGCGAGGATCGGGCATGGCCGCTTACGCGCTGGAGGAGCCGCTCATCACGGCAGCCGGTGATGCGAACTGCAATTCCGAAGTCTCCGAAGTCGGAAGCGTCTGGCGGCGTCGACAACACTGTTAAACTTGCGAATCTTGATGAGGAGGAACACTCTGTGCAAGATTATGACTACGACCTGTTCGTGATCGGCGCCGGTTCGGGCGGGGTAAGGGCAGCGCGCATGGCCGCCGGTTTTGGGGCCAGAGTCGCGGTCGCCGAAGACCGCTACATGGGCGGCACCTGCGTCAACGTCGGTTGCGTGCCAAAAAAGCTGTACGTCTACGCGGCCGAATTCGGAAAATCCTTCAAGGATGCCCGAAACTTTGGCTGGAATGGTGAAACGCCCGCCTTTAACTGGGCCACCTTGCGCGACAACAAGAAAGCTGAGATTTCCCGACTCAACTCGATCTATGACAATCTTTTGACGGGGGCGCACGCCGACGTGATCAAGGGGCATGCGCGGATCGTCGATGCCCATGCAGTGACTGTCGGCGAGCGGCGTTACACGGCAGGAAAGATCCTCATAGCCACCGGCGGCTGGCCGCATATTCCGAAATTTCCCGGCAGCGAGCTGGCCATCAGCTCGAATGAGGTGTTCGACCTTGAGCAGTTTCCCGCGCGTCTGGCCATCGTTGGGGGAGGTTATATCGCAGTAGAGTTTGCCGGTATCTTCAATGGTCTGGGCGCCCAGGTGACCCAACTGTATCGCGGCCCCCTGTTCCTGCGCGGCTTCGACGCCGACATCCGTGCACACGCGGCCCAGGAAATCGGCAAGACGGGTGTCGACCTGCGGTTCGAGGTCAATGTGCAGTCCATCACCCCGGGTGCTGGTGGCTTGCAGGTGCTGCTTACCGATGGGAGCCGCATCGAGGTCGATGCGGTGCTCTACGCCACGGGACGCAAAGCCAACCTCGAAGGCTTGGGCCTGGAGAGCGTAGACGTGAAGATCAACGACGCCGGCAGCATCGACGTCGACGCGGAATACCGCACGTCCGAACCGAGCATTTTTGCCCTCGGCGATGTCGTCGGCCGTATGGAACTGACCCCGGTGGCACTGGCCGAAGGCATGTCCTTCGCCCGACGCCAGTTTGGCGGGCTGGAAAGCACGGTCGATTACGAGTTCATCCCTACTGCAGTCTTCTGCCAGCCGAATATCGGCAGCGTCGGGTTTACCGAGGACGCGGCTCGCGCCAGGTTCGGGCGTCTGCGCGTGTTCAAATCCACTTTCAAGCCCATGAAACATACGATCAGCGGACGGGACGAAAAGACCTTCATGAAGCTGATTGTCGACCGGGCCAGCGACCGGGTCGTCGGCGCGCACATGATGGGACCGGACGCGGGCGAGATCATGCAGGGCATCGCCATCGCCCTTCGAGCGGGGGCCACCAAGGCCGTCTTCGACACGACCATCGGCATACACCCCAGTGCTGCTGAGGAATTCGTCACCATGCGCGAGGTCTGGCGCGAAGACACGCCGTGACAGAGGTGACAGGGTTTAGCGGCCAGCGGGCTTGCTGGCTTTAAGGGCGCAGGTCAGGGTAACGCCAGGCCTGCACAGGCTTCCCCTAACCCAGGGACTTGCGGTCAGCGGCTCTTCAGGTAGTCCAGCATCGTATCGGCGTCGGATACTTCGAAGGGGTCGGTTGGGCAGACGTCCGAGAAGCCGGGTTCCGAAAAGACCTTCCTGATTTCTCCATCTTCGACGTACATCGAGTAGCGCCAACTGCGCTGGCCGAAGCCGAGGTTATGCTTGTCGACCAGCATGCCCATCTTGCGGGTGAATTCCCCGTTGCCGTCCGGAAGCAGGAAGACGTTCTTGGCGTTTTGGCTCTTGCCCCACTGGTACATGACGAACGCGTCGTTGACCGAGATGCAGACGACCGCATCGACCCCTTGCGCCTTGAAGTCGGCATAGAGTTCTTCATAGCGCGGCAGATGGGACGTCGAGCAGGTCGGGGTGAATGCGCCGGGTAGCGAGAACACGACGACATTCTTGCCCTTGAAGATCTCATCACTGCTCAGATCTTTCCACTCGAAGGGGTTTGGCCCACCGAGAGCATCGTTGCGTACACGGGTTTTGAAAGTGACGCTGGGGACATGATTACGCATCTTGGTTCTCCGTCGTTGGTTTGAGAAATAGCTGATTCCGGGTTTCGAACCAGAATTATTGCATGCGGCCAATGGCCAATGTTAATTTCATTGCTTACATCCTTGTTGATCCCTGCCGAGTTCTCCTACTGATTTTTCCAAAGCTACGCGGACCGTCGATCGGGCAGGGATTACAGCCCGCGCCGGGAGAACTTTTTGCCGCTTTGCCTTTCCTATTCAATGCATGAGGACAGCATTTCGTCTTGTATTCCTTCACACTTGGCGACCCTGATGCGCGGCGTGACAGATTGTTCATCGAGGAGACGCCCATGAAAAGCCAGCAAGATTACTTGTTCCCCCTCATCCTGCTTCAGGTGGTGAGCGCTGGCGGGGTGGCGGCGCAAACGGCAGACAACTCGAGAATTACTCCCGCCTGCCAGGTTGAACGAGTGGCTACCACCGATTCCAGTCCGACCCCGGGCGGAAGCTTCTCCTTCTCCATTGGCGGTTTCCCATTCGGTGGCGGGGGTGGCCAACGATCCCCGTCCGGGGAAAGAGAAGCTTATGGGCGTAGCGACAGTAGTTCCGAAAGTGATTATTCTCCATCCGAAGAAACCGGACGCGCTCGCGACAAAGACCGCGGTTCCCGAGGCAATGTCGGAGTCGGCTTGTCTTTCGATCTCGGCGAGCTGTTCCGGCATCTCGGGAAATCCCAAGTTCCGGAGCGTCTGTTCGAGGACGGTCCGCAGTTCGAAAACGCTTTCAGCATGGCCTGCATCCCGGTACGCGGATTTGTCCGGGGCGGCTGGCCTCTGGTCATTGACTACCAGGCGGAACCGGGCACTCTGGCTACGCTGGAAATCCATGTCGAGGGCCGCGAACCGGTGGTTCTTCCTCTGCGCGGCGGCAGCGAACACAACCTGCTCAAATTGCAGTTGCCCGCCCAGTTGGGGGACAAGCTAAGCCCTGCCCTGTTCCTGGTTCGTGCGGTAAAGGACCAGCCCGGTGCACCGGAACTCGGCCGGATCAATGTGTTTGGCCTGGGCGCCGGACCGAGGGCAGTGGGGTCGGTGGCCATCGACCAGGTTGATTTCACACCCGGCACGGTGAGTCTCGGCAAGAAGCAAAGCGCCCGTTTCAGTTTCTATTCACGTTCCGACTTCAACCGGGTGTCAGCCGAAGTACTGCGCGTGGTCAATCGTGACGGCGATCTGCAGGTTCAACTGGCGCGCTCGATCCCGCTGCAAGGCGGTGTCGCCGCCGGCACCTGGGTCGGTCGGCAGGAGGCACGGACCTGGGACGGCACCGATACCAACCGGCAGGCTTCCCTGGGTCAGCACCTGATGCAGGTTCGCGCCTGGCTGAGTGCCCAGGACGGTGGCGACTGGGTCGCCGCCTGGTCGGCCTGGACGGTTGAAGTCACCCGCTGAAACGATGTTCGCTTCGCTACTCCGTTACCGCTGGCTGCGTGAACTGCGTGCCCTCTGGCCGTGGGCCGCGGGACTGCTGCTGTTGGCCCTGGCTGGCCAGTTCGCTCTGACCTCGCCGCGCAGCAGCATCAATCTTGATTCCATCGGCGCGCTGAAGGCGCTACCCGGACAGGCCATCACCCTGCGCGGATTGGCCGGCGATGAGTCCTTCATCACCTATACCTCGGGTCGTGAAGGAAGCCTCGACCTGCGCTTTGACCAGGCTCGCCTGGCGCCGGAAACACTCGAACTTTTGCGCCGTGTGGGTATCGCGGCGCCGGACGGCGATGCGCCAGCGAGCTGGATCACCCGCGCCGAGCCGGGGATCGGAGCCGAAAGCATGTCGCGTTTCGAGGTCATGGCTGCCTCCTCCGGTCGGATCCCCGACGCACTGCTGCTACGCGTGCTGGCCGGTGCAACCGTGCGTCAGGCTCGTCTGGAAGTGGTTTCGCATGGAGCGCCACTGTCCGTCAGCCTGTCCCTCCCCTGGACCGGCGACGCCCACGCGCCGCGCAAGATACTGCGTCTGGGCGAAACCGAACTGGTTCTTCCGGGAACTTTGCCGGTCAAGCTGCTGGTGCCGGCCGACGCCAAATGGCGAGCAATAATGACGCTGCCCGAGCAGCAGCCCTTGCCCGCCGCTGCGCTGACCTTCGGGGCCTTTACCGGGCGTGACGGCGGCGGCCTGGCGGTGGCGGCCGTCGGACTCGAAGCGGTTCCCGGAGCGGCGGCCTTTCTGGCCTGTGGCGCCACAGCGGAGAGTCTTTTGTGGCGGGCCGCCGGGCGTCTGGCCAGCGGTGACTGTCCTGCGGCACCGGCTTCAGTCCGTGTGCGCTCGCTGGCCTTGCGGGCCGACGGGGCCGACCTGGCGGTGGGCGGCAATGCCTGGGTATCCAAGGATGGGCAGCCCCTCGGCGAAGACCTGCTCACCCGCCTGCGCCAGCAGCCGGTGTGGTGGGCACTGCTCCTGCTGGTCGACGGACTGCTGCTGGCGTGGACCCTGCTCGCGCTGTTGCCCGGTCCCCGCCGCATCGAGCTGCGCGGCGTCTTCATCAGTTACCGGCGCGCCGACAGCGGGCCCCAGGTCGGACGGCTCCATGACCGGCTGGTGGAACAACTCGGCGCCGAGCGGGTGTTCCTCGATCTGGAGTCGATCCCGGCCGGCGAGGACTTCGATCACTTCATCACCGACAGCCTGGCCAAAGTGGACATCGTTCTGGCGGTGATCGGGCCGCACTGGCTCGATGTGCGGGACACGAGCGGACGCCGTCGGCTGGAAGCTACGGACGATCTGGTGCGCCGCGAGATTGCCGCTGCCCTGGCGGCCGGCCTGCGTGTGATCCCGGTGCTGGTCGGCGGAAGTTCGATGCCGACGGCAGAGCACCTGCCCCCCGACCTCGCCGACCTCGTCCGGCACAATGCCGCGGTGATCGGCGATCGCCAGTTTCTGCGCGATGCCGACGATCTGATCGAACAACTCGGGTACGCACCGGGACATTTCGCGGGAAACGCCAGGAACAGCTAAAGTGCAACCAAGCCAGAAAAATATGTTGACTACGTTTTTCCGCTGTAAGCCTTGCTGCGCAAAGGTTACAGCCATTTCAAAGCAACTGCTCCGTGATTGACACTGATTCGCTACAACCTTTGCCAAATAGGGGGCCAAGGTTTTCCCGCCGTTCCGTCAGCACCAAATTTTTGCGAAACAGCCGGCGAGCCGGCGGGAGTTTGTTAGACATT